>NZ_JBZUBN010000004.1:0-78219 GCF_058536325.1 Pseudomonas sp. C2.3V | reverse complement strand
CCTTCGCAAACCTAGACCTGTGAAGGTAGCCAAGTACTCAATCGTGAGGGAAACAAAGCCACTCCGT
Source organism: Pseudomonas sp. C2.3V (assembly GCF_058536325.1). NCBI lineage: Bacteria > Pseudomonadati > Pseudomonadota > Gammaproteobacteria > Pseudomonadales > Pseudomonadaceae > Pseudomonas > Pseudomonas sp. C2.3V. The sequence goes on along the minus strand of NZ_JBZUBN010000004.1, from coordinate 78,152 downwards.
GTGGGCACGCCGCATCGAAGAGATGTGAGGTCAGTAAATTCGAGGATGACAGTGAGTGCAAGTAAACATGCTTCTCGTCTTTCACTTCGCTGCTGGCGAGCACTTGAATTAGCTGCATTAAGAGATGGCAGTCGTGTGGGGTCCCTATAGTACTGACGTATAGATTCCTGCAGTCGCTCTAGAATCTTAGGTCGACTTTTTAATGTTGTTGGACGAGCAAGATGGAGCCGCGGAGCATCTGGCCGATGCCCGCAAAAATTTCCCCCCTCGTTCACACGAGATACGTATGTACGCCTATTTATGAACATCTCTCACCGCATATGAAGCGGTGAGCTGTCGATGAAAGGCTTTTCATAAACTTGCACGAATGCAAAGCGAAGGCCATAATCAGCTCACTTGTGTAGTGAACAGGTTGCGCCCGCCAAGACTCGCCTGTTCATTCATTGTCTCCAAAAAGCCCGGTTACCAGCCGGGCTTTTTGGTTTCTTCTATTTGGGTTAAGCCACTTTCAAAATTACCTCTTTAAACCCTACTCGCTTCGCATCCGAAGAGGCTGCATCAAGCGACTTGTAAATCTTATGTCTATCACCCTTAGTCACAGACATAATCTCTTCTTTGCCATCTCGGCGTTTTACAACCATTATGAAACCTGGCTCCATAGGGGCAGGAGCAAGGGTCGCCTCAGTCAGCGCACCGCACTCATAAAGGATCCGCATTTCAGCGAGATTCACGTATTTTGCTTCCCTAGGGCTATTTTTCACTTTGTCCGAACCAAAGACTAATTCCGGATGGACGAAATTGCAAATTCGTCCTGAAATTTTTTCTAATTGTCTGCTCATATTCTTGTCCCCGCTGCTGTTTTCACGGTTATGGATATGGGCTTTGTGGTGAGTTTTTTGGTGGGCTTTGTGCGTCCGGGCCGGTCGGAAATCGGCGCTGTCCCATGGCAATTTGGGTAGTGTAGACATGACCAGAACAGGCCTTTTTTTGAGCTCCGCTGAATCATCTTTCCTTTACAGGCGGGACATTCAGGACCTTCGGGGAGTTTGAGATCTAGACGAGCCTGCCCATATTGCTCAACTAGTCTCGTAATCCACACACCTTGTTTGCTGATAAAATCTTCCAGCGTGAGGGTGCCAGCTTCTATCATCCCCAAAGCTTGCTCCCATACAGCGGTTGTTCCTGGATCAGCCACAGCAGGCGGCACAGCTTCAATTAATGTTATAGCGGTTTCAGAAGCCTTTACGGACTTCCCCTTTTTGATCAAATAACCCCGATCCAAGAGCCCTTTGATGATGCCTGCACGGGTAGCTTCTGTGCCAATTCCAGTTGTCTCTTTGAGTTTCTGTGCAAGTCGCGGGTCTTTGATCAGCTTGGCTACCGTTTTCATAGCCTTGATTAGATCACCTTCAGTGTACGGCTTAGGCGGCTGAGTCTGCATCGCCTTGACTTGGCTATCTATGACATTTGCACTTGAGCCCTGATACAGAGTGGGCAAAATTTGAGCTTGCCCTTTGTCATTTGCATCAGCTTCTTCTGCAGTAGATGGAAGCAGAGTTTTCCAGCCAACTTCAGCTATACGCTTTCCTACTGCCTGCAAGGTAAGTCCTTGGCATTCTAAATTAGCTACCGTTCGATCATATTCATGATGAGGTAGAAACTGAGCCAAATAATGAGCTCTGATCAGCACATAAACTGCACGTTCTTTTTCAGACATGACAGCTAGATTCGCAGGCTCAAGCGTTGGAATTATTCCGTGGTGTGCCGTTATCTTGGTGTCGTCCCAAGCCCTAGAGCGCTGGTTCAGATTTAAAGAACTCAATGTCTCCTTGAGGGCCGGATCTGTCTTAACTAGAGCGTCAAGAACGCTAGGAACCTCAGGTAGCATACTGCTTGGTAGATAGCCACAATCGGTCCGAGGATAGGTTGTAGCTTTATGAGTTTCGTAAAGGGCTTGGGCAACATCCAATGTTTCCTGGACCCCTAATCCTAGTTTTTTTGAACACACCTGCTGAAGGGTCCCTAAATCAAACGGCAACGGTGCAGTCTCCCTCACACGCTCAACCTCTACCGAGCTAACTGTAGCTTTTGGTTTTGTCGCTAGCAGACCGTGAGCGCTCATTGCATGCTGCTTACTTACGCAACGTTCGAGATCATCCGTTATATCGCTGTGAGGCTTCCACTGAGCCACAAAGGACTTGTCATTGGCAGTCAGTTGCACCTCTAACTTCCAATACGGAATTGCTTTGAAATTAGCTATCTCACGATCCCGCTCAACCACTAATCGCAGCGTAGGCGTTTGGACGCGGCCAACAGAAAGCACGCCTTGATAGCCTGCTTGACGGCCTAGCAGCGTAAATAGACGAGTAAAATTCATACCTATCAGCCAATCAGCGCGGGATCGAGCTAGTGCTGAAAGGTACATTGAATATGTCTCAGCTCCTGGCTTAAGAGCAGATAAAGCTTGCCGAATAGAGGCGTCGTTAAGTGCCGACAGCCAAAGACGATATATTGGGCCTCGATATTGGCAGTGCTCTATGAGTTCACGAGCAATCATTTCCCCCTCACGATCAGCATCAGTCGCAATAACTAGCTCAGAGGCCTCGTTCAAGAGCTTTTTAACAATCTTATATTGAGATGAAACCTTAGGTTTTATCTCGACTTTCCAATGATCCGGAAGGATTGGTAACGCCTCGATTGTCCAATTCTTGAAATGGTCACCATAAGCTTCAGGAGGAGCTGCCTCGAGTAAATGGCCAATCCCCCAAGTGATAATTAGGCCTTCACCATGAATACATCCATCGCTGCGTTTAGTAGCTCCAAGAACCCGGGCGATATCCTTTCCTTGGCTTGGCTTTTCACAAAGGAAGAGTCTCATGGCTGTCTCCAAGATCAGTTTGGCTGTCGATAATCGAAGTCATGCCATGAGCCCCTGAGCTAGAGCTGCTTGGCTATGTTTTATGGCCTCTGGCTCAACAAGGTCTTTAGAAATGAGGCGTTTTTCTTCAAGCATTTGCCACAGCTGCTGATCAATAGTGTTTTCAACCAAGGGTATTTTCACCATCACCAAGCGCCGCTGACCATTGCGGTAAGCGCGATCCTCGGCCTGATCTTGCAAGCCAGGCGTCCAAGGCAATCCTAAAAAGAAAACATAGTTGGCTGCTGTCAAGTTGTTTCCAGTACCTGCAGCCGAGGTCGTTCCAATGAAAATCTGGGTTTCAGCGTTCTGCTGAAAGGAATCAATCGATTTTTGCCGCTTAGTTACACTATCGGTACCTACCAGAGTCACACAGCCTAAACCTACGGCCTCACAGTGAGCTTTGAGAGCTGTCACCGTCTCTTTGTATTCACAAAACAAAATTACTTTATCTGTAGCATCGAGTTCCGCTAACCATTCCACTACTATCGAAACCTTAGCCCGCTCCAAAAACTGCCTTAACAACCCTAAGCGAGCAAAAACAGGCCGACCACTTGAACTGATATCGTTATATTCTCCAAACTGTTCTTTACTCAAAGATACTGGGACGATTTGCCGCTTTTTCCCCATAAGTCCTGGCAGAACATCCTTACGTCTACGCAACATCCAATCGTTAATTTCAAGACGAAGTGCCTGACGAAAAGTTGGGCTCCCAGTGAAGCGCTCGCAGAAATCCTTTAAAGGGAGCTGGCCTATTCGATGGCCTGACAAGCGCAAAAGAGTGTGAAGCTCAGACTCTCGATTAAGGACTGGCGTACCGCTTAATAGATAACGATTCGAAATTTTGGCTGCGATATCAAACCCGTAGCGGGTCCAAGCCGCTGTAGGCTCTTTTAGTCTATGAGCCTCGTCAATAATCATCACCGCAAAACGATCAGCTATCGGGACGTAGTCACTGAGTCTTTCATAATTGACAATTGTCCATTGCGCCTCTTCATCAAAAGCTTGCCTAGAAATCTTCGCATCAGAATAGACCTGTCTGATTTCTCGCTCCCAGTTAATTATCAGGCTCGCTAGAACTACTACTAACACAGGCCTTCCAGCAGCTTGGATTGATGCAGCTATAACAGCCTGTCTCGTTTTACCTAGCCCCATGTCATCTGCAAGCAGAGCACTACTTCGTTGCAGCAGATGCCTTATTCCTGCCGGCTGATGTGGAAGTAATGAGTAAGGCTTAAGCGCCTCTGCTAGCTTCTTTTCTTCCCATTGCGTGGTGGTAATTGGTGAAACAGCGGCGAGATAAATATCACTTTCACTGTCCTCTCCGTAAGTTCTCGCGTCCGGCCTTGATAGCGTCAGAGCTCCACCAATGGAGATACGTGTTATGTCTTTGACAGGGACTAAAGAGCCATCAGAGTGAAATTCCTGGATAACATCGAGCAGTTCAATCTGATCTTCTGATAGCCCTAACTCAAGAATAAGATTACTGCAGATGAGTTCGGCTGAAGCAGGAATGCGCCATGACCGACAGTGACTAAGATAACGACCCTTCATCCGTTGAGTTACAGCAACACAGCCTGGGTGATAATCACCAGAAAGTAACGTTCCGCCCTCTGCTAGCGGCGCAAGACGTAGGCGCATCCCCCAGATGAATGCCGTATTTTGGATGTTTTCTTGAGCGGTATTTAGCTTTTGAGAGAAGTTTGACCAAGACTGGACATATTTACCTTTAGCCAACTGTAACAACGCCCCGAAGAAAGCCTCTAGGTCATTTAGCAAATGGGCCTTAGGTACTCGCCAATAGTGAGCATAGGGATGTTGTCTATTTCGAATGTATGAGCCTCCCTTTGCTAACAGCAGCTTATTGGCGCCCTCTAAATAAGAAAACTTTAGCCCAAAGTCATATCCATCATAAATGGCGCGTTGAAGAAGCCCTAGACCGCTATTGCACAGAGTAACTGAGGGCTTTGTTCTGACTTTAGCCTGTGAAGAGCAAATCATTACTTAGCCTCTTACAAGGATGTTTCCTTGGTCCTTATTAGGCTTTTTAGTGCCTAGCTGAGGCGTAACTTCTAGCAAGAGCTTCATGACCATCTCCAGTTAATCTGGCATAAACCAATACCTGAAGATTGACAAGAACTTAGAGTTTTATCATTGATAAAAGCGGAACATAAAAAAAACAATTAATTGTCTTATTTTCCAAGGCTATTATAAGAATGCCCTCAATCTGAGGGCATTCTTGAATACATAAGATAACTTAAATTTACTGAACAGCTCGTTGTGCTTTGTTCCTGATGTCAGTCATGACAGTGCTTATAGGCGCACCGCCAGTATGCTTTTGTGCGTATTTCATGACCACTTGCGTACCGGAACCTTGCTTCGTGACCGTGGCCGTTAGATCACCGCTATATGCTTGTGTCTTCATAATGTACATAGAACCTGGATCTGCTCTATAAGCATAGCCAGGACCTGCAAACATCATCTTCCCAGATGGTCCCATCTCAGCGATCGCCTCCTCACGACTCATGAATCCAAAAGATTCCTTGATACGCATAGCAGTTGTATCGACATCGCGCCCAAACGAAAGAGTTATAGAGTCTTTAGCAATAGTTTGCGGGGCAGACATTGTCGACATCCCCGTACTGCTTGAGGCTCCTCCTGATTGCACTTTATTTGAATATTTAGCTGGGTCGTAATTCATAGGAGCCCCTGTTATGGGGTTATCCAGACAAGTCATACACGATCCGCCATAGCTGACTTGGTTGTCGGAGCAGCCGGCTAAAAGAAATATTCCTGAAGCTAAAAGGCTACTTATAGCCAAGTGACTAAGTTTTAATTTTTTCATAGTTGCTCCTTTAATAGCCAAGACCACTCAAAAAGCCTTCTTTCCTGCAAACCTCTTCATGACAGAAAAGTAAATAAGAGGCCTGTAGGCTAAGGTTCATTTATTGAAGCTTCGACCGGTGGCGGCTGTTGTGGCCCACAACGCTAAATTCGGAACACATCGGAAACACCCTTATCTAGGGCTGGTATTAGAAGAATTTTCGGATACATTTGTGTACTTAGGAGGCTGCAGGCAAACGCTTTCTATACGATGAGGCAGGATACCTATCCGGTCCGCGCGGATCTTGAAAGCGGAGCGCTCTTCGTTTTGATTGTCCGTCCACTGATCCAAAATTATCTTCCCTGGAACGATAACTCTCATCCCTTTAGAAAATACTGACGCGAACTGTTTAGCATCTCTATGCCACCATTCGACATTCGCCCAAAAACCACCTCGGTCTTCAAACTCACCTTGGCCATGCGGGACTAGGTTGTCAAAATAAACGTTGAGCCTTAGCAAACGTCTAGGCTCTCCTCCTGGGTTAGGAAATTCTAGGAATTCTGGCTGAGATCCAATATTTCCTTCACCTGAAAAATCAGTAGCCATAGTCTTGTCTCCGCTTCTTGCTGATAGTTGAGACAGATAAGTTGTAAGCCTCATCCGCCTGCTCCATCTTCTTGGCACATTCAGCAGCTTGTCTGCTAATTGTATGGATCAGACTCATTTGCATATTTAGCAAAATCCGCTGCTGCTCCAATGCATGTAGCTTCGACGCCATTGCAAAAGAAGTACGAGGGTCTTGAAGCACTTCCTGCCAAACCTCTGTACCCATTTTACTTCTATCGCATCGTCGCCACCGCAAGAAGACAACTCCTGACTTACTAGTCTGGTGCATCAGCCGAATAGGGAGTAATGAGAAAGGATATTTGGCAGCATTAGGGATAATTATTTCCATCGCAGCTTTTGTAAGCTGGCTCTGCATTGCTTGGCATTGAGCTACAAAGCGATCGAGCTCTCCCTTACCCTTAAAAGGCTTTAAAAGGCCTTTTAGGGAGGCTCCGTATTCCAGGGCCTGATAGAAAGGCTGGCCCAGCAACTCATATGAATTATTCATAGCTGAATCAGCACCTTCTTTAACGTTCAGTCATTTTCTTGATAATGGTTGACGGGCTCATCTTGCATTGCTGGCCGATTTGAACCCGATCCCTTAATTATGGGCGGAGCAAACTCTGATCTGCGACTCCCTTCAAGTACGTCTTGCGGCAATTCTCCGAACTTCTCTCGAGCAGCCCTAGCTACTGCATTATTTGCAGCAAAATCATCTCGACTTGCGCCGGAGAATTTGTACTGCTGAGCCAGCCCAAAAACACTGCGTAAAATATGAGCACCTTCATCAATCCAATGCTCCATATCTCTACGTCCTATCAGGGCAGTATGATGGGCCAGCAGAAGGCGCCTCGTTAGATCGTCATAATCAGTGAGAAGATACACAGCCATGAAGCCCAGCTGAGCATTAACGAAGAGAGGAAGGCTTACAGGATGAACGTTGAGGTTATCGCCAATAGAAAGCGCTGGGGGTAATTTCGCCATAACTTCATCTAGCTGCTGATTGATCCCTTTCATCTGCTCTTTGGCTTTTAAGAGTCGCTCCTCAACACGAATCATCCACCAGTCTGAGTAAGGATCATCCTGCTCGGCGCCCTTCTTCATTTTGTTCATAATGCTTACAAAGCCACTTAGGCCAATAATGCCGTTTTTTCCTTCTGTTGCTGGTCTCCCGCTCCATATCCGAGCTGCATGGTGGGTATGAAGGGTAAGCTTCATCGAGCTACGCAAAGAACCCAGGTTCAACTGGAAGTTATCGGACATGGCGGATTTTCCCTGTCATAAAAGCCCAAGTTTCGCCCCGGTGTTTTAACCTGTCTGGTGAAAAGGTGGACTTTGTGAAAATTATATTAGGGTTAAAACAGCTGTTGTGGGCCACAACACGAGTAAAGGATTCCCTATTCATACTGAAACCGTGGTGAGCCACAACAGAAGCTCTTAACGAAGAAGGCCTTGATCAATCCACGACTGAACAGTACTCCATATCGCGGTGAGGGGTGGACCATCATCAAGTCCTGGAATACCGCTTGCTTGCTCTTCGACAAGAAGCATTACCAAATCTAAGACGGCGATGTTGTCTCGGTAATCCACTTTGTATTGCTTCTGAAGCGTATTCCAACGATCCCATAAGTCATGCTCTTGAGCTTCGGTGATAGCAGGCCATCTCCCTTTCTTTGAAGGGATGCCTAATACAGAGCGTCTTAAAGCTACTTCTTTATGGGTAAGACCAAATAGCTGTTCCATCAGTGCTGAGCTAGCACCTAGTCGTAACGCTCGATCAATCATCCGTTCCTGCTGCTCATCTCTAGCAGCCTGGCCCATGATTCGTCTCAGTACGTCTTGGTTTACCGTTACTGAAACCCATGGAACCTTAGAGTTAACGAGCAAACTAACTAGCTGTGCTTCCTTAAGAGCCAATAAATCCTGCTCATGGAATCCCATAGCCATGACCTTCCGGGTTTGGCCATTTCGGATATCATGCAATACCTGATTTATTATCGCTTGATTCAACGGATGCTGATTGGTTGACTGTGACATATCCCTCTCCTTGCTCTAGCGACTACTGTCGCCTGCCGAAGTCACAGTGCTTCCTCCGACTAATCTCCGAGCAACCCTAATCAGGCGAAACAGCCGAATAAGATCATCGTCGTTAAGGCGAAAGACTTCACTATCGGAATGCTCATTACCTAGCGGTAAGCCTAGTAATAACGCACCGAGATTGGTGACTTGCGGCTCGCTACCAGCCAATGATGCGAGTAAGTTTTTAGTTGAAGATGCGAGTGGTGATAGAGCTTTATCACCATCCTTATTGCGATAGGTGAAGCCTATTCCTGAGCTGATTAACTCCAGCTCATCTTGAAGGCCAACACTGATTGCAATTTCACTCGCAAGTTGCGCAGCTTGTAGCCTTAATGAATCGACATCATTTATGGCAGCGTCTGCGGCCAAAGCGTCGACTATTATCTGCTCAAAACTGGCATTACCTTCATGACTAACAACAACCGCCGAGCCATCCGATATAGGAGAGGCAGTACTACTTTTCTTGGTCCTTGTACTACTAGTCTTTTGAGGTGGTACCTGCGTATTTGAGTTACTCTCAGCAGGGTGTTCTTGGGACTGCAGTTCAGTAAGTGAACCTATGTCCTGCTGAGAGACTTTATTGTTAGAAGGCGCAGCCCTTCTATTTTGAGTGACTACATCTTCAAGATCTAGCTCAAGAAGGTTGTAGTCAACACTGATTAAACTGCTAAGACGCCCTAAGAGTTCATCTTGGAATCTGGCTATAGAAAAAGGCTCAGAGCTCGAATCGAAGGAAGCTAGCGCATCTTGAAAAAAGTCATCAAATTGATGATTTGCTGGTATTTTCTCGCCATAGGAATCCCAGACTGCAGCTAAAGCACGACGAAGCGCTGTAATCTTGATAACCTGGTCAGTGCCTAACCCCCCATGCAACAAAGTAGGGATTGCTGGCAAAAGATATCGCACAGCATCTTGCATTCGACTTATATGGGAATTTGATATCGGGTAGCCGTCCGCTTTGAGGCGGCGCGCTAGCTCTCTCTGAGAGATCTCTTCGCCTACTTCCTGCTCATACATTTGACGAGCATGTTCAACTCCCAGAGCACGTTCGATAAACGTTAGAGCGCCATGCATATCGTTTTCGGCGAGATGGCCCGTTAAGGCAACAATTTCTCCCCGCGCTGACCAAGGTCTAAATAAACAGCGAATACGGTAGAACTTCTCATCACGAGTTTCGACCCACAAGTCATTGAGTACTTGCAGTCGTGTATTTCCGCCATTGCGAATGATATAAAACTCTTCACCAGGACGCCTCGTAACCGGCGGAGGCTGATCCAGGCCTCGCTCACGGATCGACTCTTTGAGTTCATCGTAGAGCGGGTTTTTCTTCATTCTTGGATTGTGTTCATAAGGCCTAAGCTGATCTAGCGTAAGCACCATTGGCGTATCATCAAGCGGATCAGCCATTTGCTGAGCCGGCTCACTGCGAGCCTGGAAGCCACCATGAAGCAGTTTATTCCTGATGTCTAAGGAGGATGACTTCTTCATTTCACAACCTCATGTACCGGGCCGGTTAACTCAGCAAGAATGGCTTTGAGTGCAGCAATCTCACCTTGCAAGGCTTCTGTTTGCTGAAGGCGATAAACGATCTCAGCGTTTATTGAGCGCTTTGCATTTTTTGCAGAGCACGCCAGCGGCTCGCGCATATCAAGAGGCAGACGTAGAGGATATCTCCAAGTCATAGGCCCCCCCCTACAGTCTCCTGGACTGTACCAGCAGAATTATCACCAGCTTCAAAGCGGACAATCTCAGCTATACCTGAATCTTCAATATTAAGACTAAGAGCTAGTAGGGCTTCGCCCAATTGAGATCGGGTTTGAGGCACTTCGAGAACCAAGGTGCAGCGAGACGAACCTATAGGCAGCTTACTATTGCCCTTTAGTAACAATGCTTTGGATCGATAATAAGCGGGCATCCAAGTGGACCAGAAATAATGCAGCAGCATCGATCCTGGACAACAACGTGAAACTGTATGGTAATCACTAGGACTGTGAGAGATAAGGATCAAACCTAGCTTTTCTAAGGGCTGAAGTAGTGGAAGCAAAGAACCACTGGCAGCCTCCGGATAAGGGCTTTGGTAGAGGCGTGCAATGAGTTGAGTCAGCTCATAAAGCTGTAAGTCGTCACAAGGGGAACTATCTATGCTCAATGGGCACATAACGCATCGCCTCCTACATTGAGCACAGGGGGAATCTCCCCCGCTGGCCAAATAAATCCGGCAGGAAGTGCTGCGCTATGCCAGCCAAGAAAAACACTACTCGCGTCTATACAAGTAGGGTCTTCTGAATCATCTAACTTCGGAAGTCTTTTAAGCGATTGATCCCGATAAGGTACAAAGATGTAAAGTACACGCTCTTTACATATATCTCGCTCGACTGCGCCCCTAAGCCCTATCAAAAATTTAAGTTTGACAAAAGAATTAATATTAAATGGCAGTTTAAGTTCAGAATCTGCAAGCGTTAGATGCATAGTGTCCGCATCCAACGCAACTAATGTCGCGTCGAAGTATTGAACAACATTCATGATTAGCGTCCTTTAACTAAAAACTCAACCTTGCTTTCAGTTAGAGCGTCATAACGGTCGGCCCACTGAGGGAATAGTTCTTTAGCTACTTCTCGAATAATTTCGAGAGCTGATGGCGTTTTCCTGCCGGTCGGGCGTTTGTACTCGAGCCGGTGAGGAGGAACACCTTCTGTAGCTGAGTTTTTAAAGGAAACTGCATCAGGAATAATGCTATTCATGACGCTAATCTGAGAATCCTCAGCAAAGGTACTTATCAACGCCTCATGAACCATCCTAGCGTTACGTGTTTCGTTTAGCTGGTTGATTACAATGCTTATCGGCGGCGTTGGCATTCCTAGATTGGCGAACGGCTGTAAATCAGCTAATAGCTGTCTAGTACCTCGGTTAAACTCACGCGCAGCAAGCATGTCGGGCGTGATAGGCGAGACCGCCTTTGTAGAGGCAAGGACTGCCATTTCAAGCAACACAGAACGAGCGCCTTGGGTATCCAAAAGAATCAACTCATAGTCATCTTTGAAGGCCTTAACTAGATTGAAAAGGCGAAGACGACCATCAGCTGCGTTCAACAGCATGTTGTTTAATTGGTTACCAGGATCATTCGAAACAATAATCGAAAGATTATCTATCTCGGATTTTGAAATAACGTATTCTGGGCGGGTTTCGTTGAACGCTATAAGTTCATAGGTTCCGCCACGCGCTTCGTTAGATATGGGATAAAAAGATGAAAGGGATGGTTGAGGATCAATATCGATCAACAACGTTTTAATCCCTGCATCAGCACTTATTGCCCCTACTGAGGCTCCAAGCGTGGTTTTACCAATGCCACCTTTTGTGGACACTACACAGCAAACTTCCGTTTTCATGATACGCCTCTAATGTAAGATCATTAGAAGCTGCACCATCTGTTTTTTGAGTTCACGATTCAGATTTCAAAAGCTAGAAACATACATAAGCGCAAAACGCCTATCTTTCCCCCAGAGTGCAAGCCGAAAGGCAAGTGATACCACTCAGTTGGCGTTTCCAAAATTCAAATCTGCCAGATAAACCCGATCGCAGATACGCAGCTGTCAACGTAGACCTTAATCCCATATCTGAATGATGTCAAATGTAAGAAGCCTTTACTTTAGCGGTACAAAACGAAGCTAAAAGAAAGATGAAACGCGTCTCATTATCGTAACCAGGTGCATCAAAAGTATGGCCTGATGCTCTCTGTGGTTTAGTTGTCAGTGACAAGCCTAACCGCCGGGTTATCGAAAGGAATTTCATTGAAAACACGCCTTGGATCATTTAGTAGATACCCCTTTAAATTTTTAGTTTTTCGGGGTCCACAAACCTCGCATGTCCAGATATTTAGACCATTTGAGCGTTTACGGTGAGCGCTAAGCTTCTCAAAGCACCGTTGAACCCACCGCCACTCATCATCAAATCCTTGGCTTCTTGCCTCTGCCGCTACGGCTGGATGCTCCTGAACATAACGTCTAAAGATCTCTGGAGTAACCAAAAAAGCAGTCCCGTCTACAGTATGAACTTTTGCCTTCGCATCATTTATCACAATCTTATGCAACAAGACTCCAGTTCGGACCCAATCAAGAAATTGGATGCCATGATCCTTTTTCGTAGAGGCTATTTGTACAGACGTAGCTGATTCTTGCTTATCTGAGACAGGCACCGATGACTCTTTCACCGGAATATGGGTGACAGGACTAGTCTCAACAGGTACTTCTGGCTCGTGCACGGCATTCTGCTGGGCCCCTTCCAAAGGGACGCCCATAATACTCAACAGATCTGCTACATAATCGTCCTGCTGGTCAACTTTGGCTCCCGCCTTTTCGGGCAGTTGTATTGCCTGCGCCTGGTGTGCATCGGGGTTGGGCAAGGAAGCCGTAGCTGATTTAGAAGTAGCTAGAACTGCCTGGTTTTCGAATGTTGAAGAAAGGTAAGGTGTCACACTTCCATCATTGATCGGTGACCCATCATTAGAAGCGGCGCCTTCAACTACTACTGTCCCTTCGAAAATCGGAGGCCTTTCTTCTGCACCCCATATCATGGCGGCAGACAACTTTAAGAAGGTAAAGGTATTTTTCCATCCGGTTGGACTAGTTACCGTTGCCTTCCAGATAGCTTTACCCTCTGGATTAGGCTGAACGATTGAGTGATCTTGCAGTATGTTAAATACCGCAGAGTTCTTATCAGGAATGCCTTCTGCCCCTTGAGCCAGTAAATAAGCCCGCAGGCGATCGGAAACAGTCTTGCTTACGAGCCACAAGCCTTCATCTGTAAGCCATCCATCAGAGGCTTCGGCCTGGTTCAGTCTCAACTCCTCTTTTAAGAGATAACGTAACCCCTCCACTAGCTGTCTCTGTATAGACTGCTTTGGAGAACTGATGGCACGTGTTGGATTACCTCCAAGCTCCTGCGCTACAGATGCTTGGTCAGCTCTGGTGACTAGCTCACCTAAAATACCTGCATGCTCATACTGGCCAGCAAGCACATAGATGAAGCCGGCCCATAATTCAGGATATTTACAAAGCCAGTCCAAAGCGTCCGTCCCTAGAACGGACATATAAAGAAGCCCTGCAGCAGCGTTATGTAGTTTGTAGTCACGGCCTTTTACATACCGAACTCGATACGCCGTACTTAAAGGTCCATGCCAAGGATGCCAATTTTCACCATTATCCAACTCTACAACGACATCCACCGCTATTTTGCCAATGTCGTGGAGCAGCGCAGCATAGGCTACTGCTGCTGACCAGGCTTCAGCCTGCTCAGCTTGGGCCTCAGGTGAGCCACCAGGAGGAAGCATCATTGATTGCCGCATTTTTAGACCATAGGCGACAATCTCTAACCCATGATCCAGCATCCCGCCAGGGTAGGAATGATGATGACTCTCGGATGCAGGCAATTGCTGAACAAGCTCAGCGTATCGAGAAACTGGAGCTAAATAGAGCTTTTCGAACTGACGCTTACTTAGAGAGGTTCGTTGCCATATATTCTCAAGAAGCTTCTTACGACGGGGAGTGCTTAAAAGCACGGTAGCCTTTTCAGGCTTAAGATAACCAACAGACGATGTTGCTGTTGCTTTAGATTCTCTAACCTTTTCCCCTTTTTTCCTGAATAAACTCAGCATGATTTCGCTCGTAACCTTTAGGAGGGGAAGGGCGTGGTAGCCTTTTCGTTCTTAGCCTTTTCAGAATAGAGCTTTTCCCCTTGCCTCCTATTCCTTTACTCCCTTCCCTTTGGGCTTTTATCCCCTTTAGCATCTTCATTTCAATGAATAATCAGGTTTCACACTTACCGATTTTATGTTGGCCAAGCGAAACAGTTAAGAAAGGCAATGGAAGCGGAACACTATGGTAGTAATTATTCTTTCGATGTATCCAACGAGGCGATGTTGATACCGTCTCTGTACCCCCCAGGTCCATCTGGCCCATAAGTCCACTCAATAGGATCGCGCTCACTAGGTAGCGGATCTTTCTTGGCTCCATTGACTAGGAAAGGAATCGCTAGAATGAGCGCTCCGAGGAAAACAAACCAGGCTGCCACATACGACATCATTAAAAGAAGCGAGCCTTTTAAGGACCAACTGATGATCAAACTGGCGATTCGACACGCTCGTATAGGAAGTCCTAGTTTATTGAGCATGGTTGCAAGCCAAGCCTCAAAGAGGTTAAAGGTTGCCCACACTCTCTTTATGCCTCTGCCAAATGATTCACCCGCACGAGCACTAGAGCTTTTTTGAGATGAAGTCAAGGTCTTTTCCTCCGTAACTATGAACAAGTGTAGCGGGTTACATCCTACCTGTCATACACTTGATAATGTCCTTTATCAAACGCTCTTTTCGGCTATTCTGAGGCAAAGGGTCGTTTTGGCGCCTGTATGAAAATTTCTAATCAAAAAGACGAGATCAATAGATTCCATGTTGCCTAGCCTGCTTTCCACTTCATCACTGCCTCCGCTGCCGGCACTCATCCATGAGGCGGGGGATCACGCGCAGCTTCGCTTCCTGGAATTCTTTACCTCGAATATTCGCAATCCGAATACCCGGCGCGCGTATGGGCGAGCGGTGGCAGATTTTCTGCAGTGGTGCCAAGAGGTTGGAGTCGGGTCTATTACCCAGGTGCAGCCGCTACACGTGGCAGCCTGGATCGAGTTGCTCTCGCAGCAGGTGTCGGCGCCCACGGTCAAGCAACGCCTGGCGGCACTCAAGCATCTCTTCGACTGGCTGGTAACAGGACAGGTAATTCCTACGAATCCCGCGGCATCGGTGCGTGGGCCACGGCACACGGCACGTCAGGGCAAGACGCCTGTATTAGACGCCACAGAAGCGCGGCAGCTATTGGACAGCATCGATATCAGTACGCCGGCCGGGCTCAGAGACCGCGCCCTGATTGGGCTGATGGTGTTTTCCTTTGCCCGTATCGGCGCCGCGCTGGCGATGAAGGTAGAGGATCTCTATATCCAAAATCGCCGGCTGTGGGTGCGGCTGAAAGAGAAGGGCGGCAAACGCCATGAGATGCCGTGCCATCACGCCCTGGAGGAGTACTTGCACGCCTATCTGGATCAAACCGGTATTGGAAATGACCCTAAAGGGCCACTTTTTCGAACTATAAAGCGTGGAACTGATCAGCTCAGCAACACGCCGCTGCATCAGTCCAATGCGCATGCCATGGTGCGTCGTCGCGCTAAGGCAGCGGGGATCGGTACCCAGATCGGCAACCATACCTTCCGAGCTACAGGGATTACAGCGTATCTTAAGAATGGAGGGACGATCGAAATTGCGGCGGCGATGGCTAACCACTCATCAACCAAGACGACTCAGCTATATGACCGACGCCGGGATGAAATAAGCTTGGGGGAGGTTGAACGTATACACATCTAATAATAGCAAGATTCTTAAAATAGAAAATGACTCTACTTTTAGCATTTAAAACGCGCTAGAAGCTATAGACAAATTTAAAATTAACGCCTCATAGTAGGCGGAGACTGCAAAGAAAGATTTCCGAAAAACATTATTTCTTGAGCTTTTGGTCTTGCTATATGTGTTGAATAATGAAAAGAGAATTCCTGCTTATTTTTACCAGAGTAAATCTCATGAATCTCTTCGCAGTTATCATAAGTAACGATCCATGGAGACTTTAAACCCGTGACGAAACTGCTAATTTCTATATGGTCACTAGGCTTATAATGATTTCTATATAATTGACTTCCTTTTTTAAAGTAGGGAGGGTCTAAATAAATAAGCTTTTTCCCTTCAATCGTGTCCTCTCTAGCAATTAGATCCATAGCATCTAAATTTTCAAGCTTTACTCTTGACGCAATAAGGGCCAATTCCTCAATTCGAGAAGATAAAGACTTCTTGTTGAAGCGGGCATCTAACTTATATTTACCATCTTGTTTTTTTCCTCCGATAACACCACCTTTGATAATGCCTGATCTATTAGTTCGATTTAGGAAAAATGTAGCAAAACCTAGCTCAGTTTTATCAGAACTATCACCCTTTAAGAAAATTTCTCGTTGAACATTCCATATATCAAGATTAACAGGAGTATCATTAAGCAATCGAAGGAATCGATCGCTATCATTAAAAATAGACCACCAAAACGAATAGATTGCAGGATCTATATCATTAATAACTATATTTTCCACATAATTTTTAGTAAGTAAATATACAGCTGCACCTGCTCCGCCAGCATAAGGCTCTATGTAAGTGCCTCCATCAAGCCCGTTATGCTCAATTAGCTTAGCCAGCCAGGCGCCTAGGCGCCCTTTCCCTCCTGGATAGCGTAATGGAGTAACAAATGACGGAGCAACAGACATTTAAAATCCTCAAAATATACAAAAATAACCAGTATAATTATATTTCTAGATGTCCAAGTAGGACATGGCTGAAGCATCTAGACCATAGCCGTTTATCGCAATCCTTTGTAGCTGCCGTTTAAAATTATGCTGAAACATATCGCTTTTATCAGCGTTAATTTTTTTCCATAGCCGCCAAGGGTTATTTTTTACGCCACCGTTTATCATCGCCTGCAACTCAGGATCGTTATAAAATGCCTTGAAAAGATCTCTTAGTGCAGGCTGGTTATTTCTTTTTCGATCTTCTTGAATAAACTTCAGCAGTTCAATGCTTTTGCCTCTTAGCCCAAGTCTACTTAAAATTGGATCAGCGATCCTTCTAAAAACAGCTTTGGTAAAGCTAAACTGGTTTCTCCAATATGGGTCAGAATCGTCTAGGTTGTATAAAAATTCGAAAATTAGCTGGTCTGGCGGTAAAGGCCCTGGAAGCAAAATGACTGTGTCATAACTCAATTTCTTTCCATCGTATGCATCAGCATCTAACACTATCAAACTTTTCTTACTAAACTCAGGGATACCACTATTTATTAGAGTTAAGTATTGTTTACAACCCAAAGTAACTTCTTTTAGCTGACTGATTACTTCTCGTATTTTTCTATTAGTGACAATTGCGTTAAAGAAGTCACATGCCTCTCCATCCTCAAAGTAGACATTTATCTTAGGTAGCTTTACAGAGTTGCTGACCTCTACTGTTCTAGTATTAAGATCAGCAAGTATATCTATCCATGATATATCTTCTTGTCTCGCAATCTTTCCCCACGTATCACTCAGATAAACAGTCTTATACTTTGAGTTATCAATTTTATGTAATTTGTAGACCTCCTCTATCATTGTAGGGGAGTGAGTTGTCATGATAACCTGCAAATCTAATTTATCAGTTAATCTAGATAGAATTTTGATCAGTGCTATCTGGGCAGCCGGGAATAGACCAGCGTCGGCTTCATCGATTAAAAGGAGCCCGCCCTTATAACCGGGATATTCATTCTTTAATTTTTCGAATGACATTAGTGCTAAAATTAGCTGGCCAGCATTATCCTCTCCAGCTGAAACGGAATTTTGATCATAATTATCTCCGTGCACTACTGCAGAGCTCAGCGACCCTGTCGTTGCCGTTGCTCTAGACGAATCTTTTTTATTTAGCAGTTTACGATTCAAATCTAAGAATAAATCTTTATTGTCTTCAAGATATTGTAAATGATATGAATCGTATTTTTCACGCTTAGTTATGGGCGTTAGTCTGTCTAAGCCTAAGTAGATTACAGGATGAGTTGGACTCCAGCTAGTTTGGCTCCCTGGCCTTAATCTATTATTCCTGACTACAGGCCTTGGATCTGGGCGATCCTCATAATCATAAATTCTTAGGTTCATCTGACCCAGCTGCTTAGTGTATCCATCAAATATAGTAACCTCGGTATTCATAGTACCTGTTACATCATATTCTTTGGACAAACGAAAATGATCAGATGGCTGCGATTTAAAGAAATCATTAGTTAATGTCTTATAGCTCAGTTTTTTTCCTGTAGAATAATCTCTTGTGAAGTTAAAAACTTGGGCTGCGATCCCTAATATCGAGGACTTAGACGTACCATTTTTGCCGCATATAACGGTTATTCGGTCTCCAAAGTCTACTTCAAGATCCTCTAGAGCTCTAAACTTAATAATTTTAAGTTTTTTAAGTTTTGTTATTGTTTCTTTTGAGGCAGCCATCGTATGGTCCTTCACACTTCCGAAAAATTTCTGCGATTTTGCCGTGATCCTTTTCACATGTCTCTAAAATTTTTTCACGCTTTAAGCTCAGCTGGTGTCTTTGAGAAGTCACGCTGAACGTTCTGGTTCATAGCTAGCAACACCGTCTACAACTGGAATCCACTCGGCCTCATCCAAGCCAAGTCGGCAGATCGCTACTTGAACTACGCTGGGCTCTGCAGGAAGAAGCGCAGCATGTCTCCAGGGCGTGTCGTGTAGTCTGGAGGGCACAATAGGGTCTTACTAAGATAAAACCCTTTCATCCGAAGTTTGCTAACGCTTCCAATCGACTTTTACGATCAACAAGATCTCACTAGAGAAGCGGGAGCGGGACTATGGATTGGCCTTATCTAGATCAGAGAACTGGCTGATCCGTACAGTGTGATCTGCAAATTTGGCCGTTACTTCCAGCTCGCCCCCCATTGCCTCAATAAAGCGGCGCATAGAGCTGATATACATATCCGTCCGCTTTTCGAGTTTAGCGACGCTTCCCTGGCTCACATGTAGTATTTCAGCAAGCTGCTCTTGAGATAGCTTACGGGCACGGCGGATTTCGGACAGGTCCATCTCTGCGCGTAACGCAGTAGCCTTTTCAGCACTGCGTGCTTTCGACTCAGGGGACATCCTGTCACGTAAAGATGAAAACGACTTCTTACCAGACATGATGCTTACCTCTGCTCTTTCCTTATTTCTTCCAGATGCTCGTCATATAGACGGTCAGCTACTGGAATCATTTTTTCGTAAAAGCGGTTGTCCCCAGTCTTATCCCCGCCGATCAAGAGAATGGCTGCGCGTCTAGGGTCGAAGGCATAAAAGATCCTGATAGGGCTACCTCCGCTTTGCACCCTGAGCTCACGCATATGCTCATGCCTGGAGCCGTTGATCCCACTTGAAAACGGAAACGGAAGCTGAGGACCCCGTTCCTCTAGAAGGGTTACGTGGGCATCGATGTCCTCCTGAACTGCTTCAGTCAGATCCTCCCACCAGCCTTCAAACTCGTCTGTGAATTCGATTTCCCATGCCATGGAGGGAATAATATTCCCTTAAGGGAATATTATCAATATTGCGGGTTTCGTCTGTGCTCTAGTTTGGTCTATCTACTCAAACACCAGATTTACCATAACGTCCGTTGCGCGATGCAGACAAGACACTCCTTTGGGGTGAAGATCCAAGTACGAGGTAATTGCAGCGTTTGCTAGCTAGCCTTAGATCTAGGTCACATGCCAACAAGTCGAAACCCTGTGTCTATCCCTATAAGTGGCGATGCGCTAATTTACCCTTCCGCTCCCAATATCGTCCTTGAGGTCAATCCGCGCTCTTAACATCCGCTTGTCCTATAGCACTTTAGGTGAGGAGCTTTGGTATCCGTTCAGTCCTGGTAGCGCTGGAACTTAGAGCAAATACATAGGCTTTTTCTGCTGTTGTCTAGAACTGGCCTATCATCAGTAGGTGAATACGGTGACTGGTCTGGTTGATAGTTACCTGAACCCTCTGAAAATAAGGATTTTCTCCATTTATAGAGAACCCAAATAGCCCCTTAATGTCATATCGCCGCTATTGATTAGCCGAGATTGCTTCAGACCGTAATCTATACCTATAACAGTAAGCAATGCTCATTTGTAAGGTGCCTAACAAATATATTCCACCCTTGTTAACAGGGAGTATGGGAAGGGTATGAAAATATTGATTAATGGGCGCTCGGGACAGGTTTCCAAGGCCTTACAGCGTTGCCTCAAGCATTCTGACGATTTAGTTGTATTAGGTAGACAAGAGCTAGACCTTGCCCAGACGGATGCTATTTATGAAACCGTTATGGCAATCAAGCCTGACATAATCATTAACGCCGCCGCGTATACTGCTGTTGACCAGGCAGAATCCGATGAGGCTATGGCGTTCGCGGTTAACGCTAAAGCCCCTGGTATTCTTGCTCAGGCAGCGGCAAAGCTTGATATCCCGTTTATTCACTTCTCAACTGAATATGTATTTGACGGGGCGCACAATGGTTTCTATCACGAGGAGATACCGCCGCGCCCCATTAACGCTTATGGGCGCAGTAAGCTTGAGGGTGAAAAAGCTATACAGGCCGTAGGAGGCAAGTACCTAATCCTTCGTACCAGCTGGGTATACTCACAGGATGGTCATTGTTTTCTTCGCTCCATGTATAGACTCCTGCAGGAGCGAGACATACTAAATGTGGTTAACGATCAGAGAGGGGCGCCTACCTGGTCTGAAACAATTGCAGCGGTAACTCAGCAGATTGTTGAGCGATACACGCGTTCTACCGGAGGCGAATGGGGTATTTACCACCTGGTCTCATCAGGTGAGACATCCTGGTTTGGCTTTACGCAGCTCATTGCTGAGAAACTGGCTGCACAGGGCATTACCTGTGCAGCTCTGTCTCCGATTCCCTCTTCCGATTATCCAACTCCGGCAAAGCGTCCGGCAAACTCGCGCTTGGACTGTTCAAAGATCAAAGCCCAATGGGGTGTTACGCTGCCAGACTGGCAGACTGCTTTCAGCGAGTGCTGGATGCAACACTTTCAAGGCGTCTAACCCTCTCAACCAACCTGACGGCCAGGCAGACCATTGTTACTAGTGGTCTACCTCGCGTTTCCGTAAGTTAAAACGTAATCTGATTCTGAGCTGTGTTATTGGCAGCAGCCATGCTTGGTTGGCTATCCGGAGTTAAGGCGCGGCTCTCCATCTCCACTTGGATCGCCGGTAGGTCCAGATCAAGTTGCTGTACCAGAGCTTTGGAAAACGCTTGGGCGGCAGACCAGCGCAGGTGGATAGCGTCGACAAAGGCACCCTCTGGAGCGGTCCATTGTTTGTCTGCATTCCAGTACTTGGCCGGTGTCGCCGACAAGGCAGTGATTACTTCGTTATCAAAGCGATCCAGGAACGCTCCGGTAGGGTCGTGCTGTGCTTTCCAGTCCGGATGCAATGGCGTTGAAACTACCGTAAATGGTAAGCCGTCCTGCTTTAAGCGGCTTGCCAGCGACTTCAGAGCCGAAAAGCACCCACTGTCCAGCGGCTCCGGGGCTCCGTACAAGAGGTCACGACTGTTGTTTGTATAAAGCGGACCGTCACCATGGCGATTAAAGACCAGCGGATCGAAGTCGCTTCGGTCATTACGCTGATCTTTTATGCTCAAGGCATTACGCAGCAACGAGCCAGGCGCAAAGTAATTCAGATAATACTTCCAGACGGGCGCTTGCTCATACACGTAGCGATCAGCGTCGCTACGGTTGAACACCGCATCTGGCACCTTCCAACAGCCAGCAAAGTCCAGTGGATCAATGATCATGACAACCTGACGAACGCTGGGCTCCCTGTCCAGGAGCCAGTTAGCTACATACACGGACTGGTTGGCATGCAACCCGCAAAAGGCGCCATTAAGAGGCTTCGCTCCAGGCGATGCCTGTACCAAAGCGTCCCCATCAAAATGTCGCCAGGCAACTGAGGAGCCAATGACCAGTAGATCGGGCGAGCTGATAGGGTGGTTTCTTAGAAAACTCAGTTTCTCGTCCACGCATAGACTATTGGAAAAGGCGGGGGGAGGGAGATTATCGGATGCATGCAGCCCAAATAGCAGGCCGCAGAAGGCCACCATGGCGCCTAGCATTCCGCCCAATACTGCAACCAGATACCTTGGGCTTATCCGAGCAGACGGTACACCTACTCTGTCCTTGATTGTTTCTGCGGTCCGCTTCATAGGTTTACTTTCCGTTAAGCTTTTCGCTGATGAGCTGAGCGAAGTGACCTACGTCCTTTAAGGACTCCAACTCCGCTGTTCTAAATTTGACTCCAAAGCGCTGCTCTGCCGAGACGATTAACAGCACATGTGTTTGGCTGTCCCAGCCATCTATGTTGTCAGCGGTCATTTCAGAGGAAAGGACAAGCGTGTCGTCATCGAAGACGTCTCGGAATACCTGGGTAAGTGCGGTGTAGATATCAGCTTTGTTCATGCGTGGGTTACCTCAATGAAGTGGGTGGGGACGTTGCGGGGAGTAGTCATGTCGTAGTGCCAGAACTGGGCGTCTGGGATGTGTTCTTCAGGAGCCGCTTTGGAAACGAATCCAAGCTTTGGATAATGTTCAGCCACCATGGCGTTGCGCGAGGTAGGCCGGTATTCACCAATCAAGGCGTGATAGCCTGCGTTGGTGGCAGTCGTGATCAGTACATCCAGCACGGCCTGTTCGACCTGTCGGCCCAATACCCGACAACTCATCAGCCAGGTGTCGATGTATAGCTCTTTAGGAGCAAGGCATGAGTCTGGGCGAGCCAGAACCACACTGATCAGGCCATTGTCCCCAAACTTGTCCTTTAGGCGGATAGCAAGTGCGATTGCCCGTGGGTCTTCAGCCAGGCGCTCGACTTCAGCCTCGCCATATCGGCGAGTCGTCAGATTGAATTGGTTGGTTTTGTTAATCAGCTGGGTGCTACGGGTCAGCTCGGCGGTACCTATGCGGGTAGCAGTGAGCACCATTTCCAGGCCGCGTAGGTAACCTTCCATGTCTGTTGCCTGCCCTAGGGCGGCTTTGCGCTGAGCGTTGAGCGCATAGTTTTGCCCTCGCGTGGCGTCATCGGTCGTAAAGGAGGCCGATTCAAAATAGCCCGCTGCGGCAACACGAGCTGCGTAATCGGCAACGTCCTCAGGTAATTCAGGTACGCCGACTTCTGGCAATTCTCGGCGGACGATATCGCGCTCGGCAGGATTGTCATCCACAAAAACCAGACTATCGAGGCCGATATCGATCATAGAAGCGATTCGGCGAAGGTTCCCAGCCTTGTCTTCCCAATTCGCTACAAAGGCGGCAATGCTGCTTCGTTTGATGAGCATTTCAGGATGCTCAAAGGCTGCCTCAGCCACCGCCATATCGTTTTTACTGCACACCGCAAGGATCACGCCGCGCTCAGCCAATCGCACCACATAACGTTGGAAGGCGAGAAAGGCCTCTCCACTAGGGCTGCCCTGTCCCAGCTTGATACCCTCAAGGCCATCGTCTCCTATGACGCCACCCCAGAGAGTATTGTCTAGATCCAGTACCAGACACTTGCGCGACAGGCCCACCCTGGCGGCCAGAATCCGGGCGAGGTGATCGCCGTACAGCGGTGCCAGGGTCGGGCTGACCAGCTGCTTGGCCTGGTGCCAGCGGACCGGCTCGGCCAGTCCTTGGCCATAGCTGCCCTGTGCAGCCAGGGCGGCTAGATCCAGCAGTAATACTCCTTCCTGGCGAGCCGCTGTACGAATGGCAGCGTTCAGGCGCTCAATAACGCTATGGGGTGCGGCAGGGACCAGTGCCTCAAACGAGCCAAAAAGTGCAGGTTCCGAGGGGACCAGGGTTTGCTGTATTACTTTTGCCGCGTAGCGCTCTTTGGCTCGTCTCCAGAGCAGCCGCAGCTCATCAACGCGTGTCCTAACCGCTTCTTCCACCTCCTCTTCGCCCGTATCCACGGGCAGGTTCAGAGGCGCATCATTGGCGTCCAATGCCAAGAGGATAACCTGAGGCGCAAAGGCAGTTAGCACTGGGTCTTCAGTCAATAAAGCCTGCCGGTACATGCCATAGGGGCCGACATAAACGGACAGAGCCAACCGTCGCCCAAGACCCGCGACACGAATAGAGGGTACAAGGTGATCAACCGTATGAGAGGACAGCAGCGCCATACGCAGCGGGGTAAACCTGTGCGCCGCAAAGTCGCCGGTTTCAGCCAGTTGCTCAAGGCCGCTGATGGAAAGTTTGTCCAGTCGCCCCGTCGCTGTGAAGTCCCGACGGTACCCGGCAAGCTTTGCCGCCTGCTCCAGACGCACCAAGGGCTCTGTTTCACGTTTGGCCATACCAATGGCTGCGCTTAGGTCAGGATGCTGGGGAAGCCAAGGTAGCTGTTCCATAGCGTTTACTCCTTTAATGGTTTGTTAAAATTGGAAGTAGAGAAATTCGGTTGGAGCAACCGAAAAGGCGCAGGCCAGTGCAAAAAAGCCGATCACCCCGATGACGGTCCCAATTGCCGAAGAGGGCCGCCAAGTCACGGCTGGCAGTCGCTCTAACAGCCAATGCTGATGGGTACGTGTATTCAGAGCGGTACGGAAATGGCTCATCCACTGCGGGATATTGGGCATCGTCCAGACAAAGGTCAGTAGCAGCACGATCTTCAAAAAGGTCAGGGCTACGTCACGGCTGAGATGCAGGTCAGCCGTTGAGGTGTTCATGCCCAACATACCGGACAGAACAGCCAGAGCCGCTGACAGGTCATGCGCCCGGAAGAACACCATCGCAACTACGATGCAGGAAAAAGTCAGCAACACGGCCAGCGCCTTGTGCAGCCACTTGTCGCTGTCAAGCTTCCAGCCTTTGCTGGCTTTATAGGCTCTCCAGCCATGAGCTACGACCAGATAGAAGCCATGCAGCAGGCCAAAGGCCACGAACTGCCAGCCAGCGCCGTGCCAGACACCGGAGATAAACATGGTGAGCACGGTGGGGTAGGCCACCAGGGCAAAAAACGTTCCGGCGCTCATCTTGCCTCGCTTGGGCAACGCCTTGCCTGACGTCATTCGACGGCGGGTAATGCGCATAACGATTGGGTTGTAGATATAGGCTGTCAGAAAGCGCGTCAGGGTCATGTGCCAGCGCGACCAGTAGTCGATCACGTTATGCGCTTTGAAAGGGCTGTTGAAGTTGGCCGGCAGGCTGATACCAAAGAGCAGGCCAAGGCCGATAGCCATGTCGCTATAACCGGAGAAGTCAAAATAGATCTGTAGCGTATAGGCCAGGGCACCGGTCCAAGCGTCGTACAAGGAAGGAACCGTACCCTGCGCAGCTAGGGCAAATACTGGTGATGCCTTCTCTCCCAGAGGATCTGCAATGATGACCTTCTTGAATAACCCGAGCAGAAATACAGTAGTGCCTATAGAGAGATTATCCAGGCGCGGCTTGAAGTTATCGCCCTCACGAAATTGCTCGAGCATCTCACGGTGGTGGGTAATCGGCCCGGCAATCAGGTGCGGAAAAAAGGTAATAAAAAGGCAGTAGTTGAGAAAGTCGTGCTCTACCACCTCGCCATCGTGTGCATCGACCAAATAAGCGATCTGCTGAAACGTAAAAAACGAGATGGCCAGCGGGAGCACGATGTCATCCACTGACCAACCTAGTTCAAGGGCGTCGTCCAAGGCACCGAAAAGAAACCCCGTATATTTGTAGTAGACCAGGAGCAGAATGTTGGCGATGACTCCCAGCGCTAATACGCCTCTCGAAGGATGGCGCAGCAGGTAGCCACCAAGCAGGTAGTTACAGACGATACTGCCCAATAACAGCGGTACATTTGAAGGGTTCCACCAGCCATAAAAGACCAGTGATGCAAGAGTTAGCCAAAGCACTGCTATCCGGTGACGCCCAGTAGTGGTCAGTACAAAGAAGCCCAGAAGAACAACTGGGAGAAACCCAGCAATAAATACCATTGAGTTGAAAAGCATCTTCCTGATACCTCAATAGGTCACTCCTGAACAAAAAAAGGCCGGCCCCAAAAACATGGGCGCGAAAACCTTCTCCGCAAAAGAGCAAGGATGCGAGAGTAGTACGTAGTACTAAAATTTAAGGTTGCAGCCGAAGGCATCCGCTGGCTAGGCAAGCAGAGCTTCTAGACGGGATAGGCAAAAGCATCCCGAGGAGGAGGGGTAAAACTATGGCGGAGTTGGCATCCAGACGTTCATGGTTTGGTTCATGTTGATAATCCGCTTATCTGTTCAAGAGGGTAATACTAACAAGGTCAGCATTACGTGAAACGCCAGGCTCACATCCGTATGAAAGTGCTGCAAATAGCCGCTTTACAACTGAGCCACGTGTCTATGAGGGAGTAATACTAAACAAGTTCAATTAGATGATGGCAAATTGCTAAAATTGAACGAGACCCGATAAAAGGTCGCCGTCCACCTGCTGGTTACGGCTGGATCAAATCACGTTCCAACTTTATGGCTTTGAAGGACAACAGACTAGCCAGGACCATATATACAAAGCATCCCAAGGCCTGCGCCTGCAGCGAAACGCCCTGGTCTATCAAGAGACCCATCACGACCGGCGAGGCTCCGCTTGCAATAACGGTCCAGGCACCGACAAAGGAGCGGATTCGACCTAATTGCTCAGGCCCATAGAGCTGCATCCACAAAGCTGTGGCCAGGGTTGAGGCTACTGCCGAGGAGACACCCGTTAATATCAGGTAGACAGGGGCCACCCAGACAGAGTTGCTCAGGGCCAGAGCCAGCATGGCAGCTGCCTGAGGTGCCATGAAATAGGGCAGAGAACGCTTTGGTCCAATTCGATCAATAATGGGGCCTGCAATCAGCAAGGAAATGGCCTGGGTAATGGCATAGGCGATAAACCAGGCAGCTACCCATGAAATGGCCCAGGACTTCTCTTCAGCCAGACGCACCTGATGAAAAAAGAATCCGGTTGTGACGAAGGGAGAGGCCAGAATCACTGGAAGGGTGACCAGAAGGCGTGCATCCAGCCATAAAGCCAAGCCTTTCGAGCCTGCTTTGTTAGAGGCATTGCTGCTTGCTGGGGCAGCGATAGCCACCTGGCGGGGCAATACTTTAAGTGCGACAGCAGTGCCAAGTACTACGACGACAGCGTTGATAGCCCAGGCAGCTCGCCATCCCAGATGATCGATCAGGCTGACGGCACCCAGCGGCATTATGGCCTGGGCAATAGCCAGGCCCAGCGCGATAACGCCCAACGCCTTGCCTGCATCCACCGGAAAGTTTCGCGCAGTCGCCGTCATCGCGGTATGAACCATAAGCCCCTGACCACCCAGACGAAGCAAGTAAAAGCTTAGTCCGAGAAAAAAGACAGCAGGGCTGAAAGCCGTCAGCAGGCAGGCACCGGTGAGTAGAGCTGCTACGCAAAGACTGTAACGCTGCACGCTGACGCGATCGATCAGGCGGCCCAGCCAGGGCAGGGTCAATGCACTCAATACTGTTCCTATGGCATAGACTGTTCCAAGCCCTCCATCTGATAGATCAAAGGCTTGCCTGAATTGAGGCCCCGATAACGCGACAAAGTACGTCTGTCCAAAGCTGGAAAGTGCCATAAGGATGCTGCCAAACAGTAGGGGCTTCCAGTGGGCAGAGGTAAATCTTAAATACTTATGAAGCATGAGAGATGCCGCAGACCATGGCCGCGCCGGAAGAGACACGGCCAAGTGAGAAGAATTACCTGAGCAAAAGCAGAGGTACCGAGGTTTGCTGGATCATGCGGGTCGTTGTGCTACCTACCAGGAAGCGCCGTATGGCTGAGTGCCCATAAGCCCCCATTACCAGCATATCCATGGCGTGTTCCGCTATGTATTGGGGAATCACATCGGCTACTTCACCTTCACGGACCACCTGTTGTGTCTGAATTCCCGCTGCTGCGAGGGTCTGCCTCGCCCACTCCAGCTGCTCACTGTTGGCCGCTGAGGCCTGGCCTGTAAAGAGCACATGGCAGTCAAGCCCTTGGAAAAGAGCGCTGTTACCAATCATCTGCACAGCCTTGCGCGCCGTTTCACTGCCATCAAAGGCAATCACTGCTCGTTTGGGCTCTTTGTACGCGCCTGTAGCAATCAACATAGGGCGATGGAGCGTGCGGGCCACGCTTTCAACCTGGCTGCCAACTCCAGTGCTGGAAGTGTGCTCACCCTGTTTGCCAATCACCAACAGACGCATGTCTGTTTCCAGATCACGAAGGGTGTCGACAAGGTTTCCATGCCGTTGCAAGACGCTTGCCTGAACGGATGCAGCCTCGGCGGCGCGTTGCTGCGCTGCGGCCAGCATATGCTCCCCTTGCTCACGAGCCAGTCGAGCACGTTGCTCATCCAGCCGAGTGAGCTCATCCAGTAAGTGCTCTCGGCTGCCCAGACCTACGCAGCCGCTCAGGTCACCTGGGATTGGATACTGTGCCCGGTCCAGGACATGCAGAAGCGTTAGAGGCAGGCCATAGCGGGTGCTGGCCCAGGCCGCATAGTCACACACCGAGAGGGTAGAGGCGGAGCCATCAATACAGGCGATGACATTTTGCATGGTGTTCTCCTTGTTGTTAATGGCTCATGAGGTTGTCGAGAGCGTCAGGCTTGTCATGCGTACCAAAGCGATCAACGATGGTCTTGCTCGCTTCGTTCAGGCCAATGACCTGAATGTCAGTACCCTCGCGGCGAAACTTGATCACTACCTTGTCGAGTGCGGATACTGAGGTAATGTCCCAGAAATGGGCATGGGTCAGGTCAATCACGACCTTGTCTACAGCATCCTTAAAGTCGAACGAATCGACGAATTTAGTGGATGAGCTAAAGAACACCTGACCAGCGACTCTGTAGGTTTTCTCATGTCCATCTGCTGACAGGACCGAGTCAACGCGCAGGTAGCGGCCCACTTTGTTGGCAAAGAAGAGGGCAGCCAACAGGACACCCACGAGGACACCATAGGCCAGGTTATGCGTGGCCACGACCACTGCAACCGTTGCGACCATGACGATGTTAGTCGAGAGGGGATGGTGTTTAATATTACGGATTGAATCCCAGCTGAAGGTCCCGATAGACACCATGATCATGACGGCCACCAGGGCTGCCATGGGGATCTGCGATAACCATTTACCTAAGAAGACCACCATCAAGAGTAGAAAGATACCCGCTGACAGCGATGACAGGCGCGTCCGGCCGCCTGACTTCATGTTAATGATGGATTGGCCGATCATGGCGCAACCGGCCATGCCACCCAACAAGCCAGAGGCGATATTGGCGATGCCCTGACCTTTGCACTCACGGTTCTTATCGCTGGGCGTATCGGTAATGTCATCAACAATGGTTGCGGTCATCATGGATTCCAGCAGGCCCACCACTGCAAGCGCCGCCGAGTAAGGGAAGATAATCGCCAGGGTTTCCAGGTTGAGGGGTACTTCAGGCCAGAGGAAAATGGGCAGCGTATCCGGAAGCGCTCCCATATCGCCCACCGTACGGATATCAAGCCCCAGGGACATCGACACCGCAGTAAGAATGACAATGCATACCAACGGGGAGGGAAGGGCCTTGCCAATCACCGGGATGTAGGGAAAGAGATAGATGATGCCAAGCCCGGCTGCTGTCATGGCGTATACGTGCCAGGTTACATGGGTGAGTTCGGGTAGCTGAGCCATAAAGATCAGGATACCCAGGGCATTGACAAAGCCGGTGACGACCGAGCGCGAGACAAACCTCATCAGCGAGCCCAATTTCAGGTAACCGGCCATGATCTGGAGCACGCCTGTAAGAAGCGTTGCGGCCAGAAGATATTGAAGGCCATGTTCTTTGACCAAGGTGACCATCAGCAGAGCCATGGCACCAGTCGCGGCCGAGATCATGCCGGGACGACCGCCCACAAATGCAATCACAACAGCAATACAAAAGGAGGCGTACAACCCAACCTTCGGGTCGACACCTGCAATGATGGAAAACGCGATGGCCTCTGGAATCAAGGCGAGGGCTACCACAATACCGGATAAAAGATCGTTCTTTACGTTGGAAAACCACGTATTTCTAATAGCAGCGAGCATAAAAAATCCGCGCAATATGCGTGACTAGGCATGCCAAAACAAAGGGCGTGCAGAGCAAAGCAGCGATAAGTTTTAAGGGTTTGATTTGCCGTCAGACAGGCGTAAGACACACCGGTACAACTGCAGAAAGCCTGGGCTGAATAACAGCTAAGCTTTAGACGAAAGCAGGGCCGCTTTCTAAGGGAGGGGGAGATCTATGGCGGCGTAGGCAGCCAGGTGGGCACAGTCAACTTAATCATGGGATACCTTTCTATATCCGGTTTTACTAGTCATTTAGCTCAATAAGCCTAACACGATTTTTTGAAAGATGGCTAACCTCTCATCAATCGATGGGCTGTGGTAAGCCGCCGATCATTCTGCTGCCCAACCTTGAGTCGTTATCTCAAAAGAGTCGAAAGCTAGCCGTTACAAGTAAATTTTTTATCAAGGCAACTTTTTTACCTTTCCTTGTCCTAGAGATTAGCGGCTGTAACTCATTACCTATCTATTGAAAATAGGCATAGGAAAAGCCGTCAAGGGAATGGATAACTTCAATAGAGGTAAGGATAATGACAACTACCCTCCAAGAGCGTCGTGAACAGTTAAATGTTTTGATGGAAGAGTCGCGAGCCAAGGCAAAGGCCTTGGGGATTCACTTTGACTTCAGAACGGCTAAGCTTGCGGCGCGTAGGATTGTATTGGGTAAGTAATAAGGCCTGATTGGGTCAAAAGAACAGAGTCGGCCACATCAAAAAGAACGTGATGTAGGTTAGAGCCTAATCTACATCACGTCTGATACCCTTCTTCGGTAAGCGGTAAAGCCGCCTATGGCAGCTGTTTAACCCCCTCTGATTTCCATAACGGCCATTATGCGCTGCCGACACGAGCTATTTTTTAAGAATCTAGGCGGTAAATAGTCGCAATGCTTGCTGAGTTAGCCATAGGGCAGGATTACGGTATGACATATGTATTTACGTATATGCGAATTGGCATATAGATGAAGCAGAAACAGCTTATATCTTCATAGCGTTATCTTACTTTTTATGTAGTCATTAAGGTGTACCCCAGTGACTACACTCACAACAGGTCTTTTAGGCGTAGCGATAAATAGGCAAGAAGACTTAAACGACTACATTATTTATTCGCTACATCTAACAGCTACAAAAATAATGACGACTGTTGAGCGTTTTGACATAGTCCAAAACAATACCGGAGCGACCTCTACAGATACAGGTCGCTAGGCAATCTACCTTAGTGTTGCGTTATGGTATGGTTTATACCGCTACCGGAGCTGGTTACCTAAATTCAGTCGCTGGTCTTTGGTCACCAGCCCCGGTAGTTCCTAAGAGAAAAGCCACCTACGCATCCCAAGAGCAATCAGCGCTCTGATTCGTACCTAGCAATACCTTCGCCAACCGGAATCCACTCGGCTTCATCCAGGCCAGGCCGGCAGATCGCTACCTGAACTACTTGGCCTCCGCTGGGCTCTGCTGGGAGAAGCGTAGCATGTCTCCAGGGCGTGTAGTCTGGAGGACGCATGTATGAGTTCTCACCTCGGTGAAACTCCCATATGGCGTGCTTGCCTGCGCTACCAATCGACTTTTCCAAGTTCAAGGTAAAGCCGTTTTGCATTCGAATAATGAGCATCTGAGTCTACTTGATGAAATGGATTTGGTCAGTCGAGCACTTCCCATGATAAGCCCTATAGCTATGGAAACAAGGGAACTACCTGTGCCGTAAGCTGCCGGCGCCGTGCACGAAACCGCTTCCCTTGATTGATATCAGCCTCTGCTTTTATGGCAGCCTGCTCAGTTTTATAAGGCTTGGCGTCTTCTATTTGCATTGAGAGCTTGGGCAGGCGACCACCCTTCATCAAGTAGTAGCGCCGCTCTGGATACTCCAGATCCTCAATCTCAATAATCCAGGAGCCTCCGGCAGGTAAGTCTTTAAGCGGTAATGGCTCCATATGCCATTCAGACTGGTTAAGAGTGATACGAACCGGAATCGCTAGACTCGATGATCTTCGTCTAGCGGCTATGCGAGCGTCAGCAAGGCTAAGAAACTTCACAGCATCTTCGTAGCTAAAATGCCAGAGAGAAGGCTCGATATTAATCAGAAGGCGATCCTCTAGCTCACTATATACCGCATAAAACTCGGTGAGCTCAGCTGATGCGGGAAGGCTAGTAGAGACTTGATTTACTTCCGTTTCGTCCATGAAGTCACCCTCTTGAAACCTAATTGTTGTAAGGGATTACCCTTACCAGCATGACATTTAGCCCCTAGGTGCAGCAACGGCTAGGGGCTAAGCAGCTCGATAAGCCTAATTAAATGGCTTTCTTAGCCAAATTAACGCCTTCGCTTCCTGCCGCCTTAGCGTCACCAGTCGCCTGCCCAAACGATGCCGCGATGTTTCCAACTTGGACCCCTGCCCAGCTCAACGTCGCTAACCAGAAGGTAGGCAGGACGATGAACATGGCACCCATAACAAAGTTAAGCAACATATCCGACTCAGTGTTATTCAATCCCATTACTGGATTGAAATTTTGATGTGGGGCATTTGGACCATACAGTGCATCGATCACTGTGCTGTCAATCCAACGAGCCAACTGGAACCAGAAGTCGATAAAAAATAGCGCGAACTGTACAAAGGTCACGGTCATCACAGCTTTTAAGCTGTAAGTACTAAAGACCAGGATCAACGGAATACAGATCACCAAGGCCATTTTGAGGAATGCCATTACCATGGGTAAGGCTTGGCGCACCACGTCCATGGCCGGGAAATAAGCCAATGACCCTACTGTTAGCCCAGCGCCGGCGGCAATGCGTGCTGCTTGGTTATAGCCGTTCACGCCAATTTGACCACCATAATCTGTATAAGCCGCTCCTTGGGTCATTCTTTGTTGTCTAGGTGATACTACATCCCGGATAACAGAGTCATTTACCTCATCCTGATTCAGGAAGCTGGCCCATTTACCCATTTTTACTAGTAATGTTGGTTCAACTTGAGCAAGAAGTTTGGCGCGCAAACCCGTACTGCCTGTGGTCCACCACTCCTTGCAGGTTGGATATCCCCCTCCGCTATCAACCCTGGCTAAGCCTGCATCACGCGTCTCGTTGTACGGAAAAGCAGTACGGGGGGTCGACGAATGAAACGCATCATAATAGCCGCTGGTATTCACCAAGTAGGACGAACCAATCCAACTTACATCGTTGAGTTCATCCAACCCTAGCTTTGGACGGTCCATAAACATCTTGGCTCTGGAAGGACCGTAGCAATCATGCGTAAAGTCGGCGACTTCTTGGGTGAGTACAGGATCGTTGATACGCGTAGCATTAACGTCCATACGCATTTGCCTTAGGTCAACACCGCACGGGATACTTGCTACGGCGGCTCCGTTTATGGCCTTAGATAAGGCATGAATCATAGCCCACCAGATTGGGACCTTAGCGCTCTGACCATTAAGGGTTGTGAATGAGCTTCCCCAACCTGTTTCACCAGGTTTAGGTACTGATATTTGGCATTGCTTGGAGCGGCTATCGTCAAACTGCAGTGTAGATAGATCGATGCTTTTCATCGGAAGCGCGGCAAACAGAATGACAAAGATGGCAACGAAGATTCGATTCTCAATGCGAAGCGCAGAGAGGACGCCCTTGTTGCCTTCATCGGCACCTTCGCCTCGAGCTCTAAGCCACTCTTGACCAACAATAGCGAGGAA
Organism: Pseudomonas sp. C2.3V; assembly: GCF_058536325.1. Taxonomy (NCBI): domain Bacteria; kingdom Pseudomonadati; phylum Pseudomonadota; class Gammaproteobacteria; order Pseudomonadales; family Pseudomonadaceae; genus Pseudomonas; species Pseudomonas sp. C2.3V. The sequence continues at coordinate 44,351 of NZ_JBZUBN010000004.1, read as the reverse complement.
GGGGAGAGCGAAGAGGCCAGTGTCTGCCAACGTATCCCAAATACCGTTGTTGATCAGCCAACCTACAAGGGTTAGGTAGTACTCTAGGTAGTCTGTTGTATAGAGCGTCATCTCCAATCCCCTAGAATACGTCTGCTTTTACAAGCTCAAACACCACAAGCGTCACTACCCCACCCAGACCGCCATTGCGAAGCCGAGCCCTAGCCTGCATAGTAGGTTCACGCTTAAGCACACGCTTTCGCATCCACCACCAGCCATAGGCTAAGCCTGCATAAAGGCACAGTCGCCACGCAAAGAAATACCAATAGGCCTCGTTCCTCCAGGCGCTCCACGCCTGTACGCTGCCTAAGTGCTTGATACCCGCTAAATCAAATGCCAGGGCAACCAAAACCACCAGGATGCTAGCTAGTAGAGGCATCCATAGACGACTGCTCAGTAGCAGGGGACGCTTCGCTACCATCATTTTGCTCCTGACGATTTTTCTAGCTGTTGCAGCCGATCGGGTTGCGCATCGCCTTGGAACACACCGCGCGAGTTTTCACCACGCATATGTGCACGATCGATGATTGTTTGAGGCGAGTTGTTAGCGAGCTCGCGGCGGAGTTCTAGTTCTGTTTTAAGATTAAGGATTTCCTGTTGCAGGACATCGTTTTGCTTGTGCAAGCCTTCAAGAGCGAGATCATTGTTAGCAACGTTAGGCTCCTTAGCACCGGCTAGAAGCAATCGCATCAGCAGTAACGCCTTCTCAAGAATACTGGCTAGAGAAACCTCGGAGGCTAAACGGCGCATTAGAACAGCCTGGTCCTGTTCATTTCGGAGCGCCTCGATCACACCACGAGTGATGGGTAGCGAGTCGCTACTGGCCTCCTTAAGGTTTTCAGTTGTAGGACGTTTATTACCATCAACAAGATTCTTTAGCGCCGTGAGCTTTTTCTCGTATTCCTCTTGGATCAGAGGAGACAATCCAACACCTGTCATTGTGGCGGTCTTATTACAGTCTTCACAGGTCTGCAGCTCCTGCTCACCCAATACTCGATTGGCAAAAGTTACTGCCTCTTGGGGTGAAGACCAGGTGCCGCAAACCAGTCCGTTGTCACAATCACTTGTCCCGATACTAGACGTTTCCTTGGCAGAACGGCCAGTCAGAAGGTTATAGCCAGCCCGCGTTACATCTCCGACCACACGGATAGGCTGTTGGCCAGCACCGCCTGCATTTTCGCCACCGACCCAAGGGACGCCCCTATTTCCTCGGCTCGCCTCTGCTGCAGCTGTTGCGGCAACGGCGTCTCCATTACCAGCCACCTCATCGCGCATCGCCTGGCCTTCAGCCAACTGTCCCCACCCCATCTGGTTCCCAGCAATGTTAGCCATCTTTTCTGCCATTGCGCGGCATGTCGCTTTTGAGCGGTCAAAGTCCACACGCGCTTGGAGAACGCCATTTGTAAGTAAGTTGTAGAGGGCTGGATTAGCACGTTGGATGATGAGCGCAGGGAGAGAAGCTACTGCAGACGTAGCGTTCTGAATGACTGAACTCATAATGGTTTGGAAGCCGTTAGTAGCTCCATTGAGCTGGTTTTGTAGCGTCGTGGTAAGACTCATGTTTCCGCAGATGAGATTGGTATTCCATCCCGCGCCTACTCCGATACTTTGCATGTTACCGGCACTTCCCATACTAACGGCATTACCACCACCAATCCTGTACAGCACATCGTCACCGATGACATTTCCCGAAGCCTCATATCCATAGTCGTCAGCTGCTGCTAGGGCCAAACTAGTAAAGGTGAAGCTAGCAATCGCTATAGCCAATCGCAGCGACTGTCGTGTGATAGAAAGGAAAGTCATGGCCGGGCCTCGGAGATAAGTACTCATCAGGAATCAAAATCAGTGCTAAATAAAAATTTCTGGCCTGCGCGCTTACAGCAGCTATAGGGTCGCCATAGCGCCCAAGCGTAGGCGCCGTCTTCAGCCTGAGAACGGGGATTATCATTTGGGAAAACTGCGCAGCTTTGGCTAAGTTTGGGAACGAGCTCTTGCCACTTGTGCGTTTTGATATCGCCTTCAGTGATTGGTCCAGGCGGCCAGTAACCGTCGCTAGCCTTTGCAATGATAGGCTGATAGACATGAATTTGACCTGAGCGCGTAACGACATCGCCAGCACGCTGAGCCATAACCGCAGCGGCCTTATAGTCATCGACCTGGTGTAAGAAGCCCTCTCGGGGATAAACATTTCCCCAAAGATTCAGCGCCGTCATGCTACCGACTTCTCGCATACCCGGAATTAGCGCCTGTGGATACGCCATTTCAGGGGTACCGTATCGCCAAGCCACTGTATCAAACGTGCTTAAGAAATAAGGCATGTAAGGCGTCGTTGCGCTTTTGCAAATGTAGCCGGTAGCGGCGGCAAATTTACTCAGCACAGTGCCAGGATGGCCGATGACGTCTACGTTTTTAAAAACCGTCATCTCGTTCTCACGCTTGTAATTCGTGGTGCCGTTGTAACCACTTTGAGCAGTAGTGTTAGCGGGACTAAAAGCCGAGACCTCCGTCCATGGATTTGCTCCTGTATTGGCGTAGCTCGATACCACCGTCTCAGGCACGTAATGGCGTACTTTTGCAGAGGTGCGTACGTGACAGCCATGAGCACCGCACTTTAGCCAATAGCAGATCCCGACCACTTTGTATTCGATGCAATCGGGAGAGGCCACTGATGAGGCAATAGAAATTGAATCGATTGCAGCAGCCGCGCCGGCAAAGCCAAGTGAGGCAATTGCTACCGAGCACCTTAAGTTTTTTGCACGGAGCTTCATGGCTCACCAACCTTACGCTGCGCCGCAATTAGCGCCTCAGCCTGAGCGACGTCCGCAATGCCATAAACTACATAGGTGCGGTCGACTACCACTGCTGGCAGTTTTTCAACTCTAAGACTCCAGGCATCTGCAACTCCTTGCTGAGCGAGACGCATACGCTCGATGAGCTGATGGCCAGCAGCGCTCTGCATTCGCGCTTGGACCATTTCTGCAGCACGCTCTGGTTCTGCTGGCAGCCCTTGGGATAGCTCGCTTTCGATGTGCTGAGGCGCATCTAAAAGACTGACCTTAGCGCCGCCCGTATTAGACACTGGATGAATGCTGTCAGTGAAAACGAGCGTTTCACCAAAGCAGCCTGCAGATAAAAAGAGACATATCGCTGCGGCACTTAATTGACGCGTGCGAGAGGCAGAGCAAGCACAAGGAGTAGTTGGCATCACAGGCACCTGGTAGAGAAGCAGGTGTAGTGAAAGCGATTAGAGGAGCTTAACGCAGTAAAGAATAGGGATCAGGAAAAAACGTATTTTTTAACCCGAGAGGCTTGATATATCGGAGTTGAAAAGCTTAGCGTCTTACTAAGGCAGTTCAGAATTAACCCTAGCAGTAGCTGCGGGATTATCTACAATTTTGCCGCTTCGCAAGTATTGGCGATCATCCCATTCCTTCAGGAATCTAGTCATAGCTCTAGCTCGAAAATTTGAACATTCCTGCTGAGACCAACGCATTTGTTGAGGCTCGCAATTGGGGTGGTTAATAAAAATTTTATTGAAATAGGACTGAGTTACAGACCAATCGTATGAATGGGCACTCGCCAGACTCGATACTAGAAGACTTAACAGAACGGCTTCTTTACGCATATTTCGTAGCTCATTTCCATAAAATCAAAACAATCTCCTATTAGTACAAATTTCCTTAAGCCCCGCAATGCAACCTCAAGCTCTCAGCGACTTTGATAGAGCACATGACAGGCATTTGAATAGCACCCGCGTATGCTAAGTATCTCGTCCTATGCCGTCCGTTCACGTACGAAACGTAATTTACTTCCTCACTTTCGGTTTTTTGAAAGATTTCTTGGAAGATCTTGAACCTAGGTGTTTGGTCCCAGAGAGAAAGGGTTTATGGTATAGACCTCTATCGGAGGAGGATCCATGGCTCAAGTTCTACACAAACGCGCCACGACCACGCACGCCATCCGAGCGGAGTTACAGCGATCGCAGGATTCGATCGCGACGCTAAGTAAGCGTTACAACTTAAACCCCAAGACCGTGATCAAGTGGCGTAAGCGTGACTCGGTTGAAGATCAGCCCATGGGACCTCGGGAGCCGCATTCGACCTCCCTGACTCTGGCTGAAGAGGCCGCTGCGATTGCGTTCCGGCAGAAGACGTTGCTGCCTCTGGACGATTGCCTGCATGCCTTGCAGCGCTTCATACCCAGGCTTTCGCGCTCGGGCCTGCACCGGCTCTACCAGCGACACGGCATCAGCAACCTCCCGCGCTCAGCTGAGCCGGTACGTGAGAAGAAAGCCTTCAAACGCTATCCGCTGGGCTATCTGCATATCGATATCACCGAAATGCATACTGCAGAAGGAAAGGCTTATCTGTTCGTGGCAATTGATCGCACGTCGAAGTTTGTGTATGCCGAGTTGCACACGCAGATGATGCGCAAAGATGCAGTCGACTTCTTGGAGGGTACGCTTAAAGCATTACCCTATAAGGTGCATACAGTGCTGACTGACAACGGCATCCAGTTTGCCAAGAAGACTGGTACAGAAAGCTATCGGGCCCATCCTTTCGATGTGATCTGTTATCGGCACGGTATTGAACATCGGCTAACCAAGCCCTTCCATCCCTGGACCAATGGCCAGGTCGAGCGCATGAACCGGACGATCAAGCAGGCCACCACCAAGACCTTTCATTATGCCTCGCTTAAACAGCTGCAGGAGCATATAAAAGATTATCTTTGGGCGTATAACAGCGCTCGTCCATTGCGCGCCTTGAAAGGGCAAACACCGGTTGGCTTTATCCTCGGGCAATGGCACAAACAACCACAGCTCTTTTTAACCGATCCAAACCCCTTCTTCCCGGGACCTAACACCTAGGTACACGGAAATATCGGGTTCGCGTACCAAAAGCTACGATCGGCATTTCTATGTAGGTCTGTCTCGCCGTAGGTGGCTTTAAAAAATCAAACACTCCCTGTTTATCATGCTCAGACCATTGCTCAACAGGCTCTTTTACATAGCATGGTAAATCGTTGTCTGAATACTCAATCAATCTCTTAACGTCCACAATGATGACAGTATGGCTGTCATCATTGTGCCTGCGTCTTAAACCAACACTTTGATATTCAGGATGGTTAGCGCTAAGCGGAACATGCCAGACTCCGTTTACTTCATTGATCAAATTACTCATACCATTTCCCTGAAGCTTCACTAAGATCCCTACCAAAGGAATATTCACACGCGATTGAATTTTGTTTGATTGATGCGCTGTATCCTATTCCGTCAGCTGAAAATAAAGGTTTACTCATCACATGGAAATGATGCCATTTAGCAGGCATTTTCTTGATTCATAACATTCTATGCGCTGAAAATCGTATTTCGAAAGGGATATGCTTATTCCAAGTCCGAAAGTTATTGGTGGACTTAAGGCAGCATGGGCAATACACAACCGATTCATTTTAACCTGGGCAAACGGCCAGCGCGGACCGATTGATGCTGACGATGAATCGCCCCATGACTCGCTTAGATTAGCCATGGTAAGTGCGCGCCTAAGCCTGCCTGAGAAAGTGGATTTTTACTTTATTTAAACATCTGAGTCGCATCGGTCACAGCGAGCGCGTCCAAAGCAGATAAGAGTACATTCTCGTCCGCAGGCCCGGTCAGTAGAACATCACGCTCTGTTTTATGATCAGTTACCACTAGACTCGGAGTTGCATTGATTCCCTTGCGTTGTGCAGCTAGCACCTGCTTTTGAATCTCTGACTGGATATTTTCGTCAGCCATACACTCTCTCATCGCAGAGTGATCTATATCTGCAATCACAGGTAGGCCTTTAGGGATACCAGAGCCATTGCCCTGTGTCTGGGCATAGATCATTTGCGTTGCCTTCCAAAAGCTCTGGTTGCCGCCCAGCTTGCCAGCACATTCTGCATATTGCGCCTCACGACTGGCCATAGGCTCGTGAGCACTTAAAGGCAAGTGCTGCCAGCGCAAATTCACATCAGATTGACTAGCGATCCATTTGCTAATCTGTGGAAAGTAGTCCTTACAAAATGGACACTCCAGGTCGCCATACAAGGTGATGCTGTAGCGAGCTTGGGTAGGACCTAGTTCCCAAGCTGCGCTCCCTGTAGCTGCAAACCCACTGTTTGCCAGTAAAAAGCTTACGATACCTAATAACCAGCGGCTCCTCATTGACCACCAACTTTGAATGGCTGGACTGGACAAACCGATATAGAAATATTCAAAAGTTCTTGCGCGGCTTCTTTGGGTTGAGGATATTGCTTAAGCCAGACGCCTAAGTGCTGGCTCAGTGAGCTTTGTATGTCTCGCCGGTCAACAGCCCATAGTTTTATCTGCTTAAGTGATTCAATCAGAACCGGAGCACTAATCTCCAGTGATCGCTGTGCTGCGACAGGGTGATTGGTCATAAGCTGGACCAGGTCATCAATCAAGCAACTAGTGAGGTTATCCAGGGCACGACTCATGCAGTGATTTCCTTTTGTTGAGAAGCTCCAATAACCGATTTTGCTGCCATAGCACCTCGGTCAAGCAAGGCAATACCGCGAGCCTGGTCGATTCGCTCGGCGACCATAATCGCTGCGTCTAGCTCTTCAATTCCATGCTCCTGCATCAGCCGGAAGCGTTCATTCTTTTCTTCAGGTTCGGTCATAGCCATCGCTAGATAAAGACTTGGAGGTACGGTCCGGAAGAGCAACTCCATAGATTTGGAAAGCACCACGCCTTCAGCAAATTTGTTTTTCTCTTTACGAGCTGAAAGCATCAATGCCTTTTGAGCATCATTAAGCTCTCGGAATCTAGCAATCTTACCCACCTCATCCGGCGGCATACTCAAGCAGATCCACCACTCGATCATGTTGAGCATTGGTTCAGCTGCTTTAGGTAAGTCATCAACGTTCTGGGTCGCTAGCCAAAACCAGGCGCCTAGCTTCCGCCACATTTTGGTGATCTTTACCACATACGGTGAGAGAAGAGGGTTCTTAGTTATAATGTGACCTTCATCCGTCACATTAATAATGGGCCGTCCCAACATTTGGTCACGCTCAGCAATGTTGTTGACCGTATTAATCAAAGAGATATAGCTGATGGATAGCTGAGCGCTGTAGCCTTCTCGCGCATATGTCGCAAGGTCAACGATAGTTACATCTGCTTCAGGCCAAGGCGAGCCGTCCCTGTCAAACATGGCACCGTCAGTTCCTTGACAGAAAATCCCCATAGCATCAGCCATGTCGAGCAAACGACCTTTAGTGATATCGTTCGAAGTGTTCTCAGCTTCACGACGGATAGCATCGCGAACGTCCCGCGTAAGGACTGTTCTGTTTTCAGCTACGCAGACATGGGCTGCATCGATAATACATTTACGAATCCGAGATCTATCGGCGCGAGTTAGGCGCTTCTCTTCTTCAACCTCGCCTCCCGTAATCATCAGTCGGGCAATAATCTCTAATTCACCCAATACGTCCCGCTTTTCTTCTTCCTCATCAACTGCCGTGATCGAGCGAGCTGAGGCCTCTACGCTATCATCCTCGTCATCTAGTTCAGGATTCACAGTCATGACTTGAGAAGGTGTTTCTACCAGTCGCCAGGCGTCAGCAAACGGTGCCAGGCTAACTCCCGCGCCGGGAGCAAGTTTTACTCGATTGACTGTAAGCCCTAAGCGTTTACAGAAGTCTGCATAGAGACCAAAACTGTTGCCGGCTTCAACGATAAACAGCCGTGGCCGATAGATCGCAGTAACTTGATTCAGAAGGTAGTTCAAGGTTGCAGACTTACCGGAACCAGTAGGTCCAAACAGAAACAAATGTGCATTCATCTGGCGGTCCAACCCATTGAGTGGGTCGAAAGTAATAGTGCCACCGCCACGATTAAAAAGAGTTATTCCAGGATTTCCAGTCCCCTGACTACGGCCCCACACAGGTGCCAGATTGGCAATGTGCTGGGCAAACATGAGCTGGGTATACCAGCCGGCATTTTTTACACTTGGGTCAAAGCAGCACGGCAACCAGCGTAAGTAACTATTAAGAGGTGCAACCTCGTCCTCATCGCGTACCGGCTGGATACCATTATTGAGCAGGACATTGTTGAGCTGTAGACTGCGTGAATCCAGTTCCTTGGTATCTTTCCCACGGATATAGAAGGCAACACTGCCTTGATAAAGCTTGTGAGCACTACCGATAATGCTTCGAGCTGATTGAATGTCCTGTCGGGCTTGCTCAGATGAAAGCGTCTCACCTACTGATTTCTTGCCAAGATGGTTGAGCTTGGCCTCAAGGATATCTTGCGGGGTTACCAGCATAGTAATACAGAGGCAAGTGTCCTCCGGTAGCTGGTCAAACATCGCATTGATGGCATCCCCACCTTTACGGGTTTCACCTGTTAGATGTCCCGTTGACGGAGGTGTGCGTAGCCGATCAACCATTACCACTCTATGTGGCATGGCATCAAACAGCCAAACGCCTTCCTGGCTGTTAGAGCGAGGCTGACTAAAGAACAGCCGTTCTGAAAAGTCAGTACCACTAGCTAGCTCCAACTCATCGGGTGGAGTGACTTCAGGATAGGAAGTTAAACGATAGAACTCATCTTTGTCCTGTATGTGCTTGGGATCTGGATTAAACCAGCGTAACAGCCAGTCATGGATCTCAGCTCCCTCCATGCGCTTTGCGACGACCCCAGCATTAGCCATGCCACCAATAAGGCGATCACACATTGTATTAAGAGCCTGCTCTGAGCTCTGACCACGCCGACCAGATCCACCTTTGGCCCACCGATATATGACCATACGAACCCGGCGTTGCTGTCCTCTCCAAGGTAATTTAGAGATAGTTGTATCTTCAAAAAGACCGCCAGGCTTAGCAATGGCTTTGAGATGATGGGCAAAGAAACGCAGATAATGCTCAGTAAAAGGGGTGCCTTGGGCACGAGGCTTAATGTATTGTCGAAGGCTATCCATATAGCCATCCCAATTTGTCTCATCCTGAGCATAGAACTGAACGACCCAAGGGCTATCTTCTAACTCGTCAAAACTATCCTGCAGAGCATTTTCGAGCGCGTCACGCACATTACGCAACCAGTCGGATTCCCGGCCTTCAGTACCCACTGGCGTAAGATCATAAAAGGCCGCAACCGACTCGTTATCCTCAAGCAGCATGCATTGTGACTCATGCAGAAACTCAACCCATGGCAGCCTTTTAACGAAAGAGGGTGATACCTCATGAGCGGTGTTAATTTCAGCACGAGTAGGCGGAACCTCTCGGCTGTCAAGGACTGAGCCCGGCTCCGGGATACCATGTTCTGCTAGGTGGTTAACATGGGCCTCCCAAGCATCCTGTGGTTCCTCAACAACTTTTTCAGAGACCGCTTTGTTACGGAAGTGTTTAAACAGCGAAAAGTTAGAAAGGCTGTTCATCAATAATCCTCCGTGCGCTCACCAGGCATGGCGTATTGCACACGCTGATAAAGCGGAAATACGGTGCTATAGCCAGGAATTGGAGCCGGCTCACTACCAGCCAAATGTGGATACACGTACATGACCAAGTCAGGATTGGGCAGACGCTTGAACTGGCTATAAATCTCGTTCTGGGCAGTACGAGTGTACTGGACGTTTTCGCTTAGGCTGCCAGTACTTCCTAGAGCATCGGCTGTAAGTGGACGACGTAGAGTTTGGCGAGCATCAATTACTCGACGTTCACTACTGCTCCCAGCTGAGCCGCCCGTACCCTGATTCCAGATGTCCATCATGGTGTTACCGCCATGGGGCATCAGCTCATCCTTATTTGTAGAGCAGCCCGCGAGTACTCCAAGCAAAGCAAGGCTTACCAAAGACTTAGTCCAAGCGTGAGACATGAGGCACTCCTGATCCGTACTTAACTTTGCGGCCCTTGATCTCGTAATCGATAGCAAGCTCTTGGTCGAGGTGGATGGCTACCTGGGCACCTGGCTTGACGTAGATAGCCGCGAAAGCCTGCCCGTAGAGCTTGTTCACCCACTCAGATACATCTTTAACGCCGCTAGACAATATGCTTCCTACTGCCTGATTGCCTGTCATGGATTGGGTACCTAGGGTCGTACCACCACTGGTAATAACGGAAGAGCTTGAACTGTCATCACTATTGTTAAGTAACGTCGCAACACCTGCACCCGCCGCTGTAATTAGCGCTTGTGAACCTATATATTGCTTTGCATTACTGCGCCGTTCGCCTGTAATACAAGGGATGCCATAGGAATCGCTAATCCATCCTAACCCCCCCTGAATTTGCTCATTATTGGCATCAGAAGTGCGAGTATTATTGCTGCTAGTCTTCATGTTCTCAGCATCCTCAGGCCTTGGCAGCGTTCGAATTGTGCCGTCGTTGAAGACAAAGGTGATGCTTTTCACCTGGCCACGCACACATGACAAGGTCCAGTCTCCAGACGCCGTACCGCTGACAACCGCACCGGCAACATCAGGCAAGTCGATACCGTTTGCTGTAAGGTTGTCCGGCCCAATCAAGACTTTAAACGGATAGGGATCGTTAACAGTTCCGTCCACTGGCACGCGACCTACCAATGCCGTCATTGCTACAGACCCCATCAGCGTGGAGTTCTGTGGGAGGGTATATACAGGCTTAACTTTCTTTTTCTTTGACGTGTTGTCACTAGGAAGCATGCTTTCCTGAGCATTGCCAAGCTTGGTTTGCGCCCGATCAGTGGCCTCACCAAAGCTTGTCGGGAAGACCGTACCCGATACCTTTTGACCCGTGCTTGCGCTTACCGCCTTACCCTGAGCATCTACAGCCTGACCATCCTGTGGGTCGATCCAGGTAACACCGTCGCTGGATCCAGCAAACTTTTTCCCATCGCCTTCTTCAAGGCCTAAGTCAACTGGCATGTCTCTGGTAAGGCTATTATTGGCCAACTGCTGCTTTAGCTGATCTAGGAGAGTGCGAGTCTCAGCCTTATCACGCTCAACCTCATTGGCGGTTTGCTGCAGTCTGTCACGCTCACCTTTTACGCCTTGAGCAATACGCTGATCAATTTCAGCTTCTCTAGCACGTAGTCGCTTATTCTCTTCAGCTTGAGCCTCGTTTTGTTTTAGCTGAGTCTGAAGATCAGTCCGCAGTGCTTTGTACTGAGCAACAAGCGTTGCCATGGTGTCATGAGACGTATCTCCTTCTACACCCAGTGCCTTGAGTTCGTCAGGTGTTAAGCTTGCCGAGGGCTTATCCTCAACTGCAATCTTCTCCTGGTTGCAGCCTTTCACCGAGACAACACCAACGGCAATGATGATGAGCAATAAAATCCATTTAAGTAAGCCGTTACTTTTCATGGCGAGCCTCCAAATTACCTTGCGGGTCAATGGGGCTAATAGCGGGAAATAAAGCGTTTGCTAGTGGCTGCCCTTGCGTAACTAAGTACACGACAGTGGTGTCCGCAGATGTGCCTCTATTTCCTAAAGTATTGTGCTGAAAAGTTGCCGTTGCGAAATTGCCTTGCAGCTCCCGTGGGTCGAGTACAATCAGCTGGGCAGAAAGATTGCGAAGCTTTATGGCGGTTACATAAAAATCATCGAGCCTCCAAGCGGCTAACGCCTGGGCTTGGATGGGCTGACTTGGTAGCAATGTAGAGAGGTCCAGATGTCGACTAAGGTTTACAACTGAAACCCCATCGACTGGCTCCACAGTTCGTAGAGGCGCATAAAGATTTTGTGCAGCATAGCGGGTTAATACGACAGGGACCGGCGTCTCTCTAACCGGCGCGTTATTCTCAACGGCCTCATCAGTCTCCTCTTCTTCAGAGGTTAGTTCCGCATTTGTTTGGCCGTAGTGTTTACTTGGTGACTCACCCTGTACGATCTTGACGGGCTCTAAGACGGCCTGATTTTTATCAGCATCCTTAGCCATGATATCAACCAAAATAATTTCACCGGTGTTAACCACCTGCAGCTGTAGGCGAGTAGGCTCAATCGCTTTATCCGCCTTAAGATAAATTGCTCCTCCGGTGCTTTGAACCCGCAAGTTTTCCTTAATAGTATTAGGTACACCGACACGCACATTTTGGTCTACGAAGATGATGCGCTCTTGACCAACAACAAGCGGGACGGCTAGAGGTAACCGCTCCCAGCGTACGATCTCGACAGCATTTGCAACCTGCGTTGTTAGGACGAGCGTTAACGCTGCTAGGCTTAAGCGGAATCCGAAATTCATTTACAGCCCCCCCAACGAGCTAGAAGCTCTGTCTTCTTCTGCAGCGGCTTTAGTCAGTGCTTGAATCCTCTCAGGTGCGCTGTGATAACAATCCAATGCCATCCCATAAGGATTTTTTTCAGGATCAACATCGAAACGCACCACGTGTAACGGATAACGAGCGAAGGCGCGCTTTACCCGCTCAGAGCCGAAAAATTCATCTGCCTCAAGGTCCAGGTTCACAAGCCAATCACCGTCAGCCAAAACCTTTACCCGAAATTCCGGATCATCTCCGTATCCTCGACCAGGAATCTCCGACACAGCACGAGCCCTACGCCGTAGTTCCCCGTTGTCTTGGCGAAGCTTGGCATCTGCTTCTAGGAAGGCTCGACAGCTTGGAGTCAAGTAGGCTTGGTAACGGTAAATATTGGAGGCATAGTCCTTCTCACCATCGCTTGGCCAACGATTTAGCTGCTGGAAAATGTAGAAGCCAAAGGCATAAACACTCTCAGGCGGAATTTCCCACCATTTGCGGGTGCTTCCAGACCTTAGATCTGGAGGGTTATGGACAGTTAGATCACGAGGCGCGCTCCACCAGCCATAACATGCAGCTAGCGTTACTATTGACATTACGCCTAGACCAACGCGTAGAGATTTAACATGCGCCTCAAGACGGGCAACTTCATTCTTAAAGCGGCTCACAGCGAATGACCTCTGCGATGACTCCAGAGACCCGAGCGATTTATCAGCTCCTTACCCCCAAGCCAGGTTGTTAGGGAGGGAAACCGATTAACCAGACGCCATTGCATTTCCCGATAAAGCCACGTTTCTGGTCGGCCCCGCTTGAGACGACGAAGCAGCCTTCCACCGGTAAACACACCAACGGCAATGCAGAGCAGCAGCATCGTAGGCAACATGGCAAATGCTTTGAATAAGAAGGCCATGGGAATCCCTAGAAGAATCCCCACTACCGCTGAGATAGCTGCAGTAGCAAACATTTCGTCTGCTGTCAGTCCCAGCACAATAATTGGCTGCCTGTTTAGACGAACCGGTAGGAAGTTCACCGTACCGTCAGGCAACAACGTAATGTTCTGAGAAGGGGCATCCATCGAAATCTCCAGTCAGCGATAGGGGGAAATAAGCGAAGAGCGGGATCAGGTCATGATGTCGGTTGCTTTGGTTAGCAACCAAATAATGACAACTAGTAGTGCTCCCCCCACACCAACACAAAGGCCAAAGTCACCCCACGTGTTTTTCTTAGTGTGAATACCGGCGTAGACGCCATTAGCGTGGTAAGCGACAGCTAAAAATGCACCTGCAGCCAACGCCAAAGCTAAGATAGTGATGGCATCAAAACCGTAGTTTTTGATAGTTGTCATCATGTTGGAGCCTTCACCTTTGGTAGGAGCCTCAGAGGTGGGCATCGCAGCAAATGCAGGGTTAACGGCAGCTAGGCCGGACATCAACGCTAGGCCGAAGCGGGTATAGCCACTTGAGAAACGACTCCGGATATTACGGGCTGGAGCGAGCATGCTCGTTTTCATGGTATGCCTCCTTAGGCATGGTTTGATGGATATATCAACAGCATTTAAAGCCCTCAGGAGCCGCTTTTAGTTTTCGCTAAAACAACGAATCCAACTACGAGGTAGAGCATCAAAAACCGGCCTACCAGACCGGCAAACTTTTCAGTGGTGAGCTTCCTAGAGGCCCATCCCTTGTAAGCAACAATCATGGCCCAGACGCCCCAGAGAAGAAGGAGGGCCATAACACCACCTAGGAAAACCGTGCTGAAGTCTGTAGGGGTCAGGCCGGAGTTACCTTTAAAAGCAGCTTGTTGCGCTGCGGTCATGCTCATGGCATCGGACCTCCTGTACGGGTGTAATGGCCAGATAGCTGTCCTGGATCTCTTGGCTGAGCACGCGATGGTGAGAGATGAGATTTGATACCTTGATGGATTAGTTCTAGGTCTTTCTGCAAACGCTCATAGTCGAAGTGATATCGAGCGCCTTCCCTCTCAGGAACCGAGCTACTTTGCTTGGCTACACGCTCAACGGATTCAAGCTGGCGAAGCATTAGTTCGAGATTAGTTTGTTCGGAAGCTGTGCCTTCAGCACATGCCAGGTTAAAGCCTGTACTGAGTACGTATAGAAAGGAGCAGAGCAGTAGAGGGTTGCTGCTCAAGAGGCGAGCGTTCGACATTGTCGAGTGTCCTGGCGTTACCGAGTGAGGCTAGGTTGCCAAGACATAGGGGGAAATACCGCAAACAAACTAGATCAGGAAAGGACCATATTTTTTTAATAAGAATAAATATGGCTTAAGTGAAGCCATATTTATTGTAGATACTTCAAGATAGGCATTTCTGCTCTTGAGTGTTAAGTCATCTACCCACTCTGGCAAGTTCAAGCATTCTCAACAAGGCCTCTCGATCGTCTTTTATGTGATCGACTGGGCTTGGAGGAAGTCCGACGGTATCTAGTATTTCCTCTGAAACGTAAGAAAATCTTATAAACCGTCTAAACTCTTCTTTCAGGCCACTTAAGATAGCATCATCGTTGCCCTGTAGGCGGGCATGAACTCTTGCACAGCGTTGAATTAGCTCTTCTTGAGCAGCCTCATCTAGCCCGATAATGTCGAGTTCATCCTCATTCTCAATTGCTTTCATTATGTAGTAGTTTAGATACGTCCAGCTTTCCTCATGTTGATAATGAGGAAATCTACGAACGAAAGCATGTGTTGCGGTACTCATCACCGTAGATCTACGGAACATAGGAGGAGGGTATCGATCATCGTCACCAGCCTTCAAATAAACTTCTTTGTAAAGCCTCCGGATAGCTAGCCCAACTTCGACGGCTCTGACATCTACAGGAGCATCTTTATAGGGATGAGATTCAAAAAGATCATCAAGGATTCGACTAACTTCGTGACACCACGTGGCAGCTAAAATAGCTAGAATAGTGCCAGTAAAATCAGCAAAGCACTCAATGGCTTGACTGTCTATTGGACCCGCATCAACATGCTCGTTATGTTTGTTTATCCAATGAGCTAGCTCATGCCCCGTAATGAGCAACGTATAATAGGCATCTTGTAAGTCATCTACTTCAGACTCAGCAAACAAGTAGCTAAAACGTAAAAAATTTTTTTTCCCTTTCCTTACTGCCTCAGCTAAACGCCTGGGATCCCCGCTAAAGTCCAAAAGCACGTCTGGCCTGCGTTGCTTTATGAACATCATACGAAAATCGTTGATAAACGCGACTATTAAATTCTTTTTTGTATAAGCCACAGTATCCCCACTAATGACCCTAATGGTAGTGGCTATTTGACACCCATCCTTTTATTTTGCTCATTAGCGAAAATAAATTTTTGTAGAAAATATTTCCTTAACCTGACTAAATGCCATGCCATTTACAAACCGCACTGCCGATAGCCATACCAATAAAAATCGCTACAGCATAAGCGGGCCAATTCAAGAAACTTGCTATGGCCCATAGTCGCTTTTCAATAGTTTCGTAAGTAAGTCTATAACGGCGATTCGAATGTCTAAGATGACGAACGTTCTCGCGTAACGTAGCAAGTTCCTGCCATGAAAGGTCAAGCCCTCTGAACCTATAATCCTTTTCAATATTTGGCCAATGTGCATAGGCAATGAGATCCTTAACCTTCAGGTCTGGGTCAGATTTACCTTCTACGCCCTCTGGGCCATCCCAAATGAAACGTATACCTGAGTTTTCGTATAGCTTATTACGACGAATACCATTCTTACCTTCAGCATCTCCTTTGATTACTGAGATAGGAACGATTGGATAGTTAGAGTCAAACTGTTGCGCCCAGCTAACTATCTTATGAAAAAGGTAGGTGCCAATGTGTAGCCCTTGCATGCCTTTCTCAATCATGACGCTACCATTGGTGAGCCGAACCTTTGGGCTATAGCTATCCATTTTACCGCCCATCGTACCGACATGTTGTCCAGGATTTAAGCTGCTGCCTGAACCACCTAAGTAAGTGGCACGGACTTCAATTGTCTCCTGCTGTGAGCTATTTAGCTCTGAGTTGATCAGGTATGACTTTATCTCAGTGCTAATCAATAAGTAGTGCGTGTCGTTTCGGTATTTACTTTTTTTTGACACCTTGATTATTTCAAGGCTGCCTTGGGATTCTTGAATTCGTATTTCCACGTGAGTACTCGTTGACTTACACATTTATGACTCGCAGCTAGAGATATTTTTTGAAGCTTCCTGCTGTAATGCTAACTGCGATACCTAGTAACGCCGCACATGGCAAAAGAACAAAGATCGGACTAATACTGATTGGCAACGACAGGTAAGCGATCCAAGGAATGACAGCCAAAGGGGTAATCGTTGCCTTCGCCCGGTGATAAACAAACCCAGACTCAAGACCAGCACCAAACCGGCGCAGATCTCGCCTGACTAATCCATCGATGAACCCAACAGACACTGCCATCAGAAACAGAGGTACGGTCAGGACTAGAATCACTAGGCGCACCAGGAAGGTAAGCACCGTATAGACCGTAGCAAGGCCATAGTCTTCAACATAAACCATTGCGGAGCCTATCGCCTGTTTGAACCCTGAATCGTGCACCGATTGAGTGTGGGCTTGGGTTGATTGCTCATTAATCCATTGAGTAATGCCTGTCTTCACAAACCCAAAATCATAGACCTGGGAGACTAACCAAGTAGCCGTTCGACCAGGTTCCTGGATAATTACGCTATTTGTAAAATTGCTTGATAACCAGCCAAGCTCATAGTGAAGCATTGACTGAGCATGATGCCATCCAGCCTCAGGCCAGAAGAAATAGAGACCGACCCACTCAATAAGGATACCGGCCATGAGCGAGCCAAACATGACCCCTAAGAAGTGGAAAGGCAGCATCATCGTCTTACCGATCAGGCCCTGCTCACGGACCTGCTCCCGCTGTGCTGTTGTAGCTACGTCAGCCATATAAGCATTCCTTTAGCGGGACGCTCAGCCCTTTCAGGAGAGCTTCTGCGGAAAATAGATTTCTCATCATGTCATCTGACTCAGTACAGGAGGTGTTGTGGCCCACAACACTTAATGAACTGTTGACCTTGTCAGCTCGCAACAAATCAGCAGCACCCCCGCATTGGGATCCTGAACCCAAAAGTTATGATGGCTTTGGTCCCATTCAGGTTCTAGCCCAACATGCTTGGCATAGACATAGAGAGTCTCAGCATCCATAAGCCCCGTTTGAGCCTGCGATAAAGCAATCAACAATGCATGAGATGGGGTAGCTATTTCTCTTTGTTTTGACTTTATGCCTATATAACGGAGCTCTTCACGGGTAGGGCAGTGATGTCCATTCAAGGGAGTATTCATGATTGAGCTTCCTGGCTTGATGCCTGAAATACAGGTACAGGCAAGATTGGTTCTTTGAGATGTTCTGCTGTTATTGCCGGATTATTAGAACTTGAGTGATCGACATCATCTAGGAGGTCAGGTGGCAGGTCCGTATCGTGTAAAGCTTGCATGCTCGAACTTTCCCACCAGTCCCCACCATCAACGTAATGGGTGCGCATGTAGTCAGCGAGCTCCTGCATATCCTTGGGCATGACCTCATCGGAATCTGCTGCAGGCAAGGGCATGCGTATCTTCCAAAGATTACCGCCTTCAATTAGAGCAAACGCTTGGCCCTTTGGCAGAGCGACGATATTAGCTGGCTCAATCAATGGAACGCTGGTTGAGCTCACTCGATCTTGAGTGTTGGAGGTAAACGCCGTATTACCATGTGGATCGGAGCTGTCAGTGGCCCCACTAACCAAGGTTGTGGTGTACACATCTACTTTTGGTAACTGATTGGTCAATAGCTCAGCCGTGGCAGTCTCTCGTACTCGTAACATAAACAAGTTGTTGAAATTACCGATTACTTGACCAGCCTTAGCTCGATTACCAATTTTGGCCTCAATGTCGCTAGCGGTTTGTGTATACGCTGTTACCTGTACTCCAGCGCCGCCGCCCTTGTTGATCATAGGAATAAACTCATCCCCCATCAGCTCATTGAACTCGTCAGCGTGCAGGTTAATCGGAACCTTTTGGCCAGGCACAGCTCCAGGTAAACCATCGTCAACACCGTACTTGTAAATATGGCCAGCTACAGAAACAAGGTCAGCAAACATTGAGTTGCCTACTGCAGCGGCAACCTCAGCATCAGATAGCGCATCCAGACCGACATAAACAATGGCGCGCTTTCTAACAACCTGCATCCAGTCAAAGATGGGACGAGGATCATCAAGGTCCTGATAATTGGGCGAAATAAGCTCAGCCATTCTCCCCGTAGTAAGCTTTTCAAGCAGAGGGAGGAGAGAAGCAACAATCTTGTCGAAGTAGGTCTTGTCATAGCGCACCGCGCTTTTGAGACCGTCCATCACTGGGTCAAAAATACGTATTTGCGAAAGGTACTGATCGATTGCTACTACCCTAAAAGGCTTTCCCTTCATGTTGAAGGGGATATTTTTATCGTTAAGCTTGCCCTCGATAGCAATAATTTTTTCCCAAGCATTTGGATCATGCTTACCAAAATAATAATTGGCATATTCCATAAAGAGTGCTTCGATGTTTATCACATGCTGCTGAATCTTCATGTAGTCCGGTCGTTGACCTAGCTGGACAAGCGCACGAGCAATGATATTGACGAAACGCCAAGCAAACTCTCTAAAGGCAGCACTATTTCCTTCTCCTGACAGCTGGCCAGAAATCCGGCTGGCCACCTCAGAAATCCTTCCGAATCGGCCCACAGCGTTATAGCGAGCAGAGTGATCCGCCCAGCCCAGATGGAAGATATAAAACTCATTTTCTCGCCCGGCACGCTTAGCCTCAACATACATCCGCTTTAACAGGTCTGCGTCACCCTTAGGATCAAAAACGATCGTAACCTCACCACGCCGAATGTCTTGGGTGATGAAGAGTTCGGCTAATCGTGTTTTGCCTACCCGAGTAGTCCCTAGGACTAGGGTATGTCCTACTCGCTCACCCAGAGGAAGCGATACCTCACCTTCATCAGGCTCAATACCGTGGATACGCGGCGAGCCGCCTACCGGAGGTAGAGGACGGACGGGGTTTAAAAAACTATCAAACCGCGTCGCTCGCGTGACAAGAGAAAGTGGAAACGGCGCATATTCCATCCGTTCTTCTAGTCGCCGTGCGAACCGGTACAAAGCTGTAGGCTCTACATAATCCCGAAACTCGGGACGGTAGGTCTGCATAAGTCGCTGTGTATGTTTTTGCTCCCAGCGAAAGCCTAAACCAATGAACAAGCGCTGATGGCTGACTGGAACCTCCTTACTCGTCATAACATAACGCGGCAACCGTCGAATATTGCGACGGTACCGCCATACTATTAGTGCATCACGTAGACGAATCCATCCGAACCCTAAGAAGAAAAGGGCAGCCATTAGCCCAAAGAAAGGAGTCAATGCAACTGCCCAGGGCGCAGCTATGCAAAGATAGGCGGCAATAAGGCAGGCTGCTACGGTATAAAGCTCTACCATGGGTCTTAGCAAGGTCTCGACCGCATGCTTCTTGGCCATGTTGCTATTGCTCCATGCTGGTTGGTGTTAGAAGTACGGGGTAATGCTCTAAGTGCAAGCGATTAGCCAAATCCTCTCCAGAAGCGGGAGAGAGCTGGAGTCCGGAAGCCGCTTTACGAAGACCAGCAAGCTCTGAAGCGGTCTCAACATTCACTACTAAGCCAACCGCATTCAGCTTTCGAAGTATCTCGCCTCGCACAGCCAACCAACGCCGGGAAATAGGATCATCACCGATAAGGAAAACGGGAACTAAACCTGGGGCATTAATAGTCCGGCTTTCTACTTTTCCAGGACTAAGAGAAGGAGAACGGACCGGAAGCATCTCTGCCTCGGTATACCGTTTGGCTGGCCGGCTGGGTAACTGCATACCATCGGCGTCAAGGCTAAGCTGGGGATTCAAACTCTCGTAGTAGGGCGCCGCAGGAGTACCACCTCTATCCTCTATTACTTGAAGAGCGGCCTGAGATGTAAAGGAGACCATTAGTAAAAAAAACGCAGTTTGAGAAAAACGTAGGATAGGGTTCATGGGTTGGATGCCAACAAGGTATTAGGAGAGTTGCCCAGAACCCTCTTAAGATGGGCTGTGAAAGCTGCGCGGTAGCGAGCAGCAGGAGCGCCTCCTGCCGGACGATGATAACGACCCGCCGCTTCAATCCAGTTTCCTGTCACAACGTATTGTTCTTTGAGGATGTCTGCAGTCGCAGCTAAATTCTTATAGGGGTCTAGGGCATCACAAGGAGACTGAAAACGATGCCCGTTCCAGCCGATGTTGACTTGGCCTATACCTGCATCGACTCGCTTGGCTCCCGCTTCGTGAATGGCAATAAGTAATGCTGTACAGGCAGAACCACGATTTGCGAAACGAAAAGATTCTCCTGCAACATTAAGCGTCCAAGGCCAGGGTATAAGCCTGCCTCTGATTTTTGTGCCGCTCTCTTGCAATGCGACTGAATACAGCACAGGAGAAGGAATGCCCGCCGTATACGCCGCGAGGACATATGCAGGAGGTGGCATCTCTAAGGCGCAGGCTGGACCAGAAACTAGGCCTACAGAGAGCAGCCACATCACCGTGACCCTAATCCCTATTGACGCTGCCATTGGCCATTTACCTTGGAAACAAGAGCTGGCAGATCTCCTTGCCCACCAATACTCATCCATCGGCCACGATCATGGTTGAGAGTTATAACTTGAGATTTAACTTTCTTAGGATCGATTCCAGCGCCTAAAGCCCACTTTCTTATCGCCTGGTCATCATTTCGGCTGCCAACCATATAGATATCGAATCCCTGGCCGCTGCGCTGCAATTCAAATGCTTTTGCATCACAGGCGGGACAATTTGCCTTTACAAACAGAGCTAATTTACTGCTTGTAGTCACGGGAGACGCTTTAGGTGAGCTGGGCTCATCAAGAGGTAAATTTATAGGAAGTGTATTACCAGCCAAGCGCTTAGCGGCTTCATCGTAAGCATTCTGATACGCAAGCTCTTTCTGGACTCGCTGAGCCTCTGCACGCGCCTGGAGCTCAGCATAATGCTGTCGCTCCTGCTCCGTTTGAGCTTCTATACCAAGGGCCGTTAAAGGATCCAAACCTGGTGAATAAAGCCCTCTAGGACCTTGCATTAGGCTTTGATAGCGCTTCCACTCCTGATCAGTCAAACCCCAGGCTTTCGCCTGTTTTTCATCAAGAGCGGCCTGGTCGCTTTCGCGTATCTGACTATTAGTCTGTTGCGAATGAACCTGCTCCTGGGCAAAACCAGGTGAGCAGATTAATAGGGCGCTTAAGCCAATCAAGCAATAGCGCATGATCTACCTCAAATTGACAATTTGCTGGTTACCACCAACTAAGAACTCTGCAGTGGAGTCACCGAGGCTCTTTAGCTGCCATTGCTGAGAGCTATCACCAGGCCGAATTAGCTGAATGTCGTCAAGGCGTGTACTACCAAAAGGAGCTATTGCTAGAAACCGTTCACTTCCGCGTGACTCCACCCCAATAACCTGGAAAGGGGGAGCAAGCACGATGGGTTTCTTCTGCCGTGCAATAGCAATTTTGCGCTCTGCAGAGGTGGGCGCTGGACGATTCTGAGCAAATATCATCCGCTTCTGCATCCCATGCAGGTCAGTTTCTAAACTCTCTACTCGCGCCTGCAGCGAAAGAAACTCCTCTTGAGAAGCAGACGGTTTAGCTCCCTCTAATTGCCGCTGGATATTATCTAACTGGGCGCTTGTTGCCTTGATGGCGGTATTGAAATCAGCCATAGGCACCGCTTTTTGCAATTCAAAGTTGACCGCTTTGGTAGATGACTCTATTTCATCCAAACGACTAGTAAACTGTTCTATCTGATTCGATGGATCTACCTGATCGACACGGGCAGCTAGTGCTTCCAATTGTTTATTTTGAACAAAAACAAAGCCACTTAGCCCCAGAAATACAGCTATCCCAAGCAAGGACAAAAAAGAAGGTTTACTCATTAGTACCTCCCTTGTGAATAGAGGTACTTGATGGCAAAGCATAGCTAGAGACAGAGCTACTGCCGCTGGATGCTGGCACCTTATTTACTACAGGTGTCGTTGGATGCTCGTAGCCTGGACGCTGCACAAAGCAAACGCCACGAGTAACTTCATCAACCTGCACCTGCCAAGCCGGGCCAGCCAGAATCTGTAGAGTATTGCGCAAGGTCATTGGCCCAAGGTGATACTGAGAAGCCGGCAATGGTCTCGTGTAAAGAATGTTGATGTTTCCAGTCCCAGCACAAAGACCATATCCTGATCGCTTCAGAACATAGTTCATTGCATCCCGGACATTGGGGCTCAATGTGTCAGGAATAGTGACATCAACGATCTGACTCATCAGATCCCGTTGATCAGCTTTGGGCTCTGTACTGACCAACGTATATCTACCATAGCGTACTACTGGTTCTGGGGCTGCTTGGGCGCCCTTTGGATAAAGATCAGGGCTTAACTGCTCAGGTACACGACTGCCTTGATATGTTGTCGCTGCCGCCTGTAGCTGGTCATAAGGTTGGTTACTTACGCAGCCAGCTAAGGAAGAGCTTATGAGCAAGGAAGTAAGAATTGCCCTTCGAGAGACGATGGGCGAACGAAGGACAGGAATCAGCATTAGGAAATCCTCGCGCAATAATGAGGACACCTTGTCAAAGCTCAGCCTAAGCAGCAGCAAACAATATGGTTTCGAAGCAGAAGAATTTAATAGAGAGAAAGATGTGGTTAGCGATTTGCACCCGGGGGGAAAACTGCGATGACCTTAGGTTCAGCGATGAAAACTTTCATTAGGCCGGTGACGATTGCATGTGACGACGACTATTACCAGTTCATCGGCAGTGGGACGGCCTTTATCTGCCAGTACAGGGGGAAGGTTTTTGTAGTTTGTGCCCGTCACACTTGGGAGAAAATGGGCATCACGATTGAGAATTTTCGAATATTTATTCCCGGCTATGACTGGGCGCTACCGTTCGATTATGAAGCCGTTTTTGGCCCTGAAGAGCGTAGTGATCTTAAGGTTCTCCGGATCGATAGTCAGATAATGGCCAGCAATCCTCCTGCGCTGATGAGAGCGTTCGATTTGAATTCTTTCATAGTACCGCCCGAGGATTTTGACGCTGTGATTACGATGCGTACTGATTTTAGTCATGTGGATGATATCGACGGATTGAGTGGATCTCCGGTCTTCCTATCAGGTGCCCCTCATTTGTTCGCCGGTGTTGTCATCAGAGCCGGACAGGATGCCGGGCTTATCCATTTCATTCATGGAGCATGTCTCATCCACGCGATGGACGCACTGGTAGAGCTTCCTCCTCGACTGATGATGAATTGAACTAGGACTGATAGAGAAAATCCCTGCAGTTGAGCGCAGCGGGGAAACGGTCAACTTGCGCAGGGGGGACGGCACTGTTCTCACAGTTGCTAAGTGATTGAGAAAAATTGGATGAGACTTTATTTGTAGGGGTGAGGCTTTATTCGCATCCCACACTTAGCATTTTCAGATTAAGTGCTATAACTACTCAGTCATTAGGGGTACATATCTTCTGCAACCGAAATGCTTCATCTATTGCAAATATGTACCTGAAA
Organism: Pseudomonas sp. C2.3V; assembly: GCF_058536325.1. NCBI lineage: Bacteria > Pseudomonadati > Pseudomonadota > Gammaproteobacteria > Pseudomonadales > Pseudomonadaceae > Pseudomonas > Pseudomonas sp. C2.3V. The sequence goes on along the minus strand of NZ_JBZUBN010000004.1, from coordinate 20,497 downwards.
AAGCCCAGCTATAAGAACTTAATTTTGGCTTTTCAGCCTCTGTTTAATCTACGAATGGGGTGTTTAATGAATCTGAGTGAAATCTTAGAAGGCGGAATAAGACCAGGTGCTGACATAGGACAGGCAGATCCCGAGCGAGAGGGTGCATATAGACGCGGTTACCATCAAGCAATAGCTGAGGTCATGTACACACTTCAAGCCGGTGCGGAGATTAATGCTGACTCTCTTTCCTAATGGGTTGAAGAAGAGGGTATGGAATGGCGAAAAGACAAGCCTCTCGATCGTATGATTATTGCTCCAGCATTACCAAAGAAAGTGAACCTCTAACTATTAAGTTCTGAGTGGTTACCCCCTCTCTGGAATACAGAGAGGGGGTAAACTCATGAGTTTATCAACTGTCTCGCCAATGCCATTTCTACAGAATCACCATCCTGGTTCAACGCATCGAGACCTGACTCTGGAACGTCTCCCGACGTGCTCTGAGCTACAGCAATCTTCTTTGCCATTAGCTGCAAACAAGTAATTTGCGAGCTACCTGCATAGCCAAAGAAAAGTACACGTACTGCTTGCTTTTGACCAATAGGGGTCGTCTCAGAAAACGGAAAATAAAGCACGCTAAGGCATAGCCGAACCTGCCAAGCTTGCTCCACCCTGTAGTGACGCGATCAGCGGGCAGGAAACGTTCCCCCTTCGCGCATGGCAGGCGCACACCAACTCAGACAGCACGGCCTCCATGCGCGCCAGGTCAGCCATTTTCTCGCGCACGTCCTTGAGCTTGTGCTCGGCCAGACTGCTGGCTTCCTCGCAATGGGTGCCATCCTCCAGCCGCAGCAGCTCGGCGATCTCATCCAGGCTGAAGCCCAGCCGCTGGGCTGATTTCACGAAGCGCACCCGCGTTACATCCGCCTCGCCATAGCGGCGGATGCTGCCATAGGGCTTGTCAGGCTCCAGCAACAAGCCCTTGCGCTGATAGAAACGGATGGTCTCCACATTGACCCCGGCCGCCTTGGCGAAAACGCCAATGGTCAGGTTCTCCAAATTGTTTTCCATATCGCTTGACTCCGTACATGAGTACGGAAGTAAGGTTACGCTATCCAATTTCAATTCGAAAGGACAAGCGCATGTCTGAACCAAAAACCGGGCGCGGCGCGCTCTTCACTGGAGGGCTTGCCGCCATCCTCGCCTCGGCTTGCTGCCTCGGGCCGTTGGTTCTGATCGCCTTGGGGTTCAGCGGCGCTTGGATCGGCAACTTGGCGGTGTTGGAACCCTATCGCCCCATCTTTATCGGCGTGGCGCTGGTGGCGTTGTTCTTCGCCTGGCGGCGCATCTACCGGCAGGCAGCGGCCTGCAAACCGGGTGAGGTCTGCGCGATTCCCCAAGTGCGAGCTACTTACAAGCTCATTTTCTGGATCGTGGCCGCGCTGGTTCTGGTCGCGCTCGGATTTCCCTACGTCATGCCATTTTTCTACTGATCGGAGTTCACCATGAAGAAACTGTTTGCCTCCCTCGCCCTCGCCGCCGTTGTTGCCCCCGTCTGGGCCGCCACCCAGACCGTCACGCTGTCCGTACCGGGCATGACCTGCTCCGCCTGCCCGATCACTGTCAAGAAGGCGATTTCCAAGGTCGAAGGCGTCAGCAAAGTTGACGTGACTTTCGAGACACGCCAAGCGGTCGTCACCTTCGACGATGCCAAGACCAGCGTGCAGAAGCTGACCAAGGCAACCGCAGACGCGGGCTATCCGTCCAGCGTCAAGCAGTGAGTCACTGAAAACGGCACCGCAGCACAACGGACGTCATTGTCTGGCGCCACAAACGATAAAGGATCTGTTGCATGACCCATCTAAAAATCACCGGCATGACTTGCGACTCGTGCGCGGCGCACGTCAAGGAAGCGCTGGAAAAAGTGCCAGGCGTGCAGTCGGCGCTGGTGTCCTATCCGAAGGGCACAGCGCAACTCGCCATCGTGCCGGGCACATCGCCGGACGCGCTGACTGCCGCCGTGGCCGGACTGGGCTACAAGGCAACGCTAGCCGATGCGCCACTGGCGGACAACCGCGTCGGACTGCTCGACAAGGTGCGGGGATGGATGGCCGCCGCCGAAAAGCACAGTGGCAACGAGCCCCCGGTGCAGGTAGCGGTCATTGGCAGCGGTGGAGCCGCGATGGCGGCGGCGCTGAAAGCCGTCGAGCAAGGCGCGCAGGTCACGCTGATCGAGCGCGGCACCATCGGCGGCACCTGCGTCAATGTCGGCTGTGTGCCGTCCAAGATCATGATCCGCGCCGCCCACATCGCCCATCTGCGCCGGGAAAGCCCGTTCGATGGCGGTATTGCGGCAACTGTGCCTACGATTGACCGCAGTAAGCTGCTGGCCCAGCAGCAGGCCCGCGTCGACGAACTGCGGCACGCCAAGTACGAAGGCATCCTGGGCGGTAATCCGGCCATCACCGTTGTGCACGGTGAGGCGCGCTTCAAGGACGACCAGAGCCTTACCGTCCGTTTGAACGAGGGTGGCGAGCGCGTCGTGATGTTCGACCGCTGCCTGGTCGCCACGGGTGCCAGCCCGGCGGTCCCGCCGATTCCGGGCTTGAAAGAGTCACCCTACTGGACTTCCACCGAGGCCCTGGCGAGCGACACCATTCCCGAACGCCTTGCCGTAATCGGCTCGTCGGTGGTGGCGCTGGAGCTGGCGCAAGCCTTTGCCCGGCTGGGCAGCAAGGTCACGGTCCTGGCGCGCAATACCTTGTTCTTCCGTGAAGACCCGGCCATCGGCGAGGCGGTGACAGCCGCTTTCCGTGCCGAGGGCATCGAGGTGCTGGAGCACACGCAAGCCAGCCAGGTCGCCCATATGGACGGTGAATTCGTGCTGACCACCACGCACGGTGAATTGCGCGCCGACAAACTGCTGGTTGCCACCGGTCGGACACCGAACACGCGCAGCCTCGCGCTGGACGCAGCGGGGGTCACTGTCAATGCGCAAGGTGCCATCGCCATCGACCAAGGCATGCGCACGAGCAACCCGAACATCTACGCGGCCGGCGACTGCACCGACCAGCCGCAGTTCGTCTATGTGGCGGCAGCGGCCGGCACCCGTGCCGCGATCAACATGACCGGCGGCGATGCGGCGCTCGACCTGACCGCAATGCCGGCCGTGGTGTTCACCGATCCGCAAGTGGCGACCGTGGGCTACAGCGAGGCGGAAGCCCACCACGACGGGATCGAGACCGACAGCCGCACCTTGACCTTGGACAACGTGCCGCGTGCGCTCGCCAACTTCGACACACGCGGCTTCATCAAGTTGGTTATCGAGGAAGGCAGCCATCGGCTGATCGGCGTACAGGCGGTCGCGCCGGAAGCGGGTGAACTGATCCAGACGGCGGCTCTGGCCATTCGCAACCGCATGACGGTGCAGGAACTGGCCGACCAGTTGTTCCCCTACCTGACGATGGTCGAGGGGTTGAAGCTCGCGGCGCAGACCTTCAACAAGGATGTGAAGCAGCTTTCCTGCTGCGCCGGGTGAGAAAAAGGAGGTGTTCAATGAACGCCTACACGGTGTCCCGGCTGGCTCTTGATGCCGGGGTGAGCGTGCATATCGTGCGCGACTACCTGCTGCGCGGATTGCTGCGCCCGGTGGCGTGCACACCAGGCGGCTACGGCTTGTTCGATGACGCCGCCTTGCAACGGCTGTGCTTCGTGCGGGCGGCCTTCGAGGCGGGCATCGGCCTCGACGCGCTGGCGCGGCTGTGCCGGGCGCTGGATGCGGCGGACGGCGACGAAGCGGCCGCGCAGCTTGCCCTGCTGCGTCAGTTCGTCGAGCGTCGGCGCGAAGCGTTGGCCGATCTGGAAGTGCAGTTGGCCACCCTGCCGACCGAGCCGGCACAGCACGCGGAGAGTCTGCCATGAACAACCCCGAGCGCTTGCCGTCCGAGACGCACAAACCGATCACCGGCTACCTGTGGGGCGGACTGGCTGTGCTGACTTGCCCCTGCCACCTGCCCATCCTCGCTGTCGTGCTGGCCGGCACAACCGCCGGTGCTTTCCTCGGCGAGCATTGGGTCATCGCGGCGCTCGGTTTGACCGGCCTGTTCCTTCTGTCCCTGTCGCGGGCGTTGCGGGCATTCAGGGAAAGAGAATGAGCGCTTTCCGGCCGGATGGATGGACGACGCCGGAACTGGCCCAAGCGGTCGAGCGCGGGCAGCTTGAACTGCACTACCAGCCCGTCGTCGATCTGCGCAGTGGTGGGATTGTCGGCGCGGAAGCCCTGTTGCGCTGGCGTCATCCGACGCTTGGACTATTGCCACCGGGCCAGTTCCTGCCCGTGGTCGAATCGTCCGGCCTGATGCCTGAAATCGGCGCTTGGGTGCTGGGCGAAGCCTGCCGCCAGATGCGTGACTGGCGAATGCTGGCATGGCGACCGTTCCGGCTGGCCGTCAATGTTTCGGCGAGCCAAGTGGGACCGGACTTCGACGGGTGGGTAAAGGGCGTGCTGGCTGATGCCGAGTTGCCCGCCGAGTATCTCGAAATCGAGCTGACCGAATCGGTCGCGTTTGGTGATCCGGCGATCTTCCCCGCCCTGGACGCCTTGCGGCAGATCGGTGTGCGCTTCGCCGCCGATGACTTCGGGACGGGGTATTCCTGTCTGCAACATCTGAAGTGCTGCCCAATCAGCACGCTCAAGATCGACCAATCGTTTGTCGCCGGGCTCGCCAACGACCGCCGCGACCAAACCATCGTGCACACCGTGATTCAGCTTGCGCACGGGCTGGGCATGGATGTGGTGGCTGAAGGCGTGGAAACATCGGCGAGTCTTGATCTATTGCGACAAGCGGACTGCGACACAGGACAAGGCTTCCTGTTCGCGAAGCCAATGCCGGCGGCGGCATTCGCCGTCTTCGTCAGTCAATGGAGGGGTGCCACCATGAATGCAAGTGACTCGACCACCACCAGTTGCTGCGTGTGCTGCAAGGAAATCCCGCTCGATGCCGCCTTCACCCCGGAAGGCGCGGAATACGTCGAGCACTTCTGCGGGTTGGAGTGTTATCAACGCTTCGAAGCGCGTGCCAAGACAGGGAACGAAACCGATGCCGATCCGAACGCCTGCGACTCGCTACCGTCAGATTGAGGCATACCCTAACTTGGCGTCAGACCATCCGGCGCTAAATCGTCAGAATAGAGTTGCCTTCCGAATTGATTGACATACGCCGTCAAGGGTCATAGATTTCTTCCTGACACATTTCCCTCAGGAGGATACCTTGCACGGTCAGCGCATCGGTTACGTCCGCGTCAGCAGCTTCGACCAGAACCCAGAACGGCAGCTCGAACAGATCCAGGTGGATAAAGTGTTCACCGACAAGGCGTCGGGCAAGGACACACGGCGGCCCGAACTGGAACGGCTGCTCGCCTTCGTGCGCGAAGGCGACACGGTCGTGGTGCACAGCATGGATCGTCTGGCGCGCAACCTCGACGACCTGCGCCGCCTGGTGCAGGGCCTCACCCAGCGCGGCGTACGCATCGAGTTCCTTAAGGAGCATTTGACCTTCACCGGCGAGGACTCGCCGATGGCGAACCTGATGCTGTCGGTAATGGGCGCGTTCGCCGAGTTCGAACGCGCCTTGATCCGCGAGCGGCAGCGCGAGGGCATCGCGCTCGCCAAGCAGCGCGGGGCCTACCGTGGCAGGAAGAAATCCCTGTCGTCTGAGCGTATTGCCGAACTGCGCCAACGTGTCGAGGCTGGCGAGCAAAAGACCAAGCTGGCTCGTGAATTCGGAATCAGTCGCGAAACCCTGTATCAATACTTGAGAACGGATCAGTAAATATGCCACGTCGTTCAATCCTGTCCGCCGCCGAGCGCGAAAGCCTGCTGGCGTTGCCGGACACCAAGGATGAGTTGATCCGTCACTACACGTTCAGCGAAACCGACCTCTCCATCATCCGGCAGCGGCGCGGCCCGGCCAACCGGCTGGGCTTCGCCGTGCAGCTCTGTTACCTGCGCTTTCCTGGTGTCATCCTGGGCGTCGATGAGCCGCCGTTTCCGCCCTTGTTGAAACTGGTCGCCGACCAGCTCAAGGTCAGCGTCGAAAGCTGGGACGAATACGGGCAGCGGGAGCAGACCCGGCGCGAGCACCTGGTCGAACTGCAAACGGTGTTCGGCTTCCAGCCCTTTACCATGGGCCACTACCGGCAGGCCGTCCAGTTGCTGACCGAGATGGCCTTGCAGACCGACAAGGGCATCGTGCTGGCCAGCACCTTGATCGAGCACCTGCGGCAGCAGTCGGTCATTCTGCCTGCCCTCAACGCCGTCGAGCGGGCGAGCGCCGAAGCAATCACCCGCGCCAACCGGCGCATCTACGATGCCTTGGCCGAACCGCTGTCGGACGCGCATCGCCGCCGCCTCGACGATCTGCTCAAGCGTCGGGACAACGGCAAAACGACCTGGCTGGCCTGGCTGCGCCAATCGCCCGTCAAACCGAATTCGCGGCACATGCTGGAACACATCGAACGCCTCAAAGCGTGGCAGGCGCTCGACCTGCCTTCTGGCATCGAGCGGTCGGTGCACCAGAACCGCCTGCTCAAGATCGCCCGTGAGGGTGGCCAGATGACGCCCGCCGACCTGGCCAAGTTCGAGGCGCAGCGACGCTATGCCACCCTGGTGGCGCTTGCCATCGAGGGCATGGCCACCGTCACCGACGAAATCATCGACCTGCACGACCGCATCCTGGGCAAGCTGTTCAACGCCGCCAAGAACAAGCATCAGCAGCAATTCCAGGCGTCCGGCAAGGCGATCAACGCCAAGGTGCGGTTGTTCGGCCGCATCGGCCAGGCGCTGATCGAGGCCAAGCAGGCGGGCCGCGATCCGTTCGCCGCCATCGAGGCCGTCATGTCCTGGGATGCCTTCGCCGAGAGCGTCACCGAAGCGCAGAAGCTTGCGCAGCCCGAGGACTTCGATTTCCTGCACCGCATCGGCGAAAGCTACGCCACGCTGCGCCGCTACGCGCCGGAATTCCTTGCCGTGCTCAAGCTGCGGGCCGCTCCCGCCGCGAAGGACGTGCTCGACGCCATCGAGGTGCTGCGCGGCATGAACAGCGACAACGCCCGCAAGGTGCCCGCCGACGCGCCGACCGAGTTCATCAAGCCGCGCTGGCAGAAGCTGGTCATGACCGACACCGGCATCGACCGGCGCTACTACGAACTGTGCGCGCTGTCGGAGATGAAGAACGCGTTGCGTTCCGGCGACATCTGGGTGCAGGGGTCGCGCCAGTTCAAGGACTTCGAGGACTACCTGGTGCCGCCCGCGAAATTCGCCAGCCTCAAGCAGGCCAGCGAATTGCCGCTGGCCGTGGCCACCGACTGCAACCGGTACCTGAACGACCGGCTGACGCTGCTGGAAACACAGCTTGCCACCGTCAACCGTATGGCGACGGCCAACGAGCTGCCGGACGCCATCATCACCGAGTCAGGCTTGAAGATCACGCCGCTCGACGCGGCGGTACCCGACACCGCCCAAGCGCTGATCGACCAGACGGCAATGATCCTGCCGCACGTCAAGATCACCGAACTGCTGCTGGAGGTGGACGAATGGACGGGCTTCACTCGGCATTTCGCGCATCTGAAATCGGGCGACCCGGCCAAAGACAAGAACCTGTTGCTGACCACGATCCTCGCCGACGCGATCAACCTGGGCCTGACCAAGATGGCGGAGTCTTGCCCCGGCACGACCTACGCCAAGCTGGCTTGGCTGCAAGCCTGGCACATCCGCGACGAAACCTACGGGGCGGCGCTGGCCGATCTGGTCAACGCACAGTTCCGCCATCCCTTCGCCGAGCACTGGGGCGACGGCACCACCTCATCGTCGGACGGCCAGAACTTCCGCACCGGCAGCAAGGCCGAGAGCACCGGCCACATCAACCCGAAATACGGGAGCAGCCCAGGGCGGACGTTCTACACCCACATTTCTGACCAGTACGCGCCATTTCACACCAAGGTCGTGAACGTCGGCGTGCGCGATTCGACCTACGTGCTCGACGGCCTGCTGTACCACGAGTCCGACTTGCGGATCGAGGAGCATTACACCGACACGGCGGGCTTCACCGATCACGTCTTCGCCCTGATGCACCTCCTGGGCTTCCGCTTCGCGCCGCGCATCCGCGACCTGGGCGACACCAAGCTCTACATCCCGAAGGGCGACGCCGCCTATGACGCGCTGAAACCCATGATCGGCGGCACGCTCAACATCAAGCACGTCCGCGCCCATTGGGACGAAATCCTGCGGCTGGCCACCTCGATCAAGCAGGGCACGGTGACGGCCTCCCTGATGCTCCGAAAGCTCGGCAGCTACCCACGCCAGAACGGCCTGGCCGTGGCGCTCCGCGAGCTGGGCCGCATCGAGCGCACGCTGTTCATCCTGGACTGGCTGCAAAGCGTGGAACTGCGCCGCCGCGTGCATGCCGGCCTGAACAAGGGCGAGGCGCGCAATGCGCTGGCCAGGGCAGTGTTTTTCAACCGCCTGGGTGAAATCCGCGACCGCAGTTTCGAGCAGCAGCGCTACCGGGCTAGCGGCCTCAATCTGGTAACGGCTGCCGTCGTGTTGTGGAACACGGTCTATCTGGAACGGGCTGCGCACGCGCTGCGTGGCAACGGCCATGCCGTTGATGACGCGCTGTTGCAGTACCTGTCGCCGCTCGGTTGGGAGCACATCAACCTCACCGGCGATTACCTCTGGCGCAGCAGCGCCAAGATCGGCGCGGGCAAGTTCAGGCCGCTACGACCGCTGCAACCGGCTTAGCGTGCTTTATTTTCCGTTTTCTGAGGCGACCCCCAATACGCCAAGAGCGACGGGCAGCTTGCTGCAATGTGTAGACGTTGTAGCCTGTCTGCAGGAAAACAATCGTTGGAAAGTCCAGTAGATCAAGGCCAGTTTTTACCAGCTCTGGATTAGTAATTAGCACCTCCACACCTTTATCTACCTGGTCTAAGATCCAGTCCTCACGGCGAGCCGTCTCAACCGAAGCGCGCAGCACTGCGACCTTCAACCCTCCCTGCTCTAGGATGGTCTTCAATCGCGACGTCGTATCACGCGTTCCGGTATAGACCGAATAGACCAGCACCTTCCGTCCCTTGGCTTTCTCCTGCTTACATAGCTCAAGCAGCTTTCGCTCCTTGGGCATCAGCACTGTCTCGGGAAATATTGTTGGCACGAAAGCCAACAGAGCCTTGGATCGAGGATGCTTCACTGTTTCGGCCCGGAAACAGCAATCGGGCCAAGCAAGCAGGACGTTCAGAACGACTCCTAACAGCGTTGTATCCCTACGGGCAAGCGCTTGCCTCAGTTCAGCCGTGAGCGCTGCAGCTAGCCGGGTATACGCCGCGGCTTGCTCATCGTCCATGTCGACTTCCACGAATTCCTCCGTGTAGGTTGGCAGCACGTTTCCACCGATGTCCTTGAGCTTCAGGAAAACGGTGAATGGCAACACGTACCGCAAAATCCCTTTCGGCCCGAACCCTGGCGCCTTTACAGACCTCACATTCACAGCTTTCCCACGAGCAGTTTTGTGCGACCGCGAGTCCTTCTCGGTGTAGATGTCCTTTAGCACTCCATGCTCACGCATGAATGCCATAGCCGCCGGCGCAAGACTTCCCCGCTCGTTGGGCCTATACCCGTCTTCAATCATTCGCCTCGAAAGGATCCTGAACAGCAGATAGAACAGGTCATCGGCATAGCCTCCCATTAACGTGCCCGTGAGCAGCAACGTCTTGCGCGCTTTTGCTGCCAGGACTCCCATCGCTTGGCCTTGCGCAGTACCAGCATTTTTGTACTCATGGCCCTCATCCACGATCAGCAGATCAAACGTGTGATCCGGCAGATAACGCTTAATGAACTCGGTCGGTTGGTAACCGCCCTCGCCCAGGCCGAACTCGATGTTTGCCATTGCTCGCTCCATGCGCTTCGCCTGCTTGTCGCTGAAGACGAAATTGCCGTCGCGATCCATCAGGTTGATGAACTCGTGGACGTTGTCTGCCAGCATCGAGGCAAGAAACTCCTCCCCGAATTGGCCTACCAACTGCTCAGCCTTTACGGGACCGATAGTCGGTATGCGACACATGGACTTGAGAATCACAGAGCGCCGATTACTGCCTTCCGGCTTACCAGGACGCATCAACGTCCATAGCCTCTCTCCGCAGTGAGGGCAGTTCTGCCGACGCTCATCGAGCTGGATCTGCTCAATCGTCCGATAGTTGCCCTCATCATCAGTGAGCTTGGAGAAACAGCGAGGACACTGCGCAACTGCTAGGCCTTTTACCTTCTTCGCAAGGCAGACAGGCTTCCAGTGGAACCCCATACGCATGCGAACCCTGCCGAGAATGAAAAACTCCTGTCTTCCATCATCAGGCCAGCTCAGCTGCTCGCGCAGCTTCAACAGTTTGGTGAGCGTATCGGGGCCATTCAAAACCCAGACACGGGCATCAGGAACCGTTTCGAGGATCTCCCGACGCCATTTGTAGACCAGGTGCGGAGGCGAGACGATTAGAGACCGACGAAAACCTTCGCGGTAAAGCACAGCGGCTACCGCGATGGCCATCATCGTCTTACCTGTCCCCATTTCTGCGTTGATCACGCCTGCTTGTTCTCCACGATCCAGCAACAAAGCGGAAATGGCTTGCACCACACTCGCCTGCGCCGGGAATGCCTGCCGTTTGAGGGAGGCCATCACAGCCGCCCGTTTGTGATCACTAACGCCGGTGTAAACCGGTGGGTTGGATCGGTTTAGAGAATCAAGTAACTCTTCGCCAAACTCACCGACGAAATCATTGAGATCGATTGAAAGCGCAGCGTTGGATAGATCATTCATAGCGTTCTCCTTAATACGATCAGTAGCCAGACGCAGCGGTTGCTTGGTTCTCTTCCTCGCGCACCACCATCACGGTGCTGAAGCTCAGATTAACCACGAGCTTATTGAAAGCTTCATCATCGAGCGATGACAAAACCTCGCCACCGTTGGTAGCGAGATCGTGCATGCCGTCAGAGCGATTCACTGGGTCGCACATTCCCTGCTGCTGCCAGTAGCGCAGCGCTGCAATGATGGCGTGAAAATCGTCGTCACCGGGGCGAGGACCGTTAGTAGAGTTGTCGTTACGCATGATTATTTGCTCAGAAATTGGGCATGCGCGACCCCTAAGGGCTTTGCAGAGGCCCATAGGGGTGGTTTGCAGCAGATTGCTGGGTTGGTTAGTACTCCGACGGGAACAACAGCGTGGTAGCGCTCCTATCTGCTTCTGTAATGATCCAAAGCCGCGTTTCCAAGCCGGCATAGATGTCATAGGAGGAGAACAAGCGATCTCCGTTGTGCAAAGCGGTTTCATTCATACGGCGGTCAGATTCGTCTAACTCCCCCCAGTCGCCTGCGAAATGCCGGCGTAAGTAGGGAGCAGGATTGAACAGACCCTCAGCAACCGCAGCCTGAACACCACAGCTGAATACCAAGTGCCCGGTAGGAAACCTGGCGGACTCTGCTGTAAGCCTAAGAGCCTGAACCTCGTCCTCAGGACTCGATTCTGGTTCCTGTGAATCCGCCTCTACTGCGGGCGACGAACTGATCCGCATGATCCTGCCCAAGTGTTCTGATCCAGGCGTGAGATCCCAAGCCAGAATCACCGGAACAAAGCGGTCAGTCAGAATCCGAACCTCGCTAAGAGAGCCATCCTCGTTCTCGGTGAACTCAGTTTTCCGCGTTTTCTCCTTGTGAGTGTTTCCCTTCAACACCAGCACCTTGCCGGTCTTGGAGGTGACGACTCCCGAGATAGCCCCCGCAGCCAAGGCCAAAGCCAAATGCCACGATGATAACGCTCGAACGGGAGGACGCGGACGCGCCCCTAGGTGGTGAAAGTGCAACCTGAAGTCACTCCACAGCCCAGAGAGCCGTCTCGTTTCTTCGTGGAACTGTTCAGGTTCCAGAGTTACTCGATAAAAGTGCTCCAGTTCCCTTGTCGCAGCGGGCACTGTATATGGCTCCAAAGTCCATTCAGCTGGCAGTTCCTCCGGCTCTTTTTCACCCGTTCCGATCGCTAGAAAGTGATCTTTAAGCTCCCCATGGGGAACCGTCCGATCCTGATCCTTGCGTTTGGTTCGGACGCCGAAGATGACGACCTGCCTAAACTGCTGCTCAGATGCTTTGAATATCCGTAGCTCGGAAAAGTGATTGCACAGCCACCCTGAAAACTCTGTGTCCAGGCAGGTGTTCGGCACAATGCAAACCATCACACCGCCGTACTGCAGGAAGTGGATGCACCGCTGGTAAAACGCTTTTTCGAGTCGGCGCCGCCCTTTTCCCTGGTACTGCGATGAACCGCTATGGTCTGCGACCAGGTCGCCATATGGTGGATTGAACCAGAGCAGCCCGAAGGTCTGTCTGGAGATCATCGTGTCAAATAGATCGCCCTGTAGGACGTGGTCCACCAGACCTCTAGTGTGTTGCGCTCGCTCACGATCGTATTCAACTGCGTAGGCCTGTACTGCTTCGCGGCCCAATGCGTGTGCTGCTTCTGCTATCGCAACTCCCTCTCCTGCACATGGATCAATGATCCGCATCGTGCCGGTCGAGGGTGCAAGGGCGCTGATTGAGCGCTCTAAGGTTGCCTCGTCAGTTGGGTAATAACCGTTCTTGGCAAAATTGCGTGCCAGACGTGGAAACATTAGCCCCATAAGAGCCTCCTGTCTTCAGATGTGATTAGGCACAGCGAGCTAGGCCCGCTGTACGCTGGTGGTGAGGGTTCCGTTACGAATCAGGTCGCTTAGAGCGGCTTCCAAGACGTCCAGCTTGAGGTGTAATCGCCACGCTTTGACTGGTCCCAATGAGACAGGCAAAGGCACGAGCATTTGCTGTTGCATCAGCAGGTCCAGCACGTGCCGCTTCCAGTGTTCAAGCAGCGGAAGCGGACACGTCTCTAGAACCAAGGGCCAAACCGCTTCCTCGCTCATGGCTTCGCCAGGAGGAAGAAGCGCAAAGGCCGAATGGTTTGCCATATCAGGCTGAGCAGCTCGTTTGTCGAAGATCCACAGATGGACGAGGCTCCCGAAGAGTGTTCGTCGGTAGGTGCGGGTAGTGCGCTTTTCCAGCATGTCCACATTGCCCACGAACACCGGTATTGATCGGTGATCCTGAACGACATGAAAATACTCGAGACCACCTTCGCTCGCGCCCAGCGTCAACCTGGCCAGAAACTCCTGCACGGCGGTATCGCGCCCCCATGCAGACATAAAGACCAAACCGCGTTGTTCGTCGCAAATGCACGCATCTATGTAGAGATCCGGACATTCGTCCAGGGTGTAAAGGTTGGGCATAGCGTCCTTCCAAAATATCGAAAGGGCGCCCTCCCCTATGGGCGGTCGCCCATGTGGGTGGAGTGAAAGCCGAAAAAAGGCTATCGGTGTAATTTGGCTTTTAAACGCTGCAGAATTTCTGTAGTCGTTGGTACGTCCTGAACGCCGCCTCTGTAGCAAAACGGCTTTCATCGAACCGGTGATTTTTGACAAGAGCCTCCAAAGCCTGGAAAGCCTCTGGTAGTAATCTTCTGTCAAATAGCGATGCCTTAAACATCTCCGCCTCGTCGTCAAAACCTACTTCACGAAGGACACCGGTAGCCATCAGGATCTCAGCGGATGAGATAGCCGTATTGATTAGCTGACTCATACGTTACCTCCTAACTCCGATTCACTGTTGAGCGACCACTGTTGCAAGCGGAAATCAAGCACGTAGCCCAATTCTCCCAAACGTTTACATTGATCCCGAATCAGCTGACGGCTAACAGTAGGATCGATCTTTACAACAGAGCCAAGGGGCCAAAGCGTGCCGAATAATACTTCGTCATCAGACGGTTTTCTTGTCGGCAGCCTTTGCATATCTATCCCAAACGGCATTGTGTCGTCTGAATAACTAGGCCTAGGTTTGTTGAAGGTGGGTTTAGCAAGCAATGGCTCAGTTGGTATGACATCTTCTTCGATCGGATCCCGCTCTCTGTCATCCAGATCATCAGTATCCTCTTGAGTTAGGTTGTCCAAGTCATCAAGCGTCATGCCTGCAAGATGCGCTCGGATTTCCATCACGAAGCGTCCCCGGTGGGAGTAACTAGAAGGCTTGATTTCAGTAATAACAAATTGGCCGTCGTATTTACCCTCATTGTACTGGTCGAGTTGAGCGTCTTTGACAACGAACTCCCCGATCGAGGTAGTTAACCTTCCAACGTTGAAATCGCCGTTTCGGCCAACAATAGTGCGGATGGCCAGCTGGCCTGAGATGGTAATCATCAAGAGCCTCCGTCAGGATGGAGACTCCCTACGTGGGAAATCTCCACGCAGTGGTTATTTGCAGTCAGCAGCAGCATTGTTGTGCCCGAGATCTAAGGGAAATCACGAGACTTTAGCTATTGCTATAAGGTAAGTTGCTTACTTGGAAGTAGGTACTAACAAGACATGGTATCTAAGATCAAAAAGACTCCATGCTTATGATCGGGAGGGAAGTTCCCGACCGAGCTGGTCGAAGAGCATGTATCCATCACTTTCGTGATTGTGCGCGCTGCCGGATACTTGGCGCACTCTAGGTGACCATCACTTTCGTGACTTAGCCTCAAAGGTCATGGCTAACTGGGAAGTTGCTGTCAACGACAGCAGACCTATACCTTTTGTAATTCACTAATCGGCCTGAGTCAACCTTGAAAAGGCTTGCCACTACGCCAATTTCCAATCTTTCATCCCAGCCGTGATTTACAAAACTTATCAACGAGAACCACCCCCAATGAAATATTTCTCACTGGGGGAGGTATAAGGTGTAGATATGCTTATCGGACTAGCTTGGGAACAGCTATGATTTGACGGTCCATACAACTACTTTATTCGAAGCAACCACATGGACATGTCCAGAAGTCGAGTCCGTGAGAGCAAATGCCCTCATCAAAATTTCGAGCATCTTCCTCAGCAATTTCCTCGTCCGTAAGATAACCGTAATGCTCTTTAGCATACTTAAAAGCGTAAGCCCCCTCTTCACTTGCCTGATTAGGAAAGGCCTTCCGCATTGATCCGCAGAACGCTCGATGCATCACGGTTTCGTAAGTGGGGAACCGACCCGCAGCGATTGAGAAAAGACTATCAACGCTCTGCTTAATAGCCACCATATCTGCGACTTGTGTAGTTTCAATTTTCATATTTGTTCTCCAATGATGGAAAACACCCCAATGGGATGTTTTCCATTGGGGTTGGTGTGAGGTTGGCGTCTGTATCGCTACAACTGGCGTTGAGTCCAACTGCCAGTTTCAAATGCATTCAGAGCAGCGTTATAGCTAGGAAAGTACTCAGACTCTCTGCTTACCGGTCCTTCGTAATCTAAAGTGCCGATATAGAAGCCAGCTCGGCTTTTAAGAATGAGTAGTTGAAGTTTCACCCCCATCAGCTCGTGAGCTATGAGTCCAAAGTCATTTTGCGCCTCGATACTCATGGGATTTCTCCAATACGTTCATCTTTAGGGAGCGAGATTAAAAGATATGGAAAATCAGCGTCGATTTTCTCTATCTGAAGCTGAAGGAAATACCTATAGCTACGATCACCTGAGGGTGAGTGACGGTACAAGCTGAACTTGACCGGTTTTGAGTAAGGTTGCTGACACAACTCGTGGTATCCAGCTTTTAGAGTAAAAGCCAATCGCTGAGCAAGCTCAGAAAAGCTTTTAGGATGCTCGATATGCACAGCTTCGAACCAAGCTTCGTGCGTCAGAGAGACAGGAAGAGACAGAAGTAACTCTTGCTCGGGAGTGAAGACTTTACGGGACACGAGGTTTCTCCTTATGAAGAAACCTTGCCCATGGGGAAAGGTTTCCCCAATGGGTTATTTGAAGCATCAGAAAGATGCAAAGGTAGGTTAGGTGTTGTGGGCCACAACACTAGATTGCGTGAAGCAGACGGACTTAATCTTACGATTAAGCTACAGCTAAGGTTGGCTCTGAAGACTGAGCATCGGTCGTTTGTGGACTCAAAGAAGGCTTTTCAGCCTCATACACAAGACCACCATCAACTTTTATCCAGGCAATAAACAAAAGTCGTCCCTTTAGGCTAGCGCCCGGCTGACCTTGTTTCTCGCCTCTTGGATGGGTAAATGCATCAGCCCAAATATCCCCAATTCTAAAAGAAATAAGGACTTTCTTACCTGCCTCCACTGCTGGAATACAGCGTCGTACAAGTTTTTGAGCCTCTTCACCCGCAACCTTACAGTCGATATATGAATACTCAACATCGTCTGCAGACCCATGAAGTGCAGCCACGGTACAGGCTAAAAACGGCGCCCCCTTACGAACCTTAACTTCACGGATTCGATTGAGATAACCGACACCAGTAGTGTGGAGATCAAAATATTTTGACTCGGCTTGATGGGCCATGGAATTTCTCCTCATAAATGAAGGGTAAACCACAGCCCCGGTGCGGGTGTGATTTCCCGCGCGGGTTAGATAAGCATTCATTTTCAGCAAGAGCTAAAAAGCGTTCGCGCTTCCGAATGCTAAAGCGAACTTAGGTTGATCAACGCTAAGCGTCGCAGTCTTAAAGATCGTGACTGCCTGGGCATTTGCTGACAACATCAGCGAAATACCATTTAAGTTTGGTCAAAGTCGACTAAATAGTCAATTAGTAGGGGCAAAAAAACCCCCTTCTTTAAAGGGGGTTTTGGATCAGTTCAAGAATGCTTGTGAAGAAGACGATTCTTCGCGCGCATTAGGTCAGGCCAGCCGGCAGCGATACCAACTCCACCCATAGTTATGAGTATAAAAGCGAATGCCACGATTCCAAACATGGTTTGGTCCATGATTATTCCTCCTTAGTTAGGAATACTCCTAGTAACCAAAGTACCGCGCCTGTAATCAATGCGCAAGCAGTTAAAAGCTTCTGGTTTGTGACAAAGATAGTCACGATACCAGCAGCCAGAGCAGTCGTACCGACCTTACGCAGATCTTCTGCGACAACTTTACGTTGGATGTTTTTCATAGCTTGACTCAAAGAGCGAGAAGCCATGTCACATATAGGACATGACTACTACAGGTTTAGGAAAGGATCAGATCAGCGGATCGAGGGAGCTGAATCGATACTTTGGTAGAGGAAGGGAGTTCCCGGAATCTGATAAGGAAGGGGAATCCTGAGAGTGAAGCACATTGTTTTCATACCAAGCGTTCATATCAACGCCTCGACGAGACAATGCAGGGGTAAGAGATAATTGCTCGTAATCGACAGGAGGCTCTTGTGCATCCTGACTACTAGTCACAATTGATTTAACGAAGTGAGTCTGTGCTTCTGAAAGCAGTCGTAATGACAGTTTCTTAGCAACAAGTCCAAATTGGTAGCCCGCTGTAAAACTAGGGAAGGTCTGAAAAAGACTTCCCGAATCTGGTGAAATACGCCGATCCCGCCAGCCGAGTTTTTCCATGAAGCAGATGACCTTCGCCGACGCCGAGTACGCCAGCAAGCGCAAGCAGACCCGTAAGGAATTGTTCCTGATCGAGATGGATCAGGTGGTGCCGTGGAAGGGATTGATTGCCCTGATCGAGCCACACTACCCAAAGGGTGAAGGTGGTCGTCCAGCCTATCCGCTGATGGCCATGTTACGTATCCATCTGATGCAGAACTGGTTCGGCTACAGCGACCCGGCCATGGAAGAAGCGCTCTACGAGACGACCATCCTGCGTCAGTTCGCCGGGCTGAGCCTGGAGCGCATTCCCGACGAAACCACCATCCTCAACTTCCGTCGCTTGCTGGAGAAACATGAGCTGGCAGCCGGCATCCTCGGCGTAATCAATGGCTACCTGGGGGATCGCGGCCTGTCGCTGCGCCAGGGCACTATCGTCGATGCCACACTGATCCACGCGCCCAGCTCGACCAAGAACCAGGACGGCAAGCGTGACCCGGAAATGCACCAGAGCAAGAAAGGGAACCAGTATTACTTTGGCATGAAGGCGCACATCGGTGTGGATGACGAGTCGGGGCTGGTGCACAGCGTGGTCGGCACGGCAGCCAACGTGGCGGATGTCACCCAGGTCGACAAACTACTGCATGGTGAAGAGAACGTCGTCTGCGCCGATGCCGGCTACACCGGCGTCGAAAAGCGCCCCGAACATGCTGGCCGCGAAGTGATCTGGCAGGTCGCAGCACGCCGCAGCACCTACAAGAAGCTCGATAAACGCAGCGCCCTGTACAAAGCCAAGCGCAAGATCGAGAAGGCCAAGGCACAAGTGCGAGCGAAGGTCGAGCACCCGTTTCGAGTGATCAAGCGCCAGTTCGGTTACGTGAAGGTGCGCTTCCGTGGCCTGGCCAAGAACACCGCTCAGCTGGTGACGCTGTTCGCGCTGTCAAACCTATGGATGGCGCGCCGACATTTGCTGACTACCGCAGGAGAGGTACGCCTGTAATGCGGGAAATGGCTGCTGCGAGGTGCTCGCGGCGGCCAAAAACGGAGAACTGAGCGGGTTACCTGGTCGATTTTGATCGACGGCCCGCTTTCAAAAGCAGCGAGGGCTGAAGTCGACCGGAAATACAGGGCTACTTCAGACCTTCCCTAGGGTTTGTATCAGACATAAAGTCTCCTTTGAATGGAGACCTTGCCCGTAGGGGAGCTAGGTCCCCATTGGGTAGTGTTGCAGTAGGTATCTATCAACGAGGGTATCGATGATCGTTCGCGCTTCCAGATACTGTAGCGAACTTGGGTTTAGTCACCATCCCAAGATGGCGTAGCCTTGAAGACTAGGGCTACATGGGCGTGTGCTGTCAACGACAGCGATTCACACTCCATTTTTTAACGTTTAAGCTGGGGTTAGTCAACTTAGAAATTCTGCTGAATTGGAAAAAGATTGAATAGCAAGGAGAGGCGGCGGAGACAAAAAGTAAGGCTGGCAGTAAGAGCTGCCAGCTACTGAAAAGCAGAGCCACCTATGCTCATAACGAAGAATGTATCGCTTGTTATAAACACCCAATCCGTGTCGTGGCCTGGATCGGTTAGATATGGCACACATCCGCGTACAAACGGCTCCCATTGATTACCGGCGGGACCGGTCACGAATATGCACACCTGGCTGAGAAGTGTCCTGAGCGTATCTCGATACGCTCAGGACACTTCTCAGAAAGCGTGCTTTTGAAGCAAAAAGTAGGGGCCGCAACACCAGTACGGCCCTAAGAGTAGTAGACCTCGAACTTCTATCATCTATGCCTTGGAGAACACGAGTTGACAGCTGCGTGTCTGGAAAAGGCAGGGAGACCAGGGAGAAATCCGCACGCCCCTCCCGAGGTTTAGCGCGCTTAGGGTTTGAAGTAGATAACGAGTATCAATCGCCAAATACTCCAGGGTGCTACTGATGACCGCCAGTAGCCAACGGGGTGAAACCTTGTATTGCTTGATTATGTTGATGACATGCGTCTCTGGCAAGGTTTCACAGGCAGGTATCCTCATAAAATCGTTATAAAGCTTTTACAAGCATTTTTGCAGGCGTAGCAAATAATCATTGCATTGGCAAACAAAACGTAACGTGAGCAATCACAGCGCTTTCTAAAAAGACTAGTAGCGGCGAGTGCGCCCTCATCTGATTACTAGGCGCTTGCGCCTCGCCATAGGCGGCAGTCTGAAGGAGCGAAAAGCCGTTCCGCGGGGTATCAGTATTTATGTGTTCTAGTACGGCTTATAGCGACTGGAAGACTGCTTTCTTTTTGGGAACCCCGCGTGCTTTGCACGCCGATGGGTTTCACTTTAGCCACTTTAGTGGCTGATAAAGAGTTTCTCGGTTTACCGAGGCATTTTTGTTTTTAAGGGAGCGCAGCTTCCCTTTCTTCTGATGTTTAAAGCCTTCTGATTAAGGAGCGACACTTAAAATCAAATCATCCGACACTTAAATAAAATTGGTGCTTTATAACAAGGCTTTTATCGATCGAGAGCAGGCTCAGCTCACGTGATGTAGAGGCAATTAGCTGAATGGGGTCTTCAACAAGACTGAAGATAGGAGGAGAGGGGTGGTATTAGAGGTAAAAAAGGCACAGAAAAGCGATATCAGCTTTAGATACCGTGTTGAGCCAGAAGCTTGTCTGTTTCTTCATTTAATTCTGCTGCACTCCATCCAGGATTAGCAGCCCGTAGAGCCATAAGCAGATCTAGTCTGATGTGTGCTAGCTTTGTTGGATCGACAACGCGGGTAGTAGTCTTGCGGACTACGCTCCTTGTACCCACAGCTTTTTTCGCTCCAGAAAGGAGTAATTTATTGCGAGCCCAGCCTGTCAGGCTTGTTCCATTTTCCTTGGCCTTTTTGGCTAATCGTTGTGACGCTCGCTCTCGCTCATGCATAAGCCACTTATGAAGCCCGAAAGCCGAAAAGAGTAATTTATTTACGGCCTTTACTGCCGCTAAACCTCGCCATGTTCCATCACTCTGCAGTTGTTTAGGCTGGGCAATAGTCAAAAGATTTGCTTTTTTTAGATCGGCTATTGCTCGTTCCAT
>NZ_JBZUBN010000003.1:0-236690 GCF_058536325.1 Pseudomonas sp. C2.3V | reverse complement strand
GCCGACCCACCGTTGTATGATTGGTTGAATTAAGACGACTGATGATAGACAGAACGGTATTGTTAAGTAAAGTATAGATACTACTTCATTTGCTTACCAATTAATAAAAAATCCAACTACTAAACCCAAACCAGACTTTATAGCCGCTCGGGCTTATCGAGAGCGCTTTAACTGCGTGTGAACTCAAGTTATGGAGGGTTGGTTTACCAAGGGCTAGGACTACCTAGTTTATCTTAGGTATGAAGGTATCTATCCTCGTGGTTGATACCCGCGCGGGTACCAACCACGAGGTTTGGTATCAAATAATTCCTAAAAATCGTCTTGACGAGCCGTAACTCGTCGGGGCGGTCATGCGAAATGGGAAGGTAGAACCGGGTAGAATTGCCTGGGCAACAATTGTGAAAGGAAACTTGATGCGTTTTTATGATGCGATCGTGGCGCTGGCGCTGGTAGCCGAACTCCACGGAACAGACAAGGCAGTGGCAGATGCTGCAAAGCGGTTTTCGAAGGTACTGCCCCGGCGCCATCGTCAGCATATGTACGACATCATGAACAGCCGCTCACCGTTGCGGCACATAAAAATATTTGTGATGACGCTGCCTGAGGATGTCCTAGAGCTGATGGCCCAAACCAACGGCGACGCTGACAAATAGCCCGTTGCGGGCAGGCAAAAAAAAGCCCCTAGTAAGGGGCTAAAGATTCTCTGAACGATGTACCGAACCATTCGCACGAGACCTCGTGGATATTAAGGTTATCGGCGCGTATGCCAGAAGCTTTAACAGTCCTGTTCAGGCCTCTTTCACAGAAGGCGTGAGCACTAACCCTGCTATCCACGCTACCAGCCCTATTGTCAGCGCCAGGCCCGAAAGCCAATACGAGCCAAGACCGACTTCAGCAAGCTGGCTTGCAAACAACGGACTGATGATGCCAATGGAAATGCCCGCTACACCCACTTTGCGTAGGTCCTGAGAAAGTACGATACGCTTGTTTGATGATAGACCCATGAGATGTTGTCCTTTGCAGTCTTCGAGTAAGAATCTCTGTGAGATTATGATGTTGATAGCTCTTTCAGCGGACGTTACGTGAAACAGGGTTATCGTCGGCATGTGACATGCCTAGGGTCAGTCGCTGCGTAACTAAAATCTCTTATTTAGCACAAAGTGCCCGCGCGGGTACCAACCACGAAGTTATGCCGCTTTCCACCTAGAGTAAACTCAGCCCTCCAACGCAATAGAGCCGTGATATCGTTATACCACCACGATGTACATTCTATACATTGAACCTGCTCCTCCTCATCCGCCCGCTCTCTTGAAGGGAAAAGAAAGGAAAAGGGAAGGGAAAAAAGAGGAAAGGGGAGGGGTGTAAAGGAGGGTCAATGGGTGTGATAGGAGGGATAAGGATAATCAGTGGTGGTATAAATATTATTCGATAAGGTGAGCCATGTACGAAGCTCTGGTAGATGCCTACCGTGAATTGAATCGACGGGTTATCTCCTTTAATGAAGAGTGGCCCAGCTATGTCGTCGATGGCCATGTCTGGACCTTGCCGGTACTAACCGAACACAAGACCCTTGATGTGGTAGAAGTTGAGCACCTGTCAGGCCGCGAAGCGATTAACATGGCCGTGCGTGCGATCAGCTCCTTTAGACTCGATGCCGGTCAGGCGCCAGGCACCGTGATACGGCTGCCCGGCTACTTTCGCCTGGACCGGTCCGTTTTGGATCAGGTGTTAGGAATCAATGCCTGCAAACAGCGCGTACAGGAGGCACTTGAGGCTGAACGACTGGCACAGGGCCTTGCCCCTATGATGCGCTCTAGTGTTTTACGTCGAGCCCTGGGCCACGATATCAATACCTACCAGCTCCTGCGTACCCTGCACGCCTTTGATGGCGGTCCCCGACGGATCTCCTTTAACTGGGCTGGGCATACCGGAGGGACCGAGCGGATCACGGTGGGGCGCATCCGTGAGGATCTAGCAGACAAGGCCCAGCGACGCGCTGACCTGCAGCAAGTCCCGCTGGAACAGACCCCAGAATTCATCGAACTTCGCAGCATCGCGCATCTGGCCGAAAGCGCCGTCCTGATACACCACAAGACCGTCACGCCCCACCCACGCTGCACGCTCTGGTTCAAACCCAAGGGCGAGCGCTGGGATGCCATGATCAAGGCTAACCTACCCGTCTTTGTAGTAGCTGGCGAGAATGTCATTACGGTTACACCGCTCAAGGACTTCAATCGGCAGGCCCGCAGGTCAAGGCGCAGCGATGAAAAGGCTCGGCAAGAGGCCCTGGCCGGGAAAGGCTTGTACATACCAGCGAAAGGGCAGCCACAACAGATAACAGATACTATGTCTGCGGTCCCTTCGACGTATCGACTGGGTGGGATCAACTATCAAATACTATAGGCCTGGTCCAAGCTGTTTCTCAGTATCAAAAACGTCTGTCTGAAAGGAGCGGAGGGCTCGGTGAAAGGTAACCATATAAAGCTCGGCACTGAACGAGTATGGATGCACAAATCTATAATCAACGTCGACTTTCAAACAGAAAGTGTTTTGAGCAACAACCCTTGGCTATTTGTAGAGCTGTGGCTACAGCGCAAAGGTCATAAAGAGGCGTTACCTTTCTGGCGGCAAGCACACAGGTTTGCAGAAGCTTCATCGCATTTAAGCGTAGAGGCCGCGCCGCTAACCCTTTACTACTCTTTTCTGAATGCAACCAAAGCTCTATTGAAAGTTAGAGGCGCGCCACACGCTGATGTCCATGGTGTATCAGGCAACAGGCCAGAGAGCGCCAAGTCATCACTTGAAAACGAAACAGTCTTTTTCAAGGCAGGCGGCGTTTTGCCTGCTCTGTGCTTATATCTCGGTGAGAGTGCAACAGAGCATCGGTATAGCTTAAAAACGCTTTTATGGAACCTCCCATTTGTACATCGAGCGTTCCTGCATACATACACGTCGATGCCTGATCTCTTTATCCCATTAGAATCTGCATGCTACGTACATAAGCAGAACTCCTCCGAGGCCTGGTTCCAAGCCACTGTAGTCAATAGATATGCCGATGGAAGAAAGCTTTCGAATCTACCAGCTTCACTGGAGTGGTTCGAGGGCGATGATGGGTTCACCTATATACGGAGAATTAAGCGATTCAGGTGGTATACAGGCAGGGTCGATAGTGAAGGTAAAAAGAAGGCTTTAGATCGTCTGCAAAACTATCACAGCACCACAAGGCGGGTAATAGTACCCATTTCTGGGAACCGCGATCTTTGGTACGTGCGAAGAGCGAATTCGCAGAATACTTTAAGTGGCAGGCACCCTTTGTCAATCATGTTCGCAACAATGCATCGTCTTAGCGAACTCGCTCGATATGATCCTAAAGGCCTTCAAAGTCACCTTGACGGAAAAGCGAACTGGCTTTTGGCAGAGTTTATAGAGCACGCCCCTATTCAGTTCTTGGATCAAATAGCGTCAGAAATTACTGGACTTAGATTCTGGCGGCCTGCAGTCCGTACTTAACGTAACGAGCTGCCAGACGCCTAATTCAACTGATATGCTGATTCTTGGCGCGGTCATAAGCTGCCATTAGGTTATAGGCTCAGGGAGATATGCTTTTTGCAAATATCTTCAACTGACGTTGCGTCATGATCTCGATGTCATTGCCGGAGCTTCCTGATACCTCGATTGCTACATAGGCCAATGCCTGTATGCGCCAGAAGGGTACCTGCATATCTTCAGCTACCCGCTTGCAGGTCTCATCATCGTTAAGCGCTAGCTGGGCAGCTTCCATCAATTCAGCTACAACCTTTTCATCCATTTTGGCAATAGTGTCCTTAATCGACATGCTGTGACTCCTCGTTGGCGCTAGTTTGCGCTATGCGAAAGGAAAGGTAGGCTTCAAGAAGGCTCCTGGTATCAGCATCAGGAGCATGCTCGGTGAGAACTTCAATCTCCTGCAGGCTGAGTTGTTCAATATTCCTGTCTTTGAAATGCCCCTGAAGGATTGCTCCCCTGATCTCTCCTGTGCGGCTATTGATCGAGACGCGCACCCATGCTGTCTCAAGAATGGCAGACTCAGGGATCGCACCGTGCTTTTTGAGAAGCGCGACAACCCGCGCCTGCTTGCGCTGGCGCTGACGTGATGCGACAGCGATTTCAGTCTCCTCCGATCGCAGTTTGTACTGGGATTCAAACAGATAGATCAGCCCTATCCCTATGAGGGGTCGTGCCGAGATAAGGGGAAAATTCATTCATTTGGTCTGTAACTAACTGTTTTTTAAGTAACTATTCTATGCGGGTGGGCGTATCACATCTAACCCACTTCCGTCTTCTGCTGAGTGCCGGATCAGGCTCCTTGCGTACCAGCACTGTCCGGGGGTGTCGCATGCCCGAGCAGTTTCAGCTGCGCGGTGGCTTCGATCAATCGCTCCTGCATGCTTTGCGTTTGCTGTGCCTGGATCGTGGAGACCTCGCCAAGCCGGGCTATCTCCTCTTGCAGGGTTAGGCAGCGCTGTTCCACGGCGTCATTCTTGCGCTCGGCGGTGGTCAGCGCCCTCTGAACGGATTCCAGGGTTTGGAGCTTCTGCTCCAACAGCTGTTGCTGGGCTCTCTTATCTTTTTGCAGTTGCCGTGCCTCGGTGAGCAGTCGCTCATTGTCGCGGTTCAATCGAGTCAGTTCGTCCTGCTTGACGATCAGGGTCTGCTGCAACTGGCGTATTTCCAATTGCAACTGTTGGGCCTGGGACTCGTGGCGGCGTTGTTCCTGCTCGCGCTGCTCCTTGCTGGCCTGGCGATAGTGCTCCAGAGCATCACGAGCATGCTGATGCTTCTCCTCCAGCGAGCGAATGTGGCTATCGCGATCCTGCAGGCGCGCTTCCTGGTCGTGGTTGGCTTGCAACAGTCGGGCGTTCTCGACCTCGGCCTGTTGGCGTTGCTGCTGCTCCTGCTGTAGCGCTTGCTGGGCAGTCTGGAGCTGTTCCATGAGCCCGCTGCACTGACTTTTCAACTGCTGGATGCGGCTTTCGGCCTGCCGAGCCTGGTTCTGGTAGTCGAGCCGCTCACGTGCCAGTTGCTCGCGCTCCTGGGCCACGGCGGCCTGCGCGTCCTCCTCTAGCTGATCTGACAGTTGACCGACCAGGTTGGCCAACTGTTCGGAGAGCGGCATTGCGGCCGCATTCCGGCCGCGCTCGGCGTCTTCGAGTTCTTTCAGGTAGCGGTGAATGGTGGTTTTCGAGCCGGTATTGCCTAGTTCGACCCGTACCGTGTCGATGCTGGGGTTCTCACCCCGCGCCACGATGGCCTGTCGCGCCTTCTGAACTAGCGCCTTGTTGATGCCGCCACGGGCCATGGTCTGCTCCTACGATTTCGTAATGGATTACATACCATGTATTTACATTCTAAATTGATCCGATGTAAAGCGATTTTTAAGCGACTAAATCAGATAAAATAATGGAGGGTTATTCAATAGGATCGGCAAAACGGTCGTTTGGCAGCCGTTTTCCAGTACACAAAGGGCAACCTCGGGCGATGAAAGACGTCGGGCACTATCTAGAAGCTGGTACGCGGGAAAACACCCGCCGCAGCTACCAGTCGGCCATCGAACACTTCGAAGTGACGTGGGGCGGTTTCTTGCCCGCTACCAGCGACAGCATCGTGCGCTACCTAGTGGACTACGCCGACTCCCTGAGCCTCAGCACGCTCAAACAGCGCCTGGCCGCCCTGGCCCAGTGGCATATCACCCAGGGTTTCCCCGATCCGACCAAGACGCCCACGGTGCGGCAGGTGCTCAAAGGCATACGTACCCTGCATCCAGCGCAGGCTAAGCAGGCCGTTCCGCTACAGCTGAAACATCTGGAGCAGGCGGTTCAGTGGCTGGAGAAGGAAGCTGCACGGGCTCAGCGGGACGGATGTCTTGCAAAGCTACTCCGCAGCCGCCGCGATGCGGCGCTGCTGCTGATCGGCTTCTGGCGGGGCTTTCGCAGCGACGAACTCTGTCGACTGCAGGTCGAGCATATCCAAGCCGAAGCCGGTGCTGGCATGAGCCTGTTCCTGCCGCAGAGCAAGGGAGATAGGGATAACCTTGGCACGACCCACTACGCGCCGGCGCTGAAGAGCCTGTGCCCAGTACAGGCCTACCTAGACTGGATCAGCGTGGCCGGTATCGCTCGCGGCGCGGTGTTCCGCCGCCTGGATCGCTGGGGACATCTGAGTGAAGACGACCTGCATCCTGGTAGCCTGATCAGTCTGCTGCGCCAGATCCTGCAGCGCGCCGGCATCCCGGCCGAGCTGTACACCAGCCACTCGTTGCGCCGTGGCTTTGCCACCTGGGCCACGGCCAATGGTTGGGATCTCAAGGCACTGATGACCTATGTGGGCTGGAAGGACATCAAGTCAGCCATGCGCTACATCGACCCCGCCATTTCCTTTGGCGGCTTGGCGGCTAAACCCGGCCTCGACTGCAATCCCAACATTCCGAGGCAGCTGCCAACCTCTCATTCACATCGCCGGGGCGGTTCAGTCCTCGAAAGTTGAGCCAAGTCACTGACCCGAAAGACCGACCCAGTGGGAGTGTGTGGTTCACCAGAACGGCCATTCTTGGCGCTATCACTACATCGGTTTGATCGACAGGAGCGTCGCCTGCATGCCTTCGCTCGTGAACTCGAACATCGTCTGTTGGACGACCTGCACTTGAGCCAGTTGCTCGGGCGTCGCCTTGAAACCCATGGTCATCGCCGGCCAGTCAATCGGCTTTATCTTCTCAGTGTCGTCGGCAATAGCCGGCGCTTTGTGCATGCCGCGCATGCACAACAGCATCGACAGCGGGCAGGAGGATCAACACCTCCCCATCCCAATACCAAAGTCATCCGGGCTCATAGCCGCCCAAAGACGGCCAGGCGCTCGACATGCGCGAGGTTATAGAAGCGATAATTTCCCTCGCTCCGGTCAAGTGGTGGCAGCAATCCTGCACGCTCGTAGTAGCGTAGGGTCACGACTTAACAGTTGGTCGATTTCGCAAGCTCACCGAGCTTCATCACCGCCTCCAAACAATGACTTGACCCTATAGCGGCTATAGGGTGTTCACTGCGCAACAACAGAGGAGATCCCACAATGGCTAATTGTTGCGACGACATCCCTATGGCTGGTTCCTGTGGCAGCACGCCGGCACCGAGTTGCTGCGACGCGGCTTGCTCAGCGCCCGTGAAGCAAGCCAGTCAGCTGAGCACGTTCCGCATCGAGCAAATGGACTGCCCCACTGAAGAAGCGCTCATCCGGAGCAAGCTGGAGAAAATCCCAGAGGTGCAGGAGCTGCAGTTCAATCTGCTGAACCGTACTCTTGGCGTTCGACACGCATCGCTGGCACATCAGACCCTTGTCGAGGCCATCGCGTCCGTGGGCATGCGGGCAGAACCCCTGGCAGCCACCGTAAGCACACGGGTGGCGATTGCGCAGATGGACTGCCCCACCGAGGAACGACTGATCACCGACAAACTGTCAGGGATGCCGGGCATCGCGGCCCTGCAATTCAACCTGCTGCAGCGCACCCTCACGATCAGCCATGAGCCTGACGCGCTTGCGCCGGCCTTAAGTGCAATCCGAGAGCTCGGATTCACCCCCCAATCCGAGACGGAAGCGAAAGCGTCGACCGAAGCTTACTCACCGGTAAAAGGCCACTGGTGGCGGCTGGGGCTGTCGGGTGTGGCGGCAGTCTCGGCAGAGATTCTGCACTTCGCCGAGTTGGTGCCCGAATGGGTGGTGGCGGTCATTTCCGTCTCCGCCGTGCTGCTGTGCGGGCTGGCCATCTACAAGAAAGGTTGGATCGCACTCAAGAATCGCAACCTCAACATCAACGCCCTGATGAGCATCGCCGTTACCGGCGCGATTCTGATCGGTCAATGGCCCGAAGCGGCCATGGTCATGTTCCTGTTTGCGGTCGCCGAGCTAATCGAAGCCAAATCCCTTGATCGCGCTCGCAAC
Organism: Pseudomonas sp. C2.3V; assembly: GCF_058536325.1. NCBI lineage: Bacteria > Pseudomonadati > Pseudomonadota > Gammaproteobacteria > Pseudomonadales > Pseudomonadaceae > Pseudomonas > Pseudomonas sp. C2.3V. The sequence continues at coordinate 228,725 of NZ_JBZUBN010000003.1, read as the reverse complement.
GCCATTCGGGGTCTGATGGACTTGGCTCCGGAGAAGGTGACTGTTCAGCAAGCCGATGGTCGTTGGATAGAACTCGAAGTGTCGGGTGTTGCCATCGGCAGCCTGGTCCGAGCGCGCCCAGGCGAGCGCATCGGTCTGGACGGCGAGGTTGTGAAAGGCAATTCGACTATCAACCAGGCCCCAATCACGGGCGAGAGTCTGCCCGTGGAGAAGTCGGTAGGCGATTCGGTGTTCGCCGGCACCATCAACCAGGCTGGGGAACTGGAGTACCGGGTCACGGCGGAAGCCAGCCATTCCACCCTGGCGCGCATTATTCACGCGGTTGAAGAAGCCCAAGGGGCTCGCGCGCCGACCCAGCGCTTCGTTGACCAGTTCGCCCGCATCTACACGCCGGCTGTGTTCGTCTTCTCGCTGGCCGTAGCGACCCTGCCGCCATTGCTGATGGGCGGCGAGTGGTTCGACTGGATCTATCGGGCCCTTGTGCTCCTGGTGGTGGCCTGCCCGTGCGCTCTGGTGATCTCGACCCCTGTCACCATCGTCAGCGGTCTCGCTGCGGCTGCCCGAAAAGGCATCCTGATCAAGGGTGGTGTGTACCTGGAAAGCGGCCGCAAGATCACCCATCTGGCCTTGGACAAAACCGGAACCATTACCCACGGCAAGCCTGTACAAACCGACTTTTTGCCTCTGACGAATGGAGCGCCTGGAGACTATCGCTCTGCCGCCGCCAGCCTTGCCCACCGCTCGGATCATCCGGTATCGCAGGCCATCGCCAAACAGGCGGCCGAGCGATCAGTGCCTGTGCTGGAGGTTGAGGATTTCGAAGCCATACTGGGTCGCGGCGTCCGCGGTACGATTGAGGGGCATCGCTACCACTTGGGCAACCATCGGTTGCTGGAAGAACTAGGGTTCTGCTCGCCAGCACTCGAAGCCACGCTTGACCATCTGGAGCGACAGGGCAAAACAGTGGTCATTCTGTCCGATGAAACCCAGGCGCTGGCGTTGTTCGCAGTAGCCGATACGGTGAAGGACAGTAGTCGCGCCGCTATCGGCGAATTGCACGCACTGGGTGTGAAGACCTTGATGTTGACGGGCGATAATCCGCATACCGCGGAGGCGATCGCCGCCCAGGTGGGCATCGACGAGGCCAAGGGCAGCCTGCTGCCGACCGACAAGCTCAATGCCATTGAAGCCCTGATCAATAGCCAAGGTACCGTGGGCATGGTGGGCGATGGCATCAACGACGCTCCAGCGCTCGCGCGGGCCAATGTGGGTTTCGCGATGGGCGCTGCCGGCACCGATACTGCGATCGAGACCGCCGATGTCGCGATCATGGATGATGATCTGCGCAAGATTCCGGCCTTCATTCGTCTATCCCGCCATACCGCCGCAGTGCTTACGCAAAACATCGCGCTCGCTCTGAGCATTAAAGCCATCTTCTTGGTCGTCACGCTAACCGGCCATGCCACGATGTGGATGGCAGTGTTCGCCGACATGGGGGTGAGCCTGTTGGTCGTCCTGAATGGCCTGCGTTTGCTACGTAAGTGAGGCCGACATGAACAACGAATTCCACGCGGCCATCGACGAATCCTTCCTGAACGCCAGGCAGGCCCTGGGGGCAAAATCCCCTAAGCGGGCCTATCCCTGGTTGGAAAGGGCCCACATCCTTACCCAGCGAATGCCTCTGCTCCATGCTTACAGCCATTGGCTGATGTTCCTGGCCGGCTGGGAGGAGCGGGACTACCGAGAGATGCTTGGCCAGGCGGCGCGCATTCCGGCTGCTTTGCTGTTCTCCAATATATGGGTGCCTCTGGGCAATACCGGACGAGCAAGAGTCAGCGCCTTTCAACCGATGCCGTTATCAGATGAGCTGAAACAGCTACTACGGGACAGTCAATGAACACTTACCAAGAGACTACACACGCCCCAACGCCTGGGTTGTGGTGGGGAATTGCTGCCGCCCTGGCATTGGTCGACCAAGGCCTCAAGTTTGCCATTGAGCACCTGTATGAGCTGGGTTCGTCACTCGCCGTAAGCCCCTTCTTCAACCTGGTGCATACCCGTAATCCCGGCGCGGCGTTTAGCTTCCTGGCTGACGCCGGCGGCTGGCAGCGTTACCTCTTCGTTCTCATTGCCCTGGCCGTTGCATTGACACTCATCGTGATTCTTCGTCGAGCGCGGCCCTGGCGTGAAGCCTTGGGTTACAGCCTTATCCTGGGTGGAGCGGTGGGCAATCTCATCGACCGATCTCTCCGGGGGTTTGTCGTGGACTATCTGGACTTCCATTATCAAGAGTGGCACTGGCCGGCGTTCAACTTGGCTGATATCGCCATCGTCGGCGGTGCGCTGCTGTTGATGATCAGCAGTTTGGTAAGGCCCGCCGTGGAAGTGAAGTGCCCGTGATAAAAAGCGATCTTGCTGTAGGCCCGCTCAACTGGTCCGGTCGTGTATGGCTAGCACCTGGACTGGCTGTCTTTGCTGGTCGTACCGGCCATCAGGATTGGCATCACCATCAGGCTCATCAAATAGCCATCGGCGGTGGCGTCGAGCCGCGAGAAAAAGGCTGGTTGGGTAGCAGCGGAGGTTGCTGCTGTAACTGAATACGCGATTCAAAAAAGAGGTTCTTTATGCCAAGAAAGCCGATTACCGCAGCCCTCGTAGTCCTGTTGATGAGTGGGACTGTCCAAGCCGCCGAGCACCTGACCATTGATGTGCACCGCGACGCCAACTGCGGGTGCTGCAAGGACTGGATCACCTATCTGAAGAACAACGGATTCGAGGTCCGCGACCACGTCGAACGCAATATGAGCGCGGTCAAGCAAGATCAGGGGGTGCTGCCACGCTTGGCTTCCTGTCATACAGGCGTGATTGATGGCAAGTTCGTTGAAGGTCACGTGCCCGTGGCGCAGATTCTGGAACTGCGCAAGCGCCCCGACCTGTTGGGCATCGCCGTACCTGGAATGCCGGCCGGCTCACCAGGCATGGAGTATGGCAACGTCAAACATCCCTACAAGGTGATTGGGTTAGCTGGCTCCGGCCAGGAAGAGACCATTGCCGATTACCCATTGGATTGAGTTCCGCGCCGCTGATAACGGCTTGGGCAGGCTGGAAATGACGACGTAGAGCACGTGGGATACGCGACCCAGCGCCGGCCCGCATTCTGAAGGACAAGCTCCTGCATACGGGCCGAAATCCTTTCATCCACTGTTTACAAACTATTGGTCCGCGATGTCCATGTCCCGCCTCCTGTTGTGTCTGCTGCTTCTGCTAGCTTTGCCGGTCAACGCCGGGATATTCGACCAGCCGCGTGCTCAGTCGGCCCTGTTCGGCACCTCGCTGAATAACAGCCAGGATTTTCTTCCGGTAGATCAGGCCTTTCGCCTTGACTTGGTAGAAGCCGACAAGGACAACCTCCGTCTGCGCTTCGTAAACGCCGATGGCTATTACCTCTACAAACATCGCTTAGCCTTCACCAGCGACCATCCTGACGTTTCAATCGGCACCCCTAAATGGCCAGCGGCCGAGCCCAAGACCGACGAGTTTTTCGGCGACGTCGAGGTGTTCTATGGCATCACCGATTTGCTGTTGCCGATTGATAACCCTCGTGATATCCCCTTCACTTTGCAGGTGAGCTATCAGGGCTGCGCCGATCTGGGGCTGTGCTATCCACCGGAGATCCGCAATATCCAGATCGGTAATACACCCGCAACTGCAGCCCAGCAACAAGTCGGCACTGTTGACTGGGGCAGTTTGGCGCTGTTTTTCCTGGCCGGCTTGGGCCTGACCTTCACTCCCTGCGTGTTGCCGATGCTGCCGATTCTGTCTGGCGTAGTGTTGCGCGGGCAATTCGGCGGACTACGTGGCCTAAGACTGTCGCTCGCCTATGTAGTCCCCATGGCTGCCTGCTTCGCCCTGCTTGGTGCACTGATGGGTGTGTTCGGTGCGGGCCTCAACCTGCAGGCGCGCCTGCAATCACCGTGGGTGCTGGTGCCCTTCGCAATATTCTTCATGGTGTTTGCCCTGGCGATGTTCGGCGCATTCGAGATGCGCATGCCGCGCTTTATCGCCGAACGATTGGATCATCTGGCCAGCCGTGTTCGCGGCGGTTCCCTTTTGGGCGCAGCCACGCTCGGCGTGCTGTCCAGCCTGCTTGTTTCGCCCTGCGTGACAGCACCGCTTGTCGGCGCACTGCTCTACATCAGCGCCACCGGCGACGCCTTGGGCGGCGGTCTGAAGCTGTTTTTCCTGGGCTTGGGCATGGGCGCGCCGTTGGTATTGTTCGCCACCGGTGGCGGAGCATTGCTACCCAAGTCCGGGACCTGGATGCTCGGTGTGCGCAAGGCTTTCGGCGTGATGCTGCTGGCTGTCTCTGTTTGGCTGCTGGAACGTGTGTTACCCGCGCCAGTGACTCTGGCCTTATGGGGCCTTTTGGCGGTTGGCACGGCACTGTGGCTCGGCGCTCTGGAGTTCATTCCCAAATCCGGCAAGCAAAGGCTCGCCCAACTGCTTGGCGTGGCCCTGTTGGTTTACGGTGTCAGCGCCTGGCTCGGTGCCTTGCAGGGGCAATCCGATCCACTACGTCCACTGGGTCGTTTGGACGCCCAGGTCTTACCATCGACCGGCGCTAACGCCGGCTGGCAGACCCTGGACACACCGGCTGCCTTGGATGCGGCACTGCTGTCAGCAAAGGATGCCGGCCAACCACTGTTATTGGACTGGTACGCCGACTGGTGCATCAGTTGCAAGGTGATTGAACGAGAAGTACTGCAAGCACCCGCCGTGCGCGAGCAACTGAGCGGTTACCGACTGGTGCGCTTAGACATGACACGTAGCGATGCCGAACAACGCGCCCTGCTCGACCGCTACCAACTGTTCGGCCCACCAGCGCTGCAATTGTTCGCCCCGAGTGGCGAGGAATGGCAAGATCTACGCACGGTAGGTGAAACCGATGCCGAAAGCTTCGTCAAGCGTCTACGCCAAGCCAACAGCCGAATCTAAATTATGCAATTCGGTCACTCCTGGAAGAATCACTGCTTTCCTCTCGACCCACAGCCGACTGACAGAAATGTAAGGCCTGCCTTGGAAGTGAGGCACCCGTGGTAAAAAGCGATCTTGCTGTAGATTCGCTCAAGTGGTCTGGTCGTGCATGGCTAGCACCTGGACTGGCTGTCTTTGCTGGCCGTGCCGGCCATCAGGATTGGCATCACCATCAGGCTCATCAAATAGCCATCGGCCTCGATGTGCCTGTGACCGTGGAATGCCCGCAACGTCAGCACACCGGGCTCTCGGTGTTCATTCCAGCAGGAGTTCGCCATCGGCTCAGCGGGGCTCGTATCGTGTCGATATATTTGGATGTGCTGGCGGATGAGGCCAGGTGCTTACCACAAAGCATAACGCCGATCGTGATCGCCGCGCCTGAGGCACAGAGGGTTGCAGATTCCCTCAGTGAAGCTGCAGAAGACGTTCGGGATGCGGTGCGCAAAGCCCTTCAGGTGGTCGACGTCCTTCCCGCTCCCGACCCGCGCTTGTCGCTGGTAGGCACAGCGATTCAGGCGGGGCGGGTACAACGCAATGAGCTGGCTGCATTGGTGCATTTGTCGCCAACTCGGTTCTCGCACTGGTTCGTGGAGCAAACTGGCCTACCGTTGCGCAGCTATGCTAAATGGTTGCGCCTCAGTCATGCGATTCAACTCCTGGCCAGCGGATCATCTATGACCGAGGCCGCCCACGCGTCTGGCTTCTCCGACTCGGCCCACTTCTCTCGGACTTTCCGAGCGCTGCTGGGCATTGACCCGTCCTCTGCGCTCGCCGAGGTCTGCCTGCAGCAAGGCTAGCTGTTGTGGCTTGCGTTTGAAGACGGCTGCGCTGGCGAACAACACAAATCCTGACTTACTGGGAGCGAGCAGCAGTCACAGCCTGCATTCCAATCATCGGCTCACGCTTTTCTAACCTGCCATCCGCGCTGAGGCGATTGATACGCTGCTATGGCGGCCTGCTCTCCCAACAATACCGGGTTACTTGCCGCCCGCATATCCAATAGTGCCTCCGAGCATATCCTCAGGACCGGTTTCGGGCCTAATTTCAGTTGAGCTTCAACATCTTGCGCAGCTGGACAAACTCATGCAGATGCTCAGAGAAAGTTGCGGGTTCAGCCGCATACTCCAGTGAGTAAGTCGCATGGCTTCCTACGGCAGTGACCAGTGTGTGTGTTAAGACCTTGTCACTTTGAGCCGTCATGTTGCACGTAGTCTGCAATCCACTTAGATCACCAACTGAAGTTTCTGTCGGCCGGCTGCAACTCGCTAGGAGACCGAGTCGAGAATAGTGAAGCTGTAGCGCTTTGCGCATAGTGACAATGACGTTCTCGATGCTCACCGGGTGCTCGTTCAGCGCCGTTACACGAGTGACCTCCATTACCGCGATTTGCTTGCCATCCATGCCCTGCAATACAGCTCTTTGGCGCGAGCCGACAGTCTGCCCCTGTGCGTCTACCGGATTTGGCAGGATTGAGCTTTCCCAGCCAATTGGCCAGGGTATGTTGTGGTCAGCCGCCAGGGCCTGGAGAGGCATCACCAAAGAGAAGACCGCCAAAACCAAGGGCGAAGAGAATCTATCGAACGTCAATGGTGAGCTCAATTGTCAGTTTTCTTCTTCGGCTCAGGACTTACCGCAGCGCGGTTCCATGGTGAATGTCCGGGAGGCATCAACAGCACCTATATGCTCCAGTGTGCGACGGCCGATCAGGACGGGGTAATTCATTTTGCCTCGATCTTTCAACGAAAATTCCTCTGTATAGATACGAGACCCGATACACATCTGCATCACCACCACAGGCCTTTTTTCAGCGCCACCGGCACCGCGAACTTTCACGTTACGAACGACCTTGCGCTCAAATGATGAGTTGGCCATCTTGCCGGTTATGCTGTCTTTGACCTCCACATTGAAACGGACCCATCTCTCGCCGTCCCTTTCAAACCTTTCCAAGTCCTTCGCATCCATTGATGAGGTCAAGGCCCCGGTATCCAACTTGATTTTAACGGCGATGTTTTCCGGCTGAATCCGTCCTTCTTCCACCCAGCCAAATACCTTGGTGGGGGTTGTCGCAGCAAAGCTGGGGGCCATTGTCAGGGCTATAGAAACCGCAGACAGCCATCTGATGGTTCGATGTTTCACAGTGGAACCCTTATTCATAGGGAGATGAATTGCTAAAGTTATCTGCCGACCCGATTGGTCAGGCTTTCAACGCCAGTATGCGGCGTGCACCATTCAGTACGATGAGGCCCACGACAGTACCAATCACCAAGTCTGGGTAGGGAGATCCTGTCCATGCGACCAATGCCCCTGCAGCGATTACGCCAATATTTGCGAGCACATCGTTGGCTGAGAAAATCCAACTCGCTTTCATGTGTGCCCCACCTTCGCGGTGGCCATAGATCAGCAAGAGACAGCTGACGTTTGCCACCAGCGCGACGATGCCAATCCCCATCATCAGCATCGATTCGGGTTCACTGCCGTAGAGAAAGCGTCGAGCCACTTCAAAAAGCACACCCAGAGCCAATACGATCTGGAACAGACCTGCCAGATGGGCTGCACGTACCTGCATTCGTGCGCTGCGGCCGACCGCATAGAGAGCTAGCCCGTAGACGGCAGCATCAGCAAACATGTCCAGCGAGTCAGCAATCAGACCAGTCGACTGAGCGATTAAGCCAGCGCCCATTTCGGTGACAAACATTGCGGCATTGATGCCGAGCAAGATTTTCAGCGTGCCGGCTTCTTTCGAAGCATTCAGCTCTTCACTGGCACTGTTGGCCGAGGCCGACTCCCGGCTGGCTGGTTGAGTCTCTAGCAGCGTTGCTCCAAGGCCAAGTGACTCCAGCTTGATAGCAATCTGATCAACCGCCCCTTCGTGAAATACGCTTACCTGTCTGCTGGTTAGATCAAAGGACAATGAATCGATCTCGGACAAGCCATTCAGCGCGAGCCGAATCATCCGCTCTTCGGAAGGGCAGTCCATTTTAGGCACCGAAAAGTTGCTGACCCAGGCCCCCTCATTCAAAGGCGTAGTCGCCGCCTCTGGGCCCGCCGAAGCGGGGCCACAGCCACAGGATTTATCACAAGAGCTCATGAGCCGCGTCTCCAATTGGATTTAGTCTTCTCCATTACAAACCATGTAGCAGGTATAGGGTCAAGCATGGTATTGGCCTCCGCGAGGGGTAAATCTTCAGGATTACCGTAGCTCTTTCGTTCAAGTCGAACGCTAGCCTCTCTTCGTACTGTCATGGTTCTCGATACAGGAGCTGAGCGATGCCTACTTTCTTTCGATGTGCCATACGCTGGATGAGCTATCCACTCGTATTTGGCGGCAGTGCCGCCTTCATGATCTGGGCGCTGTATACCGGCGTACCGTCTTGGCCCACCACGCCCCTGGTCGCCGCGGTGGGCTTGTTAGTCATCGCAGGTTTGGAGCGACTCCAGCCTTTTCGCGAAGCCTGGCTCGACGATCATCAGGACACCTCGACAGATCTATTGCACATGCTGGTCAACCTTTCCGTCATTCAATTCACTGCTGAAATCCTGGCCAAGCTTGGCGATGCGGTGCCGGCTTCGGTTCGCCTCTTCCCGATCGAGAGTCCTCTGTGGTTGCAACTGGCTCTGGTCGCCGCCGTGCTCGATCTGAGCCTGTATGCCATGCACCGCATCAGCCACCGGGTGCATTGGTTGTGGCGTTTTCACATGATTCATCACAGCGCAGAGCGGCTCTATTGGATGAATGGGGAACGCCGGCATCCTCTGCATGCAGCGCTGATGGCCGGACCAGGGCTGGTGGTTCTGCTCGCATCAGGGGCACCGTCTGCCGTAGTCGCAACTTGGTTCGGCATCCTGACCGTCCACCTGGCCTTTCAGCATTCGAACCTGGACTACAGCGTGGGCTGGTTGCGGCATCTGCTCGGGGTTGCCGAGATCCATCGTTGGCACCATAAGCGCGACTTCGAAGATGCCCAGGTCAACTTCGGTGAGTTTCTAACAGTGTGGGATCGGCTGTTCGGTACCTTTTACGACAGCAGCGGGAAGCTGGGCGAAGCCGAGGTGGGCCTGCACGAAAAGGACTACCCCAAGAACTACTTCGAGCAACTTATTGATCCTCTTCGTCCAACATCTGCACGCCCAGCCGGTCACGACTATTCATTGAAGGATGAATAACGCAGCAGTAGCTCGAACGGGTGGATCTCAACGGAAAAGCATCAACCGGTGCTGGGATGCGCCTGTTCTTGCCGCAGAGCAAGGGAGATCGGGAGAACCTCGGCACGAGCCATTACGCACCGGCCTTGAAACGTCTCTTTCCGGTACAGGCCTATCTCGACTGGATCAGTGTCACCGGTATCGCTCGCGGCGCTGGCCTGGATCACTGGGGGCACCTGAGCGATGAAGCTTTGCACCCCGGCAGTTTGATAAGCCTGCTGCGCTAGATCCTGCAGCGTGCCGGTATTCCTGCCGAGCTGTACACCAGTCACTCGCTGCGCCGTGGCTTCGCGTCAATGGCCAATGGCTGGGATATCAGAGCACTGATGACCTATGTGGGCTGGAAAGACATCAGCTACATCGACCTCGCCATCTCCTTTGGCGGCTTGACGGCTAATGGTTAGCCTCACGCTTCACTTTGTCCGTCCAGGCTTCAGTGGTTGTGGCTTCGCCCTACGTGTGACGAAACCTCTTCACCGAGATGATTGCCGCCAACGTTCAGTTGATGAAGTATCTGACAGTCAGCAACTTCGCGGCCCTCGGTACAGCTTTTCCTTAGGTCCATTAGTTGCTTCTGAAGTACCTGAAGACTCGTGATCCTGGCCGCCAAATGCTCGATGTGCCCATCGATCAGCTCATTCACTCCCGAGCAATCACTCGCAGGATTATCTCGGAGGCTGAGTAACTGCCTTACCTCGTCCAGAGTCATATCGAGGGTTCGGCAGTTGCGGATGAAGGCCAGCCGCTCGGCGTGCACGAGGGTATAAACACGATAGTTCCCCTCGCTCCGGTCGGGCGGTGCCAGCAACCCCGCGCGCTCGTAGTAGCGAACGGTCACAACTTGGCAGTTGGTCATTTTCGCAAGCTCACCGATTTTCATGGCAACTCTTCCTCACATAGGGACTTACTCTATAGTCGCTATAGGGTGATCAGTGCGCAATAGCAAAGGAGCCCAGCTATGACCAATTGTTGCGATGTCACCCCCAAGCAGGTGCCGGTGAAATTCATCTGTGTCGAGCTGCTGCGCAGCCGCCTGTTCCGCCCCAGTTGAACGGCCAGCCTGTTGAGTGCATTTCGTATTGTTCAGATGGATTGCCCCGCGGAAGAGGCGCTGATTCGCTGCAAGCAGGAACAACTGCCACAGGTGCAGGGACTGGAGTTCAATCTGCTGAATCGCACCCTTGGGGTTGGAGTTTGGGGAGCAACGGAACAGAAGTGCACTTAAGCCCTAAGTAATCACGTGTGCTTGTCGCCTGGTAATTGAAAGGTTTATGGGGCAGCTACGGTCGAGCGAGTCCGCCAAACGCAAGCTGGTATCGCCCGGATGTAGATCACTTCCCCAATCAGCTCCACCAGTGTTTGGGTAATCACCGCCGCTGCAGCGAGGCCGCGAACCTCTTCTGGGAGGGCAAGAGCCAGTGGCAAAACCACCAGAGAGTTTCGGGTTGATGCACTGAAGGTGACGGCTCGGGCAGTGGCTGATGGCAACTTGAAGAGCCGCGATGCGAGAGCTCCCATTAGCGGAGCCAGAAGCAGAAAGCCAATGTACACAGGAATAACCGGCGCTAGCTTATCGATATCGCGCACCACGGGCGTGATTTGCGAACCCACCACCACGATGAGCACTGCGGCCATCGCGGGTACCGGTAACCACGCCCAGGCGACGCTCCAGGCTCTGGCGATAGCTATGCGCTTGGATAGGGCCTCGGTGACTACAGCCAGCAGCAAGGGAACAACGATCAGCACCAGGAACGCCTCGATGAACGGACCCGCCGATACCACGACAGCCGATTGGCCACTGAGCATGATGCCCAAATAGAGGGGCAACAGTGCGAGTTGGAGCAACAGCAGGATGGGCGTCGCAGAGAGAATAAGCCGGGAATCGCCTTTTCCGATGTGGGTAAATACCACCACATAGTCGATGCAGGGCGTCAGCAACACTAACAGCGCGCCTGCGAGAATTGCAGGATGCTCGGCGAGCACTCGGGTTAGCCCCCATACCAGCAGGGGGATGAACACGAAGTTGGCGATCAGCAGTGCCGCCATGAACGGCTTATGGCTCAGCCCTTCCCGCAGATTCAAGAAGGGAATTTGCAGGAACATGGCATACATGAGAACGGCAATGGCTGGTGTGACCAATAGCTCCAACCCTTGTCCGGTTGAGGGAGCCATAAGCCCGCCTATCGCTGCCGCTATCACGGCGACGAAATAGATCGGAATCTGGTTCCGCTCAAGTGCATCCCTGTCCATAGTTTCCCCTCACCAATCAAAAGTTCGCCAGCCTAAGTAATGCCGGGCAACACGTCGAGCGCCCATGAGCAACGCAGGTGGTACCCGGCAGGCGCTCCAAACGCCTCATTGTTCATGGGCTGGCACAAGGTCTACCAGAGGTGCGATCCCAATCTGAGCGGAGCGTACCCAGGACGCCAGCGCCTCAAGATCCAGCTGGACCGATTCGGCCTCTGCCCATATGCAGGCATTCTCGGTTGGGACTGTCGGTGCGACGCCCTCGACGAGCGTCAGCGCCATTGCATGCAACCGCAGTAGCTCGTCACGCATGGCGGTAATCCCCCCTAGTTCAGCGAGGCAGGCGTCCAAACGATCTACCAGCCGCAGCAGCTGCGAAGTGTCGAAGCTATCGCGCAGCTGTTCCAACGCTGTGGCGTCTACTTCGCCGTACGGTGTGACGCGAAAGGATGCCGGGGGAATATCGATCATGTGGTTTCCTCGGTACCGACCTTGCCGGTTGTTATGACGCGTAGCGAGCCGGCAGCTTGCTGGAACACCGAATCTTTGATCCAGGACTCCGGCGGACGGTTCAGCTTGAGGTTGAACTCGCCGAAGCGCTTGACGTTGCTGGTCAGGTAGGGACTGAGGAAGGACACATCCTCATCGGTGAACTGCCAGCCATCGCGGGCCAGCTTCTGCAGGATGCGCATCATGTCCACGGTGTTCTGCAGAATCACCGACGAGGCCACCATGTCGTTGTAGCGCAGGCGCTTCTGCTGCTCGTCCGGATCGTTTTCGGCGATCACGTCACCGCCAAAGGACAGCCACTTAGAGAAGCCGTTGTAGGACTCGATCTTGTTGGTGTTGGCGGTGACTTCCTGGCGCAACTCGCGGCTGCCGATCCAGTTGAGTAGGAAGATCGTCCGGATCACGCTGCCCAGCGCTTGCGCGGCATGATAGAGCTTGTTGCGCCGGCTGTAGGAGCCGAGCTTGCGCAGCAGCATAGGCGAGGAAGTCTTGCCGGCCTGGATCGACAACGCGACCTGCATCAGATCCTGCCAGTGGGTTTCGATCAGGTGCCAGTCGGCGGTGTCGGTGAACAGACGGTTGATGTGTTTATACGAAACGCCACGATCTGGCCGGCACATCACCAGGTCGCGCCAGTTGCGGATACGCGGCATCAGATTGATGCCCAGCAGATGGGTGAAGGCGAACACCGTGGCCGACTGGCCTTGGGTGTCGGGGTACACCGTATCGGGTTCGACGCTGAGGTCGGCCTTGAGCAACCCCTCGATCACATAGATTGCCTCCCAGATACCAGGCGGGATGAAATGCTGGAACACCGCGATGTAGTTATTGGCCACGTGTCGGTACGCCACGGCTCCCATCTTGCGGTAGCGGAAGTGGTAGCCGGCCAGCAGGTTGTCATCATAGAAGTCGAACTGCGTGCCGTCCGCGGCCACCGCCTTGCCGTCACCCCAGAGCTTGGGCAGGTCGAGCTGCAGGTAGAGTTCCACCAGCTCGCGGTTAGCTTTGTCCAACTTCTCCAGCGAGAGGTGACGGCGATTGGTATAGGAGAGCATGTGCGGCGTGACATTACCGGCCAGATGCCGCGCGGCCTGGTTATGGCCTAGGTTGCAGCCCATGGCGAAGATCGTCATCAGGTAGCGCTCGGCAGGCTCTTTGAGCTTCGGCTCGTTACCGGACATCGGCCCGAAATGCCGTGTGAACTGAATCCAATGCTCGATGTTAGCCATGATGTCGAGCACATGCCTGGCCGGCATGCGCTGCATGAGCGCTGTCTGCAGCGAGATAGCCGAAGGCGGGATGTCCCGCGCGATTACTCGGCGCAGCACCGGCTCGCCGGCTTCATTGATCGATACGTCACCTCGGCAGGAGGGGAATTTTTCATCCAGCTGCTGCGCGGTTTCCTCCAGCTGGGCCTTGAGAGAGGCAACAAACTCCTTCGCCGTGCCAGGCAGTCCCACCTTTTCGCAGTAGGCCGGTAGTCGCTGGAGACATTCTTCCCAGGGCAGCAACTGCTTGCGATAGTCGGCGAAAGATTCCGACCCCAGCACGCACATATCACCCGAACGCAGCTCACTGGCTAGGTAGGAGAACACGCAGACTTCCAGATAGCGCCGGTTGGTCGGTGGCCCTTCACTGGCAGGACGACGCACGACCTTGACCCAGCGCTCCGACGCAAACGACAAGTCGACGTGCTCGTCGATCCATTCGCGGTGTAGATTTTCGCTGTCCTGGATGAGCTGAAGCGCCTGGATAAGTGAGCGATCCTGAGTCGTTGGTTCCAGTTGGAGAAGGTGGCTGAGACGAAACAACAGAGAGCGATGGGACTTGAAGTGCTTCCAGATCAGCGGCAGGTAATTGTTACCGCCCGTAGCCTGGACTTCGGCACAGGTCTCGCGCAACCGATCTAGGTTGCCATCGGGGGACAGGTACTCCCGAATCAGGCTGCCAGCCTCCTGGTTATCCGGTTCTTGAACCAGAATCTGCACCACGCCGTCCAGGGTGGCCGCCAGTTGCTCCAACTTCTGACGCTGCCGAGCCTGGATTTGCTCCAGCTCCTCCTTAGCGCGTTTGTGGATAGTCGAAATCCGCCGGATGAACATCTCGGCTAGGTGATCCCGAGTTCGCACCCGCATCCGATAGATCAAGGCCAGCATCAGCGTGTAGCGTTTCGGCAGCGAGCAGTCCTTCAGCTCGGCAACGTCCGACGCAGCGGCTTGGGCAGCGAAGTGGCGGATCTTGGTATCGACAATTCCCTCAAAAATGGAATCCATGTTCCCGAAGCTCTCTAGCCACGCTAGGTGGTCGATCAGCACCTCCAGGTGCTTGCGAGAGGGCTTCTTGGGTGCCTGCTTGAGTGCGTTGAAGTCACTCTGCCGCAGCCCGAAATCAGTGTCGAGCAGCTCCTTCAGTTTGTAGATCACCTCGATTGGCGTTCTGGTTACCACAAGGTTGAAGATCTTCTCCTGGGCTTCTGCACGAGCGGTCTCTGCCAGGTCATTCAAGGTCGAGTAGGCGGGTAGCTCGTAGTTCTGACCCAGTAGCTCGTCGATTACCGCGTTGATGATGTCAGCGCGCTGTTCGAGGAGAGGAGCCATCAGCTGTGCATGCGCGGCTGCAATGTCCTGACCATCTGAGCCATAGAATGGCTGAACACCAAGCCACTCCCGCACTACATTCATATGGCGGTAAAGCTGCATCCACTTGTACGGAGATAGCGCGACCTTGCTGCGCAGACCTATTTGTGTCCGGATGAAATCAACAACCGGCTCCGGCACCTCAGTGATCTCTGGGAAGTACCGGAGTACCTGGAAGGTCTTGAATAGAACAGCGAGATTCAGCCGGAAGGCTGCATTGGAGCGACTTTTGACCCAGATGATTTCTTCCTCGGAGAAGGTGAAATCACGCTGCAGCTCGGCCCTCGAATAGGAACGCGACAAAATGGGATAGGCGGTACGTTCGGGGGATGCCATCGGTCACTCCTTTCCTGGAACCAAGCGGAAAAGATAGACCATAGATCAGCAGCGGCATTCATTTGAGAAAAATCCATTTAGCAACAATAACTTAAAGACCAAATGAATGAATTTTACCCTTATCTCGGCATGACCCCTATGAGGGGCCATGCCGAGATAACGGGAAAATTCACTCGCATCCCTCCTACCTGATTGATTTATCAGGCATTTTCCATGATGGGGATTTTTATGGAAGCATGACGAGATAACGGAGAAATTAAAACAGTCAAACCATAAATGTTTGATTTCTAGGCTTTGTGTTGCTCTCACATGCTTGCGCATGTTCGCCCACCTTCAATTAATCTCAAGATATCCTTCTCCCCAGTGATGGTTCGAGGCGGCCTTCGCGACACCTTCCATTTCCGGTCTCGAATGTGGGCTCGATGGCAGCTGTAAACTTTCCTCTCCTCGGAGGTGATGATCATGCGGCACGTTGCAATGCAGCCAACGGAAACGACTTCAGACGTTACCTGTGACGCTTGTTGCCAAAGCACAAGTATTGAGGGCTATGGCCAGCAGTTTGGCGTTCTTCAAGCGTGTTGGGGCTATGGTTCCAAGCATGATGGTGAGCGTTATGAGGTTCACCTCTGCGAGCCCTGCTTTTTCCGAACGCTGGCCATGCTGCGTCGGGAGCGAATGGTTAACACCATGTTTGATGATGAGCTTGACACCAATCAGGATGAGTTCGGTTTGGTGCGCAAGGATGATTTTTGGGCCGAAGGTTGAGTATGCCGGCCAAAGACCGGTTCGTAGCATCTCATTCACGACGATGCGACCCTGACAAATCCAGTCCGTCGGCGGCGTTGCTCATTTGGCGCCCCGCCCAAGTTAAGGCGTGTCTGCTTCTGGCCCCGGTAACGGTTCATGGCTATCCGCACCGCCGTTGGCAGGCGGTGAATGCTCAATCAGCTTCAGTTGTAAGAGAGCTTCGGACAAACGCTCCTGTAAGGACTGCGCTTTTTGTGCCTGAACCTCGGCCCTTTCACCAAGCCGGGCTACTTCGGCCTGCAAAGTGTTACAGCGTTGCTCCAAGGCATCATTCGTACGCTCCATTCCGGTCAGCGAGCGCTGAGCGACCTCTAAGGCCTGAGCCTTCTGAGTGAGAAGCTGCTGCTGCGCATGTTGATCCTTATGTAACTGCCGCGCCTCGGCGAGCAGCCGTGCGTTGTCGCGGTTGAGCTGGGTCAGCTCATCCTGTTTGACGATCAGGGTCTGCTGTAACTGCCGCAGCTCCAGTTGCAGCTGTTGCACCTGAGACTCGTGCCGGCGCTGCTCCTGCTCACGCTGCTCCTTGGCGGCCTGGCGATAGTGCTCCAGGGCATCACGGGCGTGCTGATGTTTTTCCTCCAGCGAGCGAATCTGTCCATCGCGGTCCTTTAGGCGCTCCTCCAGGTCGCGGTTGGCCTGCAACAGACGGGCGTTCTCGATCTCGCTCTGTTGGCGGTGCTGCTGCTCCTGCTGTAACGCGTGCTGGGCAGCCTGGAGCTGTTCCGTAAGCCCGCTGCACTGACTTTCCAACTGCTGGGTTCGGCTTTCGGCCAGCCGAGCCTGGTTCTGAAAATCGAGCCGTTCGCGTGCCAATTGCTCCCGCTCCTGGGCCACGTCGGCCTGAGCCTCTTCCGTTAGCTGATCTGCCAACTGGGACACCAGATTGGCCAGCTGCTCGCTGAGCGGGATCGAGGCCGCGTCCCGGCCGCGCTCAGCATCTTCGAGCTCTTTCAAGTAGCGATGAATGGTGGTTTTCGAGCCGGTATTACCGAGCTCGACCCGCACCGCATCGATGCTGGGATTCTCGCCTCGCGCCAAGATGGTTTGGCGGGCCTTCCGAACCAGTGCTTTATTAATGCCGCCGCGGGCCATGGCTGCTCCTACGATTTCGTATCGTTTTACATACCACGTATTTACGTACTAAAACTTGCCGTTGTAAAGCGAGGTGTTATAGTTAAATTCAGATAAAATAATGACGCATTATTCAATATGAATGGCACAAACGGTCGTTCAGTGGCCGTTTTGCAGTACATAAAGGGCATCTCAGGCGATGAAAGAGGTCGGGCGCTACCTACAAGCCGGTACGCGGGAAAACACCCGCCGCTGCTATCAGTCGGCCATCGAGCACTTCGAAGTGTCGTGGGGCGGTTTTCTGCCCGCAACAGGCGATAGCGTTGTCCGCTACTTGGTGGACTATGCAGATACGCTGAGCGTGAACACGTTGAAGCAACGTTTAGCTGCTCTCGCTCAATGGCACATCACCCAAGGCTTTCCCGACCCAACGAAGACTCCGACGGTGCGTCAGGTACTCAAGGGCATCCGCACCCTGCATCCGGCACAGGTCAAGCAAGCCGCACCTATGCAGCTGCAGCACTTGGAGCAGGCAGCTCAATGGCTGGATCAGGAGTCAGAGCGAGCTCGGATGCGGGGCGATTTATCGAACCTGGCGCGATGCCGGCGCGACATGGCATTGCTGCTGATCGGTTTCTGGCGAGGCTTTCGCAGTGATGAGCTCTGCCGGCTGCAGGTCGAGCATATTCAAGCCGAAGCAGGAGCAGGCATGCGTCTGTTCCTGCCGCAGAGCAAGGGCGACCGAGAAAATCTCGGTACGACGCACTACACGCCGGCGCTCAAGCGACTATGCCCGGTACAGGCCTATCTCAACTGGATCAGTGTCGCAAGCATCGTTCGAGGAGCCGTGTTCCGTCGTCTAGATCGCTGGGGGCATCTCAGCGAGGATGCTTTACACCCGGGTAGCCTGATCAGCCTGCTGCGCCAGATTCTTCAACGCGCCGGGATTCCGGCTGAACTGTATACCAGTCACTCCTTGCGCCGCGGCTTCGCTACGTGGGCCACGGCCAATGGATGGGACCTCAAGGCCTTGATGACCTATGTAGGCTGGAAAGACATCAAGTCGGCCATGCGGTACATCGATCCCGCTGTTTCATTTGGTGGCCTGGCGGTCAGGCCCGCTGTTGAATTCAATACTGGCACTTTGACGCAACTGCCAGCTTCTCACTAACATCGCTGCACGACAGGAGTGACGGTGAAATGAGTGCGCAGACCAGCATCGAATGGACGGAAATGACCTGGAACCCCGTCGTGGGTTGCACCAAGGTGTCGCCCGGATGCAAACACTGCTATGCGGAAAACATGGCCTACCGGCTGCAGGCCATGGGAACGCCGGGTTATGAAAATGGCTTTCGCCTGAGCCTGCGGCCGGAGAAGTTGCAGGAGCCGCTACAGCGCAAGAAACCGACCATTTACTTCGTCAACTCAATGTCTGACCTATTCCACGAGCATGTACCGGACGAATACATCGACCAGGTATTCGAGGTGATTCGAAAGGCTTCCCAGCACACCTTCCAGATCCTCACCAAGCGTGCCGAGCGCCTAGCCGAGTATTTCAGTAAGCGGACACCTCCAGTCAATGCCTGGCTGGGGGTGTCGGTTGAGGACCGCGAATATGGTGTGCCGAGGATCGACTGCCTGCGCCAGGTAGATGCCACGATTCGCTTCCTCTCTGCTGAACCGCTGCTAGAAGATTTGGGTGAGTTGGACCTGACCGACATTCACTGGGTCATTGTCGGCGGTGAGTCGGGTCCCAAGGCCCGCCCGATGAAACAAGAATGGGTCGACAACATTCATCGCCAGTGCGACGCCTCTGGCTCAGCGTTCTTCTTCAAGCAATGGGGCGGATGGGGTGCCGATGGCGTGAAACGCTCGAAGAAAGCCAACGGTCGACTGTTGAACGGCCAGACCTGGGATGAAATCCCGCTGCTCAACCTCGCCTGATACCAGCACAAGGAATACGGCATGGCCAAGGATGACGAGAAGTACCGTTGGGATTGGGGCACACAGACCTTCCCGACCATCGATCCGCACAGCAAGATCAAACATCAAATCATCGATGAGTACATCCAGACGTACATCGACGTGCTGATGCGCAACCAACTGATGCCAGAACTGGGCTTGTCGATCGTCGATGGCTTCAGTGGCGGTGGTATCTACCATGACGGCGTAGGTGGGAATCACTTCGGCTCTCCCGTGATTGCACTGGAGGCGATTCAGGCTTCGGAGGTCCGCAACAACCTGGAGCGCATCAAGCCGCGCCCCATCCGCTCCCAGCACTATTTCGTTGATGTGAAGCCCGAGAACATTGCCTGCTTGCATTCGGTATTGGCCGCGCGTGGTCATGCTCCTCGGCTTGGCCAGGATGTGCATCTGCATAGCGCTGAATTCACAGAAGCATTGCCGACCATCGCTCAAAAGCTCAAGCATTTCGGCAAGGGTGAGCGTGTGCTCTTCCTGCTGGATCAGTACGGCTATGGCGACGTGCCGTTCCCCAAGATCAAATGGATTTTCCAGCACCTCAGCAATGCCGAGGTGCTGCTGACCTTCAACGTCGATTTTCTGGTCACGTACCTGGCTGACCGCCAAGCGAATCGGAAGGCCATCGCCAATATCGGCCTGGATCACCATGTGCCATGGAGCATGCTGAAAGAGCTGAAGGCCCATCAGCCGCGCAATTGGCAGTACCTGATCCAACGCCATCTGTCTGAAGGGATCAAACAGGAAAGCGGTGCCCAGTACATGACCGTGTTCTTCATCCGCCCTGCTGGCAGCAACCCGATGGCCTATTGGTTTATCCATCTGTCGAACAACTACCGCGCCAACGATGTGATGAAGAAGAT
This sequence comes from Pseudomonas sp. C2.3V, assembly GCF_058536325.1. Lineage (NCBI taxonomy): Bacteria > Pseudomonadati > Pseudomonadota > Gammaproteobacteria > Pseudomonadales > Pseudomonadaceae > Pseudomonas > Pseudomonas sp. C2.3V. Next base: position 209,038 of record NZ_JBZUBN010000003.1, on the reverse strand, counting down.
CCACTGGAAATACGGCAACAACTTTTCCCATATGCTGTCGCCTTCCAGCTTTTTCGGTTACGACGCCAATCGGGATATCGCCGTGACAGGTCAGCACGATTTGCTGTTGGATGAGCATCACTTCGACGATGCCACCGATGACCGCGTCCGAGGAGAACTTTCAGAGCTCTTGCCCAAACAGGTCTACGAGGTAGAACGGCAACCTTTTTTGGGCCTGATGAGCGGATTGACCAACTACACCATGGCTGACGAGTTTCGCGTAAAGCAGGCGCTCGATATCGCTGTTGCGACCGGTGATTTGCTGGCGGTCGGTAAGGATGGCAAGACCAGGCGTCGCAAGGGCACTAGCATCAAATCCAGTGATATTCTGATAGCTCCCCCGCAGAGACCCATCTTCTTCGTGCCACAGCTGAAGAAATCCAGCTCGGAGAACTGAGGTTCGGCACCGCTCCTTGCTCGGTGGCTCGCCTTAACCGCATAGGTACCGGTAGCTTGGCCCATCGCGTGGAATGCCGAGCATTTCGCTCTAGGGGTCTGGCGCGTCGATCAAATAGCCCATCCCACGCGCGGTTTGTATGAGCTTAGGTTCGAACTCATCATCGATTTTTGCTCTCAGCCGTCGTACCGCCACCTCGATCACATTGGTATCGCTGTCGAAATTCATGTCCCATACCTGGGAGGCGATGAGGGACTTTGAGAGCACTTCCCCGCGACGCCTAAGCAATAGCTCAAGAAGTGCGAATTCCTTTGCGGTCAGGTCTATGCGTTTCCCCGAGCGCGTAACCCGACGTCTCAGCAAGTCCATCTCAAGGTCGTGGAGCTTGAGTATCGTCTGGTTGGGGGCATGGTTGCCGCGGCGAAGCAACGTACGAATCCTGGCTAGCAATTCGGAGAAGGCAAACGGCTTGATGAGATAATCATCAGCGCCCAGCTCCAATCCCTTTACTCGATCCTGAACCCCGTCTCTAGCAGTGAGAAAGAGCACGGGGACCTCATTACCGGCAGCGTGGACTTTCTGTAAAACCTGCCACCCATCCATGCCAGGCATCATCACATCTAAAATGAGCAGGTCGTACGCCGCATTAAGCGCATGCTGAGCGGCATCAGTCCCGTTCTCTACTCGGTCGACAGTGAATCCCGCCTCCGTGAGCCCCTGCTGTAGGTAGGTGCCCGTTTTCGGCTCGTCTTCAGCAACAAGAAGCTTCATAAAGGTACTCTCGCCAGCATTTAGAACAGTGTGCCGATTGTCTGGGCATGCAGCCAGTACCTTACAGAAACGTAATGCCCGCATCATCTGTCTGACAGCTAACAACGTTAACGTCTATTCAGCAGTTGCTCCCACACATGCTGCTCTTTTGGCCTTTCCATGCTCCTTTGGCCTATCGGCGCCTCGATGGCGCCTTTTTTTTGCCGGCTGGAAACGGGACCTATTTTCTAGAACGAAAGGCGCCAGACACGCATCCGGCGCCTTCGCAAGTGCTCACTGCTTGTCTGCATTACTGACGAAACCGTAATGTCTAGATCAGGGATCTGACAGGAACGCTCGGTTAGCTTAGACACAAGCCAAAGCCCAAGACTCTGCTTGGAGCGGCGCTGGGTATTCCATGTCTTTCAACGAGGTAACAAGCAATGAAACTTTTCAGATCTCTTCCTGTACTGCTCGCCATCGCAGCAAGCTCTTCCTATGCAATGGCAGAAGGTGGTGGTGACCGTACCTTTGCTCGTATGGAGCAGGCTCGCCAAGTAGCGATCGCTACTTATCAGGCTGACCAGAAGGACCAATCTCAGGAGGTAGCCTCAAAGGCAACTTCAGCGAAGCACGCTCACGCTAATTGCTGAAGCGAAACCTTATGCAATTTTGACCATGCCGCTGTCTGAACTGTGGCAGCTTCTACAAACGTTGTAGCTGCCATGGTGTTGGCACTTGCAACATTAGTTGGAAGAACCGGTGAAACCAGTATTAACAGCTCACATTTTTTTAAGCGGTTATTATCAAGTCTGCGGTCTAAATGAAAATAATATTAATCGCCGGAATATAATAATGGGAAGGCAGCGGTTAGAGGTTGCGGGTATTAGCCGTACATTGAGCAATCTTCGACTTCAATGAGCATCGTTGCAACCGGATCCTTGGATGAAAATCAAAAGTCCTTTTAGGGTAAAGCTATTGCGCAGCTTCCACCTGGAGATTGACATGCTCACAGGCGATTTCTTGGGCGCTTTCTGATGCGCTTTAAGCTTACAAAAATGTAATCACGCGTCTTTCTTAGGCATGCCATATTTACGATTTAAAGGCGAGTCTCTTGATAAGACAGACTGTGCGCGAGTTTCTAAGATCAATTAACGCTGGCAACACCACCCTTAGGGCTGGTTTCGGCTTGGCTCCTTAGCTTGATTGGAACGTACACATGCAACGTAAAACCTCTAGGCGAACCTTTGTTAAAGGCTTGACTGCCGCAGGCCTCCTTGGCGGTCTTGGCTTGTGGAGAGCTCCGGTCTGGGCAGTGAGTAGCCCGGGCCAGCCCAGCGTACTAACCGGTACGGAGTTCGATCTGCTGATTGGGGAGACGCCGGTCAACATCACCGGCGCGGCCCGGACGGCGATGACAATCAATGGGACTATCCCAGGGCCGCTTCTACGTTGGCGTGAAGGGGATACCGTCACGCTGCGAGTCAGGAATAAGCTGAGCGAAGATACGTCGATTCACTGGCACGGCATGATTTTGCCGGCCAACATGGATGGCGTGCCTGGATTGAGCTTCCACGGCATCGCTCCCGATGGCATGTATGTATATAAGTTTCAGGTTAAACAGAACGGTACCTATTGGTACCACAGTCATTCAGGCCTACAAGAGCAGCTTGGTGTCTATGGCCCGTTGGTCATCGATGCGAAGGATCCCGAACCGTTCAGCTATGACCGCGACTACGTGGTGATGTTGACTGATTGGTCCGATGAGGATCCCGCTCGAATCCTTTCTAAGCTCAAGAAGCAGTCCGATTATTACAACTTCCACAAGCGCACTGTCGGAGACTTCATTAACGACGTGAGCGAAGACGGCTGGGCCGCTACGATTGCGAATCGGAAAATGTGGGCTCAGATGAAAATGAGTCCCACCGACCTCGCCGACGTAAGCGGCTACACCTATACCTATCTAATGAACGGCCAAGCTCCCGACGGGAACTGGACCGGTATCTTTAAGCCCGGCGAGAAGCTTCGTCTGCGGTTCATCAACGGCTCGGCCATGAGCTATTTCGATGTCCGCATTCCAGGGCTGAAGATGACTGTAGTCGCAGCCGATGGCCAATACGTCAACCCAGTTAGCGTCGACGAATTCCGCATTGCCGTGGCAGAAACCTACGATGTGATTGTCGAGCCTGCAACCGAGGAGGCTTACACGATCTTCGCTCAATCGATGGACCGCACAGGGTACGCCCGTGGCACGCTAGCGGTTGCCGAAGGGCTGAGCGCTCCTGTTCCAGAAACCGATCCTCGACCACTAATCACCATGGACGACATGGGGATGGATCACGGCAGCATGGGCGGTATGGCGGGCATGGACCACGGCGGCGGCATGCAGGGCGACATGGGCGCGATGGACCATAGCAACATGTCCGGCATGAACCACGGTGACATGCAAGGGATGGGCGACATGGGCGACATGGCCGGAATGGATCACAGCAAAATGGCTGGGATGTCCGGGATGGACCACTCTGGAATGGCTGGGATGAGCGCAGGTATGCAGTCGCACCCGCCCTCAGAGTCAAATAACCCACTGGTGGACATGCAGACCATGAGCCCGACTCATAGGCTGAACGATCCCGGTATTGGCTTACGAGACAACGGCCGCCGAGTCTTGACCTATGGCGACTTGAGAAGCACTTTCCCCGATCCGGACGGCCGTGAGCCCAGTCGGACGATTGAACTCCATCTCACCGGCCACATGGAGAAGTTCTCCTGGTCATTTGACGGTATAGAGTTCTCTGATTCGGAGCCCCTGCGGCTCAAATATGGCGAGCGGGTACGCATCACTTTGGTCAACGACACCATGATGACCCATCCGATTCATCTTCATGGTATGTGGAGCGATCTTGAGGATGAGAATGGAAAGTTCATGGTTCGCAAACACACGATCGACATGCCTCCCGGTTCAAAGCGGAGCTATCGCGTGACAGCTGATGCGCTCGGGCGCTGGGCTTATCACTGTCACCTACTGCTTCACATGGAAATGGGTATGTTTCGTGAAGTCCGAGTGGACGAGTAAGAGGAACTTTATATGGGGAATTTTATGAAGCGTAAAACTCTTATCGGCAGCGCGTTTATATTCAGTTTGCTGGGCGTAATGAGCATGTCAGCTGCGTTTGCAGATCAAAAACATGATCAACACAAGCAATCATCGGCTTCGTCGCAGAATCCGGTCAACAAGCCGGCATCTCAGGCACCAGAAATTTCTAATTCCGAAATGAACCACGGCGACATGGATCATGGCTCGATGGACCATGGTGAAATGGACCACGGCAAAATGGGCCATGACCCGAAGGCTACTGGTACTGAGGTGGATTCACACCATGACCACTAGATCTTGTCGCTTTGCTCTGATTGCGCTCGGAGTTTCGTTGAGCGCAGCGGCTGGAGGGGTAGCTAACGCCGCCGAGATGATGGATCACTCGATGCATCAAACCCCTCCTACTCCGGCAGCTCAAGCCCCAGCATCGTCTGCCAAGCCCGCAGCTATGAATCATGGCCCCGGTGGGCAAATGGACCACTCCGCAATGGGTCATGGTGCGATGGACCACAGCAAGATGAACGATGGTCAGATGAAGCATGACGATACGCTCGAAATGCCGGGTATGGTTCATCCCTCGTTCATTCCAGTCTTGACCGATGCGGATCGGACAGCAGCATTCCAGAATCTTCAGGGACACACGGTTCATGACAAGTATCTGGCCTGGTTCCTTGTGCTAGATCAACTTGAGTACCAGAACGCAGATGAAGGTAGCACCCTCAGTTGGGAAGCGACCGCCTGGGTCGGTGGCGATATCAATCGGCTCTGGTTTCGCTCGGAAGGTGAGCGAACAAATGGCGTTACTGAAGACGCGGAAATCCAAGCGCTCTTCGGACGCGCCATCAGCCCATGGTGGGATGTGGTAGCTGGTGTTCGGCAGGACTTTAAGCCCGAGTCGCCGCAGACGTGGGCAGCCTTAGGCGTTCAGGGGATGGCTCTGTATGGCTTCGAAGCGGAAGCCACCGCCTTTCTTGGTGAAGGTGGGCAGACAGCAGCACGCTTTGAAGGGGAATACGACATTCTCCTCACTAACCGGCTGATCCTCCAACCGACCGCCGAGTTCAATTTCTATGGCAAGGATGACCCTGCGCGCGGAGTAGGGGCTGGTCTGGCAAACACGGAGGTGGGGCTCCGCCTACGATACGAAATCGTTCGTGAGTTCGCACCTTACATCGGCGTCACCTGGAGCCGGGCATACGGTAATACCGCCGATATGGCGAGAGATGAAGGCGAAGATATAGATGAAGCGCGGTTCGTTGCTGGCATTCGGATTTGGTTCTAAGGACCTTCGATGAAAAAAATAATTATTAGCTTCGCTGCCTTCTGCGCACTAGGCCTGTTGGTGGTGGCCGGAGTTGTTTTCTCAGGACTGATTAGCGTTGCCGCAGATGATCCTCATACCGGAGCCGTTCACGCTTTCCTGGAAACTGCTCGCAATCGCTCGATTGAGGTTCGCTCCGAAGACATAGCCGTGCCATCCCTCGACGATGAAGACCAAATCCGCGCCGGGGCGGGGAACTACGACTCGATGTGTGTGGGTTGTCATTTGGCGCCAGGCATGGCTGAGACCGAGCTAAGTAATGGCCTTTATCCTGCTCCACCCAACTTGGCTGAAGCGGGGCTATACGATGACCCAGCAAAGACGTTTTGGGTCATTAAGCATGGCATCAAGGCCACTGGGATGCCTGCGTGGGGTAAAAGCATGGCTGACCCGTACATCTGGGAAATGGTGGCTTTTCTGCGGAAGCTTCCTGACCTAGATGAAGGAGCGTATCGAGCGCTCGTTGCGTCTAGCGGTGGTCACCAGCATGGTGGTGGGGAGACCCCAGCAGGGCACGGTAAACAACATGGTGAGATTGCCTCGGACGACCACCATCAGGGCGACAGTGGCGGCTCGGATCACCACGGCTCTAGCGGCTCAGGTGGAGCACCCGGCCAGCCAGGCTCCGGGCATCATGATGGTAAAGAAAGCGATGACCATCATGCGTCAGACCAGCCACAGACGGCGGAAGAAAGCACTGACAATGACCGTGCCGATGCGGAAGGCAAATCTCCTTCAAAAAACCATGTACACGCAGACGGAAAGCAACACGAGCACTAACATCCGGTATGTGTGTGCCTAGTCGGTCCTGACTAGGCTCGTTGAAAGGCGCCTCAGCAAAAGCATAAGGGTCGGCTCTAGGCCATCCTAGTCGACGCAACGGTACCGGAGGGCTCTGCGATTGCTTCCTAAACGTTAGGCCGCAAGGCAAGTAGCTCAAAAAGTTAAGCGGCTTTCGCTCCGGCCGTTCCCCAGTAAGGGCTCCCAGTCGTGGCGACAGGGAGCTTGCCATACCCCACTAATCATCTAGACCAGACTAGCGAAGCCGGCCAGGCAATCTATTGGCTTGTCGCCCCCCAACTGCGCCCGCATAGCTCCCCGGTGCGGTTGGACGAACCTTACAGAATTGTAATGAAGTTGGACGAAACGGGTTAGATAGGAGCCTGTCGTATTTTTTGTGCCTGTTAATACGCTTATGGGTGTGTTCGGCTAGTAGGCACCGGCGACATACAACTTTCGAAACCTGGAGAACGCAATGACAAACTCAATGTTCGCTTCCTGTATCCAAGCTTGTTCGAACTGTGCCCTAGTATGCGAAACGTGCGCCTCTGCGTGCCTTCGTGAGGATGACGTAAAGATGATGGCTCGCTGCATCGAGCTTGACCGCGACTGCGCGGACATTTGTAGGTTGGCCGCCACACTAATGAGCCGCGAAAGTGAGTATGCTAAGGAGTTCTGTGCCCTTTGCGCCAAGATCTGCCGTGCATGCGGAGAGGAATGTGCGAAACATCAAATGGATCACTGCCAAGAGTGCGCGAAGGCATGTATGAACTGCGCTGAGGAATGTGAGCGGATGGCAGGATAACATCCGTAACTCACCGCTCTGGCACAACTAAATTGGGAGTGTCAGAGCCCCTTGAAGAGTAAGAAAAACCATGGTGCGCTTAATGTTCGTGCCTCCATGACATATCGAAAAAGCGCGTACGATACCCGCAACTGCCAAGAGCGAATAAATCCCTGTCCAGCAGCATTTCACTCCAAAGCGAAATACGCTCGTTACGCGCTAGCAACTCTTACTTAGCCACCGATGGTCGCCACCGTAACGGTCTATTATCTTGCTACTGTTTCCCAATTTAGCGCTGAAAACTAATTGAGTGAATTAGCATGAAAGCTCCTGGCAAAAGGCGGTCCTAGAACAACCAAGCGGGCCATGCGACTTTATTTTGCTGGGAAAAAACGAAAATGGTTTTGCGAATATTCCCATCGCAGCGATTGGCTTTGCTGCTAGTACTGCTCGCCGTTCTGCAACTCAGTGGCTGCGCCGTTTCCCCGCGCCTGAAACCAAGCGACCAGCCAAGCGTTGCTGGCAAAACCTTTGTCATCACTGGTGCCTCCAGTGGCTTCGGCCGGGGCGTGGCGCTCAAGCTTGCCGCTCTGCAAGGCGAAGTGGTGCTAGCGGCCCGTCGGACCGACGTGCTCGAAGAACTGGCCGCGCAGATACGCATGGCTGGAGGATCGGCACTGGTGGTGACCACCGACGTGAGCAACCCGAACGAGATACTGGACTTGGCACGAGCCGCCATCGAGCGTTTCGGCAGAATCGACGTTTGGATTAACAACGCTGCGGTCGGAGCGCTGGGTCGTTTCGAGGACGTTCCCGTCGAGGACCATGCGCGGATCGTGGATGTCAATCTTAAGGGCGTGATCTATGGCAGCCACGCAGCCATGCGCCAGTTCAGAGCTCAAGGCTTCGGCACGCTTGTCAACGTGGGCTCAGTCGAGAGCGAGATACCGCTGGCTTATCATGCCTCCTACGCAGCGACCAAAGGTGGCGTCATGAATCTCGGCGCGGCAATCGCTGAGGAGGTTCGCCTGAGCGGTAGCGAGACCATCAATGTCGCCACCGTCATGCCCTGGGCTGTGGACACACCGTTCTGGGAACACGCGGCCAACTACACCGGCGGCACCCCACGCATGGCCGCAATGGATGGACCAGAGCAGGTGGTCGAAGCCATCGCCTGGGTTTCGGTCAACCCGCGCAAACGACTACCGGTAGGCTGGAAAGCCCGGGGTGCGATAATCTCGCATTCACTGTTCCCCTCTCTCTCCGAGCGAGTCGCGGCGAATATCGCGCACCGTTGGCAGATTGAGAAAGCACCACCGGCATCGCCGACGACGGGTTCGCTCAACGAGCCAATGCAATCCGGCACCGGTGTGCATGGCGGTGTACGTGAACGTATGGAGCAGGAAGAAGCTACACGAGCGCAATCTAAATAGTCGGTTGCGTAAAGCTGCCTCGGTGCAGCCACAAGGGCGTTCGCAGCCGGCTCCTCTGTTCTGATGTAGCTCTTTAAGCAGAGCCTGATTCAGCACCGGTAAAACTTAGTTTCGATCCTATTTCTTACAACTGAACCATCCGATCGCCACTCTTCAGGCCCTTATCATGGCCGGCTTATCCCGGCCTTTACCAGCTGAATCATCACAAGGTGTGAGCAGCGATCGATAATCATGATGTTGCTGGGAAATACAAGCCTAGAGGCAACGAGGCGCTTCAAACCTTGTGTCAATTTGCCCTCTCTAGATCAATGATCAGGGACTTCATTTCTGCGATTTCTCGGCGCTGAGCGTCGATGATTTCGTCGGCTAATTTGCGGACGCGAGGATCTGAAATCTGAGCTCGTTCACTTGTCAGGATGGCTATCGAATGGTGGGGGATCATGGCCTTCATGTAGTCCGTGTCGTCTACCGTCGCTTGCCCACGTACAAGCCATAGTGCAATGGCAAAAGCTACTGCACTTCCTGCAAATATCGCTAGATTTACAGACTTACGCTTATACATGTTGAGCATGAATGCGAGCATGACTACTGCCATTACCGCGCCCATCACTAATGCCATCCAAGCGCGAGTCTCGCTCCAAAAAACATGCTCGAACGAGTAAGTATTTAAGTACATCACGCCATACATAATGATCGTAGACGTAGCTACCATCGCTGCAAAGCGCCAGTAAGACATTTGCATAGTTAGACCCCTTTAATGATTGCTGCTGGATCGGCGGCTCAACGTGTTCGCGCAGCCCTGCTTAGAAGTGGCTTTCGAATGCTCTCCTAAAAACGGACAAGCCGAGGATGATGAGGTTTCGATTTTTTGAGAAGCTTACAAAAATGTAACCATCGACCGTTTGAGACCGTCTTAAAGCGCTGTCAGCTGCGCGAATTCTCTGGTGTACTACGGGTGATGTTCCCCTGAAATAATCAATCGCTAATAGCTTATAAGCAGACAATACCAACGTCGCGCTATGGACCACTGCGCGAAAGAGCGGGCCCACTAAGATGGCCTTCGAGCCTTGAGGCCCGACTGCTCGGCATTAGGAAGCCCAGTTATCTTGAGCAATAGAACGCTCGGAAAGAACAATTCAGCACCTAGCATAGGCCACATTTTGTCAGGTGTGACCGCAGGGTTAGTACTCGCACATTAGACGTGTGACGGCTAAGACGGCTGGGTGTAGGTGGCCCCAGGACTGAGCGGCGAGCTTATTTCTGTCCCAAGCCGCACCTTTCGCGGCGCGCAGAACCACTGTCATTTTGAAACAACAGACCTTCGATTCGATCATGTTCCTCCGGTGTTGGCAGAGCAGATGAATCTACATTTCCAATGCTATTCGGCTGACCATTTTCTGGTGGGCCAACTTCAGGGTGGTAAGCGCCACCTGCGTCGAATGCAACCCAGCCGTACCATTCTCGGATGACTTTGGACGGATGGTTGCCCTCCATTGCAACATACCAGTCCGCCAGTCGGAAACGTTTACCCGCAAGTGTTGAGGTAGCCTTTTCGGTTCGAACCAACGCCAGATACAGCGGGTGCGGCAGTTCCTCCACGGCACCGTTTTCATCGAGCAAGAAAGTGAATGAGGCGTGCGACCGCTGCTCTGTGGAAACAGCTCGCTCCTCGTCCTCGCCTAAGGTAAACACCGGAGCAAAGCCGCCGCCCTCTGTTCGGAAGTTGGTCGTCTGGCCTTGGTAGATCCTGGCAGCGTTCCACTGCACCTCGCCAGCATAAGCGTATGCGCGCAGGTCAAACTTCATTGGTCGTACCTGAGGGTCCGCGACAGTCCTGCGCTCGCCAGGAGCCACAAGGGACTGAGCCAGGTAGTTTCCGCCAACGATTTCTTCCCATACACGCTTGGTAAGCTTGTCTCCTCGGTACGCCCCGCGACTACCAAACCCGCTGACGGGCTTGAAGAAGAGGCTACGGCGGTTTTGCCAGAGGTGCTCTGCGTTACCATGCCCGACAGGAACGGTAAGCGGGACGTATTGGGCCAATACGGCTCGGATTTGCTGATCAACGCCAATCTCTTCCAAAAAACGTGCGTTGGTTAGGTCAACCAACCGGCGTTTGTCGGCATAAAGGGCATAGGCCTGAGGGTGCGGCGTTACCGTCACGACATCAGCCAAATAAGCGCGGCGCAGCGCGCTGCAATTGTCACCTTCCAGATAGAAGTCGGTGAGTCGGTTGTAGACGAGATCCACAGGCTTTCCGTCGACCAAGAGGCAATCGTTGTGAAAGGCCAGATCGGCTGGGTCTGCAATTATGCAGTCGATTCCAGCTGACTCGAATAACTGCTGAAAAAGAAGAAACTCCGGATACAGGTATTGGGCTTGCGGGCTTTCATCCAAGATCACCATGCGCTTGAGCGGTCGTTGCTCGCCGCTCGCAGACCATTCCTGGGCGAACATATCCAGAATCGAACGCTCGAAGCCGCCGGGTCCTTCCTGACCTGGCGAAAGCCCGACTACGCTGCTGCAACAACTACGCTGCGCGCGGGCGAGCAATACGTTTAGCATCGCTCCGCCCGCATTTGTGTTTATTTCGATGAGCCCAAGCTTGTCATCATCCAGATGGAAGTCGTAGCCAAAGAAGACGCCGCGCGCGCCCCAAGGATTATGTCGTGCAATAGGAGGTGCAGAATCCAGAGCATGCTCACGCCAATCGGGCGAACTCACGGTCTGCTCGATGGCCTGAATAACCTCATTAACCTGGCGCAGCCGCAAGGATGAAACAAAAACCGGGCGTGCAGCAAACACATGGGGGCAACGTGACTTCAATAGCTCCGACAGCTCTGAATCCCCAAGCTGTTCGGTCAATGCGTTTACGAGCGCAGCTTGATCTAGGCTTACGCAGAAGCACGCTTCGTTGAGCGCTGCGGCTGTCGAACCGCATTTTCTTGATGAGGACGCTTGCACGTGAACCTCCAGAACCAAATATACAGGTTCGAAAGCCTTGGCCTCCTTCGGTTCAGCCGGGCATTTCTATAAGCGTAGAACAGCGTCGTTGCTAGCGCTCTGCCATTAACTAGACATCAGCCTTGGAAGCGTCATTGTGAAAGTCGTGTGCCCCTCAGCTGATTCGCAGGCGATGCGCCCTTTGTGCGCTTCCACGATCGAACGAGTGATAGCCATGCCGAGCCCTGCATTCATGGTGGTTCCTTCGCGCCTTGCGGTATCCACCCTGTAAAACCTGTCGAATATTCGGGTGTGAAGCTCGGCTGGAATAGTTATGCCTCGGTTGGATATGGCTGTAGAAACCGAGTTACCGCTCTGGCTTATTTCAACGCTGATAATGCTGCCTTCCTCTGCATACCGAACTGCGTTCGAGACTATGTTTGAGATGGCCCGTCTTAGCATTGATTTATCGCCATGTACCGACCCATCGCCTGAAAGCGCGATTTCAACTTTTTTGTCCTCGGCTGCGAGCTCGTAATATTCGATAACGCTCGCGGTAATCTCGGCCATGCTGGCATCTTCGGCACTGGGCGTAATCTTCCCGTTGTCCGCTTTGGCGAGGAACAGCATGTCATCGACCATTTTCGACATGCGCCTAAGTTCTTCGAGGGCGGAATACAAGATATCCTTATAGTCAGTATTCTCGCGGTCGCGCAAGAGCGCGACCTCTATTTGAGTAAGCATGCTGTTCAGGGGCGTTCTTAGCTCATGCGCAATGTCCGCTGAGAAACCTGACAACCTGAGGAAAGAGTCATCCAAGCGCGAGAGCATTTCATTGAAGTTGTCTACGAGCTCATGCAGCTCGCCTGGAACTGACTCGGTCGGAATTCTGGTATCCAAACAGTGGGCGGTTACCGTAGAAGAAGTCTTTGACAGTTCGTCTATTGGTTTTAAGCCTTTCCTGATCAGAACCACGCCTAGAGCGCCACTCAGAAGTGCACTGACCACCAGTGTATAAGCGAACCATTGCTGAATCATTTCAAAGAAGTGGACTCGATGCGTTACATCCAAAGCCAGATAGATGACTGTGTCCTGCCCTTCGACCCGTTGGTTTATTTTTCTGGTAATGCCGCTGTACTGGTGGCCATCGAAACTTACTGTCCAGCGTTCCTCTTGGAGGTCCGTGACAAGAGGTAGCAAGCTCTCAGACAGATTGTGATGGGAGTAGACCGTCTTACCGTCTACTACAAGCGCAGTTGCGAAGCCAAAGGAGTGCTCAATAACAGCATCGATCCTTGAAGCGGTCTCAGGCCCGAATGCTGAGCTGTTGAGTAGCGTACGCTCTACTGCAGTGGCCTTTTCATTCAGCACTTGTGCATCTTTGCGTTCGAAATGGAGCTGGCAAAAATAATTGAAGCTGATTGCGGCGGCCATCAGCACAACCGTAACCACGAGCATGAAAGCTATCGCCATTCTGCTCGTCAGTGACACTTTTCCCATCAGTACGGTCCTGGTTAGGCCATCACGCATAAAAAAGCAGGTGGGCGCCCAGAAAAGGTGCCCGACCTGCTTCGATCATGGTTGCTCGCACTCTCGTATCCTAGGAGGCGTCTGGATTTTCCCCATTTTGCGAGTGGCCGGCTTCGGCCGCCTCCATCATTTCACGACACTCTTTCATCATTCCACGCATGTCGCCCATCATTTCCATATGCTTGTCGCCGCTCATCATACCGGTTTCCGAATGGCTTTGGCCCGCTTTATCTGCCGCTGCGAAACTCAGTCCGCTCGCCAGGGTGATTGCGATTGCTGTAACGGTAACCGCCTTTCGCATGTTATATTTCCAAGTTCAGTGGGTTATTCGCTTTTGCTTAACAAGCTGTTTTCGCCAACGTTAGGCTCCTTGGGCTTGCCGCACTTACCGCTAGACATATGCTTCATGCATACGACCATCATTAACAAGCAGGGCAAGAGAAAGAGCAGGCTTGGCAGCGTTGTTGCCAACGCCGCAGTGCTTTGGTTCAGGAGAATGTAGCCAACTACAGCTGCGGCTAACCCCGTTACGATCGGATTGCGCTGCAGTACGCTTTTAATCTTGGACATCATGCTGCTCATCTAACTATCCCTCGGATATCAAACTTGGCAGATTAGCCGTTGTTCACGCCAACTGGGGTGCTCAAGAACTCTACCGTATGGATCTTCCCGTCAGGGGCCTTTACCGTCATCTCGTACGTTTGCACTTTAGCGCTAGTTCTATAGTTTTGAATAATTCCTGTCGCACCGGTCGCCCCTGCAGGTGCGATGCTCAGTACTTTGCCTTCTTTGACAAGCTCCTGAAGGGTGGGCTTTACTCCTGCCGAGTCATTTAGGCGATTCAGAGTACGTTCGCTTCCGCCTTCGGCCATTGCAAGCGAGGAAGCAACGGTCAGAATAAAAGGAACAATTACTTTGGTTATGCGGTTCATGGTTTTCACCTCTCGGTTAGTTGATGCCTGTAGATTAAAGGCTTACTACTTACAAGAAGCTGTTGCCAAGGTTACAAAGCCGTAATCGCTCATTTTTTGGTACGACCGCCGCGTCTGCGGCGGTCGCTTTCTGCTCTTTACTGCTTTTCGATGCGCGTTATGGTGGAATCCATGCCTTTCGAGGAGAATTCGAATTCGACCTGGTCCCCTTCTTTCAGTGTTTTGAGCTGATTAGGCTTTGCTTTGAAGCCCATCGTCATCGACGGCCAGCCCAACGCTTCGACCGGGCCGTGGGCAATGGTGACGGTTCCGCTCTCGGTGTTTACTTTCTTGACCGTACCTGTGGCTGTAGCGGTCTGTCCCGCCGACTTCTGGTCCATTGGCATGTTCATGCCTTTGTGATCCATCGGCATGCCGTCCATTGGCTCCTTGTCGGCGGCATAGGCGACTGGTACTAGGAAGAGTGTCGCAAGGGTGATGTGCTTGATGTTCATGGATGTTCTCCAGTGGGGTTGGTTGCTTGCTGGGGTGTGACACGCAATTGCCGGCGGCGCATCAGCAGGTAAGCTGCCGGCAGAACGAACAAGGAGAGCAAAGGCGCGGTGATCATGCCGCCTACCATTGGCGCGGCGATGCGGCTCATGATTTCGCTGCCGGTCCCGCTACCCCAAAGGATGGGCAGCAGACCGGCGATGATTACTGCGACAGTCATGGCCTTAGGGCGCACCCGTTGTACGGCGCCTTCGCGGATTGCGTCGAGGAGAGCGCCCTCACTTTGTGCTCCGGCATCAAGGCGCTCGATCCAGGCGTTCTTCAGATACAGCAACATGATCACACCGAACTCTGCGGAAACCCCTGCAAGCGCAATGAAGCCGATACCTGTCGCGACGGAGAGGTTGTACCCCAACAGGTACAGGAACCAGACGCCCCCGGTCAGGGCGAATGGCAGCGTAGCCATGATGAGCAGCGCCTCGCCAAAGCGGGAAAATGTGAGGTAGAGCAAGACAAAAATGATCAGCAGGGTAGCCGGCACGACGAGCTTGAGCTTCGCGTTAGCGCGCTCCATGAATTCGAACTGGCCGGAATAGCTGATGCTCATGCCGGACTCGAGCTGGACACCTTCGCTGATCTTTTCCCTCAGATCGCCAACCGACTGGCGCTAACCAACGCGCGCTTGACGGAGCCGGAGGGCGTTGAACACAACGGATGCTGAGCTGAGGCTCATGGCCAAGGCAGCAATCATCGGGGACAGCAACAGCCCGAAGAACGGATAGAGCAGGCCTGCGGCAATTGGGATGCTCAGCCCGTTGTACATAAAGGCAAACACAAGGTTCTGACGCATATTGCGAACAGTTGCCACCGAAAGCGTCCGTGCACGCAGGATCCCCATCAGGTCACCTTTTACCAGCGTAACTTGAGCACTGTTCATGGCCACGTCAGTGCCCGTGCCCATCGCTATGCCAACATCAGCCCTGGCGAGCGCCGGTGCATCGTTAATCCCGTCGCCTGCCATGGCAACTACCTTACCGAGGGCTTGTAGCTTAACCACCAGCGCTTCCTTGTCCTGCGGCTTTACTTCGCCATGCACGTCCTCGATCGATAGCTCACGAGCAACTGCGCGGGCAGTGGTAAGCCCGTCGCCGGTGGCCATGATGACTTGCACGCCCTCGGCCTGGAGCCGGGCTACAGCTTCTTTGGAGGTTGGCTTGATTGGGTCCGACACGGCCAGCAAGCCGGCAAGGGCTCCATCAACGGCCAGATAAATAATACTGGTCCCGCTCTCGCGTAGTTTTTCTGCCTGATCTTTCAAGGGCTCGACGCTCACGCCCGCATCCTCCATAAGCGCGGTATTGCCAAGCTGCAGCTGCCTGCCTTCCACCAGGCCACGGACTCCGATCCCTGACCCTGACTCGAAGGTCTCTGGCTTCACCAATTGGATACCTTCGCTCCTCGCATGGTCCACGATGGCGTGAGCCAGGGGATGCTCGCTACCCTGATCCAGACTGGCAGACAACCGGATAACTTCCTGAGCATCAAACGGCGTAACGCCTATCGCACGATCAAAGACAGGTCGACCCTCAGTCAAGGTTCCTGTTTTATCGACTATCAGTGTGTCTACCTTTCGCACATTCTCGATGGCACCTGCATCTCGAAAAAGCACGCCACTTCCAGCCGCCTTGCCTGTGGCAACCATGATCGACATAGGCGTTGCCAGGCCGAGTGCGCAGGGACATGCAATGATCAAAACCGCAACTGCATTGATCAGGCCGAATACCCAGCCCTGCTCGGGTCCGAACAGGCCCCATGCAAAGAAGGTCAACAGCGCAATCCCGATGACCGTCAGCACGAAATAACCAGCAACCGTGTCCGCCATTCGCTGCATGGGTGCTTTGGAGCGTTGCGCATTCGCAACCATCTGTACGATTTGTGAAAGCATGGTCCCGGAACCAACCTTAGTGGCTCGCATGACAAGCGAGCCACTCGTGTTCATCGTCGCGCCGATAAGCGAATCGCCTGTTCGCTTCGTCACCGGCACGGGCTCGCCCGTTAGCATGGATTCGTCGACGGCGCTCTCGCCCTCCAATACCTCTCCATCCACCGGTACCTTTTCACCAGGACGAACGCGCAGATGGTCACCCTCGTGAACGTGTGTAAGCGGAATGTCCTCCTCGGATCCATCCTTGGCGATACGGCGAGCGGTTTTAGGCGACAGACCAAGCAGGGACTTGATTGCCGAGGATGTCTGGGAGCGGGCCTTTAATTCAAGCAACTGCCCTAAAAGCGTCAGGGAAATGATGACCGCGGCGGCTTCGTAATAAACGCCTATCCGGCCACCCACCATGAAGGACGCTGGAAATATGCTCGGTAAGACCGTTGCCACGATGCTGTAGATATAGGCAGCCCCCGTGCCCAGACCGATCAATGTCCACATGTTGGGGCTGCGATGTTTGACCGAGGCGAGACCGCGCGAAAAAAATGGCCAGCCTGCCCACAAAACAACTGGGGCCGTGAGGGCAAGTTCAACCCAATTCTGGCTAGCTCCGTGAAACAGCGGAAGTGCATGTCCCGCCATGGCCAGCAATGTCACAGCAACTGTTAACGGCAACGACCACCAGAACCGCCTTGAGAAGTCCTTGAGTTCAGGATTTTCCTCCTCGTCGAGTTCAGGAATCAGCGGTTCCAGTGACATCCCGCAGATAGGGCAATCACCTGGCCCCATTTGGCGGATTTCAGGGTGCATCGGGCAGGTGTACTCGGTCGTTGCATCACCGGCGGGTGCCTTTTGCGCGAACGGCGCGGATGCATGAGACGATGACCCATGAGCCTGCTGTGCAGCGAGATATCGAGCAGGGTCAGAGCGGAACTTGGTCTGGCAACCCTGGCTGCAGAAGCGGAAAGTGCCTCCCTGATAGTGCTCTTGATGCTCGCTGTCCTCTTTCACCTTCATCCCGCAGACGGGGTCTGTGAGTGCTGCAGTATCTTTCGTTTGGTCGGGCTGGTGATGGCACTGCGGAGAAGACATACGGGCACCTTATGGATTGGTTAGCAACGAACGTGGCCTACTGCAGGGACGTTTGTGGTTTTTCCAATGCTTGCAGCGTCTGACAGCCAATATATGCAAAGCGTCCTGACCAAAGGCTGAAGTAACCATTACATTTCTGTCAGGTTCTCCGGTATGTCAGGTCGTATGAATGTTGAAGCGAGCAGCTGGAAAAAGTAGCTCGCGCAAATACCGCTTGCTGGCCTAGCCTATGCCTCCATTGTCCGATGCTCGGCCGCTTTCATTGATGAAATACCGAACCGTGCAAAGCCTAAGCGCAGGTACTCTGTTTTGATAGAAGCCGTAATTTTCGATGTCTATGGCACGCTCCTGCAAATCGGTGAACGACGGCGGCCATTTCGCAAGCTTTTAAAACAGGCACGCAGCCAAGGTCGTCAACCTAGGGCCGATGATGCCAGGACATTGATGACACGAAACGTGGGGCTAGCCGGCGCCGCCAGCCTGTTTGGTACACAGCTAGGTAACGATGAGCTTGCCACTCTGGAGCTTGATCTTTATGCGGAACTGGCCAGCGTACGTCCCTATGATGACGCCCTGCAGGCACTGGAAAGCCTTAGGAGAGCGGGGCTGAAAGTGGCGCTGTGCTCCAACTTGGCTACCCCCTATGCCATACCTGCCAAGTTGCTACTGCCTGAGTTTGACGCCTATGCCTGGAGCTTCGAGGTGGGCGCGATCAAACCGGAGCCAGCGATCTACGAACATCTGCTAAAGCGGTTGGATTGCAAAGCGTCTTCCATTGCAATGATCGGCGATACATTGGAGGCCGATGTGCTCGGTCCCGGTAGGCTGGGAATACATGGCTTCCACCTACAACGCGATGCCATCAGTGGTCCTGAGCGTTTCGCTAGCCTGAGCGAATTTGCAGACCACATTTTGGGGCATGGGCGCTCACGCTAGTTCGCGCATTGGCCGCAGCGGCTTTGATCACCCACTCGTAGAGCTGATTGGTGAGGTGATCCCTTTGCCGGCGATCCTATCCATGGTCAGGAACAGCTGAGTCTTGTCGAAATCGGCCAGAGTGCTCATGCATCATGGTTTGGTGCAAGCTTGATAAGTGGCGCAAGGAGGAGTTGAGCAGTGCGAGCCCAGGAAACAAGCCCCTCAAGATCCGTCTGCAGAGATCCGGCCTCTGCCCAGACACAAGCATTCTCGGCAGGCACCGTAAGGGCGATGCCCTCAACTATCGTCAGAGCCATCGCATGCAATCTCAGCAGCTCGTCGCGAATGGCGGTGGTTCCGCCCAGTTCCAGCAAGCAGGCGTCCAATCGATCAACCAGCCGGAGCAGTTGAGAGGCGTCGAAGCCGTCGCGCAGGTTTTCCAACGCCACCGCATCGACTTCGCCGTACGGTGTAACGCGAAAGGCTGCGGGAGGAACATTCATCATGTGGTTTTCTCGGTATCTAGCTGGCGAGGTGTGATCACCCGCAGCGAGCCGGCAGCTTGTTGGAACACCAAGTCCTTGATCCAGGGCTCCGGTGGCCGGTTGAGCTTGAGGTTGAATTCGCCGAAGCGCTTGACGTTGCTGGTCAGGTAGGGGCTGAGGAAGGACACGTCCTCGTCGGTGAACTGCCAACCCTCTCGGGCCAATTTCTGCAGAATACGCATCATATCCACAGTGTTCTGCAGGATCACCGATGAGGCCACCATGTCGTTGTAGCGCAGACGTTTTTGCTGTTCGTCCGGATCGTTCTCGGCAATCACGTCGCCACCGAACGAAAGCCACTTCGAGAAACCGTTGTAGGACTCGATCTTGTTGGTGTTCGCGGTGACTTCCTGGCGCAACTCGCGGCTGCCGATCCAGTTGAGCAGGAAGATCGTGCGGATCACGCTGCCCAGTGCCTGGGCCGCATGGTAGAGCTTGTTGCGCCGGCTGTAGGAGCCGAGTTTTCGCAGCAGCATAGGCGAGGAGATTTTGCCGGCCTGGATGGACAGCGCGACCTGCATCAGATCTTGCCAATGGGTTTCGATCAAGTGCCAGTCGGCAGTGTCGGTGAACAGGCGGTTGATATGCTTGTACGACGCGCCGCGATCCGTCCGGCACATCACCAGGTCACGCCAGTTGCGGATACGCGGCATCAGGTTGATGCCCAGCAGATGGGTGAAGGCAAAGACTGTCGCCGATTGCCCCTGAGTATCTGAATACACAGTGTCTGCCTCGACACTGAGATCAGCCTTTAGCAGCCCCTCAATTACGTAAATCGCCTCCCAGATGCCAGGTGGGATGAAGTGCTGGAACACAGCGATGTAGTTGTTGGCCACGTGCCGATAGGCCACGGCACCCATCTTGCGGTAGCGGAAGTGATAGCCGGCCAGCAGGTTGTCATCATAGAAGTCGAACTGCGTGCCGTCCGCTGCCACCGCCTTGCCATCGCCCCAGAGCTTGGGCAGATCAAGTTGCAGATAGAGTTCCACCAGCTCGCGGTTAGCCTTGTCCAGCTTCTCCAGTGATAGGTGGCGGCGAGTCGTATAGGACAGCATGTGTGGCGTGACATTACCGGCCAGATGCCGCGCGGCCTGGTTGGGGCCGAGATTGCAGCCCATGGCGAAGATGGTCATCAGATAGCGCTCGGCAGGCTCTTTGAGCTTCGGCTCGTTACCGGACATGGGACCGAAATGCCGCGTGAACTGAATCCAGTGCTCGATGTTGGCCATGATGTCGAGCACATGCCTGGCCGGCATGCGCTGCATAAGCGCCGTCTGTAGTGAAATGGCCGAAGGTGGGATGTCCCGCGCCGTTACTCGGCGCAACACCGGTTCTCCGGCTTCGTTAATCGATACGTCCCCTCGGCAAGATGGGTATTTGTCGTCCAGTTGTTGCGCGGTTTCCTCCAGCTGGGTCTTGAGGGAGCCAACAAACTCCTTGGCCGTGCCTGGCAGCCCGACCTTTTCGCAGTAGGCCGGTAGTCGCTGGAGGCATTCTTCCCAGGGCAGCAACTGCTTGCGGTAGTCGGCGAAGGATTCAGACCCATGTACACACATGTCACCCGATCGCAGCTCGCTGGCCAAGTAGGAGAACACGCAGACTTCTAAATAACGCCGGTTGGTCGGTGGCCCCTCACTGGCAGGACGACGAACGACCTTGACCCAGCGCTCCGACGCAAACGACAAGTCGACGTGCTCGTCGATCCATTCGCGGTGTAGATTCTCGCTGTCTTGGATCAGTTGAAGAGCCTGAACCAGCGATCGATCCTGAGTCGTGGGCTCCAGTTGGAGAAGGTGGCTGAGACGGAACAATAACGAGCGATGGGACTTGAAGTGCTTCCAGATCAGCGGCAGATAGTTATTACCGCCGGTAGCCTGTACTTCGGCGCAAGTCTCACGCAACCGATCCAGATTGCCACCGGGGGAGAGGTATTCCCGAATCAGACTGCCAGCCTCCTGGTCATCCGGTTCTTGAACCAGAATCTGCACCACGCCATCCAGGGTCGCCGCCAACTGCTCCAGCTTCTGGCGTTGCCGCGCCTGGATTTGCTCCAAATCCTCCTTGGCGCGTTTATGGATCGTCGAAATCCGTCGGATGAACATCTCGGCCAGGTGATCCCGGGTCCGCACGCGCATGCGGTAGATCAAGGCCAGCATCAGCGTGTAGCGTTTCGGCAGTGAGCAGTCCTTCAGCTCGGCTACATCCGACGCCGCGGCTTGGGCAGCGAAGTGGCGGATCTTGGTGTCGACTATTCCTCCAAAAATGGCACCCAGATCCCCGAAGCTCTCGAGCCAAGCCAGATGATCGATCAGCACCTCCAAGTGCTTGCGAGATGGCTTCTTGGGCGCCTGCTTCAGCGCATTGAAGTCGCTCTGGCGTCGGCCGAAATCAGTGTCGAGCAGATCCTTTAACTTGTGGATCACCTCGACTGGCGTTCTGGTTACTACGAGGTTGAATATTGCCTCTTGGGATTCGGCATGAATTCGCTCAGCGAGATCATTCAGGGTCGAGTACGCAGGGAGCTCATAATCCTGGCTGATCAGCTCTTCGATTACGGAGTTGATGATGTCGGCGCGTTGGTCAAGCACAAACGACATTGCTTTGGCATGCCGCTCGGCGAGCTCCATGGCATCAGAGCCGTAGAATGCCGTCACACCGAGGCGAGCTCGGATCGCGTTCATGTGGCGATATTGTTGGAACCACTTGTATTCCGCGAGTTTCACCTTGCTACGCTGACCCAACTCTCCGCGAATGAAGTCCACCAGTTGATTAGGTACGTCGGTGATATCAGGAAAATATCGGAGCACCTGAAAGGTTTTGAGGAGAACGGCGAGATTGAGGTGAAAGGGGGCCTTGGACTTGCTTCGTACCCACTTAATCTCATCATCTGAGAACGAAAAATCACGCTGCAGCTCAGCTTTTGAATACGCCTTTGGCAGAGTGGGATACGCCGTACGCTCTAATGAAGCCATAGGAACTCCTTTTCTGAGGAGTCAGAAAAGATAGTCCACGATCAGAGGCTGTGCGGTCGATTTGGTAAATTCTCTTGGCATCAACACGTTACGTGCGAAGTGAGTGAATTTTACTTATATCTCGGCATGACCCCTATGACGGTAGGGACGGGCGCAGCGATGGCAGAGAATGTGAGGCCCAGAGTAGTGATCAGATCGATTGTGCCTATCGCACCCGCATACACCTTGCTTGCGCTGCCTTTAAAACTGTCTGCCCTGTCGCGAATCGCGTCTCTTGCGGTAACTGCGCGTGTCTCTATCGTTAGGGCTGCCCGCTTTGCACTTGCGCTGGCGGTGCCCATTACCCGATCAAGCAATCTTTTCGTGTTGATGTCGTAACTCATCAGTAAGCCCTAATGATTTGGCATGTTCTATCTATGCTACGCGTAGGAAAGTGAGGTCATTCCTCGTGGTTGGTACCCGCGCGGGTACCAACCACGAGGTTTGGGTGCAAAAAAATTGGGTAAGCTGGCTGTTAAAGTCTTCCGGACTTGCATCCCGGAAGACCTGTGAGACGCTGGTTATATCTAGCAGCACTATTCAAGGACACCTTATGGCCTTCACGCCCACCTTCGAGCAGGAACCCATCATTGCTTCCAAGGCAAAAAAGCTGGTGGTCCGTGCCTATGCTGGTACAGGCAAGACGTCGACACTGGTAGCCTTTGCCAGGGCCAATCCCAGTGAGCAGATGCTTTATCTGGCCTACAACCGCGCTATTCGTGATGAAGCTACCAAGAAGTTTCCCCGTAATGTCACATGCAAAACCACGCACCAGATGGCCTTTACCGGCTATGGGAAAACACTCCAGCACAAGCTCAAGGGCAATCTGCGGCCCGTTGAAGTAGCCCGTGACTATGAGTGCAACTATCAGGTCGCTGCCGCCGCCATTGCTACCGTTTCCTGCTACATGAACAGCGCCGATCAATTCATTACGCAGGCGCACTACCGGCGTGCACAAGAGATGAAGTCGAAAAAGTCCAAAAAGAAGGACGATCCGCGGCTGGCCAGCGCTGCAATCAAAGTGGCCGAAGCGTTATGGAATGAGATGCAGGACCCGTACAGCAAGCAAATTGCGGTGCACGATGTGTATCTGAAGCAGTACCAGCTCTCCCGTCCGGATCTGTCTGCCCAGTACAGCGTGATTCTCTTTGACGAAGGGCAGGACAGCAACGAGCTGACTACCGATATCGTGTTCAGCCAGACCAAGGCGCGTGTCATTACAGTGGGCGATGAGCACCAGCAGATCTATCAGTTCCGGGGCGCTATTGATGCATTGAGTCATCCCCAGCTGCACGACGCCGAGCAACTGCGCCTGACCAACAGCTTTCGCTTTGGTCCCAATGTCGCGGCTATGGCAAACGTACTCTTACGTTATAAAGGTGAGGATGTACCGCTTGTGGGACTGGGAGGGGAGGACCGCATTGTGGTCTCGTCCGAGTTCAAGCTAAGCGATTCCAAGCCGCCCTTTGCCTTTATTGCGCGTACGGTAATGGGCGTGATTGAAGCTGCACTGTTCTTCTCTTCTCGTGGCTTGAGCATTGAGTTAGTCGGCGGTTTTGACGCCTACGACTTCAAGGGCATCCTGGATGTGTACTGGCTTTCAAAGGACGAACCGCAAAACATCCAGAACAAGCGCCTGCTTGAAGACTACCCGGATTACACCGCTTACCAGATAGTGGCGCAGGAAGCCCGTGACGTTGAGATGCTGCGAGCGGTGAAGGTCGTGGACAGTTACCCCAATCTTCCTGACAACCTTGCCATTCTCAAGAGCCAGCTCGTGAAGGGTGGACAGCAGGCGCAAATGGTCATAACCACAGCGCACAAGAGCAAGGGCCTGGAATGGGATCAGGTTTATCTGTGCGACGACTTTCCTGACCTCACGGACGATGAGATTCCCATGCAGGAGATGCTAGGGGAGGTGAACCTGCAATATGTGGCGCTGACGCGGGCCAAGAAGCTGCTGGTGATCACGCCTACACTTTTGAATCTGGTAAAACTGGTCAAGACCGGTTTTCGCCTGACGGATCTATACCGTTCAAAATCACTGAGCGCCTAGGAAAACATAATGTTTCAAGCCCTGCTCGCCGATATATCCATGCTGGCCGTACTCACCGCTGCCATTGTTGGAATAGTTGCGACCTTTGCAGCTGTCTGGAAGCTGGTAGAAACCCTACGCCTCCTTTTGCCTACTATCTTGCTGGCGCTCGGCATGGGAGGCTTCTGGGCCTCTCGCCATTTCTATGAGCTGCACTCGCATGCAAAAGCGCTCTCTGCCGGACAGGAAACCTGGATCGTCTACGTCTGGCTGTTGGGCTTTATCTTCATGGTCTTGTGCTTGTCCCTTCCATTCTGGACAAGAAAAGACATCAAAGACCATTGAGCGCCTGTTGAGGTGGGTATGCCCGATATCACCGGTGCTGTGCTGATAGGCGTAGTGTTAGCAAAGCTGGCCGCCACCCGGCGTCCCGTCTGGGTAGCCGCGTTGGTGGCATCCGTGTTCTTTAGCTGTACGTTTTCCTATTTAATGTATGGGCTGCATGTTGGGATTGAGCGCGGAGAAAGCTGGGTCGCCTATGCTATCGCCAGTATCGTGTTGTCTGTAGTGATAGTCCTGTCCCGCATGCTCAGTTTTGATCGCACTTTTAGCCATTAGTAAGTTGGGACAACAGCGCACCTCATCACCTACCACTGGTCGACTTCCTCTTAAACGTGCCCGCGCGGGCATCAACCACGGACATAGCCATGTCCAGCCTGGTTCTAATATCCAAGTCTCAATCCATTGAGGTCGAGACCATGACTAGGCAACGTGTTTTCCTTCTTATCAGCAAATCCCCAATGCTTTTGTTTGCTCTTTTTGTTTTGATCAACTGTCTCAGTATGGCCTTCTTGAAGAACCACCTTGAGATAGTGCCAAGCTCCATTCTCATAACCTATGTCATAGTCTGGCTCGCACTGCAAAAGACTCCTTGGCAATTGCCAAGTCTTTACCAGCTCTCTACCCGTGTATGGCAGCGTCTGAGGTTAGTGTTCCGCCGAAAATGACCCACCTTTTGTCTGCTTAGCAAATTATTTGCACCTAAACCTCGTGGTTGATACCCGCGCGGGTACCAACCACGAGGCTTGGCCAGTGGGCTTGCATCGTAGTATCGACGTACCGCCACTACGACGCTTACGCCATGAAACGACACGCCTTTGTCCCTGTTCTTTTGCTGGCCAGTGTGGTTGCTTCCAATGCTCCGGCCGACACCACCGACCCTCACTCTTTTTGGTCACAAAAGGAGCGTGGCTGGTTCTTTTACGAAGACCCTCCCGAGCCACCAGAGGAAGCACCAGCGCCTCCGCCTCCTGAACCTCAATCCCAGACGGTACAGACCATAACCGAGGCGCCAGCACAGGCAGCCCCGGCACCTCCGCAAGCCTTTAGTGCGGAATGGTTCAGAAAGAACCTGCCCAAGTACAAGGACGCCGCCTGGGATAACCCCACGGTCGAGAATGTACGGGCATTCATGATGCTCCAGCGCTACGCCATGGATCGTAGCTCCCAGTTCGCGGACGTTACTCAGCTGGCGGTGCAGGGTGATCCCCTGCTGGATGAAAACGCCCGCCGTCCCAATGCGACCTACGCGGCGCAGGCACTGGACAAGCAGGCAGGGGAGGCCAAGGCGCAGGTGCTTGATGAGCTGGCGCAAAAGGTCGGCGTGTTTTTCTTCTACGCCTCTGATTGTGACCTGTGCGAAACACAGGTTCCGGTTCTACGCATGCTGGAAAGCCGTTTTACCGTGACGCCTGTTTCTCTAGATGGCAAGGACCTGCCCGGTAGTCCTTTTCCAACCTTCAAGCCTGACGCTGGCCATGCCCGGCTGCTGGGGGTGCGCCAGCTCCCGGCGATTTATCTGGCCAGTCCTAACGGTGACTTTGCGCCTATCGCTCAGGGCGCGCTGGCGCTCGGTGACATCGAGCATCGTATTACCCTGGCGGCGGCCAGCAAGGGCTGGATTGACCAGCGCACGCTTAATCGCACCCGACCCTTGCGCAACCTTGATGACAACCTGAGCGAGCTGCTCCCCGCTGGTTTAGTCGAGGGCGATGAGAGCGGTTTTATTCCCCCTTCCGAACTGCTTCAGCACATAGACCAATCCCTTGGCCGCGCCCCCGTGGGCGGAGGAGAACTTCAATGAAAAAAACGCTCACCTCGGCAGCGCTGGCGCTATGTCTAGCTGCTGGCGCCACGCTGCCTGTTGCCTCCCAAGCCGGTGGCCTGCAGGACCAGATGGACAACCTCTTCAATCAGATGACCAACACCACCGATCCGGGCGTGTTCGAGACCCAGACGCGGGGTGCACTGGCTGGCGGGCGCTATATCGCCAAGAGTCCAATCATGAACACCAACTTTGCCAACCTCCAGATTCCGAGCTGGAAGGCTGGCTGCGGCGGGGTGGATCTGTTTGGTGGATCGTTCTCCTTTATCAACGCGGACCAGTTCGTCCAGCTCCTGCGAAGTGTGGCAGCCAACGCGACCGGCTATGCCTTCCAGCTGGCGCTATCCAATGTCTTTCCGGACGGCGCTGAACTGCTCTCCGAGCTTCAATCCCGCATCCAGAACCTCAACCAGATGATGGGCAACTCCTGCCAGCTGGCGCAGGGCGTTGTGAATGACTCGGTAGGGGCCATGGGGTTCAAGCTGGACAACGACGTGCGTACCAGCGCCACCATTACCGGGGCCATGACGGACTACTTTGCGACCTGGAGCGAAACCGATGGTGTCAGCTCTCGCGCCTCGCTCAAGCAGTCCAACCCGGCCGAGTATGAAAAGCAGATGGGCAATATTGTCTGGAAGGAGCTCCGGCGTAACCGGGTCGACCTGTGGTTTGCCACCACTACAAGCGGCACCAGTGGCTCACTGGATACCGACCTGCTTGAAGCCATCATGTCCATGACCGGCACGGTAATCGTAGGGGAGGGCAGTGATGACGACACCAACATCGCTCGCTCCCTGCCGGGCAACCTTGTCAAACTCAGGGATCTCATTGAAGGCGGGACCGTTAAGGTATACGACTGCGGCGGCGATACCGAGAACTGTGCCATCAGCAGCACCAGCCCCACCAAGACCATCACTCTGACCGGCCTCAGAAGCAAGATCAAGGAGGCCTATCTGGGCAATGGCTCAACCTCGGACGGCCTGATCATGAAGTACGCGACCGGCACCGAGGGTATGGCTGCCACCACGCAGGAGCAGGCGGTGTCGGCCAATGCTGGCTCAGCCGGTTCTATGCTCAGTCGCCTTTCCACCGTAAGCAGCCTGACTGCGCGCGAGTTTGCTGAGGAATCAGCCGGGGCCATGGCGCTCTCCATGATTCGTGATGCTGCACGTCGCATGATCACAACGGCCTACACGGCGGTTGCCACCAGTCAGAGTTCCCACGCCAACCTTGCCCGCGAGCAGCTGCGTGACTCTCTCGCTGAGCTTGACCGTGAAGCCGATGCGCTACGCGGTGACTACGGCGATCTTGGCCAGATGCTGGCGCGTTCCGAGACCACGCTGGGCCTGGTCGAGAAGAGCGGTTATGCGATGCAGGAACAGGTAACGATCACCGGTGGGGGGCAGAAATAATGTTTGAATTCGACTTGTACTCAATTGGCGATAGTGCCTTTCTGGAACAGATTCTCAACGCTGTAGCGATGATCTCCGGGGAGGACGACTTCATTCAGATCGTCTCGATCGGGATGGTGCTGGGAATGCTGGTGATGGGGTGGCAGGCATTAACGTCTGGCGGAAAAAACGGTGTTGATTTTCAGCAGCCTCTGGTCGCGGTAATGATCTGGATGCTCCTCTTTGCTCCCAAGGGAACGATTGTTATCGAGGATGCCTATACCGGTGCCGTGCGACCGGTAGACAATGTCCCCCTGATGGTGGGACTCGTTAGCCTCAGCTCAAAGTTCGGTTACGGCCTGACCCGAATGGCGGAGGCGTTCAATCCCATTGTTCCGGGCATAACCGAGACCTACTTTGCCGATGCGCTCAAGAGCATCAATGATGTACGTCGCAAGGTCTCTGAGCCCAAGGTGTTTCAGGCGATTAATGAGGCCCTGGGCGATCAGTCAGTTGCCAACATGCAAAGCGGGACAAGCACGGGCACGGTCAACTTTCGCCGCTCCTGGTACAACTACATCAAGGAATGTACGCTCAAGGGTATCGATACCAACCGCTATACCCTCGATGCGCTGCTGACACAGCCCGCCATGGAGGCCATGCAATACAAGTCCAGCATCCACCACACCCTGCTGTTCCTGGACGCTGGCAACCCTCTGGGCACGACCATGACCTGCTCGGCGGCCTATACGCTGCTTATCCAGCGCACCAACGAAGCGTTTGCCACGGATAAGGTCAAGCTGGCCCTGGCAGAATCCGCGGGGATCAAGCTCTATGAGGATGACGATCTCTACAACAAGCTTTCCAACAACTTTGGCTCGCTGGCCACTGCAGGTGCGGCGACAGTAGACGCTCAGAAGTACGTCATGGCCGCGGTACTGGATAACGTCTATCTACAGGCCGCTCAGGGCCGTTATCAGGACATGCGCGACTTTTCCAGCGCAATGATGATTGGACAGGCCTTGATGCAGCGAAACACGCAGTGGGCAGCTGAGCAGTCCATGTTTATAAGTATGGTCCGACCCATGATGTCGCTGATTGAGGGTCTGATGTATTCCATTGTGCCCATCATGGCCTTCCTGATGGTGATCGGTAGACTCGGCCAATCACTGGTCGGCAAGTACCTGCTGATGCTGGTCTGGATCCAGCTGTGGATGCCAGTGCTCTCCATTATCAATCTCTACCTGTATATGGTGTCCACGTCCCAACTGGAAGCACTGGCCGGTACAGGCAGTGGTACGCCAATCGCGCTGGACTCCTTTATAGGCCTGTACAAAACGGACGAGATCCTGGGCAACTGGCTGGCAACTGGCGGGATGCTGGCCGCGGCCACACCGGTACTGACCATGATGCTGATTACGGGGTCGACGTTTGCGTGGACTTCGCTTACCCAGCGCATGAACGGCGCGGACCACATCAACGAGAAGATCACGACGCCCGATGCGGTCAGCAATGGTCCGGCCCTGAACAACCTGGCCATGAACAGCAACACCAACGTAGGTGGGACCGCAGGAACCGGCGCCGACAGCCTGCTCCCGAATCTTGCTTTTGATGCAAGGCTCAGCAGCGCAGCCTCTTCGGCGCAAAGCTATGCCAACGACAAGCGCGAGCAGTTTACCCGCACGCTTTCCAATTCGTTTACCGATAACGTCTCGCAGCAGCAGATGACCTCGCTTTCAGAGCAGATCGGTCGCACGGTGATGAGCAGCAATAGCAGTGAGGCGCAGGCAATCAAGAGCGCCGCGGCGAGTTATATGAGAGATCATAATATTGGATCATCGCAGACAGCCGCTGTAACTGGATCAATGGCTATGTCGGTAGTAGGAGGAGGCTCGCTTGCTTTATCGTTCCCATCAATAAGTAAAGGCAAGCGTAGCCAAGGAGAGAAAGAAGATAGTAGTAACATTAGCGGTAACGCAACGGTTAATGGGCAGCTCTCAGACACTGACGTCAACCAAGTCCAATTTACTAAAGCTGACGGTGATAAATATCTGAAGCAAGCAGGCTTTAGCGAAAGCAGCAGGGCAGCCTTAAGCGACTCTCTGAGCCATGGCATTAGCAGCATGAGTACCCAAACCCTGTCGCATGCGCTTGGTTCTGAACGCGCTCAGTCCCTGCAAAATGCCGCTTCCGAAGCAGTAAGCGCCAATGAAGCCTATGCTCGCACCTCTTCCATGGCTGAGAGCTTTGGGTCGAATACCGGATTAACCATTAATGATCTGTCCAATCAGATGTCGCAAAACGATGGTGCAGCCCGGATGCTCACTGAGTTTGCCCAGTACCATCCTGAGCTTCGCTCCAAGGTTAGCAAGCTGATGGATAGGTACACTTCCAATGACGGTCCCTATCGCATGGATGAACGTAAGGCTCGGGTCGCTGCATCTCTTGTGCTCATGACTGACCAGAATACTTTCGGAAACGATACCAGCACATACCGCTCAGCGATGGATACAGTCGCCGCGGCTACAGGTATGACACTGGGACGTGACATGCAGGGTGCTCCGGAAATGTCTCATGAAGCTAATGCAGGACTGGTCGACAGAGCCGCAAATATTCCCGGTGACGTACGTGGAGAAGCTGAACGTATTCAAGCTCCCGCAATGGTCAATCGAGACCAGGCGGCCGCTGGCGCAGCCGCAGCTCCTGGCTATACACAAGGGATGGGCCAACTCAATAGTAATAGCCCAGAAGTACAGCAACATCATGGGGCAGGCCTGTCGGAGGCTCGTGCTCATGGTTCTAGCTGGGGTACCGAGGTACAAACAGAGCGGATGATGCAAACTGCTGAAAGCGTCAATAACGCACCTGAACTGACATCCGCACTCAGCACGATGGGTACAGCTCAAACTGCTGGTTCATTGGTAGAAGGAATCGCTAATACAGCGACAGCCTCTGCTACAGGTATGGCAAAAGATGCAGCGCAGAAGGTGATCAGCTTTCTCAGCGGTATGGATGATAAACAACTCGAAGAGGTTAGAGCCGCAGCAGAGGCAGGTGAGGACCTGTCACGCTTCAAGCTTCCAGAAGGTGTGAGGGGTGATCTGCTCAAAGGCGGCGCCTTTATAGCACGAGGGATAATGGGAGAGGGGATCACCAGCTCCATGTCCAACGAACAGGCTGCCGCTGTAATGGCCGGTCAATTAGCTGAGGCAGCAAAAGGAGATAGCTCAAGAGTAACACCAGAGGAGTTGGCACGTTCGGGCGAAATAATGAGGGAGCGTAAATATCAGCAGGCCCTTGGGGAAGGTCTTAGCGAATCGATGGCCCATGAGTATGCTGACCACTTTACCCTTGCTAATCAGGCTATTGGCTTAGCTAGCCAGCTAAAGGATATACCTCTGCCGAGTCCGTTACTTAAAGCAACCGGGTTCGTAGGTGATACGATTGATAATTACAAGAATGGTGATTTACGAGAGCAGCGTATTGAGACTGACAAGCAAGCTGCGGCCGAAGCGTTAGGGCACAGGAGCTTTACGGATCTGTCTCCAGTCGAGCAAGCAACTATAGGGCAGGCTATCGAAAAGACGTATGACTTGATTGGCAAGGCAGCACATAACCCAGACCTGGCACCTAGCGTGCTGCAGCATGCATCTCGCCTAAATATCGCACTTCATCCAAATGACATTTCTGACAATTGACTCAAATTCTAAAGGAGCCCGCTCTCAGCGGGTTCCTTTAGAACCTAATAGGTCGAGGAAGAGTTGGCTCGCTTTCATGCAGCATCTGCTGCTCTACGTATTGAAATGTCTTGTTTAGTTCTTTCAGGGCAACGTTACTATCACTCTGGTCGACGTGGTTGAACCATACATACTCGTCAGCACCTTCCTCATCTGCGAAGACTCTGGGCTTTGCCCTGTCAGCTCGTCTTGCCGCAAAGGCATTATCTATATTCTTGATTAGCATGATCAGCTTGGTAATAAAGAAAAATGGTACAGCCACAGCCAGCCAGGATAGTGAGATCATAAGAGCAGCAGCCAGATCCGAAAACCAGATCGTTGTAGCGATAGCTGCAGCCGACAATACGAAGAAAACAAGCTTTGCGAATTTCCCTCCCAGTGCTGCCCTTACGCCCCACAGAGCCAAAAAGCTAGCGGGTGGAAATACACATAAGCCAAAGAGAACAAGGTGAGTAACGCTGTAGCCTTTGCCAACCATCGTTAGGAAGGCAAACCATACGGCTGCGACTACAAGGAAGGCCAGCTGCGCCAGCAACCATGTCCTTATGAAGCCACGTTTTGTGACAGGCTTTTGTTCCGCATCGATCTGTGTCATGACCGTAGCCCTGAGGATGACATCGTTAAGGTTGGTGTCTGCGTGAAAATGATTTCATCCAGACAGTTGCTCAATCCATAAAAAGTAGTCTACATTTCATTCCTGAGGTAGCTGGCCTCGTTAAAGAAGCAGCCCATTAAGCGTCAATATTATTTCTGTACCCAGCTCGTAGTCTCTACCAGCTTATGCTTTATGCAAATGTTCAAACGAATGTTTGCTATTCACCAGAGCAATATCTCTCCGATCTCAGTGAATTTGCCTTCACTCTGATATCGCCCTGATATTAGCTGTCTCTATTACATAGACTCCCGCAAGTTGTACCTGCCCGTTTGTCTATAGGGATTGATTACAGAAAACCAATGAGCGCAATATTCGGACTCGCAGCCGAATAGTCTTCTCTGCGCAAGATTTAGCGTCACTCTGAATACGGCACTTGCATAATGGAATTTTTGTGGAAAATGGATATGTAGTTCAGACAAAGCTAAAACTTAGCAAGCGGGGAAGATATGAAAAAGGTTGCACTATTGGCATTCGCCCTCGGAGCGCTATCCGTAACTCATGCTCATGCAGATCTTGATAATTCACTGTTTGGTGAAATAGCAAGAGAGCATGGCTTGCCTGTCAATCTGCTCTACTCTGTTGCACTTGCTGAGTCGGCCTATTCTTCTTCGGAAGGTATAAGCCCGTGGCCGTATACCATACGAACTGCAACCAAAGCGTATTATGCAAAAACGTTGGAAGAAGCAGAGCATCTCCTGACTGACCTTTTAAGAAGTGCAAGATCAGTTGATGTCGGAATCATGCAGGTAAACCTGTACTGGAATTCCGATCGCATAAATGATCCGAAGTCGTTGTTAAGTGCTGAAAATGGCTTGAGAACAGGTGCATCCATACTAAGCGAGAGAATCAGATCTGCTCCTGGTGACTTGGAATTGGGTATCGGTAGGTACCACAACATAAAAAACGAAGCACTGGCCAGAAACTACGGTTCAAGAGTACTGGCTATATGCAAGAACATATCCTACGTCATAGGTGGAGTTTGCGAGCAATGAGCAGTTTCAATAACTACGAAAGTGGTTTTGCTAATGTAAGTTGTAAGGACACGGCAGATCTTAATTGTGACGTCTGGTCCTATTTATATCGCAGCGCCATGGATGGATGCGCGGAGACGCGCAAAGAGTTCAAGATCCAGGCTAAAGAATATTCATGGTTGGCCCAATTGGCTCAGCAAAATATCAGGTTACTTGCTGATCCAGTGGTATTGCATTTTACCTGTAGCCATGCAATTACAGATTTTAAAAAAGTATTACCTGTTGCGAGCCCGCAACCGAGCGCAACTCTTAATGAGTTTCAGGACTTAGCATACAGGTTCTGGCTATCGGTGAAACTTTGCTCACACCGGCAAAGTATCGGAGTGACCCGTATTCGGTATGGAGTAAAGAAGGAACATATCGAATATGTCAGAAAGCTATCTGATGCCCAGATCCGGCATCTGGTTGCGCATACCACTGCCGGAAAACTTGAACTCAGGTTTGACTCACAATTGATTAACGGCATCGGTAGAGCAGATCTATCTAAAGAGGCGTTGAGCCGAATCCAACTTCAGTGCTTTAACTCTTCCCTGGAAATCTGACATGACTGACAACAAAGGCGATAACTCAAACACCACTCACTATCAAAGTATGGCAGCCGGGCGCAAACTGGCTCTTGCCAGAGCTATGCTGATGCGAAAGTTTGTGACTCGCTTTATTGAGCTTGAGACGTCGCTCAGCAAAAAGACCCTGCGTAAAATACGGGATGAACTTGGACTTCCGCTTGAAGATCGCAAGGGAAAGCTTCAAAAGGGTGTGCAAACCATCATCAAGAATTCAACGGAGCGCAAAAACGCTGCGTTTTTTATTCTTCCTTACGCCGCTTTGAATGGTAAGAAGTGCGGAGAATTTGATGTCTATGATGTTATAGACGCCTATGATATTTATCTGGCCTCTATCAACTGGCACTACAATCAGTCCGAAAAACTACCACGCATCCTTACCATAAACGAGGCTTATTCCCTGGCGCTTGCCTACATCGCCCGGGAGGTTTCCCTGGAGGTTTGCCCCGATTGTGGAACCCCGTTTGTTGTCTTCTACAACACGTCCGTGACGAGCTCCAGCTGTCCTAACGATATCGCCCGTAAAAGGCTGCATGACACGGTTATGGACGAGCGAACTCCGGTCTGGCTAAAGATGAAAAAGGGACCGGTCTACGCGCCAGCTCTAGATGTCTCCCCAAGGATGTAGTCACGGTCTGAGCACATGAGAAGGGAGGGATAGGCCTCCCTTCTCATAGCAGGTAGACGGTGCTAGCGCCATGCATGGATAGCTGTCGAGGTAGCCAGGGGGACACAGCTTGACCATGACTGGATACCAGCGCAGGGCCTAACACACATGTATGTTGGATAGTGATCCATTCAAAGCGGTGCTGTCGTCAGACTGGATACCTAGGCACGCTTTAGCCCACGTGTATGTTGGATACCACGTCATCAAAGGGATGCGTCTTTCCAAGGCTGGATACCTCAATTTGGATTAACGCACATGTATGTTGGATACCTTGAAGCAACCCAGTTGAGGACGATCTTTATAAGACCCGGTTTTCGACGATCAGGTATCCCATAAGATAAGAACGAGATAACAGTGGTTTGGGTATCCACACGCCAATGCGCTGTATCCCTCTACAAAAAATGTACCTGCTTACGCCTCACGAACCGTGACCCTCAAGATCATTGATTGCCATGTCAAATAGCGAGGTTCCAACGATGACAAAGCACTACACAACGGCCGAGCTTCAAGAGCTGGCGTGGGGTGATACACGCATTGCGGATCTGAATCTTAATGCAGGGGACATCCTTGAGTTGACCGAGCAGGCGGTGGCGGGGCTCGAGGAGCAGATTGAGCGACTCAATGCACTCAACATTCTTCAGGCCAAGGAAACATGCGAGTACTTCTGGACCGTTGCCAGGCGCGAACAGGAGCGAAACAATCAGTTTCCTAGAATGGGGTCACGCGTACGCGTACTGAAAAACACCTTAACGATTATCTGGTATTACAGTCCCTTCTCCCTAAAACTGGGTCAGGCTGGTAAAAAGCTCTGGGTAAGTAAACATATTTCCAAACCTGCCGGAAAGACTCGATATAGCAATGCATCACTTTCCAGATGCCACGCCTGGGAAAAGGAGAATATCGAAGAGGCAGAAAACGATTATGAGATCATGCGCCGCCGGCAACTGCTGATTACCGAGGCGAGAAGTCGGATCAAGAAACTCAAGGAACTTACAGCCGCTCTTGTGCCTTCTTGAATATATCTAATCGTTTTGCCGACTGGTAGGTGCCAGATATGGTTTACAGCCGTAACGCGCAACTCCTGGAACTGCAACTCTGCGATCTTGAATACATAGAGGGTTTGGATTGTGATGGCTTTTCTGCCGGCGTGCAATATTTATTAAGGCAGGCAAATTATTCCTTCCAGTTAATGCTGGGCCACTGTGTTCAGGTAAGTACGGGCTATATCGTTATTCCTCACTATTGGATAGAACTCTCCAATCTTTCGTGCTTGTCTTGAACACCCTCAGGATGAACTGATAATCGACTCTAACCTGCGCAAGTGGTTATTTGAGGATGAAAGCGTGCCGTATGGTGTGTTTGCAAAAACCGCGAGCAGGATATGAATTATATTGGAAGGTGTATTGAGTCAGACTTCGGCCTGGACTTCTGGGATCTGGATTCAATGACAAATGGTCGGCTTTCCCGGAGGCAGATTGATATCTAGCAACTCTAATTATATGACCAGCGACTTCAGTTCTATTTTAGCACAGGGTTTTTCCTTGATCATCCAGCCGGACTTGCATTCTGAGATTTCCCTGTACCATGAAAGTAGGTTTACTTTCGGAGGGACTTGTTATGCACGTTGCAGCTAAAAACTTGCTTGAGGCACTACCTACTCGCAAAAGATATGTAATCAAAAATCTTCTTTCTACGCTTGAGCTGGATGAACTAAGAGCGCTGGTCTCGTATTTCAATGGGCATAGTCAGAAGGGTGTTGATGATACGGCGCGTATTTCCTTGCTGTGTGCTTACTCGTCGCATTTATCCGGCAGCTTTCCTACTTTCTCATTTGTCCAGTCCCATCTTGCCAATGGCCGCCCAGATATAGTTGAACTCAAGCCACGACACAAACTTACCCGATCACTGCTTGATATGACGGGGCACCCGGTTGATTGCCTTGATACGGCTGTCTTTCAATCGCTACTTGAACTCCTGCCTAATGGCTGGCTGGTCGCAATTCCTGTCCAACAGGGATACAAAGCCAATGTTTTTTCCTTCCCAACCTATCTGCCAGTGGCTGGCAAGGAAGGCACTCATGCGGTTTCAAAATAAATCGATTGTCACATCATTTATGTTCGCCTTAACCGCTTTAACCTGTGGTACGGTTTATTGGCTGGATATAAGTCGATCATTTCTTGATCTCTTCCTGGCCTGCTCACTGTTTAATTGCGTTGTAATGGGAGCATGGGGTTTTCTTCAGGGCAAACAGCTGGGCGCTGATCTTGGCAGGTGCTGTCAGAAAGGTATTGGAAGTTCAATTAGCGGATTACTGGGAACGGGCGCAGCAGGATATGCGATGGGATGCTATCTGATTCTTGTTATTAATATTCTGCCAAGGCTTTGCGACGCATTTCTCACGACTTGAACGCTTGTAATTATTTGTTACATTTGCTTAGCGCCTAGAACACATAGTTTGGTAAGTGTGGTCACGGGTAATTACGCCAATGTCTGTTCTTTATGTATAGCAAAGTTACATCAAAGCGCCACCATATATTAAAACGGAGGTTTTAAAATGAGTGACAAGAATTCGAACAAACTTGTAGTCATTGCGCTTGCTGTAACGTGCGCAACAGTTGCGGGCGGTATGTTTTATCAGTCTCACCAGACGCAAAAGAGAATGGATGAACTGGCGCAAACCGTACAGTCAGCCACCTCGCCCGAGCGCTTGCAGGCGTCGATCGAGACCACCCTGGCGGATATCCGTACCCGTGAAGCCGATCAGGCGCGCCAGCAGATGTTTGAAGGCTATCAGGCGGCGTCGGACAGCCTGGAAGGGCGCAAGGCAGGCCAGCACATCTATGGCAGCACCAGGGCTCGTTTTACGCTGGTGGAATTCGCTGATACCCAGTGCGGCTACTGCAAGCGCTTTCATGAGACGCCCAAGCAGATCGTGGACGCCTCGGGTGGTACGGTGAACTGGGAATACAAGAACATGCCTATCCTCTCATCCACCTCACAGGTGCAGGCCCATGCCCTGGAGTGTGTCTCCGAGGTAAAGGGCAATCAGGCGTTCTGGGTCATGCTGGATCAGCTCTACAAGCAACCCGGGCAGGAAGTAGACCTTAATGGCCTGGCGACTCGTCTGGGCGCTAACTCGGGTGCCTTCAAGCAGTGCATGACCGAGCGTCGGCACATGGACAAGCTCCAGCAGTCAGTGGCGCTTGCCAAGAGCAACGGCGCCAATGGCACGCCGGCCACCTTTGTCGTGGATAACAAGACCGGGCAGCGTATCCTCTTGGGTGGGGCACAGCCCATGGAAGCCTTCCTGTCAGTGATGCGTCGTCTGCAGATGCAGGACGAGGAGGGAGCTAAGGATCCAAAGGCCACCGGGGCGCTTTCGCAACCTTCAGCCAAGGGCGCCAGCTAGCAAGCGCTCCTGATCTCCATAGAGCCGACCGCCTCAAGGACCGTCGGCTTTTTTGTGCTCGCGTTTTTTTCAGCCCAACCGTCGGGTAAGGGCATCAAGCAGTGGCTTGAGCCGTGCTGAGAGCCTTGGGTGACGTACCAGGTATCTGGCAAGGGGGGGTGATAGCCGATAGTAACCCCTGACCAACAAACGTCCTGCTCTTGAAGGCAGGAGAGCTCGATCCCTGAATTGCCTGAGACGGACCACCTCTGGTGCGTCATAGTCTCCATAGATCGCCGTCGCGATAAAGCAGGGGCCGTCTGATCTGAAATCCCTGTAGGTTTCTGCACAGAAGGGACACACCGTATGGGTGACTGACCCCTGAAAGGTGATCAGCCTGGGCACCATCTTCTTCTTGCAGTGGGGGCACGTAACGCGGTCATCCTGTTTGATCTGGGACTTGAGTCTTGCGAGAATGACGACGGATGTTGCTCGTGATCCTTTCGGCCCGTTGTGGCTCTCAAAGCTCACGATATCCGCGTTGACGGGCAGGTCTGCGCCTTGAACATCCCTGACGCTGAAATAATGATCGACGCCCTCGTCGGAGCAAATGAAGCCGTACCCCTTTTCTTTTGAAAACCATTTGATCTTGCCCTGCACACTGAACCCTCTGGCAAATGTGGGAGAGGACGACGTTACGGCTGCGCGCCCTTGATCACAACGTATGTGCCCGCAATAAGGCCCAGCAGACCGCCCGTAAGCCCAGCGCTATGCCACGTCACCAGTGAGCCTTCGCTAGGATAGACATTGGAGACGACAAGGCCGATCAGGCCGAGTGCTATAGCAAGAACAGCCGCAAAGCCAAGGACGAAGCAGAGATTGCCTCGCACCTCGGCCCTGCGTTCAAGCTCAAGACAGCGAGCAACCTCCTCAGCCGTAGCATCACCGGCTGCCCATTTGGCGCGTAGTGTACGCAGCTCCTGGTACAACATGGTTGCTCCCCTGTCTCGCCTTCAGGTCAAATCCACTCGTACAGCGGCAGGTCCGGCTGAGGCAAACCTGATGCCTCCAGCATAACCCAAAAGGACATCTGCTGATCCTGACTCCAACGTCTGAGATCGAGCAAACACTGTGGAATGTCCTCATCCAGATCCATTTCGCTCACATCTAGAATAAGGCCGTATTTGTATACTGCACAACGGCACCATGGGTTGTCATCGCCTTCGGTTTCCAACCGGTTTGCAACGTCCTCGGTCAAGTGATGAAGTGCTATCAACGGAACGGAAAGCATTTCATAGGGGCGCTTTGTAGTGCTCATGTCGACTCCTTTAGGTCTTAACATCCTTGATGTCGAGGATGTACAGGGGTGCGCCAATCAGAGGGGCGCATCTTCTTTTTTCCCACGACTTTTCCATTATGCAAGTGCCCGCAAACAAACAATGGTAATAGGCCATCATTTGCGGGCTTTGTGTCTGCCTCCTGTCGCAATTTCGCCACGGCCCGCACACCTTCCTCATGCCCTCAACACGTAAACAGATCCAGCTGGCCTTGTTTGTCAGCGCATTTAGCCGCCATCGGTACGTCCCCTTTTTTCTGGCTCAACAGATTAAGCCGCTCGATCAGCGCCAGCGGGTCGTGCAGGACCGCTATCAGATCAAATCGCCAGATCTGGTTGCTGAGCCTGAGCATGCGCGACCATTCGGCATGCCCGCCCTTGCTTAACGATACGGTGCCGAGTCCTAACAGATAGTGAACGGCTGACGAGGGCGCAGCGTCGAGCGAGACGCGGTTCAGGGCGTGGTCAAGCTCAAGGGACAGGAACAGCTCAAGGCCTTCCTCGTCGATGGCGAACTCGTCGGTAGTCACGACATCAGTCACAGGCTTACCCTGGCGCGTCACGGTGAGCGATTCAGCGCCAGCCACCGCATGGTCAAGGTTGCGTAGCCCATCGTACCAAGACCCGTAGAACTCGTCGCACAGGACGGCCTCGGCGCGAAAGGCGACATCCTTCTCGGTCCATGTGGGCAGGTTCGAGATATCGGGTAGCGGATAGCGCGCGTCCTGCTCGTAGATCTCCAGATAGGTCCGCAACGCCATAAACGGCTCGTGATAGCCATAGCGGCCCCACAACATGTCGATAGCCACGATCTGGCGCATGGAAAGAACTGTGAAGCGTGGTTTGATACCCAGCTGGCGCGCGCTTTCCTCTTCCTGAATTTGGATGGTTAGGATCAGGCGCAGGAGCTCAAGCGTATACGCAGGGCTGTAGGCATTGGGACTGATCTTGATGCGGCCGGTACGCTCGTCTACCTGCCGGCTCAGCCAGCAACGGGCAGAGGGATCAAAGTGGCGGGCCTTCATGTACGAGCGCAGGTCATGGAGCGGCTTGAGCCAGCTGTACTGGCCGCCTTGCTTGGCAATCATGTTTTCGGCTGAGGCATCGCTGGTAACACGCAGGCACGTCCAGCAGCCCGTTCTGGCGCCACAACCGGGACGGCGGCGTGCATCGGCTCCGCTCAAGTACGAAAGAACCATGCAATCACCGCCGTTCATGTCGCGGTACACTTCGACCAGCGCATCAAAATTGTCGTAGCAGCGGATCTGTCCTGAGCGCACCTGGCCCAGATAGGCAAAGATGTCGTCGGTGGTGAAGTCGGCGATAGGGGACAGCACCCAATTTTCACCGCCCTCGCTGGCCGCAAGGTTTACCGGAGCAATCGCGTCTTCGTTTCGCTCGGCCATGCGGCGTGCGCGCTCGACGCTCTCCTCAAACCTAACCTAATCTAGGTCAAGGGAAAAAAGTGTTACGTCCTTGTGAGCAGAGGACAAACCGGAGGTAACACTCTTGGAGTCTATTGGATAGAGACGTGAGGATAATATCTCTTTCCAACAGCAGTAGTGTTACATCCTGCAGGTAGGCAATCAGACAATGCCTGTTGAAAAGGCAAGGAGCGGTTAAGAAGGGCTGGGGTAAAACCTTATTTCTGTGGGTACTGCGCGACAATCTGCTCAGCGCCTTGCTTGGTCAGACCAAGCACTTGATACGGCTGTTGCTGATCCCCGTACTCCATACCAGGCGAACCGACTACCATGCCCGGAACCGCCATTCCAGCCAGATCACTACGTTTAGCCAGTTCTTTTACCTGTTCTGCCGGCACATGACCTTCAACAAACTTTCCATTCACGACAGCTGTATGGCAGGACGCCAGGTTCGGCGTTACGCCTAAACGCTCCTTAACCGCACTCATATTGGTTTCGACATGGTCATGCACCTCAAAGCCATTGGCTTGCATGTGCTTGACCCAGCTCTTGCAACAGCCACAGTTAGCATCGCGATAAACATCAATACTTAGCTGCTCTCCTGCATGGCTAAAGGCCGGAAATAAAGGAAGCGCGATGCTAGCGGCCACCATCAGGCTCGCTAAACGGACACGTGTGTTTTTCATGATACTGCTCCGGTTGATTTTCATGAGTCCATAGCGTGAAGCTACTCCATGGCCATTTCTATCTCAGGACTCAAGGTACCCAACCAGGCAACCAGTCCAAGGATCAAAATGGCAGCGCCTATTTCTACAAACAGACTACGACGCAGGGCTGTTACAGCCTGTTGATGCTGATAATTCTGAATAGAACGCTCAAGCAAAGGGCTCAGGCGAAAGCGATTGGCAGCTGCAAGTACCAGCATCAAGGCGAACAAGGCCAGCTTTGCAAGAAGAAGTTGGCCATAGAGGCTGGATAACAGGCCATCAAGAGTAGGGCCAACGATGAGTCCATAGTTGATTACCCCCGTTATCGAGAGCGTTACGACAATAACGGTTCCGGTGGTAGCAAAGCCGTTCAACACGCGACTAAGCAGATGCATATGCTCAGACGCTACAAGGCTTCCTGGGCGTAGTAGCAGGCCAAAGGCCGCCAATGCTCCTAGCCAGGCACCTGCTCCAACCAGATGGAAGATGTCGCTGGTAAAGTGAACATAGCGACGGGTGCCTTCATCCATTGCGCCATGTCCCGCCCAGGCAAGCGTAGCCAGGGCTACTGCCCCAAAGAGGCTAACAAGCCCAAGGCACGCCAACGGCCAGCGCCTAAGTAGTAGGGCTGCCAGCAAGGCCAGCATCAGCGCGGCGATTCTGATAATCCAGGTAAAACCGACATCAGTACCTGAGATGATCATTTCGAATACATGTCGCTCCAGCTCCATGAATTGCGAGACGCCGCTCATGGACTTCGCCAGGACCAGCATGGCAAGCAAGGACAGCATGATTCCAAATACTGCTGTCCCTGTAATGAGCGACCCGAATCGTAACGCTGTACCAGCTAGGCGCTCTTCTCCACGCAAGGCATAAAGACCAAAAAGTGGTAAGCCAAACAGCAGCATGAGGTCAGCGTAGAGCGCAAACCGAACAGCAATATTTATCCAGTCGCCCATGGCATCACTTCACTTTGAAAACAACACTGCCCGTGATGGGATGGGTGTCAGAGGACACTGCACGCCAGTCAACCTTATAGGTGCCTGCCACCAAAGGCTTTGCCGGGGTAATAACCATAACCTTGGGATCATTACTGCCAGAGACTTTGGCCTCTATATTCATGGGCGGATGCTTCATGCCTGGCATTTCAGTCATGGTGAGTTTTGCACCTGAAAATTGGGTAGAAAGCTTTTCCGAAAATTTGAGCTCTATGTTCGCAGGGGAGGACACCTCGGCATTGGCTGCCGGGGTTGATGCAACAAGCTCAGGGTGAGCCTGGGCCAGGCTGCTCAGCAGCAAGCCAGACGTCATCGCTACGATGCCAAAAAGGGTACGTACATACATGCAAGGCTCCTTACAGATAGGACTGTATAGTGAGTTATAGACACTGTTTTCTGGAACAACTTAAGTGATCGCTCAATCGCTAAACAGGCGATACCGAACCGCTAGAACCACATACGGACACCCGCGACAAAGCGGGCTTCGCTCCTGTCCTCGCCTTCCTCTCGGGCATAGTCGGCCGTGTTTCCATAAGTACGGTTCCACGTCACGCCAATGTAGGGCGCAAACTCCCGGCGGATTTCATAACGAAGCCTGATTCCGATCTCAGTATCAGAGAGACCTGAGCCGATACCGCGGGCAGGATCGTTTTTTCCGTAGAAATTGGCTTCGGCAGTTGGTTGAAGTATCAGGCGGTTGGTCAGCAATATGTCGTAATCGCCTTCCAGGCGGGCGGCGGTCTGTCCATTTTCACCAATGAAAGCCGTGGCCTCTGCTTCAAAGTTATAGAGAGCCATTCCCTGTATGCCAAAGGCAGCCCACGTCTGTGGAGAGCCAGGTTTGAAATCCTGCCGGATACCGCCCACTACATCCCACCAGGGACCAATAGCATGGCCCCAGAGGGCCTGTACTTCTGCTTCTTCCGTTTTGCCATTGGTTCGCTCACCTTCAGAGCGAATCCATAAGCGATCAATATCACCGCCTATCCAGCCTTGAGCATCCCAGCTTAGGGCGCTGCCTTCATCAGCATCCTGCCACTCAAGCTGATCAAGCAGGAAAAAGGTATTAAGAGCCTTATCGTGTACAGCGTGGCCATCGGAATCAATGAAGACCGCTGCGCGATCCGCGTCTGTTAACTCAGGAATAGGCGTGCGGCTCTGGGTTACTTTCTCCTGTCCCATAGCCTGCATCTGACTATGATCCATGCCTTGCATCTGGCTATGGTCCATACCCTGCATCTGAGCTTCTGCCGCCAAGGCTACAGGTATCTGCGCAGCACCCAGCATTACAGCGAGAGCGCCGGCCAGCGTGTTCTTTGATCCAATCAGGTGCGACATATCGATATCCTCATTCTTCCACACGGACTTCACGGAACATGCCCATTTCCATGTGATACAGGAGGTGGCAGTGATAGGCCCATCGTCCGAGGGCATCTGCTGTCACACGATAGCTGCGCCTTGATCCAGGAGGCATATCGATGGTGTGTTTACGTACCATGAAGTTACCGCTCTCATCTTCCAGGTCGCTCCACATTCCATGAAGGTGGATGGGGTGCGTCATCATGGTGTCGTTCACCAATACGATCCTTACACGCTCTCCATATTTGAGGCGAATGGGCTCTGCGTCCGAGAACTTCACACCGTTAAAGGACCAGGCAAATTTTTCCATGTGTCCGGTGAGATGTAGTTCGATGGTCCGGCTGGGATCACGGCCATCTGGATCCGGAAAGGTGCTTCTGAGATCGGCATAGGTCAGAACACGACGGCCATTGTTTCGAAGCCCCAGACCTGGGTCGTCGAGTTTTGGGCTGGTGCTCATTGCCTGCATGTCCACGAGGGGATTGTTTTGCTCGGAAGCGGGATGGGACTGCATAGCTCCCATTCCAGCCATACCGCCCATTGAGGACATGCCCTGCATTTGGCTATGGTCCATGCCTTGCATTTGGCTGTGATCCATTGCCTGCATCTGCCCACCTTCCATACCGGTCATGCCCTTCATACCCTGCATCTGACTATGATCCATACCCTGCATGGACTGGCTGCCACTCATGGTAGACATGCCCTGCATTGAATCCTGAGTCATGCCCTGCATTTGGCTATGATCCATTCCCCCCATACTTCCATGGTCCATCCCACCCATCCCCATATCATCCATGGTGACAAGAGGGCGAAGATCAAGAGGGGGGACGGGCGCTGATAAACCCTCACTAACCGCCAGGGTGCCTCGGGCAAAACCAGTGCGGTCCATGGACTGAGCAAAAAGGGTATAGGCCTCCTGGGTAGGCTCAACAATCACGTCGTAGGTCTCGGCGACAGCAATTCTTAGCTCATCAACGGAAACCGGATTCACATA
This sequence comes from Pseudomonas sp. C2.3V, assembly GCF_058536325.1. NCBI lineage: Bacteria > Pseudomonadati > Pseudomonadota > Gammaproteobacteria > Pseudomonadales > Pseudomonadaceae > Pseudomonas > Pseudomonas sp. C2.3V. The sequence continues at coordinate 164,589 of NZ_JBZUBN010000003.1, read as the reverse complement.
AAGCCCATCAGCAGCCACAACCGTCATCTTTAGGCCCGGAATCCGAAGATCAAAGTACGTCATGGACGAGCCATTTATGAACCGTAGTCGTAAACGCTCACCCGGTCGGAAGACACCTGTCCAGTTATCATCCGGCGCTTTGCCGTTTAGCAAGTAGGTGTAGGTATAACCACTGACGTCGGCCAGATCCGTGGGGTTCATCTTCATCTCGGCCCACATCTTGCGATCAGCCATGGTTGCAGACCAACCTTTCTCACTGACGTCGTTGATGAAGTCGCCTACGGTGCGCTTGTTAAAGTTGTAGTAGTCCGCCTGCTTCTTGAGCTTTTTCATCAAGCGGACAGGATCCTCGTCGGTCCAGTCGGTCAGCATCACCACATAGTCACGATCGTAGGTAAAAGGCTCAGGGTCCTTGGCATCAATGACCAACGGCCCATATACCCCTGACTGCTCCTGGAAACCGGAATGACTGTGATACCAGTAGGTACCGTTCTGCTTGACCTTGAACCTGTAGACATACATGCCATCGGGCTCGATGCCATGAAAACTAAGCCCTGGTACGCCATCCATGTTGGCCGGCAGGATAATGCCGTGCCAGTGGATGGAGGTTGTATCCTTCAAGCGATTTCGGACTCGAAGCGTCACCGTATCACCCTCACGCCAGCGCAGCAGAGGGCCTGGCAGCCCACCATTGATGGTCATGGCGGGTTTCGATTTACCGGCGATAATGACTGGCGTCTCTCCGATCAGGAGGTCAAACTCGGTACCGGTCAATACATTCGGCACGCCAGGACTTGTGATCGCCCAAACTGGGTTACGCCACAAGCCCAGTCCACCCAGTAGGCCTCCGGCGGCCATACCCTTTACGAACGTTCGCCTTGAAGTTTTGGATTGCATGCCGTGTGTCCAATCAGTCATTGAGTCAGAGCCGTTATGAAAGGAAGGTGTACAGGGCAAGGCAGACATTACCAGCCCTTATGTCAACGCTTACCAGCCTACAAGCGCGACGAAAATGCCATATTTGAGTAAGCCGCATGATTACATTTCTGTAAGGTTGGCCTGCTCAAGCGCTTAGCAGTGCGAGTGCTTCCTGGTCTCCTTATCCTCCGCGACTATGGTGGCTGCTTTGGACTCCTGAGTTTGCATGGCAGCGACCGATGCTTCACGGGCCTGAGCCATACGGTCAAAGACACGATCACCACCGCTTTCGGCCATAGCCAAAGAGGAGAGCATTAGTGCAGAAGCAATAAAGAATGATTTAACAGCGTTCATTTTCAGTACCCTCATGTGATTAAGTATTCCCTGTTCGCCTCTAGGTAATCGCAGGGAAAGCGTTAAGCTCGGGATAACCTTAATCACTCAAGCCTGTCGGCAGGATGAAGTGAAAATTACAGTTTAGTCAGCTGGGGGAAAACGCTGGGCGTCCCTGTCAGGAACTCAATAGGATTGCGGCCTGCAGACCTTGCTGTAACAAACATTGACACTAGACGAGCAACCTGACTGCAACCTTAGCGGCACATTACATTTCTGTAAGGTTCTCGTCAGCTCCACTACGCTAGAGGCACAATCCTCTTTTCTACCTGGGGTACTGTCGTATGAAAATCCTTATTGCTGAGGACGAACCCAAGATAGGAATGTACTTACAGCGAGGACTAGGCGAGGCAGGCTTTACCGTTGACCGCGTGACCTCTGGTACCGAGGCACTCCAACAGGCGCTGGGCGAGGCTTATGATCTATTGATTCTGGACATCATGATGCCTGGTCTTGATGGCTGGGAGGTACTCAAGGTACTGCGCGCGGCCGGCAAAAGTGTACCAGTGCTTTACCTGACGGCTCGGGATCAGGTTGAAGACCGAGTCAAGGGACTTGAACTGGGCGCAGATGACTATTTGATCAAACCGTTTGCCTTTTCCGAATTACTTGCGCGTGTCAGAACGCTGTTACGTCGGAGTACTAGCGCACCAACCCAGACCCAGATGAGCATTGCCGACCTTGAGGTCGACCTTATGAAACGCAGGGCATTTCGGGGTGGAAAACGCATCGATCTGACGTCCAAGGAATTTGCGCTGCTTGAGCTTCTCTTGCGTAGACGGGGTGAGGTCCTGCCTAAATCGCTGATTGCATCCCAGGTCTGGGACATGAATTTTGATAGCGATACAAATGTCATCGAGGTAGCCGTGCGGCGTCTACGGGCAAAGATTGACGACGGCTTTGACGTCAAGCTTATTCATACTTCACGAGGTATGGGCTATATGCTTGAAGGACCGGAAGAAGACAATGGGTAGGCAGCCCTCATTAACAGCCCGCATCAGCTTGATGTTTATGCTGGTCGTTGCAATAGTCCTTACTGCAGCTGGGCTCATTTTCACCCACCTCAGCCATAAGCACTTCCAGATGATGGATCAGATGGCTCTGGAGGAGAAACTGCACGCCGCTGAAAATACGCTTAAGACCTTATCGAGCGTGGCAGATATCGGGCTTTTACACCCTCAACTAAAAGCCCTTTTAAGCGCTCATGAGGAACTCGTGGCCGTTATCCAGGATCATGCTGGAAATGAGCTGTTTGCAAGCTCAAGCCAGCGAACTATTCCCGCACAATTCAGCTCAGAAAAAGCAGGGCAAATCTGGGAATGGCATGATCAGGAGCATATGTTTCGTGGCCTTACCGATCATGTCACCCTACCAGAAGAGCCGCCCCTCACCATTATGGTTGCGCTTGATGTAACCATGCACATGACCTTTTTTGAGTCCTTGCAAAAGTGGTTCTGGATCGGATTGGTGTGCAGTGCGCTGATTAGCGCCGCATTGGGCTGGGTAGTTGTACGCAAAGGACTTCGACCGATTGGACAGGTAGCCAGGGTTGCAGCATCTGTATCAGCCAAATCGTTAAAGGCACGCATTCCCCTGGCGCCTGTTCCGTATGAGTTGCAGGAGTTGGTGTCATCGTTCAATGCCATGCTTGATAGATTGGATGACTCATTTGTTCGACTGTCCAACTTCTCCGCTGATATCGCACACGAGCTACGTACGCCTGTAGCGAATCTAACAACGCATACCGAGGTTATCCTTTCCCGCAAGCGGAATATCGAAGACTATGAGGAAAATCTCTACTCAAATCTTGATGACCTCAAGCGCATGGCTCGCATGATTGATGACATGCTGTTCCTGGCCAAAGCGGATAATGGATTGATCATTCCTGCCCGGCAGAACGTAGATCTACGCGAAACGGCGGAAAAGCTTGCGGAGTACTATCAGCTGCTTGCCGATGAAAAGGACATCAAGTTGATCGTTGAGGGCTATGGTTCAATCAAAGGGGATATCCTGATGATCCATAGGGCTATCTCAAACCTGCTCTCAAACGCGCTGCGCTATACCCCTGAGAGAGAAACTATCAAGGTAGAGGTCAGGGAAGATAATGCCTACGTGGTTCTTACGGTAAAAAACCCGGGCCCAGCCATTGCCCCCGAACACCTCGACAAGCTGTTTGATCGGTTCTACCGGGCAGACCCTGCACGGCGAGAGGGTAGTCCACATAATGCAGGTCTAGGACTCGCGATTACCCGTTCCATTATTGAGGCTCATCATGGACGTGCAGGATGTACCTCGGCAGGGGGAGTGACCCAGTTTTTCTTCGAGTTTCCAAAAGCTGTAGAGTGCACATACTCAAAGACACATTTGGCGCAATAATTTTGCAAAACGCATAGAGCGATTAAGTCTGGTCCTGGAAGCATTGTGGGTTGTCTGAGATTTGGCTAACATCTGAGAGTGAATGTATTTATAAGGTTTTGCCTACTCTTGGTGCTTAGTCTAACGCTTCCCATGGCCGGGACGGCGGGCGCGGCATTTGTAGCTGAACCTTGCCCCATGCAGCAGCTGCACAAGGACATGTCGAAAGGCATAATAGAAGATAGCTGCTTTGATAAAGAAAAAAGTTTTCATAGCGGCAGCAAAATCTGCAAAACAGGTGAGCAGTGCCAAGCCAATAGTGCAATTCAAGTCACTTCTCTGAAAATCTTTCCTCCTCTAGAGTCACTGGTTATTCACCAGCCTCTTGCTGAGTTTATTCCATACCCTAGCCTTGATACGGTCTGGCGACCTCCCCGCGTCTAATTCCTGATTTGTCCTAAGCTTATCTTGCGCCTCGATGGTCGCAGGGATGTCTATGCACGCATGCATGGCGTGCCAGAACATGACGGAATTGTGCAATGATTTTTCAATGTAATCATAACGGGCGCCTGTCCTGGGGCGTTCTAGCTGTGACGTTTATGGCTGTGCCGAGGTTGGCTCCGGCATTAACCCTTGATGAAGCCTTACTATTGGCTGAGCATGAGGCGCCTTCGATGAGAGCCAGGCGGGCGGACATCGAAGCGGCTCGCAGCGCCGCCATCCCGGCTGGTGAGTTACCGGACCCCAGGCTTTCTCTCGGCCTGCAGAACGTACCTGTCGAGGGCCAGGACCGGTACAGTCTTAATCGAGACTCCATGACCATGCAAATGGTTGGCATCATGCAAGAGGTGTCTAATAGTGATAAGCGCCGCGCACGCGTCGAAGCCGCCCAGGCTGAAATACTTCAGGCAGAGGCAGAGCAACAGGTAGAACGGCTTAGTGTCAGGGTAGAAACCGCCCTGGCCTGGATAGAGGCCCGAGCGATCGAGCAGAAACTGGCGCTCTTTGGGAGTCTCTACAATGAAAACCGCCTCTTTGGCAAAGCGGTGCAGGCTACCATTGCAGGCAATGCAGGAATGGCGGCTGATAGCGTCATCCCTAGACAGGAAGCTGCCACTCTAGCGGAAGAGGAGGATGAGCTACATCGCGCTCTAACGCAGGCACGCGCTGCACTGCGCCGCTGGGTTGGACCCGCCGCAGACGAACCGCTATCAGGAAATCTGCCCCTATGGCCTGTTGATACGCATCATTTCAAACATAATCTCAGGCAGCACCCTAATGTAGCCGTTTTCGGGCCCAGAGCCAGCGTAGCAGAGGCTGAAATACAGGAAGCTGTTGCTGAAAAAAAGCCTGACTGGGGCTGGCAGGTAGATTATCAGCATCGCGGTCGCGAGTACGGTGACATGGTCAGCCTTCAGGTCAGTTTTGACTTGCCGCTATTTACCACTTCCCGACAGGATCCCAAGATTGCAGCCAAACGGTCGCAGCTCATTCAACTTGAAGCCGAGCGCGAGGCCATATTGCGCGAGCATGCGCAGATGTTGGAGAGCGACCTGGCTGAATATGAGCGCCTCCATAATTCCCTTGAGCGTAGCCAGAAAACCTTTGTTCCTCTAGCCAAGGAGAAGGTGGATCTTGCCATGGCAAGCTATCGCGCCGGAAAAGGCGATTTGGCCGCCGTGGTCGAGGCGCGCCGTGATCTGATTCAGGCTCGTCTCAAGCTTATCGATATTACCCAGCTGCAAGCGCTGACCAGTGCTCGTCTGCATTTTGCGTACGGAGCACATTCAAATGACTAAACGAATCCTTATAGGGTCATTGTTCGTGTTGATGATTGCTGTGCTTGCCGGCCTTCTGGGCTATTGGCTAGGCAAGCCATCGCCTGCCCCCAATCTGCCTGTGGATCAAAATCAGCCTTCCTCTGTAACCGCTGATCAATCTGAAAAAAAGGTGCTGTATTGGTACGACCCTATGTACCCCCAGCAAAAGTTTGATAAGCCTGGTAAATCGCCATTCATGGATATGGAGCTCCAGCCGCGCTATGCCGATGAGAGTGGAAATAGCGCTGCCGTTACAATAGACCCAGGCATTACGCAAAACCTTGGAATGCGCGTCTCTCCTGTGACTCGGGAGTCTCTCGCTCAAACCTTAAGTGCGTCGGGAGCGCTGACCTATGATGAGCGGGACGTAGCAGTTTTGCAGACACGCAGCGGCGGGTTTGTGGAGCGGGTATATGACCTTGCCCCTGAAGATATTATTAAGAAAGGCGCACCGTTAGCTGACCTGTTGGTACCGGAGTGGGCTGCTGTGCAGGAGGAGTATCTTGCACTTCGGGCATTGAACGAGCCAGCATTGTTGGCAGCGGCTCGCCAGCGGATGCGTCTTGCCGGTATGCCGCAAGTACTGATTGAACAGGTTACGCGTAGCGGCAAGGCCAGTCCTGTATGGACGATTACCAGTCCAATTGAGGGGGTACTTGAAACCCTAGATATACGTCAGGGAATGACGCTTGCTGGCGGTGCGCTCGTTGCCCGGATCAATGGTATCAGCAGTATCTGGCTTGAAGTAGCCGTACCTGAGGCGCAAATTTCTGCTCTGTCTGCTGGACAACCCGTTCAAGCACACTTACCTGCCTATCCAAGTGATGTACTTAACGGCACGATCAAGGCGATTCTGCCGCAAGCTAACCCTGAAAGCCGAACGGTGCGGGTTCGAGTAGAGTTGCCTAACCCACAACAACGTCTACGACCCGGCATGACGGCTGAAGTCATCCTCAGCAGCGATCAGTACGATGCCTTGGTCATACCCGCCGAAGCGGTGATCCGTACTGGCAAACGAGCAATAGTCATGCTTGCTGAGAACGCTGGCCAGTACCGCCCCGTAGAAGTCAGGGTAGGCCGTGAAATAGCAGACAAAGTCGAGATCCTACAAGGTCTGGAAGAGGGCCAGCAGGTTGTTGCCTCGGGACAGTTTCTGCTGGATTCTGAAGCTAGTTTACGCGGACTCACCGCTCAGCCGCTTGAGCCGTCAGCCAGCGCCTCCAAGCCCGCCCTGCATGAAGCTGAAGGCACCATTATTGAGCTTGGTGACGACATGATTACCCTCTCTCATGGGCCTTTCATAACACTTGGCATGCCTGGAATGACCATGGGCTTTCCACTGGCAGACAAATCCCTTGCCGCCAACCTCAAGACAGGTGATCAGGTCCGGTTTGCAGTACGCCAGACGGATGATGGCCTACTGATCGAGCGTATTGAGCGCCTGGGAGGTCAGCCATGATTGCTACAGTCATCCAGTGGTCTGTCGGCAATCGATTCCTGATCCTCCTGGCGACACTGTTTGCGGTGGTATGGGGCATTTGGTCAGTGAAGAACACGGCCGTTGATGCACTGCCTGATCTTTCCGACGTACAGGTCATCATCCGTACGCCCTATCCCGGGCAGGCGCCCCAGATCGTTGAAAATCAGGTTACCTATCCGCTGACCACTACCATGCTGTCGGTTCCTGGAGCCAGGACGGTACGGGGCTACTCTTTCTTTGGCGACAGTTACGTCTACATACTGTTTGAGGACGGCACCGATCTTTATTGGGCCCGCTCGCGAGTTCTGGAGTATCTCAGCCAGGTGCAGGGGCGTTTACCCGCCGCGGCAAAGCCTGCGCTGGGGCCGGATGCTACAGGCGTAGGCTGGATTTTTCAGTATGCCCTGGTTGACCGCAGCGGAGGACATGACCTGGCCCAGCTACGATCACTACAGGACTGGTTTCTCCGCTATGAGTTGAAGACATTACCCAATGTGGCGGAAGTCGCACCGATTGGTGGGATGGTCAAGCAGTACCAGATTGTGCTGGACCCTATTCGTATGGCTAATCGAGGCGTGACTCAGCAACAGATCGCTGAAGCTATCAACAAGGCCAACCAGGAGACGGGGGGAAGTGTGCTTGAGCTGGCTGAGACCGAGTTCATGGTTCGAGCCTCGGGCTACCTGCAGACCCTAAACGACTTTCGTGCTGTTCCTTTGCGGTTGGATACCAGTGGTGTTCCTGTAACCTTAGGTGATGTCGCCCATATTCAGCTAGGCCCGGAGATGCGGCGTGGTATTGCCGAACTTGATGGCGAGGGTGAAGTAGTGGGAGGCGTGGTGATTCTCCGTAGTGGCAAAAATGCTCGGGATACGATTGCCGCCGTCCAGGCAAAACTGGACAACCTCAAGCAAAGCCTTCCGGAGGGCGTTGATATCGTTACGACGTATGATCGCAGCAAGCTCATTGATCGTGCTGTAGAAAACTTAAGCTTCAAACTGATCGAAGAGTTTGTCGTTGTGGCGCTGATCTGCGCCTTGTTTCTCTGGCACTTGCGTTCCTCATTTGTAGCCATCGTGTCACTGCCTGTAGGGGTGCTAATTGCCTTTATCATCATGCAGCGACAGGGGGTTAACGCTAATATCATGTCTCTTGGCGGAATTGCCATTGCGATTGGCGCAATGGTCGACGCCGCGATTGTCATGATAGAAAATGCTCACAAGCACATCGAAGCCTGGCATAGACACTATCCTGACAGGCCGCTTAAGGGTAATGAGCACTGGAAAGTAATCACTCAGGCCGCGATTGAGGTAGGGCCAGCGCTTTTCTTCAGTCTGCTGATCATTACTCTTTCGTTTATACCGGTTTTTACCCTGGAAGCTCAGGAGGGCCGTTTATTCGGTCCGCTGGCCTTTACTAAAACCTATGCCATGGCGGCAGCGGCAGGCCTTTCGGTTACGCTGGTTCCTGTACTGATGGGCTACTGGATCCGCGGCAAGATACCTGAAGAGCATCGTAACCCACTCAACAGGTTACTCATCCGCCTCTATCAGCCCGTATTGGATACCGTGCTACGTTGGCCCAAAATAACGCTTCTGGTAGCACTCCTGGTTTTTCTTACCGGCATTTGGCCTGCTACCCGCTTGGGAGGAGAATTCCTGCCACCGTTGGATGAAGGCGATCTGCTCTACATGCCCACAGCGCTGCCAGGGCTTTCAGCGCAAAAGGCAAGCGAGCTCCTGCAGCAGACCGACCGCTTAATCAAAACCGTGCCGGAAGTGGCACATGTATTTGGCAAGGCTGGACGTGCTGATACGGCAACAGACTCAGCGCCACTTGAGATGTTTGAGACAACTATTCAATTCAAGCCCAGGAATGAATGGCGAGCAGGCATGACCACCGAGAAGCTTATCGAGGAGCTGGACCATACGGTGCAGGTGCCTGGGGTAGCTAATCTCTGGATTCCACCTATCCGTAACCGAATAGATATGCTGGCCACTGGGATCAAGAGTCCAATCGGCGTAAAGGTCTATGGAACGGATATTGCGCAGATCGATAAGGTGACTCAATCAGTTGAGCGTATCGCCAAAACAGTACCAGGCGTTACGTCAGCGCTGGCTGAGCGCCTGTCGGGTGGACGCTATATCGATGTGGATATCGATCGTAGCGCTGCCGCCCGCTATGGTCTGAATATCGCTGACGTACAAGCTATCGTAGCCGGTGCCATTGGCGGTGAGACCATTGGAGAGACGGTCGAGGGCCTGGCACGCTATCCGATCAATCTACGCTATGGGCGTGAATGGCGAGACTCTCTGACAGCGCTGCAGCAGTTGCCTATTTACACTCCTCAAGGTAGTCAGATCACTCTGGGGACCGTGGCATCGGTCAAAGTCAGCGACGGGCCACCCATGCTGAAAAGCGAAAACGCTCGTTTGACTGGTTGGGTATATATAGATGTTCGCGGTCGCGATATGGCGTCAGTTGTAGCTGACTTGAGTCAGAAGATCGAAGCTGAGGTCAAGCTGAGCCCAGGGATGAGCGTTAGCTATTCTGGACAGTTTGAGTTCATGGAGAGGGCTAATGCACGGCTCAAGCTTGTGGTGCCTGCCACGCTTTTGATCATCTTTGTTCTCCTATATTTTATCTTCAATCGTTTTAATGAAGCACTTCTTATCATGGTCACGCTTCCCTTTGCTCTTACTGGAGGTGTCTGGTTTCTTTATGTACTGGATTATCACCTTTCAATTGCAACAGGGATTGGTTTTATTGCTCTGGCCGGAGTTTCGGCGGAGTTTGGTGTAATCATGCTGCTTTATCTGAGAAATGCATGGCATGAACGGTTAGAAGCAGGCCATAACCATGAGCGTGCGCTGGTTGAGGCTATTCGTGAGGGTGCTGTACAGCGTGTACGTCCTAAAGCAATGACCGTTGCGGTGATCATTGCCGGCCTTCTGCCCATTCTCTGGGGAACCGGTACCGGAGGAGAGATCATGAGCCGCATCGCCGCACCAATGGTAGGCGGTATGATCAGTGCGCCCTTGCTCTCCTTGTTCGTCCTGCCAGCAGCCTACCTTCTGATGCGCCGTCGACAGTTTCGCGATTCCTTCAAAACAGATAACCCCCCTGGAGAACACTCATGAAAATCGCAAGTATCGTTTTCGCCTCATTGCTTGTTTCACCTGCGCTATTTGCTGCGGAAAAACAGTCCATGGAGGGTATGCCGATGGATCATAAGGGCATGGACATGCCGATGGATCAAAAGGCGACCACAAAGACGGGCAAGGCTACTGGTGTTGTCAAAAAGGTTGATACTGAGAAGGGGTCCGTGACGATTGCTCATGGGCCGGTCGAAGCATTGGGCTGGCCATCCATGACAATGGGCTTTAAAGCCGAGGCCACCCAGTTACAAGGTCTCAAGCAGGGCGACAAGGTAAAATTTGAGTTTGCCTCCACGGGAATGGACTCAACCATTACCCGTATTGAAAAGCAGTAACTGAAAGGGCCACCGTTCACGGTGGCCCTCTGACATGGCTGTTATTTAACTAAACGCTTGCAGCAAAAACTCTTAGTTGCACCTAATAATAGGGGTGTGTATGAATGCTGCTTCTGGTTGGGTAAGGGTAAATGTCAGAGAGCATCAGCGGTTGACTTGGCACCCTCTAGATCAGCCAGCCCTTCATACATATAGCTCATTGGCTTAACCATGCTCTGGTAGCTGTTCTCAAGCCTGGCTATTCGAAAACCGCTGTCCCTGAGCAGTTCATCAATGGAACGATCCAGATGGCATCCGCCTACAAAACGGCTCCACATGGGCGTCAGCTTCTGCTGCCAGCGAGCAACGCCTGGATCCGACGCCAAACCATGTTCGCAAAAGGCGAAATACCCATCAGGTTTGAGTACTCGACGAATCTCATGGAGAGCCATGCGGATATCTGGAACGCTACATAGTGTCCAGGAGCAAAGTGCAGTATCTATGCTCCGATCAGGCAAAGGAATATGCTCAGCCGTGCAATGCAGGATCTCGATGGGAAAAGGCGCATGCGATACGTCCTTCTGACCCAGCTTTAACATATTGGCGTCAGGCTCAAGCGCATAGAGCCGCTCAACCTGATCCGGGATGTAGAAGGGCAGATTGCGTCCTGAACCAAAGCCAATTTCCAGTGCTACCCCCTTGGCCTGAATCGCTAAACGCCTTCGGTAGGCGTCAAGGCGCCGGGAGTTCATTACTGAATGAATAAGACAGGGTAATACGCACTGGTCGTACACTTTCATAGCTCAGCTTCCACACCCAGGAGCGATGGCTCTACCGATCAAGATTAGCTATTTCCTTTTATCAGGAAAGGGATAGCAAAGGGTATTCCCAGCCAATTTACTCAGGCCATCCCTGGCGCCGAGTGTTAAGTATGTAGGCCAAGGCCCATAATTATTGTTTAAAAGCAGTGCTGAGCGTTAAACCAGCTGGGTCTCATGAGGGGCCAGTCCTTGCTCTACCTGAAGCGTACAGTGATGAATTGAATACCTGTCCTTGAGCGTATGCATTGTCTCATTCATGAAGGTATCTCCCGGATAGCCATTGGGCATCACCAAATGCACCGTCAGGGCGTTTTCTGTAGTACTCATCCCCCAAATATGAAGGTCGTGTATGTCTTTCACGCCGTTTAGCTGCAGGAGGTAGGTCTCGATCGCATTACGATCAACGCTGTTGGGTACAGCATTAAGTGCAAGATCTACAGAGTCACGCAATAGTGACCAAGTGCTGATTATGATGATGGCTACAATGATCAGGCTCAGGATGGGGTCGATCCAGTGTGCGCCTGTAAAGTAGATAGCGACACCTGCAAGGACCACGCCGAGTGAGACGCCTGCATCAGCTGCCATATGAAGAAATGCGCCTTTGACATTAAGATCACTTTTGCTGCCCTTGATGAAAAGAAGCGCTGAGGCACCGTTTATGAGGATGCCGATGCCAGCTACTATGGAAACGGTCAGCCCGGATACCGCTCCGGGGTTTGAAAAGCGGGTGACTGCTTCCCAGGCAATGGCACCGCAGGCAACAAGAAGCAGCGCGGCATTACCTAGTGCAGCAAGAATAGATGTACCCCTCAAACCATAGGTGAATTTATGGCTAGGGGCTCTTCTCCCTAAAAGAGCAGCTCCCCACGCCAGTATCAAACCTAATACGTCAGACAGGTTATGCCCAGCATCAGCAATAAGGGCCGTTGAGTTTGCAGCGATGCCGTAAACAAACTCGACAATAACAAAGCCGGTATTCAAGGCTGTCGCTATCAGGAAGGCCTTGTTATTCGTGTCAATGTTTCCATGTGCATGTGCATGTGCATGGCTGTGCTCGTGATGGTCCATAAAGGCCCTCTAAAAGACGTCGTAAGTAGGGGTAAGGCTTGAAGCACGGACCTGTCCTATGGGGAATATCAGGCGGAAGCGAGTCACGTGGCCAGGAATGCTTTCGACCTCACAGCGTCCTTGATGCAGACTCATGATGGAGCGTACGATGGCCAGCCCCAGTCCTGTACCGCCCTGTTCATGCGTCCGCCGGCCATCAACCCGATAGAACCGTTCAAAAAGATGCGGTAGGTGATGTGCACCAATACCGGCACCCGTGTTCTCAACAGTGACACTGGCCTCGTCTGCTTCTTCCGTTAGAACAATGGCCACCGTGCCGCCGTAAGGCGTATGCCCAATAGCATTTGAGAGCAAGTTGGACAGAGCACGTTGGATCATTAACCGATCTCCCATCGTGGAGGCTTCTCCTCTGATGCTTATCGATATGTCCTTGTCTTCGGCACTGATTGCAAAGAGGTCCATGATTCGCATGGTCTCGTCGCGCAGAAAGATGGGGGTGAAGGGAATCAGTGTATGGGGATGACTTACCTGGGCGAGAAACAGCATGTCCGAGATAATTCGATTTAACCGTTCATACTCTTCTATAGCAGACTCCAGGACGTGGCAATATTCCGCCTCGGAGCGTTTACGCGAGAGGGTAACCTGTGTCTTGATCATGAGATTGTTAATTGGGGAGCGCAATTCATGAGCAAGATCGTCCGAAAATTCAGAAAGCTGTTGTACACCTGTATCTAGCCGGTGGAGCATAAAATTCATGCTATGAGCAAGATCCTTCAACTCCCTGGGCAATCTGTCAGTTTTGATTCGATGGGAAAGACTTTGGGTCGATATCTGTGCGGCAACACTGCGAAACCGTCGTAACGGCCGGAGTTCCTTTTGTACAAGCAACCAGGCACTAATGCCGATGAGTATCAAAAGTACCGGTACGGAGACTAGTGATGACTTTAAAAAGGCCAATAGCAAGTGGCGGTCAGCTGAACGATCCAGAGTCAGCAGTGCTTTAACCAATTGACCGTCTTGAGTCGGGATAACCTTGGAGACAGTCAGCATCTCCTGGTTGGTTGCTGAAAGCCAAGAATGAAAGGCGATAGAGGTGCCTACTGCCAGGGTACGAATCTCGGGAGCAAGAGCATATTGCCCGATGCCCAGCATGACAGCAGGCGCCTGATCGGCGTCAAGGATACTAAGGCTCAGGTTGTCATGGCCCAGGATGAGATCCAGCAATGCGTGCGGCTTGTTTGATAACTGCTCAGGTGCTACGTCTACCTTAAGGTTATGTTCGATACGCTCGAACTTGCCAGTCAGGTTTTCATGAGCAGAGAGATCAAGCTCACGATCAAGCGTTATGTAGGAGAGCCCTACAACAAGCATGACGAGCATTGCTCCCAGCAGGATAACCTTGAGGCTCAGGCGAAACGACAAGCTGGTCGAAATCATCCACGCTCCTCAAGAATATACCCCGCACCACGAATGGTATGGATTAGCTTTATCTCAAAGGGATCGTCGATCTTGGCCCGCAGCCGTCTGATTGAAACCTCAACGACATTGGTGTCACAGTCAAAATTCATGTCCCAAACCATCGAGATGATCTGGGTACGGGTGAGCACCTCACCCGTCTTGCGCATGAGCAGATGCAGGAGCGCAAATTCCTTGGTCGTCAGGTCAATACGCTGGTTGCCACGAAAGGCACGGTGCCGATTCGGATCAAGCTCCAGATCGGCCACCTTAACAACATCCGATACCTGGACTGCATCACTTCGGCGAAACAACGAACGGATACGGGCCAGTAACTCTGGGAACTGGAAGGGTTTGACCAGGTAATCATCAGCGCCCAGATCAAGACCTTTCACCTTTTCTTCAAGACGCCCTCGTGCTGTCAGCATGATCACACGCGTCTGCTTGCGCTTTCGTATGAGTTCGAGTACTTCCCAACCATCCATCTCTGGAAGATTTACGTCCAGCAGAATAAGGTCATACGTCTGCTGGTGAGCTAAATAAAGTCCATCGATGCCAGTATTGGCACAGTCAACAATATAACCACTTTCAGTCAAACCTTGCTTTAAATATTCGGCAGCTTTTGGCTCGTCCTCAACAATAAGGATTCGCATGGTGTACTCACTATTAAAATAATAAACACTTAATTAAGGATGAATTTTTATTATTTGTTTTGATAGCGCTGGAGTTTATAGTTCAAAGCATAAACCCTGTAGCGACTACAGAGTCAAGAAAGCTTTTTAAAAAGCAGGCGCCATGGGTCAAGAACGCGGCTTGAAAGGCTCTATCTCAGCAGCTCTCATATCTCATGCATTGCAAAAGCAGTGTCATGAAATAGGTAAATTGTAGCGAGGTATTCCCCCTCTGTTTGAACATTACAGATTTGTAATGTTCAGGTCACTTCCCCGATAAGTTCTGTCTATACAGTGATAATCGAGATAGCTTTATTTCATTGCTGGAAATAAGGGCGCTCTTTTTATTTCTCATAAAGCCTAACTGTAAACCAAGATGTCGGGAGCAATTTTTGTCTGTACTAGATACTTTTTGGAAGTTTCCAAACACCAAGCTTATTAGTTATGGATTAGGGCTTCTTGGTTATTTAATGGCATCTCCATTGACTGCAGGCCCTTCGATGGGGGCTTTGACACTGGAAAGCGCTTTATCCAAAGCTTATGAGAATAATCCAGAGTTTTCTGCTGCTCGTCAGGAGGCAGACGTATCGCTTGGGCTTAGGCAGCAAGCGGGATTGATACCCAACCCAGAACTCTCCTGGGATGTAGAGGATACTCGCTCCAACAAACAGATCAGCAGCGTTACTCTTACTCAACCTATTGAACTTGGAGGGAAGCGCCAGGCAAGGGTAGACGTGGCTAATGCCTCTCAGGTGCTCGCTTCAGCGGATATTGACTACCGGACCAACAGCTTGCGCGCCGATGTCATGCAAGCCTTTTATGCTGCACTAAAGGCTCAGGAAGGCCTGCAGCTTGCCAAGCAAGCGGTAGAGTTGGCAGACAATGGCCTTACCATCGCCAAGGGCCGAGTGGAGGCAGGAAAAACCTCACCCGTAGAATTATCTCGAGCGGAGGTTCAACTTTCTACTGTACGCGTTGAAGTGCGCCGGGCTCAGCTTGAGCGCGATAGTACCTACAAGCAGTTGGCAGCACTGTTAGGCGAGTCGGTGCCTGTTTTTTCTCAGGTTCAGGGCAGCTTTGAACATCTGCCCGGCCTTCCAGCCAGAGATGAACTGCTGGGTCGTATACGCGGCACGCCAGAGCTGCGTCGTGCTTTGCTACAGATCGATCGAAGCGAGGCCGAGCTCCATCTGGAGCGCACTCAGCGCATACCCGACATACGCGTCAGTATCGGTAGCCAGTACGATGAGCAGGAACGAGAGCGGGTAAACCTGGTCGGCATTTCCTTGCCGCTACCTTTGTTTGACCGTAATCAGGGCAATATCTATGCAGCCTCACGCCGGGCGGATCAGGCACGGGACTTACGCAATGCAGCAGAGCTTCGTCTAAGGAGTGAAACCCTGCAGGCTTATGAGCAGTGGGAAATAGCTGTTGCCGACATCTCGGAGTTTCGCCAATCGATTCTTCCTGCGGGCAGGCAAGCCGTCGAAAGCGCGACCCGTGGCTTTGCCATGGGCAAATTCAGCTTCCTGGATGTCTTGGATGCCCAGCGAACCCTGATTTCTTCGCGTGGCCAGTATCTTCAGTCTTTAGAAAGTGCAACTGACGCCCTAGTACGCCTTGAGCGGATTTACGGCGACGCCGTTTCTTTTTATCCATCCCAAATCACCCATTCGATTTCTCGATGACGCCGTCGCGCTGACCATGTATTTCCGGGAGCATTCATGAGTAAGAAACAAAGGGTCTCTATTACAACCATCCTTGCGGTGGTTATAGGACTGGGGCTCAGCTTAGGTATTGATGGAGCTGTGACAAAACACGAGCTCCGAGCGCAAGAACATGATCATCCGCATGGAGAAGATGATCATTCCAGTGAGGTGAAAAAGGAAGCTGCTTCTGCTGCCCCTCATCATGAGGAGAAAGGCGCGCATGAAAAGCATGAGGGTGAAAGCCATGCTGAGGAAGAACAAGGTGATAAACATGGAGAAAACCACGAAGGGGAGCATGGAGACGAGCACAAGGAAGGAGCGATCGAGCTCAGCGCTGAACAAATCAAGGCTGCAGGTATCACGCTAGGCACAGCTAGGTCCGGGCAGATCAATAACGTGCTGTCGCTACCTGGCGAGATTCGCTTCAATGAGGATCGAACGGCCCATGTAGTACCTCGGGCTGTGGGTGTCGTCGAAGCCGTGAAGGTCAATTTGGGTGAGCAGGTAAAAAAGGGTCAGGTGCTGGCCATTATTTCCAGCCAGCAGGTCTCCGAACAGCGTAGCGAGCTGGCAGCAGCCCAGCAGCGTGCCGCACTCGCACGTACGCTTTTCAGTCGGGAAAAAAAGCTCTGGGAAGAAAAGATCTCTGCTGAACAAGACTATCTGCAAGCACGGCAAGCCTTGCAGGAGGCAGAGATAAACTTGAAAAATGCCCTGCAAAAAACGCAGGCCCTAAGCGGAAGTAGCAGTCTTTCCGGAGGAAACCGCTATGAAGTCCGTGCCCCCTTTGATGGTACGGTTATTGAAAAACATGTTGTCCTTGGTGAAGTTGTCAACGATACATCCAATGTATTTGTGCTGACAGATCTCTCCCATGTATGGGCAACGTTTAACGTATCAGCACGTGACTTGGGCAGAGTGGTGGTAGGAAAAAAGGTTGAGGTGGTCGCGGCCGAGCTTGGAAGCACCGCTCAAGGGGTTGTTGCCTACGTGGGTAGCCTTCTGGGTGAGCAGACGCGTGCAGCAACAGCACGCGTTACATTGGACAACCCTGAGGGCGCTTGGCGTCCGGGGCTGTTTGTCACAATCAATGTAGCAACGTCAACACAGAAAGCCGCTGTGACCGTTCCGGTACAGGCTATTCAGACCCTTGAGGATAAGCCCTCCGTTTTTGTTCGTACACCAGAAGGTTTCCAGGCTCAGCCTGTGCAGCTGGGCGTACGAGACAGCGGCTTTGTGGAAGTCACTAATGGTCTGGATGCAGGTACTCAGATAGCCGTCGAGGGCAGCTTTATTCTCAAGTCCGAATTAGGAAAAGGTTCAGCCGAACATTCCCATTAAGTGCCCCAGGTCCTGCCACGAGTATTTTCCAATGTTCGAACGTATTCTCAGATTTTCCATTGAACAGCGATGGCTGGTCATGCTGGCAGTGCTGGGCATGTCTGCGCTAGGAGTTTTCAGCTATCAAAAGCTACCTATTGATGCTGTGCCCGATATCACAAATGTCCAGGTTCAGATCAACACGGCCATGCCTGGCTTTTCGCCTCTGGAGGCCGAACAACGGCTGACCTATCCCATCGAAACGGCTATGGCCGGATTGCCTCATCTTCAACAGACCCGCTCATTGTCCCGTTCAGGTTTTTCGCAGGTAACGGTTATCTTTGAAGATGGTACTGATCTTTACTTTGCCCGTCAGATGGTTAACGAACGCCTGCAAGGCGCTCGTAATCAGCTTCCAGAGAGCGCTGAGGCAATGATGGGGCCAATCTCAACCGGATTAGGTGAGATATTCCTGTGGACAGTCGAAGCGGATGAGCAGGCGCGAAAAGAGGATGGTACGCCCTATACACCTACTGACCTGCGCGTCATTCAGGACTGGATTATAAAACCACAACTGCGCAATGTTCCTGGCGTAGCGGAAATCAATACCATTGGTGGTTTCAACAAGGAATATCAGGTCGCTCCCAATCTTAAGAAGCTTGCCTCTTATGGCCTGACTTTAAATGATCTTTTCTCTGCGCTTGAGCGCAACAATGCCAACGTCGGAGCAGGGTTTATCGAGCGTGGCGGCGAGCAGCTGGTTATTCGCGCGCCTGGCCAGGTAGGGTCGGAGCAGGACATTGCCAATATAGTGCTTACAACCGTAGACGGCTCTCCCATTCGCATTCGTGACGTAGCTTCAGTAGGAATCGGAAAAGAGCTTCGATCCGGCGCCGCCACGGAAAATGGTCGTGAGGTAGTACTGGGCACAGTGTTTATGCTGATTGGGGAGAATAGCCGGTCTGTTGCTCAGGCGGTGTCGAAAAAGATTGAGGATATCAATCGTTCATTACCCGCTGGTGTTTCAGCGGTTCCGGTGTATGACCGCACCACCCTGGTGGACAAGGCCATTGCTACCGTCAAGAAAAACCTGGTCGAGGGCGCTATTCTCGTTATCGCCATTTTATTTCTGTTCCTTGGCAACATACGTGCTGCACTGATTACAGCAATGGTCATTCCGTTGTCCATGCTGTTTACCTTTACCGGGATGTTTGCCAACAAGGTCAGTGCCAATCTTATGAGCCTGGGGGCGCTTGACTTTGGTGTCATTGTGGACGGTGCTGTAGTGATCGTTGAGAACTCAATTCGACGCCTTGCTCATGCGCAGCACCACCACGGACGCATACTGACTCGTTCCGAGCGTTTCCATGAGGTATTTGCAGCAGCCAGAGAGGCCCGACGTCCGCTGATATTTGGCCAGCTGATCATCATGGTGGTTTATCTTCCGATTTTTGCCCTGAGCGGCGTAGAAGGAAAGATGTTCCATCCCATGGCATTTACCGTAGTGATTGCACTACTGGGTGCGATGATTCTTTCCATCACGTTTGTTCCGGCAGCCATTGCCCTGTTTGTGACGGGTAAGGTCAAGGAAGAAGAAAACCTGGTTATGCGAGCGGCGCGGCAGGGCTACTCTCCCATCCTGAACGGGGTAATGAAGCATCGCCCGGCAGTTTTCGCAGCTGCCGTACTAGTGGTGGGTCTGTCTGGTTTTCTAGCAAGCCGCATGGGCAGTGAATTCGTACCCAGTCTGAGTGAGGGAGACTTCGCCCTTCAGGCACTCAGGGTACCTGGGACCAGTCTTACGCAATCAGTAGATATGCAGCAGCGCCTGGAAAAAGCACTGATTGAGCGCGTCCCTGAAGTCCAGCGTGTCTTTGCCCGGACAGGAACAGCCGAAATTGCGGCTGACCCCATGCCACCGAATATTTCGGACAGCTATGTCATGCTCAAGCCACGCGAACAATGGCCTGACCCGGACAAGTCACGGGATGTGCTTATCGAGGAGATTCAAAAAGCCAGCGCGACCGTGCCTGGTAGCAACTATGAGATGTCCCAGCCTATACAACTTCGCTTCAACGAGTTGATTTCAGGCGTGCGCAGTGACGTTGCGGTCAAGGTATACGGGGACGATATGGAAGTTCTCAACCAGACGGCCGCCAGAATCGCCTCAAGCATGCAGAAAGTAGAGGGCGCATCTGAGGTAAAGGTTGAGCAAACCTCCGGGCTCCCATTACTTACGGTCAATGTGGATCGTGACAGGGCTGCCCGCTTTGGCCTGAACATTGGCGATGTTCAGGATGCTGTCTCCGCAGCCTTTGGTGGACGTCAGGCCGGTACATTGTTCGAAGGGGACCGCCGCTTCGATATAGTGGTCCGGCTCTCCGATGAATTGCGAACTGATCTGGATGCAATGTCGCAAATGCTTATCCCTGTTCCTGCTTCAAGTAGCGATACGACAGGCCGGATAGGATTTATTCCTCTCTCTGATTTAGCAACACTGGATCTGGTACTGGGACCAAATCAGATCAGTCGTGAAAACGGTAAACGACTTGTCATTGTCAGTGCTAACGTACGAGGCCGTGACATTGGTTCATTTGTTCAGGATGCCGCGACACGTATTGAGCAGGACGTAAAGGTACCCGCAGGGTATTGGACAAGCTGGGGAGGGCAGTTTGAGCAGCTTAAGTCAGCGGCGCAGCGGCTTCAAATCGTTGTTCCAGTGGCCCTGCTTCTTGTTTTTGTACTTCTGTTCATGATGTTCAACAACATTAAAGACGGACTTCTAGTCTTTACAGGGATTCCCTTTGCCTTGACAGGCGGGGTGATGGCTCTGTGGCTTAGAGACATACCCTTATCCATCTCGGCAGGGGTTGGCTTTATTGCCCTGTCTGGTGTAGCCGTGCTTAACGGTCTGGTTATGATTGCGTTTATACGCAGCTTGAGAGACAACGGCAGCTCCCTTCATGAGGCTGTGACGCATGGCGCTCTGTCACGTCTTCGGCCTGTGCTCATGACTGCGCTTGTGGCCTCACTGGGATTTATACCAATGGCACTGGCAACAGGTACAGGCGCTGAGGTACAGCGGCCGCTTGCCACTGTTGTAATAGGGGGAATTCTCTCCTCAACAGCACTGACGCTGCTTGTGCTTCCAGCGTTGTACTTTGCGGCTCACCGCCGCTCAGAGCAAAGGGACACGGCTGGCCAGTAACCCAGTCGATCTAGCGGGCAGGCTCTTTAACTGGCCTTGCCAGGATGGACACCTCTGGCCGGAGGTGTCCATGTCTAAACTCAAGCTCCAAGCCTTTTCATCCCTACCTCTCTGGCCGAAACCATAGGTTGCTATCTGCCTTAGCTAGGATTTGGCAAGGGCATTCCCCGCGGCCTTATTCGTGTGGACTCTCACACTGCATCCAACCGCAGCAGGACGAGTTGAGGCGGCCTACGGTGGCGTCTATGCCTTTGCAGCGATTCTCTGGCTGCTACAGGTAGGCGGTATCAAACCATCGCTGTGGGATGTTATCGACCCCTTTGTCACCCTGTGTGGTATAGCCTCTATTGAGACTGGGCACACTGCAATTATGTCGATAATCAACGGGACGGGACTGTAAAAAGGGAATGGCGGAACCAGGCGCAAAGGGCGTCTATCGACGTCGGGCTCTGCGCTTGGTTATAAGATGCTTATTGAAAGGGATATCTTTTCTGATAACCAGAGGTGAGCTTAATTTTGATTAGAGCAGTAAAGCCCTAGTGTCCTATAGCTGATGGCCTTCACGTCGCCTGCAGCATCCTTATAAACCATTTCCGCAGGCTGCACGCCACATCCTGATCCATTTGAGCCAATAAATAGAACTTCCTGGATATCCAGCTTCATTCCATACTGATATTCCACACGCTCTACTTCACTCAGTTTGGAGAAATTGTTTTGTAGAACATGAACTCGTGCCTGTTGCATGCGGTTAAAGACGCGCTCGCCGCCATTATCTGCGAGGGCTGCTAATGGCAGAGCCATGAGTAATGATGCAGTGAAAATTTTGGCTAAATACGTTGGCATGATCTTCTCCTTTAATAATTAATTGAACTTTAATGGAGTCAACCTTTCGAGGTGCTTAGAGCAAAATTACAATTCTGTAATCTGATATTGTGCTGTGAAAAAAATAATAGGCACAATAAAAAAGGCGCCTGATAGGCGCCTAAAGCACATCTTCCGGCCAAAGGAGCAAAAGAAGATGTGTTACTGCTCAGTTAATCTTTCCGTCTGGTCTCACCCGGTTGCCTGCTCTGTTTTCGCTGACTATCAAGGTGTTCACGCTGTAATTTCTGCTCATGCCTTTTTTTCAGTTCCAGGCGAAACGCCTGATTTCGTTCAATTGAGCGCTCGCTACCATCAGCAGCAATCGCCATGCTTGATTCTAGAAAAATGCTACACATGAGAAGGGCAATTAAAACTTTCATATTGATCACTTGACTGTTGAGATTACTCGCTGAGTACCTTGCTATCACTCGTTGCGAATAGTGATAGGGTAACTAAGACAAGTTATCGCCAAGGTGAGGTGAACATTACAATATTGAAAGCTTTTGACCCCCAGCCGGTTGTATGGATGAGTTACAGCGTTGATATTCAATAAATAAATGATTTAAAGAATTTCCAAAGGGTATTCAACTATCAATCTGACTTCATCAAGGTCGGACTCAAAGCTGGTAGCACGAGTCGTAGCCTGTCGCATCCGGAACGACATATCTTTAAGGGTGCCGGTCTGAACGACATATTTGATCTCAACATTCCTCTCCCAACGCTTCTGATTGGTAAGCGGATTACCTTCATCATCCGTCCGCATATACACATCGTTTGCCTGAGAGTAATCAGCGTCCCAACCTCGGGCATAGCGAGTCATGAAGGAAAGACCCGGTACTCCATAGCTGGTCATGTCCAGATCATAGCGAAGTTGCCAGGACTGCTCCTTGGGCGAGTTGAAGTCGCTATACTGGATAGAGTTGTTGAGGTAGATCGAGTCAGCCTGACGAAGGTAGTCAAAGTCGTTATTGCCGTTGTTGCGCTGATAGGCGACTGCGACGGTGTGCGCCCCAAACTGGATACCGGTACTGGCGCTCCATATATTGGTATTGAAGCGGCCAAGAAGCTCTTTGCCTTCATCAACTGCCTTGTAGTAGTTGAAGGTCCCAATCAGCGCAACAGTATCGGACAGGGGATAGCTGGCCGAGGTACCAAAATAGTATTGATCCCAGGCATCCTTTAACCGACTGGTATAGAGGCTGAATTTTACATAGTCATTAACGGTGTAATCACCTCCGAGATACCCAATCCATGGAGAGTTTACCTGTCCTCCATAAAAGGTAACAAATTCATCGCGCATGCTACTCGTATTGGGCTGACTCATGGCGTGCAGGCGTCCACCCTGAAGCGTCAACCCTTCAAAGGAGCTATTTTCAAGGGTAATACCCTTAAAGCTTTCGGGTAGTAGACGTGAATCACCGTATTGCACAACGGGCGTTATCGGAAAGACATCACCCACTTTAAGCACGGTATCGAACAACCGGACCTTGGCTGCTCCACCCAGTTTGGAATAATTATCTGCAGCCTCACCACTACTGTTATGGGGAAGTAAATCAATGCTTCCTCCGGCGCCGGACCGGCCACTACCAGTGTCAAGCTTCAGACCTAGCATGGCAAACGCGTCGACACCAAACCCTACAGTACCTTGTGTAAATCCAGACTTAAATACAGCCATTACGCCGTGAGCCCACTCTTCAGAATAACCGTTGCCCGTTGCGCTTGACTGTCCATGCCGGAAGTCTCGGTTAAAGAAGAAATTTCGGTTCGTCAGGGTCAGACTGCTTCCTTCAATAAATCCATCGCCTTTTCCTGTCTCCTGGGCGACCGCAGTCTGGGCTGCTCCCCATACAACTGCCAGGGCTACAAGCGAAAGCTTAGCCTTATTGCTCATCACTGATGCTCCTATTAATCGGCAGGTCGATTACGAAATTGCCTTGCGTCTTATTATTGGGCTCTTCAAAAGGCTGTCTTCTGAAGACCAGGCGCTATCGTTACAAGCCTTGGATAACAGGGAGGTGAGCTGAAAATTACAATTTTGTAAGAAGGGTCAGGGCTCAATAAGGCAATGTACTCTGAGCCTAAAAGATAAGCCCCTGATGGTCAGGGGCTTGTAGTTCTCACAAATCAGAACGCTACTACTGTCTCAAAAGCCGCAGACCATTGAATACAACCAGTAGACTTACACCCATGTCGGCAAACACTGCCATCCACATGGTGGCATGCCCTGTTAATGTAAAAATCAGGAATATAGCCTTGATTCCAATCGCAAAACTGATGTTTTGCTTCAGCACAGTAGCTGCCTGACGCGATAAGCGAATGAAATCCGCTGCTTTTCGCAGGTCATCGTCCATGAGTGCAACATCTGCTGTCTCAATAGCAGTATCTGTACCTGCAGCGCCCATCGCCAGGCCGATGTCAGCCTGAGCCAAGGCGGGGGCATCATTGATACCATCACCGACCATTCCGACTACATAGCCCTTTTGCTGGAGTTCCTTTACAGCGCTAAGTTTATCGTCAGGCAACTGGTTACCACGAACCTGATCGATACCGACTTGTGATGCTATAGCCTGAGCGGTATAAGGATTATCCCCTGTTAAGGTCAGGGTTTTGATTCCCAGGGTCTGTAAGGCACTAATGGCTTCACGGCTTGAGGGTTTAACCGTGTCTGCAACGGCAAACAACGCAAACACACGGCTTTCATCCATCAACATCACAACGGTCTTGCCTTGTCGTTCCAGTTCCTGGGTCTTGGATTTCAGCCAATCGGAAACAAGCTTTCGCTCTTCAGCCAAACGGTAATTGCCAAGCAGATAGATATGACTGCCGATCTTTCCTCTAATACCACGTCCAGCCAGCGCTTCGAAATGATCTACCTCCTGTATGAAAATTCCTTTTCGCAGCGATGCGTTAGCGATGGCTTTAGAAACAGGGTGGTCCGAGCGGTTAGCCAGACTTGCAGCCACCGACGCATACACATCGGGAGAGGCCTGCATTTCGACAGGAAAATAGTCAGTCTGCTCGGGTCTGCCATGAGTAAGCGTACCGGTCTTGTCAAAGGCTAGATGAGTCAGCTTGCTGCCTGTTTCAAGATATAGACCTCCCTTGATCAATATACCTTTGCGGGCCGCCGCAGCCAGTCCGCTCACTATGGTAACCGGCGTAGAAATCACGAGCGCGCAGGGGCACGCCACAACCAGCAGCACCAAAGCACGGTAAATCCATGTAAACCACTCACCGCCCATAACAAGCGGGGGAAGCACCGCTATGGCCAGAGCAAACAGGAAAACGCCTGGCGTGTAGATCCTTGAAAACTGATCAACAAAGCGCTGAGTAGGCGCCTTATTGCCTTGAGCTTCTTCTACTGCATGAATGATGCGAGCAAGCGTCGACTGGCTGGCCGGCGCAGTCACCCTGAATTCCAAAGCTCCCTCCTGATTGATTGTCCCTGCAAAAAGCATATCGCCGGGAGCCTTTTCAACAGGAAGGCTTTCACCTGTAATGGGGGCCTGGTTGACGCTTGAGCTACCCTCCTCAATTATACCATCCAGCCCTACGCGCCCACCGGGCTTGACACGAACTCGATCACCGACCAGTACATCATTGACGGCTTTTTCAACCCAAAGGCCGTCAGCTTGCAAGACAGTAGCCTGGTCGGGTGTTAACTGCATTAGGCCCTTAATAGGGGTCGCCTCAGAAAACGGAAAATAAAGCACGCTAAGCCGGTTGCAGCGGTCGTAGCGGCCTGAACTTGCCCGCGCCGATCTTGGCGCTGCTGCGCCAGAGGTAATCGCCGGTGAGGTTGATGTGCTCCCAACCGAGCGGCGACAGGTACTGCAACAGCGCGTCATCAACGGCATGGCCGTTGCCACGCAGCGCGTGCGCAGCCCGTTCCAGATAGACCGTGTTCCACAACACGACGGCAGCCGTTACCAGATTGAGGCCGCTAGCCCGGTAGCGCTGCTGCTCGAAACTGCGGTCGCGGATTTCACCCAGGCGGTTGAAAAACACTGCCCTGGCCAGCGCATTGCGCGCCTCGCCCTTGTTCAGGCCGGCATGCACGCGGCGGCGCAGTTCCACGCTTTGCAGCCAGTCCAGGATGAACAGCGTGCGCTCGATGCGGCCCAGCTCGCGGAGCGCCACGGCCAGGCCGTTCTGGCGTGGGTAGCTGCCGAGCTTTCGGAGCATCAGGGAGGCCGTCACCGTGCCCTGCTTGATCGAGGTGGCCAGCCGCAGGATTTCGTCCCAATGGGCGCGGACGTGCTTGATGTTGAGCGTGCCGCCGATCATGGGTTTCAGCGCGTCATAGG
This sequence comes from Pseudomonas sp. C2.3V, assembly GCF_058536325.1. NCBI lineage: Bacteria > Pseudomonadati > Pseudomonadota > Gammaproteobacteria > Pseudomonadales > Pseudomonadaceae > Pseudomonas > Pseudomonas sp. C2.3V. The sequence goes on along the minus strand of NZ_JBZUBN010000003.1, from coordinate 138,728 downwards.
CGGCGTCGCCCTTCGGGATGTAGAGCTTGGTGTCGCCCAGGTCGCGGATGCGCGGCGCGAAGCGGAAGCCCAGGAGGTGCATCAGGGCGAAGACGTGATCGGTGAAGCCCGCCGTGTCGGTGTAATGCTCCTCGATCCGCAAGTCGGACTCGTGGTACAGCAGGCCGTCGAGCACGTAGGTCGAATCGCGCACGCCGACGTTCACGACCTTGGTGTGAAATGGCGCGTACTGGTCAGAAATGTGGGTGTAGAACGTCCGCCCTGGGCTGCTCCCGTATTTCGGGTTGATGTGGCCGGTGCTCTCGGCCTTGCTGCCGGTGCGGAAGTTCTGGCCGTCCGACGATGAGGTGGTGCCGTCGCCCCAGTGCTCGGCGAAGGGATGGCGGAACTGTGCGTTGACCAGATCGGCCAGCGCCGCCCCGTAGGTTTCGTCGCGGATGTGCCAGGCTTGCAGCCAAGCCAGCTTGGCGTAGGTCGTGCCGGGGCAAGACTCCGCCATCTTGGTCAGGCCCAGGTTGATCGCGTCGGCGAGGATCGTGGTCAGCAACAGGTTCTTGTCTTTGGCCGGGTCGCCCGATTTCAGATGCGCGAAATGCCGAGTGAAGCCCGTCCATTCGTCCACCTCCAGCAGCAGTTCGGTGATCTTGACGTGCGGCAGGATCATTGCCGTCTGGTCGATCAGCGCTTGGGCGGTGTCGGGTACCGCCGCGTCGAGCGGCGTGATCTTCAAGCCTGACTCGGTGATGATGGCGTCCGGCAGCTCGTTGGCCGTCGCCATACGGTTGACGGTGGCAAGCTGTGTTTCCAGCAGCGTCAGCCGGTCGTTCAGGTACCGGTTGCAGTCGGTGGCCACGGCCAGCGGCAATTCGCTGGCCTGCTTGAGGCTGGCGAATTTCGCGGGCGGCACCAGGTAGTCCTCGAAGTCCTTGAACTGGCGCGACCCCTGCACCCAGATGTCGCCGGAACGCAACGCGTTCTTCATCTCCGACAGCGCGCACAGTTCGTAGTAGCGCCGGTCGATGCCGGTGTCGGTCATGACCAGCTTCTGCCAGCGCGGCTTGATGAACTCGGTCGGCGCGTCGGCGGGCACCTTGCGGGCGTTGTCGCTGTTCATGCCGCGCAGCACCTCGATGGCGTCGAGCACGTCCTTCGCGGCGGGAGCGGCCCGCAGCTTGAGCACGGCAAGGAATTCCGGCGCGTAGCGGCGCAGCGTGGCGTAGCTTTCGCCGATGCGGTGCAGGAAATCGAAGTCCTCGGGCTGCGCAAGCTTCTGCGCTTCGGTGACGCTCTCGGCGAAGGCATCCCAGGACATGACGGCCTCGATGGCGGCGAACGGATCGCGGCCCGCCTGCTTGGCCTCGATCAGCGCCTGGCCGATGCGGCCGAACAACCGCACCTTGGCGTTGATCGCCTTGCCGGACGCCTGGAATTGCTGCTGATGCTTGTTCTTGGCGGCGTTGAACAGCTTGCCCAGGATGCGGTCGTGCAGGTCGATGATTTCGTCGGTGACGGTGGCCATGCCCTCGATGGCAAGCGCCACCAGGGTGGCATAGCGTCGCTGCGCCTCGAACTTGGCCAGGTCGGCGGGCGTCATCTGGCCACCCTCACGGGCGATCTTGAGCAGGCGGTTCTGGTGCACCGACCGCTCGATGCCAGAAGGCAGGTCGAGCGCCTGCCACGCTTTGAGGCGTTCGATGTGTTCCAGCATGTGCCGCGAATTCGGTTTGACGGGCGATTGGCGCAGCCAGGCCAGCCAGGTCGTTTTGCCGTTGTCCCGACGCTTGAGCAGATCGTCGAGGCGGCGGCGATGCGCGTCCGACAGCGGTTCGGCCAAGGCATCGTAGATGCGCCGGTTGGCGCGGGTGATTGCTTCGGCGCTCGCCCGCTCGACGGCGTTGAGGGCAGGCAGAATGACCGACTGCTGCCGCAGGTGCTCGATCAAGGTGCTGGCCAGCACGATGCCCTTGTCGGTCTGCAAGGCCATCTCGGTCAGCAACTGGACGGCCTGCCGGTAGTGGCCCATGGTAAAGGGCTGGAAGCCGAACACCGTTTGCAGTTCGACCAGGTGCTCGCGCCGGGTCTGCTCCCGCTGCCCGTATTCGTCCCAGCTTTCGACGCTGACCTTGAGCTGGTCGGCGACCAGTTTCAACAAGGGCGGAAACGGCGGCTCATCGACGCCCAGGATGACACCAGGAAAGCGCAGGTAACAGAGCTGCACGGCGAAGCCCAGCCGGTTGGCCGGGCCGCGCCGCTGCCGGATGATGGAGAGGTCGGTTTCGCTGAACGTGTAGTGACGGATCAACTCATCCTTGGTGTCCGGCAACGCCAGCAGGCTTTCGCGCTCGGCGGCGGACAGGATTGAACGACGTGGCATATTTACTGATCCGTTCTCAAGTATTGATACAGGGTTTCGCGACTGATTCCGAATTCACGAGCCAGCTTGGTCTTTTGCTCGCCAGCCTCGACACGTTGGCGCAGTTCGGCAATACGCTCAGACGACAGGGATTTCTTCCTGCCACGGTAGGCCCCGCGCTGCTTGGCGAGCGCGATGCCCTCGCGCTGCCGCTCGCGGATCAAGGCGCGTTCGAACTCGGCGAACGCGCCCATTACCGACAGCATCAGGTTCGCCATCGGCGAGTCCTCGCCGGTGAAGGTCAAATGCTCCTTAAGGAACTCGATGCGTACGCCGCGCTGGGTGAGGCCCTGCACCAGGCGGCGCAGGTCGTCGAGGTTGCGCGCCAGACGATCCATGCTGTGCACCACGACCGTGTCGCCTTCGCGCACGAAGGCGAGCAGCCGTTCCAGTTCGGGCCGCCGTGTGTCCTTGCCCGACGCCTTGTCGGTGAACACTTTATCCACCTGGATCTGTTCGAGCTGCCGTTCTGGGTTCTGGTCGAAGCTGCTGACGCGGACGTAACCGATGCGCTGACCGTGCAAGGTATCCTCCTGAGGGAAATGTGTCAGGAAGAAATCTATGACCCTTGACGGCGTATGTCAATCAATTCGGAAGGCAACTCTATTCTGACGATTTAGCGCCGGATGGTCTGACGCCAAGTTAGGGTATGCCTCAATCTGACGGTAGCGAGTCGCAGGCGTTCGGATCGGCATCGGTTTCGTTCCCTGTCTTGGCACGCGCTTCGAAGCGTTGATAACACTCCAACCCGCAGAAGTGCTCGACGTATTCCGCGCCTTCCGGGGTGAAGGCGGCATCGAGCGGGATTTCCTTGCAGCACACGCAGCAACTGGTGGTGGTCGAGTCACTTGCATTCATGGTGGCACCCCTCCATTGACTGACGAAGACGGCGAATGCCGCCGCCGGCATTGGCTTCGCGAACAGGAAGCCTTGTCCTGTGTCGCAGTCCGCTTGTCGCAATAGATCAAGACTCGCCGATGTTTCCACGCCTTCAGCCACCACATCCATGCCCAGCCCGTGCGCAAGCTGAATCACGGTGTGCACGATGGTTTGGTCGCGGCGGTCGTTGGCGAGCCCGGCGACAAACGATTGGTCGATCTTGAGCGTGCTGATTGGGCAGCACTTCAGATGTTGCAGACAGGAATACCCCGTCCCGAAGTCATCGGCGGCGAAGCGCACACCGATCTGCCGCAAGGCGTCCAGGGCGGGGAAGATCGCCGGATCACCAAACGCGACCGATTCGGTCAGCTCGATTTCGAGATACTCGGCGGGCAACTCGGCATCAGCCAGCACGCCCTTTACCCACCCGTCGAAGTCCGGTCCCACTTGGCTCGCCGAAACATTGACGGCCAGCCGGAACGGTCGCCATGCCAGCATTCGCCAGTCACGCATCTGGCGGCAGGCTTCGCCCAGCACCCAAGCGCCGATTTCAGGCATCAGGCCGGACGATTCGACCACGGGCAGGAACTGGCCCGGTGGCAATAGTCCAAGCGTCGGATGACGCCAGCGCAACAGGGCTTCCGCGCCGACAATCCCACCACTGCGCAGATCGACGACGGGCTGGTAGTGCAGTTCAAGCTGCCCGCGCTCGACCGCTTGGGCCAGTTCCGGCGTCGTCCATCCATCCGGCCGGAAAGCGCTCATTCTCTTTCCCTGAATGCCCGCAACGCCCGCGACAGGGACAGAAGGAACAGGCCGGTCAAACCGAGCGCCGCGATGACCCAATGCTCGCCGAGGAAAGCACCGGCGGTTGTGCCGGCCAGCACGACAGCGAGGATGGGCAGGTGGCAGGGGCAAGTCAGCACAGCCAGTCCGCCCCACAGGTAGCCGGTGATCGGTTTGTGCGTCTCGGACGGCAAGCGCTCGGGGTTGTTCATGGCAGACTCTCCGCGTGCTGTGCCGGCTCGGTCGGCAGGGTGGCCAACTGCACTTCCAGATCGGCCAACGCTTCGCGCCGACGCTCGACGAACTGACGCAGCAGGGCAAGCTGCGCGGCCGCTTCGTCGCCGTCCGCCGCATCCAGCGCCCGGCACAGCCGCGCCAGCGCGTCGAGGCCGATGCCCGCCTCGAAGGCCGCCCGCACGAAGCACAGCCGTTGCAAGGCGGCGTCATCGAACAAGCCGTAGCCGCCTGGTGTGCACGCCACCGGGCGCAGCAATCCGCGCAGCAGGTAGTCGCGCACGATATGCACGCTCACCCCGGCATCAAGAGCCAGCCGGGACACCGTGTAGGCGTTCATTGAACACCTCCTTTTTCTCACCCGGCGCAGCAGGAAAGCTGCTTCACATCCTTGTTGAAGGTCTGCGCCGCGAGCTTCAACCCCTCGACCATCGTCAGGTAGGGGAACAACTGGTCGGCCAGTTCCTGCACCGTCATGCGGTTGCGAATGGCCAGAGCCGCCGTCTGGATCAGTTCACCCGCTTCCGGCGCGACCGCCTGTACGCCGATCAGCCGATGGCTGCCTTCCTCGATAACCAACTTGATGAAGCCGCGTGTGTCGAAGTTGGCGAGCGCACGCGGCACGTTGTCCAAGGTCAAGGTGCGGCTGTCGGTCTCGATCCCGTCGTGGTGGGCTTCCGCCTCGCTGTAGCCCACGGTCGCCACTTGCGGATCGGTGAACACCACGGCCGGCATTGCGGTCAGGTCGAGCGCCGCATCGCCGCCGGTCATGTTGATCGCGGCACGGGTGCCGGCCGCTGCCGCCACATAGACGAACTGCGGCTGGTCGGTGCAGTCGCCGGCCGCGTAGATGTTCGGGTTGCTCGTGCGCATGCCTTGGTCGATGGCGATGGCACCTTGCGCATTGACAGTGACCCCCGCTGCGTCCAGCGCGAGGCTGCGCGTGTTCGGTGTCCGACCGGTGGCAACCAGCAGTTTGTCGGCGCGCAATTCACCGTGCGTGGTGGTCAGCACGAATTCACCGTCCATATGGGCGACCTGGCTGGCTTGCGTGTGCTCCAGCACCTCGATGCCCTCGGCACGGAAAGCGGCTGTCACCGCCTCGCCGATGGCCGGGTCTTCACGGAAGAACAAGGTATTGCGCGCCAGGACCGTGACCTTGCTGCCCAGCCGGGCAAAGGCTTGCGCCAGCTCCAGCGCCACCACCGACGAGCCGATTACGGCAAGGCGTTCGGGAATGGTGTCGCTCGCCAGGGCCTCGGTGGAAGTCCAGTAGGGTGACTCTTTCAAGCCCGGAATCGGCGGGACCGCCGGGCTGGCACCCGTGGCGACCAGGCAGCGGTCGAACATCACGACGCGCTCGCCACCCTCGTTCAAACGGACGGTAAGGCTCTGGTCGTCCTTGAAGCGCGCCTCACCGTGCACAACGGTGATGGCCGGATTACCGCCCAGGATGCCTTCGTACTTGGCGTGCCGCAGTTCGTCGACGCGGGCCTGCTGCTGGGCCAGCAGCTTACTGCGGTCAATCGTAGGCACAGTTGCCGCAATACCGCCATCGAACGGGCTTTCCCGGCGCAGATGGGCGATGTGGGCGGCGCGGATCATGATCTTGGACGGCACACAGCCGACATTGACGCAGGTGCCGCCGATGGTGCCGCGCTCGATCAGCGTGACCTGCGCGCCTTGCTCGACGGCTTTCAGCGCCGCCGCCATCGCGGCTCCACCGCTGCCAATGACCGCTACCTGCACCGGGGGCTCGTTGCCACTGTGCTTTTCGGCGGCGGCCATCCATCCCCGCACCTTGTCGAGCAGTCCGACGCGGTTGTCCGCCAGTGGCGCATCGGCTAGCGTTGCCTTGTAGCCCAGTCCGGCCACGGCGGCAGTCAGCGCGTCCGGCGATGTGCCCGGCACGATGGCGAGTTGCGCTGTGCCCTTCGGATAGGACACCAGCGCCGACTGCACGCCTGGCACTTTTTCCAGCGCTTCCTTGACGTGCGCCGCGCACGAGTCGCAAGTCATGCCGGTGATTTTTAGATGGGTCATGCAACAGATCCTTTATCGTTTGTGGCGCCAGACAATGACGTCCGTTGTGCTGCGGTGCCGTTTTCAGTGACTCACTGCTTGACGCTGGACGGATAGCCCGCGTCTGCGGTTGCCTTGGTCAGCTTCTGCACGCTGGTCTTGGCATCGTCGAAGGTGACGACCGCTTGGCGTGTCTCGAAAGTCACGTCAACTTTGCTGACGCCTTCGACCTTGGAAATCGCCTTCTTGACAGTGATCGGGCAGGCGGAGCAGGTCATGCCCGGTACGGACAGCGTGACGGTCTGGGTGGCGGCCCAGACGGGGGCAACAACGGCGGCGAGGGCGAGGGAGGCAAACAGTTTCTTCATGGTGAACTCCGATCAGTAGAAAAATGGCATGACGTAGGGAAATCCGAGCGCGACCAGAACCAGCGCGGCCACGATCCAGAAAATGAGCTTGTAAGTAGCTCGCACTTGGGGAATCGCGCAGACCTCACCCGGTTTGCAGGCCGCTGCCTGCCGGTAGATGCGCCGCCAGGCGAAGAACAACGCCACCAGCGCCACGCCGATAAAGATGGGGCGATAGGGTTCCAACACCGCCAAGTTGCCGATCCAAGCGCCGCTGAACCCCAAGGCGATCAGAACCAACGGCCCGAGGCAGCAAGCCGAGGCGAGGATGGCGGCAAGCCCTCCAGTGAAGAGCGCGCCGCGCCCGGTTTTTGGTTCAGACATGCGCTTGTCCTTTCGAATTGAAATTGGATAGCGTAACCTTACTTCCGTACTCATGTACGGAGTCAAGCGATATGGAAAACAATTTGGAGAACCTGACCATTGGCGTTTTCGCCAAGGCGGCCGGGGTCAATGTGGAGACCATCCGTTTCTATCAGCGCAAGGGCTTGTTGCTGGAGCCTGACAAGCCCTATGGCAGCATCCGCCGCTATGGCGAGGCGGATGTAACGCGGGTGCGCTTCGTGAAATCAGCCCAGCGGCTGGGCTTCAGCCTGGATGAGATCGCCGAGCTGCTGCGGCTGGAGGATGGCACCCATTGCGAGGAAGCCAGCAGTCTGGCCGAGCACAAGCTCAAGGACGTGCGCGAGAAAATGGCTGACCTGGCGCGCATGGAGGCCGTGCTGTCTGAGTTGGTGTGCGCCTGCCATGCGCGAAGGGGGAACGTTTCCTGCCCGCTGATCGCGTCACTACAGGGTGGAGCAAGCTTGGCAGGTTCGGCTATGCCTTAGCGTGCTTTATTTTCCGTTTTCTGAGACGACCCCTAATAGCATTACGAGCTCTATCAATGGACTTTGCTTCAATCAGCTCGGCAATGGCAAAGAGCACCATGACCATTGCGGCCTCTGGCCATTGACCGATGAGGAGGGCACCTGTGACCGCAATACTCATCAAGGCATTGATGTTCAAATTTCGGTTTCTAAGTGCAATCCAGCCTTTTTTATAAGTGCTTAAACCACTTCCCAGCACAGCAACCAGGGCCAGCGCAGCAACTAACCATTCAGGGGCGGCCTGGGTAAAATGAAGGAGTTCAGCACCTAACGCGCTCATCCCCCCTAATGCCAACGGCCACCATTTCTTTGCCGCGGGCAATGAAGCGGTTTGTTGAGACGTATCGGATTGAAGCTCTGGTGTAAAACCCAGGCCGCGTATGTTGTCCAGCATCGGCGTAAGCACTTCAGGATCATGGTGTACCGTTAACACGCGCTGGATCAGGTTGAAGTCCAGTCCAAGTATGCCCTCCATCCGTGAAAGCTTGTCACGGATAAGCTTTTCCTCAGTAGGGCAGTCCATCTGCATGATCCGTATGCGTGTACGGGTCGTATCGTTGACGGGTTCAGCCTTCATGCCCAGTGAGGAAATGGCTTTTTTTATAGGCTCTTCTGAGGGCAACAGATGCCTAACACCAAGGGTACGCTTGAGTAAGTTGAATTCCAAAGACTGGACTCCAGCCATACCTTCAAGCTTGTTCCGGATCAGACCTTCCTCAGCAGGACAGTCCATTTGTTCAATTTTGAAAATGGATAATTGTCCGCCTTGAGAAGCAGAGGGCGTAGTATGAGTATGGGCAGTTTTAATGGTAGAACCGCCACAGCAGCTTACAGCAGCTACTGGGTTTGGCTTCGGTGCGCAGCAGCTGGTGGGATGCTTTGATCTTTCTAATGGTTCTGCCTGCATGTCCAGCGATTTTATCGCTTCAATGATGGGCGTTTCAGAAGACAAGGTATGTCCAACCAATAGCGTGCGATTGCTCAGGTCGAAATCTAATGATGAAATGCCATTCAAGGCTTTCAGCTTTTGCCTGATCAAACGCTCTTCAGTAAGGCAATCCATAGCCTCAATCTTTAACGCAATCTGGCGCACCTGTGGTTTAGTAAGCTTTACAGGATTAAACACCGCAGATTTTAAACCACACTCAGGTGAGGTAGCCGTGGAATTACAGCAGCTGTCCTGAGCCTTCTTGGGGGCAGGCTCATGGCCACAACAATTTGACATCAGGATGTCCTCTATATAAATCACGTATAGAGTGAACACCCTGTAGCAGCTACAGGGTCAAGTAAAAGAGGAAAATCCATGCAAATAGGGACACTGGCCAAACGAACAGGCTGTCAGGTTGAAACAATCCGCTATTACGAAAGAGAAGGTCTCTTGGCGGAGCCTGAACGCAGCGAGGGAAACTATCGCCTGTACAACGCTGAACACGTTGAACGTTTAATCTTCATCCGCAACTGCCGTGCACTTGACATGACCCTGGATGAGATTCGTAGCCTGTTGCGTTTCAAGGAAAATCCTCGCGACAACTGCTCAAGCGTTAACGATCTGATCAATGAGCATATCCAGCATGTCAGGACTCGAATCAACGCGCTTCAGGCGTTGGAGGAGCAATTAAATGACTTGGGTCGGCGGTGCGCAGTAGAGCAGGCTATCGGAGACTGTGGAATTCTTCAGCGGCTTACCGATATAGACGTCGCTAATACGCTTCCCGAGGCTGCCGATACACATGTCGGTAAGAGCCATCGTTGACGCCCATCATGGATGTGCAGTTTGCAACTTGCCAGGGGATGGCTCAGTTTTTCTTCGAATTTTCTAGGGGGCATAATAGGTTGCGCAAACTCGATAAAGACCTAGGGCAATGATCCGTTAGATACAAGATCATTTGGCTTGCCCTTTAGTCTGATGGAGATGTATGCGCCCTAACCAAAATCTTAGAGCAAGCACGACAAGGCTCTGCTACAACCATCTAAGCAGCACGCTGCCTAGGCTTAATGGGCGTCAGTAGCTTAGTCAGGCGATCACTCTAGAGTGTTTTACCTGGTTTAGGTTGTATCAGGGCTTGCTCAACCTTTCTACAAGTCTGTTTCTGTCTTCAAGTAACTGATCATACATAGAGTACACTTGCTGGAGATGGGCTAGTAGTTGGTTAAGGTTTTTTTCTTCCTGTCTTTTTTCTTGCACCTCTAACTTTTTTAACAAGACCTTATTTTTAGCTAACAAATTGTCAATTAGCTGTTGATCAGTCGTCGTTTTTTGCCGGTCTTTCTGAACACGCTTGAACTCTTTGATCCTTTCTTTGAGGTCCGGGTAACGGTTATAAATGAGTGAGTGCGAGACACCACATATAGCCGCAACCGCACTAATACTGATGCTACCACCTGAATTTACAAGCTGATCTATAGCCTGAAGAAGCTGATCTCTAGTATTTGAGCTTTCATCCATCACGTCGCCCTTTTTGTAGTCATGTCATCAGGAAGGAGGCGGCAAATGATCTTGTTAGCCGCAAACAGGTTGTCCTCCAGTGACTGCTTGAACACTTGAAACTGCTGCTGTGTGTGATCAGGCATTGCCGAAATACGGGCAAGCTTACTCTCACAATTGCTTTTTATAGCCTTCCAGTAGGGAAGATGCTTTGGGGTTGTAAAATATGTGTCGCAGTAAAGGCAGTGGGAGGGATCAGCTATATTCTTGATCTTGCATGACGGTCCCTTGATACAGTACCCGTGAGGTAGGCCTCGAATGGAGTCGCTGTGTCGAGTCATGAATTTGATTATGTCTTTTATTTCATGAAAGTGCGGCTGTATATCTGTGCCAAATATCATTTCCTCCTCTGTACTATTAAGAGCCTGCAGCATACGGGTCAATCGCTCACCGCCACCACCGGCGACAATACCTGTTTCAGCTGCTTGCACAATATCGTCTAGTGAGCGCTTATTTAGGAGATTTCCAAAATGCTCAATCACAGCTCTGAGCTCATTAAATGACTGGAAGCCTCTTTCAGCGTAGACAAGGCTCATGGCGCGGTGCAGATGTTTGAATTGGTATTTGATATCGTCCAGATCACCTAGACGATTAGCTATGATGAACCAGGCAAAGGTATGTCGGAACTGATGAGCCGTAAACTTGAACACATCCCCGACCCTGTAAGGTACTCCTCGGTTGCCACTATTGGCAGCTACAGAGCGGTAGTTACACGCCATCGTTTCAAGCTGCTGTAAATCCTGCTCTGTCACTAAGATACGGTAAAGGCCAAGGCGTAAGGACTTCACGCAATCACCGCCTTTTGTGCACACTACGAAATTAGATGTACACACCGTTAGGCGCAGGCCAAATAACCACTGGTTTTTCAAACCAGATGTCAGTTTATTGCGTGTCGTCTCAGTTAACCTGTGCGATTGATACTCCAGAATTAGTCTGGCACGTTCATAGTAAAGGGCGTTGACTTTTGATAGTAACGTTACAGCACGATAGATGAGCTCATTAGCTATCCAATCCAGCTGGATAGCATTATCCGCCGTTTTGGTCATTACGCTGTTCAGGTAATAAAATTGCTCTCCGTCTTCGATACGGCTATGGGCCGAACCTGTCTTCAACGCACCTACCTCAGCATCACGCATACCAGTAAAAGCTAGGATTAGAGTATATGTGTGTCGTTTCAGGTCTCTAAAGTAACTATAAAGCGTTTCTTTTAGTTGCTTTACCAAGTCATGCTCGGCTGAAGAAATAATGTGCTTAAGCGTCTTACAATTTCCCTTGATAATTGCGTGATGCGTCTGACGAAAAGCTTTCGAAAAGTCCTCAAACCGGTTTTCTGCATTTTCTAAATAGGCATCACAGGATTTGGATGTTAGGTTCGATTGAGTCTGCAAAATTGAGAGCAATCCATACCTATCCAAGAATCGTGTGAGTGCTGTGGTGACAACCTGAAAGCAGGGCAAACGGGCGAGTGCGACTTTTGCCGTGATGAGGGGCTTTTGATCGATCTGTGCGGTGGCCTTGATACCCAGGCTTACCAGCTGATCGAGGAGAAACGACGCACTGGAGATGATGCCTGCTTTAATCCAGTAACGACCGCCAAGCAGGTGCGGTTTGATATCAGCAAGGCGACTCCCAAGCTGCTTGAGAGGTCTGCTGCCATGTCCGATATGGACGAAGCATTGATCGCCATCCAGTCGGCATGTGGGATAGAAACCGGCGATCTGGCAGGCCTGTTTTTCAGTGGAGAGCAGTGGTCCGAAACCACGGGTACTGACTGGGTGGATCGAGGTGAGGCTGAACGGTTACAGTTACTGCACGACTACCTTGCGTTTGAGCAGAAGTTTCGCGCGGCCTTCTCAGCTACGTCGGAGTAGAACCATGCAAACGCTTAAGACAGTCAATCAGGAAACTACTTGGCTACATTTTTCTGGCGTCAGTACTACCTACCATTTGGATTGGCATCGCAACGGCTTGCGAGTAGTTGTTCTGGAGCTGGAAGGTCTGCCAACAGTGGCTCAATTAATTGAGGGAGAAAGTCTTGCCCAAAACTTCACTGTACTGTGTACGCTCAAGGAATACTCTAGCTCAGGTAGTGGGTGCGCTTTTAACCAGCAAGATCACAAAGGTGAACCCAATGGATAGCTCATGGGTTCAACGGTGCCTTTGAGGCAGCAGCAGAGCACTACTGCATGGTGTACAACCTGAACGACCGGGAGCAAGAAATCGTTCTTGCAAAAAAGCCCAGTCGGGACCTGTTTGTACATACGCTACGGCTGGGACTACTCAAGCGCGGCCATATCATCACTGCTGCCGAGGTTGCTAGAAAGCTGGAGTGTTCATCCTGATGGGGCATATCTGCGGAAAGCTCGGCCCACATTGCGCTGAATGCGGAGATGTCGGGACAAACCTGTGCGATTACGTGGTTGGCGCGCGTAGCAAGACCTGTGATCGGCCACTATGCGACTATTGTGCTCAAGAAGTCGGCGATAACCTCCACTACTGCGCTGAGCATCATGCGCTGGTGACCATGAATGACTTGCCTGCGCGCATTCAGTTACGTCGCATCAAGGGCTGGCGCTTGCCAGAAGGCGCTGTACGTGTTGCCAGACCGGGCAAGTGGGGAAACCCCTTTAGTGTTGCCGAGCATGGTCGTGAGCAGGCCATAGCGCTGTTTTCAGCGTATCTGGATCAGCAGCTGGCGGCGGGTGCCCTTGATATAACGGAGCTGCGTGGCAAGGCTCTGGCCTGTTGGTGTCGCCTGGACGAACCCTGCCATGCAGATGTTCTGATCAAACGCGCCAATATCTGACACTCAAGCCCTTGCATCCCGCAATTCCCATGAGAGAGTGAAAGTGTCTTCCACTTTCAGGACTTTCCCATGAATACGAAGCAGCTCGTGATTATCTACATCGCGTCCCTAAGCGTGACCTGGTGCCTGGGCCACATGCTGGGTATCTACGCCTCCATCAATCCGATGATTGTTCTTCTGATGGTAAGCCTGTTGCTGGCGCTGGGTTGGCTCGTCACGCAGCTGATCAGCGAAAAGGAGGAGCCAATAACGCAAAGGGCTCCAGCTCAGCCCGCAACGAGTCAGCGCAAGAACACTTTCCGCGCCAGTAGCTATACCTCTCGCAATTACGCATCTCAATCAGGTAGCTCCTCAAACAGCAGCGGAGCCGATCTCACGACCCTCGCTACGCTGGCGATACTGAGCAATACCGACACGGGGCCTACCTGTACCGGGGGCGTCAGTGATTCAGGTAGTTCCTGTGGTGACAGTGGCAGTGGTGGCGACTGATCAGAGCGAGTCCTGCCAATCCTTCCATATGCCACGAGGACATAAAAGTGAGTGAATATTTTGAATGGGAAGAAGCTGTCGTTGAGCAGGTCGCAACTGCACTGGATGTAGGCCATTCGAATGCTTCGGCCATCGTAGAGGCTCAGCTGTTCAGGTTGCAGCAGGCATGGAGCATGGGCATGGATGCAGAGCAGGCGGCGAGAATCGTCGTGGAGTCTAGCGCTGCGTAGGGATTAAGGAATCGAGCTGGACTCGTGTAGGCCCGCTCGATCACAGCTATGTGATTTGACGGTGCACCTTGGTGCACCTAAGATCCATTTCGAAGATCTGCATAACCTGTACTGCCCTGAAGAAGCCGGCATCCCATGCACGGCATGCACAGAGGACAAAACAATGAAAGCAGCAACTGTTCGTCTTAATGTTCTATCTGATTCTATCGGCTCTGAGTGGAGTGATATCGATGCCGCAGGCGAGGCCTATGCTTCCCTCCTCGAATCCAGATTGCAGCAGTCGGCAGGCGAGGCGGGATTCGCTACCGACGACATCTCTGTAACCTACCATCACAGCCTGGCTGGCTATTCCAGTGATTCTGTATGGGCTGATCAGCTTGAAGCTGAAGAGCAGCTCCGGGAAATCGTGCGCAATACCCGAGAATCTGCCTGGATAGAGTTCTGCGAATCCAACAGCACATTGTAATCACCTTCATGTAATCACCTTCACCGGCCACAGTGCCGAGAATTCTTTCGCAAGAAGGCAGCACCATGTCCAAGAAAGCTGGAATTCACATAGGTCCCCAGCTGGACGCCGTTATTGGCGTTACAGGCGACAAGGCGGGCATCACGACGAGCAGGCGCGTCAACGTGATTGGCGACCGCTATGCAGAAATCCTGCGCCGTGAACGTATCGAGAAGCTATTTAGCGATGCTGAGTGGAATGCTCTAAGGGATTTGCTGGGGGGTGTTTGCAGCGAACCGGCTGCGCTGATCCGTGGCAGCCTGTCCATGGGGTGGGAAGACGCGATTGAGGATGGCCTGGCGGATAAATGGGACGTTGATCCTGTAGGGATGAGTCGCAAGCTTGCCGAGCTTAACTATCTGCAGGAAGTGTGTGTAATCGAGGCGGTTGAGCGCTGGTGGCGGAATCAGGACAATGCCGGCACCGCTTGATCTAACGGGTAGCCGCTTTGGTCGTCTTCGTGTACTGGCTGCGAATGGACGAGTGAAATTCGGACGTGAGCAGACTGCGTGGCTCGTGGTGTGCAATTGCGGCCGGCAGGAGACGCTGGCCCAAAGCCTACTCACCCAGCGCGGCTGGCGCGAGTGCTCATGGTGTCAGCGTCCGGAATGCGTGATCTGTGGCAACAAGGTCCCCTCGGACAGGCCGCGCAGCAATACGTGTTCTGACGCCTGTGCTTCTAAGCAGCGTCGCAGGACCAATCTGGAGCACTATCACCGACGGGCTGCTGATCCCGAATTTAACCGCAGACGCTATCAGCGATTGGCTGATCGGATGGCGCGGGATACCGAGCTGGTCGAGCGGGTTCGCCAGATGCAACGGGAGTCCATTGACATCCTCCCCGCCCTAAAGGACGGGGATTCCCACAGATGGACGCTCATGCCCGAGCGCGAGAATGTTCCTGGCCGCGTTGATATCGCGGTCGTGAGCGACACCGCACTCACAGCAGGCCCATTCTCTTATACGCAGCCCATTGACGCCTTTTGGCCCCGTTAAGGAGCCGCAAGCCGAACAGGCGCGGGTGGTGTACGCCTCGTTTACTTCCTTAAAAACAATGCCTGCGTGATCGCATTTATATTCCAGCATTGTTTTCAGCGTGGACCAGCCAGCGTCATAGACGGACTTAGCCATTTTTGTTTTAACGAGTTTTGAAGAGCTTATATTGCCCACGATGATCGTGCCGTAGCCGTTCACAAGCTGACGGCTAAACTTGTGTAGGGCATCCTTGCGCCGGTTGGCGATCCTGGCATGAATAGCACGTGTTCTGGCCTTGTTTCGGCTGCGCTGAGCGATGGCAAGCTTTGGCTCCAGATCACGATAGAACCTGCCATTTTCCAGCGTTCTGCCGTCACTGCATGTCGCCAGGTCTTTCAGGCCGAGGTCAATACCCACCGCGCCCTGGCCCATTGATACCGATTCCTCAACATCAACCACAACATTGAAGTACCAGCGCCCGCGCGCGTCTTCACTAAAGCTGCCTGAGCGGAATTTATGCCCTGCCAGGCCGTAGCTATCCCATACTTTGAAATAGTGGCCGTTATGATAGACCTGCCCATTTTTCCAGCTTGCAGCGCCGGTATTTACAGGAATCCAGCCAAGCGAGCGCCGGACGCCAGCCGACTTGCGCCAGTTGAGACGGACCTTTTTAAACTGCTTTCGGCGAGTAACATATTCCTTACTGACGCACTGTACGGTCTGGCTATGTAGCCCTAGTTCTTTAGCGCATCCGTTCGTGTACTTCTGCAAGTCATACGCCGACAAGAACCCTCCGCGCTCACGAATGTAGCGCTGACTAAGTTCGTTTAGGTAGTTCCAGACAAAATTAACGCTACGCGCCATCTGCCGAAGCAAAGGAGCGTGCTTGTCTCGAACTCGAACTTTGAGAGTCTTGGTATGTAACATTACGCCATCAATAGATATGGATACGGCGATTGTAGGGCCGCTTCGCTGCCCGCGCTATCCATCCCCGCACTAAAAGTACGGGGCCTTTCGCGCCTTTCGGTAAGGGTCTTATTGATCTCAGTACGGATTAACCAGCCCGCATCAACATGAATAAACGCAGGGATGGCCAGCCACATACGGATGCTCTGCGCGATAGCATAGAGTTCGTGCGTGTCGATTTCGCCAATGCAGGTGATCAGCCCTGGGTAGACCTGAGTGGGATCATCCTGGCCGGGTATGCAGTCAGCCCATACCAGCTCACCGCGGCTATTGATCCAGAAAAACAGCCCATCCTCTACATTGGCCACGGTTCCTGAGGGCAACGTCAGGAGTGCTTCTTTCAGTCGCAACGCCTCTCGTTCCATCTGTTCACGGGATGCCGCCGTCACAGCCATAACCTCAGCCACTGTCAGCTCGATCCCGGTAGCCTGTTTAACCCTTGCTTCGAGTGCTTCGAAGCTCTCGCTGAACGGGGCAATAAGGGTAGCTGAGCCTATCTGGATACGGCAGTGGCTGATATCACCTCTTGGATTCAGGACCTTTTGGATGATTACGGCGGGGCGTGTGCACATGATGTTCTCCTTGGCTATATACCCAAGGTCTCACGAGTTCTCGATGATGCAAGTTCGCCCACGCAGCATTCGGAGCGCTGGGTTCAGACAAGCTGCACGGCCTTTGCCGCAGAGGCAGGTATCATTGTGCTGTTTGATCAGGAGTCTCTTGTACCTATGGAAATCACGTCCAGCGCCAGCCCCACACTGTCCTTGAACCTTGCCAATCACCCGGCCGAGTATCGAGCCGCGCTTGAAGCCCAAAAGGCCGAGATGTTTGCGTTCTGGCAGCAGAATCGCGAGCGCAGCTATGCCGAGGCGGGGAGGATTTTCAGCGAGAAGGAAAAACGCAAGGCGGGCTTTCGGGCCTGGGCAGATGCCCAGATCGAAGCATTGGAGCCGCAGCAGTATCGCAACATGGTTCGCACCGAGCTGAACCGGCTGGTGAGCGGAAAGCCAAGTACAGAGTGAATATTGGTTGCTTGGCTCCTGGCGCTCAGGAGCTGCCCTGTGAAATAGCTTGATCTAGATGCGAGGCATGTAATACTGTAAATGTATACAGTATTGGGTTGTACACATGGCAAAGAAAACTGCGTCGGCTCCACATGCTCCAAAACCCTATGAGGTCCTGGCGATGCGTCTTCAGCGCGTGATTAACAGTCCAGCGGCTCAACGTTCTAAAACAGCCCTGCTTGAACGACTGGAAAGCGATCCAGATGACGCATGGGAGCAGGTCATGGAAGAGCTTGAGGAAACCGACAACGTAACCCTGGCTTTTCGCGATGATGGCAATGTCCAGATCTTCTGGACAGTTCCGCAGGAAGGCTGACCGTACCTTCTCTCGATCTTTGGTCGAAGCGACTCTCTCAACTACGCACCGTCCAAAGCTGATCCAGCCGGGTGGTGTAGCTCTGGGTCATCAGCTCGCGCCGCATGGCCCAGCCGGGTTGAGCCGTGATACGCGCAGGGCGGAGCATACCTTTGCCGAACTTGCGGTTAATACTGTCCATGGTACTCATGAGCCGATCGGCCCCAGCTGACTGCTCGGGCTGGAATAGATCCATGGAGTACTCGCCACGCTGCTTTAAGTCCATGAGCAGGATCTCGGATTTGGCGTAGCCATAGCCTTCGCGGTAGATGTGTTTCAGGCCGTGCAAGGCGTACTGGACCAGTACACGGGTGTCATCGGTGGGGTAGGGCAGGTTCAGGATGACTCCATTGGAGTAGCGCTCCTCCGGCGGGCCGTGCATACCCGTCTGAATGCCTACACGCATAACCTGGCAGAGCGACTGCTGCGCTCTGAGCTTTTCTGCCGCCCGAGCCGTGTAGCTGGCCACTGACTCAGCCAGCGCGGAAAAGGTGTACTGGCGCTGACCAAACATCCTGGACGTGCAGATCATCTGCTTGGGTGGTGCCACCTCTTCCAGATCGATGCATGAGATGCCGCGCAGCTCGCGTACTGTTTTTTCCAACACGACGCTAAACATCTTGCGGATCGACCAGGCGTCGTACTGGGCGAGGTCCCATGCCTTCTCGATGCCCAGCAGCTTGAGCTTTTCCTCAAGTCGTCGCCCAACGCCCCAGACGTCACCGACATCGATGTGCTGCAGCGCCCGGTTGCGCCGCTCCGGGTCGCGTAGATCCAGTACACCGCCAGTGGACTTGTACCAGCGCTTGGCTGCATGGTTTGCCAGCTTGGCCAGCGTCTTGGTAGTACTGATCCCAACGCCTATAGGGATGCCGGTACATTTGTATACCCGCGCCTTGATTTCCCTGCCAAGCTTTTCAGGGCATTCCTGTATTCCTGATAGATCTAGGAATATTTCATCTATAGAATATATCTAACAGGCAGGGCTAATAGATTCTATACATGACATGACCCGAGCACTAAGGTCGGCATAAAGCGCATAATTGGAGCTAAATACTTGAACTCCAAGGCGTTTTAGCTCGTCCCTGATCTGGAAATAGGGCGCTCCCATCTTGATCCCTAATTTCTTGGCCAAGGCGCAACGAGCAATAACGCAGCCATCGTTGTATCTGAATGGTGCTAACGATTAGAATAACATAACCTATTGATTTATAAGAATTATATTTCGCTAACAGATTTGCGCTTTGATGGGTCGTTGGGTGTAATTCAGATGTAACGTGCGTCGTATCCCTATGCTCGGTTCGTATGTGTACCCCTTTGCCGGCCCGGCCGGTTACCCGCCGCCGTCCTAAGCGTTGAAGCAACGAACACATATACGCTTTACCGCATATCCGTATTCGCGTATGTTTAAGACTCTATATTCGCACAGGTGAATTATGAGCCTTCCTATCAGAGTGCTTTTCGTATGCGTTGCCAACTCTGCTCGTTCCCAGCTCGCAGAGGCATTGCTTAGGCATACCGATCCTCGCTTTGAGGCCTTCAGTGGCGGGTCCGAGCCTTCGATTGTCGACTCGCGCACCATCGAAGCCTTGGAGGACGCAGGTATAGATGCGTCGGGCCTGCGCAGTAAATCCATCGACGAGTTTCGTGACGACCGATTCGATTATGTAATCACCTTATGCGACAAGGCTGCGAGCGAATGCTATGCAATTCCAAGTACCGGAGAAATCATTGCATGGGATTTTTCCAGATCCTGTGACAAGCGAAAATCCCGCTGCATTTCGCCATACGCTCGAGGACATTCACGAACGCATAAAGCTCTTTGTGTTGGTTAAGACCAGGCAGCTGGAAGGGCCAACATGATGCTTCCTATGACCCCAACCGCGTTATTCAAATGTCTAGCAGATGAAACCCGGACCAAAATCGTGATGCTTATCGTGAGCGAAGGCGAGCTATGTGTTTGTGAACTCACCGCAGCCCTTGACCTGAACCAGCCGAAGATTTCCCGTCATCTGGCCCTGCTGCGTTCGTCCGGGTTGCTGATGGATCGCCGCCAAGGCCAGTGGGTGTACTACCGCTTACATCCCGAGTTGCCCGCATGGGTCACTGCCGTGCTCAAAGACGTAGTGGACGCCAATCAGCAGTGGCTGGAAACAGAGACAAAGCGCCTGTGCGGCATGAACGACCGTCCCGTCAATCAGGCCGTGTGCGATTGAATCACCTCCCAACCGAGTTACCGAAATGCTGACTGCCGTACTGATTTTCATAGCCACTATCGTGCTCGTTATCTGGCAACCCAGAGGGCTGGGGGTAGGCTGGAGCGCTACTTTTGGCGCCGTGCTGGCCCTGCTGACCGGTGTAGTCAGCGTTGCTGATATCCCTCAGGTGTGGCACATCGTCTGGAATGCCACCGCGACTTTCATCGCGGTCATCATCATTAGCCTGCTGCTAGATGAGGCCGGCTTTTTCGAATGGGCCGCATTGCATGTCTCACGATGGGGAGGAGGCAGCACGCGCAAGCTGTTCGCCTTCATCATTCTCCTAGGCGCGGCGGTATCTGCTCTTTTTGCCAACGATGGCGCCGCGTTGATCCTCACCCCGATTGTGATCGCGATGCTCTTGGCGTTGCGCTTTTCCCCCGCCGCCACCCTGGCCTTTGTCATGGCGGCCGGTTTTATCGCAGACACGGCGAGCTTGCCCTTGGTGGTGTCGAACCTAGTCAACATTGTCTCGGCGGACTACTTCAATATCGGCTTCAGTGAATACGCGTCTGTCATGGCCCCGGTGAACCTGGTCAGCGTGGCGGCGACCTTGCTGATGCTGATGTGGTTCTTCCGCAAGGAGCTGCCCAACACCTACGACCTCGCGCAGCTGCATCATCCTGACGAGGCGATCCGCGACCGTCCAACGTTCGTAGCCGGCTGGTGGGTATTGGCGGTGCTCCTGATCGGCTTCTTCGTAATCGAGCCACTGGGCGTTCCAATCAGTGCCATCGCAGCGGTGTGCGCGTTCGTTCTGTATGTGATCGCGGCCCGAGGTCATGCAATCAACACCGGTAAGGTGCTCAAGGGCGCACCCTGGCAAGTGGTGATTTTCTCCCTCGGCATGTACCTGGTGATCTACGGCTTGAAAAACGCGGGCCTGACGGACTACATCGCACAAATCCTCAACGTCTTTGCGGGCTACGGCCTATGGGGAGCGTCACTGGGCACGGGTCTGCTGACCGCCTTCCTGTCTTCGATCATGAACAACATGCCCACGGTGTTGGTTGGCGCCTTGTCTATCCATGCCGCCGACGTTGATGGCGTGGTCCAGCAGGCCATGGTGTACGCCAACATCATCGGTTGCGACCTGGGGCCGAAGATCACGCCGATTGGCAGCCTGGCCACGCTTTTGTGGCTGCATGTGCTGGCCAAGCGGGGCATCACCATCAGCTGGGGTTACTACTTCAAGACCGGGATCGTGCTGACCCTGCCTATCCTCATTGCCACCCTCTGTGCTTTGGCCTTGCGCCTGAGTTTTTGAATCAAGGAACCCACTTATGAAAGTCCTGTTCATGTGCACCCACAACAGCTGCCGCAGCATTCTTTCCGAAGCGGTGTTCAATCACCTGGCCCCGGATGGCTTCGAAGCAGTCAGCTCGGGCAGCTTTCCCAGTGGTCGGGTCAACCCGCGAGCCCTGAAAACGCTAGAGGCCGCGGGTATTCCCACCGAGGGTTTGAGCAGCAAGGCGTCGGACGCTTTTGAAAGCTCGCCTCCGGACATCGTGATTACCGTCTGTGATCGGGCTGCTGGCGAAGCCTGTCCTATCTTTTTCGGCCCAGCCTTGAAAGCACATTGGGGCCTAGCCGATCCCTCGGAAGCCACCGGGTCAGAAGCCGACATTGCGGCGGCGTTCGCTACCACCCTAGCCAAGATCCAGGAGCGCGTGCGCGCCTTCCTGGCGCTGCCCTTCGCAACGATCGGCGATGAGCAGTTGAAAGCCGAACTGGGCCGTATCGGAACGCTTTGAAGATCAACCAAGGCGGTGCCCGCGAGGCACAACCTTAGGAGAGTGCTATGCAAGAAGCCTTACCCAATGTGCAGACAGACCTGCTCAACCTTCCTACGCTGGAGCAGCTGACACCCGCCGCCCCGTCACGGCACAAGCCTAGGATTCTGCTCCTGTACGGCTCGACGCGGGAACGCTCATTCAGCCGCCTGGTGACTCAGGAGGCGGCACGCCTACTGGAAGAGTTTGGCGCTGAAACCCGCATCTTTAATCCGTCCGGCCTGCCGCTGCCGGACGATGCCCCCGAATCCCACCCAAAGGTGCAGGAGCTGCGCGAATTGATGCAGTGGTCGGAAGGGCAGGTGTGGTGCTCGCCTGAACGGCATGGCGCGATGAGCGCAGTATTCAAGGCACAGATTGACTGGGTGCCACTGGCCATCGGCGCGGTACGACCTACCCAAGGTAAAACCTTGGCCGTAATGCAGGTGTGCGGGGGCTCGCAGTCCTTCAACGTGGTGAACCAGCTGCGCGTGTTGGGCCGCTGGATGCGTATGTTCACCATTCCAAACCAGTCTTCGGTGGCCAAAGCCTTCACGGAGTTCGATGAGGCTGGCCGGATGAAGCCCTCATCGTATTACGACCGCCTGGTGGACGTGATGGAGGAGCTGATGAAGTTCACGTTGCTGCTGCGTGATCGCCAGGACTACCTGGTTGATCGCTACTCCGAACGCAAGGAGTCTGCTGAAGAGCTCTCCAAGCGCGTCAACCAGCGCTCCATCTAACGCATCCCTACCGCGAGCCTTCTCGAATGAGCCAAATCACGATCTACCATAATCCGCAATGCGGCACCTCTCGCAATACCCTGGCGTTGATCCGCAACAGCGGCGAAGAGCCCACCATTATCGAATACCTAAAGACCCCGCCGGATCGCGCAACCTTGGTCGGCCTGATCGAGGCAATGGGTACCGGCGCGCGTCCCCTGCTGCGTATCAAGGGCACTCCTTACGAAGAATTGGGGCTGGGCGATCCGGCCTTGACCGAGGACCAGCTCATCGAAGCCATGCTGGAGCATCCCATCCTGATCAATCGTCCTATCGTAGTGACGCCCTTGGGTACCCGCCTGTGCCGGCCTTCCGAAGCGGTGCTGGACCTGCTGCCGCAGGACCAACGTGGCGGCTTCGTCAAGGAAGACGGGCAGGTCGTCGTTGATGAACAAGGCCGCCGCGTCTGAATCGAAGCTAGTGACGCCAGGTAGGCGGGAGGATCAACGGTGGATCGAGCGGAGCGCGTAGACCGCGTAGACGTTGTAGTCATTGGCGGTGGCCAATCGGGACTCACCGTGGCTTATTTTTTGAAGCGCACCGGCTTGTCCTATGTGGTGCTCGATGCCGAGCCGGGCCCCGGAGGGGCATGGCGTCATGCCTGGGATTCGCTGCGGCTGTTTTCGCCTTCGGCCTGGAGCTCCATTGCCGGCTGGCCGATGCCCGCTGTGCCCGAGGAGACGCCGGGGCGGGACGATGTGATTGACTACCTGAGCCGCTACGAGCGCCGGTATGACTTCCCCATCTACCACTCCACGCGGGTAACCCGAGTCGAAAGGACCGAGGATGGGTTGCAGGTCTTTTCCGCAAACCGCCACTGGGAGGCCAAAGCGGTCATCAGTGCAACCGGCACCTGGAGCCATCCCTTCATTCCTACCTATCCAGGGCAAGCGGCGTTCGAAGGCCAGCAGCTGCATTCGGCGCATTATGTCGGGCCAGGGATATTCGAGAGGCAGCGTGTACTGGTCGTTGGCGGTGGCAACTCGGGAGCCCAGATTTACGCGGAGGTTTCAAAGGTGGCCAAGGCGACGTGGGTGACGCAGGAGCTGCCGACCTTTCTGCCCGATGAGGTCGATGGGCGTGCACTGTTCGAGCGAGCCACCGCACGATTGCAAGCCCAACAAGCGGGTAAGGACGTTCAAAAGCCTGCTGGCGGGCTAGGCGACATCGTGATGCTGCCGTCGGTAAAGGAAGCCCGCGAACGCGGTGTATTGAGTGCGGTACGGCCCTTCACCCGCTTCACGTCAACTGGGGTGGTATGGCCAACCGGCGACGAGACGACAGTGGACGTGGTGATCTGGTGCACAGGCTTCTCCCCGGCACTCGATCACTTGACCAGCTTAGGGATTGTCGGAAAGGACGGCAAGGTCGCGCTGACCGAGAACCGGAGCGCTGATCTACCTAATCTTTGGCTGGTGGGCTATGGCGATTGGACGGGGCTCGCTTCCGCCACGCTGATCGGAGTCACTCGAACCGCCCGCGAGGTGGTTAAGCAAGTGCAAAGCTATCTCGCTGAGTAGCCTGGTGCTCCCGTTATGGGATTCCCGGCCTCCAGTCCGTCCGCGCCAAAAGTGCGTATGCCGGTTCGGGCTATTTCAAATCATCCTCAAGGTCGGGGAAAAGCACAGGGTCCAACGGTGGAGTTAACGGGCATAGCCCGAGCCGCCAATAGCCAACGTCGTGCCATTTACCGAGTTTAAAGCCCACCTCGGGGTAGGTCCCAATGTGCACGAAACCTAGCGCCTCATGCAGTCTTACGCTGCCCACGTTAGGCTGCGCTATACCTGCGTAGGCAGCTCTAAACCGCTGCTTCTCAAGCGTCGGAAGCAGCTTTTCATAGAGCAGTCGGCCGATGCCCTGACGGCGCGCCGATGCAGCGATGTACACCGTCACGTCCACGGCCCACCGGTAGGCTGGGCGTGCCCGGTGTTGACTTGCATAAGCATATCCTTTGATTACTCCTGCCTCCTCGGCCACCAGGTAGGGGTATGTCTCAAGCGTTGTCGCTATCCGCTGCGCGATTTCTTCAACGGTCGGAGGCACTTCTTCAAAGGAGATCGCCGTTTCAAGTACCACGGGTGCGTAAATCTGCTGAATGGCTACGGCGTCTGTTTTTACCGCCGTGCGAATGCTCAAGGCCATAGAAGTCACGCCTGATTCAAAAACTCAACAGTACCTTTTCGAATCACCTCAGCCTATGAGGAAAACAAATTTTAACTTCCTTTTGAAACGTACACATTGACTAACAGACGCGATCCCTCAGATCGTTGTTGCTTAAGACGACAATCGGAGTGTGTTCTAAATCAGGCCTGAATACTCTTTCACACGATGCGTAGAAGCTATTACAATCTTCCAGACAATAGATTTTATCAAACATGACCGCGATGCGTCCGCAGACTGCACCGCACAACGCCCCACACCTCAAGGTCGTCGCCTTCAAGGATCAGCCGGGGCTGGTAGAGAGGGTTATCGGAAAGAAGCGCCAGCGTTTCGCCAACTCTGCCAAGTCGCTTGACCACGGGATCGCCATTGATGGCAGCAATGATCACGTCACCCTGTACCGCATCTGCTGATCGATCAACGACCAGCAGGTCACCGTCGTGGATACCACTCCCAATCATGCTGTCGCCATGGGCACGCACCAGGTAGGTATGGGGTGCCTGGATCTCAAGCAGATGGTCCAGCGATATGCGTTCCTCGATGTGGTCCTGGGCGGGACTGGGAAAGCCTGCCGGAACGCGATACCCATAAAGCGGGAGGGTTAAATCCGTGGCCGAAAGCGGGCCTAAAAGGGTGATGTGGTTGGGTTGCATGACGACATCCGAGCGGCATGGTTGTGTGTATTTTTATACAGCATGGCCATGCATACAGTTCCCGTCAATGTTTCAACCTATGCAAAGGAGCACAGCGAACATGCCTCGTTAAGCGAGAAAGCTAATTTTTAGGCGATGGACGCTGGAGTATCCAAACAAATGCCATCTAAATGGCATCATCTATTGAAAGGGAATAATCTTCCAGCTTGAGGGCAAAATCAGGTGGTTGAGTGTAGTCGTTAGGTGTAGCGAATAGGCGGTGTAGTCGTTTAAGTCCCTTTGCCTATTTATCGCTACACCCAGACGATAGCTGCTCGCTGTTACCGCTGGGGTACACCCTAATGAATACAGCTAGGTGGCTGTCATTCTGGGCAGGTTTGCATAACCAGTGGTGATAGTTAAGCTACCAATGCCGTTTCTTTGATGAAAATGGTTTTGCAGGTAGATTGGCCTTCTTCAATGCTGATATCTCAGCTCACTGAGGGAACAATGGACGAACCTATTGCTTTCAATCCTGACGCCTCTTATGAGGTCAGATATAACGGTGTGAGGTTTGCTGAAATTCATAAGGGGCTGTTTTACGAAGGTAAAGATCGAGACCTAAACACGGGTGAGATTCTGGATGGCAAGCTCTTCATTAACGGGACGCCTGTGGGCATCGTGTCAGGACTAACCATTACTCGAGTTAATGACAGTACTGATTTTGAACTACACCCCATTCTCTGAATCTGGCCTTAGTCCTGTTTATTAGAATCCTTCAGGGTATTCCGGATCTCTGCCTTTACGGCTGCCAAATCCTGAGCCGTCTCGTGTTGCCTAATCTCCCTTTCGCAGTCGGCAATGATCAGGTCCAGGAGAGCGCTATTTGCAATATGGCTGGGCTTAAGGTTTCGGGTTAGCAGCGTCTCACCTGATCGCGTCTTTATACATAGCAACGTTTCATCGTCGCTTACAGGGTGGGCCTGGATTTCATAGGTATTGTTGAACACCTGAACCAGGCGCTCTATACGACGTCGCAAAGGCATAATCTTTCGAGTTATCAATCATCTGGCAATTCGCCAGTTAGCATAGACCATAGAATTTAATACTGCCTGTCTAGTCTTGATTAATCCTCAGCCTTTGGTCCGCCTGGACAAGGATCTGCTGAATCAAATGATCTATACGGCCTGAGTCACTCAGATCGTCGAAGGAAAGAGAGCAGGAGTAAATCAACATGCTTTCTACTGCGTGATATATCGAAAGGCAGATGCTGCTTTCCGTTAAAAACTCATATCTACAGCGCAGCGGATACAGTTCACGAGCAACACGTTGCATCGCAGTATTGAAATGGTCACTCAAGTTAATCTTTTCCAGATAGGGCAATAGCTACGTAGCCCAGGAAGAGCGGGCCGCGTAGCTAATTTACCATTCTGGAAATAGGTTACTGATACAAGACGATGACTGGTCAACTATTGTTGGAATAGCCTTTCTATCAAAGTACCGATAAACGGTCGCAACCCTCTAGAGACTATATAGGTCAGTTCTACGGGAGCAATGGATATTGCTTACTCTTGTGTAAGCTGCCGCAGGTACAAGCGCGACCCCAAGCCTGCGGCAGCTCTTTTTCCCAAATCCGGTTTCTAGAGATACCACAATGACGATAAAAAGCTGCTGCCCTAAGTGCGGCACCTTCGAACTCGTATGCATGCCTACCCTTAGCATGCTTCATTGTCCCGATTGCAACATCTCTTTCAGATGGCTGTGATTTATCTAGTAAAAACCTGCTGAAGGCTATCTGATGAACCCTCCTCATAAGCAGAACAGCGCCGAATTCCGTGAACACCAGATTGATCAGATTTTTGCGCAGGCCCACAGTTACCTGGGGGAGGGAGGCTACCTCGCACAGCTTGTAGAGAGTCATCGGGCAGGAATTATCAATACCGACCCTACCGCGTTATTAAGGCTTCAGGCCATTCTTCAAGGTATCTGGCATGCAGGCGGGCTTGAGCAAGGCCAGTTTCAAGATCTGATAACCATGATCTTTACCGGTCAGGCTGAAGGTTGGCTTAGCTAGACGATACTCATCCTGATCATCTAATCATTCTCGTATCTTTCCGAATGTCTGACATGTAGTCGCTGGGGTATGCCCTAATGACTACATTAATCTTCGAGTAGCGCCTGATTCAAAAGAGCTGTTTCTGGACATACGCAGATCATCCCTTGCTGTGGCCGCTTCGATACGAGATGAATGACCGCTGCCGGATATCTCAATCCGAACAGGCATGACCTGGCGCTGATATCGCCGGTAATGAAGGCACTCAGCACATTCCAGCGATGCTGGACCTTGAAACGCAGCGTTCTTGCCTTCCAGACGGTTTCCCGATCCGGTGAGCCAAAGCTCAAGTGCAGTTCAGTCTGTTCGCTCACGTTTCTCTCCTTGCTATGTAGCTAGGATAGTTTGGTTTGAATCGACAATATCCCACGAATACTGCCAGCCCTTGCGCTGCATAAACCAGCCTACACCGACATCACTGCGGCCCTTGAGCCATGCCAGTGTTGTGTCTGCCTCGATGCACGTCCAGCCCTCCGGCCCTTGCTCCCAGATTGCGCTGGCCACAAAGTTCGAACCTTCGACTTTCAAAACCTTCCTTTGCAACACCTCTAATCCCGCTCATGTTTCAAACAATGTGTATTGTGCTTTTTCTCGCTCAGGGCGTCATTCAGGGACGGCCAGATAGCACAGGAAACCAAACGCCATAGCTGAGGAAATACCCATTCCAGCCAAGAAAAATGCTAATGCCATTTCTGGCTCCAATTAGGTGCTGGTTGGACACAAGAGTCTTTTTAACCTGTTAAGGCGCATTCTTCACGATCTCGCCGGTTTCCACAAAATGATGCAAATAGGGTAGTAACTCAGCGACCTGCTCACGTGTTAAGTGCATTCGCGTGTTAATGACAACATCATCCGGTAACGGGAAAGGAACCCATCCAGTTGTTTGGTGTGTGTGTATGCCGTACTCCATTGCCCGTGAAGCCATGATCTTCGGGTCGCTATCGTCACAACCCAGCCAGATAGCATCTTCTTCGGCAAGGCTGCTCTTTTGCAGGCTGCACTTGACGCCGTATCGGTCTTCAAACGTGACCAGATCAAAGCCCCGTAAGGTATGCTCAATT
The DNA here is from genome assembly GCF_058536325.1 of Pseudomonas sp. C2.3V. Taxonomy (NCBI): domain Bacteria; kingdom Pseudomonadati; phylum Pseudomonadota; class Gammaproteobacteria; order Pseudomonadales; family Pseudomonadaceae; genus Pseudomonas; species Pseudomonas sp. C2.3V. Next base: position 110,465 of record NZ_JBZUBN010000003.1, on the reverse strand, counting down.
TTCATAGCTCAACACCATGTGAGTTTAAGGAAACCCTGCTGTCATCTGCTCACCCGTTTCCAGATTGACCGAAACGCAGTGCTTGCTGGTCTGCCCGTAGCGCAGCAGCTCCCACACAATGCTCATCCCTGCCGTGGTGACGGCGCGGTTGACGAGGCAGTCCTGCGTGGCAATCGACTCGGCGGCTGAACATGATTTACGCAAGTCGTCTTCCAGCGTAGCGATCTCGGGAAATACGTCCATTACGCACGGATAGCGGCGGCGATTCTGCTCATGCAGCGCCCCGAAAACAGCCTGTCCGTGGCGGTGGCCATTGCCAAGGTCCAGCCACATGCACAACCGTTTGCCGTACTGGATACGGGATATATCACGGCGAGCCGAGGGCAGGTCTACCGCCGAGATGATAAGGTCAGCCCCTTCAATGGCGGAATAGGTCTGTTTGCAGGGGAAACGGCAGGGAAGGCCCGTCCATGACAGGCCCAGCATCAGGTTGTAGCGGTTGGCAAGGCTCACGGCCTTGTTTTGCCCTAGATCACAGGGCCAGAAGCGCTGGCGCACCAGATTCGGCTCACGCACAACGCTGTCGTCAATGATCGTGACGTGTAGTCCTGTGGGATGCCCCAGCGAGACCAGCGCATGATGAAACGCGGCAAGGGTATCCACGACCTCACTGCCATTGCCGCCCGCGCCAATGACCACGATATTCGGTGCCTTCGAGCGCCAGTGATCGGGCGTCTTGAAAACGGTGGGTTCAGGGTACAGGGGCGTGGCAGCGCTCATACGGCAGCCTCCGGTTTGATTACATCACTCAGCCGAATTTTGTCACCGAGGCATGTAAGCGGGACAAGTCGTGAGGCAGGAAATGTTTTGGCCTTGGCCGAAAGGTTGCGATAGAACTCGATCAAGTCCTCAAAGCCTCGAATACCCTTCATTGGGCAGATGGTGCCCTGATGGGTGTTGGTGCTTTCCAGTACAAAGCGCTGCCAGACTTCGATATTGGAAGGCGATATGTTGCGCGGAAGATTAACGTTTCCGTTGCAGAACGTGCCGCCGGAATACACATTGCCCAGCGGCACGTAGAAAAGCTCGGTATCAGGCGTGGGGCGAGCATTGCCCTTGAAGGCAAAGCTGCGTAATGCACGGTTTGCTTGAGCGACGTAGATCAGGCCCGGAATGGGCGCTCGGATCAATTCACCGCGAAACGGAATATCAATAATCTGCTTGGGCGTGTACCAGACCAGCATATTACGGCCACGAACCAGTATGTTTGGTCCGATAAATTCGGCCTCGGGCATCTCGTCCAGCAGCACGTTCAGAAGCGTCTCTTTGTCCCACGCACTAAAGGCTCGGCCTGCCCCAAGGGTAAACTGCCTGCCCTCATCCAGCGGCATGATGTCGTGGCTGGTCAGATCAAGTCTGCCGGTCTGCTTGTGATGATGAATCAGAAGGGCTTTGGAACTGATCTGCTCGTTAAGCATGGCTGAATTCCTTCAAGGCGATGTCGAGTCTGTCCAGCAGGTAAAGGCATTGCTGCATCCGGTGAAGGATGGGCAGTACTTCCTTTTCCAATCTCTCATGAGAAAGTGGGAATGCAACAAACAACGCGCAGGAGTTCTGCGCGTACCCGTCGAAATGCTCAAGGGCATCCTCTTCCAGACAGGTGAAGCGTGGGCCTGCAACCGAGGCATAAAGGGTTTCGAAAAAAACCACGCTTTCCTCGGCGGACCCGTTGTAGAAATGCTCATGAATGGGGAAGTAACTGTCTGCGCCAGCCATGCAGACTTCCAGCGCTTCCGAAAGGACATCCAGTACCGGCGCTAGCGATGAAGCATCTGCACGTAGCTGCTGGAGTTGGTCAAGCAACTCCCTCATCTCATCGCACAGGTGTCCGTCTACATAGTCATAGTTCAGTCTAATGTTGTAGTTCTGGTCAAAGTCGCGCATTTCTTCGAGCAGCGCTGCTGCACGCTCGCAGGTGCCTTCATCTCGGCTACCGTCCAGCCCCAAGGCCCATGATTCAAACGGGTATTCATCTTCATGCGTGTCGGCCAGATAATCCATCAGTTCCTCATGGGTCCATCCGGCCATTCTTTCCTTCATGGCGTCATAGGCTTCACCGTAGATGGTTGAATACATACCATCAGGCCCGATAAAGCTCGCTGGCGTATGGAATGGCACCAGAAAGTGGCTCATGGCATCCAGTGTTTTCAGGATGAGGATGCGAATTTCCTCATGCCTTTCGCCTTCGGGAATCATAAGCTCTATCTGGTTGAACTCGGTCGCACTGAGGACCAGTTCATCTCCCTCAATCGTTGCGTCGAAGTGCCACCGGAGCCTTTCTCCGTTGGTTTTAAGCACCTCCTGCAAAGCGCCTTCACATAGCGCCAGCAGTTCAGCGGCGCATGCTGGTCCCTGTGGTAGAAGCGGCTCGACATCCTCTGTCTCGATCAGGTGTTGGCGGATACAGGCGGCAGTCAGACGAGATGCGAATAGCTCGTCAATCATGGGTTGGCTAAGGCGCTCGATGCGTTTCCTGATACCTGGGATCAGTCCTTTTCTGCTTATGCAGGTTCTTGCTTCAAGAGCCTTGATGACGACTTGGGTAAGCTGGTACAGCCCATAGCGATTGGGATAAAGGGCCAGTAATGCCAGCGCCTTGTCGTCAATCAGTCCGCCTTCAAAAGCGGCGCGACAGAACAGGGCATGACTTCTGTGATCGACGAGGAAAGCATGTGTTTGCTCGAACTCATCCCCTAACACTTGCCGCATGGCTACTGAAACATGCGGCAATGTCAGAGGGGTTAGCGCGGCAGGACCAAATCTATAGTGCCCGGTGCTGATGGAGTATTCAGGAGTGCCCATAGCTTCCTCAACTGGTCGTGAGTGAGCGAATTTTTAGTGTGTAGCGGCGCAGTGTGGGCAGCGAGATCGCCGCTGCCCCATGCGTCCAAGATGGCCAGTGGATCAACCTTTGGCTCCAAACGATGCTTGCCGGAACTCGTAGACATGGCGGTCTCCTTCGATAATGGGATCAATGATTTTTGCTCCTAACAGGCGCGGGTAGCTGCGGGCGTAATGGCGCAACACTTCTTCGGGCGAAAGCTCAGGGTTCGGGTCCGGCAGGTCTTGGCCGCTGGAACGGAAAATGCGAGTGAGCGTAAGAATGGATGCAGGCATGGTCATGATCCTCAGAAATGGTCGCCAATGGAGAAAGGAATGTCTTCCGCCTCGGCGGGTGACGTGACGGATTCACGTTCATCCTCACTGGCGTCCTCGGCTGGCGCGGGTGCGGTCGCGGCTGGGGTGGTGGGTACAGGAGCCGCTACCGCCTTGCTGCTGGCCTGTTCCCTGATCTGGCGCAAGGCTTCAAGCGTGGCGGTGCCTTCGGCTACCACGGCGCTCACCTGCGCGAGCTTGGCGGTTAGCGCGGCTTCCAGTTCTTCCGGTGTGCCGGTGGCTACCAGCGGGCGGGTCATCAGCGCGTGGACCTGTTTGATCTCGTCGCTGGCGTTGTCCTCGACAGGGCCGAGGTTGGCTGACAGGACCAGCCGAACGCGGCCTTCGCCTGCGCCGGAGGCTTCGATGTTGATGCGGCCTTGGGCGGTAACAGCACTGGCAATGGAGGTGAAAAAAGTCATGTGAGGCTCCTTTAGTTATGGGTTCAGGCAGCTACGGAGGGGCTGCTGTCAGCCGCTTTTGCCGGTGCGGGAGTGAGGAAGACGGGGAGGTAGCCCTGCCATGAGAAGCCGTCTAGCGGAAGGAGCATGGCCTCGACCAGTTCCTTCTTGCTTGAGGTGAGCTTCTTGAATGCCCCCTTGCCGTGTGTGTTCTCGTAGGCCACTCCAAACCCCGAGCGCTCGCAGTCCGCTACCAGTTCGTCCTTGGTCAATATGTCCAAGTATTCGCGGGTGACGCTGAATGTCTGGCGCGGATCAAGGCTGTGACGTGCGATCAGCTCGCCTGCCAAGAGGCCGGATTCATGATTATCAAACTCGTCATTGGTGACAGTTCGGCAGAAGGTGAGGCCCGAAAGCTGGACCAGTGCGGCCAGCAATTTGGCTTCTTCGTGCTGGGCAAGATCAGCAATCCATTTCACGCGCTCACGAACCATCGAAGGGCGTGGGGGAAGACCCTCGGACTTGAGCATCTTGTCTGCAAGTCCTGCTTCAATGTCGCGGCTCAGGTCATTCACGACGCTTGAGATAGCCTGTGCGTAGCCGTAGGCCGGAGCACTGGTAAAGTGCCCATGTGCGAGTTTGACATGGGCCTTGTGTGCCACGCGGCGAAGGGCTGTGCGAAGCGTTTTGGGCTTGCTTGCAGCCTTGGCCTTGGGCGCGGTTGTGATTGAGGTTGCGCCAGCCGTGCCCGTAGTTGTCGTGGGTGCGGGTAGGGGCTGAGTTGCCGCCTTCACTGCCGCTTGGTAGTCGCTGACTTTTTCTTCATGACATGCGCTGTTGAAGCAATAACGGCCTACCAGTGAGCCTTCCTTGCCGTTGCGGGTATCAAGGATGACGCCGTAGCTGGCGCAGGACAGGCAGGCTGTTGCCTGCTCCTGCCCCACACCTTTACTGCCGTCTGTGGCAATGATCTGGTAGCTGTTGGCCGGAACCTGATCGGCGCGGTGAACGGTGCCGTATTCGGCCTTGGCGTCCTCGATAGCGGCATCCAGATGAGCCTTTACCTTGTCACCCCAGCAGGTGAGGTTCTGACACTGGCCTGAACCTACGCTGGTATCAAAAAGGTCTGCATAAGAAGATGAGTTGTGCGAGCAACCGATGCACTTGGCGGTATCGAACACTGCCTGATCCAAGCGGCGGGTGAGCTTTATCAGACGGTCCCGCGCCTCGGTAACGCCAACATTGCCTTCTATGATCTTGGCCAGCACCATGTCCTGATCGTGGTGTTCCAGGGGGCACAACAGTTCGGCATGGCCGAGCTTGATCTGGCCGTCCAGTAGCGCCTTTTCCACCGCACCGCTGGCATGGGTCAGGAGGATACGGGCGCTGAGTTTGGAACGGCTCCAGCCGAGCAGCCGCATCACCTCGTCGTGGTCGTTCTCGCACTGCACCAAGAGCGCTGCTGCCGCGTTGGCTTCCTCAATCGGCGTCATGTCGCTGCGCTGTACGTTCTCGGTCACAGCCGCCACGCGAGCCTCATCGTCCGACATTTCCTTGACCAGACAGGGGATCGTCTCGATGCCCAGCTCGCCAGAGGCCAGCCAGCGTGTTTCGCCTGCCACCACCTCGTAGTCGTGGTCTGGATCATTGCTGACGGGACGAACAAGGATCGGCTGCAAGACGCCCTGAGCCTTGATGCTTTGCTTGAACGCCTCGTAGCGCTCGGCATTACGCCCCTTGCGCGGCTGGTTGGAGTTGCGGCGGATACGGGCAACTGCAAGGTGCTTGATTTCGACCGATTCAGACATGGCTGACCTCTGTTCAGACGGTGGGTTTGTTCCTGCTTCCTAAATCCAGCGTCTCATCGAAATCCGGTTATGCAAGGGCTGAAAAGGCACTTTAAGGCATTAATTTTTAAAGTTTTTTGGGCTTCCAAAGAGGATTTTTACGGGTACAGGCTGTACAGCCAAAAATACCCTTTAGGGGCGTTTTTAATCGGGGCGGCAAAAGGTTTGTGCATTCTGTACAGCGCCGCTTTGGGTAAGGCGGCTAGCAGGTTATTCCAAGAAATCAATATTTTTTTTATACCCCAAACCTCGTGGTTGATACCCGCGCGGGTATCAACCACGAGGTTTAGAGGGCCTGTACCCGCTTTACACTGGCAGTCCTTTTCATGGGGACGTGAGGGCGGGTAATGCCATTCCTACTGGTTGCACTGCTGGCGTGGGGTATCTGGCTCTGGAGCGGCGATGCAGAGCAGGCTGCACAGGTGAACTACTCGGCCCAGCGCAATGAAGCGCAGGACAGCATTCTGGTCGGCCTCACTGCACTGAACGATCCAGCCGTCAACGCGTTCGTGAACGAATGGCGCCGCGCCTATCCCTCGCCAACCCCCGAGCAGTTGTCCCGGCTGCGCATTGCCGCAACGAGTATTCATAACGACCCGCGTGTAGCGCAGACCTACACCGTTAGCTGGAAAAACACCCATGCGCTGTGCGGGCAATTGACTTCACCGTTTGGCGATATCGAGTGCGAGCCTGGAATCTAGCTGGAGGGTTAAGCCATGAATGCATCACGAGAACTGATCTGGACCGTGCTGGTTAATGGTGTACGGGTTGGCCGGATCGAGGACAGCCGCTATCAATGGCTGATCCAGCAGAGCCGCCGTGACCGGCGCCTGCATCTGGCGCAAGCCGTTGAAATACTCAAGTACGCACTGCGCATGTTCACCCTGTTTTTCCGGGCTGTGCCTCTCTTTGCCTTCTGGGCGCTGCTGGGCCTTGGCCTGCTGGCGCCAGACGACTTCCAGTTATTGATCTCCCGTGGCCTGCCGGCTCTGCTGTCATCCCCGCTGACGTCGGTAGCTATGCTGGCCGTTGGGCTTTCATGCGGCATTACCACGCTGTTGCGCGGTGGTATGCGCAATGTCTTCAACGACCGCCGCGATGAACTCCTGCGCCGGTATCTGAAAGTGGCCATTCCGGGCGAGCTGGTGCTCGTCTGCTGGGATGCACGCTCTGCACTACACCCTGTGTCACCCACCCCATAAAACGAGAGAAGGAGGATGTTATGGCTATTGGTATTCCTGAAGCACTGACCCTGACCGGTATCTGCACGGTCATGCTGCCCATGCTCACCGCATGGATCGTTGGCGGCGAGTGATCTTGTCATCAACTGAGTATGCCCTGCCAGTAGCCGTACCGCTGAACAGGGCATCCCAACCCAGCGAGGTATCAACCTTGACGGAGATTCCAAGATGAACAAAGAACAAGATGAAAAAGTGAGAGTGGCGTTCGCTGTAGCCTTATCCCTCTGCGGCTGCTACGGCTTGAGTTTACCCAACGATGAGTTTCTCTCCAGCAAGATCATCCTGACGGGTATGGCTTTTACCTTTGCCTACATGTTGTTTTTCGAGAAAGGAATCTACAACCCGCGCCTGGTTAAAAAATGCAAACAGTGGCTGGCTAAAAAGCCAAAGTAGACCGCTTGCATCCCGAATAACCCGTGAGAGGGTGGATATACACCCACTGCTCAGGAGATCCAGCGATGAGCATTCAATGCAACGCAGAGCTTTTTCCGGAAACGCTGGAGGCACTCGTGGATCCGGTCGTGTTTGAAGGCGAGCACCGCTGCAAGTTCGGCCATGCCACGGTAGTCGTGAAGCTGTTGCCATCCTGGAGCTCCGACACGGGTTTATGGACGGTGGGGTGGTTCTGTCTGGTTGATCGATCCGTGGACGAGTGGATGCCGGGCCAGCGAACACATGCCGTCTGGCCATGGTACCGCCCTGCCCAGCAACCCTGCTCCCGCAGCTATGACATCGCGTGTGCGGTAGCGGCAAGGGCCGCAAAGATCGTGCTCGAGCAAATGCTTGAATTCACATGCAGTGAAGACGTGAACACTTCGGTCAGGCAGCTGCAGGACCGGATCGAGAAGCAGGCCATGCAATGGCTACAACCCGAAGCGTACGGAGAGAACAGAACATGAGCCTCTTTGACAGGATCACCGGGACCGAAGACAAGCCGGACTACTTTGATCGCAACCGCAAATGGCTGTATCCGCTGGCGGGGTCAATTACATTAATGGCCGCATCTTTGACTCTTTCCATGTGGCAGGCGACGCCTGGCGGGGAAGTAAACCTGTTTATCCCGGAGTGGCTGATCGCGCTTTTTGCCTTGCTGGGAATTGTCATGGCGGGCTTTGGTTTGGCGGTCACCGACACGCTTTCCGCCGCCATTATGCGCTGCGTACTGACAGTGGCCGCCTTTGGCTTAGTGGCTTATGCCCTTTCAACCGTGGACACGCCTGACCTGTACCGCTATCTGATCGGCCTGTTCATCGCGGCTTGCTTCTACTGCATGACGCTGAAGACACGTAGATAGGAGCAGCCATGTCCACTTTTCGATACATCTGCATAGGCCTTGGGACGTTGGTGGTCTTCGTAGCTGCTCTATGGGGAGGCTTCCATGGACTGTATGGACTGGGCTACCTGATTACCGCTACTGCCAGCCACTTCGGGATCAACGCCGCGCAACTGATCATGAGTTTTTTCGGGGGCGCATCGGAGCCGGGCCCTGTCTTTGTTGCAGTCACCAGCATCATGGCCATAGTGCTGTTGGGTGCACTTCTAGCGCTTTTCCTTCTATGCATGGCCGCACTGGGCAAGACAGTTACTGAGCGGTTCGATCAGGCTAGAAATCAACAAATCCAGAGATAATCCCAGCCACTCCAAACGAGGAGTAACCATGAACACTAAAGCATCTGTGGGTGAGATATCAGCCGAGCCGGCTGAACAAACGAAACTGGTTCCGCTGCGCTTTCCTACCATGCTGCGCAAGATGTGGTCCGGTGGGGATGTGCAGGACTGGTTGGACCGCCATGGTCCTGTTTATGTACTGCACGTGAGCAAGGAAGCTGAGCAGGCCAAAGCCGAGCCAGCCGAACAAAGACTCGCTGAGCTGGAGGCCGAGCGTGAGCAGCTCATGCAAGCCCTTAAGCATAAAGACGCAGAACTTGCCGAGAAGGAGGCTGCACTGAAAGAGCATTATCGCGCAAGGCAAGGATTAAGGGCCGAGGCAGCAAACTATCGATGGCTTCGCAGCAATGCCACGCTGCACCGCAGCGCCATCCCGGGCTTTTATGAAATACGGGTACCAGAGTCTCTCAAGGCCCCAGCAGGGTTCGACGATCTGGTAAACCAGATCCGTACTCAGCATCAATCGCCAGCCTGAACGAAGGCTTGAATAGACAGGGGATTGCAGCCTTGAACGAAAGCATTGAGCACAAAGCAGAGCAGGTTGGTACCGACAAGACAGGGTTAGGCCCCTTTCTGGTATCGCTCATCCTGATGCCTGTAGCGTTTTTCGTATGGGAATTGGCCTACTACGAAACCATCTTTGCCGTGCTGGCTGAGCAGTCTCAGGTCTGTGACAGTGGCGCCTCAGGCGCTGTGGACTGCATTGAGTTTGTGTTCACCTGGTTAATGTCGATGGGCCTGCTTGTGGCGCTTAACCTTGCCGCAGCGGTACTGCTGCTGGGCACTATTGCCCTGGCAATCAAAGATCAGAAATAGGGAAATACAGTGTATCTACTTGCATGCTCGATCATGATGGGCGCGTCCGTCACCTACCAGTTCAACCTGATATTCACAAACAGGTTGTGGCAAAAGGCCGAGTACATGGCGCTCCTGTTTTTGGCTACTTGTTTGATGGCTGCGCCAGTACTGATGACGGTCTATCAGGGGGTTATGGTAGCGCGCGGTAACGAGATCACCATGGGTTCCGGAAAACTGGTCATCTGGCTGGCGCTGGCAGGCTCGATACTGGTTGCAGGGATTGGCGCTTTCAAGCTACGAGGCTTGAGCCAGCGCAGCTCCTTCTCAGCGGTTGGCTTTGCAGTAATGCCCATCCTGATCGGTCTTGTCAGCGCCATTGCTGTCGTCAAGCAGCTCGCCTTTATGGATGAAAACAGCGGCATGGTGAACTACGGCGCCATCAAACAGATAGCCGAGATCACGGACATGCCCGACTGCAAGAGCGATATCGTGCTGGCGCACTACGAAAAGGGCCAGCCGGTGGTGTATCGCTGCCCCAAGGCCTACGTGCTTAACGCATTGACCTCAAATCCCTTCGTGCCATGGCCGGACTATATCGAAGGCACCAGCGTACAGCTGGGCCAGGCAATGGATCAGTTTAACGAGCAGGCAAAGAACGAACAGTGAATTTGTAGTTGCCTGGAACGGCTTGAATCCCGACGATTCTGAATCAGAGGACAACCGCAATGAAGCGCGACGACTCGGTGTCAAAGGAAACCGAAATAAAACTGACAGCTGTCGACAAAATCGTTCGGTTAATACTTTCATGCTGCGTAGCAGCAACAACAATAGTGTACTTCTTCCTTCCTCCATCTTTCCTGGAGCGAGCAGAAGAAAATGGTCTTTTTTATAGCACTGAGACCGGAGTAACCACTGAAGCGGAAACCCTGGCCCTCCTCCTATTCTTCTGGATATTCGTATGCATGCTATGGAAGAAAGATCGCACGTAGCAGCCCTTGCATCAGGCATTTTCCATGAGACGCTGACAATGTCCGACCTGCTTTGAGTAGTCGACTTTTCCGACACAACTGCAATGGAGTACAGACATGAGCTTTCAAAGAACCAAGAGGATAGCCAGGTATTTCTGGATTGTTCGCAAACGCCTACTGTTGGGTTCTCTATTCACCGTGCCTCTCCCTCTGATGACATATCTTTGGTTTAACGTGCTGTTACCTCTTGAGAACGTTGATCCTCATCTCGCACCCTGGTTCAAGCCCGGCTATCTTGCTCTTCCTGCCATGCTTAGCATTTTTTGGTTTATTGTCGGTGCATGTATGTTGCTATTCACACTAAGCCTTGGCGACATTGACGATGTATTGGAAACCCCGCAAAAGGGTACCGAGTGATGGAGGGATCTGCGAAGGCACAGCCTTTTGGAAAAAGGGTAGCGGCGATATGTATATACGCGACTATCTATTACGCCGTGCTGGCCCTGGTTATTGGCTTTGGGAGTGAGGTTTTTGCCAGAGCAGTCTGCGCTTTGTGGGTACTGGCCGTGGTAGGCCCCGGCCTCACCCTGAGCCGATTATTCACTATATGGCAGGCCTTCATAGTGAGTATTGGAGTGGTCTTAGTGCCAGCATTGATACTCCTGTATTTCGCTTACGGGATACGCGAATACACGCCGGGCTTTGAGTCCAGCCTTGGCCTGACCGTAGCGGCAGCAGCGTTTCTGCTGATCCTGTCCGAAGCTCTGAAGTGGCTGGTAGGCACAGCGACAGGAGTCACTTTAAGCACTTTTTCAAGGGTCTACCACGAAGGAAACCAGCCATGATCCTGGCAGCCCGAAACGGAAACCTCATCGCAACCTCATTAATCCGCGAGACCGATGAGTACTGGGTTCTCCAGATCCGTGACAACAAGCGAATCCTTGAGGTCAGCAAAACTGACAACCACTGCCGCGCCTTCAATGATATGGCTGATGCGCTTGAGTGGGCTGGCGATTCTGAGCTTGCAGCTGAGTTTCGTTGATGCTGCGTGTTTTGAATGGTGACATCAGACAAAATTTGAGCACCCGCTAGAGATGCTCGGCCAAGTTGGTTTCCACTCCTTGGCTACAGCGATGCTTCTCCTTGCTTTCACTGGTTTCACGCTCTGGGCAATTGAGCGCAAATAGTTAAAGGAAAACGCAATGGGCCTCTACAAACATGTGCATTAGTGATTGTCGGCACTGCGATTGGTGTTTGGCTTGAACTACCCACCATTTTGAATAGGAAAAAAGATGCCTGCTATCCCTCGCTTCCTGCCAGACAACATCACCGTCCCAGGCTACGATGCCTATCAGGTCAGGATCGTGCGAGGTGACTACGAATATTCTGCCACATTCGCCTGGTCGCGATTCGTCAGCAAAGAAAAGGCGCTGCGTGCGGCCGTAAACTGGCGAGACCAGATGCTTGCGAAACTGCCCAATGCTGGGAATGGACGTGGCAGCTTCCGCACTTCCCCAATGGCGCACAAACGTAGCGTCGGGCGCGTCGGAATCACCCGCTATCTGAAAAAGGATCGCCGCCGCCTCGGCTGTCCAGTTTATGTGGTGTACGGGGTTAATTGGACAGATGACCAAGGCAGAAAACGGATAAAGCAGTTCCAAGTAGGCCGCATGGGCACTTTCGAGTGGCATCAGGAGTTGCATGCCTCGCTTACCGCTGAGGCCTTTCGAACCGAATGGGAGTTTTGCCGCAGTACCGGGCAGGTCTTTGAGCCTGATTCTTACCACCGCTGGACAGAGGTGGAGTTGTATCCATTCTTGCCAGCGACTGATCAAAGGCATTAACCATGGATCAACAGACGAACTTCGCTGCATACCACCGGCCCTTGATTGGGCCTTTGGCAGTATCAGGGCGCCGCTTTAGCGCCCGCGAGCTTACGGATATCGCATGAAAATCATTTGTCGAGTGCTAGTCGTAATGACCTATACAGGCTTTGCAGCAACCGCCATTGCTCAAAGCTTTCCGGACAAATCGGCACTAGGGACAACGGACCTAGCGATGTGTACTGCCGCCGCGATGAAATCGGGTCAAGGGATTGAGCTGTACAAGGTGTGGTCCAGCGCACTCGATTCCCGCTACAAAGTGATCTATCCGACGCTATCGGATGCTGATCGCGATGCGTATACCTCGGAACGCATTATCGATAAGCGAAAAAGTCTTCAAACGCAAGGTATTGGAACCACTCCAGCATTCAAAAAATTCTACGATGACAACTGCAAAGCATATCTGCCGCAGCGGGTTTCAGAGTAATCCATCATGCAGAATGAATGTCCTGAATGCGGATCGCAGGTCAGCATGGCGGCATATGATTGTCCGCCTTGTGGTTTCGAGGGTGTGCATCCGGGATACGTTTTTGCATGCTCGGCATGCAGGGTTCGCCTTGATGCCTGGAGCTACCTACGGCCAGTTAGCGCACAAAAGGCCATCAAAAGTTGGAATCACCACTCCGCGATATGGCCTGGAGAGAAAGCGCGTGAGCGCCGGAAGATGGCTATTCACTTACTGAAGATACCCAGTCCTGAATGCGAGTAAAACACTATGTTTGATCGCATCAATAACCTGGTTGCCAAGGACGGATTTACTCTCCTGATCTGGAATGACCGCTACGGCAAGGGAGTCAGGGCAGGACTGGGCATTGTTCATTCAGATATGGATACCGTCTCCAGTCTCTATTCGCTCTGGTCAACGCTCACCAGTCATGCGATTGAAGCTCTAAACCAAGAGTCGACTGAGTATAGTCAGCTTAATCGGCAGCTTGCTCCGCATCCGCCCAAGAAATAGGGAGCCGACTCAAGCGGCCGTCAAGCTGGATATTAGGCCGACAACGCCTATGACTCACTCCTCTTGTACTCATTGAGCACTGAGCTGATTAGCACCACAAGCTCAGCTGCTGTAACTTCGGTGCGCTTGCCCTGAGTCGATCCCCGCAATGCATCTATACGTGACCTGGTTGTAGGCAGCCCGTGAGCGGTCATGGCCTCGGCTATCTCCTTGGCGTCCCAGCCATCATGCCTGAGCAGTAATAACAAGGACTTTACGACATCGCGTAGATCGCATTCAGGTTCGTCGTGATCAGGCCATGGGAGGCCCTTGAGGGTTTGTGGCTGACCGCTGGCCAACATCTGCCCATCCTTTTTGAGCGTTGCTATGCCATCATGCTGGGCGGCATTACGGTCACGCCCAGCACGGTTCCATGCAGCCTGAGCCATGGGCGGCCAATCAGTTTCACATTGCAATTCGTCGTTCAAATAGATGCTATACCGCGCCATGTTCATCCACTCTGGAAGTTGCCCGCGCTCGATAGCCAAGGGCTTCTCTGGTCTCTTTGATGCATGCTTCAACCAGATCTCGGCGGTTGTGGTTGAGCCAATGCATTGCTTTGCGTTGAGCGCTCTCGAAGCTGTGAAAAAAAGGCCTCACAGCCCATTTACTCAGGTCTCTGTGGGTGCGGAGCTTTTCCGCTGATTTGCGCTCAATCCAGACCTCTCCGTCGTACTCAACCTGAAAGCCTGTGCAGCCGACAGGTATTGACTGGCCCGGTAGCAGCGGTTCGGTTGCAAAGCCCTGCAGAGCCCAGGGTGTCATTAGGCGAATATAAGAGTCGCGGCACTATTGCGAAAACGCACCGACATGATTCAAAAAAGCCCGAAGGGGAGCTGCCATATGATGTCTGCTGGGGTAGTAGACATAAAAGCCTGGGAATGGGGGCGTCCAGTCTTCCATTAGCCTGATCAGTTTCCCTTCCGCTATGAGCTCCTTGACTTGATGCCCAAACAGGTAGGCGATACCAGCACCCTCCAAGGCGATCCGAGTAAGCATTTCAGGCTCGGTTACAACCAGCGGACCCTCTATGGAGACTTCCAGCGCTTTTCCTGCCTGCTCGAACTCCCAGCGGTACAGGCTTCCGTCGGTTGGCCAGCGATAGGATAAACACCGATGATCCTTCAGATCCCGAGGTTCGCCTGGAATGCCGTAACGTTCGAGATAGGCAGGTGAGGCTACTACCATCATTTCCAGATCACCACTCAGCTTTACGGCAACCATGTCCTGTTCAACTCTTTCGCCTAGCCGAATACCGGCATCATAGCCCTCCGCCACAATATCGATGAGTCGCTCATCGGTAACGACATCCAGCTGTACACGGGGATAGGCTTCAAGAAACGAAGCGATCAGCGGGGCAAGGTAATGGATGGCAGCTACACGGGTGCTATTGAGTCTTAGCCTGCCGGCAGGCTCGTTACCAGCGGCGCTCACCTCTAACACCATGGCGTCCAGTTCTGCCAGTGTTGGTAGGAGACGCTTGAGTAATCGCGAACCTGTCTCGCTCGGTGCAACGCTGCGCGTCGTGCGATTGAGAAGACGCGCGCCCAGGCGAGTTTCGAGCGACTTTATCGTCTGGCTCAGGGATGAGGCAGACATACCCAGATGAGCAGCGGCTCGGGCAAAACTTCCTTGCTCCACCACAGCAGCAAACGCCCTGAGCTCGATGTATTCACTGCCTCGCATTATGCATTCCTTTTTAAATAACTCATGTTGATTATAGTGTATTAACGATACGAACGAGTCGTGTCACGCTCTTCAGGCCATTAGATACTGGAGAGAACGATGGGAAGGTTCGCAGGCAAAAAGGTACTGATTACAGGCGGAACCCGTGGTATAGGTCTGGCAGGTGCGCAGCGAATCATTGAGGAAGGAGGGCAGGTGATTCTGACGGGGCGCAACAGGGAGTACGTTGCTCAAGCGGCCAAAAAACTACCGGTGGGATCGCTTGCGATACTCAATGATGCTGCCGATGCATCCGCTCCCGCAAGGCTTGTCGAGACTGTCTTACAGTGGGGTCGGCTCGATGGGCTATGGTTTAATGCAGGTTACGCACAAGTTGAACCGCTGGAGGCTATAACAGCTGATTCCTTCGACAGGATGATGGCCGCCAATGTAAGGGGGCCTTTACTGCAGCTTGCCGCATTATCATCACTTATTAATCCATTCGCTTCGGTACTGGTTACTTCTTCATCCTCCGCCTATGAGGCAGCAGCCCTGACCAGCCTTTATGCGGCTACCAAGGGTGCACTCATTTCCATGTCTCGTTGCTGGGCGGCCGCCTTGGCTGAGCGCAACATTCGCGTCAATGTATTGATACCTGGCCCCATAGAAACAAGCTTTCGAAGCTTTATGGATGAAAGCACAAGACAGGAATTCGAGGAGGGAGTATTGAAGCAAGTGCCACTGGCTCGTATAGGAACGCCTGAGGAGGCTGCTGCGGTTGCGCTTTTCCTGTTATCCAGTGAATCGTCATACGTTACCGGCAGCCAGTACGCTGTGGATGGCGGTTTACTTATGAGATAGGCGAAGGCTAAACAAGCGCACTTGCAGTGTTGGCTCCCTGCGGGTTCGGTTATGAGCCTTTCTAACAAGATCTGGCAAGCTTGATTATATGGCTGATGCTCGTGAGTAGGCTGAAGATCCGGAGCGTGCCGAGAGTTTTATTGAAATGATCAGCTATTCCCATCTTTTAGCTGCAGCTAAGCATTGTGGTTACTTGAGTGCACTGCGGCTGAAGACCAAAGTAGGATAGATGGACGTCTTCTACGTTATATAGGTTTGTCTGAATGAATCTTATCCATCTAGCTGATTTAAAAAGTGCGGACATATACTCTATATGGTCACTTGTTGGATCAGCCAGTTCTTATGAAGGAAGCGTCGCTTGGTCATTTGAAGGCAACGGCATACGGACAAGAACCACCTTTATAAAGGCATTCCAAGAGTTAGGACTTAGCTATATTGAACTACCTAACCTGCTGAAAACCTCTGAGCGTGTTGAAGATCTTGCAGGCTATCTAGATCCATTTTATTTGCTATATGTCATTCGTGAATCCAGCCACTCTCGCTTGATGGAGTTTGCTAACGCGTCAGAACGTCCAGTTATCAATGCGATGTCAAGTCAAGGTCACCCATGCGAAGTTCTTGCTGACGCTTATTACATCGAGACTTCCATTTGCCCCATCAAAAAAGCCCGTATTTGCCTTTGGGGACCGACTACTAATGTCTTACGATCGTGGCATGAGCTGGCTGAAATACTTGATATCGAGATTGTGCACATCTGCGACCCTACATTTCATGAAAGAAAAGAAAATGTATGTTTTAGTGAGTCACCAGGCGGGGCTGTGGATGTAATAATCACCGACGCTTGGCCTGCTGGATACCATGATCAAGCTTGGTCCCTGAACTCTTCGCATCTTGAGGCACTTGGTCAGCCCAGGCTGCTCCCGACCCCGCCATTTACGATAGGCGAGGAAGTTGCGACAGACCCTTTAGAATACAAAGGCTTCACAGGTTACCAGCAAAAAATGGCACTCCTTTCGGTACAAAAGGCAATAGTCCAGTACATGATTGCTGGTTAAAGGGGTTTGATATTCAGCCATCTTGTACTCATTAAATACCGAGCTGATCAGCACCACCAGCTCGGCAGCTGTAACTTCGGTGCGCTTCCCGGAGTAGAACCTCTTAACGCGTCAATGCAAGACCATGTGATGGGTAATCCTTGAGCAGTCATGGCCTCGGCTATCTCCCTGGGGTCCCAGCCATCGCACGAGCAGTAATGAGAAAGGTAAAGACACCCAAAAGATAACTATATAGCGCTTCGAGTTCCTGGTTACGGTTTACCAGCCGCCTTCGCTGCCGCTTCAACCCACTTACCTAGATTGTCACGACCATTATCTCTGTTCCATAGGTAATGGGTGGCGCCTGGTGCACGAAGGGAGCAGCAGCTGGTGGTTTTTCCATTGAGGTCTTCAATGTTGCTGATATCTATGGTCAGAATACCATTACCACGCTCAACGCTTTGCTCTATCTCGTACTTTACCCATTTGCTCTTGTCAGTCGTTGCGCCAACCAGAACTACCGTAACACTCGTTCCGTGCAGCTGTTCATTTATCCATTTCTTGATGGCTGCATCGCCCTTGCGCTCCACCTCTTCGAAATCCGCCTTGTCGATGAAGCCTACCTTGGTATCAGCAGCAATCACGTTGCTGTTCCGTACGTTCATCGCACGATGCACGTCTTCATATTGGAAGCTAAAAAACACCTTTCTGGCCATGTTGTTCTTCCTTAAATAAGGGGCAGTAGGGAGAGGATGATATCGTGAGCACGAGCTAGATCGGTGCCTTCAGCACCCAATTCGTGAAGCAGCGGGGTTATCTCCTTACCATGTTCGTAATTTGATTCGTCGTACGCTTGGATTACTTCATCCCACAGGTCAGCTGAGATTGAGCCAGTAATACCAACAGGAATAACGAAGAGACCATTGGCAACTGCAATCTCAAATTCTTCGCGCATGCCATTAGACGGAACCACATCCCCTGTCTCGTCCAGTTTGTTGCCAAACAAAAAGATCGCAATACCTGCATGAGCGAGCATGTTGCGACGATACTCTGTCCAGAGTTCTTGCAATGGCCGTTCGCCAGACTGGCTTTGGGGAAAAGGACGTAGTACTAATTGATCGTTATCGAGGCGACCACCGTTCATGATGGTCTGTTCGAGTACACCAGTGATAACAGCACTGCCAATGCCCAGTCCAAACCCGGAAATGACCCGATACTGCTCCTTACTGATAGCTTTGCTCAGTTTATAAACAAAGTGCTCCGCGTCGGACTTAGTCCACGGGCTGTAATCATGAGCTGCGCCAGAAATGAAAATGGTTTTGCGTTTATGACGGCGCTCTATCTCCCGCAGAATGTCGGTAATCTCTGAAAACTCATCAACATAGACGACCTTGATTCCAACTCTTAGAAGCTCGTGCTTAAAAAGCTCTTCCTTACGCTGGCGATATTCGAAATCAGCCTGATCCTCTTCTGCCTGTCTGCTTGCCTTTCGAAGGAGGCAGTATTGTTGGCGTTGATCTTTTGCGAATTGAATCCGGACCCTACTCAAAATGTACTCTAGGTTAGGGTCGGTAAAGCTGAAGCCTAGAAATAAGAAAGTCTTGGCGATGAGGTCACCACTCAGCGCAGCAATAAAAGGCTGCATCTTCACGTGATAGCGTTCGTAGTCATCACGGATCAGCACAGCTTCTGACGAGTGATCGACGTCTCCATGCATCTTATAAACCACCGCATCTCGTTTAGGATGGGTAGTTGCTAGCTGTTTGTTGGTGTGTTTGACGTCAGGAACCTTCCCATTTCGCTCTAGCGATTTCTCGATGAGCTTGTCGTAATTGGTAGTCCAATAGGTCTGAATCGGTAGTCTGGCTAGAATCTCATGGTTTTCTGTCGGCGCTACGCCGGAAGAGGAGAATTCAGTGACCAACATCTGATTCAGCTTCGAGCGGTTGGCCCCATTAGCGTTAGCGTGATATTGCGCCAATGTCACCAGATCCCATTCTTTCTCGACATCAAGGTCCAAGTCGTCGGCGATTGGCTTCAGCAATGACTTCCAATCCACAAAGCCTGCCGCCCGGGACAACCCCGCACCTGCAAAAATTGCCAGATTCCCTTCGGCCAGCTCTTTGGATAAGGTATTTATAAGCCGCAGATGGTCCTTTTTCATGTTTTAGGCACTATAGGTCTGAAGTTAGAGAGCGCGCACCCATTTGCTATTGCCCTGAGTATCGTAGAATGCAAGGCCAGCAGCGCCAGTAGTGACGTCTATTTTGTTATAAAGGTTAAGGTACTCGTTGCCATAGAAATGGCCATGGTTGTCCTGTGTTGGGACAATCGCGATGCGATCATGAGCCTTTTTGGCGTCTGCAAACCCTATTTCCCAAGGGCACCAACGTGATGCCATCGAGTTCTGCGTTGCCAGAAAAAGAAACCAGTCGGCGCGGACAATAGCGGCTTTGATATTAAAGGCTGTCTCAGCGTCTGGCTTTTCGGGCATCTTGAGATCCTGCCAGTCGATATAGACGTCCCATCCTTGATTATTGAGCAGTTCCTGCAAGCCTAAAGCAAGCATCGCATCCTTGTGACTATGGCTCAAAAAAGCAGTAGGTTGTCCGAATCGCTTGCTAGCTCGCCCTTGTATAGAGCGGCGTTGGCCTGCATTTAGAAGGTCTAACTGGCGAATCGGCATAAGTAAGCTTCCCTAGCATTTTGTGAACGAAGATGCCACTTTTCAACACGCGACTCAAGCAGCCGGAATTTCTTGAATCTATTTATTTTCAACGCCTCCTAACGGCACTCCACATCCCTCCTGTACCCATCAGATTGCGCCTCACGCTCGGTTCGATAGGCTACCCGGATACGCGCCGGAATAGAGTGGTAGGAAGGGCAGAGCGTCGGTATAAAGTAGGTACCGGTCCGGCGAGAGGCATACACCATGCCTTCCGTGCGGGTTGGATCAAAAGGTTCGATTTCCTCTTTTTCAACCTCATTCAAGGCAGAGGCCTCCTGCAGGTCGGGGAAGAGTTCCTTGACCGTCTTGTCGCGCTTGATGATGCCGGCAAGCCCGGGCTTTCGATCCAGCGTCCAGCTGGCCTGCCCGGTCACAAAGGGGTTGTGGTGCCCCATGACCTTCGCTATACGGTTGTCTCGCTCCTTTTCCCATTGGCTGACCGGAAAGCGCTTGTCCCAATCCATGAACAGCTTTTGCTGGAGTCGGGAAAGGGTAATGCCGTAGCGGTCGCTCATGTAGAAGTGGGTCCGCGCAATCAGCCCCTTTACGGCATCCCGTGGCTCGACTGTACGCAGCGCAGGATCGATCCGGAGATCACAGCGCCCGTAGCGGCTGGCCGTGCCCGGCAGTTCACCGTACAGATAACTGCCGCGATCGGCATTGGCTTCTCCAATGGCAGGTGCCAGGTTATGCAGGTCGGCATCGATCCGGTTGAACAGAGGATCGGCCCGGCAGGCACCTGAACCGCCTTCGCGCCAGCATTGCAGTTGATGGCCAAAGGACCAGACACTCTGGATGTGCTCCCACTCAAGGCGAATGGCGCGGTCGGGCAGGGCGCGGGTCTGATAGCCGCAGGATTCATGATCCATGACGCCCCCGCTACGGCCTACCCATTCCCACTGGCAGCCGCAGTAGAGTTCACCCGAGGCCTTCTCGCCTGCATTCTGATCACCGTAGATGTCGTTACGCAGGAAGTGCTTGGCATCGTAATAGGTTTCCGGGGCCGCCCATGTCACTCCCGAGAAGGTTAGCGCCAGCAGGACCAGAGTGGCTCTCATGGTTCAACTGCCTCGGGGTTGGCAACCGGCTTGCGGGTAAGCTTATGCCAGAGCGCGACGGCAAGGGTGGGGATCACAACAAGCAACAGAGCCGACAGCACCGCCGCCACACACAGCATGAGGCTGCTCACCGCTATCCACTGCACGGCCTCAAAGGTCCACGGGATCAGCCAGCGCTCGACCTGGATAAACAGGCCCTCGATATAGGGAAAGTGGGCTGAGCGGATAAACCAGAGCAGGGCGCCAATAAACGCGGCAATAGGGGTAAAGGTAATCAGCCCATAGCTCAGCCGGTAGAGATCCGTTAGCGTCGGTACCGCATGTAGCGATACGAGAAACAAACCGGTGATGATCAGAAGGCTCAAGGGATCGCTGTCTGCCTCGGTCCATAGGCTCCAGAGAATTTCCTCAATTGCTGTCGGTATCCAGACGAGAATGTCTAGTGGATTCTGAGGGGGAGTAGGGACGTCATAGGCAATGCCCGTCAGCAGGCACAACAGCACGCAGCCCACCGCGCAGGGTGCGAGGCCTTCCAGTGCTCGCCCCATATAGCTGAGCGGGCCGGGGAAAAAGGTGTAGTCGACATGGCCAAGCGTGCCATCGGCATCACTGCGCTTGTACAGCGCTATGCGGGTGAGCTTGAAGCCCATGCACAGGCAGACAACGGCGCGGGCGGTTTCGCGTATGGGTGAGCCCACCATGCCGGTAAAGGCATAGGCAGGCCATGTGGGCAGTCTGGGACTGGCAATCAGGAAATGCTTGGCAAGGCCGGTCAGGGCCAGCACAGCGGCGGTCACACCCAAGAGAGCAAGTAACTGTGTCATGACGGTTTTCCTGGTGGGGTGGCCCCTGTACGCATCAGCGCTTACAGGGGCTTATTGCTTAGGGAAGCATGGCTCTTACAGGTGAGCTGTAGCCTTCAGACGTACCTAGCCCCAGCGCCTCCTGAAAACTCAGCGAGATGCCTTTCTTGAAGTCGGCAAAGGGACTCAGGCGCGGAGTGTAGTTTTTCATCTTGAGCTTGCCGTCATCGTCCGGTACCAGCTGGCGCACCAGCTGCTCAAGGGTCAGCTGATCGTCAATGATGCCGATGGTTTTGGCCGTACCAGCTTCCCAGACCAGCCCCTCAAACATACCCTCGGTGGGTTTTAGCCTGTCTCCGCGGCCCTGCTTTACGTCCGCGATAAACCGCTGGTGAGTAGCGCCCAGCACGGTCTTCCAGTACTGGACCTGCTCATCCCTGGCCGGTGAGAACGGGTCCAGCATCGACTTGCTGGTGCCGGCGGTATACACGCGGCGCTCGACATCAAAGAGCTTGATGGTCTTGTCAAAGCCAAAGCCGGTACTGATCACGCCAATCGAACCCACAATGGCGGTAGGCGAGGCATAGATCTCCCTGGTAGCCGAGGCGATGTAGTACGCACCGCTTGCACCAATGTCCTCGATCACGGCAAAGATGGGCTTTTCCGGATGACGCTGGCTTTCGTAGCGGATCTCGTCATAGACGCGCTTGGACTGGACCGGACTGCCACCGGGGCTGTTGATGCGGATGGCCACCGCCACGGTGTTGGGATTTTCCATGGCCTGGCGCAGGCCCTTGTTGATTCGATCGGCACTGGCCGGTTGCTGGGCATCGATCGGTCCCATCACATCCACCACGCCGACATGGCTGGCCCCTTCGTTGACTTCCGAGGCCTCATCAAACAGGCGCAGGAAGTACCAGGTGTTAAAGGCGCTGAGCAGGACGATCAGCAGCAGCATGCCCTTGAAGATCAGGGTCCAGCGGTGCCGCGCGCGGCTCTGCTTGACGGTGCCCGACACCCACTTGTCAAAGGTGTGGATCTGCATCAGGCGCTGGCGCTCCTGCAGGACCTCGATGGAGTCATCCGGGGAATAGGGCGGTACATCACTACTTCGGTTGCGTTTAAACCAACTCATCGTCATGCCTCCAGTGGATCTTTTTTGGGTTTGGTATAGGGCGCAATGGCGCGGCATTCGGGATAGCCTGAACAGCCCCAGAACCGGCTGGCGCGTTTGGCATCCCCTTTCCTGCCCATGCGAAGGGTCATCGGGCGCCCGCAGTCGCCGCACAGCGGGCGGTCTTCATCACTGATGGGTTTTTGCGGCAGGCCCTTCTGGTCGGGAAAGGTCTTGTTGCAGGTGTCGCGGTTGGTACAGCCCCAGAAGAAGCCCTTCTGGCCCTTTACCCGGCGTAGCTCAGCCCCGCAGGCGAAGCACTTATGGAGCGTGCCGCGGGCCTCGCTAAAGGTCTGCTTGAGCGCTGCCGCCTGGGTGCTGCCCTGTCCCTCAGTGGCCGCAAGGCTGGCTTTAAAACCGTGAACAATGCGCGAGACCCAATCGGTGATCTTGCGCATGAACTCATCCTGCGAAACCTCTCCGCGTGCAACCCGCTCCAGCTCCTGCTCCCACGCGGCGGTAAGCCCGGGTGATTTCAGAGCAGGCGGCAGGGCCTTCATCAGCGCCACAGCCTTGTCGCTGGCGTGCAGCTGGCGCTTCTTGCGGATCAGGTAGCCGCGATCTACCGCCGTCTTGATGATGCTGGCGCGTGTGGCGGGTGTACCCAGCCCCGAGGTCTCCTTGAGGATGCGGCGGAACTGTTCTTCGGTGACGTAGCGGCTGATGTGCTCCATGGCCGAGAGCAGGGTGGCCTCGGTGAAGTAGGGCGGGTGGCGCGTGTGCTTGCCGGTGACTTCCGGCCCGCTGATGATGGCCGGCTCGCCCTGGTTGATCGGGGGAAGCGCGGTGCTCTGCTCCTCCGCGTCATCCTCTTCATTGCTATCGGCTTCGCTAAACGCTTCAGTGTCCGGAAACAGGATCTTCCAGCCCTGTCGAGTCGGCTGGCGTCCCTTGGCAATGAACTCGTGCTTACCGGCCCGGACATGGATCACCGTGCGGTTGAATTCATGGTGCTCATAGAACTGGGCGATGTAGAAGCGGCGGATGGCATCGTAGAGGTTGCGCTCGATTTCACTCAAGGCGCCAAGGTTTATCTTTTCAGCAGTCGGAATAATCGCCTCATGGCTCTTGCCTTCGAGCTGCTTGTCGTTAAAGCATCGACCCTTGCGCTTGAGGTCAGCGCCAGCAATCAAACCGGAAATGCTCTGGTCGCTGAGCATCAATGCCTGCATGACCTCCGGCGCTTCGGCGTGCATGTTTTCCGGCAGGTACCGGCATTCGGTACGGGGGTAGGAGATAGCCTGATGGTTCTCGTACAGCGACTGAGCCGCGGCAAGTACCTCATCAGCGGTGTAGCCAAAGCGCACGTTGCCATACTGCTGAAGACTGTTCAGGTGAAAGGGCAGCGGGGCGCTTTCCCTGGAAGGCGTCGTCTCCGCCTTTTCAATAACCCCACCGGTGCCGGTCAGCTGCGCAGAGACCTGCTCGGCGAGCGTCTTGTTGATGCAGCGTCCGGCCTCGTCCGTGCATTCTTCTAGCGGTACCCACTTCGCCCGGAACTGGCCACGCTGTACGGCGACGTCGGCCCACAGGTCCCAGTAGTCCCTGGGAACAAAGTTGGCGATGGCCTGATTACGGGTCACGACCAGATTGATCATGGGACAGACCACACGGCCCACATGCAGGGTTTCCTGAAAGCCTGCGCCTCGGGCAATGAGGGTAAACAGGCGGGTACCGTTCATGCCGACCAGCCAGTCGGAGCGTTCACGGCACACGGCGGAGTGGTAGAGGTTGATGGTGTCCTTGCCCGGCACAATGGCGTCCAGCGCCTTGCGCAGTCCCTTGGGATTCAGGGCCTTGATGCACACCCTGTACAGCGGACCCTGATAACCGGCGTAACGGATAACGTTGCGGGCAATGGCTTCTCCTTCCCGATCAAAGTCGGTGGAGATATAGACCTTTCCCGCCTTCCTTAACAGTTCAGAGACAACCTTTAGCTGGTCGCGAGTCTTGTCATTGGGTTGATGCTTCCAGTCGCCGGGCACCATGGGCAGGTGATCCAGCTTCCAGCCCTTCCAGTCCTCGGAGTAATCATCAGGCTTGAGCGCCTGAAGGAGATGACCAATGCACCACGTCACAAAGGTGCCTTTGCCATTGTGCATGCAGCCCTTGCCGGTCCTGTCACAGCCGAGCACGGCTGCCAGCGAGCGGCCCTGCTTGGGTTTTTCGGCCAGATACACGTCCACACTCATAAATCACCCCTTGATCGTCTGATCGAGGCCAGTTGGCGTTCGGTGGGAGGCTTGCCTGCGCCAAAGTGCAGCACGATCTCGGTAAGCTGCTCGCGCTGGCGCGTCGTCATGTCCTTGAACTGGCGATAGGGCTCGCCCTTGCGGATGGCACGACGCAGGCTGTTATCAAAGAAACGGTTTTCGGTGGAGTAGAGTGTCTCGACCGCCGCGACCTTGCCGCTGTCCTTGAGGGTGATAGCCACGATGGCGTAGTTCTGGGCGTACAGCTCGTCGCTGATGCGCCAGTTAAGCCCGATCTCCTCGGCAATCTCGGCGGCGACAGAGCGTACTTCCTCGACATCGGCGTTACGGCGCCTCTCCTCGGCTTCTTCCTTTTCCGGCCCGGAGAAGTCAGTAACATGGGTGCCGCTGCCATCCTTGAGCTTGCCCAGCAGTTCCTGATTGACCAGGTTGAAGGCCTGGGCAATGTCTCGTCCGCCCGGACTTTGCTGGCTGGACTCGGGTGCATTCCCCTCGGGAATATCCTCCTTGTTGAAAAACAGCACATTGGTTGAATAGAGCAGCGCCACGATGACGCCAAGCGCCACCAGCTGAGGAATCATGAGCGCTTCTCCCTGGGCTGGGGCCGTTCCTTGTGCAGGGCATAGAGCAGCTTCCAGTCCCTGACCACCGTTTCCAGCTGTGGGAGGCGGTGGTTCTGCTGGATGTCCTGCAGCATGACCGTAATCAGGCATACCGCATCCAGCGGGCTCTGCGCGTTGGCGGCTTCGGAGAGCATGACCAGAAGGTCTCTATAGGAATCTTCATCTACCTGCACGGCGTCCATCACTGGCCTCCGGTCATCGCATGGCTGGTTTCAAACATGGCCTTGAGCGGGTCCTGTACCTGGCGCGCGGCCATGGGAGCTGCGGCCAGAGGCCCGCTTGTGACGTCCTCAGCCTGAGCCTGCTCGGGCAGATCCTCAGGCGAAGCCGACTCGTTGGCCGCGCTGTGCTCGGCATCCGAAATCCTGCGACCAAAGTTCAGGGTGAATTCGGTGACGACATCCCGATCGGCTGCGGGCAGGGTCTTGATCTCAATAAAGGGCGAGGCCTCGACGGCAGCGCTGATGACGGATTTGTTGTAGGCGTCGTTATGGGAAGAGCGGATCACTTCGAACCCGGTCAGAACGCCGTCCGGTCCCACTTTTACCCGGACCTGTGCACCATGCTTTTCGTAGTCCTCGGGTGCTTTCCAGTTCTGGCCCACCCGTATGCCCACCGCTGTAACCATGTTCTGGTAGGCCGGGGTCTGCGCCAGTGCTGCCAGTCGCTTCTGGTGTGCATCCTCAGCTTCTGGAGGTGTGCCTACCTGACTGGGCTTGATGCTGTAGCCAAAGCTTGCGAGGTCTTTTTCGGACGGGGATACCTCATCCTGACCCTGTGCCAGTCCCGCTTTTTCTACCTCATCCTGACCTGAAGGGTGTTCTGTAGCATCAATGGCAACAGTGGAAATAGCTGCCTTTGAGTCTGGAGAGGGAGTGATCTCAGAAGATGCGCCAGCGGTCATCTCCTCTTCAACAGGCTCCGTGGTAGGCGGAACCGTCTCTACACCCTCGCGGGTAATCTTGTGCTCAGGCGCCTGGATGGGCTGAGGTGGAGGCGAGGTTTCGCCTGCGAATTCATCCTCTTCAAAGTCGGCGTCCGGGTCGATGGCGAGGGAGGTATGTGAGGTCCCGACGTTGGCGGCCTCACTGCTTGATTCAGGTGCTGCGGTATCCAGATGAGCCGCGTCTGGTTTGAGCGGCGAATCTACTCCACTGGCCTGTGACATCGGCACATCACTGCTGACGGGCGTCTGTGGGATCGAATGTTCCGGCTTGCCCTTGTGGGTGGCTACGTAGGAGATGCCCAGTCCGCAGAGGATGGCCACGGCCAGAAGCGTCATCCTTTTAGGCGACTTTTGTTTCTTCTCCTGTTCAGGTTCGCGCTCTGCCTTGATCTCGGGAAGTACTGTTTCATCAGTAGGTGTGGTCATGGTCCGGCTCCGTCAGGATCAGTGGATGTTCAGGGCCGCGCAGCCGCCAATGGATTTGGGCCGCACACTGTTTTTCACGATGGCGCGGGTCGGCGCCGAGAGGTCTGATCGACTACAAAAGCCCCGCCATGCCGCCAGATAGCTGTTGTAGTCATAGGCGGGCGCGCGGCACCGTCCGGTGAGGTAGTCCGGAATGCCCAGCTGCTGGCCTTCATCGGTCACAAATTGCCAGTCGGCTTCGTTCATGCCCTTGCCGTTGTCGCAGTAACGTACCCAGCGAGAGGTCTCGTAGATGGAGTAGCCACGCGCCCGGTCTGGGCGTGCCGCAAAGGTCTGGGTGTGTACTACCGGCACCATGGGTACGGAGGGCGTCCGGGCACGGGCAGGGTCGTAGACGATGCCGCGCCGTGGATCGAGCGCCGCGCCATTGCGGGTCTCGGTGTTGAAGTCACCGCCCAGCGAATGGACGTAGGCGGGCTGGCGCATGGCGGCACCGGCGCGGCCGGTGTTGATCCATGCCAGTGACAGCGAGCGGTCCACCCGTGAGGCGCGTAAGGTCAGCTCCTTGTAGTAGGCCGCATACATCTCCAGACGGTTAAGCGCGGCCCGGTTTTCCTCGGTCGGGTATTGCTCAGCGATGCGCTTGAACTCGGGCAGGTTCATCTCTACCCATTCGCGCGAGGGCTCGCCCGGTATCTCAGGAAGTGGGTGCAGCCTGGCTTGCAGGCCCATGCAGCCGGACAGGGCAGCGGTGGCCAGGGCAAGGGAAAGAATGATCTTAAACATGGCTGCCCCTGCGCCGCGCGAGCGGCCGAAAGAACAGGGTGCCGTCCAGATATTGGCCGTATTGGTTTTCCAGCACCGCGCTGGGATCGCCCGGCTGGAGGTTGGGGGTATCGGTTTCATGCTTTGAGGCAAAGGGCAGCAGGGCGTCCTGAAGGCCCGGCTCAGCCGTTGTGCCGTCACAAAACACTGCCCGCAGGGTCTGGGTAGTTCCGCCGATGTGACTGGCAATGGACCAGAGTGCATCGATCTCGGCCTGCGTCTTCAAAACAAGGTGAACACAGCCGTCAGTAGCGAGGTAAGCCTTCATGTGAACTGCTCCGTGGTGAGGTGGGAACAGTCTACGAACAAAAATATGTGGCTATTCCTCGTGGTTGGTACCCGCGCGGGTATCAACCACGAGGTTTGGTAGCAAAAAAATCTGCGACGATAGCTTTCAGGATCGATTGACTGGAGTCGCAGCGCGTCATGTTCAGTTTTTTGCGTGGTCTTTTAGGAAGGCAGAAGAGAAATCCAGCCGATGGCTCCAGTGCCCCGCTGTATTTTGTCGAGAACATCTATCTGCCCGATTTTGAGGCCGATCCCGGTACGCGCTATCCACCCTTCCCCGAAGGCTGCGAGATAGTCGAGCCGCGCAGGCTGCTGGCGGGGCATCGCACCCAGATAGCGCGCCTCAAGCAGTCGCTGGGGCTCTCCGAGCAGGAGTTCAGGACGGTTATCGATCCGGTCCTGGTGCGCTATGCCGAGTTTGTGCATCTGCTGCCGGCCTCGCAGGATCACCACCACAAGGGGCGCGGCGGCCTGTTGCGCCACGGCCTTGAAGTGGCCTTTCATGCAGCGCGCATGAGCGGGGCGGTCATCTATGACGCGGACGCCACGCCTCGTGAGCGGCGTAACCGGGAAAAGGTCTGGCGTGTGGCAACTGCCCTTGCGGGTCTGCTGCATGACGTCGGCAAGCCGGTCTGTGACATGAAGATCACCAGCGACACGGGCCTGCTCTGGAACTTTGCCCTTCAGGAGTACGGTTACCGGTTGGTGCCCTGGGCGCGGGACAACAAGGTCCAGCGCTACTTTGTGTCGTGGCGCGAGGATCGGCTGCATAACCGGCATGCCTTTCATGGACCGGGAATTGCGCGTCTTCTGATTCCCAAGCAGACGCGGACCTTTCTGACGCCGGATAACACCATGGAGATGCTGGACCAGATCGACGAAGCCATTGGTGGCTACGCCGTGCAGTCCAAGATTGCCCACGTGGTCCTCAAGGCAGATCAGGCCAGTGTCACATTGGACTTGAAGCTCAACGGCGGTGGGGATGGCTCTCAGGCCTTTATGCCCTCGGTTGAGCGCTACCTGGTGGAGGGGACTCGCCGGATGATCAAGTCCGGGCGCTGGAAGATCAATGAACCCGGCGCAATGGTGTATGTGTTCAGGGAAGGCCTGTTCATCAACTGGAAGGCGGCGTCACGTGATGTGGTGGACCGCCTGAACGAGGACGGTATTCAGGCCATTCCCAAGGACATCGCTATTCAGGCAGACATGCTGATTCAATGTGGGGTCGCAACTGCACGTGAGATCGAGCCAACCCGCCCTGGCGAACCCGTCATCACCTACCGCTACTGGGCCATCAAGCCCCTGTTCGGCAATGGGGAGGGGCCGGTACTGGCGCTGCTCAAGATTCAGGAGACCGGCCTCTTTTTCCCCATGGGCCTACCGGCTCCGATAGAGGGTGTCCTGACCGATGCGCCTGAAAAGGAGCAGGTCATTACTCAAGCGGCTGTAGCAACAGAAAGGGATGACGCCGCTGAATCCGTATCACTTGAGACGGCAGGAGTGTCTGACAAGGGCGCGGCCCGACGCAAGAAAAAGGCAAAGACAGGCGAGGAAGCGGCTGCCACTGGCCCGTTAGAGACAGAGACATCATCTACGCAGGAAGACGTATCAGCGGTATCTTCCAAGGCGACCAGTGAGTTTGATGCGCTGCTTGAACATGTCACAGGAGGACCGCAGCCAAAAGTGGGGAACGCTGGAGCAGGGACAGGTGACGATAATGCCTTTATGCCTGAGGCTACTGAATCTGAGTCCGTAGCGGAAAGCGCTATTGGCATGGACCTGGGCGCAGATTTTTTTGGAACACTGGCCGGGCCTCCACTGGACGCCTACGAGCAGGAAGTGGAAGCCATTGAGGCGCAGGAGCGGGACGTCGAGCAAATGCATGGTTTCCAGCTGCTCGAACCTGATACCGGCCGCAAGCCCAAGCGCAGCAGCAAGACATCCAGCAAGGCGAAAACCAAGGCTCAGCAGACAGAGGCCGCCGTACCTGACGACGCTCGTCCAGCCATGCCAGGCCTGCTGGACCTTGTAGATGATGAACTAAAGCCTGTCGTGCCCGTGGTGCATCAGGACGACGCCTGCTTTGAAGTCATGGACCTGCCTTTTGGTGCGCCGGTGGATCAGGCAAGGCTACCGGTTAATGTCGGTCCGACCGAGCAGGTTATGTCAGGGCAGGCTGATAGAAAAAGCACTGGCCAACACGCCCTCATAACGCCTCCCCAACGCAAGCCCCGGCACCGGCGATCAAAGGCCGAGGAGATCAGACACAGCGATTCGCGACTGCCCGGCTCGGTAGACGGTTTCAAGCCGCTCACTATGAAAGTACCGGATCTGCGACTGGACCGGTTTGTAGACATTAGCGCCGCCAGCACAGCAGTAGCTGAAAATTCAGAGCGACCGATCCCCATTGTCCTGGAGCAGCCGAGACCTGTGCCCATCAAGTACCTGCATACGGTCGAGGCGCTTAATACCCCGCTTGCGCCAGAGCCGGTCCAGATCGTGATCGACCCCATGCATGAACTGGCGGAGTCCGAGGTAGAGCAGGCATGCGATGAGCATGAGCATGTAGAGCTGGATGTCCAGTTTGTTGCCAGCGCGACACCAGAACAATGCCTTGGGGAACTCTTCGAGATGATCATGAGAGGTTATGGTCGCTGGCTACCCGACACCCTTCGCAAGACGAAAAAGGGGATTGCTGCCGGTATAGCGTGCCTGGATATGGTCAGCGCCGACTACCCCAACATCAGACGCAAGGATCTGGAAAAGGCGCTGCGCTACATCATCAGGAAAAAAACGGCCCGCTATGACCTGGAAGTCGACAGGTACTTCATTTACGTGAGACCCAAGGCGCCTGAGCGGGAGGGCAGCCATGAATGATCGTTATGAGATGCCCTTTCGGCCCAATTATGAATTCATGGCCTGCATGGGCTGGGTCGCCGCGTCTTCGGTTGCCTACCTGGTCAATCAGGTCACCGACATGCCACCCGAGCCGGTGTACTGGATGAGTGGCATCTGCTCGATCATGGCCATCAGTCGCCTGCCGGCGGCGATCCGCCTGCACTACGTCAAGCGCAACCTGCAGGGCAAGAAACTCGAATTCATCACCCTTGAGGGGCTGAACAAGGCCATCCGAAAAAATCCTGATCAGTTATGGCTGGGCAAGGGCTTTTACTGGGAGAACCGACACTGCCAGCTGGTATACGAGATCCTCAAGCGCAACCTGTCCGAGATCGTCAATCCCCGCGCCAGCAAGGGTATTGAGGGCAGGGATGAGATGCAGATGGGTGCGCCATGGATTCATGGGCTTGAGCCGCGTGAGATCGTGATCACTCAGCCGATTGCTCACACCGAAGGGCACGTCCTGATCAAGGGCACGACCGGCGCGGGCAAGACCCGCCTGTTTGACCTCCTTATCAGCCAGAAAGCGCTGCGCGGTGAGGCCGTGCTGATCATTGACCCGAAGGGTGACAAGGAGATGCGCGAGAATGCCCGTCGCGCAGCGGCATTTGTGGGACGGCCTTTCTACAGCTTTCACCCGGCCTTTCCGGATGAATGCATGCGCATCAACCCGCTGCAGAACTTTACCCGCGTGACCGAGATTGCCTCGCGCATCGCCGCCCTGATTCCTTCCGAGACCGGTTCGGACCCGTTCAAGAGCTTTGGCTGGCAGGCGCTTAACAACGTCTGTCAGGGCCTGTACCTCATCGACAAGCGCCCTACGCTCAAGCTGTTGCGCCGGTACCTTGAAGGCGGCGTGGACAGCCTTGTGATCAGTACCGTCTCGGCCTATGCCCGGCAGGCACTGGGTGAGGACTGGGAGTCCATGATGGTGGCCCTGTTTGATAAATGGCTGGAGCCCCTGCCAATCCGCAAAAAGGCAATGATGGCCAATGCGTTTTATAAGCAGGTCATTCAACCGGTACGGGCCAGTTCAGAACTGGAAGGGCTGCTCAACATGTTTGAGCATGACAGCGCGCACTTCTCCAAGATGGTCGCAACGCTCCTGCCCGTCCTGAACATGCTGACCTCGGGCGATCTTGGCCCACTTCTTTCGCCTGACCCTGAAGACCCTACCGATGACAGGCCTATAACCGATAGCGCCTTATTAATAAATGAGGGCGCAATTACCTATATTGGGCTGGATTCTCTTACTGATAACATGGTTGCGTCAGCCATTGGTTCTATTCTACTTTCGGACCTGACTGCTGTTGCCGGTGATCGCTATAACTTTGGGGTGGATAACCGTCCAGTAAATGTGTTTGTTGACGAGGCGGCCGAAGTTATCAATGAGCCCTTTATCATGCTGTTGAACAAGGGCCGGGGAGCCAAATTGACATTATATGTGGCTACCCAAACTTATGCGGATTTCTGTGCGCGACTTGGCAGTGAGCACAAGGCGCAACAAGTACTGGGCAATGTTAACAATACCATTGCACTGCGCTTAAAAGATGCTGAAACACAGGAACAGTTTGTAAAGGATATCCCCGAAACCCGTATCAAATATGTAGTACGGTCTCAAAACATGAATTCCGGGGGAGAGGACCCGTTACTTCATGGCGGTGGACAGGGTGAGCGACTTATGGAGGAGTTGGTGCCTCTGCTTGATTACCAACTTTTAACCATGCTACCGAATCTGGAATATTTTGCGAAGTTATCTGGCGGAAAAGTAATCAAGGGAAGAATCCCGATTCTACATTAGTTGAGCCCTGGACAAAGACATGAATAATTTCAGTTACTACACTTTAAATCCTGAAGTAAACCTGATCGTTCAGCAGCATGGATTCAACCGCAGATTCAGGGCAATACGCTCGCTTGAAAAACACCACCATTACTGGAATATTCTGGAAATAGACTGGCCTTGTGCAAAAGATTATATGGAAGATATCTATCACACTATTGGTGAAGGTATCCTGCACCAGAACCGCCCGATAATCTGGTCTGTGGTTGACAAGGCCATGGCTGAATATGCCGCTGCTGTTCAGAACGTCAATGGCGATGGCAAGTTGAATGACTTCTACCGATTCGCAACTATTATCAATAACATTATATCCAGTACGGTCAAACTTCTTGATGTCACCATAAGTGATACATCAGGAAACGCATGGAATCTTTTCTCTGAAAAAACCGCCTGTGAAGTTCTTGAGCCCGACCAGAGGCTCTCTGCCACGCCCTTGTCTGCCAGCCAGATAACTGAGGCCAGGCGCCGGCTGTTAAACCTTCTGCATGAGCGCTATCGCGGAATCCTGACGGATACGCGATATGAAGAACCCATCGTGGCTAATGCTCTTCCTATTCTCTATTAAACAAGCCAAATCGTTATCAAGGGAAGTATCCCGATCTCATATGAGTGGCAGCCCTGGACGGACCTATGAATAATTCCAACTACTACACCTTAAACCCGGAAGTAAATCTTATAATCAAGCCACTGGGATTCAATCGAAGATTCAGGGCCATTACTTCACTGAATAAGCATATTCATTACTGGGAAATACTTGATATTGACTGGGCACGCATCAACGCCTACATGGAAAATGTCTATAACCATATTGGCGAGGGAATCCTGCACCAGAACCGTCCGGTTATCTGGTCGGTTGTAGACAAAACCATGACCGAATATACCGCCGCCGTACTCAATGTAAACGGCGATGGCAAACTTAATAATTATTATCGGCTCGCAGTCATCGTCAATACGATCATATCCACTACCGTAAAACTCCTGGGCGTGACCCTTTCGGACAGGTCCGGTCATTCGTGGAACCTGCTTTCTGACAGGACTGCCTGTGAAGTGCTTAATGCCGATGACCCGCTGACTGCCACGCCGCTTACGCAAGCTGAAATCACCGAGGCACGGCGTCTGCTGATCAGCCTCCTGCATGATCGCTATCTCGACATACTGACGGGTACCAAATATGAAGACGCCATTGTGGCTGACACTCTTCCTCGTCGCTATTGAGCTGTTGCTGGTTACGGTCTTTATTCCGGGCGACTGGACCGAACGGGTGATTCGGGAGGAGTCGGCCATGGTGCGTAGCCACCTGGGCGAGGAATCGCAGGCCTACGTCAACACCAAGGCCATGAACTGGTACAAGGGCGCCGTGTTTGAAACCGGCGTCTATCCGGCGCTGCATCGCCTGATGATACCCAGTGAAGAGGAAGCCGCTCGCAGCCGGGGCATGGAGCGCATGGGCGATTTTCTCTTCTCGTGGATGGAAGACCGCCTCAATGCGCTGATGCACATGGTCTACCAGATCTGCGCGCGGCTGGCGCTGTTGTCGATCTGGCTCCCCTATATGGCGCTGCTGCTGATCCCGGCCATCTGGGACGGGTTCATGCGGCGCAGGGTCAAGCAGACCAACTACGATTATGCCTCTCCGGTGTGGAACCGCTACGGCATGCTCAGTGCCTCGGTTGCCGCGCAGGCGGTGCTGATTGCCTTTATCAGCCCCATTGCCATCAACCCGGCGATCCTGCCGATTGTCATGATGTTTGTGTGCGTGATGATGGGCGTGTTTGTCGGCAACCTGCAAAAGCAGATTTGAAGATGTACGAGCATCATCCTCCAATACGTGAAAGAGTATTTTTTCAGAGCCGCGCCTAAAAATTTTAGAATTATTTATACCCAAACCTCGTGGTTGATACCCGCGCGGGTACCAACCACGACCATAGCCCGTCTACCTCTTACTTCACAATAAGCCCTGACCTGGTAACAGACTGAGGGCTCTACTGTGAAAGCCATAAACATCCCTACGCGCTGTGACGATCCGCTGCATGTTCTGATCTGGAGTCTTGATGAGCTGGTGCCTCTGGGCGTTGGCCTGCTCTTTGGCATGGCCATCGGCAAGGCGCTCCTGTGCGGTGCTATCGGTTATGCCGTGACGTTTCTCTACCAGAAGTACAAGGACGGTCATGCCGATGGCTACCTTGTCCATATCGCCTACTGGTTTGGTGCGATCCCGGCCCGTTCGAAAACGCTGCTCAATCCCTTTATTCAGAGGGTACTGCCGTGAAGATGAACGCCATGCTGAGCAAGTGGAACTGGGCATTGCTGGAAAACAAGTACTCCCGCTACGCCGTTGTGGGTCTGGTGGCTTGTCTTGCGCTAACACTGGGCATGCTGGTGTTCAAGAGGCCGGTTGTGGTGCTTCAGCCCTATACCCTCAAGCAGGAAGCCTTTGTTACGGCTGACGAAGCGGGCCAGTCCTATCACGAGGCCTGGGGCATGTTTCTGTCGCTCCTGATGGGCAACATCACGCCGGGTAATGTGCAGTTTGTGCGTGAGCGCCTTGAGCCGCTGCTGTCGCCCCGAATCTTTCAGGAAGCCATGGAAGCGATCCAGTCTCAGGCCGAGATCATCCGAAAGGACCGCATCAGCATGACCTTCGAGCCGCGCAACGTGGTGTTCGAGCGCGCGTCCGGCAAGGTCTTTGTGTTTGGTAACAGTTCGGTGATCAGCCCCAACGGCGAGACGCGCCGTGACCGCCGCACCTACGAGTTCAGGATCAAGATCGACAACTACCTGCCTGTCGTCACGTTCATGACGACCTACGCCGACCGCCCCCACACGCTTGATGTGCTGGAAAAGCAGAGCAAGGCCGCCGAGCGTGCGGCTGAGCGCGCCAGCAAAGCCGGTAAATAGAGGAGCCACCTGTGAAACCTATCCCTTTCATGACAGCGCTGGCCCTTGCCCTGGGCAGCATGCAGCAGACGCAGGCAGCCGGTATCGATATTCCGGTTATTCCGGCCAACCACGCCGAGGGGGGCGGCCCGGCCATTTCCGTACAGGCGCCGGTGCATCCGTCCTCGGTTCGAAGCACAACCCCCGAGATTCCCTCGGTCAGTCGCAGCGTAATGACCGAAGGCGTACCGCGGCCCATCACGCTGTCGCAGGCGCGTAGCGGCCAGACCCCTACCAATCCCGCCAGCATGGAGCTGAACCATGCCTCGCATATCCGGCTCAAGTCCGGTGAAAACGTGCTGGTGCCCATCGCCCGCTATCAGCTCAACCGAATAGTGACGCCTTTTGGCAAACCCGAGGTCAAGACTACCTCCAGTGCTACGACCGAGATTCTTAACAATATCGTCTATGTGGCCTCCTCGGATGAAGCCCCGGTGACCCTGTTTATCAACGACAAGGGCAATCCCGGCGTTGCCCTGTCCATTACGCTGATTCCGCAAACCATCCCGGCGCGTGAGGTCTCCTTTGAGCTGGATGAGCAGGGTCTTTCCGGCATGCGCCTGCCGCAGGCCAGCGAAGAGGCCGAGAAGTGGGAGACCAGCCAGCCCTATGTCGCCACGATCAAGGAGGTCATGCGCGACCTGGCGCTGGGGCAGACGCCTAGTGGCTATTCCATGAAGCCGGTGGGAAACAACACCTATGACCTGCCGCGCTGCGTACAGAATGGACTGGCCTTCGACTTCTCCCGTGGCCAGCAGATGCTGGGGCATAACCTCAAGGTCTTTATCGGGGTAGCCAAGAACACCTCCTCACAGCCGGTCGAGTTCAAGGAAGCGGCGTGTGGCAACTGGGATGTGGCGGCCGTCGCGGCCTATCCACGCAACATCCTGACCCCGCAGGAGCGCACCGAAGTGTTCGTGATCATGCGTAATGCGCCGGATCGCACGCGCACCACGCCACGGCCATCGCTGCTTTCCGGAGGGCAGTAAGTATGAATACGCTCACTACGGTTAAAGCGCGCTGGGATAACGTGAATCCCAGATATCGACGCATAGTTATGGTTGGTGCAGGCGTGCTCGTCATGGGGGTGGTGATATCCATCTTTGCCGGGGAAGGCGAGCGCACTCCCAAGAACACCGTACCGGACAAGCCTGTCACGACTGGCCTTACCGACCAGAACCTCAAGGACATCACCCTCGACTCGCTGGTGGCGCAGCTGCAGAAGTTTGACAAGGACAAGGACGACCTGTCGCGCAAGCTGGACGTGCTCTCGCGCGAAATGGAAGCCAGCAACCGCCCCGGCCTGATTGATGAAAAGATCAAGGCGGCGGTAGGCGGGCTTCAGTCACAGGTGGACGAGATCCGCAGCAGTGGCGTTGGCGGGGCAGCCCCAAACTACTTTGCACAGGCACCGGGTGAGGCAGGTACGCAGGAGGGACGCAAGACCGCTTCACGCGAACGCTATGTACCCGAGCGCAGCAAGGCCGACCCTAATCCTGTCCGTGAAGCCTTTAGCCGCAATCCGGCTGTAGCCACCGGACCGGATGGGCAGGGGCCGGAGATTCGCAGCACCGGTCGTGGCGAGCGCCAGCAAAAGGCACCCGAACCCATGCAGATCCGGACCTATCAGGAAAAGGAGGACGAAGCAGCCAAGCCCAAGGCAGCCGATGAGGAATCGGTATATCTGCCGCCTGCGTCGATCGTGACGGTCGCGCTGATCAACGGCATGGACGCCCCGACGTCACAGGGCGCACGGCGCGATCCCTTCCCGGCCATGGTGCGGGTGCAGTACGACGCCATCCTGCCCAACCGGTTCAAGGCCGACATCCGGGACTGTCACGCCATTATCAGCGGCTTTGGCGACCTGTCGTCCGAGCGCGCGTACCTTCGCGGCGAGCGGATCTCCTGCGTACGCAACGACGGCCAGGTGGTGGAAGCGGCGCTGGATGCCTATGCAGTCGGGGAGGATGGCAAGGCCGGTATTCGTGGCCGTCTGGTCTCCAAGCAGGGCTCGATCGTGGCGCGCTCGCTGCTCGCCGGTCTGGCCTCTGGTGCAGCCGAAGCCTTTAACGTCAGCCCCATCCCGGTACTGCAAACCGGAAACGTTGGCTCGACCAAGCAGTACCAGCAGAACTATTCCCCCGACATGGTTCAAGGAGCGGCGGCCAGCGGCGCATCCAGTGCGCTTGAGCGTATTGCCCAGTTCTACATCGACATGGCGGAAAACATCTTTCCGGTCATCGAGGTGGATGCCGGACGCCAGATCGAGCTGGTACTGAGCAAAGGGGCGGAGCTCAAGTTCTCGCAGGTCAAGAAGCGTAACCCACGTGAGCGTCGCTAGTACCGTTTATCGGGAACCGGCCTGAAAAGAGCCTTGCGCAAAATAAATCTTCATTTAGGTGCCCGCGCGGGTACCAACCACGAGGATAGGTACCGAAATGATCAAGTTAGGATTCGTTCCAGTTGCGGTGATGACAGCGTTCCTGAGCGGTTGCTCATGGATGCAGGTAGGCGAGAACGACTACAGCTGTCCGGGTATGCCGGGCGATGCGTTGTGCAAGTCGAGTCGCGATATCTACAGCGCGACCGACGATGGAAATGTGCCCTTGCCCATGGACCCGTCAGGGGAGGGCAGGGAAGGCAAACAGGAGGGACACGCAGAAAGCCGGGAGCAAAAACTCTCCGGCCGCAGCGAGAACCCGCAGGACGTGGTGAGCACCTTTGTGTCACCGCGTCTGCCGGATCAGCCGGTTCCGGTACGAACCCCCGCGCAGGTGATGCGGGTCTGGCTCGCACCCTGGGAGGACGACACCGGTGATCTGGTGGTGAGTGGATATATCTACACGGAGATTCAGCCGCGTAGATGGGTTATTGGCGAAGAGGCGCCGACAGCCGCCCCGAGGCTCAAGGCACTCTCGCCGGTAAGCAGTGGGAGCAACACCAGCAACACCAGCAGTACCAACAGTACCAGCAGTCACGGTACCGAACAAAAACCGGGGATCTCGAACGAAACTAAACGTACGGAGCGATTGCAATGACCAAGAACTTCCAGCTGGTTGATGTAGTAAGCGCATTGAAAACCAAGGCCACTCAGGTACGCAGCAAAGTAACAGGACGAGCACTGACCACCGCAGCGGTCATGGGTGCGATGGGCGCAATGATGGTTGTACCGGAAGCGGCCATGGCCGGTACGGGCGGTGCCGAGTTTGAGGATGTGTGGCAAACGCTGGTGGACTGGACGCAGGGAACGCTGGGCCGGATCATTGCCATCGGTATCATTCTGGTCGGTGCGTGCGTTGGCGTTGTTCGCCAGTCGCTGATGACCTTTGCCGTGGGCCTTGCCATGGGCATGGGCCTGTACAACGCGCCTACGGTCGTGGAATCGATCATGGGCTCCACCCTCTCGCACATCGCGGCCATGCCGGCCACCATGCAGTTCATCTCCAACGGACTGAGCCTGTTCTAACCCTCCCTTTAACGCCCTCTCCTTTAAGCGGTAGCCCTGGAGCTACCGCTTTTTGTTTGTGGCTCTTTTTGACCACTTGCACTTGCATCCCTGAAAACCCGTGAGACGTTGGTAGTACACCCCTTGAGATGCGCGAGGTCACGTCCATGCAATCCACCACCCTGACGAACATTTCCGATCGTATCTGGCTCGCGGAATACCACTTGAACCTTCAGACCTGGAGTGCCTTCTTTCTGGCGCGTCTTCGTGGGCTGGATTCGATACGGCTGCGGGTACTGGCAGGGCAGGTGCCGGTCTATGAGGCGGGCCGCTATATCGATGCCTTCGATCTGTATCACGCCATCGAAAAGCGAGCCGGTACCTCTCATATTGCGGAGCAGTGGGAGTACGAAGTGGCCTGCGAGGTGCATCGGGTCGCTGAAGGAATGTCGGCCTCGGATGCCGAGGTACTCCTGTATGCGTCAGGACTTAACGGCGTCTCGCTCGATGAGCTTGAGTACGCATCCCTGAAAGCAATTGCAGAGGCGCGGGAAGCTTTGGAGGGTGCCCTGGAAGACATTCCTTTTATTTGATTCTAGTGAGGTCCGATTGGGAGGTTTAAGGTGATAACTCAAGCCAACGGGAAAGGGTATTTCGAGCTCTTGCTGGCAGCCGCAATAGCCTGTGCACAGCACAGGCTAGTCTTTTCAATTCATGCTTGCCCAGCGGCTGGGAGCGATGCTGAAAAAGCATGCAGTGCAGCGGTGTATAGCGCTGTCAGCGCGCTTGAGAGGCTGGCAAGGCATTGCCGAAAGACGGGGCAAGATGCTCGGCATTCGCCTCTCTTTGATGCCGTTGGTGATCTGGCTTATATCTACGAGGCCACCTTTGAGCATGGCCGGGCTGTGCGTTGCGTTGACCTGAGTCCCGAGGCTATTCGCATAGCCCTTGATCGTGGCAACACGCTCCTTTGTGCGGAATGAGAGATCAGGGTTTCCAGACCTCGGGAAATCACGGATGAATATGGCATGCCACGCTGGGGCTATTTAACGGAGGTGCGTAGCAAAAAGGGCAAGGTGTGGAAATTTGAGGAGGCTGATCCGGCACGCCTCGCTCAGGCGATTTATGCACTGTTGGCATCCTGCCCGCCCTAAAGCTCACCGCTTGTACAGCACTTAGGAGCCATTTCCAGCGCACACAAAAAACCCGCCGAAGCGGGTTTTTGCTGACCGTGCTCAATGTCCGTATCAAGCTGCCATCCTGGCCTGGTCATCATCCTTGACCTGACTGAGCGCGTCCTGCGCTCCATCCAATGCGCATAGATTAGTGATCTGCCGCTGCTGGAGAAAGAGCTGCTTTTCCTGTCGTCGTGTAAGCCTTTTGCTATAGCACCAATCAAAACGTGGCCGTTGATCAATTATCCCTGTATGCAGACTAACTCAGTACACTCTGCTTTTTAAGGAACGCGCCAATGCTCATCGTGCGTCTGCAAAGTGGTGTGACCTATACACTGGAAAAATCGGTTGGCAATGCCGGCAAGCACGGCATCTGGGAGTTTCACCGAAGTGCCAACTCCTACATGCGTCCGCCGGATTACACCCCGTTTCGACATGCCGCTATCCTTCCGGCTGAGCCTGCCGATGGCCAGTCGGTCAGCCTGTCGATCTGCAAACCCGGTATGCCCGAGGAGCAGTGGATCGAGGTAGGCGAGGGGACTGCAACCTACGATTCGGATCGCTGATCCAGCTGCCAGAAAAGGCAGAATTTACCCTCACAGCAGCTCTCGCCTGAAAATATTTTATTTTTTTATAGCCAAACCCCGTGGTTGGTACCCGCGCGGGTATCAACCACGACCATAGCCGTGTCCCTCTTGGGTTTACGCTTGCAGACCTCACACTTAGCGTTCCGAGGTCCGCATGTCTCGTCCAACTTTCAACCTTGCGCTCGCGTTGGTAGTGGGCCTCGGCTTAGCCGAATCGGCCCTGGCTGCAAAGCCTATTACCCCCCAGACCATCGAACAGGCCGCAAAGACCATTACCGGGCAGGCCAGCCTTCCGGTGGATGGCATGAAGGTGCTCCAGTCCGAGGGCAAGCTCTACTTCATCAGTGGCAACGGTCGGTATGTCTTCAGGGGTGAGGTGTACGACACCTGGCTACAAAGCCATATCGACACTATTGCACAGGCGCAGGAGTCCTCCTCGCGCATCCTGCTCTCGAAGATGGGCGTCAAGGTTGATGACCTGCTTTCCATACGCATGGGCCATGGCGCAAAGGAAGTGGTGTTCTTTACCGATCCCCAGTGCTCCTACTGCCATGCGCTGGCCAATGAAGCCAACCAGTACACAAGCGAGTTCACCTTTGTGTTTGTGCCGGTCCCTGCGCTGGGCGATGAGTCCAATCGCCTGATCAAGCGCCTGGCCTGCGCAAGGGATGAGCGCCAGCAGCTCGATGCCCTCCTGAACGGCACGATCGAGCAACTCGAAACGCTCAACAAGTGCCCCGAAGAGAAATACGCCAAGTCCCTGGTGACCGCCAACCTGCTCGGTGTGGACGGTATTCCGTACCTCATCAGCGACGACGGCCGGGTTTCGCGTGGGCGCCCGAAAAACTTCGAAGCATGGCTTAGTGGCAAGGGGGATCAATAATGGAATTCATCAGCTGTAGAGAAGAGCACGCCGAGGGCATTATTCCTCGTGAGGTCAGGGCCTCCCAGCTCTCACCTGTCATCGCCTATGACGAGGAAAAGGAATACTTCTTCAATAACGACGGCACCATTGGCTTGGGCTTTATGTGTCGGCCACTGCCGGGCGCGGATCAGGGCCTGCAGGACCGCATCAACAACATGCTCAACCAGCCCTTTCCCAACGATTCGATCATCTCGTTTCTGCTGTTTCTGTCGCCTGAAATACAGGCCTCCCTGCACTCCATGGAACGGCTTCGTGAAGGCTTTCATCACCCGCTTTTAAGTGAGATCGTCACCAACCGCGTAAGCTTTCTGAACCACCATACCCGTGAACCCATGGTCTCGCGTGGCCAGAAGGGCTACTTCAACAATGGCGTGATCCATGACCAGAAGCTGGTCATCACGCTAAAGATCCCGATCAAGGAACGTCTGCCCAGTACAAAAGAGCTGGAAGAGCTGTTTACCGCAGGCGAGAAGCTTGAGTCCTCGCTCAACAATATTGGCTTTGCGCCGCGCAAGCTTGACGCCTACCAGCTCAAGCGCACCCTGACCACCCTGCTCAACTGGGGTGAGCGCTCCAGCTGGCGGCTCGGGGAAGAACCCTGGGACGAGACCTCGCCTATCAATGAGCAGATCTTTGATTACGACACCGATGTCGAGGTCAAGAAAACTCATCTGCGCATGGGTGAAACCTACGTCAAGATCCTCTCGGCCAAGCGTCTGCCCAAAACCGCGTTCTTTGGCGATGCCATTGGCTACGTGGGCGACCTGAGCGGGCAGGGGCAGTCGATCAAGGAAAACTATGCCGTCTGCTGCAACGTGTACTACCCCAACGCGCAAAAGCAGAAGAAGAGTCTGGATCGCAAGCGCACCCTGACCGTGAATCAGGCCTTTGGCCCGCTGCTCAAGATCGTCCCGGTACTGGGCGAGAAAAAGGAGAGCTTTGACGTACTCGAAAGCTCCATGCAGGCTGGCAATCGGCCCTTGCGCATGAACTACTCGGTCATGATTTTTGCGCCCACGCTCAAGCGTGTGGAGTCGGCTGCGACCGCCCTTCAGGATATCTGGGCGGAAAGCAAATTCACGATGATGCAGGACAAGTTTATCCAGCTGCCCATGCTGATCAATTCCCTGCCTTTCGGTGCTGATCACAAGGCGGTTATTGAGCTGAACCGCTACAAGACGCTGACCTCCGAGCACGCCACGGTTCTCTTGCCGCTGTTTGGGGAATGGAAGGGTACCGGAACCCCTCATGTGGGCCTGGTCTCGCGCAACGGCCAGTTCATGTCGCTGTCGCTTCACGACTCGCAAACCAACAAGAACGGTGTCATCGCAGCGGAGTCCGGTTCGGGCAAGTCGTTTTTTGCCAACGAACTGCTGACCGCCTACATGAGCGAGGGCGCGCATGTCTGGGTGATCGATGCGGGCAAGTCCTACGAAAAGCTCTGCGAGACGCTGGAGGGCTCCTACGTCCAGTTTGGCGAATCCTCGACGATATGCCTGAACCCCTTCGATATCGTGGTGGACTATTTCGATGATGAGGATGCCCTGGTCGCTCAGGTCATGGCCATGGCTTCGCCCAAGGGCAACCTTGAGGAATTTCAGATCGCTGAGACGCGCCGGCTGATGGCAAACATCTGGAGGCAGAAGGGCAATGCGATGCTGGTGGACGACATTGCCGAGGCCTGCCTTGCTCATCATGATCAGCGTGTAAAGGATGTGGGTAGCCAGCTGTATGTGTTTACCAGGGACGGCAGTTATGGCAAGTACTTCCACGGCAAGAACAACATGCGCTTTACCAACCAGTTCACGGTGCTTGAACTGGATGAATTGCAGGGTCGTACACACCTGCGCCAGATCGTTCTGCTCCAGCTGATCTACCAGATCCAGCAGGCGGTGTATCACGGTGATCGTAACGTCAAGAAAATCGTATTCATCGACGAGGCCTGGGACCTGCTCAAGGAGGGTGATATCTCCAAATTTATGGAGCATGCCTACCGCAAGTTCCGTAAATATCAGGGCTCGATACTGATCGCCACGCAGTCCGTCAATGACCTGTACGAGAACCCTGTCGGGCGGGCCATTGCCGAGAACAGTGCGTTCATGTTCCTGCTGGGACAGACCAGCGAGACGGTAGAGTCGATCAAGCGCTCGGGTCGACTGACGCTGTCCGATGGTGGCTTTAGTCTGCTCAAGACCGTGCACACCGTCACGGGGGTGTATTCCGAGATCTTTATCCGCAGCAAGGCAGGTATCGGGGTCGGTCGGCTATTCGTTGGCCCCTTCCAGAAGCTCCTGTACTCCACCGATCCCAATGACGTCGGCCAGATCGATCGTTATCGGGCCATGGGACTGGGTGTATCTGATGCCATTTATGCCGTGTTGCGGGACCGGGGCGAGCTGGACACGCGGGCAGACGATGAGGTGATTGAACAGGCCCAATCCCATGAGCGCAAGCTTCGCAAGAGTCGCTCAGCCAGCGCCAAGAGTGACCCCTCACCGCGACTGGTTCCCCTGTCGCTTCCAGAGGAGCCAGCGGTATCCGCTGAATCTCCTGCCTCCCCCGACAATCCTGCATCCACGCCAGCCACCGCCACCGCTGAAGAGGAGGTCACTCCATGAGCCAGTTAATAGCACATCCAACAGGCGCCAGTCCCGCTCATGATGATCATCGAGAGCAGACGGCAGCTCCGCACTCAACCTCTACGGTTCAGGAAAGTACAGGCGCTACAGGAGCCTCAACCCATGTACCGATTGAGCAAAGCTCGGTGACCACCTTGCAGATGCTCATGCTGGTGTTTGTGATTGGCCTGTTCATCATCTGCGGCATTCTTTTCAAGCGGGTCGTGGCGCTGGAGACCAGCCAGCCTTCGCTCGTGGT
Source organism: Pseudomonas sp. C2.3V (assembly GCF_058536325.1). Lineage (NCBI taxonomy): Bacteria > Pseudomonadati > Pseudomonadota > Gammaproteobacteria > Pseudomonadales > Pseudomonadaceae > Pseudomonas > Pseudomonas sp. C2.3V. The sequence continues at coordinate 66,118 of NZ_JBZUBN010000003.1, read as the reverse complement.
GGTGGACTTTGTGGCGCTGGCGCAGCGCTACAGCCGGGAAGGGGCGTCTGCCGAACAGGTTGCCCAGATCATGGCCAACACCAACCGGCGCGTGCTTGAACTCAAGGCGCAGGGCGTCACGGTGCTGGATGCCCGAGCGGTCCTAACCGCTCCTGATGATCTGTATCTGCCTGTTGAGCAGCTAGCCGCTTCTGGTGCGCCAGCCGCCGGTTCGGCTTCCGGCGTACCAGCCCTTAATCCCCTGTCAGCCCCTGCGAGGACTCAGCCATGAGTTACCGAAACGATGCTGCCATGCGTGAGCAGCTAGCCCAGATCATTCTGGCCAACTGCCGTATCGCCTTCAGGCTCAAGGAGGAGGGTCGCCCATCAGCCAGCAGCGCCGTACAGGATGTGCGGGATCGTGCGGTCCTTGGTCAGTCCTCCACTGACTTATCGGGAGGGGACCGTCATGAGAAGGTTTGATCGTATCGTTAACAAGAAGGAGTCCTGGGGCCGCTTCACCGTAAAGATGGCCCTGACTACGGCGCTGATCGTGGGCAGCGGGGCCATGTTCTTTTCCCGCTTTACCTTTGCCTATGACCCGCAACAGGTCATCAGCATCAAGGGCTACAGCTTTTACCTGATCGATCGCGGCGACAAGAGCATGGAGAAGGGCAAGCTCTACGCCTTTCACCCCAAGGTTATTCCGGGCATCTACACCCCCGAGCATCGACTGGTGAAGTACCTGCGTGGCGTACCTTCGGACAGGGTGGAGATCAACCTCAAGGAGCAGGTCAAGGTCAACGGCGAGATCGTGGCCGTGGGCCTGGTGCATGCCGACAAGCTTGGGCGCTCGCGCTCGTCCTTTATTGGCAAGGGCACCCTGGGTCCCAACGCCTACTGGTTCATGGGGGATGCCCCGCTTTCCTTTGACTCCCGCTACTGGGGCACCGTGACCAAGGAGCAGATCATTGGACGCTCATATCCCCTTTTCTAGGGCCATGCTGGCTCTTTCACTGGTACTGGGGGCGGCGCAGGCCGCCTCTGGTGCTGACCTTCCGGATCTTGAAAGCATGCCACCGGAAATCGAGCAGGGCCGCGATCTTCGCACCTTCCTGACACCCCGGCAGGACACCGAGAAGAGCGCAGTGGTAGGCAGTACCCATCTGGGCAGTACGGCGCTGACTGCTGAGGATCAGGCCATTGTGGAGCAGGGAGAGGCCATCAAGCAGGGTGCTGGCGCAGCCATTGACCTCAATACGCTCAAGAACTCTTCGATGGACAAGGCCATGGGGGAGGCCACCGAGCTGGTGCGCTCAATGGAGGAAACCGATCCCACGCTACGGGCGGCCAGGATGGAAGCGCGCAAGAACGAGACCTATGCCCATCACTCCATGCTCCTGTTTGTCTCGCTTTCCCTGGGCAAGGCGGCGCTCAAGGAAGTCTTCGAGATGGCCTCCGAGCGTCAGGACGTGGTGCTGGTGTTTCGTGGCGTACCGGAAGGCATGAAGCTCGACGAGGGGATGAAGCACTACCAGCATCTGATCGCTGAATACGACCCGCTGCCCAACCTCGTGATCGATCCTACGTTGTATCGGGATTACAAGGTCACAGAGGTGCCCACCCTGATTACGATGGAAAAGGGTACTGACACTCAGTTCACCGACAAGCATGAGCTGGCACGGGTAGAAGGCTTGAGTTCACCGGAATGGCTGGAAAAGCAGGTCGCCGAGGGGCAGACCGGCGATCAGGGCCGCCGAGGGCCGGTGATGGAAATAGCCGAGCAGGACCTGATCGAGATGATGCAGGAGCGCGTGGCGGGTGTTGACTGGGAAGCCAAGAAGCAGGCCGCCGTTGGACGGTTCTGGCAAAAACAGCAGTTCAACTATATTCCGCCCGCCTCGCACTCCCGTACCCGCACCATCGATCCCAGCGTGACCGTGCTGCAGGATCTGACTGGCGCAGACGGCAAGGTCCTGATGAAAGCCGGTACGGTACTCAACCCACTGGATCAGGTGCCCTTTACGCAGGCGCTGGTGATCTTTGATCCATCGGTACCGGGCCAGATGAAGATTCTTGACCGTGTTCTTCCTGAACTGGCCAAACAGCCCAATATCAGGCAGCTGACCTATCTGGCCACCCAGATGGACAAGGAGCAGGGCTGGGAAGGGTATACCAGTCTCTCCAACCGTTTCGAAGCACCCGTGTACCTGGTGACCAAGGAGATCATCGAGCGCTTCGAGATCGAGCATACCCCCAGCATCGTGACCAGTGACGGCAAGGTGTTTGTGGTCAAGGAGCTGACAGCCAAGGACGGGAGCGCATTATGAATATGCAAACCTCCCGCTTTTTATGCAGCGTCACTCACCTCTTATTCATCTTTCTTCGTTTTGGACGCACGCTTGGGCATTTCCTATGCGCAGTCGCGTTTAGCCTATGCCTGGGTATGACCTCCTCTGCCAATGCTGCGGTGGGCTGCTACAGCGGTGATGTGATTGGCCCCAAGCTGATTACCGATATCTGCTGGGATTGCCTCTTTCCCCTGCGGGTAGCAGGCGTTTCCATCTCGGGTGAAACCAGCGGTGTGCCGGAGGGCGCCAGCAAGAAGTCGGCCTGCATGTGCTGGGACACCAACAATGTGCCGCGTCCGGGAATCAGCTCTGGCATGTGGGAGCCAGCGCGTCTGGTGGAGTTTCAGCGCGTACCGGGCTGTTCGTCAGTGCTCAACGGCGTGCGCTTTCCCTTTGACCGCACCTTTCAGGGCACGCATGGCTATGGCAGTGGCGGCAAGCAGGACGGCATGTTCATGCACTACCACTACTACGCCTTTCCGCTGCTGGTGATTCTGGATCTCTTTACCTCGGGCTGGTGCCAGAACGACGGCTACATGGACCTGGACGTGATGTACATGTCCGAGCTGGACCCGACCTGGAACAACGCCGAGCTGGCTTTCTTTGCCAACCCTGAAGCGGCTGCGGTGGCCAATCCGGTTGCGGCTACTGCCTGTAGCGCTGATGCCGTGGCGTCTGCTACCGGCAACCCCATTGAAAGCATGTTCTGGTGTGCGGGCAGCTGGGGCACGTTGTACCCACTGGTCGGCAGCGTGCCGGGCAATCGCGGCGTGATCAAGGGCAGCTCACTCCTGAGCGCGCGAGTGCTGGCAGCGCTGCATCGTCGCGGGCTGGCACACGGGACCATGGGTGATGGCGCCATGTGTGGCGGTGAGATCACGCCAACGCTTCCCAAGAGCCAGTACAAGCTATCCATCCTGCATCCACTGCCCGAAACCAAGAAGGGCCACAAGATTGGCGAGTCCACGCTGATCTGGGGGCAGGCCAGAACCATTCCAGCCGAAGGGCAGGACCCGATCTACACGATCTGGCGCTGGAAAGACTGCTGCATGACTCAATAGAGGTCAACCACCCATGAATAGAGCCGGACTTGTTTACCGCTCCACGGCCTGGGCCATGACAGCCCTGATGCTCTGGATGCCAATTGACCAGAAGCATGCGCAGGCGGCGGACATGAGCGCCATTGGCCATGAGGCGCAGCAGTTCGGGCGGGACATTACGCCTAACCCTTCTGACCTGGCCACCTACAGCGAGGATGGGACTCTGACGCTACCGGGTGCCAATACCTCGCTAAACATCAACGAGCTGTTTCCGGGCGGTACGGGTGATGAGGTCAACAAGTACTTCCCGCATGCCGCGGACCCTACGGATCTTCAGCAGCTCTACAACGATGGCGATGCGATGAACTCGGCGGGCACCGAAGCCCTGAGTACGCTCAGGTCCGAGCAGGACAGCGGGGAGGTGTCGTTGCAGGGACAGGCCTTTGAAGTGGTTCAGGGCGCACGGGCGGTGGGCAAGATGGATCTCACCAATGATCCCATGATGAACCAGACCAACCAGCTGTATACGGCCACCGACAGCGCGGATGGACTGTTTCCTGATTGTGATGACGGCACTGACCCGACCGCCAGCACCAACAAATTCCAGCAGTGCACCCGGCCCAACATGCCCAACGGCCAGTGCGAGGCGGACCATGACTATACCGTGGGCGTGATCGAGCACCATGCAGGCCCAGCCAACCTCAACTCCTGTGGTGCAGGCTGCATGCAGCTGTGGATCGGCGAGGTGGGTGACAACTACTGGTCCGGCAACTGTTCGATCAAGGAGCAGTACACTGAAGTCACGGTGATCAATCCTGAAGCAGTGATCAGTGCCCAGCTGGAGTACGCCAAGTGGGACGACTACATGCAGGTCTGGGTAGGACCCGCCGGTAACGAAAAACTCATCTGGCAGGGCCCCAACAATAACTTCCCACCCGAGACGGCTGGTGCCTGTGAGCTGAACAAGAGCTGGACCGCCAACCCCCTGGTTGATGTCACCAGCCTGTTCAAGAACGTCAAGGCAGGCGCCACGGTGCGCTTCAAGATCCGTGTCTCGGTTACTGGCGAAGGGGAAGGCTATGGGCGTATCCGGCTCAACTATGACTCGACCAAGGCGGTACAGGACAATGGCTGGGACCCGGCGGACTGCCTGGCGCGTACCAAGGAGGCAACCAAGTACTACAGCGACGTCTCCTACAGCTGCACGGAGATGCCGGCGCTGGATGGCGCGGGATGCATGACCCAGAACGGCGTCAGGGTGTGCGAGAGTGATTTCCCAAGTACGGGGCTTTCAGGTATCTCGCCCATGTGCCGCAGCATGACCGCCACGATCGATGCCAGTAAATCCATCGACGGCTACGAGGACACCTGTACCCCTCTGGCAGAAAATCCCCAGTGCGGGCTGGTGAAGTCGGTGTGCAGTGAGGCCACCGAGACGGGCGAGTGTATTCGCTTCACCGAGACCTATGACTGTGGTGCAGCGACCTCGAACGTAGCGTGCAAGCTCAAGATTGATCTGGCCGAGGCATTTCCGGGGTGCGTGGATAATCCCGAGGCCTGCCAGCGTTCGGTGAGCTGCATGGGCGCGGAGTGCATCGGCATCACGCGAGAGGTGAGTCAGGACTTCGACAAGGCGGCGTCGCTGCTTCAGGCTGCGCAGTTCATGGGCGAGGATCTGGCTTGTGCCGAGGCCGATGCCACGACAAACGTTGAGTGTGAGATCTTCAAGGCCGAACCGGGTGAATGCAAGAAAGCCATCGGTGGCTCGGTGGACTGCTGCGAGCAGCCAACCAACGTCTCGGTAGGCGACTACCTGACACTGGTCCTGGCGGTACCCAAGATCGATTCGGCGCTTATGAGTATCAAGAGTCAAAGCGCGCTCGGAGCTATCAAAAGCAGCTATGCCAGCTTGCGGAATCCCGTGGTCAATACCTTCCAGCCCATCACCAAGCCATTTACATCGTTTTACGATGGAATTATTGGTTTAAAGGACAAAGCTATTGAGACCGTGCAAAAGGAATTAGCAAAGCAGCTCAATAATCTGTTCTATAAGGCAATGGGCACAGCTGCTGAACAAGGAGGGACCGGAGCAGCTGGAGCAGCAGCAGGCCAAGCTACTGACTCTCTGTTAGGTAACACGCCAGGAGGAGAGATTGTACAAGGGGTGTCTAGCTCACTAGGCTTCTTGATGACAGTGTATACATATTACGTCATCGCCATGGTGATCATGGAAATGATCTGGGAGTGCGAAAAAGAGGAGTTTGAGCTCAATGCGCAGCGTGAGCTGGGCAACTGCCACAAGGTCGGCAAGTACTGCAAGACCAAGGTAGCGGGACTCTGTATCGAGGAGCGCGAATCGTATTGCTGCTTCAACTCACCGCTGTCCCGCATCATTCAGGAACAGGCCAGACCTCAACTCGGCAAGAACTGGGGCGACGCTGAGGAGCCGGAGTGCGGTGGGCTTACAATCGACGAGATTGGCCAGCTCAACTGGGACACGATTGACCTTACCGAGTGGGTCAATCTCCTGAACCTGCACAACCTCTATCCGACTACCGAAAACGTCACGCTGGAAACGCTCACAGGGCAGGGCAGTCTCCTGAACACCGACCAGCTGCGTGAAAACAGCGTGGACCGTACTGTCCGGGCTACAAATGAGGTAGACCTCAAGGGTGCGGCCAAGCGAGCAACGGATGCGATGGCTGCACCAGGAGGGCTGCAGAATTAAACGGAACAAGTAGCGGTAAAAAGGGGACCTATTAGGTCCCCTTTCTATTTACACTCTGTTAAACCCCTTTTGATTCCTTAAACCTCTGGATGGCAGCGCACAGGGCCTGGGCTCTGGCTAGCGCATCCTGATACATGCCTGTATCCCTTGATATCGGCTTGTTGAGGTTCAGGTACAGGTACAGCGCAGGGCGGTAGGCGGTGACCAGCTTGACCGCCACCATGAACAGCGTCCTGCTCTGAAGCTCCTCCCACGGAAAGAGCTGCCTGTCTTCTTCAGTTAGCGTCTCGATAACTTCGACCGAGACGATCTGATCAGGCGCGAGCGACTTTCGGCCAAACACGCATTTCCGGTGATTGGCCGCGACAAACACTGGGAAGCCATGCTCGGTATAGCACTGGCCAACGGTAAAATTGATCAACCGTCTGGCCTTTGTGCCAAGGTGTGCAATCAGGTTCTTTTGCAGCTCTGGATCATAAGGGTCCACCGATACGGTTTGCGGCTCGATCTTGAGCAGCGCCGGCCCTCTGACTCGCAGTCTGGCCAGCGCCTCGATCGCTTCCTGAAGCTCATCCGTCTGTTCCGACTTCATTGTCATGACCTGAGCCTCGGTTAAGCTTCAGGTACGACAAAATAGTGAACCTTGCCCTTATGAAAAATCATGGGTGGCGAGACCTTACGCACCGGCGCGGCGTAGACATATGCCCAGTCAGGAAGATGCTTACTTACGTTAAGCAGGAAGGTTTGCTTATCAAAAGCATCAGCGTCATATGTATCCTCAAACAGTACCTTATCCGTTGCGCTGAAAAGGTAGGTTTCATGCTGGTCAGGGAAGACTGCTTTGGGAGACTTATAAACGCTTGGCTTTTTGAGCCTTGCTGTGAATACACACTTCCTATCAGGAGAGTCTGGACTCTTGGCACAACCTGGCCCGACCCCGGCGACAAGGTAGCGCTTACCAAACATGTCCTGGAAGCCCACTCTAGATGCTTCAAAGCCTTCCATCTCTTCAAATGCTTTCTTGTAAGCCTCACCCACCATTTTCGCAAACATGTCCGAGGCTTGGTCTTTATTCCCCAGACTCATCGGCGCGAATGCTATCACTGCATCTTTTTGCTCCGGTGCCGCAGGGCTAAACAACCACGCAGCCAAACCTACTCCAAGCGCAGCACCACCGCCCATGTTGAAGCCATGGGAGGAGGCCAGCACGCTTGTGTTAAGGCCGGCGTCGGTTACAGAACTCAACGCTGCGTCGTACTGGGCCTTGGGCACTTTCTGATCCTGAAGATTGAGCCCGCCTGCTTCGGCGATCTGATAGGCATAACTGCCGGTGGGCTCTGAAGAAGTGCTGGCACATCCGGTCATGATGGCCGCGGTCAGCAGTACAGATGCAATCTTTAATGTGTTCATGGCTGTTCTCCCCCGTTCCCTTGAAACTACCAGTAGATGTCCTGCAAGCAAGTATTGGCGCCAAAAAAAGAGCGACCTAAGCCGCTCAATATAGACACTCTTCATTGATCTCGCCTAAACCGGCACCGGCTCTGTCAGGTCGTCCTCTGAATCAGGCTTGCCCCTGGGCTTTCGTTTATCGCTCGGCTCGGGCTGATCCTCAACTTGAGGTAGTACGCCGGCGTCCTCGATGCTGTCCTGAGGGTTCATCGCTTCGTTAAGCGAGGCGGCGGCATCGTTTTCATCTGCTCGCGCAGGAGCGGTTTTGTCTACCTCCTCCTGCTTGCCCCGCTTGTGAGCGTCGATGCGGGCATTTTTCTCGATGCTGATGATGCGGCTGGAAAGACGAGAGATATTGTTGCGCCAGTCATGCAGGGCTTTGGTACGCTGACGTGACTCCAGAAAGCCATTCATCCACAGGACGTCGATCATCTTGACCATGTGGTCGAACTTGAGCAGCAGTTTGGCGTACTGCATGGCCAGAGGACTCGTAATGTCTGCATGGTAGATGGCCGGGTTCGAGTAACCGGAGTTCTCATCAAGCTCATGCTTCTTGTTGAGTTCGGTAATCTGAGCAATCTGCTTGTCGATCAGATCTTCACTGTTCTTGATGAGTTTACTGATGGTCAGAAGCGCCTTGTCGACTAACTTTTCCTCTCCAATGATCTGCAGGATCACTTCAATGGAAAAGCACGAATAGGAGGTGCGACTGAAAGTACGTTCAAACATTTTTTGGGCGTGGTCAGAAGCAACCTCAATTGACCGTCGCAGTATGGGCCGGGAATAGCTGCTGGGCATAACCGACGTGCGGGTGAGCTGAATGGTCTTTTTTCCTGATGGCTCGGGTATTGAACCGGGCGGAATGGTCATATCGTTCATAAGGCAACCCCTGTGGATTAGTGCAAGGATCACCCTACTACAAGAAATGCCGTCCAAAGCCTCGTGGTTGATACCCGCGCGGGTACCAACCACGGGTTTTGGGGTCAAATATTTTCGAAAATTCGGTTTGACAGATCGGCGGTCCTGGACTTGTCCTGCATTCCGTACACGTTAATGGAGGGTCTGGTAGACGCCTTCTATGACCTGCTTTGAACGAAGCCAAACCCATAGCGCCCGAATGATGACCATCGAAGCATCGTCAGGGTGCCCTCCCGCTGGACAGGCTGCCTTGAGAAGTTTCTCGTTTCCCTTCCAGAGGCCGAATTCGTTGCGGATGGCCATGCCCAACCCATAGTGGCAATGGATCAGCTCTTCTTCTGGCAGTTCGCGAACGGTGGCCTTGGATTCTTCACTGAGCATGGCCAGGAGCTGCTCAACGGCTGACTCGACAGTGGTGGGCCATCGGCCTGGAACCGAAATAGCGGGATCTTGCATGTGGAAGTCCTCTTGAAGCGGTAGGCCATTGATTTCAGCACTACCGTACCCCACGAACCTCTGGATGCAAGTCCGCTTGATCGCACCTTGCCACGCTTGCATCGGCGAGATTCTGAAGTATTTTCAATAGAGCCATCCCAATCCGGAGCGCAAAGTATGAGAACCGTAGAAGAGTCTGAAATATATCTGGCCCAGCTACGCGAACAAGAAGCAAAACACCATGCTAAATTCCTCGAGCAGTGCGAGAGAGCTTCTACATTAAGCTGGAAGGAAATTGCCGTAGTCATCGGGTCGCTTACCGGCACAGCCTTGCTGACACTCACTGTCCTGCACATCCTCGACTGTACTTGCTAGCGCTTTTTGATTTTGTTTGTTTTGGTGCCCGCGCGGGTATCAACCACTGCTGTTCAACGCTGAAAAATACGCTACTCTTGCCTTCACGTGGCAGCTACCACGTTAAGCCTCAGCATCCTTTAAGCAGTACCACGTGAGCCCTTGCGCTCAACGTTATCGCTTCACCAGCCTGCGCTTTTATCACGGTATGGGTTTGCCTTTCCCTCTTGAAACCGATCCGCCAAGTACCCTGGGTCCGAGTTGTCGCTCCGTGCCTTTGGTTGATCGGTTTCACTCCCCCGTGGAGCGAAAAGAGGCTGCATACCTCCTAACAATGCAAAATTAGCAACATCCTTTAGATGTTTTTTAATAACCCCTCGGGGCGTCACTGCCCTGTCCGGGGAAAAGTGCGCTCTGAGATTAAGGAGCGACACTATGATCACCACCGTTCGGTTTAAAGCTGTTGCCGAAGATCTGCGGAAAATCGGTACGACGGCTGTAGCAGCAGGCCTGATCAGCGTCTTTGTGAGTGCCTCGACTGTTCTATCCATCTGCGCTACATTGTTGGGTGCAGGCCTATGGGTTTTGGGCATTTACCTAACAAGGGAGGACTGAGAGATGAGCCAAACAGCAGCTGGTCTACTAGTCTTTGCGATTATCTTTTTTACCATGGGCGGAACCGGTTTATACGCACTATGGTGCCAGAAGCGTTCCGAGTCAGAAGCCCGCAAGGTGCTTCGCGAACGTCATTCCTGATGCTTCAGACAAAAAGCCCCTTCTAGGGGCTTTTTTTGCCTTATCCAAAAGCCGTCCGTTGGACGGTTTTTTTATGCCTGTTTATTACTGAAATAGCCTGACTGGCCGGATTGATTCGAGCTGCGCTGCTGAAAATTGCCTTCAACTTTCCCAACTTTCTTCAAGTTCGTGCCCGCGCGGGTATCAACCACCGCTTTTGCCTTTCAAAAAATACGCTACTGTAAATCTATCACTCGCTCTGCGAACTGATAGTGGCTGCTACCACTTTAAGCTTCAGCAATATTCCCAATCTGGGGGACCACTCCCAGACACTGGTGAGTACCCCCTTCACTGAAGGAAACTCACCATGTATTCAATACTTCATCTCGTATTGTTTGTAGGCGCTGTAGTGTTCATTCTGGGTATAGGTTTTGGTGTGGCTTACTTGCTCGTCAAGTACTGCGTATGGCTGACCCAGACACTTGAACAAGGCATCGTCCTCGGACTGCGACGGCTGGGTAAGCTCAGTCGTAAACTGGCATGTGTTATTGGTAAAAGAAGCTGGGCTTTGATCCAGCATCTGCTTACTCGTAAAGTAAAGGCTCCTGCGGCGCCAGCTCCGGCTGATGTTGTGGAAGCGGTCGCAACGCCCTGCTTCTCTGAAGAGAGCATGAATTGGGACCACTTAGAGAAGCCTACCTACTTGCGCCGGGGTCTCTTGATCTCTGTGTAATGTCTCCTCCGGTATCGCTCTGATCTGTTCATCCCCCTGGGGTGACGGATCAGACGATACCCCTCCAAGCCCCCAGCGGCTTTCCAGCATCGGCTAACCTGATCCCCCAAGCGTACTGGCCTCCAGTGCCTTTGCGTGATCCGGTTTTTTACTCCCCGTGAGTAAAGAAGAGGCTGCATACCTCCCAACGATGCAAGATTAGAAATCTCTTTTAGCACCACCCTTTAGCGTTTCCCTTCAACCCCTCGGGGCGTCACCTGACTCCCCAAGGAGCTGGTGTGCCCGTTTTCTGGAGTCTCACCATGCAAGCAACAAACAACGGTCTGGTTAAGTTTCCGCTGGCGTCCACGTTCAATATCGAAGTGCGTGATAATGCGTCGATCATGGGCTTTGCGGATACCACCAACCCTTTTATCCCCGAGATCAACTCGTCCTATGTGTTCCGCAAGGAATTTGTAATCGAGTTTCGGGCATTTCTGCACCAACCTGATGGCGATGCCTACTACGTCACCGGGCCTACGGGCTCCGGCAAGACCAGCGGTATCACCGAGGTACTCGGTCGGCTTAACTGGCCGGTTCAGCAGGTAACAGCTCACGGACGTATGGAGCTGTCTGATCTGATCGGGCATCACGCTCTTGTGAGCGCGACACCTGGCGCAGCACCCACCATGCAGTTCATGCACGGGCCTCTGGCTCTGGCCATGAAGCATGGGCATGTGCTCCTGATCAATGAAATCGACATGATGGACCCTTCGGAGCTCTCAGGTCTTAACGACATTCTGGAAGGTCGCCCTCTGGTGATCGCTCAGAACGCCGGCGAGATCATCAAACCCCATCCGATGTTCAGGGTGGTGGCGACGGGTAACTCTGTTGGGCAAGGTGACGCCTCGGGTCTGTATCAGGGCATCTCCATGCAAAACATCGCGTCAATGGACCGTTATCGTGTTGCTGTCGTGGATTATGACGAAGCCGTGGATGCCCTCATTCTTGAGTCAGCCTTTCCAAAGCTTCCGGCCATCCTGCGTAACGGCATGATCAAGGTAGCCCAGCATGTTCGCCAGTTGTTCAAGGGCGAAAGCGGTCAGGGCGGCAGTATCAGCGTCACGATGTCCACCCGGACATTGAAGCGCTGGGCCACGCTTACCTGCATGTTCAAGGGACATCCCACTGCTTTGAAGTACGGTCTTGAAATGGCGCTCCTGCGTCGTGCCAAGCCCGAGGAAGTAACGGCGATCATCCGATTAGCATCAGATGTCTTTGGCAGCGAATGGGCCTAAGGAGGATACCCCTGTGGTAAGTGCAACCTCCGAACGCTCATGCAACGTCAACTGGATGCTTTCCAATACGGCGTCTGGCAAGGAGCTGGCTGCGGTTGGCCAGGTGTTTGTCGACTCGTTTATGGATTCCCTGGAGTTACTGGGTATTGCAAGGCCCCATGAGTCTCATCTGCTGTACCGGGATGATCTGGAAAAGGCCTGCATTACACGGGCAATACTGGGTAGCCCTGGGGCTGGAGATAACAACTTCTGCCCTGAGAGCTTGAGTGGTTCAGGTGAAATCGATCTGGAGGATGGCGTCTATCGTCCGCTTCTACTCCTGCTCAAAGCAGTGCGGGATGTAAAGCAGGCAGGCTATCTGCTGGAGATTTTGCTTAGTGCTACCGCTGACTTTGAAGTGATCGAGGCAAGCTACATGGCCCTGACTCAGTTCATAGATCAGAACTGTCCTGATCCTGCTGTGCTGGGTGGATTCATTGCCGATGCCATGACCCTGGGTCTGGATAAGTCGGTATGGGCCGCTCAGCTTGAAAGTGTGGCTGGAGAAGACTTCTACCTTTAACCGTCGCTGGTAACAGCGATTCCCAACAGGGGTACTTACCCCTTTGGGTGGGTACCCCCTTCTTTTTGAGTGAGGAGGGTACTTATGAATCAGATTGCTGAAACCTCTTGTGTGGGTAACGAAGCGTCCCTGGTTAACGTTGATATCTGTTGGTGGTTCCGGCATGCGCAAGCGCCGGAAAGCTTTCCTCGGATGCGCGATGTACTGGTCGATTCGTTTCAGACCTCTCACAGACTGCTGGGTATTGCTCAATCCGATCTGCCGTACATGTTGTACGACGGTGAATGGTTTGAAGACAGCATCCTGCTGGCGCCGCGCGGTTATAACCATAACAGCGCAACAGGGACCTGGACCTGGAGTAACTGGAGCAGCATTCGTATCGAGACGCTGGCGGGCCACGGAGAAATAGGCGTTACCGTGGGTAGCTATCGTCCCCTGCTGATGTTGATCAGGGCTGCAAGGGATCTCGAGAAAGCAGGGCTTGAGGTTGAGCTCCTGCTTGAAGCGGACGATTCGGAGCAGCTTGAGACAGATGCAGGTTTTCTGGGTGAGCACTTCAATCAGAGATCTGATCGTGTATTGCATGCTGATTTTGTCAGAGATGCGATGAGACTGGGTCTTACAGCATGACGGTATTTCGATATCTGTTCTGGTTAGCGTTTGCTTGTTTGATGGCTTATTCCATTGCCAACACAGAGCCTCGCAAGAGTCCTGGGGTCATGGAGTTCGCACCCGGCAAGCCAATGTTTATCAAATAGCGTGACTTAACCATCGCCATTACTGGCGATTCCCGGCAGGGGTACTCCCTTGTCAGGGGCAGTGCCTCTGTCTTTTTTGTATGGAGAGCACTGAAATGGCAACACAAACAGTTCAAAACGTTGAAACCCTGTCCGAAGCCAAAGGCAAGCGATTGCTTACCCGAGTAGCTGAGCGATATGGCGTAGATGAAACGAAACTGATGACTACCTTGAAAGCCACAGCCTTCAAGCAGCGGAACGGTTCAGGTCCAACCAATGAGCAGATGATGGCGCTCATGATTGTGGCCGAGCAGTACCAGCTTAACCCCTTCACCAAGGAGATCTATGCCTTTCCGGACCGTAATAACGGGATTGTTCCGGTTGTGGGTGTAGATGGCTGGTCCCGGATCGTGAACTCACACCCTGAGTATCAGGGCATGACGTTCAACTACTCCGCGTCCATGGTGAGACCTGATGGTGCGAAAGTGGATGCCCATGAATGGATCGAGTGCGTGATGTATCGCCGGGACAAGGAACATCCCACGATTGTTCGTGAGTATCTGGATGAGGTCTATCGCAACATCGACGGGCCCTGGCGTACGCACCCCAAGCGGATGCATCGTCACAAGGCCATGATCCAGTGTGCACGGCTTGCGTTTGGGTTTGTCGGGATCTTTGATCAGGACGAGGCCGAACGTATCAGCGAAGTCGACATCAGCAACAAGGTCAGTCGAGTCGTTGATGGAGAAGCCAGGGCAACAGCCGAACCGGCTCTGTCTACTGGACAGTGCTTGAATATCGGGATTGTTGTTGATCGCCTAATTGAGCGCGCCAAGCCGGTAAATGCCTGGCAGAGCGCTTATGAGTGGCTAGGGAAGCGTTTCTCAGGGGCTGAGCGTGAATACGCCATCAACCGCCTGCGTGAGGCTGAACTATGCAGTGCAACCGAAGCCATACCCGAGGCCGACCCCGTGTCTGTTGAGGATGTGACCTCAGTTGTACAGACCACGGAGCCAGAGGAATACGTGGAGGGTGAATCCGACATGGATCAGACGGCTCATGAAACGTCAGAGCAGGACTCGGAATTTGCCGGGCTCTTCGCTGACATCAAGGACTCACTGGAAGACGCCGAAGGCGCCTATATCCCGTGAATCCTTGAGTAAGTAAACCCACCCATTGGGGGAGTATTCCCCTATGGGGTGCTCCCCCTTTTTTTCGCATCACTTAAAAGAGGTAGAGCACATGGGCTACAACATCATCAATCTGTCGCAAGGCTCTGATGAATGGCTTAACTGGCGTAAGAGCGGTATTACCGCAACCGACGCCTGCATTCTTCTGGGACGCAGCCCCTACAAGACCCGCTGGCGTTTGTGGGCCGAGAAGGTTGGGTACTGTGAAGAAGTGGACCTTTCCGGTAATCCTCTGGTGCGCTATGGCATCAAACACGAGGACGATGCCCGAAAGGCCTTTGAGGACCATACCGGGGACATGCTGTTGCCGGTATGTGTCGAGTCGGACAGGAACATGCTCCTACGAGCCTCCCTGGACGGTCTTAACAATGCTGGCGAGCCGGTCGAGCTCAAGTGTCCTTCCGACAAGACGTGGGAGGAGGTTTGCAGACTCGGTACCGAATCGGAGGCGTATCAGCTCTACTACTGCCAGGTGCAGCATCAGATGGTGTGTACAGGCTCCCGGCGCGGTTGGCTGGTCTTCTGGCACGGCAATGATCCGCTGCAGATCTTTGAGATCCCCCTTGACCGTGAACTGCTCGCGCAGCTCATGACCGAGGCTCAAGGCTTCTGGCAGGACGTAAGCCTGCGTAATGAACCGCCCAAGGACCCGGAAAGGGACTTCTATCTGCCGATAGGCGAGGAAGCCACCCGCTGGATCTACGAGTCGGAACATTATCGGTTGTATGAGGCGCGTATTGCTGGACTCAAGGCTCAGATAAAGGACCTTGAAGCCCGGCAGGACAAGCATCTTGAAACGATGACCAAGATGATGAGTGAGTTCATGAAGGCCGACTATGCCGGTGTTCAGATCACCCGCTTCAAGGTTCAGGGCCAGATCGACTACAAGAAGGCGATCGATGCCAATCCCGCTGTACAACAGATGGTGGATTTCGAGAAGTACCGGAAAAAGACCTCGGATCGCGTTCGAGTCACGGTTCGTGAGGAGCTGGCGCCCAAAAGTGTTGTGGAAGCGTCGGTATTGGCCCCTCTTGAACACGCCTCGGCTGAGCCGGAGTCCTTTTACCTGAACTAGTGCAGTAGGCGAGCTTTGCTCGCCTTTCCAGAGCGTCCTGACAAGGGCGCTGCGGAAAGAAGATTTCTCTCCCCTGTGGAGCGAAAAGAGGCTGCATACCTCCTAACGATGCAAGATTAGCGACACCCTTTAGCAAGACTTTTAGCGACACCTTCAACTCAACCCTACCGGGGCATATCTGTCCCGTATGGGCTGGATATGTCTGCGGCTTTCCGAGGATATATCCATGACAGTTGACAAGGCATTACTGCAAGAGCTGGTCGTTGTGAACGCTGACTACGATATCTGGAGCGGACAGGTTCGCCTGGAAGACAAGGATATCAAGTTGGGTGAAGGCGGCGAGCTACCCCCTGACCGTGTGGCTCAGCTGGGTAACAAGACGATCTGCGATCCGGCATCGCTCAAGGTGTTTCGCTCGCTTCGTGGTGCGACACGCCGGATGCTGGAGGGCTATGGACTTCCCTTCCTGACCGGATGGGCCGTTCCTCGCAGCAAACTTTCGGAAATACTGGGCAAGCTTGAAACGGCTCGACTCACGTTCGAGCAGGAAAAGCAGGCTTTTTTGGGCAACTACGACAGTTCTATCCAGAACTGGATTGCGAACAATGTCGGCTACGAAGAGGCTATTCGTAACGGCGTCCTGGACCGCAGTAGCGTAGAGAAACGTCTGAAGTTCGATTATCAGGTGTTTCATATCCAGCCGGTGTCCGGCGAGCCAAACGCTGAGAAGCGTCTGGCAGACCAGACCAAGGGCCTTGCAGGTCAACTGTTTCGGGAAATCGAAACGGAAGCGGACGAGTTTTATCAGAAGTACCTTCGTGGTAAGGCTGAGATCAGTGTCCGTACTCGCAAGCGTCTGGAATGCCTGGCTGACAAGGTGGATGGTTTGAGCTTTCTGAACCGGGCTTTCGAGCCTGTAGTAAAACTGCTCAGGGAAACCGTTGATGGCTACGATCAGCACGCTGATCAAGGCCCCATCGGTGCACCATTCTTCTTTCAGATCCATTCGGTCGTCACGATCCTGCGTGATCAGGCCCAGATGAAGGACTTTGCAGATGGCAATCCTGCTGCACAGCCCGACGACGATGCCTTTAACTTTGATGTTTCGTTACCCGTATCAACGGAGCACGCAGCATCACGTAAGGTTGATCCTGATGCAAAGCCAGCTCTACCGGCCCAGCAACCTCAGGCTCACTCTACAGCGCTACCAGCGGCTCAGGCTTCTGCTGCTCCGGTCAAGCCGGCGCGTCAGGTACCTCAAGCTGTTCAACAGAGCTTTGATCTGGACGAGCTTCTCCATGATATGGATTCGTTCTTTGACAGGGCTGTGAAGAAGCCTGCGGCACCTGCTCCGGCAGATTCCGCGATTGTTTCACCTACGGTTGCATCACCTCTTTCCGAGTCATCGGTCAAGGATGTGGCACAACCGGTAACACAGGCTCAGCCTTCGAATGCTCCGGCGTTCGAAATGCCCGAGCTTGAGGACAACTACTACCTCTAGTAGCTGTTTCTTTCCCCCCATGGCGGGCCATTCCCGCTACTGGGGATGGTCTGTCCTCCTTTTTTCAAAAAATGAGGTGTGACATGACTGCAAGTGCTTTCAGCAAGGCTTCCCAGAGCATTTTCGCGGCACTACCCATCGTGGCGGCTGCGTATGGCGAGAAGTTTGGTGTGAAGGTAATCGTGGGTGGCCAGCAGGCGATGACTGATGGCCAGACCATTGTGGTACCTAACGTACAAGGCGAAAGGTTCGGGGATGCTCTCTGGGGCTACCTTGCACATGAAGCCGCGCACGTCAGGATGACTGACTTTGAAGTCGGAAGGGATGAAATAGCGCGTTCGGATTTTCTGAGAACGATGCTCAACTCCTTTGAAGACTGCCGGATCGAGCGCGAGATGATCAAGCTCTATCCCGGTACAGCCAGAACGCTTAATGCTGTAGCGGCGTACATGGTTGATCAGGGTCATTACCAGATTCCGACAGGGGATACTCATCCTGCCGGGATACTTGAGGCGTACTGCCTGTACTTCCTGCAATGCAAGGTAGTAGGGCAGCACGCCATCGAGGACACGCTGGTTGCCACAACAGCCGTCTACGAACAGGTCATTCCGAAAGGTGTGCAGGTTCGTCTGGCGGTGTTGTTGGGGCGAGCAGGGCAGCTGAAAAGTACGGCCGATGCGCTGGTGCTCTCACGGGAAGTCCTCAGGATGGTTGAAGAGGAAGCCCAGAAGGAGCAGGACGCGCAACAGCCGGAGCCGTCACCGCAGGACTTGACTCAGCCACAGGCTGGATCAGGTCAGTCGGGTGGTCAGGGCTCTGCTGGCGGCGATGCTGGAAATGCTCAGGGCACTGGATCAGGTAGTTCCAGTGGTCAGAGTTCCGGCCAGAGCACTGCCTCGGCTAGTGCTTCGATTACAGGAGATGATGCAGGCGCCAGCAGTCCCGGTGTCATGCAGCAGATCCTTGATGCACGAGCAGACGATCATCTCAAGGACAAGACAGACGCCCTTCGGGCTGACCTCAACTCCGGTGCTGATCAAACTGCTCCTGTTGTCAACGTACCCACTGCGCTTGAGGTGATGAATGATCAGGCGTCCGGGCAGATGTTGATTGGACAGGTGGCGGCAGCATCCAGCCGGATTCAGTCGCAACTCATGGGCCTGGTTCAGGCCAGCCAGCGCAACGGGTATACCCCGGGGCGTCATGGCAGGCATCTGGACACGAACCGGCTCCATCGGCTCGTCAGTGGTGATACGCGCATCTTTCGGCGTAGCGCTGAACGAAAGCATCCTGATACGGCGGTTCATCTACTGGTAGACATGAGTTCGTCCATGGACAAGCTCATGCCTTCCGGTGAACACGTTTATGAGGTTGCTCGTGATGCCGCCATGGCACTGGCGCTGGGGTTGGGGTTGGAGAAGATCAACGGGGTAAACCCGGCGGTTACGTTCTTCTGCAAAAACAGCCGTCAGCCCGTCTGGAGTGTGGTGAAGCATGGACAAAAGGTCAGCCGTAATGCAGGCCGGTTCAGTTTCTCACCGGATGGCAGGACACCCATGACCGAAGCGATCTGGTACTCGGCTTTCGAGCTGAGCAAGACCCGGGAGCGACGGAAAATGGTGTTGGTGGTAACGGATGGCGAACCCAATAACGTCGGGTCCTGCCAGCACGTCGTGCAGCTCTGCCAGCGCAGCGGTATCGAGATGATCGGTATTGGTGTCGGCAAAGGTGCAAAGGTAGCGAGCCTGTTTGCGTCGTCGATTCAGATCGAAAGCGTAAATGACCTTAAACACACGCTATTTCAGTTGATGAGTGATGCATTGACGGGTGTTGCCGTGTGATCCGGTATCACAGGGGGCTGCGGTCTGGCCCTCCTGTGATGTTGTTAAACCCCTTGGGGCAGACATGCCCCTTTGGGGTCGTGCTGCCCTTCTTTTGGAGCAGCACGCCATGAGAAGAGCCCTTGCACGCTTCAATGAACTGCAGCTGTGCCTGGACCTCCTGTTTTTCGAAGAGCTACTCGACGCCTCCTCCGAGGAACAGAGTCGCATCCAGTGGACCGATGAAGAAATCAGCCTGCTCCGGCAGCGGATGCTTCAGTACGCCCTGCATGCACTGGCTTCGACGAAAACCTGTAATTCCACCCGAGACGAATGGATCGAGTGGGTTGAAGACGATCACCTGACACCCTTCAGTTTCACCGTCTGCGCGCAGGAAAGCGGATGTGATCCAGAGGCGTTAAAGGTTCGGGTTCAACGACTGGTGCGGTAGCGATACCGCTTATACCCCATGGGGCACAGCCCTCTGGGGTCGTGCCCCTCTCTATCTGGAGAGTAGGCATGAACGTTGGCGACCATCCGCACCTGGTGTGGCTTCGGCAGGCGATCACTGCTGATTCAGCGAGTAAAGCGCTGCTTCAGCAAATGATGCACCTTGCAGAGAAGTGGAATCGGCAATGGCATGGTGTTCTGAAAAGAACCCGTCACCAGCTGCTGGGAACACAACTCAAGCATCCGCGACGTCGGGACTGGTATGCCCTGATCGTCGCGGATGAGTTGATACCTGACATGTATCGGGCGCAGTACTTCGACCGTAGCGGCTTTGGTGCTCATGCCACATATGAGATGGCTGAGCAGGTCCTGGAGAACCTGATCGTGGAGGGCTACTGCCTGGTAGTAGAAGGCGTTTTTGAAACGCTCAGCTGTACCCGGGAGTGGGCCATAGGGCTTTACAAGAAGGATCTGATTCGCCGGATACATCAAGGTGAGCTGTCCATGACGGAAGCCGAGCTTTTATTGCGTGAGTACGCACGGCAGCAGAGTTAGCTGGCATGCGTTTAAAGAGGCGGTAGCAATACCGTTTACACCCCATGGGGCACAGCCCCCTGGGGGTTCGTGCCCCTTCTTTTTGGAGAAGAGCCATGAACCACGTAAGCGACCATCCGCACTTTGTACAGCTACAACAGGGCCTTGCAGAAGGCACTTCCAACGACTGGTTTATCCGGCATCTGATGCCCAAGGCCGTCGAGATGAACCGGCACTGGCGAGCAATCCTCATCGAAACCAACGGTGAGCTGCTTGGCCTTGAGCTGGAACATCCAAAGCTTCGCAGCTACGCCCTGATCATGCCTGACCCATCAACACCCGGCATGTATCGCGCGCAGTACTTCGACAGCAAGGGGATGAAGGCGCACATGACCTGGGCCACACCAGAGCAGGTGCTCGAATCCCTGATCATGGCCGGCTACGTCAGGATCTCTCGTGGTGCCCTCGAACGCCTCAGCGTGACAAGGGAATGGGCGATCGGCATGTACAAGGTCGACCTGATTCGCAGGCTTAACGCAGGCGAAATCTGCTTTGCCAGTGCTGAAAGGCTCCTCATGGAGTTTGAGGCGCAGGTGCAATCCGTGGCCGCTCGTTAGCCACGTCAATTACCCACCCATAAGGGGGCTTCTCCCTTATGGGGAAGGCTCCCTTTCGGGTTGGGGCCAACACAATCCAACGTTGAAAGGTGAGCGTATGAACGGTAATGCAGCAAGAGAGCCACGCAAGTTCTACGACAGCAGGAAGGTCAAGGATCAGGCGTCGGCGTATGGATGGGTAGGCATCATGCGGGCTCTGGCTCCGGATCTGGAACGCGCCATCTCCAGACTTGGTCGTCATGTGCCTTGCCCGGTCCATGGTGGAACGGACGGGTTTCGCCTGTTCAAGGACTTCAATGTCCGCGGCGGTGCGATCTGCAACAGCTGCGGTGCGTTTGGTGATGGTCTTTCCCTGCTCTGCTTTGTGAAGGGAATAGACTTTCCGGAAGCGCTTGTAGAGGTTGCCGAGTTCCTGAGGGTTGATCCTGAACCCCCACGATATCAACGTCGTGAGACGTCCGAGAGGCGTCCTCGTCCTGCCCAGTCCCGTCCGCGGGAAAAGGCAGCTGAGGACCACAGCGCTCCACGTGCCATGCAGGAAACTGCGGTGGTTCGTGAAGCGGCTGTAAAGGAGGCGAGCAATGATGAGTGGGCACGACTGGTTAAACCCGGTCGTCGTGGTCCCATTGATCTGAAGGCGCGCGCCGAAGCACTCAAGGCAAGACAGGCAGAGGAAGTCAGCTGCGAGGCTGATCTGGCTGAGCGCTTTGGGTACGAGGTGATTGAGCATGATCCTCAGCCTGAACCTCAGCCAGAACCTGAACCTGAACCTGTGAAAGCTCCACCGGTGACACCGGCCATCATTATCGAGCCGGAAAAACCCAGGCTTGCACTGGTCAAGAGTAAGCCCGTGTCCGCATCGACGTCAGACCGCAAGAGCCTGAACGTCGAGCGTCACTGGCGTGAGTCGCTGCCATTGAACGCATCACAGGCTGAACCTGCACGGTTGTATTTGCAGGGACGCAAGGTGTTGCCGCGAGGTGGCGCTGACTGGCTGGACAATGACTGCGTACGCTTTCATCCGGCGTTCCCGTACTGGGATACCGTGACGGAAGTGGATATGGAGACCGGGGAAGAACGGGAAACCATCGCTGAGATAGGTAAGTTTCCGGCCATTGTCTGCGCCATTGTAAACAACAAGGGTGAGATCCTGACCCTTCACCGAACCTACCTGAGCAGTACGGGTAGCAAGGCCGATGTGGAGAGTCCGCGCAAGATGATGCCGGTCCCCGAGGGGAAATCGATCAGAGGCGCGGCAATCCAGATGGGTACGCCAGTGGACGGTGTACTTGGAATCGCTGAAGGGCTGGAAACAGCGCTCTCGGCGTACCGCGCAACAGGTATTGCTACCTGGAGCACGGTCAATGCAACACTGCTTGAAGGCTTTACCCCGCCAGCAGGGGTTCACACGGTACTGGTCTGGGCTGACAAGGACAGATCCTGCACGGGTGAGTCGGCGGCCATGAGGCTCAAGCTGCGTCTGCAGCAGCAGGGTATTCGAGTGATCGTGATACTTCCTACCGCGCCAATCCCTTCCGGCAGTAAAGGAATCGATTGGAACGATGTGATCCTTCGTCAGGGCATTTCGGGATTCCCGAGCCTGGCGCATCTTCGCAGCGTAGTGGGAGGTTAAGCCATGCACTCTAATCCACACCTGCCTGCTGATCTGCTCGACACCACTCCGGGTTCGGCCACACGAGGCGTTTTTGCGCCTCCGGCCGGCTGGGAGGGGAGTGAGCAAGACTATGCTGCCCTGATCCGGGATCGTTTCGATGCTCGGGAAACACAGGCGCGCATTCTGTTCATCATAAAGTATGCGGCTCAGGGTCCTGTGACCTGTGCAGGGCCGTATGCCACGATGGCGGCTCGCATCATTCACCGTCTGGTGAAGAAGTGCGGGAAGGAATGCTACAACCTTGTTGTTAAGTGACAAAAAGAAACCAGCCCTCCGGGGCTGGTTTTCTTTTCTAACTGACCAGCAGAAGCAGACCTAGTCCTTGATCGACATCCAGCTCTCTACCGTGTCGGCGCCGTACTGGGCTTTCCATGCCTTGAGAACCTTGTGGTTGCCACCCTTGGTTTCGATGATCTCGTTGGTCTCCGGGTGCCGGTAGACCTTGATGTTACGGGCGCGGCGGGGATTGCTTTGCTCGGCTGGCGCAGCACTGGCCTTCTGTTGGAGGAGTTCTGGCGCTACCGCAGCCACTACGTCACGTGGGCGTTTGCCATACTTCTCAATCAGCTCATTAAGCTCGTCGAGAAATTGGAGATCCTTTTTAAGTTCTTCGCTTGAAGTCAGCTCTTCCAGACGCGCTTGCAAACGCTTTAGTTCTGCTTCCGTTTCTTTGAACTCATTCAATAATGTCATGTTGATTAATCCGGTTAGTTGTCAGGGACAGATTTAGCCTAGCGGCAAAGTGTCTCTTGGGCTAACAACTTTACAAAGAGGTACATTATGACTTGCATTCTGAAATTTGGTGGTAGGTTTATATCAAACATTCTTTCCGGTGACGGGGAACGCTATCATGATGTTATTAAGTACACGCACGGTATTGGCAGAAGATGGTAGTTACCTTGTCTACTGGTGGACAGGTCTTAAAAGGAAGGGTGTACTTTCTGTCCAGTTAAAGGAGTATATAAAGGATGTCAAACTGGCCGTTGAACTGGTAGCCATTCGACATCTTCTTTATTTCAGGCAGGTATTTAATCGTTATCCCATAACAGGGGCCGGTATTTATCTAAGTGTCACGGATGAAGCCATGGTTGAGATCCTGGGTAATGGCCTTCCACCCAAGCACCTGTATCCCTATGCGGCGTTACTGGGTCGACTCTATGGATCCAAGACACAGGTGCCCAATGAGCGGGATCTGCCGTTCAATCGTGACGACCCTGACTTTGGCGAAGTGGAGTATGTCTATCCCACGGAAGAATATCGCCAGTGCAAGGTCATGCTGGAAACGCCTGCCCTGGGCCGAATCAGTCTCACCCAGCACGCAGTAGATGCCTATTTTGAGCGTG
Source organism: Pseudomonas sp. C2.3V (assembly GCF_058536325.1). NCBI lineage: Bacteria > Pseudomonadati > Pseudomonadota > Gammaproteobacteria > Pseudomonadales > Pseudomonadaceae > Pseudomonas > Pseudomonas sp. C2.3V. The sequence continues at coordinate 42,615 of NZ_JBZUBN010000003.1, read as the reverse complement.
TCAGCAGTGGCAAACCCCGCTGCCCATGGTCAAGCCTGGCACGCAGGCTTTCGCATCCTGAGCTTAGGCTGGTACCCATGCCAGAGCGGATCAGACGCCACAAGCTGTTCAAGTTTGGCAGCGTGGATGAAGTGGAGACCTGGGGACACGAGACCAGCAAATTCCTGTATCTCCTGATCCGGGACGGCGAGCAGAAAACTGTAGTCACCTGCTTTGAACGGCGTCCGCAAGATCGGGTATAACGTCTCAACCACAAGAGGAAACAGCATGAACAAATCTGAACTGGTAAAGGCTATTTCTGAGAAGGGGCAGCTGACGCTCAAGGAAGCCGAGGCTGCGCTTAACAGCGTGATCGAGTCGGTCACCGAGGCCATGAAAAGCGGTCAGGATGTCGCGCTGGTGGGCTTTGGCACCTTTACCGTTAGGGAGCGTGCGGCGCGTACCGGACGCAATCCGCAAACGGGTAAACCTATTGAAATTGCGGCCAGCAAGTCAGTGGCGTTCAAGCCGGGCAAGCAACTAAAGGAAAGTGTGGCGTAAAACAATGAGTGCATCTAAAGCCTGCCCGTGCAGGCTTTTTTATTACCAGCTTAGTTAACTTTTATCCCTTCAGAGTACTTGCATAACCGGATTTGCATGAGACAGTGGAAATAACTTCCAGTGTTCAGGCAGGTCAGCCATGTTTATCTCACTTGTTGATTCAATCAAGGAACCGGCACTTCTCACCAGTTGTATCAGCAATGTTCACTACCGCACCTACAAGACCAAACAAAAGGTCAGGGAGTCTGGTCAGGTAGTTGATGTAATGTTGGACATGGCCTCGCTAAAGGTTACAGAAATTGATTTTAAAAGAACGATCATGCGCTCTCAGACTATTACGTTTGAGATAACGTCCGAAGGGTTGTTAAAGAAGAACGGGCGTAATGAAGTCGTCTTTCAACAAGCACGCGAATTCAATCCCCATGCCGGTAAACTTGAAGGGGGCATCCATATATCCAAGCATTCGCTCAGCGAACGTGAAATTAAACGGTTCGTTGATCGCGTACTGGCCTTTGCCGAGCATGACTTGATCGAGCTGGGTGCCAAGGGTCGTCCCAACGTCACGAGTGAGCGTCTCTATGTGGCAGGCTGGTTTCAGGAATTCACCAGCCATGGGGTGGTACCCGAGCAGGCGAGACCTGCTCGTCTGCCGGTTCAGGATGAAAGTGAAGAGGCCATCCGGGAAGAGCCCACGCCTCTGGTTGATCCCGAGCAGACCTGTGTTCTCGCGCCGAGCCGAGTCATTGAAGCGCTGGCAGTTTCTCCCTTACGACTCAAACGCCTGTCGCTTGTAGATGGCAAGACGCGCCTTGCCGTGTGGTGTGATGGCAAGCCCTTCGTGATCTGCGGCCAGCCTGAAAGCCGCATGGCCTCTGGACTGGCGCACTCTCTAGCCAGTGCCCCGTGGTTTAAGTCCCTCGCTGGCTATCTGGGGGTTAGTGCTCAGGAAATCTCAGTGGGGACCATCAGCGAAGGCCAGTACAAGACAGATCACTACCATGCCTTGTGCCTGGATAGTCGCCCGCTGTGCCTGTTCGACCTGCCTGAAGAAACACATGCGAGGGCTGGCGTCCTGTGTCTGGATGATGATCTTGGCGGCCTGTTAATAAGGCAGTGGAGCGCTACCGGTATCCGGATAAAGGACATGGCTCGGATCGACGCCTTGTGCAGGGCTGCGCCTGCACTGGTTAATTCGCTTGACCGGCTGGAACGCGCCGTCTCGGCCATATCCCTTTCGCCACTCATCACCGAAATGGTGGATCGACCGGTTCAGGTAGCTCGACAGGCGCTTGCTCAGGCGCTGGGACATTGCTAGGCGCTGGGCCGGGAGCTGTGGGGAAAAGGTGTGGGATAGCTTTAGACACTCTTAGGTAATCGCAGTTTTCATGTGGCTTATAGGTATATATGTATGAGGATAGTGAGTCCTCATACATTGTTTTGAAATCAGAACGTTAATCAGGGAATATACCCTCAACTTTGGAGACCCTTCCGATGACCAGTCAATCCGAGATCCAGCTGACGCATCCAAGCGGTGCCCTTTACATGGCCGAACCCAAAGGACAGGAGGAATGGATCTTGTCCTGGCCGGAAGGGAGTCGCCGGTTCTTCGGAAACCGTAGAGAAGCCACCTCCGAACTTAAGCGGGAGGTATCTGCACGGCCTGCGGCCTGGGACAGCGAGTGCGCACACGACCTGACGACCTATCACGGGATGATAGGAGCCTACCGCCGCCTGCTACAGGCCAACCCGGGCAAGGCGCTGGTCATCGAGCATGAGAGCTTTGCCATTCTGCTGGGAGAAAACTACGTCGCCAACTGCGGCGCTTATCATGATGGTGCTCCCTATATTGATCATTCGTGTGATCTTCTTGAGTCGTGGTGGGAGAGTCGCGGTTGTTGGTGCTGGGACGAAACGCCAGAGCAGAGCGCCAGCAGGGTACTCAATCCTGTCTTTGTTGATATTGACTGATCGCACGGTCTGGCGCTGGTCCATCACGGCCTGATGCTAGACCCAGCGCCAGCAGACTACTTTTGCATGGAGAAAAAGATGGCTCTGGACAACGCAACAGCGCTACCGGGCGTACGTGTGGTAACTCGTTTTGGTAACGGTGTGATTGTCAGTACCAGTTCCGACCACCGTGCCGAGGTACGGCTTGATCAGCCGATACGAGAGAACGACCATCAATACTGGGCCGCCTTCAGAAACCTGCGCACCGAAGCCGAGGTTGAAGCCGAAGCACGCGAGACACTGCGCGCAGCTCCGGCCATGCTTGTGCTGACGCTGGTCATGTTGGGTCTTGTCTATTGGGCACTCGGCGCCCTTGATGAATACTTCAGCTATGGTGAGCAACCCGCCACAGCCGAGCAGATCGCTCAGTTTACGGCTGGCTCTACATGCCATCGTGAGCAAGTCCAGAGCGAGCTTAATCAGGGTCGGCTATTGATCAATGATGATCTGGACAGGCTCTCCAGACGCTGCGAACGTCTTGAGAACGAGGCGCAGGAGTTGAGTGTTGCCAGAAAGCAGATAGCTGCGCAGCGCAATGCAGTATCAGGTCTATGAGCAAACTAACCCCCAAACTTGTTAAAGCCCTTGCCGAACCTGGAAGCTATCAGGATGGCCGAGGCCTTCAGCTTCGCATTTCCGCCCAGCTGCGCAAGAGCTGGATATTTCGGTACATGATCAATGGCCGGCGGCATGATCTTTCGGTGGGCAGCTATCCAGCAGTCTCCCTGCGTGATGCGCGCCTGGCGGCAGACAAGTACCGTCTTGAAATCTCACGCGGGATCAATCCAGTCCTTGAGCGCCGGAAAAAACGTGAGGGTAAATCCTCTGAGAAGCTGGAAGCCAAGACCTTTCAGACCGAGGCTGCACGTTATATTCGAACGCACTCGCCCAGCTGGAGCACCAAGCACTCTCAGCAGTGGCAAAACTCCCTGGCTAAGCATGTATTTCCTGTGATTGGCTCAATGCCTCTTGCCGAAGTAGACACCGATGATGTGCTGGAAGTGCTTGAGCCCATCTGGAGCGTTATCCCGGTAACGGCCAGTCGCCTGCGCAACCGTATCGAGCTGGTCCTTGATGCGGCCAAGGCCAGAAAGCTAAGGGAAGGGGAGAACCCGGCACGCTGGCGCGGGCACCTGGACAAGCTCCTGCCCAAACAGGGCAGCAGGGTCAAGCCGTTTGGCTCGTTGTCTGCCGAGGATACCGCACGGCTCATGCATCGACTCGATAGCCTGGAGGGTGCTGCAGCACGCGCAACAGAACTCATGATCCTGACTGCAACTCGTAACAGCGAGACCTGCGGCGCACGCTGGTCCGAGCTGGATCTTGAGCAAAAGCTCTGGACTATTCCGGGCGAGCGTATGAAGACTGGCAAGACGCATCGCATCCCTCTGACCGAGGCCATGATCGAGGTGATCAGCCAGCAGAAGGGCCAGCACCCGGAATGGGTTTTCCCAAACAGTCGCCGCACAGGCTGTATTCCCGGCAATGCCATCGGCCGCGTACTGGATACCTTAAAGGTTCACATGGCAGTGCCGCATGGCTTTCGCGCAACATTCAGAACCTGGGCGGCAGAGACTACAAATTACCCCCGCGAGGTCTGCGAGATGGCGCTGGCGCATACGCTGGGCAGCAAGGTGGAAGCGGCCTATAACCGCGGGGATCTGCTGGAAAAGAGAAGGAAGCTGATGCAGGAGTGGAGTGATTTCCTTTATAGACACTGTGAGCGGGCTTCATAGGCAGAGATAGGCCTAGCGGCTGTTATAGCGTAAGGCTGTTCATATATTTAGAGGGTGTAGTCAAAATATATACGGAGTAAGCTGACCCTCTGGTTTCAAGCCTTTATGAGGTCTGTTTATGACTAAACATAACAGGAGTAAAGAAGCCTCAGCCGCGGCCAATCGAGGTAGTCAACTTTCAGCACTCAAGCCTACCCATATTCAAGTATTGCTCAAAATGAAGCTCTGTGACGCGAAGAATAAAAGGCATCCTGACGTCTTTTATGACGTCAGGATTATGGAAGCAGAGGAGCTAAAGGTTAAGGCTGAGTGTATAGATCAGGCCGCATGACCTGGGATGTCGTCATAATGCCCAGCCCGGTGAGCTTCTTCCAGATCGTAAGCATTCTGCAGCGCAAGCCAATAGCCTTCACTAGTGCCAAAAAAACGAGACAGCCGGATATCTGTATCAGCTGTAATTGATCGATCACCTTTGACGATCTCGCCGATACGAGTAGCCGGCACGCCAATGGATGTTGCCAGCTTGTTCTTAGTAATACCCATCGGCTCTAGGAAGTCTTCAAGCAGAATCTCGCCTGGATGAACATTAGGGAGGAGTTCGCCGGTTGTGATGTCATCAGTGTCAGTGTGAGTCATGGCTCACCTCCTTAGTGGTAATCAACAATTTCAACATCGTAGGCAGCACCATCAACCCAGCGGAAGCAGATGCGCCATTGATCGTTGATACGGATGCTGTGTTGACCTACGCGGTCATCCTTCAGCGCTTCAAGATGATTGCCCGGAGGAATACGCAGATCGTCCAGTTTCATCGAGGCTTGAAGTTGACGCAGCTTACGAAGAGCAACCTTCTGCATGTTTTGCGGCAGCTTGCGGGCAACCTTGCCGTCAGCTACTGCTTGTGTCTGCTTATCCTTGAAGGTCCTGATCACAAATGCGCTCCACTTGTATGGACGCAGTATAACGTGATGCGTTATATAACGCAATGCGTTATGTAATAAACTGGCAGTGCATTGTCCGATTGTGCGCCACTGAGAACTCACGTTGGTAAAGGTTTCAAGTTATTTTTGCGGATTAAAACCCTCTTTTTGCATCACCGGTTATACCGCACTTAGCGTAAAAGCTGTAATGTCAAGCAAAGTGCGAGATTGATCGGAATTTGCAAGCATGTGCTTGCAAAGGACGTCTTATGGGCTAAATTGCAAGCTCAAATAAAAATTTGAGGATGTAATATGGATGGCGCAGAACCAAAAGGTAAAGCAAAAGGCGCAGTTGCTAGAGCAAACTCGCTTACTCCAGAAAGAAGAACTGAGATAGCTAGACAAGCTGCTTTGGCAAAATCGGAAATAGCGAAGCTTCCCAAAGCCACTCACGGTTCTGCTGACCATCCCTTGCGCCTTGGTGGGATAGAGATTCCATGTTACGTCTTAGAAGACGGGACCCGCGTATTATCGCAGCGCGGAGTAATGTCAGGGGTAGGAATAACGAGAGGGGGACCCACTGCTGGCGTTGATAGATTCACCGCGTTCTTAGAAAGTGCAGCTATCAAGCCTTATCTCTCGCAAGAGGCAATTACTTCATTAGCTAATCCCATAAAATTTACTGCTGACACCTTCGGGCGTGTTGCTTATGGCTATCAAGCCACCCTCCTGGCTGAGATATGTGATGCAATCTTAGCCGCCAGACGTGATGGAGCGCTTCCGGCAAGGCAGAAGAAGCTTGCGGATCATTAGTTAGGGGATTTGCTCGTGTTGGCATCGTTGCATTGGTCGACGAGGCTACTGGATATCAGAAAGACCGTGCTAGAGATGCACTAGCCAAGATTCTCGAAGCTTTTGTAGCGAAAGAGCTTCAGCCTTGGGTAAGAACGTTCCCGCCTGAATACTATGAACATCTTTTTAGGCTTAGAGGGCTTCCCTATCCTCCAGAAAATGCCAAATATCGACCTCAATATTTCGGCGTACTTACTAATGATATCGTTTATAAGCGAATCGCACCTGGTCTTCTAGCAGAGTTAAAAAAAGAGAATTCCAAAGACACGAAGAAGGGCCATCTTCATAGGCGTCTTACAAGCGATAAAGGGCATCCAAAGTTAAGAGAGCATCTGGCGTCAACGGTTACGATAATGAAATTGAGCAAAGACTATTCGGATTTCATATCAAAAATGAACCAGATTCATCCGCGATATGGTGAAACTTTAACGCTTGATTTAGAGGAAAATGATTTCTAAGAAATCATTTTAGGCTTGGTATCCGCTCTCCTAGAGCCATTAACCCAGCTCAGACTGGGTTTTCTCGCTTCTTCAAGTGCCTAAAGCTTGATAACGTTAAGTCGATATCAATGAGGACTGATTTTAGTCGCTAGGAAAATGGAGGTCCGTATGAAGAAGATTGCATTGCTTAGCTTGATGATTGCTCTGGCCGCACCCATGGTAGCGAGCGCATGCCCCAAGGGTACTTCCCCAACAGGCGGAACGAACTCACACCATAAGGGCGGTCACTGCGTCCCTCGGTAAGAGTGTTCGAGGTAAAAAAGCCCGGCCAAGCGCTGGGCCTTCTTATGCCATTGCCTTCATCAGGCTGCGTTTAGGTCGGACCTACAGGTAAGTGATTATCGTCTGATCAATCTTATGACTCGACATTTCAGCCCAAGGTCCATAAGTATTGGAATGGTGTCTTTTTGATTGGGAGTAAGCCGATCACGGACTTTTACCTCAACGAAGTTGAATGATGTTCCATCACTCAACTCTAGATCTGGCCATCCCGACGCTAATTGAATCGCCCCGGCTTTCCTAGACACTCTCCAAGCTCTGGAAATAGCGCTTTTCAAATTCTACTGGCGATAGCTGCATAGCGCTGCTATGCCGGCGTTTGGGGTTATAAAACATCTCGATGTAATCGAACACATCACTGCGGGCTTCTTCCCGGGTACCGTAGATTTTTCGTCGGATGCGTTCCCGCTTCAGCAACTGGAAAAAGCTTTCCGCGACCGCGTTGTCGTGGCAGTTACCGCGTCGACTCATGCTGCTGATCAGGTTGTTGGCCTTGAGGAAGCTTTGCCAGTCCGAGCTGCTGAACTGGCTGCCCTGGTCGGAGTGGATCATCACTTCCTGCTTGGGCTTGCGCCGCCACACTGCCATCAGCAACGCATCGATGGCTAGGTCGCTGTACATCCGTGGCTTCATCGACCAGCCAATCACCTGGCGTGAAAACAGATCCAGGACCACCGCCAAGTACAACCAGCCCTCATAGGTGCGAATGTAGGTAATGTCGGTGACCCAGACCTTGTTCGGTTCACTAACGTTGAACTGCCGCTCCAGGCGGTTGGGCGAGACCACTGTCGGCTTGCCTCCATAATAGCTGAGGCGCCGACAATAGCCGGTCTGCGAGCGCAACCCCTCTCCCCGCATCAGGCGAGCCACGCGGTGCCGGCCACAGGACTCCCCCAGCTCGCGCAGGTCGTCATGGATCTTGCGGTAGCCGTAGACCCCACCGCTTTCCAGCCAGGCATGCTTGATCAATCCGAACAGGCGTTGATCTTCCTTGGCGCGTACGGATTTCGGCTCGGCCAGCCAGGCGTAGTAACCGCTGGGATGCACCTTGAGGGTCTGGCAAAGACGCCGCACCGGGTACTCCACCGACAGCTTGCTAATGAAGGCGTACTTCAGCCGGACTCCTTGGCAAAGTACGCGGCGGCCTTTTTTAGGATGTCTCGCTCTTCGGTCACTCGCTTGAGTTCCGCGCGCAGACGACGCAGTTCGGCCTGCTGCTCGTCTTCCTGCTGTCGCTGTTCCTGGGGCTTGCCGTAGCGCTTGATCCAGGCATATAGGCTATGCGCCGACATGCCCAACCGCGTCGCCACCTCGGCAACGGGGAGGCCGCGCTCGGTCACTTGCTTGACCGCTTCGATCTTGAATTCCTCGGGGTAACGCTGCTTGCTCATGGCACCTCCTAACGGGCCTCATTATGAGGCTTAGAGGTGTCTAGGAAACTAGGGGCGATTCAAATTTCCCATTCCCAATAGCATATATATCAAGTAAGTCATGCCAGAAGCCTTCATGAATAGCTGATATAAATCTATTTATCGGAACCCCTTCTTTAACAGGAGTTGAGGTAAGAAAGGAGCCACGGCTAACCACTGCATCGAAGTCTGCCTGAAGGCTCGATATAGGCTCTTTTAATCGTTTATGGATGGTGTTGTGCATTCGTTCGATGAATTGTTCTGGTGTTACATTATGTTCTGGACTGCCAACTGCACCGTGAGATGTCATTTTCACTAAGAAATGGATAGCATGGATGTAAGGAGTTGTATTGTTATCTATGCTTCTAAAGGGGTTGGCATAGATAAGATCAGGCAAGATTAAAGTGCGAAAAATGCTACGCACTAGATGTCCCTCTGAATGACATCCAAACCAGTTACCTCGACTGAGTAAGGTCATAACCACATGCTCGGGCTGACCCTCGATCGGCCCACAAACCCTCTCTTCTTTGATGGGCCAATCGCCTATTAAAGAGGGAGCCTGATACAAGTCATGCCGATTGAATCTCAAGGATTCATGATGGCTTTGAGAGTGATTTGGATCTGCTGATTGTTGAGGCTGAAGAAGCCGAATAAACCGATCAAAAAATGTCATCAAGACCCCTTGCCTAGGTTTTTCTAGCCTCCTGAAATATGGTTCTCATTTTCTCGGGTGGACGTATGAACGGAAAGGCATGTCTTTGGTGAGATCAACATCCCCTTTATGACTTGGGGATCTGTTTGAGAAGAGGAATAGGCTAGTGCAGGAGTGGATCGGATTTCTCCTTCAATCGATTGCTTCTAGAGACCTAGGGCTAAACGGTCACAGCCTTTCTTTATGATTGGTGCGACCTTTTGTATCTTCAAAACCTGCATTGACCTTGAATATCATTGGTGTCCATACAGGTATAGCGTTTTACTAGCCTATCGCGAGTTGATCTCAGAGTGCTCAGCTTGAGCGAAACAGGTCATTGATCCGCTACTTCGTTAGATAACACTCAAAAATTTCCAGATATTACTAATACAAATGATATGGACAGCTGGGATCCTTTAGACCTTGTGCTGATGTTTCTCTGCGGGTTATGTCTTTTCCTTGCGCTCCTTTTGATGATTTTTTGACTTTTGATATGGCATATCACTTGCTTATGACCAAGCAGCAATAACGTTCTTATTACTCTAGCTTGTCGGTTGGTATGTCTATGAATACTTCTAAAGCCCTCGACGTCATTACTCATCACCTGGATACCCGTGAGGACGTCAATAATTTGGCCAGGAGCTTTGACCTACAGGGCCTTCAATACCTTGACGTTCAGGCGGTACAACATTTTCATTCAGCTATGGTGCACTGGCCTCTGCTGATGGAAACCATTCAGTCATCCCTGGTGGACTACGAGCCGCTTATCAAGCCGTTGCCTGCCTTTCTTTAAAAGTGGCTAAGCCTGGTTAAAGCAGACAACTGGTCGTAGCGAGTGCCTGGAGTAGGTGCAACGAGTGCTCAAGGAACTATTCTGGAATCAGCTGCTTTCGGGTGTACAGTTTGGCTGCCTGATTAAACTCAGCAACACTCTGCTGACGCATACGTATCGTCAACTCCTGCATCGCTATATAGATCCGTGACGATTCTGGAGTCTGCAGCGCTTGCAAGGCATTCATGAAGCCTTCGATCTGCCATCTTATCTGGTCGCGCCTTTGAAAGGCTCTTGGCTGTCCATCATTCAAGACGTTGAGTAGCTGATCAGCCAGTAACCAGGCTTCAACCTCCAGCCGCTCGGCATCTGTTCTTGGAGCAATGACATAGTGAAAAGGGTTGGGAGTATCGTCCACGTTGATTGCATCCTTAAAGAGGAATGTTCTGTCAGCGGATAACATCATAATGCTATAGCGCAGCTACTCCAATTAGGCAATCAGACATCAGCCTACCTTGGGTTCAAGGTGGTACCGCTCAACCAGTGTTTTGTAAAAAGCCTTCTCTTTTGCTATTCGATCCCTTATCTGAGCTGGCGTAAGCGATACCTGAGTCAGCAGCAAGCGCCTCTGCATTTCTGCATATTCACGTGAAGCCTGAACCTGATTAATCCTGGTAATGAGTCCATCAACAATAATGGAAGGAGTACCTGACGGGACAAACCAGCCGATCCAGCTGTTGATATTTGCATCAATACCCAACTCCTTAAATGATGGAACGGTTGGCCATTGCATCGCTCTACTATCGCCGGTTACGACTATGGGTCGAATCTTTCCCTCAGCATTTCTTGAAGCCGCGACGCCTATTGCAAGGATGGCGGCTGCCAACGACTGGTCTTTCAGATCCTCAACGATGGCTGCCGATCGACTGTAGGTTCGAACGCGAAAAGCGATTTCCTTTTCATAGGCCAGTGTCAGGGCTGCCAGATGTCCATGCGAGCCATACAGCGAAACACCTAGGTCTCGTAGATCAGGATTGTCAGCGGTCCAGTCCACAAACTGATCAAGAGTGCGCACCGATGCCGGTACGGCTGGTCCCAAGGCCAGCACGTAAGAGTAATCTCCCAGTAGTGCCAACGGGGTAAAGTCTTTTATAGGATCAAAAGGCAGACTCTGGTAGATATTGGGTAACAGAGTCATTGAACTGGCAATCGCCTGCAAAATCAGACTTCCATCCGGCCTTGCTGCTTTTACAATTTGCAGGGACTGCCGGGTTTCGCCTTGTGTGATGTATTGAATCTGGTAGGCAAGACTCGCTTTTTCAGACATAACGGGCAGTAGTCTTTCAGCAACCGTACTGCCAAGAGAGCCTTCAGGCTGACCCAGCACCAGTCGACCAGCACCTGAGAATTGCTGAGCATGTAATGAGAGCGCTGAGGCTCCAAACAAGGTGGCGCCTGTGGCATAAATAAAGGATCTACGGCTAAGCATGACGTGGCTCCTCTCTCAGGGCAGGCCGCCCTCTCGATAGAGTTCAACTAGGCGGCTCTTTCAAGAATAGCCAGAATCTTATCGAAGAGAGACGCACCTTCGCCCCGTTATGCTTAAGAATTCATAACAGACGCCGAACAAACAGCTGAATTGGACGTTTTGTTGGTTGTTTCAGGTTTTTAGAGAAATGCTCTGCTCAAGGCTGAATTAGCGGCTTGCCAGCGTGTAGGCGAATCAATCGGAGCAGAAATGCTGACCCTACGTGTCGATGGCCAGAGCGTCATCAATGACATCATGCTTTCGGCATTAGGCTATAGCTAACATGAGCTGGTAGGCCAATTTCGTTATCAACATGCTTTTCGGTATCGAGTCAGCAAAGACGAAAAAATATTAAACATCGGTTCTGCCTTCGACCCTTTTTCAAGCTCAATCAGGGTCGACTTATTACCTAAACACTATGGGATAATTGCAGCCAGATAGAAAAAACTCCCAACACTGTCCAGAATGCTGCAAACAAGATAGGCGAACGTACATTAAACATTAATGACTTTCGGAAATGACTGGGATCTGACTCCTTGTCACTAAATAGCGGAACATTATCATAAGAGTTTCCGGTAAAAGGGTCGCTATTCAATAATTGCGCCTGCTTGAAATGCCAGTGTTGAATAATCAGATATGCGGCACGTATACCGGGCCAGGCATTTAAAGAGCTTAGGATACCTAGCAGGGCAAGCGCTGCAGGAACAACAAGTGTGAAAAGGTGCCCCCACTCTGGACTACGGTTGGCCATGGCAGATGCATAGGCAATGACAAGAAATGATTGAGCGCCCAGGTATGCGTTGGTCCTGTCGGACAGGATTCCTGTTTCGAACTGAATTTCCTTGCGATAGAAATCAAGTCGCTCCTTCGGTGTTCCAAAGAGCTGTTTATTATATGAATCTACTGCTTGCTGATCTGGTATGTTTTGAGGTGAAGTTATTACGCGGGGCATGAAAGGGCTCGTCAAACACGTTACACGAGAATCTTGGGGCTGCGCCGTTATTAATCAAGCCTGATAGATCAAGCCGCTCACTTGCTGAGATATAGATCAAGTTATTAGCAGCATGCCTCATGGAGCTGTATTCAACACCTTCTCGGCGTAGCTCCACAATACTATTCAATTTTTTATCAGTGTCATCTAGCGGATCAGACGCTGCCCTAATAAGTGATTTATAGGTACGGTAAAAGCTCTCCCATTCGAACAAAGAGGGCAGACCCCCTAGAGGGTTTTATAAGACAGAAAGTGGTGTAATGGCCTTATTTGGAAGTATCTTTCTTATAGGTGGGAGTCTTTAACCTGACAATGGGCGGTCTCCATAGCAAATCAGTGGTTTACAACAGCAAACGCTAGACCCACCTGAGTAAAGGCGTACCTTCCGTCGCCGGTACGCTCAAGAAGCCATGACTTGCGCCGAACCAGATAACAAATAGGACTTTTTATTGGACTCATCATGTTTGGTTCGGGTTTAAAGCAGGAAAATGCTCGGCTCAAGGCTGAGTTAGCGGCTCGCCAGCGTGTAAGCGAGTCAGTAGAGGCAGAAATGCTGACCCTGCGTGTTGATGGTCATGGCATCATTACTGTCATCAATGACAACATGCTTTCGGCCTTGGGCTACAGCCAACATGAGCTGGTAGGTCAGTCCAAGGATTTGCTTTTTTCTTCCACACATTCTGACGAGTTTCAACGCTTGTCCTCAGCACTGTCAAACCATCAGCATAATAGTGGTGCTTACAGCTTCAGGCGCAAGGACGGCACTGAGATCTGGCTGCGTACGGTGTGGAGTCCGATCCGAAACGCGGAGGGTAGAGTTGATACCTACCTGTGTCTTGCCAGCGATGTCACTGCAGCAATGGAGAGAGCCAAGGAGCAGGAGGGTGTTATCAATGCGCTGCTTCGATCCTCGGCAGTCATCGAATTCAACCTTGACGGTACGGTGCTAGCCGCCAACGACAAGTTCCTGAGCCGTATGGGATACACGCTTGCCGATATTCAGGGAAAGCACCACCGGCTTTTTTGTCTGCCAGAAGAAGCGCACTCCCAGGAATATGCAGCTTTCTGGAGGCGGCTTAATGAAGGTCAGTTTGTGGCAGGCCGCTTCAAGCGTGTCGACCGCTACGGTCATACCGTCTGGCTGGAAGCCTCATACAATCCTGTACTGGATACCCGTAATCGACTGTACAAAGTTATCAAGTTCGCCACTGACGTCACCGAGCAGGTTAACCAGGAACTGGCTGTGGCTGAGGCAGCCGAGATTGCCTACAACACCTCCCAGCAGACAGATCATAGCGCCAAGGAAGGTACTCGAGTTGTCCAGCAGACACTGGACGTCATGCATCATGTCGTCTCTAACCTTACCGAGGCCTCCAAGGGTATTCAGGGTTTAAATGAGCAGTCGCAGCTGATCAGCACCATTATTCAAACGATTCGTGGAATTGCTGATCAAACCAACTTGCTTGCCTTGAACGCAGCGATTGAAGCTGCACGGGCAGGGGAGCAGGGGCGGGGGTTTGCGGTTGTTGCGGATGAGGTGCGTCAGTTGGCAGGTCGCGCAAGCAAGGCAACCGAGGAAATCGTTAATGTTGTTCAACGCAACAATCAGTTGGCCAGCGAGGCAGTAAACGTGATGGCGGTTAGCAAGGAGCAAGCGGAAACAGGGCTTGAACTTGCAAGCCAAGCAGGCGCGGTTATCGTAGAGATTCAGGACGGCGCACGGTTAGTCGTAGACTCGGTAGGCCGGTTTGCCCACCAGTTAAAGGAACGGTAAAGCAGACCTATAAATCAAGATAGCATCTGATGTCTGGAGGCACCTATGCTTAAGCGCATCCCGATAGATCAGGCTCGTCTGGGGATGTATGTGAAGGAATTCTGCACGCCACGGGCTGATCATCCCTTCTGGCAGGGTGGGTTTGTTATTCGTACACCCAATGAGCTCAAGCGTATTATTGAAAGCAATGTCGAGAGCCTGTGGATCGACCTGGCGCAAGGTCGTGATGTCGATCCACAATTTCAGACAAGGCCTGAAATCACGCCGTTACCGATTCAGGTCGAGATGGTTGAAGAGATAGAACGAGCCAGGCAGCTGTGTGACAGTGCCAAAACGGCAGTCAAATGCATGCTGGAAGATGCACGGATGGGGCGCGTTGTTGAAATGGGCGATGCCATGGATCTGGTGGAGGACATTTCACTTTCCGTGGTGCGCCACCCTAACGCACTCATCAGTCTGGCAAGACTGAAAACCTCTGATGAATATACCTATCTGCATTCAGTTGCCGTTTCTGCACTCATGATTGCCACAGCAAAAGTGCTGGGGCTGGATGAATCCAAAACAAGGCAGGCCGGTCTTGCTGGACTTCTTCACGATGTTGGCAAAATGGCGATGCCTCTTCATGTACTAAACAAGCCCGGCAAGCTCACAGACGAAGAATTCACAGTCATGCGTGGCCATCCCGACGCGGGCAGGCGCATCCTCACGGCCTGGCAGGCCGACGAGACTACGATCGATGTATGTCTTCATCATCATGAGAAATACGACGGCAGCGGCTACCCTCATGGACTTGCTGGGGAAGAGATAAGCCTGATGTCGCGCATTGCTACGGTGTGTGATGTCTACGATGCCATTACCTCCAATCGCCCCTACAAGACAGGCTGGAATCCAGCTGATGCGATCAAGCGTATGGCCGAGTGGAAAGGGCATTTCGACCCTCACGTTTTTCAGGCCTTTGTAAAAGCTGTTGGCATTTATCCGGTTGGATCACTGGTACGCCTGGAAAGTAACCGCCTGGCAGTAGTTCTTGAGCAGCGCGAGCAGCTGCTGATGCCTCGAATAAAAGTGTTTTACTCAGTTACACGCAATGCCTATATTCCTGTAGAAATCGTAGACCTGCAGGCTCAGAAAGGCTATGACCGCATCATGAGCCGTGAATCACCCGAAGTGTGGGGCTTCGCATCACTGGATTATCTTTGGGAGCATCAACCTGGTAATGGAGATGGGTTCCCACCTAAATTGCACAGGTCTTGAGGTTTTCGTATGATGCCTGCTCTCGATTCTACTCTCAGGCTGTCGCGGCCCTTGGGTCGAGAGAGCGGCTAAGGCTCCCTCCGCCAGTAGCCGCTCGGGCATAAAAGGGTCTTTCTCGTAAGGATCCTTTTATGCCTCCCTTTCTCAAACTATTCCGGCCTATTCGCTTAGCTACCGTATTATTTGCGAAGTCCAGTTTTGCTCAGAGCTGACCGATTTCTCATCAATGACAGTGGTGCAGTTCTACGACGCGACACCTAATCAATGGCACAATAATGATCAAATCAACGTCGCTAAAGCAAACGCTGGTTATGTTGATCAGGGCAAGCAGTTAGCCGGTAAGGTATTGCAGTCTGTGTAGGGTCCTCAAAAAGGACATCAAAGGTGATGAGATTGAATCAATTAGCGCGCTTTAAAACCGGTATCGAAGGACTGGACTCGTTATTTGGTGGAGGACTCTTTACGGGCGCGTCTTATTTGATACAGGGGCGACCTGGCTCTGGCAAAACCATCCTAACCAATCAAATTGCCTTCCATCATGCCAGGCAGGGTGGTCATGTCATCTACGCAACGCTGTTGTCCGAATCGCATGATCGGATGTTTGGCTTCCTGTCTACGATGGATTTCTTTGATGGCAACCTGATAGGCTCAGACATCGAGTATCTAAGCGCCTTTGATACGTTGTCCAGCGAAGGGCTTGATGCCGTTATTAAGCTACTACGCCGCGAAATCATTCGAAGCAAGACATCACTGCTTATCGTAGACGGTCTGCTTAATGCCCGCAGCAGGGCTGAAACACCGTTGGACACCAAGAAATTCATTGCTGAGCTGCAAGCCCATGCAGGATTTGTCGGCTGCACATTGTTATTTTTAACAGGTGCCACTCTGGACGAAGGTAGTCCTGAGCTAACCATGGTTGATGGTATGATTCTGATGGAGGAGCAGCATCTAGGGGTGCGTTCCATACGCCGGATCAGTGTGCGAAAGTCCCGGGGATCAGCTGCCATACCGGGTGAACACGAATATCAGATCAATCATCAGGGCGTTACGGTTTATCCTCGGCTTGAAGCGTACCTGAACACTCCACCGCTTTTAGCAAAGCCTAAGGCAGAGAAGATTTGTTCAGGCGTTTATGCGCTGGACGAGGCCCTGTCAGGCGGGCTTCATCGATCATCGGTGTCCTTGATTCTTGGGCCATCAGGTAGTGGCAAAACCACGCTAGGCCTGAACTTTATTCTGCAAAGCACAGCTGACGAGCCCGGACTTTTCTTTGGCTTTTATGAAACGCCAGATCAGCTTACCCAAAAGGCTCAGGCACTTGATCTGGATCTTCAGGCCGCGGTAGATGCCGGCATCGTCAGGATCTGCTGGCAATCCACTACAGAGCTTCAGCTAGATAGTGTGGGCTATAAGTTGCTCAAGGCCGTTCGAGACTCTAATACCAAACGTGTGTTTATAGACAGCCTGGGCGCCATGGCACGTTCGGCCATTGAACAGGCTCGGCTGATCGAGTTTTTTGGTGCCTTGTTTAACGAGCTGCGGCGCATGAATGTGACCGTATATGGTACCTGGGAGATTCGCGGCTTCTTAAGCAGTGATATCAGTACTTCATCCCCGGAACTTTGTAGCCTGGCCGACAATCTTTTCACGATACACTTTGATGAAAGGGACGATGAGTTTGAAGGGGTTTTCTCAATTCTCAAGCTCAGAAACAGCGCTTTTGATCGGTCCAAAAAGCTGATCAATATAGGTGCCGGCGGTGTAACCCTGGTTGCCAGACACAAAAACAACGAGAAGGATAAGCAGTCCTCTTCTGTTCCTAATACCTGACTTCGTCAGTGGAGGATCGTTAACCCATGACGATGGTTCTGGTAGTAGATGACGAGTTCCTGATTACGGAAGTACTCGCTCTAGCTCTTGAAGAGGAAGGTTATGAGGTGCGTCAGGCCGGCAATGGTCGAATGGCCCTGGAAATCATGGCGGAGCAGGTGCCTGCACTGGTCATCACCGACTTTATGATGCCTGTCATGAATGGGCGTGACCTTGCAAAGGCTATAAGGGGGCAGGCCAGTGCTGCTCATATACCTATCATGCTCATGACAGGCGCTCATGCCCATATGGCCAGAGAGCACGGGGATCTCTTTGATCATGTACTGAGTAAACCCTTTGATATGACCGAGCTCACCGCTGTTGTGAAAGGGCTTATCGACACGTCGAGGCACAGCGCGTAGACACAAACAAGGGCTCAAGGGCCGGGTCACTATCATAGTGTTAGATGCAGGTGCCCCCGCCTGGCTGGTCCGGCTTACCTTGGGTACTGCTTGAGCGCTGATGTGCTTAACTAAATCTATTCGTGAGAATAAACCGGCCGACCACTTCCCTGTACATTCTGTATTTTTTAAGCATTGTGAAAAAATCCGACGTTCAGGCGGTTGCTCAACTGGAAAGCCTAACGTCGCCCAAATATCATATGCCACCCTCAATGTTGCTGGCAGGATCAGGCATCCCGCCTGCCTTGAGCCCATCTTTTTCATGTGATAAACCGCTCAAGGAAACTGACGTGGACGCCAGAACGCTAACTACTGCCCCTGAGATGCAGGCCGTAACCCAGGGCGGTGGTGAGCTTGGCCGGTTAATCCGCGCTTATGACTGGGCAGCAACACCCTTAGGGCCTATAGAGTTGTGGCCCCAATGCCTGAAGACAACTGTTAATACCCTTCTCCTTTCACCCGTACCCATCGTGCTTCTCTGGGGGGACGACGGCATCATGCTGTATAACGATGCCTATTCTGGGTTTGCAGGCGGTAATCACCCTAGACTGCTTGGCTCAAAGGTCAGAGAGGGATGGGCTGAAGTAGCCGACTTTAATGATCATGTCATGCGTGTGGGATTAGCTGGCGGTACCCTGTCCTACAAGAGCCAGGAACTTACGCTGCATAGGCATGGTAAGCCTGAGCAGGTATGGATGAACCTTGATTACTCACCCATTCTGGATGAAAGCGGAACGCCTGTAGGCGTAATTGCTTTCGTTATCGAAACGACCGAGCAGATACTGGCAGCACGTCAGCGCGATGCGGCTGAACGTGCACTGCGTGTTGAGCGCGACCGGTCTCAGGGCGTTCTCAACAACATGGGTGAAGCGTTTCTCCTGCTTGATCAGGATTTGCGTATCCTGGATCTCAACACAGAAGCACTCAAGATGGAGAGCCGGTCCCTGGAGCAGCTGGTAGGCATGAAACATGGGGAAGCCTATCCTGCTGCCTCCCCCCGGATAGAGGTGTTATACAGACAGGCTCTTACCGAGCGGCGGCCTGTTGCTCATGAGCATCAATATACCTGGCCTGATGGCAGAGTCAGCTGGATTGACATGCGAGCCTATCCTGTCTCGGATGGGTTGGCTGTTTTCTACCGGGACGTAACCCACCGTCATGATAACCAGGAGCGCTTGAGGCGCAGTGAGGCCTTTCTGGGCGCAACGCTTGATGCCTTGCCCATAGGGGTCATCATTGCCGATGCCAAGGGACACATCCTGCGTACCAACGCGGCAAACAAAAAACTGTGGGGTATTGCGCCTAAAGCCCTTGATTGGACCCAATACGATCAGTGGGTGGGTTACAGGCCTGAAAGTGGCGAGCGTATCCGTGCCGAGGAATGGGCAATGGCACGCGCCCTGCTATGCGGCGAGACCGTACAGGATGAGCTGGTCGAATGTGAGCGCTTTGATGGAACCGGGCGGCGTCAGTTTCTTAATAACGCAGCTCCAATTTATGACAGCGACGGAACACTTTTGGGTGGGGTCGCAGCTGAAGTCGATATTACCGAACGCGCCGAAATCTCTCGCCGGTTACGTGAAAGCGAAGCACTGGCACGTGATAACATCGAGCGTGTGCAGTTGGCCCTGTCCGCAGGCGCCATTATCGGGACCTGGGTTTGGGATCTGACCTGCGATCGATTCACCGTGGATGAGGCCTTTGCTCACAGCTTTGGAATCGATCCAGCTCTGGGACGCAAGGGATTGAGCCTGGAGCAGGTTATCGCGACGGTTCATCCTGAGGACAAGCCTGGTTTAATCGAGGCCGTCAACACGAGTATTGCCCGTGGAGGCAATTACGCTCATCAGTACCGCGTTAGACGCCGTGACGGTCAGTACTACTGGATTGAAGCCAATGGGCGTGTCGACTATGCATCAGACGGTACCCCTCATCGCTTTCCTGGCGTGCTTATCGATGTTGAGAGCCAGCGCGCACTGGAGAAGGAGCGTGATCAGGCCAGCGCCCTACTGCATGAAAAGGCCCTTGAGTTTGAAACACTGGCCAATAATATTCCTACGCTTTGCTGGATGGCCCACCCTGATGGGGAAATCTACTGGTTCAACCAGCGATGGTATGAGTACACCGGAACAAGTTTTGCCTCCATGCAGGGATGGGGGTGGAAAACAGTCCATGATCCCAGTGTACTTCCTCTAGTGGTTGAGGGCTGGACCCACTCGCTCAAGACGGGTCAGCCCTTTGACATGACGTTTCCCCTTAGAGGGCATGATGGGATATTTCGTCCGTTTTTGACCCGTGTGGTGCCTATTTATAACGCTTTAGGCCAAATAGAGCGCTGGTTTGGAACCAATACGGATATCACCAGCCAGCAGAAAGCTGAGGAGGCGTTACGTGAATTAAACGCAACGCTTGCCCTACGCATTGAGCAACGTACGCAAGAGCGTGATCGCATGTGGCGTCTGTCCACAGACGTTATGCTGGTCGCACGCTTTGACGCCACCATCGTTGCAGTCAACCCAGCCTGGACCGCGATATTAGGCTGGTCCGAGCAGGAGCTGCTGGGTGGTTCGCTGACAGACTATGTTCATCCGGATGATATCGAATCGACTGCGGCTGCCATGGCGGAGCTGGCTATGGGAATGCCTGTCCACCGTTTTCAAAATCGCTATCGGCACAGGGACGGCAGCTATCGATGGCTGTCCTGGACGGCAGTGCCCGATGAGCAGTTTCTTCATGCGGTGGGTCGGGATATCCAATCAGAACGAGAGAGTCAGGAAGCGCTGCAGCGTACGGAAGAGCAGCTGCGCCAATCGCAAAAGATGGAGGCGGTGGGACAGCTTACCGGTGGGCTGGCTCATGACTTCAACAACCTCCTGACCGGTATCGCGGGTTCACTGGAGTTACTCAATGCACGAGTGCAGCAAGGGCGCCTGACGGAGCTTGATCGCTATATTCACATCGCTCAGAGTGCCACCAAGCGAGCAGCGGCTCTTACCCATCGACTGCTGGCCTTTTCGCGTCGCCAGACGCTTGACCCCAAGCCAACCGACCTTAATCGACTCGTCGCTGGTATGGATGAACTGATCCGGCGTACCACTGGCCCTCATATCAGCCTTGAGACAGTAGCGGCGGGCGGACTATGGCCAACCCTGGTCGATGCCAGTCAGCTTGAGAGTGCATTACTCAACCTTTGCATCAACGCCCGCGATGCGATGCCTGAGGGCGGCCGCATTACGATCGAAACCGCTAACAAATGGATCGATGAATATACGTCAATTCACTATGACATGACTGCAGGACAGTATGTTGCCCTGTCTATAACCGACACCGGTACGGGAATGTCACCCGAAGTGATAGCCAAGGCGTTCGACCCCTTTTTTACGACCAAGCCCTCAGGCGAGGGCACGGGCCTGGGTCTGTCGATGGTATATGGTTTTGTCAGGCAGTCCGGAGGGCAGGTGCGTATCTATTCGGAACCGGGTATGGGCACCACGATGTGTCTTTACCTTCCACGTTACTATGGTCATGCGCAAGAAACCGATCCCACCTTTGAGCCTGTGGAAGCGCTGCAGGCTCATACAGGGGAGACAATTCTTGTTGTAGACGACGAGCCAGCCATTCGGATGTTGATCATCGAGGTGCTCAATGACCATGGTTATCTAGCCTTGGAAGCAGCTGATGGTGAGGCGGCGCTCCAGGTCTTGCAGTCATCCAGGCGAATTGATCTGCTGGTCACCGACGTAGGGTTGCCTGAGGGAATGAATGGGCGGCAGCTGGCTGATGCTGCGCGAGCCATTAGGCCCGACCTTAAGGTGCTGTTTATTACTGGCTACGCCGAGAATGCAGTGATAGGAAATGGTCATGTGGAGGCCGGTATGGAAATCATGACCAAACCCTTTGCCATTGAAAAACTGGTCAGCCGTATCAAGAAACTGATCAGCTAAAATCCCGCATCGCAGATCAAAGATGTTGAGAGGAGAAAGCTGCTATGAGGAGCAATATTGAAGTTCATTGATGCCATCCTGGCGCTTGGCCTTGCCGCTGAAATTCATCAGACAGACAAGGCGGTAGCCGTAACGGCTAAACATCTACTAAAGCGCTTGTCTAGAAGCGAACGCTATCATGTCTTCGCTGTTCTCAACAGCGTATCTCCCCTTGAACACGTCCGGCTCTATATCAGGTCATTGCCTGATGAGCTACTCACATTCCGGATAGAGGAGGGGTGACTCTATCGAGCGCTAACCTCTGGTTTTATCCTGCCAGGAACCTATTTCAGCCAGCCTTGGGGCTTTGAGGATTATGGGCTTGACGGCTTCTGGTAATTCTATATTCGGTTTTATAGCGGGCCTTAACTGTAAGGACATCTGGTCCAGCTCTAGGACCAAAGCGTCGCCCTCAGCCAGTTCAAGCTGTTTTGCAAAGGCTACTGGCAAATCCACAACCAAACGACCTTCCCACTTTTTGAGCGTCGTTACACTTCTGGTTTTCTTCATCTCTGATATCTACAGGTCAAAATACACAAACCCAACACTAAGCCTAGGCACCACAGAGTTGGTCAATGTGAGCTATCTGAAGGAGCCGGGGCCATGGGGCTTGAGGATTTTAAGATAACTCTTCTTATGCTGATGTGATGCGCATGGCGATATCATCAGCTTACAAAGGCATGGAGTGTGTTAGACGGGAAGGACACGGTGATCAAAAGCTATATTTCAATATACCGTAAGCTCAATCATCGTCACTCCAAGCGACCGAAGCTGAGCATCCAGTATCACTTCTTGGTTAGCATCATTTAAATCCTCAGCGCCTGTTTCTCGGTTGGGTCCAGCCAGGCGTGCAGCCAGTATCTCCTTGGCTTCTCGAGAGGTTAAACCGCCAATATTGAGCTCAAGGCAGAATTCATACTCATTCAGGCTATATTTGATGGTTTGCGGCATATCCAGCGTTGGGGCTCAAAGGCCCGTAGTATTTTCAGCTCTAGACGTATCAACCATTAGGCTGATGGTAACTCTGCATCGCATTGGTATGCACTGTTCAAGAAGTGGAGTATTGGTATCTAGACAAGTTTCTCTGAGTGCCACCTTTCATATAGCACTTTGAACCAGGACAAGGTCTGCTTGGGAAATCCCCTGCCATTTGTAGGTTTCTCTGAACTAAAGCGGCAAAACCTGACTCCAGACCTACAGAGGCAATGATGCCAGCTAGCGCATCTGGACAGTCTGATGACATCAGATCAGTTGCGCTAAAGACTTGCTAGCTTGGATGCCAGATACCAGGCGTGGTGCAAAGCACACCACTTAAACCCATCACAGCCAAGGCTGTTGAAGAGCACACAGAGGTGACCTATGCAACATACTCTAGTAGCCGCGTTTGATCGCTATAACGAAGCTGAACTGGTTAAACGCGAACTCCTGGCCAAGGGCGTTTCCCAGACCAATATCCAGATTGCAGCTGCCAACGAAACTGGCGTGATTGATGGCACAACCGATACGTCCATGCGTACAGACGCTTCCCACACCGATACCCATGATGGCTCGGTCTCTGAAAAAGTAGGCCATTTTTTCCGCTCACTCTTTAGTGATGATGACACCGAGCACAAAGGCTATCGGGATACCTACACCGAAGCGGTTCGTCGAGGCTCTACCGTAGTAACGGTGACCGTTAATGATGACGCTCAGGTCCCGGTAGTTGAAGACATCCTCGAGCGTAACGGCGCAATTGATATCGATGAGCGCAGCGCTACCTGGACCAGCCAGGGCGCAACGGCTTATACCAATACCATGGGCGATAGCGCAGTCACCAGCGATGCCACCATGGCACCAGCAGCCACCTCAACCACTGCAGCTACGATGGGCGTAAACGCTACCCCACTGGCTGATCAGATGCCGGCTGAAACAACCGCTATTCCAGTGATGGAAGAAGACCTGAAAGTAGGTAAGCGAGAGAATCACCTGGGACGAGTGCGTGTGGTATCTCGTATGACCGAACGTCCCATTGAGGAAACCGTAAACCTGCGTGAGGAGCATGCAGTAATCGAGCGTCGTCCGGTAGATCGTCCGGTCTCAACCGATGACGTGTCTGCATTCCGTGAGGGTACGGTTGAGATTCAGGAAACCGCTGAAGAGGCTGTTGTGGCCAAGACTGCCCGAGTCGTTGAAGAAGTGGTAGTGGGTAAGGAAACCACACAGCACACCGAAACGGTACGCGATACCGTACGCCGTACTGATGTGGATATCGAGAAGGATGGCACTCGCTCGCACCTGAGCGGTACTCATGACTCAGACACCGACCTTACCGATCGCACCAAGCGCTAGTGGTGTTGCGAGCTGTTATTACTAGAGGAGGCTGCTATAGGTAGCCTCCTTATAATCGTCTTTTAACAAAACACATCAGGTGGAGGTCTTTGTGTCTGTCTTGCCCGATGAAGAGGATACTCTTGTTCGTCGTGTCGAATGTGAAGAATGCGGCGAGATGAGGCCATGTCATTACACGCTTCATCCTGAAAGTGACTCGCTTGTCTGGCTCTGTCCTTTTTGCAAAACAGAGCTCCAACCTTCATAGGCACACAGAGGATAGGCTTCGGACCACACCGATCAATGCGCTTCGCCATACAAGGTTTTTTCACGATTGATCATGATATCCGCCAGATACCAGTAGGCCTTACCCCAGGCGTCCAGGATCTCATCAGTTGCCGCATCGCCCAGTACATCCCTGATGGCGGGTAACAGCGCATTAGCCACGGCGGGATAGTGTTCGGGCTTGATATGGGTTGCAACATGGCGAGCGCAGATCTTGTCTACAGCGCCCTGAATGGCTTCTACCCGATCTGCATTTTTAGCAAACGCCAAGATAGCGCCAGCCAGTCGCTTGGGCTGCTCGCCGGATCTGAAAGCTGCCTCATCGAAAAGCGCCTTGATCTCAGGATCAACAAAGAGACGCTCGTACATTCGAGTGGTAATTGCCACGCCATGCTCCTGCAGGACAGGAGCAGTAGATTTAACGATGGCAATGGTTTCAGGAGAAAGAGGCTCGCTCATCACAGGTTCCTTAAAGACTTCAGGCTAATAGGTTTCTTATCAGCTAAACAATGCTGTTATCTCGTGCTTAAGCACTTTCAGAGTATAGACCGCTGCTGAGGCTTCGCTGGTACTATGGCCAAGGCTCTGCAAAGTGGCCTAGTCTTCCTGCTTACGCAGATTGATTGGCCGTACGTTATGAGGCAGCTCCGCCGAACCTGAGGCGAATTGATAGTTGTTTCTGCCCTTGCGTTTAGCGGTATACATGGCCGCATCAGCCCGAGCCATGATGTTTTCCGCTGAGAGATTTTCAATCATCGAGCTCAGCGCGATGCCAATGCTGGTACCAATTTTGGCTGGTCCATCAGAAAGAGAAAAAGGAACGCTGATCGCATCGCATACACTTTTGGCGATACGGCTACAGATAGCTTCTGACGCAACGCCACTGGCAATAATGACAAACTCATCACCAGCCAGTCGGCTGATGAAGTCATCCTTTCTTATCGCTTGACCGAGCCTGCGCGCTACCTGCTTCAGGATCTCATCACCCCCCTCATGGCCATGGGTATCATTGGCCAGCTTGAACCCATCAAGATCAAGGAAAAACAGGGAGAATGGAACGCCATCATGCCGGGCGGCAGCTATCACCTGTTCGAGCCTGTCATGCAAGGCGCGGCGATTGGGTAGGCCAGTCAGTGGATCAAGCATGGCCTTGTCGACCAGAGCCTTTTCTGCCCGCTTACGCTCTGTGACATCCTGGGACATAACGTAAAAGCCGACCACCTCACCATGACGCACGTCAGGAATATAGGTAGCGCTCCAGATACGCTCCTGCTCAAGGCTGTACTGGATATTGTCATGGCTGACCCGCTCCCCTGCCAATGCCCGCTGGAAACACGGAAGCAGTTCCCTATAGAGCTCAGGGCGCAACATCGCCGTCAGGGGTTTACCCAGTAGGGTTTTCGGATCGATATTAAAGATCTGACGGTACACATCGTTATTGAAGCGATAGCACAGGTTACGGTCTACCTGTGCAATGAGAATGGGCAGGTTGTCCGTGATGGTTTGCAGGGTTTCCCGACTACTTTGCAGCTCAAGCGTACGCTCCTGGACACTCCTTTCCAGTTCAGCCTGATAGTTCAGCCGCAGGGCTTCGTGCTCCTTACGCTGGCGGATATCATGCACCGCGGCGATAAAGTGTAACGGGTTGCCTGCGCCATCTCTTACCAGCGTAACGTCAATTGCTACCCAGACCAGATGTCCAGCCTTGTGAATGTAGCGCTTCTCAAGCGAGTAGGTCTGGCGTCGATTAAACATGAGATCAGCAACCAGATTCAGATCCGTTGCTAGATCCTCTGAATAGGTTATGTCAGAAAATGTCTTCTGCCTGAGCTCCTCGGCCGTATAGCCCAGGATCTCGCACAGTTTTGGATTAACCTCGGCAAACCGTCCCTGAAGGTCAACCAGCGTTTTTCCAATAGGTGACTGCTGGAACATGGCCGTAAAGCGCGCCTCACGATAACGCAGCGCCTGAGCATCCTGTTCCTGGATCAGTCGGGTTTCCCTGGCCGCCTCTCGTTGTATGAGTTCACGCTCAACCACACGGGCCAGATCCTTGAGACTAGCTTTGGCTCGCTCAGTTAGAGTTCGGGGCTGGGTATCGATTGCACACAGGGTACCGAGCACCAGACCCTGACTGCTGCGCAGCGGCACACCAGCATAGAACCGTACATAGGGCTCGCCGGTAACCAGCGGGTTGTCTGCAAAGCGTGGATCTTGCCAGGCGTCTTCAATCAGCAGCATGTCCTCGACATGAAGCGCATGGGCGCAGAAGGCCAGATCTCGTGGCGTCTCACAGACCTCAAGGCCCACCACCGATTTGAACCATTGCCGATGCTCATCCACCAGTGACACCAGGGCGATAGGGACCTGAAGAAGCTCGGAGACCACCCGCGTGATACGGTCAAAGGTCTCTTCCGCTGGGGTATCAAGCAGGTCGAGACTACGAAGCAGGCGAAGCCGCGCCTCTTCATTGGCGGGCAGAGGTGCGATTAGCATGATAGGGACCCATATCTGCGTCTAAACAACTAATCCTCTTATGCCAGCCGAGAGGTCTGGAATCAAATGAAATGGTATGAGTTAAGCCATGCTACTGCTTACCGGTAGAGGCGGGGTAGCTGGCAATATTCAGCTGATGGCTATATGTTGGCTGATATTCAAAACGTGAACACATATCTGATAACAACAGTGCTAAACAGCAGTGATACATCCTGGCATAGGCGGCCTCCGTCAGCTTTAATTGGCTAGCTGACTAACGATTGCGGCAGGGCGATATGCAGAGATTAAAAAAGCACAATCCGGCCAGGCACGCCATCAGGCTTGGCTGCATAGCACTGGGAACCGCGTCACTTCCCGTCTGGTTTCTAGCTGGAGCGCAGGGCAGTGATTATGAGCATAAAGAGGTTATTGCCATTTGCTCACTGGTGCCCTTTTTTATCTTGTCGATCCTAGGCATTGGTAAGGACAAGTCCTCACCCTGCATAGATTAAGAAGTCTGACTAGAGACCTAAGCTTCAGCATCTGGCATACAATAAGTTTATAAATGGCACATGGCAGGATGCACTCTGTTCCGGCCCAGTCCCTTCGCCTCGTACAGGTTTTGATCTGCCAGCTCAAGCGCTTCCGTCGGGCTATGAGCAAAGCCATCGCAGCCGGCCACATGGTAGCCGATACTGGCCGTCACACGTCCTAATGGAGAGTCCAGATGCTCGATGTTGAGCGCCCTGATACCTTCCACTATAGACACAGCGATCTGATGGGTACCCGGTTCATCCGTATTAGGTAGGAGAATGACTATTTCTTCTCCTCCATAACGTGCAACCAGATCGCCTGCACGCCGTACGCTGTTCTGGACGACCTGCGCTACCGCTTGCAGGCACAGATCTCCCATCTGATGCCCGTAGCGGTCGTTGAATTTCTTGAAGAAATCAACATCAAGCATAATCAGCCCTACAGGGTATCCCTGTCGCTTTGCTCGATTAAGCTCAACCGGCAGCATGACATCAAAGTGACGTCGGTTGGAAAGACCGGTAAGACCATCCTCCATTGCCAGCTTTTCAACTGTCTCATAGGCGGCCGCAAGCTCGAGCTGATGCTCCCGGTCCAGTCGCATATAACGTAAGACCAGCAGTCCCATCGCAAATAAAACAGCCAGCATGACAAGCAGGCCGCCTGTATAGATAATGACCTCGGTTA
Organism: Pseudomonas sp. C2.3V; assembly: GCF_058536325.1. NCBI lineage: Bacteria > Pseudomonadati > Pseudomonadota > Gammaproteobacteria > Pseudomonadales > Pseudomonadaceae > Pseudomonas > Pseudomonas sp. C2.3V. Next base: position 14,827 of record NZ_JBZUBN010000003.1, on the reverse strand, counting down.
TCCAGGGCGCCAGTACATCCTGCCGGGAGAATCCGACCTGAACGACCAAAGGGTAGCGCTCAAGAGCCTGATAGCCCTGGATACGGTCTACACCATCAACAACGGATCGAATGCGCGCTACCCCTGATGGGCCTTGTAGCAGGTACTTGCTATAGATCTCGCCCTTGGAGAGGTTGTAGTTGATGTTCTTTTCCGAATAAGGAAGCCGTGAGATCACCTCACCGCTGCGTAAGGCCTGAACAATGATATCTCCTGGACCCAGGCGAAAGTCGGCATAGTACTGGTTGAAGTACTCGATGTTGACCGTGATAAGAAAAACACCCGCGAAGCTGTTGTCCGGGTTGTTGATCCGGCGCGAGACCGGCACGACGAGGTCACCTGTGGAGCGGCTACGCAGAGGGGTACCAATACGTATCGCTCGATCCATAAAGGTCTTGTGATAAATGAAATAGTCACGATCACTATTGTTAATGCTGGCGGGATAGTCATCCTTGTCCGTTACGATCCAGTTGCCGTCCTTGTCATATACAAAGAAGCCATGCACCTGATTCATCTGCGCAACCTGGCGTTTGAACAGTCGTTTCAACCGCGCTACATCCTCACCCGATAACCCAGCGCCAAAGTTATCCCACTCAAGACGTTCGACGATCCCATAGCTGGCCAGGTCCAGATCTTCATAAGTGTCATAGGCATGCTGCGCCATGGATTTCACAAGGTTAGCAGCATTGGTTTCAGCCGCGCGCAGGGTCGCCTCATAGCTCCTGAACAGCTGCAGCGAGACGACACTAACAAGGCCCAGCGTAAAGCACACAGAAAAGGCAATAAACACACGCCGAAGACGATTGGTTTGTTTCATGGAAGCCTTTTCTTATCAATCCGGGCAATGACAGTTTCAGCGGGGCGTCTTTCAAGAAAGACCGTTTGTTCAACTATCGGCTAAATAGCTTATTAATTAACTCGAATTCCTAAATAGTTATTTCAACAGATGTGCGTACAAGTCTTTGCGATGAAAATCGTAGCTAAGATTTCAGTATGGCGTACGGCAGCCGTTAAGCTTTAGGTCTAAAACTCTGGTGGTTCGTATGCTTGCTGGTAGTTATGACCCACTTCTCGTGCTGGTCTCTGTAATCGTGGCGGTGCTGACCTCTTACACTGCGCTGCAACTGGCGTCTGCCGTATTTGGAACGTCCGGTACGGCTGCCCGGGTGTGGCTGAGCTGTGGCGCCCTGGCCATGGGGAGCGGCATTTGGGCAATGCATTTTATTGGGATGCTTGCCTTTAGCTTGCCAATTGAGCTTGGCTACCAGATCTCAACTACCGTGCTGTCATTGGGACTCGCCGTGCTAGCTTCAGCCCTGGCGCTCAGAATCGTCTGCCGTACGGATCTTAAGACCAGGCATTTCGCAGTGGGCGGTCTGGTGATGGGATGTGGTATTGCTGGTATGCATTATACGGGCATGGCGGCGCTCAACATGCATCCGGCAATTAGCTATGATCCGGCCTGGTTTTGCGTATCCATTGTGATTGCCATACTCGCATCAACCTCAGCACTGTGTGTGGCTTTTCATCTCAAACGTCCCTTGCCTCATGTCTGGATGCTGCGCTTTGCCGCCTCCATTTTTCTGGGCTTTGGCATCGTTGCGATGCATTACACGGGAATGGCTGGCGCGCACTTCCATAAAGCAAGCGTGAGCGGGGGTATGCAGGAAGGCATTCATGCCTACTGGCTTGGAACACTGGTTTCACTTGCCACCGTCTCGCTATTGACTATGACGCTGACTGCCATAGTCTTTGAACAGCACGCGCACCGGAAAAAACTCGCACGCAGGCTGGCTGATATCCAGTATCGCCTTGCATCACGGCAGAAGAAAGAGGACCCGCTTGAGCGCCTTCCTCGTTATATCGAGCAAGATGATCACCCGTCTCAAAATGTGTCAATGGCTGAACGTGAGTAGTTTACTTGGGCCTGTAGAGAAGCTTGATGGTACCTTGCACGACTTTAGAATGCCGATCCGGCGGTGCGTAACCCCTCGCACAATGGCATCTTTTTCGTGAGCATGGCGGACAGAGAGCAGAAGGACCACTTGCTACCGAATGGATAGTACCACTAGATAAGCCAACCCTCTGCCTGACCGGCAAGGATAATCCCTGCCAGATGTTCAAACTGATCCTCTTTAAGACCTCCCGCCTCGTGGATACCGTGAAGAACAAGCTGGAACCTTGCCAGAGCAGTCGCTTCTGCATCCATGATCGATGCCCGATGGCTGTTTAGCAGTTGTGCAAGATAAGGCTGATTGCTCAGGTAACTAGCTGCCTGCTCAAATAGCCGCTCCATCTGATATTTTCGATAATCATTACTGTGGTTTGGGTTAAGCGCTCTGGTCATCTCTTCGCATAGGCTGAAAATAGGGTTTACCGTTGGATGGCTAAAAAAGAGCCGCTGCAGGACTGGGGGTGTACTCTACCTGCAGCGGCTAACAGAGGATCAGGCAAGATCCTTATTGCTCCCAATAAAAAGACCAGCACTTATTCGTCTGGGTTTCCAACCGCTTGTCTATCGATCGTTTCAATGATAAGCACATCTCAATATGTCGACTTACCAGTCATCTTTTCGTGTACGGAAAGGGTATCGGAAATGATAAATTTCTATGTTTTCGACCTCTCGGTACGAAGCTAGATCTAGCGATGTTTAGGCCTTTTGGAATTGACACTTTGAGTGACCCTTTACGTGTCGTGATGCAACGTGTTGCTCGCGAGCTGTACCCGCTGCGCTGTAGGTACGAGGCTTTAGCCGAAAGTCATATGCTTCTTTCGGTCTATCATGCAGTAGAAAGCACCGTGATCTGTTCCTGCTATCTTTCGGTAGAAGAGCTGAATAAACCAGGTGTTGTTGATGGCTTCATTCAAAAAGCTCTTGCCCAGACTGACCAGCGGGGCACAGTTGATCAGAGCTAGACAGGCATCAGGCAGATCTTTGGTCTAAGCTATCTGGCAAACAGCCAGATGATTGATAATTCGAAAGATTATGCCCTTGCGACGTCATATAGAGCGCCTGGTTCAGGTGTTCGATCATACCTATGAAATCAAGGCTCAGCCTGTAAGCGCCGATGAAACATTGCTTTGTGTAAGGACACAGTCAGGTGAAACGCTGCTGAAACGAAGCCTTAAGCCCAGCCACATTGCAAACAGTGCTCTTCTGAATATGATTATTACCGATTGCGAAAGGGCGATCAGGCAGCACGAGACGGCTCAGGATGCGGCAGCTGTAAAGGCTGAGATCCGGAACCTTTTGAAAGAATCCAATAACTAGGGATAAGGTCAGGATCAGGGAAGAGGGACCAGCTCAAAAACAACATTGTCATTTACACGAGTAATGGTAAGGCCTGACACGACACCTACAGGTGTTCCGTTGATAAAGAGCTTGCTCTCTCGTATCTCGCCTGTAGGGAGGTCTCGACTTTTACCTTCAAAAAAACGGCTCTGATGAATCTCAGCAAACCTGACTCCATCACATCGGACCTCATAAGAAGCGTTTGGGTTGAAACCGCTAACATCTGCCATGGTTTTCCTGTGCAGTTTGGAGATGGCTGGCTTTTTGTCATTTCTAAAATAACTTTAGAACATGTATCCAAATAGCTATACATATTAGCCATTTTGTACAAGATTCAAGACAATTATTATACAAAACAGGTGTCTGGTCAGATATTTGGAACAGGCTGGCTAAACTCAAGTCCTTGAATCCATTGCCGAAGCTGATTTGATGACCCTTATTTATGCCTACCTTGGAATCCGCCAGCGCAACGCCTCCTACCGCGGTTCTTTGCGAAGACGAAGAGCTGGTGCGTGAATTGGTGAGAGACGTCTTGGAGATGGAGGGATTCTCTGTTGCTTCATTTTCGACAGCGGATGCTGGGTGGGATTACCTGCAAAACCATCTCAACGAGGTTGTACTGCTGGTTTCTGATATCTGCATGCCGGGGCGTCTAAATGGCATAGACCTGGCGCGTCTTGCAGCAAGTGCCTGTCCGGAGCTCCATGTTGTCCTGTCCTCTGCCTATTGTGCAGGCGCTGACCTGCCACGAAGGGATCATTCGTTTTTCTTGTCCAAGCCCTGGAAATTAGAACACCTGATACAGGTATGTCATAAGACAATGAAAGAGCTCAAAAGCAAAGGCGGTAGTTGAGCAAACGCCTCTGTTTCTGCTTACAACAAGACCATGCAGCTTGCGAAAATGCTGAGCACTAGGATCGTACCGATCAACAAATAAAGATGATAGTTTCTCTTTAAAGTTACATTTGATAGGGGAGGGTGATCAGGTGAACTCGTATGCAAAGCCTTCAAACTGTCCATACGATAGCGTAGGTACAAGGCTTTAGCGTAAGCTTTATCACCTTTCGCTTCTGAAATAACCTTAGCCCATAGGCTAGGTAATGGCCTTCCCAGGGTAAGCTCCATCACTATCTGCCTGTGGAAATCTTCTTCCTGCATTTTTCACCTCAGTAAACAAGCTAAAGCTAGCAAAGCTATCGGCTATGGCAAGACAAGCTTGAAGGAGGGGTGCCATTAATGTGGCACATTTCTAGCTTTCTTCGCCGCCATCTATATCAATGGCTTTCAAAGATTGACGCTTAAGGAATGCTGCGATGATTAGCCTAGGCGCTTTTATGGTTCTGATTGGCGTGATATGCCTGTTCCTAGGATATGCAGACCCTGTCTTCTTATTAAGTGGATTGGGCTTGCTGTCTAGCGCGGCCCCTATTTTGTACGGGGCAATGTTGAATGGTAGAGCCGACAAACCCAAGTAGGAGAATCAGAGGGATCGTTTAAGACTGGCAAAGAGCGTTGAGCCGGCACGATGAAACGGTGCGGCCTCAACTTGAGATGCTCCTCTGCTGAAAATAGAGATCCGTGGATGATGATTATCGAGGGTCTATACTGGTTCATAATAAGACCCAATAAGCGGTGACGGTATGGAATCGGTAGATCGGCTGATTGTTATCGGCACCTCGGCAGGAGGATTCAACGCCCTGCACTGGCTGCTGGCCAAGCTACCGGCAGATATCAAGGCTGGCGTACTTGTTGTGGTGCACATGAGCCCCAACGAGCAGGCGCTACTTGATATTCTCTCCCAACACACACAACTACCTATCCGCTATGCAAAAGAACTGGACCCAATTGTTCAAGGTGAAATCCTGATTGCTCCGCCTGACAGGCATATGCTTGTTGAGAACAGAAAGATCCGGATCGTGTATGGGCCTAAGGAAAACTTTGAGCGGCCTTCCATAGACCCGTTGTTTCGTTCTGCTGCCATTGAGTTTCGGGAGAATGTCATAGGCGTAACCTTGCCCGGTGACATGGAAGATGGCGTGCTGGGCATGGAGGCCGTCAAGTGCCATGGCGGGATTACCCTGGCTCAGGACCCGCTTGAAGCAGTCAGTCCCTTTATGGTTAATAACAGACTTGACCATACCTATGTCGATCACTGGCTTCCCGTTAACCAGTTAGCGGCAAAGCTGGTAAGCCTAACCAACGAAGCGGTCGAACCGTCGCAACAGGACGTAGACTGGTTAGCGACAGAAGATCAGGTATCCAAGCAGCGATCCTCAGGTATTCCCGGGTTGGAAGCGATTGGTGCTCCCTCCCCGTTTGGTTGCCCGGAATGTCGCGGCGTACTCTATGAGATCAAGCAGAACGGGCAGTTTCACTATCGCTGCCACACCGGTCACTCCTATTCCGCCGAGATGCTTTCCAAAAGTCAGGAGCGGCTGGCTGAAGAGGCCATGTGGACGGCAACACGTGTATACGATGAGAAGGAAGCCCTGCACCTTCGGCTTGCCGAGCAGGCCAAAAAGAGTGACCAGCCGCAGAACTATGAACGGCATCGACAAGAGGCAGTCAAGGCACGACAATGTTCGTGCTCGGCTGCGCGAGATGATTCGCCTTCACATGGCTTGAGCTAGCCCTTTATTCTTACGACGTTGATGGAATAATTCTAGCCTAGCCGCAGCGGTGAGTTAGCTTCTGAGTCTGTTAGACAATGATGCCCGCATGGGCTACCGCAACCTGCCACTGTTTGTTTGAAACTCGTTTCCAGATACGCGTGAAGCGAAAGTCTCCATTAGCAGGTTGATTGGCGTATCTACCAGTAATCTGGACCCGTACAGAAACAGCAACCGTGTCGATTCCGATCACTCGGACTTCTTGCTCTGAAGAGTCCAGTCTTGAAATACTAAGAGCACCTGATCCATGTGCTGATAGATCTGCTTCTTTGCCTAGGCATTGCCCCAGATGATTGGTAAAGATGAGGCTTGGAGACAGGAGTCTATCTAGCGCCTCGACATCGGAGGCCAGCATAGCTTGACGCAACTGCTCTTCCATATCCTGTATCTCACGCTCGATTTCCATGTCGGATTCTCATAATGTGCCTAACGACTAGTATCGCCCTAGACTATACGTACGGTATAGCTTTGAGGTTGTCGTTCTGCCCTTAATGTGTGCTACGGATACTGGCTTTTGATTTCATCGCTCAGGTCGTCTTTGCCAGCTTCTAGTTGCCGTAACCGAAAACGGGACGGGTTAACCAAGTTTGATCAATTTATCAACTTGTGTTAGAGTCATTATAAGAATAGCCCCCACGCCTCGGGCAGGTCCTAGGACCCGCACTGCGCACCAGGGGGTTAGTTATTTCTAGCTTCGCAAATTCCTTCCCAAAAACGTCCTGCAGGATGCCATGGCATGCCGCATGCGCATATCAATTTTCACAAGCCTGCCAAGTCGCCTAATGCCCTGCTGCGGCACCTGCAACTTAAAGGCTTAGACACTCGAAAACAGAAAGCAAAAGCCCTGCAAGCCCTTGAATTCATTGGCTATCATAGGCTGCTCATCTATATGCGACCGCTGCAAGATGCGCAGAAACGTTTCTTTGCTACCGTCCAATTCGACGACATTCTCCAACTGTATGACTTTGACCGACGTCTACGATTGGTTTTTCTAGACGCGATTGATCGTATTGAGGTCGCGTTTCGTTCGGTCATCATCAATACCTTAGCCCTAGACAAGGCTTGTGGCCCGCACTTCTATCAAGATGCTATTCACTTCACGGATGGCCAAGCACACCGGGATCTCTTGAAACAGGTATTGGGTCTTCGTGAAAAAGGTAATGCGGCACTCAAGCACTACTATGAGACGTACAATACGCCAGCCCTGCCGCCAGTCTGGACCGTACTCGAAGCAATGACCATTGGCCAGCTGTCCTGTCTGTTCAGTGATCTACACCTAGACCACCGTAAGACGGTTGCAGCCAAATTTCGCTACGATGAATCGGTGTTGTCAACTTGGCTACAAAGCTTGACCCTGCTGCGCAATGTCTGTGCCCATCATGGCCGACTCTGGAACGCTTCGATTACTGCAGGTGCGCCAAAGTATGCTAAGGCCATTACTGCTGAGTTTCCCTCTCATAACGACCGCGGTCGGGTGTTTGCTCGAGCGGTGGTAGTCCAGGCTCTGCTCGCTGAGATCGATCCGACTTCCGATTGGAAGTATCGATTCAAACACCTAATGGCGACTCTACCTATGACTGTACTGGCTAAAGCTGGCCGGACAACGGCTGATCTTGGACTTGTGGATGGTTGGGAAAGCCGTCAATTCTGGTCCTGAACCAGCTGGCAAATTTCTTCAATATCGAGCTCACTCTATATTGATCAGAGCACCTTTAGAGTCAACTTTGATCATGCCCTCGGGTTACATTGGAGTGGACTATAACTGTCCGAAAGTGAGTAACCGTATTTGCAGTGGGTGCAGCAGCTTCCTTTGCTGGAATGACTGCGCTGAACAAGGTACAAGAGGTTAAACATGATCAACAAGCAGCAACAGCCGCTGAAAAGCCCGTATCGGAACGAACAGGAATTTCAAACGTTCCTGGCCAAGATCGATCATCAGCAGTCCAAAAGTAGCCTGGCTCTGATTGCTAAAGCAGGCGCTGCCGGTGTAGCAATGGTGGTAGCTGGCGCTTATATGCTTCACTGGATTTCATCTTAACGATCCGCGAAAGGTAGCATATGGATGATATGGTTCTGTTTGTATTTCTAGGCGTCTTCAGCGTCGTTTGGCTTGTTACTGCGATATATGAAGCTTCTAAAGCTTAACGTAGTAGCATTCTCAAATACCCAAGATAGCTTCGCATAAGAAAGCTTATGTTAAATTGATATCGCTTCTGCCTGCCCTTCAGCTCTTTGTTTTATAGCTAAAACATTGCCACCTTCCCTAATGCACTGTCTTCAACCCTGACCGCTGGCTGTATAGCCGTGCCTCAGCCTGGCCCATGCTTTCGCCTGTCCTTTGCATGTGCTCGGACAGTTCCTCAGCATCAAATCCAACCTGATCACGCATGGCATTGTTGACGTCAGCCATGACCCGTTCTGCATTGCGCGACCACTCGCTGACAAGATTCTGCGTATGCTTCATGTCGTCTTTAACCCATGCTCGGGGATCAACACTGTCTGTGGTCAAGAGTCCCAGCGTGCGGCCTACCGCTGGCAATAGGGTCATATAAAGCGTCACCCAGCAGATGGGCTCCATCGGTTGGGTCGGATCAATCAGGGCATTGTGGAGATAAGGCGCCGGGCTTATCTCATCCAGCTCGTTGGCTATCTCGACGATCAGGTCAACGATTTCCTCTTCCTGTATTTCCAAACCATCCAGCTTGATAGCCATCTGGAGCAGATGGATCAGCTCAAATAGTGTGTTTACCTTGGAATGGTCTTGGCTTGATATCGATGTCATGACATACCTTTTTAGTTGACCCAACCGCATAAAAAACCGCCCGAAGGCGGCTTTGTGTGTACGCATCGTCCATAAGGCCAGTTTAAGCCTCTTCTTGGAGACGGAACTCAATATACATACGTCCAAATTCAGCAAACGCAGCTATACCGCCAAAAATGACGATTGCTTTTGCTAGCGGTTCAATCATGTCCGCTGTGGTTGGTACGCCATCCAACTGGTTCATAAACTGGAGGAATACGCCTAGCAGGACAAAAAGAAAGGTTATGAATTTACTTTTTCGAGCAGCTTTTACAAAACACTCACGGCGTTCCTGCAATGTAAGTCTCTGCATTTATTGTTCCTGTGCTTGGTAAATCCTATTTCAGACTAGTCGGAAAGCACGTATCCGCAAAAGTAACCGCTGCACATTATCCTTATCATTGTTGAATGATGGCCGCTTTATTCCCATCGAAGAAACTGATCTCTATCCGATCTCCTGAAGTTACCTCAATGGCTGATCTCACGAATTGCCCATCCTGCCGCTTCACCAGCGCAAACCCCTTGGCCATGATCGCTCGTGGGTCCAGCACTGCATAAAGATCCTTATAGCGCTGCAGCGAGGCTTCCTCCTGCTGAAGGCTTCCCTGCGCTGCCAACTGGTACTGCCCAGCCAGCGAATCAACACATCGTTGTTGCTCAGCCAGTCGGGCGTCCAGCTGCAAGGACAAGGCTTGCCTGGCCTGCATGAGTTCCTGCGCCGCATCAGCAGCCTTGCGCTCTGCCAGATAGGTATACTGCGTCAGGAAATTACCTAGACATTGCTCTTCCTCTGCTACGAGAGACGGAAGCTCTGCTAGATACCGCTCCTGATAGTTGTGCAGACGATCGCTGGCGCTTTGCAGTGACTCACGCACCATTGACTGCGCCTGGGCCTGCCAGAGGGTCACTTGTCTCTCGTGCCGGTTCAGGCAGTCATCCACGCCTCGGCGATAGCAGTGGCTTAGCTCAGCCAGTGTGAGGGTCTCGTTGCTTAGCTTTTGCTGGGAGAGGTTCTGATACTGCCCGTGCAGGCTCACGAGACAGGTCTCTTCCCGGCTTAGGGTCTGGTCGATCAGCTGCCTGGCCAGCTCAATGCTTCTACCAAGCTCCTCGGACTCCAGCTGGAGATGGCGCAGGATCGATCCAATGACCTTGGACGGCGTATCGAAACGGGTATGCGCTACCAGATCAAGTACCGTCTCGTCGCGCTCATGGCCGATGCCGGTAAAGACCGGGATAGGCAAGCGGCAGATCAGCTTGGCCAGCCCATAGTGGTTGAGCCATGCCATATCGGCCTTGGCCCCTCCTCCCCGGATCAGACACACCACGTCATAGGGTGCCTTGCCATGTGCTTCGTAGAGCTGGAGAAAGGCCTGCTTGATCGACTCAGGAGCCTTCTCGCCCTGGAATGTGGCGGTGTAGTAGTGAAAGCTTACGAGGCCATGGCGCTCGAGCAGATCCGCTTCGCGCCGGAAGTCACCAAGCCCTGCGGCTTGATCAGGCGAGACAACCGCTATACGCCAGAAGCCTGCTGGCGCTGCGAGCGCCTTTTGCCGATCATGGATGCCCTCTTCCTTTAACCGCGCCAGTATCTGCTCGACCTTGGCGTGCATTTCACCCAGTGTGTAGTTCGGGTCAATGCCATAGACCTGGAGCTGGAAGCCATACTGGGGATGCAGGGTCGCGCAGACCTTGAGCATCACTTTCATGCCGGGCTGCGGTTTTGATCCCGTAACCTGTTCAAAGGCTCTTAGCTGCACATTCGAGACACTGCCAAACATCACAGCCGAACACTTGGCGATTTCCTTGCCATCAGCGCTCTCGATCAGAGTAAACCAGCACGTACCACCATTGCGGACATTGAATTCGCTCAGCTCAGCCACAACCCAGATATGCTCGGCAAAGGAGCGTTTGATCACCCCTTCGATCTGCTTGAGATAGCTGTGTAGCGAGATATGCACCGCTGGTGCTGGCGCGTTCATGTCAGCACTCGGCGGCAGGCGCAGACTGCTTCATCGTCTCGGCTACAGCAAGCCGTGTCCTGGTCAGTCGATCTTCGCAGAACTTGAAGGCCTGGTTCATCTGGGCGGTCAGGGTTTCCAACTCGTCGATGGAGACCTCACCGCGCTGCAGGCGCTCTACATTGGCTTTGATGAAGGACAGATTCTGCTCGTAGGTTGAACGCTGATCGTCAGACATGCGCCATCTCCCCTATTTCCTTGGCTTTGATATTCCGAGCATAGTGCCAGACGATTCTGAAGTGGCAATCCATACCCGATGTCTCACCAATGGCTAGTAGACCAGAGGTTTTGAAAACGTTGCCGTTTATGAGGGTCATAGAGTTTGATCTTCGCTTCAAAATCAATGATATAGCTTCATCAAACAACAAAACGGGGCGCTGTCCAGCGTCCCTCGCGTATGAGCTTCAAGGCGATGTTCATGGCTTTGGCCAAATTGAATTTGGCAAGACTCCCTTTCTCTATCGCTACGGCAATTTCATCTACATATCGCCAAGGATCTGAGTTGAATGCCTTTCGCTGCTTGATTTGCCGATAGATCCAGAACCGAAGCCCCCCGGGCTCGCTTGTTGTTTTGTTATTGTCTTCCTTCGGAATACTTTCTTGGCTCGCAAATCTGCTATCCCCATCAAGTGCAGGCTTGCCACCCTCTTCCGCTTTACTGCTGTGCGCGCAGACTTCGCTATCCGGTGGTGTAACGACTCGGTTTTGCACCTCAGGTTTATACCCATTGACTTCAGACTTACTCACTGCCTGTTTTTGGGCGATATGAGGGTGTCTGGCTCGCGATCGAATAGCATTGAGCCGCTGGGCTAGTTTGCAATCGCGGGCAGATAAATCCCCCTTTTCTTCAACTGTAGTCGACGCAACGTCGACGCATGGTCGTATTACTGTTGATCCTGAAATCTTAACGTCGTCGCCATGTAATTGATCTACTTGTTCGCAGTCATTATTTTTACCAACGTCTACGGCATTAACCTGAATAGGGTTTTCTATAATACTGCTGTCTACGTACCCATCACCTATAGCCACGTCACTTGATTTAGATTCACTTGTTTGATCACGACGTATACCTTTTCGATCGGGTATCTCTTTTGTAATAAGCGCGACGACCTGTGCTGGAGCAGTAGCTCTATAGATGGAAGGTAGCTGTCTTTGGTTTACGTCATATTGCTCATCAATTACTAGATAGCCATTTCTTTGAAGCTGGTTGACGTAACGTCTTACAGAGTCAACTGACTTACCAAGCCTTTTAGCCAAAAAACCTAACGTCAGTTTACGTTTACGCTCGGTCTCTAAAGCGCACAGCTCCCAGAGCGAAAACCATAAAACCTTTGCTCCATCACTTAACGTAGACGTACTGATTACATGGCGCATAAGAGGAGCACTTAATAGCCTAAATTCCTTGTCTTTTAACAAAGCGTCTATAGCTGTAGACGTAGCAGCGAGGGTCATGGACTTTTCTCCGGGCATAAAAAAACCCGCCTGTTGGCGGGTTCTGGGGGAGGACTTTTCTAGCCCCGGACCAGGTGGTATTGGTTTACCTGGCGGGGCGCTGGACGGTCGTTTGGGTGAGCCTGCTATTCGATGTTCATCAAAGGTTGTAGGCCTACAACCTGAATCAGTAGCTGTGGTTGTAGGCCTACAACCCTGATCCGTAATTAAAGAAAAAGGCCTACTACTCTTCGCAAACAAAGAGGTTGTAGGCCTACAACTTATATTGTTGATAATCATTCGCATTTAAAGGCAGCCTTCAGTCGGGCCTCAACTTCTTCTTCTGAAAGGTCTCGGGTAAGGTCTTTCGCTAACGTGACACTCCAGACGCCGCGTTCTGTTCGGCGCATGGAAAATAGTTTATTGCCGGAGGCATCAAGAACAGATTTGGTACCGCTAGGGCAGGGACTTGAGGTGCGTGCAGCCTCAACAGTTCGTGTCAAAGCCTTGTCTGCCATTTTGCCGCTTTGAATCAGTGCGGCGTTGGCAACAATGTGTTCGATATTGGCCTTGTCTTCTGCAAGGCTAAGAATCGCCTTGACCGTTCCTATCCCTACTTTTGCAAATGAGCCTACTGCCGAGGCGATCTCATCTGGGATACGGTTGTAGATCATGATGTTTGAAAGAGTGGCCTTGTTAAGCCCTAGATGAGCGGCGAGGGCTGCTTGGCTAGGGTAAACACCCATATCCAGAGCTTTCTTGTAGCTCAATGCACGCGCCCAGCTGGATATATCTTCACGTCCGGCATTTTCATTGACCATGGCCTGATAGGCACCTTGATCAGTGAGCTTGCGAACGAATGCTTTAACTTTTAGCCCTAACTCCTTACAGGCTGTCCACCGCCGCCGTCCATAGATAAGCTCGTATCGGCCACCTTTTTTAGGCCGTACAAGAATGGGGACGATTTGACCATGCTGGTTGATGCGCAAGGTCAGGTCACTTATGTCACCAAACTCATCTACAGGCCGGTCGTTCAGTTCCCACTCGTCAATAAGCCCAGTGTCGAGCTCAACGATAGTGTCTTCGTTGGCAGCCTGTCTGGATGATTTGTCTTTGGTGGGTTCAGCCGAAACTTGCACTGAAGGGGAGGGCGCTGCCTTCCTTACCTCTTCCTCGAAAAACTCTGCAGCAGTTGGCGCAGAAGTGTACGGGGCAGGTTCTTCCTTGGCTGATACTGGTTCTACCGGAATCTGCTCCGCCGACGTGTCAGCAGGTTGGGTGTCTACGTAGGGTTTCTTTATACGGCCTTGCGCAGCAGCACGCTTTTCCTCACGTTTGCGGTTCAGGTCATTGATAAAATATCCCGCAATTCCAGGTATTGGGTGATCAGTCATCACTCAACTCCCTTGGCCGCTTCGGCCTGTCTATTCCAGAGAAGTTTGAGATCATCGATAATTTCGTTGTTTACGGCGTCTATGATGTCGATGGCTCTCTGATACTGGCGACGGTTGTTCTTGCCTTTTACCTGGTCGTAAACAGAGGACATTTCTGCACTCGCCTTCTCAATTTCAGCCGTCATGCTCACGACATTATTCAGTACGTACTCGCCGTAGAGCTTACGAATGCGATTCTCAACAAGCGCGGAGCCTTTGTTACCGGGATGCTTGGTAATAACGATGCGAAGATAATCAAGACTCTTTTCTAGTGAGGCGAATAGAGACGTCAATGTGGTTGATAGCATTACGAAGGAGGCGTGGTCGTAAGTACTGGGCGGTATCGGAATAAGTACGGCATTGCATGCAGCCATCGCGTTTAAGGAAGCTGCGCCCATATTCGGGCCGCAATCAAGCAGGATGATGTCGTAATCCTCCCGTACCACTTCAAGCGCTCTTGAGAGTCGCTCAGCTGGGACACCAAGCCTGTCTTCATTTTCACGGTCCGTGTAGAGAAACTCTAACGATTGGAGATGAAGATTGGACGGGACGAGGCGGATGCCAGGGAAGTAAGAATCACAAATCACAGACTTGATAAGCTGCGGATCCTTGGTCATCGCATTATTAATGATGTCGTCAGGACCCAGCTCCATATCCGGGATCAACGGGCCAAGATTAAACGTCGTGGAGGCCTGCGGATCGAGGTCTACTACCAGAACGCGTAAGCCATCAATTGCGGCTTTCTGTGCCAAATGCACCGTTGTGGTCGTTTTAGCAACTCCGCCTTTGAAATTGCTGACCGCGAGGATGGCCGCTTGAGATCCAGCGGGCCGCTTGTAGCGAGTGCCATATTTTTCGCGAAAGTAGTTGATGTCATCCAGCGAGTAAACCCATGCCCCCCGGGCATCTTTCTGACGCACGTCCTGATTTAATCGCAGGCTGTTAGGATGACGACCAATCAGTTTGGCGGCTTCGGTAATAGACCAGATACGAGCCTGTTTTTGCTCATCGGGACTAATGATTGAGGTACGAAGAGACTCCAGTTCCTCATTGCCTTCAGCAGAAAACTTGGCAAATAACTGAGCTGCGTTCTCTACACCTAGGACTATCGAGGAAAGAGGCTCTTTTGTGACATCTCTCAT
>NZ_JBZUBN010000002.1:0-712550 GCF_058536325.1 Pseudomonas sp. C2.3V | reverse complement strand
TTGCTTTGAAAACTGCTCCTTGCATGGTAAGACGGTAGTGAGCACAACACGTTTAAAGCGGCACTCCTTAACCAGAGTCCCGCTTCCGCGTTTTACACTGCCTCGGCCAGACTTTCCCTGGTCAGCCGGACGTCTTGCAGCGCATCAATGCGTGTCGAAAGCTTCTGAGCAAAGGCATCGGCTTCATATTCCGTATAGAACTTGACCGGAATATTATTCAGCCAAACAACCCATGTGGATTCAGCTTGTACTTTTTCTATGCGTATATCCATTTCACATGCTCTAAGCTTTAAAGAAATCGACTTCTCGTTTTTGCGCCTACCTTTTAACCTTCAAGAAATAGATTGTCTATATTTCTATAATAAATAAGTAAGCAAAGCTTAATATTCAGTTGTTTTATTACACTATTATTTCAATAGCATTAAATTTAAGTTTCATTGCGTCTTTATGAGATCATAGTGCTATCAACATAGCTATTATAACGCCTTGCTTGATTGGCTTCTGGCACGCCCTTACGTGTATCAGCATTCACACTTACGCATTGGGTTAAAAAGGTTGTGCCAGACCAGGTTTGCAACTAGGCGGACGACTCTCGTATAAAAATACGACAGTGCTCAAGGTCAGCTAGGCAAGCGCGACGATAGGCTCAGACCCAACGCACCTTACCCGCAGTTAACCTCACTATTTGAAATCCCGGCTCCGGGTATCCAGTCCGTCAAGCAGCTCGCTCAGGTCTGTAAGACGACCCGCAATGAGATGCAGCACTCCTTCCTTTCGTTCAACCGTACCATCGATACGCAGCAGCCTCGACTGCAGCAGTTCGCGTCGCTGCCGCTCGGCAAGGTCACGCCATACGACCACATTGACCATTCCATACTCATCTTCAAGCGTTACAAAGGTAACGCCACTGGCAGTACCAGGGCGTTGCCGACCAACGACGAGGCCGGCAATGCGCGAGAGCTGCCCATGATATCGCTCGGCAAGTTCGCGCGAATCGAGCAGCCGGCGAGTCCTGAGCTCAGCCCTAAGCAGTGCTAACGGATGTGGCCCCAGCGTAGTACCTGTAGCGGCGTAGTCGGTATACAGATCGTCTGCCACAGTAGGCTCTGGTAATTTGACGTGTTCCTCGCTCACCACTGCGCCCTCTGTGAAGAGAGGCAACTGCGGCTCGATAGCTGCCATATTCCAGCGGGCCTGATAGCGATGCCCCGCCAGGCTTTTGAGCGCGCCAGCGTCTGCCAGACATTCACGCGCTCTGGCATCGAGCCCTGCTCGCAGGCAGAGATCGGCCACACTCAAAAACGGCTGTACCGCACAGGCTTTTTCAATAGCGCGTCCGGCTGATTCCGAAAGCCCTCGAATCATTCGCAAGCCTAATCGGATTGCAGGCTGGTCGGTGTCTGTCTGCTCCAGACTACAGTCCCAATGGCTATGACAGACGTCGATTGAACGCGTTTCAATACCGTGTCGCCGGGCATCCTGCAACACCTGATCAGGGCTATAAAACCCCATGGGCCAGCTATTGATCAGGGCACAGGCAAAAGCAGCCGGCTCATGGCATTTCAACCAGCAACTGGCATAAGTCAGTAACGCAAAGCTGGCTGCATGGGATTCAGGAAACCCATAACTGCCAAAGCCCTGAATCTGCAAAAAGATGCGCTCAGCAAATTCCCGGGTATAGCCATTGGCAAGCATGCGTTCGGTCAGCCTTTGCCTATGCGGCTCAAGGCCGCCGTGGCGCTTCCAGGCGGCCATGGAGCGACGCAATTGATCGGCCTCGCCAGGCGTGTAGTCTGCAGCCACAATTGCCAGCTCCATGACCTGCTCCTGAAACAGCGGAACCCCCAAGGTACGCTCGAATACACGCTTCAGGCGGGAGGGATAAGCGATAGGCTCCTCGCCGTTACGGCGGCGCAGATAGGGATGAACCATATCACCCTGGATAGGCCCGGGACGAACGATTGCCACCTCGATGACCAGATCATAAAACGTTTGTGGCTTGAGCCGTGGCAGCATGGCCATCTGGGCCCGTGACTCGATCTGAAAAGTGCCTAGGGTGTCTGCACGACTGATCATGGCGTAGGTCTTTCGGTCTTCCTGAGGAATGGTGGCCAGGGTAAGTTCACGTCCTTTGTAGTGCCGAATCAGATCGAAGCAGCGGCGTAGCGCGCTAAGCATGCCCAGCGCCAAGATATCTACTTTTAGCAGCCCCATGGCGTCCAGATCGTCCTTGTCCCACTGAATAACGGTACGCTCGGCCATGGCTGCATTTTCTACGGGTACAAGCGTCTCCAGTGATTGCTCCGAAATGACGAATCCACCTGGGTGCTGCGAGAGATGCCGTGGAAACCCAATCAACTCACCGGCCAGGACGAGCACCCGCTTGAGCAACAGGCTCTCCGGGTCAAAGCCGGCCTCCTGCAGGCGATCCGGAGGCGGTATACGATCGCTCCAGCGACCGCAGCATTCAGCCAGGGCATTGATCTGATCCGCCGGCAAGCCCAGCGCCTTGGCCACGTCACGCACGGCGCCAGCCGCGTGGTAGGTATTGACCACCGCCGTCAGGGCTGCACGTGTGCGCCCGTAACGTTGAAAGACATACTGGATGACCTCTTCACGGCGCTCGTGCTCAAAGTCCACATCAATGTCTGGCGGCTCGTTTCGCTCATGGGAAATGAACCGCTCGAACAGTAAATTGATTCGCGTCGGATCAAGCTCGGTAATCCCCAGGGCAAAGCATACCGCCGAGTTGGCTGCTGAGCCCCGACCCTGACAGAGAATGCCTTGCTCTCGTGCAAAGCGGACGATGTCATGCACGGTCAGGAAATAACTCTCGTACCGCTTCTGGCAGATCAGCTCAAGTTCACGATCCAGCTGTTTCGTAACAGTGTCCGGCGCACCTTCCGGCCACCGCCAGATACTGCCCTGCTCTACCAACCTGCGTAGCCAGCTAGTGGGCGTATGCCCCTGGGGCACTACCTCCGAAGGATAGTGATACTGTAGTTCGGTAAGCCTGAAACGACAGCGTCGGGCAATCTTCACCGACTCGGCCAGCAACGCTGCCGGATAGCACTCAAACAGTGTCTCCAGCGTACGCAGGTGGCGTTCACCATTGGGGAACAATCGCTGCCCAGCTTCGGCGACCGTTACATGATGCCGAATGGCGGTCATGGTGTCCTGCAAGGCCCGCCGCCCTCGTGCGTGCATATGCACATCGCCACAGGCGACCAGAGGCAAATCCAGGGCGGCGCCTAGCGCCTGAAGCCTTACCCATCTTTCGGCATCATCCGGACCATAATGTCGCTCGACACCTACCCATAGGCGCCCGGGAAAGCACTTGCTCAACCAGCTACCCTGCGTATTGTCGTCCATGTCAGGCAGCCAGATCGCCACAAGTCCCAAGCAGTGATCCGTAAGATCCTCCTTGAGTAGACGATAACGGCCCTTTTCCGCACGGCGCCTCGCTCGGGTAATCAGTCGGCACAGATGATGGTAGCCGCCCAGGTCTTCCACCAGCAGCACAACCTTAGGACCTTCACTGATACAGAATTCAGCACCCACAATCAGAGGTAGGCCATGTGCTTGTGCGGCTTGCCAGGCGCGTACGATACCGGCAAGCGTGCACTCATCCGTAATGGCCAGTGCCTCATATCTCAGGCGTTTGGCCCGTTCAAATAACTCATCGGCACTGGAGGCGCCTCGCTGAAAACTGAAATGGGATAAACAGTGCAGCTCCGCATAACCAGTGCTCATGCAAACCACCCATGCAACCACCAACCCGGCCGCTGTGCGATTGCCTGATAAGCCCAGGCCAGGCGGCCATTGGGAAGCTCCACCAGATAGTAGTCCCGGCGTATATCGCTGCCGTCCCACCAGCCAGACTCGATCCGCTCGGGACCGGCCAGAATATGGGGTGCCGCCTCGCCCAGTGGAATAGGCTCACGTAACAGCCACGCCGGGCGCTTCCCTTGCGCAAGCATCTGTAGATCACATGATTTGGCATCCTGCCGCCAGGATGCCTCCGGCCGATGATCCCCCTGGCCGCCAACCGCATAGACGGCCGAATCACCAAGGCGTGTTCTGAGGCGTTCGCGTAACTGCTCCCACGATAGCGTCTGCTGCGGTCGCGGTTCAAACAAACTACGGTGCTCCGGTACAAAGGCTGGAAGTTGCTCCGCGACCAGCCGCAACGCCAGAATGGGCGCCGTAACCTGATGGATTTCCAGCCGCCCACGGGCATATTCAAACAACAGGCCCGCATCCCGTTCGGGTGTCAGGAGTCCTACTGTGATCAGGCTATCCGGTTGCGCACGGTGCTCCAGATACAGCATGAAGCGCTGCACACCACTGTCCCTCCCGGCCAGGTACATGGCCAGATCCAACGTCAGGCGACGTAACGGAAACAGGAGTTGCTGGTTCGACTCCACTTCAAAGTTAAACTCTACCCGCGCATCAAAGGTATCAGGCGGCCGGTAGAAGCCCAGCGCCAATGGCCTTCTACCCAGTAACAGATCGAGTTGGTTCAGCAAACCGGCGGAAAAGCGCCTGGCTATTTCGGCCCTGGGCAGATCCATTACCTGCCTGAGTCGTATCAGCCCCATACGGCCAAGCGATTGCACCAGGGCGTTGTCCAGGCCAGCCCGGTCCAGTGGCAAGGGGCCGAGCCTTTGCCGCAACTCCGTATCGTTCGCGATAACTAGGTCATCCGAGACATTGGCCATGATGCGCGCGGATACAGGATTGGGCGCCAGGGTAATACGATGGCTGAAGCCGAGCGCCGCCAACTCGTCACGTAGGCGCCTGGAAAACGCAGGCCAGGGGCCAAACAACGGCATGCTCGATTCAACTTCAAGCAGAAGCGCTCGTGGATAATGCAGACTCACCTGGGCACTGAAGCCATATGCCCAGGCAGCCAGAAGATTCTGGTTGCGCTCGATATCGTCCAGATCGTATTCGGCTGTTGCAAAGCCCGGGCATAAGGTTTGTGCAGCGGCGAGGGTCAACCCTGGCGCCAGCCCCAACGCCCTGGCACGGGCATTGACTGCACGCAGGACGCGCCGTTGTGGCGTACCTCCGAGCAAGACCAAGGGTTCGGTACATTCGGGACGGTGACGCAGCACACCGTCCAGCGCCAGTTGTGGCAGCAGGATACACGCCCATTTCATAGCGGCCCCCTTAGCGCCAGGCAGCCGCAGGAAGAGGCAGTGCTTTCGGTTGACCGCCACGGCACTTGAGGATGCGCAGCTGTAACGGGCTGGGCTCTATCACCAACCGTAGGGCAGCAGGTGATGGATTGGCTGCCTCTTCAAGGCTGCGGTAGACAAACGCCAATGTCTGCCCGGTCTCGGCCGCCACTTGTAGCCTGCGTAGCGCCTTGTCATCCGCACGTTCCGGCCAGCACAGTACCGCACCACAACTGCCCGAGCGAAGGCATTGCTCAGCAGCCCATAAGGTTTCTCGCCCCTTGGCTTCGACGATACCCACCAAATCCATATCAACCCCAGCGGCGATCCAGGCCTGGGGATAAGGCACATAAGGGGGTGCAATCAAGGTAACTCGCTCACCGCTTTGCGTCAGCCGGGCAAGCGTAGGCCAAAGTAGCTTGATATCCCCTATTCCGGTATAGGGCAGCAGGATCTCGGTCAAGGCCGCCTCAGGCCAGCCGCCAAAAGGCAATCGCTCATCCAGCTCCGCATATCCGGTTGGCTGAGTGCCTGTTCTGACCTGAACGCCGTGACCCTTCCAGACCCGACGACTGTCAAGCAGGCCTTCGAGCGCTACCACATTACTCATGGCATGCCTCCCGCTTTGCGCAGGGCATGGGTCAGCTGGAGATTGTCTCCGGCCAGCGGCTTGAGCAGTAGCCTGAGCAAAGCCAGGCGCGCATGCCAAACCCAATTAAATGCCTTAAAGCGGGAGATGTGCCGATGGGCCTTTACCAGACCGTTGTAAGTATCAACGAGGACTGGTTTGTTATATGGCTTGCCTTGCAGGTAATTGGCCTGCTGGGCTTTTGCTAGAACGCCACGTAACCTATCCAACGTCTCGTTGAGTAAGTGATCATAGCGAAGCAGTGATGATTGTGGTCGGAACAGAATGACTTGCAGATCAAGCGAGTCGATCGCTTCACTGAGCTTGTCCATGTGGCCCTACCTTGAGCACGACAACGTTTTCAGCATCCTTGCAAGCCGCTGTTTGAAGTGTGCTCCCAGAGAGCCTGTGCGCCAGATGAAGATAATCTTCCTGCGCCATCCAACAGACAGGGTCGACCTGTTTTTCAGGGCTGAGTAGTCGTAAAAGGGCAAGCATGAACATGTGTGAGACCTCCTTTGCTATTACTGTATAAATAAACAGTAATAAGACAAACGGTATCTCGCAATCTTGACTCCGACGAACGGTATATCAAAAGGCCTTTATTTGACGCGGATTCCTTTTATGCCCCATCGCTAAACGTATAACGTGCTCCACACTTCAAGGCCTGTTCAGGCGATTTCCAAGCAGTTCTAGGAAAACCTTTACCCTCAGTGGGATATAACGCCGCGTCGGTAGCAGCGCCCAGATAGACAGCGCCTGCGGCTGTACATCATCCAGGCTGACCTCTACCAACGAATCGGCTGCCAGCTCTCCATGCACATCCCAATAAGTTAGCTGGGCGAGGCCCAACCCCTGAAGGCAGGCAGTACGAATACCTTCAAGGCTGCTGCTGGAAAGCCGCCCCTCCACCCGAATTGAGCGCACCTGCTGCCCTGCCATGAAAGGCCAGTGCTGAAGGCCGTTCAACAGGAGACAGGCGTGATCAGCCAGCTCACCGGAATTAACAGGCGTACCATTGAGGCGCAGATAATCCGGGGAGGCGCACAACACACGTGGATTGACTACCAGCTGCCGGGCAATCAGGTTCGAGTCTCGCAAAGGTGCAATACGAATGGCTACATCGATACCGCTCCCCACAATATCGACAATGTTATCACTCAGATTCAAATCGATCTTCAAGGCAGGATGCTCTGCCAAGAGCTGGGGTAATAGAGGCGCAATCACCGTGCGGCCAAAAACTGCTGGCGCGGTGATCTTCAGCACACCGCGAGCACCAGAGGCCTCTGGAGAAAGCGTAGCACGTGCAGCCTCCTCAGCCTCCAGCATGGTCTGGGCATACGGTAAAAACGCCTCGCCTTCAGGTGTCAGCGATACGGAGCGGGTCGTACGGTGAATCAGCCGAACCCGCAACTCACGCTCCAATGCCGCCAGCCGACGTGAAACAGACATAGGTGTCATGCCGAGGCGGCGGGCCGCACCTGACAAACTCCCCGCCGCTGCAATGGCTGCCAGGACGGCAACATCTTTCATATCCATAGACTTTAACGCCTACCGTTATACCGGTTACTCACCTGTGCAGGCTACAGAAGCACTCAAGATATCGCTATCGTAACCACACGATCCCTCTTCAAGCCTATCGATAAAGGCTTGGCAAACTTCTCTTTGCATTAAAGCCTTTGGAGACATCATCCCATGGTCAAGACGCTTTTCACCCATTTCGATATAACCGGCGTATCGTTAAACAACCGCCTCGCCGTGGCGCCCATGACACGTGTCAGTGCCAATGAGGACGGGACGCCGAACGACACCATGAATCGTTACTACGAGCGCTTTGCACGTGGTGGGTTTGGGTTGATCATCACGGAAGGCTTGTATACCGATCAGGCTTACGCCCAGGGTTATGCGTATCAGCCTGGGATGAGCGATAACGAGCAAGCCCAGGCCTGGAAACCTCTTGTGGATACTCTGCATGCCCAGGGCAGCAAGGTCTTTGCCCAACTCATGCATGCCGGTGCGTTGACTCAAGGTAATCGGTTCCGCAACGACACCCTCGCCCCCTCTGCCCTCCAACCCAAGGGCCAGCAGATGACGTTCTACCGTGGTCAAGGCCCTTATCCCCTGCCAAAAGCAATGACCGAAGCAGACATCGCTGATGTCATCAGCAGCTTTGCCCAGGCAGCCAAGCGGGCGGTGGAGGTTGCGGGATTCGATGGCATAGAGATCCATGGCGCCAATGGCTACCTGCTCGATCAGTTCTTTACCGACTACACCAACACGCGTGATGACCGTTGGGGTGGTGATATTCGCCAACGTCTCTCGCTGAGCCTTGAAGTGTATAAAGCGGTTCGCTCTGCAATCGGGGCTAACGTACCCGTGGGAATCCGCATCTCCCAAGGCAAGGTGAACGACTTCGAGCACAAATGGAAAGAAGGCGAAGCCGGAGCAGAAATTGTATTTGGTACGCTGGCCGAAGCGGGTATCGACTTCATCCACGTCACCGAGCATGAAGCGTGGCAGCCCGCCTTTGGCGAAGGGCTTAGCCTTGCAGCCCTGGCACGCCGCTATGCACCCAATGTTACAGTCATTGCCAACGGCAAACTGCATGATCCGGAGCGGGCAGCACAGGCGCTGGAAGACGGCGCCGATCTGATTGCCATTGGACGCGGTGCGCTGGCCAACCCCGGCTGGCCGCAAAAGGTGGAGAACGCGCAAGCGCTGGCTGAATTTGATCCTAGCCTGCTAGGCCCGATTGCTCATATCAAGGCATCCGAAACGCTCTGAGGCCTAGGTCTTTACCACAATAATATTCAAGCGATACAGCCACCCAAACGGCCAGACATTTGTCTGGCCGTTTTGCTCCAGTCTTACGACGTTAGACGCTTCCATGTCTTTTCGCCCTGAATGCTAGTGCACTCAGGCTTGCCTCTCTCGTAACGCCTCTCTCCATGTGTAGGTTTTCCCCATATCAGCTGGCATATGGTGTGGCCTATCATGGGGCTCATGTGGATAATAGGACTAAGAATAGCGGCGCGGCGTTACCGATGAAAAACAAACTCAAGGAGCTGCGCACCAACCGTAACTGGTCCCAGGCCGATCTCGCCTCGCAGCTTGACGTTTCCCGACAAACCATCAACGCCATCGAAAACGGCCGCTACGACCCTAGCCTGCCACTGGCTTTTCAAATAGCACGGATTTTTGCCTTGCCTATCGAGGCAATCTTTGATGATGAACAATAAGGGTTACTAATACATTCACTTAGTATGGTCTACCGCCTCTGCCCGAACGACTTCCACGTATTTCGAGCGCAGCTGGCTATTGAATTTAATCTAAGGCTAACGCCTATCTGGCTCGCTACACCTAGGATCATGCGATGCGGCAGCTCAAATGGCTTGCTTTTGCTTCTTATGCAACGTTACGCTGCCTTATGCAGACATAAATGGCAGGTTTTAGCAGGCCCGTTACCTAATCAGACAGGAGCTGGTTGGATGAAGGTTGTATCTGCAAATACTGTAATTGCACCAAAATCTCCTTCGAGGCTATAGCGATCGTTACAGCATGAGACCGACTCTATTTCCCCAAGAGTGGCGCAGCCATCCACTGTGCAAAGTCCTGCCTTTAACGATAATGCGTAGAATCGAATCTTTATCTTTGAGGTATCTCGATTATGAGAAAAGACAGTTACTCTCTCATTATCGGAGGTAAGTGCCATAAACTGTACGAACAACTCGCTAGCCTCTAATTCAATCCCAAGAAGCTGGCCTTCTTCTAGCTCTATTAGCTCCATGCAACTCTCACACTGTTTGGTAAGGCTAGACTTTAGCTAAGTCCGAGTAAGCGGAATCACATAAGCTTAACCATTTATTAGATAGCGAGACAACTGCCCACAGATTCTTTCAGGATATCTACGAGCTCTGGGTCCATATATTTGTACTCGTCTGGAATTTCCAGCACATGAATAGGCTTATGCTCCAATAGGCGAGTAAAATCCGCCACTAACCTGCTCTTATGCTTCTGCTCCATGACAATAATAACATCTGCCCACCGTATATCTGCAGGGCCTACTGTTCTGCGAGCATTTGGGCTTGTACCTGCAGACCGAACACTGATGCCTGGATGTTTGCGCCAGACTGTTTCAGCTGTAGGACTTCGCCACTGATTACGGCTACAAATGAATAGTATATTCATAATTAAATTAATTTTTAAAGCTTAGTTTTCCATCAAAAGTCTTACGTATTTTATTTAATGGATAAAATTTCCAGTGTTTATCTCTTATAAGTTATCCAAGCTTATATATTATTCTCCGGCTCTTCTCGGACTTTCTTCCACCCATTGGGGTAGGCATCGTCTTTATATTTTAAAATCAATATTATTCAATTAGATAATTAAAGGGTAGCTGCTAGAGCTCTAGCAATAAGCTTGCTTGCGCAGCAATATCGGAGTGGTTAAGCTTCTTTTACTTACAGCGGTGCATTGTTTGGAATTTTTGTCATTCATTGGCGCTAAACGCGACTTGTTCTGGGGTAGCCAAAGATCAATTCTGCCTTTTGCGATTTTGTCATCGAGATCTGTCGGGTCCATGTAACCTGCATTTGACGTTAGGTTAAGAAGCGATTTTTTAGCCCGCCCCAAACCGAACCACGTTGAACTGCTCTTCCGGTGAGGGCGGCGCGAAGTAGGCTAGCAGGGCATCAAACGTGGCGTCATCTTGCAGCGGGTCACCGCCATTAATAGACCGGCGTTCCCTAAGCTGCCGTCTGCATGTCTCGTCCGATACATCAAGGTAGTGCAGTTGATGGTAGGCACCTGAGCTTTCAATGAGTTCCCGGAACCAGGCCCGCTGATTCACAGTATTACCGGGAAAGTCCAAGACAACAGACATACCCTGACGTAGCAGCGCACAGATATGGCCAGCCAAGGCGTTCTTGATGCGGCTAGACAGCGTCATGTAGCTGCCTAGATCGGTGACCTCGCCGGGATAAAGGCCACGCAGCAGATCGTCTTCCGATAGGAGAGCTGCACCTGAGGACTCTGCGAGCGATTTGGCAAAAGTGGACTTGCCAGCGCCCATTTTTCCGCACATGAGGTGAAGGGTTGCTCTCTTAGTCATTAAAAATCTCCTAAGTGCACCTAACGTTTGGTTAGGGGAACTTTAGCCCGCCCCAGCAAGCGAAGCGAACGGTTTGAAGGCTGTAATGGAGTAATGAGGATGGCATTTTTTGTAAAAATATATTATTCTAATTCAAGCCGGTTCTTTTGAAATGGTGACTCCCATCTGTAGTTTCTGCGTCGAATATGAGCAAAGTAAGAATCATTGATATACTTATATGGTGGTTCGTTGTGGTATGGGAATAGTTTTTTTTGAATTTCACTAGGAACGGCGTCAATAAAGAGTTTTTGATCTTCGTGCGAGCTTAACTCAATGAATAGTTTGTCAACGGACTTGTATATTATTGAAAGCTCTTTCTGGACTTGTTCGCTATTCATTGTGTGAAGCATTGTTTGAGCTCTTTCGATCTTCGATAGAATTTTCCGTGCTTTCTCTGGGGTCGTGATCAGTCTTTTCTCTTCTAGGAGCAGGCTTTGGGATAGCCCTCCTTTTAGTAGTGTGCTGGTTATAAAGCTTTTTACTGTATGAGAGTCTTTTATTAGTTGATCTATGCCGGCTCGAAATGAGCCGTACTGTCCTATCGTGAGATATATGGCTCCTGCAACGGAGAGCCAAATCTTTACGCTGCCGTCGCGAATTTCAATTGATAAATTGATATCTTGGTGATAAAGCCTGCAAAGAAAGTCTTTTGTTAGCTGTTCAAGATAGTGTTTCGCTTCTGACTTTTCATTCTCGGAAAGCTCCATGTCAATGTGTAAGTAAACACCAGCGAGCGTGGCCAATATAGAAATCCTTTTAGATTTTGAAAGTTCTGACTAACGCCCAATTTAGCGGACAAAATTTGTTCAGCAAATTTAGGTCCGCTGCAATTGATTGTTAGTTTTTTGATGGTTCCAATACTTTTCTTATGCTATCAATGATTTTCTCTTTCGCAGCAGGTATTTCGTTGCTAATGGCCTCCACTAACTTTCTTCTCTCTTCCATTGCTTTCTCAAACTGCTGTGCATTTTGTGGGTTAACGTCGCAATTGAACGCAGCACCATGAATTATTTTATCCAACTTGAGTGCAATAGCTTCGATTTCATCGAAAAGGCTTTTCTCAACCCAGAATTTATTAAGCCTCGAATAGGAAATAAATTCATTAATAGTGCTATTGGCTGTATTAAATTGATCTTGATCCGAATGAGTGGGGCTAGACTTGTAAACAAAGGTCTTTGCTTCGGTCTCCATTGCAATCAAACGATGATATAACCCCTCAATAATTTCAACTCTCTTTTCATGAAGCTTGGAAAACTTAATCTGATGCTCTAATGTACCAAGCTCAATCGAAGACTTGATTTCCTCAGTCAATCGCGTTGTCTGTCTCAATCGCTCTTTCACATCATCGAAGCTGTTTTGTAACGCCTTCTCTGCCCCTCGACTTTTAAAGTATGAGCCAAAGTAAGCGCCTAATGCAGACGAAACCAGAGCGACTAATGTGATGTATACATAATCAATGGCAGAAAGTGACAAGCCATTATTAATGATCTCTGCTGCTAAATCCTGAAGATTTTCTACTGCCAATGCCTTGCGCCTCTTGAAGCTAACGTTTGGTTAAAGGGCGGGCTTTAGCCCGTCCCAGCGAGCACGGCGAGCGATTTGAACCAGATATTATGCTATTACTCATAATGGCTCGCTTCACCCATGAAGCAATCGGCAAGATCTCTAGGCTCCATAACCCAGAACACCCACTCTTTATTAGGAAATACTGCAATTTTTACATTATCTTTTTCGCAGGTCGGTAACCAACGAGACAAAAATTCTTCGAGTGATATTTCTACTGCTACATGACCGGGGAAATTCTCATCTGCAATTTTTTGGGCGTAATCTGGGTGGGGCCAGACAGGGAAATACTCTAGGCCATCAGGCGTTATAGGGACCAGCCAACCCTCATCATTTTTAACGGCCCATAGCTGCTGCCAGTCTGCGACCTTAGCTACAAAATGGGAGCTGCGATCCGCACTGCTAAGGGCAGTAACTGAATCAAATTGCGCCTGATTTATTTTATATGGCACGGAGTTCACCTAAGAGCATAACGCTTAAGTTAAGGGGCTGCGGCACGCAGTCCCAGAGAGCGAAGCGAACGATTTGAACCGCTAGTTAGGTTGCGGACTGCACAGGAATGCTAGCTGCGATCTCAATATACCAATCGGATTCAATTTCGATTAGATTTCCGCCGAGAAATAAACTGTCTTCGTTATACTTTAGGGTTTTTCTAGGCGAGCCTTTGGGGTCTTTGGCTCGGCACATGACCATGTAGCATTTTGCCCCGTTTTTTATAAGATTTATGTGTTCTAAACGTTCCATGTAGCCGAGGTTGTCATCTCCCTCCCCATATTTTTGGAGATGAGACAGTTGCATGTAGTTAATTCCTTCGTGCTTTCTTGTGCGATCTTGCCATACACGCAATATTACTGTTCCGTCTTTGCGAATACCGCTCCATGACCAACGTGAGTTTTTAAGAGGCGCCCCGATTTTCTCAAAGAAACTTGTGAGGCTCATGGTGATATTCCTCTGTGACCTAACGCTTCAATAACCGGCAGCTGGAACGGAGCGCAGCGCAGCGCAGTATAAGCTGTCCGGCGCCGAAGGCGCGTAGTTGATTGACTTGTTAGATTTCATCAAACTTCTGCTTTAGCTTGTAGTTATTACTAAAAATTCTTTGAATATCAGACTCTTCAAACCCCAGCTGCTGTAGAAGATGAAGCTGAAAGACAGCTTCCATTTTCTGGCATATTCCCCATAGTTCGGAGCCTTTCACAGCGTCTTTTTCAAGCTCCTCACTGTAGTGTGTAAGGTAATTTCTGGTGTTGACTACGCCTCTGATAAACTTATTTCGCTGTTTTGAATTTCCAAGGTAAGCCTTGTAGGGCTCAATAATCCTTTTAATTCTTTGACCAAGATTAATTTCATTGCCGTGATATAGTCGCCCCCGCAACCATTTTCTATTCTGTTTTGGACAATTCCATAAAAGTGATGCCACCATTGACCTAAATTCCGACTCATCCCTCAAAGTCTCATTGGACGTTCTTCTATGATACGTCTCAAGACCTTGTGCAAGTGCTAGGAATTTTCCATCCAGATATTTGTGATCTCCTGATACTGCGGAGAAATACAATCCAAGAGATGGGCGTATTACTGAATATGTACTAAGCCATTTGTTAAATACATGTTCAGCATTTTCACGAATATCTGAAAAACGGAATAGCATTCTATGTGTGTCGATTTTTGGTGCACTGTCTGAGAATGGCAGGCTGGGGTAGTATAGCTTTATACTTACAGGCCTTGTTTTCCCCTCTGAAATTTCCCTGACTATTTCATTTGATGTTGCAGATACGTCGCTAATCGTGACTGTAGAGTCAACGGCAAAACCAAGCAAGTAAGTAATTTGATGTATAACCTTGCTAAACTCTGAAAAATCCTTGGCATCCTCAGATGACAACTTGAAGTACGTTTGTTGGGTTATCCTCGCTTCTGTTGTACTAGGAAACCCCGGAAGCGTGTATCCAAAAAGGACGTGTAGCTTAAATCCTGATTGCAGGTTGTACACTATTTCTTCCTGAGGAGTGTAACTTATAGTCGCTGTTTTATAATCACTGCTACGGGCAACATTTATTCCAGTTATTGCCACCCACTCATTGATTCCTTCTACCACAAAAGAAACTGTATTGAATGTGACGGCTTCATCTTTATCGTAAGCAACTCCACTGATGACTTTATGGACATGAACAAGCGATTTGCTTATACCGCCAAATGAAATATTCTTCGTTCTGTAGAAACAGTCTTCTAGTGTAACGAGACCATCTTTTTCTACGTGACCAATAATCCTGTCAAGGTCATCATTCCCGTTAAGGGCTTCAATGCTGTCATCAAATAGGCCAACTACTTCAAGCTCAATTTTCCCACCATCTAGAATAGATAAGGTTCCAGGGATTTTTTTATCTTCATTCTGAGGAAGCCAGAAGTAACCGGACTTTTTCCATTCTTCTTCAATTCTCACGCGGTATCCTTGTGAAATCTAACGCCTTGCTCACCGGAAAATAGCGAGCGCAAGCGAGTCTATTTTTCCGGTGCAGCAAATTGTTAGGGGTTATCAACGAAGACACCGTACTGCTCAATTGCATAATGCTTATGCAGGTAATCACCCCAAGCATACCACGCAAGGCTGGGATCATTAGGCAGTTCAAAGTCCGGACTATTCTCTCCAATTGCTTCAGAAACGAGCTCGCGCAAGAAGCCTAGTGTGGTGAATCACAACTACCAAGCATAAGTATGGTCTGAAGAATGAGTACTCAAAACTGACTCAAGGAGGCATGCGATGAGAACAGGCCGTCCTGCTGTACAGATCACACTGACCAGGCAAGAACATGCCGAGCTCAGCCGTCGAAGGGCTCAGCGTAAAGGTCCTGCGGATTCAAAACTACGCGCTGAAATCATCCTTTCTTGCGCTAGCGGTGAACCCGGCTCATCGATTGCCAGGCGCCTGGGTATTACAGCTCAGACCGTATCGCGGTGGCGTCTTCGCTTCTCACAATGGGGACTTGAGGGGCTTAATGATGAGCCCAGATCTGGGCGACCCCGCAGTATCAGTGACGAGAAGGTTCAGGAGGTTGTTGATCGGGTCCGGCAAACCAAGCCTGAGGATGCCAGCCACTGGAGTTCGCGCCGCATGAGCAAGGCTACCGATATTTCCATGGCCAGTGTGCAACGTATCTGGCGAGCCTTTGGCCTTAAGCCTCACCTTGAGCAGACGTTCAAACTCTCAACCGATCCGGCCTTCGTCGATAAAGTTCATGACATCGTTGGGCTATACCTGAACCCACCGGATAAGACTCTGGTGCTGTGTATTGATGAGAAAAGCCAGATCCAGGCCCTGGATCGAACCCAGCCAGGTCTGCCTTTGGCACCAGGCCATCCGGTCACTCGAACACATGACTATCAGCGCTTTGGCACAACGTCATTGTTTGCTGCGCTGGATGTTGCCACAGGCGAAGTGATCGGGCGTCTCAAGCGTCGTCATCGTAGCGCTGAGTTTGTGGAGTTCTTGAAGGCTATTGATGAAGAGATCTGTACGGACCTACCGGTTCACTTGCTCATGGACAACTATGAGGTGCATAAAACCGATCAGGTAAAGGCCTGGCTAGCCGCACACCCTCGTTATCAGGTGCATATCACCCCAACCTCGGCTTCCTGGCTAAACCTGGTAGAGCGCTTTTGCTCGACCCTTAGTCAGAGATGGATCAAGCGGCAATCACATACCAGCGTGAGCGATCTTGAGCAGTCTATTAACCATTATTTGGCTACTTACAACCAGAACCCGAGGCCCTTCCGCTGGAGTAGGAGCGCTGGTGAAATTCTGGCTTCAGTAGGTAGAGCAGCACGAGCTTTTCGTAGAAACTAATTAAACGTACTTGTGATTCACCACACTAGGCTATCATTGAAATAGATCAGCCGATCTCCTGACTCAGCCGCAGAAGCAATTTTTCTCAACCACGCAGAAAGTAGAAAGCTTCCTTCGGGAAGGTGCTTCGGTGAGTGAAAGCAAACCTCATCGCCTTTTTCAGTAAAGCTGTATTTGTGTTTAGCGTCAGTAACCGTGGTATGCGGCGGAACCGATATGTGTTCTGCGAGCAATGGAACATCCTCTATCACAGTAGGGCCCAACGCCGACATTATAATTATGTCCTCATGGTCGTAAGGGTTGGACGGCCAGTGCCTAATCCATCTTTTTAGGCCAGCCATGTGTGCCTGAAAGAAATATGTTTGCCTATCAAGAAAAAGAGGGCAAACGTATGCGGCATCACCTATCCCGCGACCCAGCAACTTCTGACGAAGCCTATAAAGTACATTATGCTGAAAGTCCTTATGGTGCTTTTGTTTTTCCTGCAATGAGAAATAAAGTGTCCGAGGCGCAGTTGAAAGCTTCGGCGTCAGATTGTTCCTATCTTTAATCATCTGAGCGCGACTCGGCACAGTATGAGCAAACGGTCTCTTGAATTGCATGTAAAATGGCAAGAATCTTTTTCCGCTTAGCAACCTGGCGTCCGCACCCAACCAACGTTCTCGCCCTCTAGAAATAGGAACAATCGAATGTTTGAAGAAGGGGAAGCTCAACAAAGCAAGGTGGCTTGCAATGGCAATTGATACCGCATCTTCAATATAGTTTGGTTTCTCTTCCATGCGATCCTCTCGATTGTCGGCTAAGACCCCTAACTACTATTAGACGTCACTTGACGGATAACATGCTGAACGCGTCTGACGCCTAACCTTCCTTGTCATTTCCATTTTCCTTTCTAAAACGGGCCTTTCCGAGGAGCAGTGACGGTATAAGCGCGTTATACATCATGCACAGGGCGGCACGGCTGCGGGAGCAAATATAGCTCAGACATTACTCGATTCGCATGGAGCGCGTCTATTACAGGTAGGTTTAATTTTCAAGCACAAGAAACGAGATTCAATTCATGCCCTTCGCTTACACTGATGCCTATGCCAGCACTCCATACCATAAGCATGTGGCGTTTAAGGCCAATGCTTCACTTTTTAGGTTTCCCTCAAAGCGCCAGCAAGGTATCAACCAGCCGCTCGCCTATAAGTCAGTCATATCGACTGGCGGTGTGAACCGTCTTTTAAAAAGACGGAGGGCAGACTTAAGGCGGAGGGCAAATCATCCATAAGGCGGGTGTCTCCCCTCTTCTCAGCCGCTACCTTGACGCACATTTTTAGTTTGGAAAAGTGTGCGTCTACACATGAAATCGAAAGCCTTTCTGTATCTGGCTGTGCTGTGGCTAGCCGCCTGCAAACCTGAAGCGCCTGCCCAGGCACCCGCAGCGCCGCCGGTTGAGGTGGCGGTGGTAACGCTGAAGTCACAACCTGTCCCCCTGGTTGCCGAGCTTAACGGCAGAACCGTGGCCCATATGGAGGCTGAGGTTCGCCCACAGGTGTCAGGCATCATTAAACAGCGTACCTTTGAAGAGGGAACACTCGTCAAGGCCGGGCAGGTGCTTTACCGCATCGAGCAGGCACCCTATCGGGCCTCGCTAAACCAGGCCAAGGCCTCGCTGGCTAATGCTCAGGCCACGTTGCAGGCCGCCAAGCTTAAAGCCGAACGCTACAGCGATCTGATCAAGATCGAAGCCGTCTCCCAGCAGGAGGCAGACGATGCCAAGGCCAGCTATCAGCAAGCTCTGGCTACCATTGCCGAGCGCAAGGCGGCGGTTGAGTCTGCACAGATCGATCTGAATTTCACGCAGATTACGGCGCCCATTGCTGGCCGGATCAGCAAGAGCAGCATCACCCCGGGTGCTCTGGTAACAGCCAATCAGGAGACCGCGTTGGCGGTTATCCGTACGCTGGACCCTATCTATGTGGACATCACTCAATCCAGCGCCGCGCTGCTCAGGCTCAAGAAGGCCTTGGGCAATGGCGTAGCCGCTGGCAGCACCGATGTTAGCCTTCGCCTGGAGGACGGCTCGCTCTATCAACATTCAGGAGTGTTGAAATTTGCAGAGGTTGCCGTGGATCAGGAGACCGGCTCTGTCACGCTTCGCGCGCTTTTCCCTAACGCTGAAGGGCTTCTTCTGCCCGGCATGTATGTGAGAGCCATCTTGCAAGAGGCCGTTGCGCCCCTGGGACTCCTTGCGCCTCAACGAGGCATTACCCGAGATGCGAAAGGCAATGGCATGGCCCTGGTTGTAAACGCCAACAACACGGTTGAAGCACGTGAAGTGGTTACGAGCCAGGCTATTGGTAGCAGCTGGCTGATTCAAAGCGGACTGGCGGAAGGCGATCGTCTCATCGTTGAAGGCACCGGCAAGGTCAAGGCGGGGGCGACGGTACATGCGGTTGAGTTCAAACCGGCAGGTTCCGGTGAGGCTCGCGCCACGCAGCAGGGACAGTAACCGATGTTTGCACATTTCTTTATCAAGCGACCGGTCTTCGCCTGGGTTATCAGTATCGTCATCATGCTTTTTGGCCTCTTGGCGATACGTACTCTTCCTATCGCTCAATACCCGGATGTGGCTCCCCCAGCCATTTCAGTCAGCGCCTCCTATTCCGGCGCCTCGGCCGAGACCATGGAGAACAGCGTTACGCAAATCCTTGAACAGCAACTCAAGGGGCTGGATGGCCTTCAGTCATTTTCCTCCAGCAGCAGCTCCACAGGGCGAACCAGCATTACTGTGACCTTCAACCAGGGGGTCGATCCCGATAACGCTCAGATTCAGGTCCAGAACAAGGTTCAGCAGGCGCTTACGCGTCTTCCCTCCGAGGTGCAGCGGCAAGGCGTCTCGGTGACCAAGGCGCAGAATGATTTCCTGCTGATCATGGCCCTGTATGACGACACGGATCGATCATCCTCTACGAATATTTCCGACTATATGGCCAGCAACCTGCAGGACCCTATCTCACGGGTTCCTGGTGTAGGCGATGTGCAAATATTCGGCTCTGAATATGCCATGCGCATATGGTTAGATCCTTCGAAGCTGGCTACTTATGGATTGATGCCATCTGACGTCACGGCGGCCGTACAGGCACAGAACACTCAAGTTTCTGCTGGACAGATTGGCGGATTGCCTTCTCCACCGGATCAGGAGCTCAACGCCACCGTCACCGCGCAATCGCGACTGCGTACGCCCCAGCAGTTCCGGGACATCATCTTGAAGAGTGATTCGTCAGGTGCGCATGTGCATTTGGGCGATGTGGCTCGGGTAGAACTGGGTAGTGAGAGTTACAGCATCGTCACTCGATTGAACGGTCATCCTGCCGCGGGGCTTGCGGTAAAGCTTGCACCGGGAAGCAATGCGCTTTCCACAGCCGAAGGCGTAAAAGCGCTGGCGCAGGAGCTGTCCAGTAACTTCCCTGAAGGCTACCACCTGGAATTCCCGCTCGACAGCACGGAATTTATCAAGCTTTCAGTTCATGAGGTCATCAAGACGCTCTTCGAGGCCATTGCCCTTGTTGTCGTGGTGATGTTCATTTTCCTGCAGAGCTGGCGCGCGACTCTTATCCCGGCGATTTCCGTTCCGGTGGTGCTGTTAGGCACATTCGGCGTGCTATGGATTGCAGGATATTCCATCAATACGCTCACCTTGTTTGGCGTGGTGCTGTCCATTGGTCTTCTGGTAGACGACACCATTGTGGTGGTGGAAAACGTTGAGCGCTTGATGACGGAGCGCAAGCTGTCTGCCCTTGACGCCACCATGGAGTCGATGACGGAAATCAACAGTGCGTTGATCGGGATTGCCATGGTGTTGTCTGCCGTTTTTCTGCCTATGGCTTTCTTTGGCGGGTCGACAGGGGTTATCTATCGGCAGTTTTCCATCACTATCGTAGCGTCTATGGTGCTGTCGGTGTTTATTGCACTGACCCTCACACCCGCCCTGTGCGCAACATTGCTCAAGCCAGCCGAGCATCGGGCGCACTCTGGTTTCTTTGGCTGGTTCAACCGCACCTTCAACAAGAACCTCAACCGCTATGAGCATGGAGTAACGGGCGTACTCAAACGCCCGGTACGGTTCATGCTCATTTATGGATGCCTGGGCGCCGTACTGGTCGTGCTGTATATGCGTTTACCCAGCGGCTTTCTGCCTACCGAAGACCAGGGCTCGAACATGGTGCAGTTTACCTTGCCGGTCGGAGCCTCCCAGAAGCGCAGTCTGGAGGTTGGCAAGACCATTGAGCGCCACTATCTGGAAACCGAAAAGGACAACACCAAAGCAATTTTTACCATTGTCGGATTTGGCTTTGGCGGAAGCGGCCAGAACACAGGCCTTGCGTTTGTTGCCCTAAAAGATTGGAGCGAGCGCACCGATGAGAAAGACCGAGCCGACAGTATTTCCAATCGCGCCATGGCAACCTTTTACCGCTCCCGCGATGCGCAGATCTATGCCCTGACGCCACCTGCGATCCAAGGCTTGGGCCAATCGGCTGGCTTCACGTTCCAGCTACAGGCATCAGCCACAACGGACCGTGCTCAGCTCCTAGGCTTTCGTAATCAGTTGTTAGGGCTGGCCGCAGCAGAGCCGTCCCTAGCCGCAGTTCGCCCAAGCGGCCTGGAAGAAACTCCACAGCTCAAAATCGACATTGATCAATCCAAGGCGGTTTCCAGCGGGCTAGCGTTGAGCGATATCAACTCGACGTTAAGTGCCGCCTGGGGCAGTACCTATATCAATGACTTTATCGACCGGGGTCGCGTCAAGCGGGTATACATGCAGGGTGACGCCCCGTTTCGCTCGCAGCCTGATGATTTGTACCAGTGGTATGTGCGTGGTCAGTCCAACGCGATGACACCTTTCTCGGCCTTTGCCACTACGCATTGGGAGCGCGGCCCGGACAACCTTGAACGCTTTAACGGCCTTGCCTCATACGCGATTCAGGGTCAGGGTGCTCCGGGTGTCAGCTCGGGTGAAGCCATGGACACAATGGAGCATTTGGCCAACCAGTTGCCCCAGGGGACGACCTTCGCCTGGAGCGACTTGTCCTATCAGGAGCGCGAATCCAGTGGGCAGGCCATTCGCCTTTATGCCCTGTCCATCCTGATTGTTTTCCTCTGCTTGGCAGCCCTCTACAACAGCTGGTCGATTCCCTTCTCAGTGCTCATGGTCATTCCGCTGGGTATCGTCGGCACTATCCTCGCAGCTACCTTGCGAGGGCTGGAAAACGATGTGTTTTTCCAGGTTGCGCTCATTACCACCATTGGCTTAGCTGCCAAGAATGCCATTCTGATTGTCGAGTTTGCCGAGGCGGCCGAGCAGCGTGGGCTTTCTATCTGGAATGCTGCGCTTGAGGGTGCTCGCTTGAGACTTCGCCCGATCGTTATGACCTCGCTGGCCTTCATGGCAGGTGTGCTGCCTCTGGCCGTTGCTACCGGTGCGGGTGCCAACAGCCGCATCTCCATTGGCACCGGCATCATTGGCGGTACGCTCACCGCAACAGTGCTTGCGATCTTCTTCGTACCGCTGTTCTTTGTGCTCGTCCGCGGCCTCGCTATCCGCTTCCAGAAGAGCAAGACCCCATCCGTTTCGCAGGAGACACCATGATGCACCTGAGATGTTTAGCGCTGCTCATGCCGATGGCTCTGTTTGGCTGCACTCTTGCTCCTACTTATGAGCGCCCTGCCGCCCCGGTTCCCTCGACGTGGCCGCAAGGAACTGGCTACACGCCCTCTGTGCAAGCCTTTGTGCCAACCACTTGGGAAGCGCTTGTGCTGGATGCCGATCTACGATCCGTCATAACGCTTGCGCTAACCAATAACCGGGATTTGCGCAAAGCGGCGGCCAATATCGAGTCGGCTCGGGCGCAGTATCGTCTGCAGCGCTCCGAACTCTGGCCCCAGTTAAACGCCAGCACCAATGCTTCACGCTCTCGTACTCAGGTAGAGACACTCGGGCAAAAGCAGACCGTCTACAGCAAAAGCGTTTCGGCAAGCGTTGGGCTTAGCGCCTATGAGCTGGATTTGTTTGGACGCGTGCGGAGCCTGTCCGAATCAGCGCAGCAGAGTTTGCTGGCTACAGAAGAGGCTTCTCGCGCCACCTATATCAGCTTGATCGCGGAAACAGCCAATGCCTACCTGACGCTCGCGTCTGACCGGGCGCAACTGAGGATCTCGGAGGAAACGCTGGAAAGCGCGGGTCGCACGGTCAGTCTGATCCAGGGGCGGCTCTCGGCAGGCATCGCCTCCCGTGTAGACTTGCGGCAGGCCCAGACGATCTATGAACAGGCACGCGCGGATATTGCCAACTACCGGACGCTTGTTGCTCAGGACCGCAATGCACTGGAATTATTGGTCGGGCAGACACTGGATGATGCGGTGCTACCCCAACCATTAGCAGCAGATAACCCATTGTTTGCAGAGGTCTCGCCTGGACTGTCTTCCGATGTCCTGCTCAGGCGCCCGGATGTGCTTCAGGCCGAACATAACCTGTTGGCAGCCAATGCCAATATCGGGGCTGCTCGGGCAGCATTCTTTCCACAGCTGAGCCTTACTTCCTCTGTAGGCTTGAGCAGTAACGAGCTGTCATCGCTGTTTTCAAGCGCCAACAAGGTCTGGTCGTTCATGCCCTCTGTTAGCATCCCGATCTTCACCGGTGGCGCCAACATAGCCAACCTGAACTACAGCAAGGCCCAGCGGGACTATTACGTCGCTGACTATGAGCAAAGCATCCAGACCGCTTTTCGTGAGGTAGCTGACGCGCTGGCCAGGCGCGGCACACTGGAGGAGCAAATTTCTGCCCAGACAGCTCTTTTGGAAGCGGCCAGCGAAAGCTACCAGCTCTCGGATGCACGTTATAGACGGGGTATTGATACCTTCCTGAATGCGCTCGATGCGCAACGTACGCTCTACAGCGCCCAGAAATCGCTGATCAATGCACGTCAAATCGCGGAGGAAAACCGCATCGAGTTGTACAGAGTGTTGGGTGGTATCTGATAAACAAAGGCCCGGCCGAATACCGGGCTGGGCCTTTACTAGACTGCGCTTTCAGGACCATGATGCGTCATCAATCCTTGCTTCCAGGCGAAGGCAACGGCTTCTGTACGATCAGCCAAGTCGAGTTTGGAGAGCAGGCTGCTAATATGGGACTTCACTGTTTTCTCACTGATATTCAGTGCAGTAGCAATGCGCACGTTACTGCCCCCAGAGGCAAGCTCGCGAAGCACATCAAGTTCACGCTCGGTCAGCTCCTTGAAGGGATCGACCTTGGGCTCGCGAATTCCCCTG
Source organism: Pseudomonas sp. C2.3V (assembly GCF_058536325.1). NCBI lineage: Bacteria > Pseudomonadati > Pseudomonadota > Gammaproteobacteria > Pseudomonadales > Pseudomonadaceae > Pseudomonas > Pseudomonas sp. C2.3V. The sequence continues at coordinate 688,875 of NZ_JBZUBN010000002.1, read as the reverse complement.
ACCACTTTAAGAAGCTTCGACGCGATAAAGGGATGAATAATGACCTCACCTCGCGCGATCCGGCGGATCATATCAATCAGCTCATCACCCAACATCGTCTTGACCAGAAAGGACTGAGCACCCGCCTCGATGGCAGCAAAGGCCAACTCATCCTCTTCGGTAGAACTCAGGACAGCTATCTGGCTACCCGGACTTACCTCCAGCAGTCGCTTGATTGTCTCCACACCGCTCAACCCTGGCATCATCAAATCCAGCAAGACAAGCTCAGGTTTGGACGCCTGAGCGAGCTCAATCGCTGTCTGCCCATCTCCCGCCTCGCCTATCACATCGAACTCGCCGGTAATGTCGAGCAGACTGCGGATACCCTGTCTGACAATGGCATGGTCATCAACCAGCAACACGGTGGTTTTCATCATTACCCTTTTGTGGGTTTAAAGGAGATTTCAACGGTGGTTCCCTGGCCGGGCTCGCTGCGAATATCAATACGCCCTTCCAAAAGCCAATGGGCTCTTTGTCGCATATTGCCCAGGCCCATTCCCGAGCTGGTGTGCCCTGGATGAAAGCCTTGACCATCGTCCTCGATTTTAAGAACAAACCGCTCTCCCTGACGAACGAGGGATATCCATAGTTGCGAGGCGTTGGCATGTCGAAGCGTGTTGGCTGCCCCCTCACTAGCAATCAAGAGCAGCTCAGTTGCAACGGCATCCTCCTCATTCAACCAATGCATCACCTCTTCCTGAATATCGACAGACCATTGGATGGCGCTGCCCTCAAGCAGGTTTGCCAGGTTCTGCTTCAAGGCGCTATCCAGGCCTAGTTCGGCCACTGTAGGTGCCGAGAGGCGATGGATAACATCGCTCATGTCTCGTTGAAGATGCTCAACAAGCTTGAGTGATGAGTTGGCCAGCTTGCTCTGCTCGGGATGGGTACTGCACAGGCGGCGTAAGAGGCTGAGCTGCAGCCCTAGGGCGAAGCACCGCTGCTTGGCGGTATCGTGCAGTTCGCGGGCCAGCCGACTGCGCTCATCCTGCGCAGCGATAGCCTGCTTGACCTCAATCACACCTGCTACCGCATCAGCCATATGATCGAATCGCTGGGCCAGCCGGCCGAATTCATCATGTCCCTCATCGTTGATACGCATATCGAGTTGGCCCTGAGCCCAGGTATTGGCTACCTGCTCGGCATGACGAATTCTATTCAGCAGGAAGAAAGCCAGCAGCAGTGCGGTGCAACAATTACTGATCAGCATATAGGGCCAAAGCCAACCAAACTGACGGCTCGTATCCGCCCAGAAGGCCTTCCATGGATCAAACCCCTCCATACCCAGAACAAGCCTATCCGCCTCTTGTGGTAGCTGAACAACCGCCGTGCTAAACCAGATATCACTGGTCGTACGCGGCTCATCGCTTTCAACCTTGATACTGTTACCCTGGCGGCTAACTCTCTGCATTCTGGCTTGAAGCGGCTCCGTCAGTTTGGCGGGGTAATGACATTGCAGCCCCTGCTCATTGCGATACAGCGCTGCAAGACGCCCTTCCCCGAGAGACTGGCTAAAACTATTACCAGCCTTGCCTGTTAATACACCAGAACCAAAGATACGATGGACCAACAATTCAAGCAGTGCCTGGCAGCGTTCAGGCGTAGCGACGGCTTGCAGCAGCTCAGCCACCACCCTGCCCTCTACCGCAACACGGTCGTGCAATTTATCTTCACTTAGCGCCTCTTTAAGCTCAACCTGACTTTTCCAGGTACCGAAGCCGATGATTGCAACTGTAGAAGAACCAGAGATCACGAACAGACTGACAAAAAATTTGATGAACAGTCCGCCTAGCCATCGCTTGGGCGTGAATAACGAGGCGAGCTTGGAGAGAGTAAGCAAGGAGGGCGTGAATCCTGATCATCGGGTTATATGATCATTTTGCCATGAACCCTTCGGCAACGCCTGCAGCCTATCTGCCGGATTATGAAGACTAAGATCGGAAAGCCCACCCCTCTATGGTTTGATACGTCAGGCCTTACCGTCAAATGTGGAATGAATAAGACTCTATGTTTCTCTTTTGCTGCCGCAGGTAATCATGAAGACTCTGCTGTTAGGATTGATGATTCTCGGCCGTACGTGCCAACCCACAGAGGCGGCCTGTCAGCGAAATGCCGCTGACTTTAACTATCCCTCTCAGCGGCTGGATGAAGCGATACAGCAGCTTGCCCATAGCACCGGCTGCCCTGTTACTGTAGACCTCGCCCGTTTCGCCGACCGTAAAGTGCCTGCGCTTCATGGTCGCTATACGCCTGAAGAAGCCTTATGGCAGCTGATCAAGGGAACGGGGCTCGAGGGTTACCCTACGGCTGATGGATTGGAAGCGAACACTCGGGAACAGGATGCCGTCGGGGTCAAGGCAAAGGCTGTACGTAACCTCATCAATGCTAACAACGGCTCGATTACCAAGGCCAAACAGCAGCATTACGAACAGCAAATTAAGGAAGTGGAAACCAGCGCAGCGGACCTGGCTCGCCAGCAGGGCTTTATCAGCGCCGGGGAGCGCAGCTCATTTCATCGCAGCCTGGACGGTATGCTCAACGAACTGAAGCGTTAGATCATCAAGGCCGTTTGGAAGGCAGACGACTGACTTTGCTTCAGACACCTGCCGACTCATGAGAAATACACTGCCTGGCACTTCACTCCAGGCAGCCCTTGATCAACCAGCCAGTACGCTATCAACTAACGCTTTGGCTTCTTCCTGGATACGCTTGAGATGCGTCTCCCCTTCGAAGCTCTCGGCGTAGATCTTGTAGACGTCTTCCGTACCGGAAGGACGTGCTGCAAACCAGCCGTTTTCAGTCACAACTTTGAGGCCGCCGATCGCGGCACCATTGCCAGGCGCCTCGGTCAGGATCTGTGTAATCGGCTGACCGGCCAGCTCGCTGGCAGTTACCTGTGAAGCGGAGAGCTTGCCTAGCTTGGCTTTCTGCTCGCGATCAGCTGCAGCATCGATACGCTGATACACCGGCGAACCAAACCGCTCGGTCAGGGCCTGATAACGCTCACCAGGATCCTTGCCAGTAACCGCCGTGATTTCAGCCGCCAGCAGTCCCAGGGTGATGCCGTCCTTATCGGTCGACCACGCACCGCCAGCCTTGCGCAGGAACGATGCGCCCGCGGACTCCTCACCACCAAAACCAAGGCTTCCGTCCATGAGGCCATCCACGAACCACTTGAAGCCCACTGGCACCTCGACGACCTTCCGATCGATACCCTGAGCCACACGGTCGATCATGGAAGACGACACCAGTGTTTTACCGATACCCGCGTGAGCGCTCCACTCGGGACGGTGAGTAAAGAGGTATTCGATCGCTACCGCCAAGTAATGGTTGGGATTGAGCAGCCCGGTCGAACGCGACACGATACCGTGGCGGTCATGGTCGGTATCACAGGCGAAGGACACATCGAAACGGTCCTTGTTTTCAATCAATCCAGCCATTGCATGGGGCGAGCTGCAGTCCATACGGATCTTGCCATCCCAATCCAGGCGCATGAAGCGGAAGGTAGGATCGATACGGGTCGACAGGACTTCAAGCGGCAAACCAAAACGCTCGGCAATGCGCGTCCAGTAGTGCACGCCTGCCCCGCCCAGAGGATCCACGCCAAACTTAAGGCCCGAATGCTTGATGGCTTCGATATCGATGACCTGATCAAGGCCACCCACATAGCTTTCGATAAAGTCGAATCGCTGCGTCGTTGGCGCTTTCAACGCACGCGCATAGTCCATGCGCTCCACGCCCTTCAATCCTGCCTTGAGCAGCGCATTTGCACGCTCCTGAATCCACTTGGTTACGTTGGTATCGGCCGGACCACCATTGGTGGGGTTGTATTTGAATCCACCATCGGCAGGCGGATTGTGTGAAGGCGTAATGACAATACCGTCAGCCAGGCCGCTGGTGCGGCCTTTGTTGTATTCGAGAATGGCATTGGAGATGGCGGGCGTTGGCGTATAACCGGGCTCGCCCTGGGTCTCAGCACAGCCTGCATCGATACGGGTCTCAACACCATTGGCAGCCAGCACTTCCAGTGCTGAAACAAAGGCAGGTTCGGACAACGCATGGGTATCCATGCCGACAAAGAGCGGACCATTTACGCCCTGCTCTTTGCGGTAGTCACAAATGGCCTGGGTGGTTGCCAGAATATGCCATTCATTAAAGCTGACCTTCAGCGATGAGCCACGGTGCCCGGACGTACCGAATGAAACCTGCTGCGCTGGATCATCAGGATTGGGGCGCTCGCTGTAGTAGCGCGACACCAGGCGCGGTAGGTTGACCAGGGTATGCTCATCGGGCAGGCGTCCTGCGTTAAGGTCGATGCTCATCTGACGTTCCTTTGATGGATTGAAATTACTGCCTCAAGTAAACCATGCGGCGACTCAAGAAGCATTCGAAAGCGGTATGACACTGGTGGGTGTCATTCATTCGCGCTTCGACCCAAGCACTACCACCCTGGGTTCCCTTTTTGTTTCGCTTATGTGCTGCGGTGCTCGGAAATAAGCAGTGAAAACGGCTCGCCAAAAGAAAACCCGGCATTAGCCGGGTTTTCGATAACTGTGTTGCGTTAGAGCGGATGATCTACCTCATCATCGCCAAGCGGATTATCAGGAATGATATCGGGACGCAGTGGATCGAATACGTCACTGCCAATGCCCGCATCGTCCGGCACCACAGGATCGGAGCCTTGTGCATCTAAGGGCGCATTGCTCATACAGATCTCCTCCATTTATAGCCATTAGCACCAGGCTTTGGAGGTATAAATCCACCCGTTGTTTATACCGGTCATCCGAGCCTTTTGCAGCAGATTAAAGGTGGGTATAGATGTAACGGGCCGTCATCACAAGCGCTGTCACTCCAACCATAATCCCGATAAGACCAGACAATGCCAGTGCCGAAAAATGATAGAGATGACTCGGTGCACTGGCCATGATCAGTATCGCCGAAACACTGATCAACGAAACGATAGGCCCCACAGTCAGATAGCGTTTGAACACTGCCATGAACATGCCTCCCCAAGCAGCTCTGCAGACAGGCACCGTTGATAACACGGAATTATGAAGGCTATAAGTCATCACCAGACAGTTTTCCATTTGCGCCGGTCGCCAACCGACGAAAGGTATAAAGTTTTTCTGATCCCGACCGACAACGCAGCCACATCAATCAAGTAGATCCCTATGAAAAAGGTCAGCCAAACCTTGCGGACTCAAGCGTCCATCATCGAGGCCTATTGCGTTTTGGAAGAGGAAACTCGTCAGCATCCCGAGCTACGCGTATTCCTGCCTGAACTGCTTGATCTAAACGAACAGGCCTGCACGCTCATTGAGCGCTATATGGCCAAGGCAGCCGTTAAAGCCGCCACTGAATGAATCCAGCAATCCAACGGATGCGTTTGGGCGCGAGCCTGACATACGTGCTCACTGGCATAGCACAGGACAAAGGCTCACGAATGATGCCATTGAAGGCAAAATCGTAGCGACCTTGAGCCGCCGGTTATGGCTTACACGAATCGAAATGCAGGCTGCCAGGGAGCGTCTATAGTGTCTGGGCACATAACAAAAAGGACGCCTCATGACTGTTATGCTCCGCCGCGCCACGTGCTCTCTTTCATTGGCAATCGCTTTTGCCTTTTCTACCGCTTCCGCCGTACAGGCTAAACCTAATCACCCCGTTCAATCCCATGCCGAACAGTACAAGGAAGAAGCACTCAAGCTACTCGAGCAACTGGTAAATATTGATTCGGGCTCGGGTTATGCACCTGGTCTGATACAGGTAGGTCAGATTGCAGCTGATCAGTTGAAACAGCTGGGCGCTACGATCGAGACTGTTCCAAACTCTCCACCTGATAAAAGTCATCATATCGTTGCCACGCTTAAAGGCACAGGCAAGGCCAAAATCTTGCTGATGGCGCATATGGATACCGTTTTCAAAGAGGGCTCAGCCAAGGAGCGGCCTTTCCATATAAAGGATGGGCGAGCCTACGGACCCGGCGTGATGGACGATAAGGGCGGAATCGTAGCGGGCATCTATGCGCTCAAGATATTGAAAGACCTCAACTTCAAGGATTACGCTCAAATTACCTTTTTGCTTGATGCCAGCGAGGAAACCGGTTCCGATGCTGCTACTCAGCTGATTCAACGGGTGGCCAGGGAGCATGACGTTACCCTCAATCTAGAGCCAGGCCGGCCTGCCGATGGCCTCGTGGCTTGGCGAAAAGGAAGCGCGACCGCAACCGTTGACGTTACCGGTAAGGCCGCTCATGCGGGCGTAGCGCCGGAGTTCGGCCGAAACGCTGCCATGGAAATCTCGCATCAGGTCCTCCAGCTTGGCAAACTGGGCGATGTCGAGAAGAAAACTACGGTCAATTTTACTGTAATCGACGCTGGCGATCGCACGAATGTCATACCTGACAGCGCGACTGCCAAGGCAGACGTCCGTGTAGCAGTTCCTGAGGAGTTTGATCGGGTCGAGCAAGACATGGCGCGCGTCTCTGCCAACAAGCTGATCCAAGAGACCGACGTGAAAACTCATCTGCATCGGGGCTTGCCGCCTATGCCTCAAACCGCCGAAGCGGATAGGCTCGTGTCGATGGCTCAAAAGATCTACGGTGAAATTGGCCGCAAGCTTACGATCGAGGGCAGCGGTGGCGCAGCCGACGCTAGTCTTGCTGCGGGTGTGGGCGTACCAACGCTGGATGGCTTTGGCATCGTAGGCGGCAATATCCATACGCCAGAAGAGTACGCCGAGGTGGAAAGCGTCGCGCCGAGACTTTATCTACTGGCAAGAATGATCATGGAGCTGGCGCAGCGTGATAAAGGTTAAGTCTCTCAATGAAAAGGACTTTTCATCGGACGTATACAGCACGTGAGGAACGATAAGGAAGACTGGGCATCCCTTCTTATAGTCCTGTTGCAATCATGCAGGTAGATACTCAAGGCCTAAGGCCTCTAAGTCAGAAAGCTCGGCGCCAGACTGCTGAGCCACATCCGATAGGAGGATGAGCGATGGATGATCTGGAACAACGCATACGTCAACGCGCCTACGAAATCTGGGAAGCCGCAGGTCGTCCGGATGGACAGGGATTTGAGCACTGGTTTCAAGCCCAGAGAGAAGTCGACTACGACACCGCAGGGGATCCGCTGTCGGGCGGAATAGAAACCAGCGTGGCGCAGCCCATGCCCAAGCCAAAGCGAAGCCGTACCAAGAAGACAGCCTGACCACAGGTCTTTGCCACTACGTAAAACGGCCAATTCTATTGGCCGTTTTATTTTAGTCGGCCTGAAATGCCTAGAGCGCTATCCACCCTACTCTTATTGGCGTTAGCCGAAAACATGTTCTGTAAGAGTGACTTCGATGAAGTAGCCTTCAGCCTGATCGCGTCATTACGTCATTAATAAATCGGTCCACCTCTTTGATTCCGCAAAGGCCGCCTCGCCTGATCAACCAAGCTGCCAAACCGCCTATTCATCATAACATTAGCTCGCCACCACTAGACGTATGAGCGATGTAGGCTATAAATAATCGGGCGATCCCGGTAATAGTCATACCATTATCATGGCTTGCGCTTGAGCTATCTCTGCTGTCGGGCTTGGCGACCCTGCCTTATGAGGTCACCCGTCTTGCAGGGTTCGGCTTGAGGAGCTGCAGTTATGGGCCGTTTTCTTCAGCCTCTAAATCTGTGGCTCACACTGCTCGATAACAACCTGTGTTCTTGCTAATAACAACAACGGAGAAACACCATGGTTCTAGAACTGTGTGCTCAGGTAAGGCGTCTCAAGCGCAACCTTACCAATGCCGCCTGGTTTTCCCTCGCGGTCGCTGTAACAGTATTGATCAACCCGGCCTCCTCTCTGGCGGCAACCCAGTACGACAATCCTATCATTACGCAACGAGCCGATCCGTCTGTTTATAAACATACCGACGGGTATTACTACATGACTTATAGCGTACCGGAGTACAACCGGATCGCACTCAGGCGCGCCAGGACCATTGCCGGTCTTGCAAAGGCCCAGGAACAGGTCATCTGGACCAAGCACGACAGTGGTGAGATGAGTACCCACGTCTGGGCACCCTGGATCGATTACAACAACGGTTCCTGGTACGTCTATTTCGCTGCCGCTCAGGAAGGCACCCCGTTCAATCACCGCATTTATGCACTGTCCAACAATGCAGCCAATCCGATAACAGGCTCAGGCTGGATCGAGCGTGGTCAGATCAAGACAAACTGGGAGTCATTCAGTATCGATACGACTACCTTCGTGCATGCAGGCAAACGTTACATCGTCTGGGCCCAGAAAGACCCGAACATCGAAGGTAACAGCAATCTCTACATTGCCGAGCTGGATGGCCCATTGGCCATTAAAGGCAAACAGGTAATGCTATCTCAACCTGAATACGACTGGGAGAAGGTAGGTTTCTGGGTCAACGAAGCGCCTGCCGTCATGGAGCATAATGGCAAGGTGTTCATTGCCTATTCGGGCAGTGCTACCGATGCGAACTACAACATGGGCCTGCTTTCCGCACCCGCCACGGCGGATCTACTCGATCCTAGCGTATGGACCAAATCACCTGTTCCTGTCTTCAAGAGTAGCGAGCGTAACGGGATCTACGGCACAGGCAGCAATACCTTCACAACCGACCGGGATGGCACCATCCTTCACATCTATAATGCTCGCAACTACAAGGGCATCGTAGGCGATCCGCTGTACGATCCCAACAGGGCTATTTATGTTCATCCACTCAGCTGGGACTCCAATGGCAATCCGGTTTTCGGTGTCCCGACAGGCGCAGAGAAGCCAGTAACGCTGGTCAATCAGAACAGCAGCAAATGCCTCAATGTGAAAGATGCCAGTCTCGATGCAGGCGTACGGGTCGAACAGGCCTCGTGTGATCAGACGAATGCTCAACGCTGGCACATGATCAATCTGAAAAATGGCTTCTATGAGGTATTGAGTGTCAACAGCGGCAAAGTGTTGACTGCGCAGGAGGCATTCAAGGATTCGCCAATCTCACAGGAGACATGGCAAAACCTTCACACCCAGCAATGGCAGATGCTGCCTAGCGCATCAAACTGGTTCCGCCTGGTCAACCGCTCCAGTGGCAAGGTCTTGGACATACCGGGCTGTAAGGTCAGTGACAACGTTGATGTTGGCCAGGGACGCTGGATGAAAAATGGTTGTCAGCACTGGTCGGCTATCCCTTAACGTCAACCCTCTGAAATAAGGCACGGACAAGGACGTCCCGCCCTGCACTCCTCTTAACTCTGACCGTTAGTCACCTTGCGCTCAAGCTCTTCTTCCATCAGGCCGATAGTAAGAAGAGATTGATAAAGGAGACATCCATGCCCATCCCAGTAACCGGAGCGACACCCACGGAAGTTATTGAGCGCGCCAGGCAACTAGGCCTCAGCAAATGGCCTATCCGTGCAGGTCGTACCAAAGAGGGTCATTGGGTGCATGTTTACTCTATTACATCTGAAGAGCTCGTTGGGTATATCGATAAGCTGTTAGCACGGCAATGGAAGGTTAAGGCATAAACCTTAGTGCTCCGCTATAGCGTCTCCCTTACCTATTACCCAAATTACAGCTTTATCATTCGTCCAGCCTGATCAGTACAGATCAATCAATACATCTTTTGACCCAGAGCGGCCTTAACTGCGCTTGCTCTTGAGCCCCTCTTAATCTCCATTATCTGTAGCTATCAGTGGATAAGACCTAATGTTGGCTTTGCCATAACCCGGCATCCCTAAAGCCTAATGATTTCACCCAGCAATCTAGGTTTTGTAAAAACAAAGCGGCCTCTGCCACTATAGTTTCAAGCTACGTTCAAACGTGGCGTACAAGACTTCCAGCCTACGCCTTTTCGTTAGCCGCAAAACATCAGCTCGATAGCATTGCTCTGCTTATCCCTTATCCAGTCAGACTATCCAGGCAGTTCCGGCTTCGGTTTGCGCCTCATGTTACGGGGTGTCCCCCAAGAGGGGCATGTGTAGCCGAAGCGGGCTGCATCACGTTTCCAGGCAATACCTCCTATATTCATTTATTTCTATCCTTTCCTCTATCTTCGATTAAATGTTTGAATATATTTAGAGATCTGCTCATCAGCTTCTCCATAAATGTTGTCTGAGGGGGTTGAGGTCATGAATTTCCCTCTTCTTTACTCTTTAGGTAACTACGGATAATGCATCTGTCGTTAATGCGTCTTCGTTAATAATTTGAGGTCAAGCACGTGAGCCAACTGGTGCGTCTAAAGAGTGGTATTGAAGGGCTCGATGCTCTGCTTAAGGGTGGCTTTGTTTCAGGCTCCTCCTATCTGATTCAGGGCAGGCCTGGGTCAGGCAAGACCATTTTGGCAAGCCAGATTGCCTTCAATTACATCCGCACAGGTGGTCAAGCCGTATTCGCAACGCTCCTCTCTGAATCGCATGATCGGCTGTTTAGTTTCCTCTCTACTCTGGCCTTCTTTGATGAATCTCAGGTCGGGGACAACATCAAATACCTTAGTGCCTTCGATACGCTGGAAAGCGAAGGGCTTGATGCCGTTATCAAGCTGTTACGTAAAGAGATCATTCGTAATAAGGCAACATTGCTGGTTGTAGATGGCTTGCTTAATGCCAGAAGCCAAGCCGACACGCCTTTGGACACAAAAAAATTCATTGCAGAACTGCAGGCGCATGCTGCATTTGCGGGTTGCACTCTACTCTTTCTGACTAGCGCAACCATGGACGAAGGTAGCCCTGAATTGACCATGGTTGACGGGATGATCTCGCTTGAAGAGCAAGGGGTAGGCGTGCGCTCTATACGCAGGATGACCGTACGCAAATCCAGAGGCTCGGGAGCCATTGCAGGGCAGCATGAGTACCAGATCAGCGATCAAGGTATTATTGTATACCCAAGGCTTGAGGCCTTACTTAATACCCCTACAAGTGCTTTGAAAACGAGTAAGGACAAGATCCCGTCCGGCATACATGCGCTTGATGATGCGTTATTTGGCGGACTATGCAAGTCATCGGTCTCGCTCATTCTTGGCCCATCGGGCTCTGGCAAAACGGTCACGGGCTTGAACTTTATCCTGGAGTCCACGCCTGCAGAACCTGGTCTTATTCTTGGCTTTTACGAGACACTGGAACAGCTCGATTTGAAAGCTGCGGCCTTGGATCTTGACCTTCAGTCGCTCATAGAACAGGAAGCCGTCCGTATACATTGGCAGCCGACAACAGAACTAAGGCTTGATAGTGTTGGCTATAGCCTGATCGATATGGTCCGCGAGCACCGAATCAAGCGGGTTTTTATCGATAGTGTCGCAGCAATGGCTCGATCCGCCAGCGAACAAAACCGTCTTGTTGAGTTTTTTAGTGCCCTGTTCAACGAATTAAGAGCTATGGACGTAACGGTATGGAGCACTTGGGAGATACAGGAAATTCTAGAGTCCGATATCACTGCTCCAGCCCCTCAACTATGTAGCCTCGTTGATAATGTCTTCTTGCTGCGATTTGAAGAAAAGAAAAAAGAGCTTACAAGCCTTTTTTCAATAGTGAAGGTTCGAAATAGCCCCTTTGATCGCACCCGGAAGCAGGTAGTAATTGGTAAGGGAGGTCTAACACTGATTCATCCAATGAAAAAACAGAAGAGAAAGGAGGACATCGCAGCCTCTTCAACCTCTAGTCATTAATCGCGTCTGCAGAGGACAGCCAAAGCATGACGACGATTATGGTAGTGGATGATGAGTTTCTGATAACCGATATCCTAGGCCTTGCCTTGGAGGATGTAGGCTATCGAGTGTTGAAAGCCAGCAATGGTAAGAAAGCCATCGAACTATTCACCCGTGAAATCCCAACGCTGGTAATTACCGATTTCATGATGCCTTCAATGACCGGGCCTGAGCTAGCGCAGGCTATAAAGCTCAGGGACGATACCGCTCACATCCCAATTATCTTGATGACAGGTGCCCAAGCGCACGTTGCTCAGCAGAATAATTATTTATTCGCCCAGATTCTGGGTAAACCCTTTGACATGGACACGTTATTGGATGCCATAAGAAAGCTCATAGGCACACCTGAAGATCAATAGCCGGTAGGCCCCAGGGTGTAGAGGTAAACCATCAGGCTATAAATGCTCTGCCTGGTAAAGGAATCAGGGAAGATAGACAGGATCGGCTTGATCAAGGGCAAAGCAGGATACTGTGTCAGCTCGTCAAGCTGCCGATCCTGAGCTGATGGGTACAGCTAACACTGATTTCAGTCTTCATCTAGATTACACAGCAGCTCCCCAAGACCCTGATGCGGTCCTTCCTCTGGCCTGCATGAATAATGAATTTAGCCTCACGTCCGCCGACCCGCGATATTCGAAAAGTTAAGGCAGCAGTTCATACGGTAAGAGTCAGCAACCCTGCATTTATCTTCTGTAAAACGCTAACGCTGTTTGATATGTCTGTTTTATGAGCGCGCGCCGTAATAGGCATCAGAAACTGACCTTGATTACATCGTTGCTTTCACGCGCGTCTACAGGGTACATCTCTTAGCAGGAAGGCCTTCACTGTGCGGATAACGCTCTCGCTTCGAATGGAGACGTTCTCAAGCAACAAATCGAAGTGTTCACGCTCCATTAATCATGGCCTTAGATGAGCTAACGTGCGCGTCGCATTGAATACTCTTGATGATTTGAATGGTGACTGAAGCCGTTTGATCCTTGGCTCAATAGTTCCTTTTTACTCTACCCGCAAAACCATCCACACCTGGAAGCTGCCGATTTCATGTCAATAATTGAATCCTCCGTTCGATTCCGTCCGATGATCACGACGGACCTCATACGTGCCCATGAACTCTCGCGTGCATTGCGCTGGCCCCACCGTTTGCAGGATTGGCAATGGATGCATCAAATCAGCCAGGGGGTAATAGCAGAAGACACTGCCGGTCTGCTCGGTACTGCCCTTTGTTTTCTTCAGGGTGATTACGCCAGCGTGGGCCTTGTCATCATCGCAGCAGAACGACAAGGTCAGGGATTGGGCCGGAAATTACTAGATCAGACCCTGGTTCAGGTCCAGGCGCGCACTCCTATCCTGGTCGCTACACCCAGAGGCGCTCCGCTTTATGCAAGCCAAGGCTTCACTACCTACGAACACATTCTTCAGCACCAGGCGGCCAGCGCACCCTCTTTACTCGATTATGAACCACCGACCGGACATGTGTTGCAGGCAGTTAACCCACAGGATTTTCAGCAACTGCTTGAGCTGGGCTCCGCCGCTACGGGAATGGATCGCACACGGGTACTTTCCGCTCTATTGGAAATCAGCCAGAGCGTGATGGGTATGAAGCGTGATCAGCAATGGGTTGGCTTTGCCCTGCTAAGACCGTTTGGCCACGGCCTGGCAATAGGTCCTGTCGTGGCGGAATCAATCGAGGAGGCGAAAGCCATGATCGCGACCCTGCTGTCTCAAGTAGCCGGGCAGTTTATCCGCCTGGATGTTACGCAGCGCAGCGGGCTGGGCGACTGGCTGAGCGAAATAGGCATCCCTCAAGTGGATGACGTCGCCCAAATGGCCAAAGGTGCTCCTCCATCATCCTGCGGGAATGCAGTGCAAATGGCCTTGGCTAATCAAGCGCTATGCTAGCCATTTGCACTACCGGACCACATAAGCGCAGTCCGGTAGGCGAGCCGTTTTACTCTTTGAATTTATTTGGTTTCCAGTCGGGGAAGATGAGGTCCAACGTAAATGTCCTCAACTGCTCAGTGGTAAGCTGCCGCCGCTGTGGGTCCCACAACGCTGCGCCCGGTCCATAATTGCGCCCTTCAAAGAAGCGAGAGTCCTGCGGATAAAACCAGATCGTATTGCCATCCTTGTCTTTACCCGACATTTTGTCCCAACCATAGATATGGTCATCTATATAGGACTTGATAAAGACTGCCTGGCCGATGGCATTTGGATCAGCGTAACGACCATCTGCAAATGTCGTAGTAGGATGCCAGGGACGTCCCAATGCGAAACTGCGAGCAGGCACCCCCATCTCTTTCACAATACGACTTTGCAGGAAGATCAGCCCGTAGGGAGACTTGATATCGGTACTGGGCGCGGTGAGATAGCCATAAGGCGGTGCTATATCGGTACGGCGTCGAGCAACGATGTCGCAGTGATCGAACACACTGATCCCTGATCCGAAAATGAAATCAACATGCCCTGTGATCTTGCTTTGAGTGAAATAGCTGCGGCTACCGGTTTTGCTATAAAACGTATCCTGATATCCCTCCAGTCTCACATTGTGAAAACGCGCGCGATCACTGTTACTGTCCAGCAGCAGCGCCACCGCCTGGGTATCCTTTACCTTGGTAGGATCAGTAGCCAGCTTGGCCGCATTGGCCGGAAAGTCGAAACTGTTTCGAATGGTCAGATTGCGCGCTGTAAAATCAGGCGCGTTCACACTCACGGTGCTGCTGCCTGACGTACCATATTTCTGTCCCTTCTCATCGAGCATGCCCGCGTACACACCGGCACTGATGATGGTCTTGTCCCGCTGCTCGCCTATCAAGGTGATATTAGGGCGAGTGATGCTCAAGCGCTCCTCATAGGTTCCTTTTTTCAGGAAAATGACATAGGGCGACTGGTCTGATGGGGCCGCCTTGATGGCCGCATTAATGGATGTGAATGTGTTGGGTTGCGCCGTTGGTGACACCACCGCCTGGTACTGCACTGCCAATGCCGTCTGGCTGATACATACAAGGCTGACAGTGCCCAAGAGCATGGTGCTGCGTAATAGGGAAGGCATGGACATTGTTGTTATTCCTTCTTATTTGAGTTTTGCAGCCAGCTCAACCAGTGCCGGTTGCTGCGCGATGCCTTCGGCTACTATACCGGCAACCGCCTCGGCGCCCTTCTGCTGGAAGTGGGTACGATCAGGATTATCCAACGTTCCGGAAGTCTGGGTTTTGTAATAGGGATAGCGTGGGTCGTTGGGATCAACCGCAAGCCAATAGGACTTCCAGTCGTCTCGGTGCTGATTGACGAAGTCGATAGTCTTCCGCTCGAGGTCAATGAATGGAATTCGATTGTCCGCAGCCGTTTTGCGAATGGTGGCCGCGTAATCACCTACATAGGCATAGCCGTTTTCGCTGTTCTGCTTGGTCCAGTGGGAACTGCCAACCGGTGTAGTATCACCATTTTCGAAAGCGGGTTTACGCTCTGCAGTCATCACCCGTGTGGTAGGCGTCATAATGATGGGTCTGGCTCCTTGCCGACGCGCCAATGCAATGTAGCGCTCCAAGGAGTTCTGGAATGACAGCTGCGGTTGGCCTTCAGGATATTGCTTGTTGCCATTACTGTCATTGGGATAGGTACACAGGTTTTTCACATCTGCCGCACCACGCACTGGTTTGGCACTATTACAGTTTTGGTCGTTGTGCCCATGGGCGATGAATACATAGTCACCTGCCTTCATGAAGCGCGCCATCTGTTGATACCAACCCTCGTTATAGAAATCGCGACTCGATCGCCCTGCCCGCGCTCCGTTGAGTACGGCAACACCGCTATCGTTCCGAAAGCGTTCCTGGAAGACCTGCCCCCATCCCATCCTGGGTAGTCGGCTTTCCTCATAGGTTGCTGCGGTGGAATCACTCACAATCAGGATGCGCACCTTAGCGCTCTTGATAGCCTCCAGCTCACCCTTTGCACGCAGGTAGTCGAAGCGCTCATAGCTGCTGGTGTCATGCGTCGTGCTGACATCGCTGAAGCCTAGAATAGGGCGAAAGCGAATATCAGTCAGAATGGTTCCGCTCGCCTCGCCGCTGTCATTGTGATAACCCCGGTTGTGATTAATCACCTGGAGCAACGCCGCTGCTCCTTTTCCGTCGTCACGCAGGGGGGTGGTAATAGGGTTGTACCGATCTACATGGCTAACGCCTGCTTGAGTCAGTGCTTGCGAAAGGCCTGCCCTCATCGCATTAAGCGGAGCAGTTAGAAACTCCTCGCGCATTTGCCCCGCATTACCACTTTCCACCCACTGTTGAGGACCGATGTACCCAAGCTTCTGGGCGATTTCGGAAACAATCCGATCTGTAAGTGGTGTGATATTGACCGTTGTATTTCCATTACGTGGGAGCGCTGTCACTACCGAGGCCATACAACGCGTTCGAGGTTTATCGTTGTAGCGGCAATTTTGAGTAATGTGTCCGTCGCGCGGTGTAAGATCGGTAGCGGATACCAGTAACGGCGGCGTCAGTGTTGAGGCTTCCAGGCGCCAATGCCCCTTGCGGTCCGTCAGAGCAGTCTTTTGCTTTCCCCACTTATCAATCACTATGACTTTGGCATTGGTCAAAGGCGCATCGGCCATGACCACTCCATTCAAGAACGTTGCTCCCTGAGCGAATCCTGCACCAGCTAGCAGCAAACACCCCATCAGAGCCGAGCCTTTCATACGCATGCAAATACTCCTTAGTAACTCGACAGCATCCAGAGCTGTACAAGCGAACCGTTGTAAATTCAGTACCGTTAAATGCTCCGAGAGCACGCGCCTATGAGCTGAAGGCGTTAACCTGCTTGACGGAAGAAAAAACAGCCATGTGCCGGGTGACCAAGCAGTAATGCATTGCTGAAACTAGAGAGCGGGTAAGAAGAATCATGCTAGTCCTTTGTTGTTGTTGTTAAGACTTGTTTACTAGCTGGTCTGTTTGTCCACCAGCCAAGTAGCAACACTGCCAGCTATGCAGGGGTCTAAATCATTAACTAGATTAACTATAAAAGAAGGCCTGAAGATTTACTTTCATCAAACAGCCTTCATCTGTACGTCGTCATACAACAAGATCAGTATTTTTTGGCAACTCCGTTTTGTCAAGGGAGTCCACTCACTCCTTTTGAGAATAACCATCGAAGTCGAGGGTTATAGTGGCGCTTTAGCCTCAAATAGCCTTATAGCAGCTAAAGGTTATAAAATTGGCTGTCTGTACTTAGCTGCTCAGGAAGCCGCTCGTTCACAACACCGAAGGAATAGCTTCTTAGCTGTTGTCATACCACACAAATAAATTATGATGGGCTCAAGGTGGCGCTCTAAACCCTCTCGTTCATAACAATAAGGATAAATCTATGAGCATCGAACCCCCTGCAGCCTTGTCACGCTCAATGAAAAAACAGATTCTGACCATAACAGCGTTAACCTTGGGGTTAACCGTGACCGCGTTACCCTGCTTCGCACTTGATGCGCCGGTTAACGTACAGGTTCCTACACTAGCCTACGATGAGAGCCAGATTGTTCTGGTGTGGGAAAAGCCTGCAAATCCGCAGGATATCCGTGACTATAACGTCTACCTGAACGGCAAATTTCTTGGCAGTGCCACCGCCAATAACAATCGCGTCTCACCTGCCAAGCCTTACATTAATCGTTTTTATGAAGAAGACACAGGCGGCTTCCACCACCGTATTACCATCCACAGCTTCACGGCAACGGGGCTGAAGGCAGACACTGAATACCGTTTCACGGTGCGTGCTGTAGATGCTTATGGCAATGAATCCGCTGACAGCAGAGCAGTAGTCCAGCGTACCAGCCGTCTACCCAAAGTGTTCAATGTCGTTCGATACGGCGCTAAAGGAGATGGCAAGACTGTTAACACACATGCCATCCAAGCCGCTATTGATGCTTGCACACCTGGATGCAAGGTACTCATTCCTGCCGGGACGTTCAAGACTGGTGCACTTTACCTGAAGAGCAACATGACGCTCGAAATTGGACGTGGCGCAACGCTTCTCGGCTCAGAGCGCGGGGAGGACTATCCAGCGAAGGGATATATTCAGTACCCCTACTCCACCACCATCCGTCCCGCCTCCCTTATCAACGCGCTACCCCGCGACCCCTACACAGAAGAGCATTTCGAAAACATCCGTATCGTAGGTAAAGGGATTATCAACGGCAATGGCTGGAAGCGTCTGGAAGACGACACTGATGAGCTGGGACGAGCCTTACCAGTTTACGTCGCAAGCGACAACACACGCTATATGCAAGACGGCATTCTTGCCAAGGACCAAGTCCAAAGAGCAGTGGCGTCGGGTATGAACGTCAAGGATGCGTACGGCCAAATGCGGTCATCGCTAATCACGCTGCGCAATGTTCGTAACGTATTCTATGGTGACTTTACTGTACTCAATCCAGCCTACCACGGCATCATGAACTTAGAGACGGAAAATGTGGTGATGGCCAACACGACACACAAGACATACGATGCCAATAACGGTGATGGTATTGAATTTGCCAACAGCCGAGGTGCCATGGTTTTCAATAACTTTTTCGAGACGGGTGATGACTGCGTCAACTTCGCAGCAGGGACTGGGGCTGATGCCATTAAACAGAAGCCACAGGAAAATGTCTGGGTCTTCAATAACTACTTTCGTCACGGCCACGGCATGATCGTTGCTGGCAGCCACACCGGGGCATGGATACAGAATATCCTGGCCGAGGATAATGTCTCAGACGGGACCGATGTCGGGCTGCGCATGAAAAGTACCAACTTCATGGGCGGCGGCGTCAGAAATGTCATCTTTCGCGACTCCGCCATTCGTAATAGCGCCAAGCAAGGCTTTATATTCACCTTGGACTATAACGATCCTAACGCCATCCTGGACTACAAGCGCTCGGATATCTCCGGCAAATTTCAGGATATTAAGGTCAGCAACGTTACCGTGGAGAATCCTGTCTCTGCAGCCTTGGAGATCAAGGGCGACAGCCCGCATGATGCTTTCCATGAACGCTTCGAATTTGCCAAGGTAAGTTTCAAAGGAACAGCACCTGCCACTATCAATGGTCTTCGAAACTCGAGCTTTAGAGATATTACCTTTGAAGGAACCGCAAAAAACCCTTGGTCGATTACGAACAGTGCAGACCTAAGCTTTACGCACGTGGTACCACAACCGCTTCAATAATGAACACTCCGGCGCTCTCGTGAGCGCTGGAGCCAAAATTTGCCGTTGGATAATGGTAATCATGTTTGGCAGCAGACATCATTTGGTTGATTAGATTGTTGCCAAACTGCTCAAAGAAGACGAAGTAAGAGAGGATACTACCCTAACGTATTCGATACCTTAACGCACCAGTGTCTTTCTTACTTGATTCAAGCAATAAAGACAGGACTGGGAAGCCTGCGTTTAGTGTATTGCCTGCTCCCTGCAAAATACATTTCATAAAAAAAGCCCGCTAAAGCGGGCTCTTTTTAGCGCTCAGAAAGAGCAAATTCAGTAAGGCTAAACGTCGGAATGCCTGCTTCCTGTAAACGCTTAGAGCCTTGCAATTCTGGCAAATCTACAATAGCAGCTGCTTCAAACACATTAGCCCCCATGCGACGAATCAGGTTTGCCGCAGCAACAAGAGTCCCACCTGTTGCAATAAGGTCATCTACCAGCAGTACAGTGTCTCCTTGCGACAAGCTGTCTTTATGAACCTCAATAACGGAATCACCGTATTCAGTTGTATAGGTCTCGGTAAGCAACTCGGCAGGAAGCTTTCCTTTTTTACGGAAAAGAATTAATGGCTTATTCAGTGCGTAAGCCAATATGGGACCAATCAAGAAGCCCCTGGCATCCAACGCTCCCACATGCGTAAACTCAGCCTCAACATAGCGCTGAATCAAACTGTCCACAGTCATTCTTAAGGCACGTGGCGATTGAAACAACGGGGTAATATCCCGAAAAATCACACCCGGCTTAGGAAAATCAGGTACAGCACGGATATAAGATTTCAGGTTAGAGGCATCGCAGCTCATAACAACACTCAGGTACAAAATTGGCGAAAAGACAGTATAACTGGACTAGGCTGGTTTGCCGAATATAGATGCGTCGCTAGATAAACTGTTCCAGCTCCGCAAACCTATTTTATCCGCGCAAAAGCAAAACCCCCGGGCGGTTAGGCCTGGGGGTTTTGGGTATAGGTGCTTGACGATGACCTACTCTCACATGGGGAAACCCCACACTACCATCGGCGATGCATCGTTTCACTTCTGAGTTCGGAAAGGGATCAGGTGGTTCCAACGCTCTATGGTCGTCAAGCAATTCGGGTGGGGAACCGGTGTCTAGTCGTTTCCCCGAATGGGTATGTGATCGGTATTTTGCGGTTCAACCAAGCTTTCGGCTGGTCTTTACCAAACAACAGATTGTTTGGGTGTTATATGGTCAAGCCTCACGGGCAATTAGTATCGGTTAGCTCAACGCCTCACAGCGCTTACACACCCGACCTATCAACGTTGTAGTCTTCAACGGCCCTTCAGGAAGCTCAAGGCTCCAGTGAGATCTCATCTTGAGGCAAGTTTCCCGCTTAGATGCTTTCAGCGGTTATCTTTTCCGAACATAGCTACCCGGCAATGCCACTGGCGTGACAACCGGAACACCAGAGGTTCGTCCACTCCGGTCCTCTCGTACTAGGAGCAGCCCCTCTCAAATCTCAAACGTCCACGGCAGATAGGGACCGAACTGTCTCACGACGTTCTAAACCCAGCTCGCGTACCACTTTAAATGGCGAACAGCCATACCCTTGGGACCGGCTTCAGCCCCAGGATGTGATGAGCCGACATCGAGGTGCCAAACACCGCCGTCGATATGAACTCTTGGGCGGTATCAGCCTGTTATCCCCGGAGTACCTTTTATCCGTTGAGCGATGGCCCTTCCATACAGAACCACCGGATCACTAAGACCTACTTTCGTACCTGCTCGACGTGTCTGTCTCGCAGTCAAGCGCGCTTTTGCCTTTATACTCTGCGACCGATTTCCGACCGGTCTGAGCGCACCTTCGTACTCCTCCGTTACTCTTTAGGAGGAGACCGCCCCAGTCAAACTGCCCACCATACACTGTCCTCGATCCGGATAACGGACCAGAGTTAGAACCTCAAGCATGCCAGGGTGGTATTTCAAGGATGGCTCCACGAGAACTGGCGTCCTCGCTTCAAAGCCTCCCACCTATCCTACACAAGCAGGCTCAAAGTCCAGTGCAAAGCTACAGTAAAGGTTCACGGGGTCTTTCCGTCTAGCCGCGGATACACTGCATCTTCACAGCGATTTCAATTTCACTGAGTCTCGGGTGGAGACAGCGCCGCCATCGTTACGCCATTCGTGCAGGTCGGAACTTACCCGACAAGGAATTTCGCTACCTTAGGACCGTTATAGTTACGGCCGCCGTTTACCGGGGCTTCGATCAAGAGCTTCGCTTGCGCTAACCCCATCAATTAACCTTCCGGCACCGGGCAGGCGTCACACCCTATACGTCCACTTTCGTGTTTGCAGAGTGCTGTGTTTTTAATAAACAGTCGCAGCGGCCTGGTATCTTCGACCGGCATGAGCTTACGGAGCAAGTCCTTCACCCTCACCGGCGCACCTTCTCCCGAAGTTACGGTGCCATTTTGCCTAGTTCCTTCACCCGAGTTCTCTCAAGCGCCTTGGTATTCTCTACCCGACCACCTGTGTCGGTTTGGGGTACGATTTCTAATTACCTGAAGCTTAGAGGCTTTTCCTGGAAGCATGGCATCAACCACTTCCTCTTCATAAGAAGAGTCGTCATCAGCTCTCGGCCTTAACTGTCCGGATTTACCTAAACAGTCAGCCTACCGCCTTAAACTTGGACAACCAACGCCAAGCTGGCCTAGCCTTCTCCGTCCCCCCATCGCAGTAATTAGAAGTACAGGAATATTAACCTGTTTCCCATCGACTACGCCTTTCAGCCTCGCCTTAGGGGTCGACTCACCCTGCGTCGATTAACGTTGCGCAGGAACCCTTGGTCTTTCGGCGTGCGAGTTTTTCACTCGCATTGTCGTTACTCATGTCAGCATTCGCACTTCTGATACCTCCAGCAAGCTTCTCAACTCACCTTCACAGGCTTACAGAACGCTCCTCTACCGCTCATCTTGCGATGAACCCGTAGCTTCGGTGTGTAGTTTGAGCCCCGTTACATCTTCCGCGCAGGCCGACTCGACTAGTGAGCTATTACGCTTTCTTTAAAGGGTGGCTGCTTCTAAGCCAACCTCCTAGCTGTCTAAGCCTTCCCACATCGTTTACCACTTAACTACAACTTTGGGACCTTAGCTGACGGTCTGGGTTGTTTCCCTTTTCACGACGGACGTTAGCACCCGCCGTGTGTCTCCCATGCTTGCACTTCTGGGTATTCGGAGTTTGCATCGGTTTGGTAAGTCGGGATGACCCCCTAGCCGAAACAGTGCTCTACCCCCCAGAGTGATACATGAGGCGCTACCTAAATAGCTTTCGAGGAGAACCAGCTATCTCCGAGCTTGATTAGCCTTTCACTCCGATCCACAAGTCATCCCCTGCCTTTTCAACGGAAGTGGGTTCGGTCCTCCAGTCAGTGTTACCTAACCTTCAACCTGCTCATGGATAGATCGCCCGGTTTCGGGTCTATACCCAGCGACTAAAACGCCCTATTAAGACTCGCTTTCGCTACGCCTTCCCTATACGGTTAAGCTTGCCACTGAATATAAGTCGCTGACCCATTATACAAAAGGTACGCAGTCACCCAACAAAGTGGGCTCCCACTGCTTGTACGCATACGGTTTCAGGTTCTATTTCACTCCCCTCTCCGGGGTTCTTTTCGCCTTTCCCTCACGGTACTGGTTCACTATCGGTCAGTCAGTAGTATTTAGCCTTGGAGGATGGTCCCCCCATATTCAGACAACGTTTCACGTGCGCCGTCCTACTCGATTTCACTCAAAAGATCCTTTCACCTACGGGGCTATCACCCACTATGGCCGCACTTTCCAGAGCGTTCGGTTAAAATCAATTGAGCTTAAGGGCTAGTCCCCGTTCGCTCGCCACTACTTAGGGAATCTCGGTTGATTTCTTTTCCTCAGGGTACTTAGATGTTTCAGTTCCCCTGGTTCGCCTCTCACACCTATGGATTCAGTGTGAGATACCTGACTTATGTCAGGTGGGTTCCCCCATTCAGAGATCTCCGGATCACAGTCTATTTGCCGACTCCCCGAAGCTTATCGCAGGCTATCACGTCTTTCATCGCCTCTGACTGCCAAGGCATCCACCGTATGCGCTTATTCACTTGACCATATAACCCCAAAGAATCTGAAGTTATGTTTGGTTTGGAACACGACATTCGCCGAAAACTTGCGCTTGAACTCGCAAATTTACCTTGACCACATAGTCTGCAGTGAAACAGCCTATGTGTTCGTACTTCTATCACATACCCAAATTTTTAAAGAACAGTCTGAAAACAAAGTTCAGAAGTCAATGCTCCAACCCAACCCTTAGGGGGGGTAAGCACTCAGTTCTGAGCTTTAACGCGGTGTTAGATGGTGGAGCCAAGGAGGATCGAACTCCTGACCTCCTGCGTGCAAAGCAGGCGCTCTCCCAGCTGAGCTATGGCCCCATCGATTGGTGGGTCTGGGCAGATTCGAACTGCCGACCTCACCCTTATCAGGGGTGCGCTCTAACCAACTGAGCTACAGACCCAATCGTCTAACGCTTGAGTCTTGACTCATCTCGCGTCTTTATTTCAGTGAATCAAGCAATTCGTGTGGGAGCTTATGCCAAAGCTGGGATCTATCGATTAAGGAGGTGATCCAGCCGCAGGTTCCCCTACGGCTACCTTGTTACGACTTCACCCCAGTCATGAATCACACCGTGGTAACCGTCCTCCCGAAGGTTAGACTAGCTACTTCTGGTGCAACCCACTCCCATGGTGTGACGGGCGGTGTGTACAAGGCCCGGGAACGTATTCACCGTGACGTTCTGATTCACGATTACTAGCGATTCCGACTTCACGCAGTCGAGTTGCAGACTGCGATCCGGACTACGATCGGTTTTATGGGATTAGCTCCACCTCGCGGTTTGGCAACCCTTTGTACCGACCATTGTAGCACGTGTGTAGCCCAGGCCGTAAGGGCCATGATGACTTGACGTCATCCCCACCTTCCTCCGGTTTGTCACCGGCAGTCTCCTTAGAGTGCCCACCATGATGTGCTGGTAACTAAGGACAAGGGTTGCGCTCGTTACGGGACTTAACCCAACATCTCACGACACGAGCTGACGACAGCCATGCAGCACCTGTGTCAGAGTTCCCGAAGGCACCAATCCATCTCTGGAAAGTTCTCTGCATGTCAAGGCCTGGTAAGGTTCTTCGCGTTGCTTCGAATTAAACCACATGCTCCACCGCTTGTGCGGGCCCCCGTCAATTCATTTGAGTTTTAACCTTGCGGCCGTACTCCCCAGGCGGTCAACTTATTGCGTTAGCTGCGCCACTAAAGTCTCAAGGACCCCAACGGCTAGTTGACATCGTTTACGGCGTGGACTACCAGGGTATCTAATCCTGTTTGCTCCCCACGCTTTCGCACCTCAGTGTCAGTATCAGTCCAGGTGGTCGCCTTCGCCACTGGTGTTCCTTCCTATATCTACGCATTTCACCGCTACACAGGAAATTCCACCACCCTCTACCGTACTCTAGCCAGGCAGTTTTGGATGCAGTTCCCAGGTTGAGCCCGGGGATTTCACATTCAACTTACCAAGCCACCTACGCGCGCTTTACGCCCAGTAATTCCGATTAACGCTTGCACCCTCTGTATTACCGCGGCTGCTGGCACAGAGTTAGCCGGTGCTTATTCTGCTGGTAACGTCAAAATTGCAACGTATTAGGTTACAACCCTTCCTCCCAGCTTAAAGTGCTTTACGACCCGAGGGCCTTCTTCACACACGCGGCATGGCTGGATCAGGCTTTCGCCCATTGTCCAGATATCCCACTGCTGCCTCCCGTAGGAGTCTGGACCGTGTCTCAGTTCCAGTGTGACTGATCATCCTCTCAGACCAGTTACGGATCGTCGCCTTGGTGAGCCGTTACCCCACCAACTAGCTAATCCGACCTAGGCTCATCTGATAGCGTGAGGTCCGAAGATCCCCCACTTTCTCCCGTAGGACGTATGCGGTATTAGCGTTCCTTTCGAAACGTTGTCCCCCACTACCAGGCAGATTCCTAGGCATTACTCACCCGTCCGCCGCTGAATCAGAGAGCAAGCTCTCTTCATCCGCTCGACTTGCATGTGTTAGGCCTGCCGCCAGCGTTCAATCTGAGCCATGATCAAACTCTTCAGTTCAAACATATTTGGGTTTTGAGAAAACCCTAAACTTGGCTCAGCAATCGCAAATAAACTCTCGAATTCACGAGTGTTACTTGTCTTGCTGATAATCTTGTCGATCCATCAGTCTTACAGCACAAGCACCCACACGAATTGCTTGATTCAACTTGTTAAAGAGCGGTTGGTTAAGACCTTGTCTCAACCGAGGCGCGCATTCTACGCTAACCTCTTGTCCTGTCAAGCATTTTGTTCAACCGGTCTAACCCGCTGAACCGCTTGCCGGACCTGCCGGATCAGGAAACCTGTTCTGGCAGCGGGAGGCGTATTCTACACAAGCCCAGGGGCTTGTCAACTACCGCTTCCCTCTTTCCGCTTCTGCCAGACCGGAGGCCTGACCTTAACTAAACAGCTAAGCTATTGATCTACAAGGCTTTTTGCTGTTCCGTTGCAGCGGAAGTGGGCGCATTATAGGCCCCTCCGCTCACAGGTCAAGCTTTATTTGAACATCTTGGATAAGCGTTACGCAGAGAACTCTTTAAGAAAGAAGTCTAGATAATGTGCCTCGATAGGTGCATGAGGTGCGAGGCATTTCACAAGAGTAAGACGGAATGCTCTACCACAAACGATTGAAGCTGACTCAGTTCTAATTTTGAAGCCGCCAAAAGGAACGGCTTTTAAACCTATCAGTCATTACCCTAGCTGCTATCTACCAGAAATGCTTAGCGCATAGAGAGCAGCTGGTTGATGAATTTACAAATACAGGGTTTCTAAATGGCTTTTTTCTCAAACAAAAGCAAAGTGGTAAGCATTAACGCAAGACGCTGCGCCAAAAGCCCTACCCAAATACATAGTGTTGAGGGGGATCGTAAGAACTCAGGAAACCAACCGCTATCCAGTCATAATCAGCACATAGGATTCTTTGGAATTTAGAAGCCGCTCGGGCTTGACCGCAATAGTCGCAACAGCCTATGGCTTACCACTGGGTTGCTTCTTTTCCTTTGATGACCGCCAGCCTTATGAAGGCCTCGTCATTGTCCATTCATTGGTCTTCCTAGCCGATGCCTTTCCGCATGGTCTTATGGTTTTTGTCGATTATCGTACTGCCCCGCTCTTACCAGGAGGCAGATCCAAGCGCTCTTTCGACTAAAAATCTACTAACCGTTAAAAAGGCTGGAAGAGCAACACTATTACGATATCAACTCCGCTATGACTGTAACGCTGGAATTACTGCTTATTTATGTGTTGTCCATGTTCTTTTTGGACAGATTATTCAGGCGTCTAAATATCCTGTCAGAGCAGGCGCTAACCCGATCCTCCCCTATTGACGCACTACGAGGCGTACTCTCTACCACTGTGGTCTGCTGCCACTTTATGGTGACCTACCAATGGAAGACCACTGGCGAATGGGCAGGCTCAGACAGCAGTGCGCTCCTGAACAATATGGGGGCGGTTCCCGTCACGCTCTTTTTCATGATTACAGGCTTTCTATTCTTTGGAAAAATTTATCAGCGCAAGCCTGACTGGCCACATATATTCCAGTCTCGATTCTGGAGAATCATGCCATTGTACGCATTCGTCGTGGCAGTAGTCGTATTTATCAGCTTGTATCGAACCGGATTTGATCTGGTATCGCTTACTCAACTGGCCAAGGAAAGTCTGAGATGGGTTGTTTTTCTTGGTGCCTCTTTTAATGGCTTTCAAGAGAGTCGCATCATTACGGCCGGCGTCCAGTGGACGTTGAAATATGAATGGTTCTTTTATCTAGCCCTTCCTGTTCTCGCAGCGCTGATCAACCGCGAAAACTATGGCCGCTACCTTGCCCTATCTCTCATCGTGGTAGTAGCTGCATTACCTGCAGCACAATTGGAAGTGTTAAAGCTCATTTCTTGCTATTCTTTATTGCCGGATTTATCCCCGTGCTGATCAAGCGACACCGGCCAGCATGGATTGATTATCTAAAGAAACCTGTCTATGGCGCTCTGGCAATAGCTCTCATTGCATATAGCATGACAATGCCGGATTACTTTTCTGTACCTCAGATTTTGCTTCTTAGCATAGCGTTCGCCATTATTGCACTAGGTAACGATCTATTTGGATTATTAAGTAGTTACGGCTTGAAGGCTTTAGGTGAAATTAGCTACAGCGTTTATTTGATTCACGGGCTGGTGCTATATAGCCTCTTTTTCTTGGTTACAGGTCTATCCTTTTATAGACAGCAATGTTTCCCACTACATTATGCTTCTGCCTTTGGTGCTGGTATTGGTATGCGGGCTTTCCCTGTTAACTTTCCTGGGAATAGAAAAGCCTTTCATGTTGAAGCCGAGAAAAGGCGTAAACACCATACCGCCTCTCTAAAAAGATCTGGGTGTCATAGTTTCAACTATGACACCCATGTTTTTAATAATTTAAAATCCCTAATAAACCAGAACGATTTCTAGATACTGTTTTGGCTTTAATTTTGAACATATCATTTGATCGAATGCTCTCATACACCTAGAAGAAAATGAAACCCGATAAAGTGGGCTTTAAAAATTTTCCGTTAATCAAGCAAAAAGAAATTCTCTGCATGAAGCCAAAGCGATGTTCGCACCTAAAACTTCTTTAAATCATACGGATAGAAAGGCTCTACTGGAAAATGCAAGAATGCTATGAATTTTACTTTCAATCACTATAAGTCCCAACCAGGTGGCAAAGTATATCAGTCCCAACATGTCCAAAAATTTACATAGCCTTTACCTGGAACGGGTATCGTCTTTACAACAGAAAGGCTTTAATGCGAGGGCAAGCGAACGATCCGTTGTTTGGTTTGTAACACGTCATCAGCCACCCCAGAAGCAGTGATTTCCCCCGTTGCTGCTTTTTTACTGGGGTGGTCTTTTTCAGGACGCACCAATCAAACGCGCGCTATCAAGGTAGCGGGAAGTGGCTAACGTTTGGTTAAGATCAGGCGTGCAAAGCTAGCTGCCAAACAGCGGCCTTACCGCAGTAAGGCGGAAACCGTTTGCCTTTAACGATGGGCGAGGCCGTGCGAGGAGCACCTATAACTGTCCAGATGCCACTTTCTGGACACGTCTGACCTGTTGTGCACTGGGTACCGATAGGGGTGATAGTAGGCATATCTACTACTTCTGCAGTATTACTTCTCATGACAATACAAACGTAGCTGACTATGGTCTGTTGAGGTTAACGCAGCGCTGTTGTTTTGCAACTAGCTTATATCGGCTGGCCTACCAAAGATGACTAACGGCATGACTATGTATAAATGAGGACGATCTCCATGACTCCGCTACGCTTAATAGGGTGAAAGTCAACCAGAAAACCGTTACAGGCTATTTAAAGCAAGTTAATATCACACTGATATCACAGTATTGATCATCTAGTTATATAAATAAGGCACCTCATGCCTCAAATCAGTGCTGGCTATAGGATGGGCTTAGGATTGGAGCTGCTATAGCAGAAAATAGTACTTGAGAAAGATACGATTACTTTTAGCAAAAGGCTCTGTTGAGCACGACTGCCTACCTGTGACCGAATAGTATTGCGTTATGATCTTCGATAGACCCTTATCTGAAATTCCTAAAGCCAACGACACCTCTTCGCTAGTCTAGTAAGCGGTTTTATTTTTACTGTATAAATTTCTTACATCGATCCTATCTCAAGAACTAAGTCATGAGATTTGGGTTCGATATGACCTCTTCGCAGATCATCCCAGCGATCGCTGTCTCTGGTTTGCTTGTGCGTTTACCAGACGTATCAAGGCTCACTTATGCTTCATGTGCGACAACTTCATAAAAGCTACCCCACCCCTCAGGGCATTCTGCCGGTACTTCGAGGTATAGATTTAGATCTGCAGCGTGGTGGCAGTCTGGCTCTTATGGGCGAGTCGGGAAGTGGTAAAAGCACACTCCTTCATCTTATCGCCGGACTCGACAAGGCAGATAGTGGCCGCATCGATATTGATGGAAAGGCATTACACTCACTTAACGAACAAGCGCTGGCTGACTGGCGTCGCTGTGAGATTGGCCTGATTTTTCAGCAGTTCAACCTCATCGGCAGTCTGACGGTAGAGGATAATCTAGCTTTTCAGGCGCGGCTTGCGGGACGGCACAATCCATTGTGGCAGGCCCAGCTTGCCGAGCAACTGGGTCTGAGCGAGTTATTGCAACGGTACCCAGAGCAGCTTTCGGGAGGACAACAACAGCGTGTGGCATTGGGTCGAGCCCTGGCATCACGTCCAGCGTTAGTACTGGCTGATGAACCGACCGGTAACCTGGACGAAGTAACTAGCGCCCAAGTACTCAAGCTGTTGCTGGATCTGGTAGACCGTAGTGGCTGTACGCTGCTAATGGTTACTCATAGCCCACAGGTAGCGGCACAGTTGCAGCAACGCGTCGTGTTGCGGGCAGGCCAAATTGCTACCCCTATGGGAAGCTGACCATGGGTGTTGTGTATTGGTCTGTGCGCAGCCTAATCAGTCACTGGCGAAAACACCCCGTGCAGTTTTTCAGTCTATTTACCGGGCTCTGGCTAGCCACGGCATTATTGACTGGCGTTCAGGCGCTTAATAGCCAGGCAAGGCAAAGCTATGCGCAGGCCAGTCAGCTCATTGGCGGTTTACCTCAAGCGACACTTTCTGCACGTAATGGCGGACTTATTTCTCAGGAAAGCTTTCTTGAGTTACGCCGACAGGGATGGCCTGTATCACCAATGTTACAAGGCAGCGCCATTATTCAAGGTCAAACACGCCGTCTGCAAATCATGGGTATCGAACCAGTGAGCCTGCCGGTGGGCTCGTCCATAGCGGGCGAACCAACCGAAACACAGGACTTGATGGCGTTTATTAGTCCACCTGGGCAAACCTGGGTTGCTAACCAAACACTACATGAATTGAACCTGCAGGAGGGTGAGCAGCCTTACCTGGTTAATGGGCAACGCCTCCCGCCGATAACAGGTAAGTCAGGCATGGCTCCCGGCATGTTGCTAGTCGACATCGGAGTGGCCCAGCGGCTACTTGAGGCGCCGGACCAACTCTCACGTCTTGTTCTCCCAGCAGGTTTTCAGGCACCCCTTCCTTCTCCGTGGAATGAATGGTTGCAATGGCAGCCCCATTCAAATGAAAACGACCCGGGACAGCTCACCGAAAGTTTCCACCTCAACCTAATGGCGCTTGGGCTGTTAGCCTTTGCAGTTGGATTATTTATTGTACACGCGGCTATCGGGCTGGCCTTGGAGCAACGAAGACCCTTATTGCGTACATTGCGCGCCAGCGGTGTAAGTGTTCAAAAACTCCTGATAGCGCTGACTGGAGAACTGATAGCGCTCGCGTTGCTAGGGGGGCTGGCAGGTATTGTTAGCGGCTACGTACTGGCCAGCCTACTCTTACCGGACGTGGCAGCCAGCTTACGAGGTTTATATGGTGCTGAGGTGGCCGGAGAGCTCTCTCTCAGTCCAATCTGGTGGCTAGGTAGCCTGGGACTTAGCCTTCTGGGTGCGCTGTTGGCCGGCGCAAACAGTTTATGGCGCGCCGCTCGGTTGCCATTGCTAGGACTCGCCAATAGCGAGGCTTGGCATCAGGCCCACCGTGCCTGGCTAAAACGCCAAGGATGGATCGCCGCTGTTGCAGCAGTGGTTGCCTTCATTGCCTGGCTGACAGGCAATAGCCTGGCGGCAGGTTTCGTCATGATGGGCAGCCTACTGCTCGCGGCAGCTCTAGGTCTGCCGGTAGCGCTCAGCGGTCTGCTGAGACTGGCGCCTGCCTCCATGCGATCACCATTACTGGGCTGGTTTATTGCCGACTGCCGACAACAGTTACCTGGCCTGAGTCTGGCCCTCATGGCTTTGTTGTTAGCCCTTGCCGCTAATATTGGTGCCGGCAGTATGACAGAAGGGTTTCGGCATACCTTTAGTGTCTGGCTGGATCAGCGCCTTTCTGCCGAACTTTATATCCGCCCAGCTAGCCCGGATCAGGTGGAAGAGATGGCTAACTGGCTAACAGCGCGTCCTGAAGTTGACCGTGTTTTGGCAGGTCTTGAGCTTGAAACGCAATTGGGTGGTTGGCCTTTGACCATTGCAGGCGTAGAGGATGATGAGCTTTACCGCAACCATTGGCCCTTACTAGAGGCACGAGCAGGTAACCCTTGGGACGCACTCTTCAAGGGCGATAGCGTCATGCTTAGTGAACAACTGGCTCGGCATTTAAACGTTGAAATAGGCGACACGGTAAAACTACCGGCAGCCGAAGGGGCGTGGCTTGCCAAGATCGTGGGTATCTACGCGGATTATGGAAACCCTCGTGGCCATGTTCTGGTAGATGCTAAGGCAATGAAAGCCCATTGGCCCAACCTGCCGGTAAGCCGTTATGCGCTGCGCATGGAGCCCTCCGCCGTCGGCAACCTGAAACAGGCCATCAAGGATACGTTTGCTCTCGATGACTCCCGTCTTGTGGATCAGGTACAGCTCAAACAATGGGCAACACAGGTGTTTGAGCGCACGTTCAGTGCAACCTCGGCCCTTAATACGCTGACGCTGGGCGTAGCAGGTGTTGCGCTCTTTATTGCTTTATTAACGCAAAGCCAGAGCCGCCTTGGGCAACTCGCGCCGTTATGGGCTATGGGGGTTACGCGGCGCCAGCTGATGCTGCTTAACGTAGGTCAGACGTGGCTGCTAACACTGCTAACATTGCTCCTGGCGATTCCTCTGGGCATTCTGCTGGCATGGTGCCTGGTAGCCGTGATTAATGTTCAGGCCTTTGGGTGGCGTTTGCCACTTCAGGTTTTTCCGGATCAGCTGACGCGTCTGGCAGGACTCGCTCTACTGGCTACCTGGCTGGCCTCAGCTTGGCCTCTCTGGACCCTGTGGCGGAGCCGCCCGATTGACTTGCTGAGGGTACTGTCCGATGAACGCTAGGATTGGCTGTCTGGTTGTAGGCCTTTTTGTCCTAGGCGGATGCGATGACTCTTCATCCAAAGGACAAGGCTTTGCCGGTCTGGGCCAGGAAAGCAAGGGCTTTGCTCAGGTCGTACCGGGCAAGGTGTTCTCTTTTCCAGCCGATCATGGCGCCCATCCTGATTTTCGTATCGAGTGGTGGTATGTCACTGCCAACCTAAAGGACGCTGCCGGCAATGACTATGGCGTGCAATGGACGCTTTTTCGTAGTGCCATGCGTCCCGCAGCCGACCAGCCCGGCTGGGGCAACGGGAATCTGTGGTTAGGTCACGCGGGACTGACTACCCGCACGCAGCAATTCCATGCCCAGACACAGGCGCGAGGGGGCGTTGGACAGGCCGGCGTGACAGCTGAACCTTTTGCTGCCTGGATTGATGATTGGTCAATGCAAGGCGAAGCATCGTCAGATCTTAAAGTGCAGGCCCGTGGCGATACGTTCTCTTATCAGCTCCAGTTGACGTCAGATCAGCCACTTGTGCTCCAAGGGGACCAAGGCTTGAGTCGCAAGTCAGCCAGAGGCCAAGCGTCTTATTACTACAGCCAACCTTTTTTCCGCGCACAGGGTGTATTGAAAATCGAGGGCAAACCCGTGGCCGTAAACGGCACGGCCTGGCTTGATCGCGAATGGAGTAGTCAGCCGCTCTCGGAAGATCAGCATGGATGGGACTGGTTTTCGCTACACCTGCAGGATGGTCGACAACTTATGGTGTTCCGCTTGCGACAGGCAGATGGCGATAACTACCTGAGCGGTACCTGGATAAAGGCCGACGGCCAGACCGAACCCCTGCAAAGAGACGAAATCGAGTTGAAAGCCTTGGATGAACATTTGATTGCGGGGCGGAAAATTCCAACGCGCTGGTCTTTGTCCCTAATCAAACGCGGGCTTAACATTGAGGTGTCAGCCATTAATCCCAACGCCTGGATGGATTTGGGAACACCCTATTGGGAAGGGCCCGTACGCGTACAAGGCAGCGAAACCGGAATCGGCTATCTGGAAATGACAGGTTACTGAGCCTGCGCCGCGTTGATAAAAACGCAGGCTCAGCCCGATCAGCTTACTGCCAATCGGTCCAGGTCTAGCATGTCCAAGGTCTGATCAAGTTGGTAAACGGAATTGGGATAAGCAACGCCCATCTCCACGAAGTGAGGGTTCTCTTTGAGGCGCTGAATGAAATAGGTATCGGAAGTATCGTAGATCCAGGAGTTTGATCGGGATTGAAATTTCGGAAAGTCATCATAACTTCCCTTTCGCCTGTCCAGTACGCGGTGGAGGTTGTCCCGTAACAACAATAGGCTTTCATTTGGCATGTTATTGATCCAGGTGACAACGGCCTGCTGGTCCTGGTTATCCTGCAGATCAAATCCTTTGAGTTCGGCGTAACGGGAGAGCAACGGCAGAACGTTATAACCATCTCCGCTCTGGTCTGAAAGTGCTTTTGCCGCCGCCTCATCAAGCCCAGCGTGAGTTAAAAATTGGCTGGTTTCCGGCGTTTGAAAGCGATTGGCCATTTCATGGTGTTTGATAACGTCACGAGTGCCCAATGTGATGGTCGAAAGCAGCACTACACCAAGGCCGATTGGGCCAAAAACAGTGCCTGTGCCCAAGGCTGATGTCACTCCTCCTGCTGCGGATAATGTATAGAGTGACGCTCCCACCGTATCGCCAGACTCCGCCGCCTTGCCTGCGTTGACCAGATCAAACAGCGAGCTGGCAACACCCAAGACTTTTACCGCAGGACGAGAGCTACCGCCGGCCAATGTGTTTACCCAACCATCCTTGGGTATCTTACCCATGCCGATCAAGAGTTCGGTCGTCTTTTGGGCCGTGCCGGCAGCGTCAAGACAAACCTTAAGGATGGCTTCGGGGCTCTGGTGTTTATGTAACGCAACCCCGGAGCTTGCCAGTACGGCAGCGGCACCGGCCGCCCCGATCATCCTCAAGGTTTGGCCAGCGCGCGCCTGATTATCAAAGGTCCTGACACCATTGGTTGATTTGATATCGTCCAACTTGAGATTGAAGCGAGCGAGACGGTCGGTAATCTGCTCGGTTGTTTCGCCGGGCCTCGGCAATGCCTCTTTCAAGGCATCAATAGCCTTATTGAGATCCTTGTCTGGTATACCAAACAGAGCAGCTACTGGGCCTTTTTTGAGCCCTTCCAGTTTGTTGAGGGCATTTTGCAGGCTGGCAGCATCTCCCACCTTTACATTCTGAAACTCTGGCATCACCTTGTGCCGTAGAACCTGCGTAGCCACTTCCTCAAGAAACTTTCGACCACGATCCGTTGTTTTGCCAAACTGCCCAATCAGCTTCCATTGATCCAGATCGTTTGTCAGTTCCGGATATTGGGCCACCGCAGAACTCATGGCTGTAATTGCGTCGGGATTATCCAGTGTCCTGCGGATTTGGTCCTCGATCGCCTTGCGGTCACCTTTAAAGTCTGCCGGAAGATTTTGCAGCGCCTGTAGCTGGTATAAGAGATCACGCCCGTCCTCAGCAACTTGGTCTTTTAGCGCCTGGGTCTGCTCTTCCCACTCGGACGGTCGCGAGTCAAGATAATCCTGGATGGCGTTATCCCGCTGCTCAGTAGTCATGACAGCGCCCCCATTCAGGGTGAGCCAATTGAGCTCTTCCATCTGTTTTCCATACGCCTGCAGATCATCCGTAACCTTTTTCTGGAACTGATTCAGGCCTGGCAGGATATCGCCCTCTAAAACATAGCGTGTGTCGCCTTGGCCCACAAAGCTCAGCACCTGCAGCGGGTAAGCTGGACTTGCTCCTTCGGCAATGCTCTGCACAGTTCCGGTCCGCTCGTAAAGTCCGAGCTCGACCAAACGCTTAATGGTCTCCTCAGCACCAGGCTGACCGGCAATGCGTCCGGTTACGTTGACCAGATGATACGCCCCTGACGAGCCTACCATGGGCGGGACTGGATTATCGCTGGGCTCGATCAATACCTTTTCCAGTCCGGGAATTGCCGCTTCGACGACCTTTGCCGCAAGATGCGGGTCAAGGTTCTGTGTCATGTTATCCAGTCGTTCGAATACAGTTTTCATCGGTACGAGCTGGCCAGACTGGTTATCCTGCTGATTCAAGGCGTCAAGCGCGTATTGCCCTGCACTTTGGAAGATCTCCTGGCCTGTTGATGACTGCAACAAAACCTCTTTTACATCAGGTGTAACGGTGGAATAAGCCTTTCCTAGTGTCTCCAATGCGGCAACAGGATTCGGCGATGCGTTAACCTGCTGAACAATCTCCCTGACCTGCGCTTCCACGTCCGGACCCTTGTGGCTGGAAGGCGTCAGCACCAACCCCATCTGTTCGGCACCCTGCTCTATCGCTATCTGAGCCGGCCCACTGTCCGTCCAGTCATGATCAAATAACCATTGCGCAGAGTCGTTACGCTCAGCGGCTGGCAAAGCGGACAAAAACGTTTGCACGTCTTGATTCAGTTGTTCGGTCTCTACTGCGTAATCGATCGCGCCGTCTGCAGTGTTAGCGTGTTCGATGGCATTACCTCGAGACTGCAGGTTTTCAAGGAACAGTGTTTTGCCATCAGGCTGTACGGCCAGCTGCTCTGGTGCTGGAGGAGGTAAAAAGACCACATCACCGGCGTGAATGTGATCAATATCAGAAATCTGCGGATTATGTTGGGCTGCCTCGTGCAGTGAGACGTAATGCTTCTTGGCGATACCCGTCATGGTGTCACCCGGCTCTACAACTACCTTTTGCTGCTGCAGGTGCGACTCAGGGAGTCTTGGTGCGTCCCCTTCAGGGCGCGGCGTTTCTTGGGATCGCTTGATAAACGCGCTAAATGAATGAAGTGCGGTGCGGAAGTTACTGCGAGAGGTTCCGGCATTATCGATCGGCATCGCCATGGCGTAATGTCCTCGGTAGGCTTCGGTCGTCAGCCTGACCAAGGATGCTTGGCTTAAATGAAAAGCACATGACACGTTAACGCCAAGCTGAAGTAACCATGCTTACGGCTCCATAAGGAACAATAACCTCTACACGTTAATACTCCGTCAGGATAAAAGGCTTATAGCCAGAAAAATCATCATTGACCGATTGCTTAATACAGTAAAACAACAAGAATCCGTCAGGTCATGAAATTACTTTGCCATTACTTTATTTTCATGATACTCGGGCCGACGAATGGTAATGCGCGTTTTAACCAATAAAAACCTTATAAAAATCAGTCGTTTAAATTATCAAATAAAGCCTTATCTGACTTTGTTTCAATTCATGTCAATGTTTTGGCATATCGCTTGTATAGCTCAGTACGCAGAGCACAGAGCGCGCTCCGCTTGGCAGTAGCCTAGCCAATTCTTTTTAATTCTGAGCCTCCGCCTGATCTTGCAGTACAGGAAATGGTCGCGGTTGGTCACAGCAGTCTGGTGATACCAATGTTTTTTTCGAAACTGTTAAAGAAAAGCCTTCCCCTAGCAGCCGCCTTGGCGCTTGGAACCACTTACGTACAAGCCGAACCGGTCGATCTGGTTAGTCTGAACCTGTCCGGTGCGGGATTTGCCCCCCATGTTCTACCTGGAATCAATGGCACCAACTATATTTTTCCAGTGGAATCCTATTTCCAGCAGTGGAGCGCCAGGGGCATCAAGACCTTCCGCTTCCCCATTATCTGGGAGCGCCTGCAACCCAAGCTGGGTGGCCCGCTGGATCCAGCCTATGTTGCGTTGATCGACCGCACCTTTGGTTATGCGCAAAAGCACAACATCAAGATCATTCTGGACCTGCATAACTATGCACGCTATCGCGGCCAGGTGATTGGTACCAGTGGCGTTCCGTATGCGCGCTACCAGGAGATCATGACCAAGATTGCCCAGCAGTGGAGTAATCAACCCGCCCTGTACGCCTACGACATCATGAATGAGCCCAACGGGGCCCTGGCCTACTGGGCGACCGCTGCGCAATACGGTATCAACGGTGTGCGCGCCGTGGACAAGACCCGCCCGATCATTGTGGAAGGTAACGGCTGGTCGAGCGCTACCCGCTGGGCGGAGTGGAATGATCCCTTGCTGAACCTGAAGGATCCGTCCAACAACATCATTTTCTCGGCGCACTCGTATTTCGATGAGAACGCCGGTGGCAGCTATGGTGACGTAGACGTCAACAAGCTGGACGTGATGTACGGCGTGAATCGGGTCAAGCCGTTCGTAGAGTGGCTGAAAAAGCATGGTCAGCGTGGCTATATTGGTGAGTTCGGCGTACCGGATAACAACCCGCGCTGGAACATCCTGATGGACAACATGCTGGCCTACCTGAAAGAGAATTGCGTACCGGCGTCCTACTGGGCGGCAGGTCCGGGTTGGGGCAACTATTTCATGTCGGTTGAGCCGGTAAATGGGCAGGATCGCCCGCAGTGGCCGACCCTTAAGAAGTATATGGACAGCAGCAGCTGTACGGAAATAGGCCCGAAGAAGGCAGCAACAACTTCTCCTGCACCTACACCGACCGTTGTTGCGCCGGCACCATCCACTACGACGGGTTCCGTGACCAGCACCATCAACAATTTTACCAACACCGATTGGCTCAATGGTGTGTACCGTAAGAAGGCTGGCTTCTCGGTACCGGGCACGACCGCCAACAAAGCCGCCTTTCAGGTGGGCAAGTCGGTTAAGCTAGCGGATGGTCAGGTCCGCAAGATTACCTATGTGCAGGCTGGCACTAATCTAGGTGTCTATGTGGATGGCGCGGCAGTCAATGGGTCGGTCGTAGGTTATCCCAAGACGCTGACTGTTTTGTCTAAATAACAACAGTCTCTTACCTACGGGCTGTGATGGATTGTATCTGGAGCTAGGGACAGCTCCTTATCTTTACTTTTTCTCCCTCCATAATAGGCCAGGTGCGTTCGTATCAGACGCGTATTTTGCCAGCCCATACCAGATTCCCTACGTAAGACAACAAAACGGCATTCTCTAGCAGCTACATAAGCTGATCGTTATTGCCTCGCTATGCATCATCTCTCCTGTAATCCCTTCTGAGTCAATCTATCTGCTTGATCTGGCTTTACTGGCATCCCTTAAAGGAAAAGGCCGGGTATAAGCCCAGCCTTTTCCTTTATTAAAAATGAATCAGGTCATGCCTCTCATTCCTCTGGCACCAGACAACGACTCAAGCCATGTTGGGTATGGATACGGTACCGCTGCGACTTCGTCAGTAGCTCTGGCTGTATGTTGATAGTGTGTTTTGAGTGCCTGTAGGGCGAGAAGAAAAGCCGTAGGTGCTTGATACTCGAACACACCTACCAACGGCCACATGGCAAGGTTGGCCAGAAAGAACGCCAGCGTAAAGTCCAAGTTGGGATTTAGCTTCGTTGCAACCCTGTAGTGGATGAACAAGCCAATCGGAATAATGGCAAATGTCAGGAATCCGAAGCGGAATAAGGTACCAATTACCCCTACGTCAGACAGAAAGAAGTAGTTGCTGAAGAACCGTTTGAATCCATCATTCCACATCAGGCTCAAGCTGCCGCTAGGAACCCAATTGTATTCATGCAAATGGTTCATGATGGCGGCAATGGTGTTTTCCCGCACATTGTCCGTAGGCCCGCTCTCCACCGATTGCATATAGAAGTCAAGGTTGAGCCCCAAGCTATCGAGGATATGCGGGTTCACCAATATCGGAAAGAGCGCAATGCTACCCAGGATCATGGGCATCACCATGCGGCTTTTCAGACACATCGCGGTAAAGAGAAAGCAGATCACGATGACCTGTCTTGTCTGCATGACAAAGACAATCGTGGCCAGAAAGACAAACGCCAGGATGCCATAGAGCACTTTTGACTTTGGAGCGCCGTTCAGGGGAGATCGTCCATGCCCCATGAAATAGACGCTAAGGCAGTAGGAGAAGATGATGGCCGCTGCGCCGGGCGAGGCACGCCCGGGACGACTAAGGTCAAGCACCTGCTCACGAAGATCGGGCAGCACGCCTGCATAGGAAAGCCAGGAAAGCCCAACGGAGATGAGACCGACCAGCAGTATCAGCTGCTCGAATTGGGTAGCGGTTACACGCTTTGCAAAATAGACAATAACGA
This sequence comes from Pseudomonas sp. C2.3V, assembly GCF_058536325.1. Classification (NCBI taxonomy): domain Bacteria; kingdom Pseudomonadati; phylum Pseudomonadota; class Gammaproteobacteria; order Pseudomonadales; family Pseudomonadaceae; genus Pseudomonas; species Pseudomonas sp. C2.3V. The sequence goes on along the minus strand of NZ_JBZUBN010000002.1, from coordinate 649,802 downwards.
AAAAGCTGAAACAGAACAGGACACGACGCTCTTCAATCAATCCATAGAACAGCGGCTGCCCATAAAAAAGATTTGAAAATAACGCAGGTAGAAAACAGAACACAAAGGCAGAAAAAAGGCAAAAACTCAAGCCGAGGTTGTAGTCCTGCTTGTTGGCCGGAGGTGTACCTGTAAGAAGAAGCGCTGTAAAACCCAAGCATATCGCCAAGTACAATTCACTGACGTACTTTACGCCAATAGGGTTTGTGTGCCCTTGCTCGAACACACCAAATTGAAAAATAAGAAGAATAAACAAACATACGTAATAGACGTTACGCTTGCTAACCGTGATCATTAATTTTATGTCCTTTACATGCGGTTTGTTTTCGAAACCACCAAGCGTGCCAACCTACACCAATCTGTTGAGGGATCATAAAGCTAGTGGCGACGCAGACGCTGTCAAGGCAGGCAATGGACTACTTAGATCAATGCTTGAAACAGACAAGCTTAGTATTGCGGGCAATTATTACCGTCATATTGGCTCAAATAACCAGACTACTGTGACGGTACGAGTGATTTCGAAAGAATACTGGCTATTTGCCTTCTATTGATAAATAACTTATAAATCATCAAAACAAACTCATAGTACGTTCAATACAAAAGCAATTGACAAAAAACCTTGGTTTTGTGAGTTTGCCTGCATAAATACTTTGAATTAGTTCTCTTCTTTAGTAATAGATCACCCCTCCCGCAGCTTATTAGGGCCTTTTTAACCAAGGCTCACTAAAGGACCCGCATAGCGATCAGATGCAGGGTGGAGGCGGAGCATAAGAAAGGCTTTGACTGGGCAGGAAAACCTTTAGACGAGCGGGAAGAGTCTTCAAGAATCTCTTGAAGTAGCCTGACTCTAACTAGATAACACCCAACGATGTAGCCGATTCTATGAATGCCTTGATCATGCTTGTTGACTCGGCCCGTGACCGTTATCAAGTCGATACCTTACTAAAACCTGACGGGACACTGGTTATTACCGCACTACCTGTTGAAGGAGGTCATCCACTTGAGTGGATCTTAACGTCTGACCAGGCGCGTAACCGTCTGCTTTTGGAAACGGTCCTGATGGATATCCAGCGTCGGCTTAACCAGCCGGCATCCAATAGCCATGAATTTACTCATGAGGATGATCCATTACATCATGGCTCGCTCGGGTAGTCATTATTTACCCCTCTTTATCACAGTGCTTTTACAGTGCTTCTCATGTTCCTTGCCTCACTTGCAGCACAAAGCACTTCTAGTCTGACGTCCGTACCGGATGGGCTAAACGCGTGTTGCACCCTCTCCATCTTGGTGGGTTGCCACGTGGAAGGTTCTCTGATTTTGCCTTTTGTCACCATTACAGGACGTCCAACTCGCATGATGCGCAAATCTCCTTTTCCGCCTATGTCTTGCGCCTTTCTTTCTGCCGGCGGGAGGTGGGATGCATGCCCGCTCATATGATTGAACCGGCACAACCCTAGGGTTCCGAAAACCTGTCCATCTGCATTGCACATATTGACCACCGTCACTACTAAACCTCTGGGCATGGGGTTGGGCTCTCCATAATTTACGGCTTCGTGCGCTAACCGGTGGGCAGATGCATATCGCTCCGGAAACGGGGCAAGGAATACGGATATGTCTATAACTCGCGCAGAAGAAAAGGCTGTACATACCGCAAGTGAGCCCACTCAAGAACAGTTGCTCCGTACCGTTACTGGCGGGGCAGTACGGGTTGTGGATTACGAGCCGACTATCCGTATGCTGGTCGTGGAGATTCTTGAGGAACTCGGCTACCACGCCCTGATAGCTGAAGATGGCGCTTCTGGCTTGGCAATCCTGCAATCCGATACCGCTATCGGCCTGTTAGTTTCCGATGTTGGGCTAACGGAAGACAAATGGCTGACGCCGCGTATTAGCCGCCCTGACCTCAAGGTGCTATTTATCACAGGTTATGCTGAGAGCGCTGTGGTAGGCGATGGAAACCTGGAAATCGACACGCCTATTATGACCAGCCCCTTCACGGTCGATATATTGACCGAGCGAATCTAACAGTTGATTGAAGGTAGTTAACTGGCGGTTTTTCAGCTCCTTCTTGGACGGGTCATCTCTATAGTTGGACAGGTTGTGCTCTACCAGCTTGAGCACACTGCAGACTCTGCATTCATAGCTGCGCCTGGTAGTTAGCTTTTTAGGAATGTCGCAGTAGAAAACAGGTAGCTGGTAGAGGTTCGCTTTCGAGAACGCCTGAGCCATGGATGCAGTGAGCTTTATCCGTCACTGAATAAATTCAAGCCTCAAGACTGACCGCCGATACATGTCATCAGACAACAAAAATTCGGCGTGCTTTCGCCTCTACTTTTGCGGATGACAAATATGCTACTACGCAGTTGGAACATAGCCCCCCGGGCTGCGCTTGGGTTTGGCCTGATCGCGCTGATGGTTGCTTTTCTAGGTATTTTCTCGCTAGGCAAGATGTCCAACATCCGTGACCGTAGTGTGGCTATAGAAGCAGAATGGGTACCCAGCATCCGCATCGTAGATAGCATCCGGGAAAACATGCTGCGTATTCGCACCATTTCCTTGCGCATGGCGCTTGATCCCGACCCTAAAAGCATCGACACCTATGCCAGCCAGTATGAGGCCCGTAATAAGGTTTTGATGGATAACATCAAAGCGTTTGAGGCCTTTGTCGATACGCCCGAAGAGCAACGCCTGTACGGACAATTCAAACAGGATTTTGCAGTCTACCAGCAGGGTATGACCAACTCGTTTGTCCTGGCCCGCCAAGGCGATACTATCGCCTTGAATAAACTCACTCTGGTTGACATGAAGCCTGTCATCGATGGCACTGGCAAGACATTGGGCGAGCTGGGAGACTACTATGCACAAGGGATCGAGCGCGAAGGAAAGAGTTCGGCGGATCAATACGCCAGCTCTCGTGCCATTGTTATCCTCGTGATTGCCTTGGCGGCCCTGGCTACCGTGCTTATGGCCTGGCTTCTGACGCAAAGTATCGTCAGGCCCCTGCAGAGTGCTGTGCGCGCCGCACAACAGGTTGCCAAAGGAGACCTGACCACTCACATTGAAGTCAGCGGTAGCGATGAGGTCAATCAGCTTCAGGTAGCACTGCGCCAGATGCAGGACAATCTGCGTAACACCCTGGCTCAGATTTCAGGGTCATCAACCCAACTGGCGGCAGCAGCTGATGAACTCAACGCCGTAACCGAAGAAGCCAGCCGCGGCCTGCAACAGCAAAACGATGAGATTGAGCAGGCCGCTACCGCTGTAAACGAGATGAGCGCAGCGGTTGATGAGGTAGCACGTAACGCAGTATCGACATCTGAGGCCTCCAAGAGCTCGACCCAGTCAGCACAGGCCGGTCATGTTCGAGTCAATGAAACCATTACAGCCATCACAGACCTGTCGGAAGAGGTTCAGTCTACCTCCGTACTGGTAAGACAACTTGCCGATCGATCGCAGGAAATTGGCAAGGTGCTGGATGTTATTCGTGCCATTGCAGAACAAACCAATCTACTGGCGCTGAATGCTGCGATCGAAGCTGCCCGTGCAGGCGAATCCGGTCGTGGTTTCGCTGTAGTCGCTGACGAAGTAAGAGCCCTTGCCCATCGTACGCAACAGTCGACGCTTGAGATCGAGCAAATGGTCTCTGGCATGCGCAATGGCGCAAGTCAGGCCTTGAACTCCATGCAGATCAGCAGCACTCGCGCTCATTCCACACGGGAGCTGGCAGAAAGTGCAGGCCAGGCGCTAAGCGAGATTACGTCGTCGATCAGCGAAATGTATGAGCGTAACCTGGTAATTGCCAGCGCAGCCGAAGAGCAGGCTCAGGTAGCCAGGGAAGTTGACCGTAACCTTGTCAATATCCGTGATCTATCCGTGCAGTCTGCCACAGGCGCGCATCAAACCAGCGCGTCCAGCCATGAGCTGTCACGTCTATCGGCTGAGCTTAACTCTCTGGTCAATCGCTTCAAGGTCTGATCGTTTATTCAATGATCGCTTTACGACAGAAAAGATGTGAAAGCCCTCTTTAGCAGAGGGCTTTTTTGTTGAAAGCTGGCCAGATCTTCAGATGGATTGCTCTTTACGAGTGAAACAGTGGCCTATTCTTAAGTTAAGCATGAGGCGCACCCGATGAATCTGATAGCCGATAAACTTGCCCGTCTCGATCCGCCGCTTAAGTTTCTTTTTGAACCTCGCGGCCCAGACATGCTTTTGACCTTGATCGACCCAGCCGTTCCTGCACGCGTGCAGCGCCGCCTCGACCCCAAGCTCATGATGAATAAGGATGCGCTAAACCTGACATTGGTCTATGCCGTCAATGAATTACGGGCTAAAGGCTCCCATGTGCCTTTGGAAAAGGATTACATTTTTATCTGATACCTCTTCGACCCACCGAATGGAACCTGGTGCTTCTATCGCCTATCCTCTCAGAGCAGTACGCACCATGGCAGAGAGATCCTCGGGACGATAGGGTTTGGTAAGCAAATGGATATTAGGAGCCAACGTGTTGTTCTGCGAAAGGATGTCCCGGGTATGGCCTGAGGTAAACAATACCGGTATTGCAGGTTCCTGCATCCGAGCCCATGCCGCCAGATCCGTACTTTTGAGCCGACCGGGCATCACGACATCCGTGAAAATCAAATCAACCCTCGTTCCGGCTTCCAGCAGCTGCATGGCCACGTCCGCATCAGGCGCTTGCGCCACGTCATAACCGGCCTGCTGCAGTAACTCTACAACAGAGAATCGAACACCTTCATTATCCTCTACTACCAGGATGGTTTCCCGCCCCTCAAGTGTATAGTCATGTTTGCCCTGGTCATCTTCTTCGGCCTGTTTGTGACTGCGTGCGAAATACATCCGTACCGTCGTACCGCATCCAGGGGCGCTCTGAATATCAATATGGCCCCCACTCTGCTTGACGAAGCCAAACACCATGCTAAGACCAAGTCCCGTACCCTGCCCTTCAGCCTTGGTCGTGAAGAATGGCTCGAAGACGTGCTCCAGCACTTCTGGCTTCATACCTTCGCCCGAATCGGCAACGGACAGGCAGAGGTAGTCCCCAGGACTGATGTCCTTGCCTGCACAGTAATCTTCATCCAGCACGACATTGTCGCCATGAACGCTGATCAGCCCTTCCCCATCCATCGCATCACGGGCATTGATGGCCAGATTGAGAATAGCGTTTTCCAACTGGTTACGATCAACGTGTATGCACCAGGCATTGTTAGGCAGGGACATATCGATTTCGATGGTCTCGCCCAGTGCACGCTGAAGGAGCTCCTCCAGCCCTTCGAAAATATGGGCTGGGTTGTAAACGCCGGGTGATAAGGCTTGGCGACGGGCAAAGGCCAATAGTTGGGAAGACAGCTTGGCTCCTCGCTCCACCGCATTGATGGCAGCCTCTACGCGGCTCTGTACACGAGGGTTGTCCTTTTCCTGACGAGCCAGCAGATGCAGGTTGCTCGAAATGACCTGCAGGACATTATTGAAGTCATGTGCAACGCCTCCGGTCAGTCCGCCAATTGCCTCCAGCTTTTGTGATTGCCGGAGCTGCTCTTCTGCCAACGAGCGGGCCTGCACTTCAGCAGCGACCCGCTGCTCCAGATTGCGCGTCAGTTGGTAAAGAGCCTCTTCCGCCATCTTGCGTTCATGAATATCAATCAGAACACCGGGAAAGCGAAACGGCTCTCCATGCTCGTCAAACTCGCATAGACCACTCGCCAACACCCAGCGGAAAAGACCGTTCGAACGGCGGATACGGCATTCGGCATTAAACGCGCCGCCCTGATCAAAGGTCTGCCTGATATGCATCCGGATCTTTTCCAGGTCATCCGGATGAATGAAGCCGCTGGCGGTCTGAATGGGGATACCTGCCGCCGCTTCGTCCACGGGGTACGAAAAGGTTCGTGCGAAGCGCTCATCTCCAGTCAGGGATTGTGCTTTGATATCCCAGACGAACAGTCCCAGGAGCGCGCCGGAGTTCAATGCCAGTTGCAGTCGTTCATTCGTTGCCCGGAAGGAACGCTCGGCCTCCTGACGTCGCCGCTCCGACAGTACGTGTTGAGTGGTTTCGATAACGATGGCCATGACGCCAGCCGGCATGCCGTCATCCTCAGGCACCGGACTATAGTAGAGGTCCATCGAGACGTCTTCCGGACGCCCATTACGAAACAATACAAGCTCTTTGTTCCGGTAAGAGAGCGTACCGCCAGCCAGACAGGTATCAACCACGTTCCGATTGAATTCGGCAACTTCCGGCCAACCGATCTCGACTGGCGAGCCGAGAAGAAAAGGATGACGTCCCGCCGCAAACACGGCATAGGCATCGTTATAAATCATATAGCCAGGCCGTCCCCACAACATGACGAGGGGAACAGGAGAAGCCAGTAGAAACTGGACGGCAGCACTCAGACTTTTGGACCACTGTTCAATGGGACCGAGATCCGTACGAGACCAGTCGAAAGACCGGATACGCTCGGCCATCTCACCGCTCCAGCCCAGGCAACCATGATCGTCCCTTAAAAATTGCATGGATTGTCTCTTAGGAAAAAGGCCTGTTCAGTATGTTGGTGTCCAGATACGACCACAGCAACAAACAACAATTCTAAACAAACGAAGCGGCGGCAAGGTCAGTCTATTCGGCAACGATAGCAGCCTTTTGAAATGGCCGTCCGTCCACGGTGAAAAACCGCCAAGTAAAACACGCCGGTAAGCGCTACCCTCTATACGTCCTGAGCGCGGCCAGACACATGGCCATGCGCTACACGGGTAATCAATAACAAAAGCTATAAGGAGATTACATGTCCGTTCATATTGAAGAGCGATTTTCTGCTCGTCTGGCGTTACGTTGTGCGCATTGGGCTGAGCGCTGGTTCCCTGACTCCTGGGTCTTTGCCGCTGTCGCCGTGGTTGTGGTGGCGCTTGCCGCCACCCTGCTCGGTACACCGGCCTCAGGAACAGCCAAGGCATTTGGCGACGGATTCTGGAGCCTGATTCCCTTCACCATGCAAATGGCGTTTGTAGTGATCGGCGGCTACGTTGTGGCCAGCTCAGCGCCTGCGGCCCGTCTGATCGACTGGCTGGCTCGCATCCCACGCAATGGTCGGTCGGCTGTCTGCTGGGTAGCGCTCATTTCAATGCTGGCTTCTCTGCTCAACTGGGGGCTCAGCCTGGTCTTTGGAGGGCTCCTGGTAAGAGCCCTTGCCCGACGTGCCGATTTGAGAATGGATTACCGGGCCGCAGGTGCAGCGGCCTATCTCGGGCTGGGCGCCGTATGGGCCTTGGGTCTGTCGTCCTCAGCGGCCCAGTTGCAGGCAAATCCGGGAAGCCTGCCCCCGTCTGTTCTGGCGATTACCGGTGTCATCCCCTTTACGGAAACCATTTTCCTCTGGCAGTCAGGCGTCATGCTGCTTGCGCTGATCGTGCTGTCGCTGATCATTGCATATGCTACTGCGCCTGGAGAATTGACTGCTCGTACTGCGCGTGAGTGTGGAGTCGACCCCGTACTGGAAACACCGGCTCGGCTAGTGCGAACACGCCCAGGCGAATGGCTGGAGCATAGCCCGCTTCTGACCATTATCATTGTGCTGCTAGCGCTGGGGTGGCTTTGGCAGGAGTTTGCTTCCAAGCCTGCCATTGAGGCCATTTCAGGGCTCAACACCTACAATCTGTTATTTCTGACGCTTGGTGCGCTTCTGCATTGGCGTCCTCGTCATTTTCTCGATGCAGTGGCGCGTGCTGTGCCGACCACTACTGGTGTCCTGATCCAGTTTCCCCTCTATGGCTCCATTGCTGCGATCATGACAAAGGCGACAGGAAGTGATGGTCAGACGCTTGCCCACCATATTTCCGCCTTCTTCGTTCAACTGGCCTCACACGATACATTTGCGGTCCTGATGGGCGTCTATTCAGCTATCCTGGGTTTCTTTATTCCTTCAGGCGGGGGTAAATGGATCATCGAGGCGCCTTACGTCATGCAGGTTGCCAATGACTTGCACTACCACCTGGGCTGGGCAGTCCAGATCTACAACGCAGCTGAAGCGCTACCCAATTTGATAAACCCCTTTTATATGCTGCCTTTACTAGGCGTTCTGGGGCTCAAGGCGCGCGACCTTATCGGTTTTACCTTCATGCAGATGCTGGCGCATATTCCGTTGGTGCTGATTCTTTTATGGGCATTGGGGGCCACCCTGACGTATCTGCCACCAGTCATGCCTTGATGAATCCACCACAGATGATGAACGGTCGTTTGAACAGACGAGACAGCTGTACAGATTAAGTCCACCAATGTCATATTGATATCAAGTTTGCTAGCCACTTCTCATTTTGTGGCTAGCCCCCCTTACGCTCAAGAGCGCTATCTTCAAGTAGGCCCAGCTCTGGCTCCAGCATGTCTTTTAGAGGTAAATAAGGTTGTTGTACTGCCTCGGCCTATTCTTCACGGCAGTGGGTGTAACGTGTCTGCTTTACAAGCCCAATGACACGATGCTCCAGTTCGAAGGATACGGTCTCATCATCGTTTCTGTGTTTATTCTTCGAGAAGCCTTCCTGAGCAAAAAGCCTCCCAGGAATTGAGCTTGTCATAACGCCTCTGCCCGTCTGGCGCTTGCATGACACATTCGTAAACGCTTGCCCCAAAGTCCATACGACTTTTGAGCCTTTGAGCTTTGCTGCCGCCATTGATATCATCACGACATCAATCGTAGGGGGGCTCAGGCGCGGTCGTTGCGCAGCATGAACCTACCCATAACCGATACGGAATGAGTCTGGTCACGCGTGAGGTTACTGTTACTCACCATGCCGGAATAGGAATGGCTTTCTCTTCGCCTTTCAGAAAGCAAAAAGCAGGATGCTGGATATGGACTTCTTTACTAACCTCACCACCCTTTGTACAACCCAGGTGTTAACGCCGGGCCGCCCTATTGCCTGCCTGGCCATAATAGGCCTTGTGGCTACAGGGGTTGCGATTCACACCGAGCTTAGACGGCATAAGGATGAATAATCTGATCGCTTCCGTCCTGAACGCTTCATCCAGCTACTTACGTCCCAACGACGACCACTAGCATGAGTGAATGGGATCCTGTGGACCTGCTGCTGATGGCCATTAGCGGACTATGCCTTCTGTCAGCGTTTGGCTTGATGGTGCTCTGGCACTGATGGTCTGGCACGCCGGTTGCTGCAGGCAACAGTGTAATGACCGTTGCGTCAAATAATCTGTCAGCCTGGAAACCACGATGAACGCTCTTCAAGTACTCGACGCTTCCATCCATACATTGGATACCCGTGAGGACGTCACTAATCTGGCCAAATGCTTTGATTTGCAAGGGTTGCAGTATCTTGAAATCCAGGCTGTCCAAAACTTTCAGTCAGCGATGGCACATTGGCCATTGTTGATGGAAACCCTTCAGCCGTCGCTGGTCGGTTACGAGACGATCATCAATCCGCTTCCAGCCTATCTCTGATAAGGTTGAAGCGGATCCGCATGGCATAGAAAAGAGCAGTACAGCGGATACATCGGCAGAAATAGCTCTCTTCTGGCTATTTATTTTTATTCGGAAGGCGTTAGCAAGTGAGTGGCCTGAAGCCCTCAGACCACTCACAAGGAGAGGTCAGAGCAGTTTGTACCCGATCACCATCAGCATAACGGCAAGGCACGGACGCAATATTCCATCAGGAATTCGACCGGAAAGGTGACTGCCCATAAAGATGCCTGGCAGTGAGCCCATCAGCAGATAGCCTAGAATAGGCCAATCCATGTTGCCCATGCTGGCATGGCCCAGTCCTGCAATCAGCGTCAAAGGTACGGCATGTGCGATTTCTGTACCTACCAGGCGTCGAGTAGCCAGGAAGGGATACAGCATGAACAGCGCCACGGTACCTAAAGCGCCTGCGCCAATGGACGTCAGCGTCACCATGGCGCCAAGCACAACACCAGTGATAAATGTCAGCGTATTGAGCTTTTTCTGGCTCAAGTGAAAGCTGTCATTGGCATGCCGGCCTACAAAGGCAAACAGCTGTTTCTTGAAAAGAATGGCAAAGGCTGTCATGAACAGAACAATACCCAAACCATGCTTGATGATCGCATTTAGTGCCTGCGGATCGGAGTGCAAGCGACTCAACAACCACAGTGTTAATGCAGCGGCCGGCAGACTTCCCAGCGCCAGCCAGCCTGTCACAGACCAGTCGATATTCTTGTTGCGCTGATGCACCCAGACACCGCCTGCCTTTGTCACCGCGGCATACAGCAAATCAGTTCCTACGGCAGCGGCCGGATTGATGCCAAACCACAATAGGATAGGAGTCATCAGGGAACCACCGCCTACGCCTGTCATCCCAACAATAAAGCCGACCACCAAGCCTGCGACAACAAAACCTCCAGCGCCGAAATCCATCATCACTTCCTAAAGACACATGTTCTGCAAAAACCGGCACGCAGCATAACGACTTATAAAGAGCTCGCTTATATAAATATGATCTTGCTTATAACCATTTAATTTAAACAGGCACAGCCATCCTTCATTAATCCCATGGAACGTCCATTTTCCTACGCAGTCATACACGTTAGTATATGGATCATATACATTTCATATAGGATGAATGGATGGGTATTGTCAAAGTCTCGGAAGGTATGCATGAAAACCTGCGTATCGCCAGTAATGCACTTTGCCGCTCCATCAATGCTCAGGCGGAGCACTGGCTACGAGTAGGCATGCTGGCGGAGCTCTATCCTGAGCTGAATCATCGGGATATTTGCAAGCTGCTGATCAGTCTGGAGCAACAAGGCGGTTTTGACCTGAACTGCCTGAGCGCGATGGAAGATGCCCCACACGTCCAAGCAACGATCAAACAGGCGGGAGCCGGACGATGAGAAAAGCGGTTTCGATAAAGACACCTGAAGAAATTGCCATGGCGCGCAAGGCAGGCAAGCTGGCAGCCGATGTGCTAGCGATGATTGCCGAGCACGTGAAACCTGGCGTAACGACCGAAGAACTAGACCGCTTGTGTCATGACTACATCGTCAATGTACAAAAAGCCGTTCCGGCCAATATTGGTTATCACGGATTTCCGAAAACGGTCTGCACCTCAGTCAATCATGTGATCTGCCACGGTATTCCTTCTTCTGAGACGCTGAAGGATGGCGATATCGTCAATATCGATGTAGCGGTCATCAAGGATGGCTGGTACGGCGATACCAGTCGCATGTACTTTGTAGGGGAGCCCTCTGCTCAGGCACGCCGCCTAGTGGAAACGACTTACGAAGCCATGTGTGCAGGTATTCGTGAGGTCAAGCCCGGCGCAACGCTGGGAGACATCGGTCATGCGATCCAGACCGTCGCGCACCGTGACGGCTTTAGTGTCGTTCGTGAATACTGCGGGCACGGGATCGGTAAGGTTTATCACGACGAGCCTCAGGTGCTGCACTTTGGCAACCGTGGCGAAGGGATGAAGCTGCGCACAGGAATGATGTTTACCATCGAGCCTATGCTCAATGCCGGCAAGCACCAGACCAAGACTCTAGGTGATGGCTGGACGGTCATTACCAAGGATCGTTCGCTCTCGGCGCAATGGGAGCATATGGTCGTCGTGACAGAGAGCGGGTTTGAAGTGCTAACGCCATGGCCAGATAGCCCCAGCGGTTATACCCCCATCGTCTAATCGACGATGACACGGTCGGCAGGGCTGCGATGGGCGCCCTGCCAGGATGATTTATTGTGCCTGGGTACGGGTCGCTTCGTCTGGATGTGTCGAGCCTACCGCTGACTCATTAGACAACGCCGCATCTGCCTTCTGCTGATCTTCAACCGCTTCCTGCTTTTGCTCCTGCGCAGCGTTGGTATGTGTCTGTCGCTCGGTAGGATTCTCAGCTGCTGCCGCTTTTTCCTGATGTTCCTGGGCATTCTGCGTATGCTGGGCAGCGTCCTGCGCCTTCTGCTCGGAAGGTTTGTCACAGCCCGCCAAGGGAAGTAGAAGGGCAGTCATTACGGCAACGGATAGATACTTCAACATGGATAACTCAACTTATCAGCTAAAACGTCATCCGCTTGGAATACCGATTACTCGTTGAGTTTCTTCCTAACCGTAACAATTTATTGATTAGCTAACTAATTTCCTTACAGGCGAAACCGCTGGACCGTCCGGTTAAGCTCCGAGGCCAATGCAAGCAACTCTATACTGGAGCGACTGGTTTGCATTGCACCTGTCGCCGTCTGGGTAGACAACGTTCGAATACTGGCCAGGGCGCTATCGACAATATGCGCAATCTGAACCTGCTCATTAGCGCCTGCTGCAATGGTTCTATTCTGCTCACGAATAGCCTCGCTGGCAGTAGTAATCTCGAGCAGTGCCCGGTCAGTCGCTTCCGCCTGCTGCAAGGTATGACAGGCGTGCTCTGCAGAGGATTGAAGACTGGCAACGTTCTGTTGAGTACCTTGATTCACGTCATGGACCAACGCTTCGATTTCGTTGGTGGAGGCTCGCGTACGCAGTGCCAGGGCACGCACTTCATCGGCTACCACAGCAAAGCCTCTGCCCTGCTCACCGGCGCGTGCAGCCTCAATGGCCGCGTTCAAGGCAAGCAGGTTGGTCTGTTCCGAAACAGATCGAATGACATCCAGTATTCGGGTAACGCTCTGCGTCTTTTCAGCCAGCCCGGCCGCCTGCTCGGAAGCCCCTAATACACTGCCTGCCAATTGCTTGATGGAGGCAATGGTGTCGGTAAGCTCGCGCTTGCCCAATATGGCGGCCTCGCTGGAGGCAAGCGAATTCTGTGAGGTATTGGCAGCGCTAAGCGCAACCTCTTCTACAGCCTGGCTCATTTGCGCCATAGCCTCAACGGCCTGGCTTACCTCATGGTTTTGCTGTTGCAGATGGGAAGCGCTGCTTTCCATGACAGCGCTCATCTCATGCGCGGCAGTAGTAAGCTGTGAAGACGCCGATTCGATATGTGATAGCGTCTCGTGCAGACTACCCTGCATGCGCGCCAGTGCCTGCAACAGCCGAGCCGCCTCGTCTTTACCTTGCGACTGAATAGACTGACTCAGATCTCCCTCAGCGATGACTTCGGTGATCGCCACAGCCTGTCGCAAGGGCACCAGTATGCTGACACTCAGCCGCCAGGCCAAGATCATCATGAGTGCCAGCACTGTCCCAATGGTAGCAAAGGCAATCAAGCGCGTCTGTTGATAATGCGCCTGTGCCGAGGTGATGGATTGGGCAGCACTCTGCTTATTCAACTCTCTCAACAACTGCACCTGCATATCCATCAGATCGCCCTGCATGCTCAAGGTCGTATCAGAAAGCATATGCGCATCCTGGGCCCTGCCCTGTTCAATCAGCTCCATCTCATCTCGCAGACCCGAAAGAAAAACCTGGTAGGCGTCCTGAAGCGCCCTGATCGAGTCGCGCTGGGTAGCATCCGAAGCCTGCTGCGAATAGAGTTGGAAGTTCTGCTCAAGTTGTCCCGTTAGCTGCTCGACAGCAATCTTCCCATTGATCAATACCGATGGATCTTCCGTAGTGGTCAGAAATCGCTGGGACTCTGTGCGTAGTTTGCCCAGATCAATTGCAATGGCATCCGCCAGTGCAATGTTGGCAAGCGCTCCGCTTTCGATCATCTCGCCCTGCTGGCGAATCTCGTGCATCTGTATAAGACAGAAGCTGCCCAACCCTACGAACAGCGCGGCCGTAACCCCAAAGCAGACAATCAGGCGATTCCTAATGCCTATACGGCGCAAAAGTGGAAGGGATGCAGAAGACTTGAAAAAGCGCAGGACACTTAATGGCATGTTCACGGAACGACGACAACCATGGCAATAAAGACTGCCCCGCTTATATCAGCCGATCATGATAGCTTAATGACAGCCCATCCCCCTGCCTGGCTGTCGTCGGCCTGCCTATAATAAAGAAAGCCTACAAACCAGCACTGCCAGGCCTTTCAACCCAGCAATGCTGGCAGAGAGCAAATTTGAACCCTTCCTGATCAGTGTTGGGTCAACGTAGCTGTATTGCTCAGCCCGGTCTGCATCAAGGTTGCCTGATTACCCTGCCCGGTGCGCTCCAACGTAACAGCCAGGCCTGAACCTTGCTGGGTTAGCTGGAAGTTGTCATTAATGGTCTGGCGTTGTGTGAGGCTCATGTAGTTGTTATCGCCTATCTGCGATACATCCAGGGAGCTATTCTCAACGCCGGCCTGCACCAGATCCATGGTGTTCCCATTGCCATCTTGTGTAGCAATGATGCTGTTTGAACCGCTGGTGGCAGATTGGCTGACTGTCATGATGTTGTCATCACCCAACTGATTGGTAGTCAGGCTTGCACCGGCGGAGCCAAAATAAATACTAGCAAGCCCTCCCTGATCAACCGTGACGCTATTATTGTTACCGTTCTGGGTAAGCCGTGCTGTAGCGTTCAGAGACTGCTCGACTGTCGCCGTGTTGCCGTCGCCATACTGAGTTACCCGCGCAAAAACACTGCCCACATCAACATCTTTGGGACTGACGCCATACTGCTGGAGCTGGGCACTGTTTGCGTTGCCTTGCTGTTCGACAGCACTGGATACATTCATATCTCGCTGTATAGCGGTGATATGGTTAGTATCACCCGTCTGGGTAGCAGTAAATCCACTCAGGAAGCCATCCGTCCCCTGCTCTAGGTTAATGATATTGTTGTTACCAATGGACGTTGTGTTAATTGTTGCAGCACCAGAGGTGGTACGTGTCAAGGTATGAATGTTCCCTGTACCATTTTGCTCTCCTGTCACAGAGCCGCTGCCATAATACGTTGTATCATTTAACGTGTACTGGTTAGCACTGCCCGCTTGCGTCAGGGTTACTTCGTTCTCACCGCTTTGGTAGATGTTGGCAACCTGGTTATCTCCTCCTTGCGTTACTGTTACTCTAGCATCCTCAGTCGCTTCGTCCTGATAGACCGTGGCGGAATGGCCGGTCCCATCCTGTTCGATACGCTGATAGCTGTTGTTACCCAACTGAGTTTGCTGCGCCTGATGGGACGTACCGGTTTGAACCAGCTCTGCCGTATTGCCATCACCAGCTTGGTTAATTTCCGATACATGCATTTGAGCAACAGCAGAGGCAGAGATAAAGGCCATGGAAATGGCCGCAAGCATGTTGAAACGACGCATATCGAATTCCTTATAAGCATGCCCAGTTAGATCGACCTCTCTTTATAGAGAGGTCGGCGACCAAACGAAACAACAGGCTTTCCGTTTGCTCTTTAGCTTTCCAGTGAATACTGGTAGTACAAGCGTAGCTGTCGGTAAGTCTATTACCATACAGCCCGACGAAAGGATTTACTTAGCACTTTAGCAATCTTTTTATTTGCCTTACTGTTGCACAGAGGCGGCTTGAATATAGCCAGTTGCCATAATATTAATTCTTTATCTATATTCCTTCAAAAAGGAATTAATACCGTCTACATATTTTATCCAGACGTACGTTATTCAACTCATCGCCAGCTGTTGGAATAATGAGCTCAGGTCTGCCCGCTGACAGGCTCCTTGCTGCAGCGTAGAAACCTGATTAAACCTGGCTTTAAGCAGAGGAGTTGGCCATATGGCTCCTGCTGCACCAAGGGATGCAAGAGCATCACTCAAATGAACCCATATTATCCAACATACTTATTTCTAATGTCAGCGCTAAACTGGCCAATCGGCTAAAAATAACAATAACTCAGAGCAGCAGTGGCGTTAACTTTACTAACTAACAACAATAGCTAGCAGTTATGCGTAGGAGTTAACATGTCATTTCATCAACAGACTGAAACAATCAAACACGGTAATCCCGGGTGATAATCCAGTCATCTTTAGCCGCTCTGAACTCAGTATTTAACAGGTGCTTAATACCCGTCAATTAACAATTGACTTATAAGCAATAATGAGTTCAATGCACAAGGCATGTATAAATCGCATTGCCCTTTATTAAATGTTTGTATTAAGCCAGGCTTTTCCAAGATTGATGAAGTAGAGAACAATTATATGAGCAGCCCATGAATTTTACCTTGAGCGCAAGCCGATTCACGAGCAAGCAGGCAGGAGGGAATTCAACTCAAGCGAAAGCCTTTCTTGCAGGCATGAAAAAAGGGCTTGTATTTCTACAAGCCCTTTTAGGAGATGGCGCGCTCGAGAGGATTCGAACCTCTGACCGCTCGGTTCGTAGCCGAGTACTCTATCCAGCTGAGCTACGAGCGCGCTGTGGGTGCCAGTATAGGGATATTTCTGAAGTTGTAAAGCTATTTTTTCAATAAAATCAGCTAGATAGAAAATAGCACCTCCAAAAGAGGCATATGCATAAGCCCATTGCCCCTTTCCTCTCCAGCAAACCAAACCTGATAAGCGGCTGTGACGCGCCTAGCCCCACGCTGCTGGCCAGCGTTCTTCTAACGCTTATCTGGTGTATTTAGGCGAAGGATCCGCCCATTCGTTGGCTGATCGCCTCGGCGGTTTCAAGCAACCGTTGTGCAGCCAAACTACCGGGCTCGGCAGAAAAGCTTTGTGCCGCCCCTACGATGGTCAATACACCTACAAGCCGATTCCCCGCGGCAAACACCGGTGCCGAAAGCGCATTGACTCCCTCCATGAGCAGGCCATGAATTGAGTGCAGTCGATAAGCACGGATAGACGCCATGGTGTCGGCCAGCACTTTTTGAGTGGGTGCGCCTGCCTGACGTAGCGCCTGCTTTCTTAACGGAGCCGTTTCGCTATCCGGCAGGAACGCATTAAAGACCAGCCCCGTAGAAGAACTCAGCAATGGAAGTACGGAGCCCACCTGCGTTACCAACGTTACTGCACGGACGGCCTGCTCCACATGCACCACTGCCGGACCGTGGTTGCCCCACACCGCTAGAAAGCATGTTTCGTTGACAGCATCACGCAGTGTGGCCAGCCTTGGAACACTTACTTTCACGACATCCAGACGCCCCAGGGCTGCCATGCCAACGTACAACGCCGCCGGGCCGAGACCATAATGATTGGTAGCCTCGTCCTGCTCGGCAAACCCACTGGCAATCAGTGCCTGCAAGTAGCGGTGCACCTTGCTGGCGGGCATCTCAAGATGCTCTGCGAGTTTGGATAACGATGTCGCTGGCGCCAGATCAGCCAGACCCTTGAGAATATCGGTGCCGACTTCAGCCGACTGAACCTTTTGGCGTCGGGACGACTCAGGAGCCTTCGATTCGCTTGCCATGTCTACAACCGCTACTGTGGGGAGGCGGTGTTATAGCGTGACCGCCTTCAGGATTCAATTTACAAGCAAGCAACGCTTACAGAATCCTTGATGTACAAGGCAACCCTTTAATCATGAATGTCTGCCTGGCTTGACAAGCCACAAGGTCTTGGCGCACATTCCACTAAACGTAACTGATTTACGCATTATAAAAGACTCATAGGAGTCGCTAATAAAAGCGGTGTAAGTCATGGATCTCTTTACCTATTACCGTTCCACTTCGTCCTATCGCGTGCGCATTGCCCTGGCGCTCAAGGGGCTGCCTTACGAGGCGATACCGGTAAACCTCATCAAGGATGGCGGTGAACATCGGCGATCGGACTACCTTGCGCTCAATCCACAAGGTCGTGTCCCGCTGCTGCGCACGGATGAAGACATACTGATTCCTCAATCGCCCGCTATCCTGGAATACCTGGAAGAGCGCTACCCCGAAACGCCTCTGCTGCCAGAAGACATACTCACACGCGCCCGACATCGGAGCGTAGCGGCCATTATTGGCTGCGATATTCATCCCCTGCATAACGTGTCGGTACTGAACCGCCTGCGCCAGTTGAACATTGCCGAGGCAGACGTATCCGCCTGGATTATGCACTGGATCAGTGAGGGACTTAGCGCTGTAGAGGCGTTGATAGGCGATGAAGGCTTCTGCTTTGGTGAAGTAGGCCTTGCCGATGTATATCTGCTGCCACAGCTTTATGCTGCGCACCGTTTTAACGTGTCGCTGGAATCGTTGCCTCGAATTGCCCGGACTGAACGCCTGGCGTTAGAACATCCGGCGTTCCAGCAGGCTCACCCCGACGCTCAGGCGGATCGACCGCTATGAAATCCTTTGGCTTCAAGCTTCTAATGGGCGACCACTTGGCTCGCAGCACCCGTGGCCTCTCCTGCGCGCCGCCATGGTCTGGGTACTGATTTTCCTTACCTAATCCATTTGTTTATGCAGGAGCCTGTCATGGCCGATCTATTTGAAAACCCCATGGGCCTCATGGGTTTCGAGTTCATTGAATTCGCCTCCCCGACCCCTAACGTCATCGAGCCTGTACTGGAAAGTATTGGTTTTACCCACGTAGCCAACCACCGTTCCAAGGACGTTGCGCTGTATCGTCAGGGTGATATCAATGCCATTGTCAACCGTGAACCCAAGAGCCATGCGGCCTATTTTGCTGCTGAACATGGCCCTTCCGTGTGCGGTATGGCCTTTCGTGTGCGTGATGCTCACCAGGCTTACTACAAGGCACTGGAAATCGGCGCTCAAGCCGTAGACATTCCTACCGGTCCGATGGAGCTTCGCTTGCCAGCCATCAAGGGCATCGGTGGCGCACCGCTGTACCTGATCGATCGTTTCGAGGAGGGCAGTTCAATCTATGACATCGACTTCGTTTTCCTCGACGGTGTTGATCGCAAGCCGGTCGGGGCTGGTTTAAAGATCATCGACCACCTGACCCATAACGTGTATCGGGGCCGTATGGCCTATTGGGCAGACTTCTACGAGAAGCTGTTCAACTTCCGCGAGATTCGTTACTTCGACATCAAGGGTGAATACACCGGTCTGACCTCCAAGGCCATGACTGCGCCAGACGGCATGGTACGGATTCCGCTGAACGAAGAGTCTTCCAAGGGGGCGGGTCAGATCGAGGAGTTTCTCATGCAGTTCAACGGCGAAGGTATCCAGCATATTGCCTTTCTGACCGATGATCTCATCAAGACCTGGGATGCGCTCAAGGCCTGCGGCACCCGCTTCATGACAGCACCACCAGAGACCTACTACGAGATGCTTGAAGGCCGCGTGCCCAACCATGGCGAACCAACTGGAGAGCTTCGCTCGCGGGGCATCCTGCTGGATGGTACCTCCGAAGGGGGTGAGCGTCGCCTGCTGCTGCAGATCTTCTCCGAAACGCTGTTGGGCCCGGTGTTCTTCGAATTTATCCAGCGCAAGGGTGATAGCGGCTTTGGCGAAGGCAATTTCAAGGCATTGTTCGAGTCGATCGAGCGCGACCAGATCCGCCGTGGCGTGCTAACTACCGAGTAAGGTCATGGGCGGCCGGTACGCCGGCTGCCCTGTCAGACATGCCCAGAATGAGAATCAAGCCATGAATGTACATGCACAGGGCCTGGATACCCTTCCCTATCAGTCCGGCTTTGGAAACGAATTTGCCAGCGAAGCGCTTCCAGGCGCACTGCCGGTTGGGCAGAACTCACCTCAAAAGGTCCCGTACGGTCTTTATACCGAACTGTTGTCAGGAACTGCCTTCACCGTTCCGCGCACGGAAGCCCGGCGTACCTGGCTCTACCGGATTCGCCCGTCGGCTAACCATTCAAAATACAAGCGCCTTGACCGGCAGCTGGCGCATGGCGGCCTCGGTGAAATAACACCCAATCGCCTGCGCTGGAATCCAATCGCGCAGCCGCAGATCCAGACCGATTTCATCGACGGGCTGGAATGCCTGACGGCTACTCACGATGCGGTGCAGACTACGGGCGTAAGCGTCTACCGCTATGCAGCCAACAGCTCAATGTCTCGGGTCTTCTTCAATGCCGATGGCGAGTGGTTGGTGGTTCCCCAGGCCGGGCGACTGCGTCTGGCAACCGAGCTGGGCATTCTACAGATCGGACCGCTGGAGATTGCGGTTATACCTCGGGGCATGCGCTTTCGCGTCGAACTGCTCGATGGCGCGGCCAGCGGGTATGTCTGTGAAAACCACGGACAGGCGCTTCGTCTGCCGGACCTGGGACCCATTGGCAGTAATGGTCTGGCCAACCCACGCGATTTTATGGCTCCAGTGGCCTCTTACGAAGAGCGTGATGAGGCAACCGAACTGGTACAGAAATACCTGGGCGAACTGTGGTCGACTACGCTGGATCACTCACCTCTGGACGTTGTGGCCTGGCACGGCAACAACGTACCCTACAAGTATGATCTACGCCGCTTCAATACCATCGGTACCGTCAGTTTTGATCACCCCGATCCGTCCATTTTTACAGTCCTGACCTCACCGAGCAGCACTCACGGAATGGCAAATATCGATTTCGTGATTTTCCCGCCACGCTGGATGGTGGCCGAAAACACCTTCCGGCCACCCTGGTTCCATCGCAACCTGATGAATGAATTCATGGGACTTATCCAGGGTGCCTATGATGCAAAGGCCGACGGCTTCTCACCGGGCGGAGCCTCCTTGCACAGCTGCATGAGTGCTCACGGACCAGATCATGTATCGACGACCCAGGCGATTAACGCCGAGCTGAAGCCACACAAAATCGATAACACCATGGCCTTCATGTTTGAGACCGGGCCGGTATTAAGACCCACCCGCCATGCTCTGGAAACCGCAACCTTACAGGCTGACTATGACGCGTGCTGGTCAGGGTTGGGCAAGACGTTTCACCGGGAGGACCCTCTATGAAAACCGAGAATCCACGTCTGAGTTGGGTAGCCTCTGCCAACAGCCATATCGATTTTCCCTTGCAGAATCTGCCCCACGGCGTGTTCAGCCCTCCTGGCGAGACGC
The DNA here is from genome assembly GCF_058536325.1 of Pseudomonas sp. C2.3V. NCBI lineage: Bacteria > Pseudomonadati > Pseudomonadota > Gammaproteobacteria > Pseudomonadales > Pseudomonadaceae > Pseudomonas > Pseudomonas sp. C2.3V. Next base: position 629,023 of record NZ_JBZUBN010000002.1, on the reverse strand, counting down.
CCAGGGGCGGTGTCGCGATTGGGGACTATATTCTGGACATGCGTGTTGCCTGCGAGGCGGGTCTGTTCAGCAGCGCGGCGCAGTGTGCCGCCGAATACGCAGCAGGCACCACGCTAAACGCCTTTTTTGCGTTGGATGCAACCGAGCGCCGAGCTCTACGGGAAGAGCTACTGGCATTACTGGACGAATCGAGCCTGCACCGCACGCGCATGCACGCGCTGGGCGATACGTTATTGCGCCCGATGAAGAGCTGCCAGTTGCATATGCCAGCCAAGGTCGGTGATTACACTGATTTTTATGTAGGAATCCATCACGCCACGAACGTGGGCAAACTGTTTCGCCCGGACAATCCACTGCTCCCCAATTACAAATATGTTCCCATCGGCTATCACGGGCGGGCATCCACCATTGACGTATCCGGAGCGCCGGTCATAAGGCCGAAAGGACAAACACTTCCACCAGGGCAGAGCGAGCCGGTGTTCGGTCCCTGCAAGCGCCTGGACTACGAGTTGGAACTCGGCGTCTGGATAGGCCGAGGCAATGCTCGGGGCGAGGCCATCTCAATTGGCAATGCTAAGAACCATATTGCCGGGCTATGCCTGCTCAATGACTGGTCGGCTCGTGATATCCAAGCGTGGGAATACCAACCGCTGGGCCCGTTCCTGTCCAAAAGTTTTGCTACGACGGTTTCCCCTTGGGTGGTTACCGCCGAAGCCCTGGATCCGTTCCGCTGCGCGCAACTACCCCGGCCGGCTGGTGATCCTCAGCCGCTCTCCTATCTGCTTGATCCAACCGACCAGGAAACGGGCGCGCTAAACATTGAGCTGGAAGTATTACTGCGTACAGCAGCCATGCGTGAGCAGAATCTGCCGGCTCAACGCGTGGCCTTGAGCAATAGCCTGAACATGTACTGGACCCTGTCGCAGCTTGTTACTCACCATACCGTGAATGGATGTAGCTTGCAGCCGGGGGATCTTTTCGGTTCCGGTACGCTTTCAGGGGAACAACCGGACAGCTATGGAAGCCTGCTGGAAACAACCGTAGGAGGCAAGCAGCCGCTAAGGCTACCCAACGGTGAAACCCGCACGTTCCTGGAGGATGGTGACGAGGTTATCCTGCGGGCCCGTTGCCACCGTGAAGGTTATGCCTCGATCGGATTTGGCGAGTGCTCCGGTATCATTCAACCGGCATGCTGAGACCAAAGGGCACTATACGGTGCCCTTCTTTTCCTAAAGCAGAGAATCTATCAGGGCCTTCAGCGCCTCGATTCGCATCGGACGAGCAAGGTAGTAACCCTGCGCCTGGTTACACTTCAACCGGGCCAATACGTCCATCTGCCGTTGGGTTTCCACCCCCTCAGCCGTGACAGTCAATGACAATGCACGACCCAATCCGATAATGGCCTCGATGACCGCCTCCCCATTGGAGGAGGTGTCCAACCCGGCGATAAAGCTTCGGTCGATCTTGATTCCATCGAAGGGATAGGTATGCAGATAGCTCAGCGATGAATAGCCTGTTCCAAAGTCGTCCATGGCCAAACGAACGCCCAGGGCCTTAAGCCGGTGCATGACTTCGCGCGCCGAATTGGCGTTATCCAAGACGACGCCTTCGGTGATTTCCAGCTCAAGCTGATGAGGCGGCAGCCCTGTTTCCTTCAGAACAGCCATGACCCGGGCAACTACATCACTGCGCTTGAACTCCAGGGGTGAAAGATTCACCGAGACAAATGTATCCGGCGCCCACTGTAACGCCTCAAGGCAGGCTTTGCGCATCACCCAGTCACTCAAGGAGACAATCAGGCCAGTCTCCTCCGCAACGGTAATGAAATGGTAAGGCCCCAGGTAGCCCCGAATGGGATGTTCCCAGCGCACCAGAGCCTCAGCTCCAACCATGCGCTTTTGCGCCGTGTCGAAGCGGGGCTGGAACTCCAGGCGCAACTCGTCCCGTTGCAAGGCCAGCTTCAGATCACTTTCTATTTGGCGCCGGGCCAGAATACGGGTATTCATCTCCTCGGAATAGAATTGCCAAGTGTTCCGGCCGGCAGCCTTGGCTTCATACAAGGCGATATCGCCAAGCCTGAGCAGTTCATCGGTCCGCTGACCATCCTGTGGCGCACACACGATACCGATACTGCTGCCAATGATGACTTCCTGATCACCAATCTGCACGGGCTCGATAATAGCGGCCAGAATTCTTTCACAGAGCTGCTCGATAGCGGAGCGTCCGGTCACTCCTCGCAGGAGGATAACAAACTCGTCTCCTCCCATGCGTGCAACGAATGTTTCACGTCCCAGACTGCTCTTTAATCGATGCGCGATTTCCATAAGAACCCGATCACCGGCCGCGTGACCTAGCGTGTCGTTTACCGGCTTGAAATTATCAAGGTCCATGCAGAGCAGTAGGAGGGGATTGGCCAGCGTAGGCTTGGCGCCAAGCTGACTTTTTAATCGTTTGTACAAGGCACGCCGGTTTGGTAGCCCCGTCAGGCTGTCCTCCAGCGCTTCGCGTTCCCGGCGTTCCTGCTCGGCTCGCCGCTCGGAGATGTCATGCAGAAAAGCGCTATAGAGCTTATGGTCTAGAGCATCAACAGCTGTCACCTTGAGTTCTACAGGGATACGTGCGCCGTTACGGTGGTGCACCATGATTTCCAGCGCAGCCCCTTCGCCCAGGTCCATTTCCCCAGAAAGATAACGGCTAAGACCGGCCTGGTAGTGATCACCGATGGATGAGGTCATGATGAGCCGGTCTACCGGCTGCCCGACGGCATCCTCACGGCTCCAGCCGAACAGTGCCTCCGCCTTGCGGTTCCAGTCTACGATACGGCCGGCTTCGTTCATGCTGACATAGGCATCACTGCTATTCTCAAGCACTGCACTCAGCTCGGCTTCACGCTTGCGAAGGGCCTGCTCGGACTGCTCCTTCTGTTCGAGTGTTTCGGTCAGTCGCTCATTGGCCTGCTGCAGATCCTGGGTTCGGACATTGATACGCTGCTCCAGATCATGGTGCAGTGCCGCCAGTGACAACTCAGCCTCTTTGCGGGCTTGAATATCCTGTCCAACACGGACGTAATAATCCAGCTCACCCTGCTCATTGACATGCCGGGTACACGTCAACCGTACCCAACGGTGCTCTCCGCTTTTGTGCCGGTAACGCTTCTCGATTTCGTACCGGTCGATCTCTCCGTTACGCAACTGATTCAGCAGTTCAAGGTCTTGAGCCATGTCATCAGCATGGCTGAGCTCGGCAAAATTCATGCTCAGCACTTCATCACGTTGAAATCCCAGCATGGCGCAAAACGTCTCGTTGATATCGAGCCACTGCCCTGTCGGCGTCAATAGCGAGATCCCCACGCCTGCCCGCTCGAAGATCGTGCGAAACCTGGCCTCGCTGGCCTTGAAGTTGGGCAGTGGACTGCTGTAGTTGCTGCCAGGTCTGAACAGCCGTTTCACGCCGCTGAATTTCTCGACTGATGACTCCGGCCAGGGCTTCAAGGGTCTCCAGCTGCTGGTCCGTCAAGACTCGCGGATAGGTATCAATCGCGCAGAGCGTACCCAGTGGATGACCGTCGATACTGTTGACCGGAACGCCTGCATAGAACCGAATATAAGGCTCTCCGATGACCAGGGGATTGTGGGAAAAGCGAGGATCTTCCAGCGCATTGTTTACAACGAGCGGGCCGCGTCGCTGGATGGCATAGGAGCAAAAGGCCCTCTCGCGAGGCATTTCATTAATGGAAACGCCTAGTTTGGATTTGAACCATAGCCGCTCCGCATCTACCAGCGAAACAAGCGTAATGGGCAGATCAAGCGCATCAGAGAGCAGCTGCGTCACCTGATCGAATACAGCTTCGGCCTCGGTATCGAGTATTCCAAGCGCTTTGAGAACGGCGATTCGCTCAGCCTCGGCCATCAAGTCGCTGGTGTATAAATCACTCATGAGCCAATTACTCTCATCAGACGGCAAGCTCGTAGTCAGCAGCAACAGCGGCGCATTGAGCCGGAGGTATTGCTAGCGAAGTCACCACTTGGCGGTACAAATAGAAGATAGGATTGCGTCAGGTTATCGACCGCCCCCGTGATAGCTTTATGCCATTCGTCCGCAAACGTCCGGCTTCTATCCATACAGGGGGTTATGACCGTGAACTCATGCCTTAAGTCCAACACAGGCGACAGATTGCAACCACTCTATTTTAATTATCGCAATAATAGTAAAGTGCGATAATGTTCACGTATTGATAGGTGCAATAAGCGCTGGACAGACGTAGGCTAGAATAAGAATGCACCGAATGGCTCCATACGGTGCTCTATGAAGATACGGCTCGACCAGCGGTCTGATCGTACTGCGTTCAGACTGGCTCACTGTTATGCTCATCAAAGCGGCTCTAAGGAACTTGCTCACTCACGCAGCGCCTTATCCCGTTCTCCTAACCACTGATCTTTCTCTACGTGTTTTTCACGTGCAACGTGTCAAATTAAACGTTTGTTCTAGGAGGCTCTCGTCTGTGAGTGAGTCGTACCAGCCCGTATCCGAGGGCGTGGATTTAAGCGTCTGTGAGCGTGAACCTATCCATGTTCCTGGTTCTATTCAGCCACATGGATTTCTTTTGGGATGCAGCCTGCCTGATTGGAAAATCATTCAGGCTTCAGCCAACACGGCTGACTACCTCAAAGGATACTCACCCGATTATCTGCTTGGGCTTGATCTTGAGCAGGTACTGCCTTTGGAAGCCGTTCACTCGCTACGTAACCTCCTGCAGACGACGATGCTGTCCGGCACGGCAGAGCGCCTTAACCGCATGTCGCTGGACAACAGCGACGTATTTTACGATATGGCCGTTCATGTCTCGGGCGGGATAGCCATCATCGAGGGCACGCCAAGTCTGGATAACACCGCGGCGGCTGACCCTGTCACGCTCGTCAAAGGCCTGATCGGGCGGCTCAAGCGCGCTCCGACTCTTGACCGCTTCCTGAAACAGGCGGCTCAGCAGATCAGGGCATTCACCGGCTACGACCGGGTCATGATCTACAAATTTTTACACGATAACTCCGGCCAGGTCATTGCCGAGGCGGTAAGGCCCGGCATGGATGCTTTTCTCGGGCTGCATTATCCCGCCTCGGATATTCCGGCTCAGGCCCGAGCGCTCTACAAGCGTCAATGGCTACGTGTAATTACCGATACAGCTTATTTACCTGTTCCATTGGTACCAGGCTTCGGGCCGGATGGCCTGCCCCTGGACCTCAGCCTTGCTACCTTGCGTAGCGTCTCGCCCGTACACATCGAGTATCTGCACAACATGAACGTGCGAGCCACGATGACCGTTTCCATTATGCGGGGGGAAGAACTATGGGGCCTGATTGCCTGCCACCATAGCGAGCCCTATCGCTTGAGCGGTCCCATGAGTGCTGCCGCGGAACTGTTTGGGCAAGTGCTGTCGCTTCAGCTGGAAGCGAGGGAGCATCAGGATGAGCTGCGCTTGGTTAGCAGCGCGCATGAGGCGCATGACCGGCTGATCGCCAGCATGTCACCCCGTGAGACCTTATTTGATAATCTGGCCGCCTATGCCGGAAACTTGAATGACATCATCCCCTGTGACGGCATCGGGGTATGGTCGGACAGCCGTTTCACTGGCTTTGGTATCACGCCTCCACCTGAGATGGTAGAGCCGCTGATTCAGTTTCTGAGTATGGGCAGTTCCAATGCGGTACTCGCCACCCACGAACTAAGCAAACTTTTTCCTCCCGCACGGGCTTATGCGCAGGCCGTCAGCGGGGTACTGGCGATACCCTTCTCTCGCTCCCCCCGAGACTATTTGCTGTTTTTCCGTCGTGAATTCGTGCAGACCATCACCTGGGGTGGCAATCCAGACAAACCGGTTACGCCGGGCGAGCGCATCAGCCCACGTAAAAGCTTTGAGGCATGGAAACAAACAGTTGAGGGGCAGTCGCTACCTTGGCGCTCCGATGAAAAACAAATTGCCGAGACCTTGCGCATCTCGCTTCTGGAAGTGATCCTCCGGCGTGCCGAATTGATTGCGCAGGAGCGACAAGTTGCTCAGGAAAGCCAATCGCTGCTTATTGCCGAGCTCAACCATCGGGTCAAGAATATTCTTAGCCTGATTCGGGCAGTGGTCCGTCAGAGTGGACAGCAGACCACATCCGTCAAAGACTTTACTGCAGATCTTGAGCATCGCATCAACGCCCTCGCTCAGGCGCATGACCAGATGAATCAGGTCGGTTGGGCCTCGGCGCCATTGCTTCACTTGCTGGAAGCCGAAGCCCAAGCCTGGGCTTACGGTGCGCAGGATCGTGTGATGTTTTCCGGTCCCTCGGTCATCCTGGATGCACGAGCCTATCAGACGCTGGCACTGGTTTTCCATGAGATGATGACCAATGCGGTCAAGTATGGCGCCTTGAGCCGCCCGACTGGGCATCTGCTGGTGTCCTGGTTCCTGGTAAGTGATCAGGACCTTCGGATCGAGTGGTGTGAAAGCGGAGGGCCGATAGTAAGCGCGCCTTCCCGCCGAGGATTTGGATCGGTCGTTATCGAGCGGACCATTCCCTTCGAGCTGCAAGGTGAGGCCCGGATCGAATACCGAATCGAAGGTGTCCAGGGCAGTTTTTTGATCCCGGCACGCCATGTGAGTGTGGGGAATGTTACTGAGCTGAAAACGGCGCCTACGCTGGTCACGGCGCAATCGTTGGCAGAGAAAAAACTGTTGCTGGTAGAGGACAGCATGATGATCGCGCTGGATGCACAGGCAATGCTCCAGGAAGCTGGCGCTGATGTGGAGATTGCCGGAACGGTCAACGAAGCACGCCGCGCCTTGGGCTTTACTCATTTCGACGTAGTCGTACTGGATGTGAATCTGTCGGGGGAGACCAGTCTGGCTATTGCAGAGGAGCTGGCTGATGCCAAACATCCTTTCATTTTCGCAACAGGCTATGGCGAAAACACGGTAATTCCTGATCGCTTCAAGGATATCCCGCTCATTTCCAAGCCTTACAGCGCCGGGTCGCTTACCCATGCGATCAATCGGTTTGATATCACCCCAGAGCTTGATCGCTTGTAATGACCAGCGCTGCGTAAGCAGGCCCCAACGTTACGGAGCCTGCTTACATCATTTAGTGATGCGGCCTGGTTGCGCTTGCAGTCAAAGCGGTTTCGATCAGATCCACCTCCCTTACCAGCTTTTGTAGCGTACTGTCATTGATATGGTGACGGCTACGCAGCTTGTAGTATTCAGTGCGCTCCGCCTTGAGCGCCTGCAGACGCGTTTCCCGCTCAAGATCGCGTCGCGCTTCGAGAAGCGGGGTCGGCAGCTCGTGGTTATTGATCTCCATGCGTTTGTGGTAGTAGTCCATCAGATGGAGGGTGATCTCGTTGAACGCGACGATAATCTCTTCATCCCCTTGGTGGTCCGCCAGTACCTTCGCTTTTTCTTGGTGATAGTTTTCAATGTGCCGGATTGCCGCCTCGGCCCCACGAATACGCGCATGGCGCTCCTCTTCATATTCGCGGCTGTCTTCAGGCAGATCCAGCCCGCGCAACACCAGAGGAAGACCTACGCTTCCGGTAATCAAGGTGAACAGAATGACGCCGGTCGCCAGGAAGATCAGCAGCTCACGGGCCGGATACGGCGTACCGTCATTCAGCATCTCTGGCAGCGACAAGGCAGCCGCCAAGGTGATGGTGCCTCGAATACCTGCCAATGTCCCGGCCAACATGACGCGAGCGGAGACAGACCGCGCTGGCTTGCGACGCAACAGCCGAGGCACATGTACGGCACCAAATATCCAGAGAAACCGCATCCCTAGAAGTGCAATCGAAATCAGCGCGACGAAACCCAGCAATTCAATAAACGGCAGCGTAGTGCCTGCACTGGTCGTTGCGTTAAGCGCGCCGCCAATAATTTCGGGCAATTGGAAACCGAGTAGCAGAAATACCAATGCGTTAAGCACAAATTCCAGCATTTCCCAGACACTGCGCGTCTGGATACGGGACGTGGTCTGATCCTGGCGCTTGAGGTCAAGCCGGTTGATGACCATACCCGCTGCCACAGCGGAGAGAATACCGGACAGATGAAAATGCTCCGCCAGCAGAAACGCCGCAAAGGGTAGCAGCAGGAGCAGCAGCACGATCTGAATAGTCGAAGCTTCGCCAAGGTGCCGCTCGATCAGACGGGTCCGCACCACATTAAAGGCCAGCGCCAGCAAGGCGCCCACCAGTAGCCCACCCAGGGAAATCAGCAGAAACCCTACAGTTGCCTGTGCCAGAGAGAACGCACCGGTCAGGGCTGCGGCTACCGCGAACTTGAATGCCACAAGACCGGATGCATCATTCATGAGCGACTCGCCCTCAAGAATGTGCATTAGCCGCGGTGGTACAGGAAGACGACCGGAAATAGCCGATACCGCGACGGCATCTGTAGGTGAAAGAATCGCTGTCAGTGCAAAGCAGACAGGCAAAGGCAAACCGGGGAATAACCAATGAACCACATATCCCACACCAATCACGGTTACCAGTACAAGGCCCAGCGCTAATGCCAGAATAGGCCCACGAAGTAGCATGAATTCGCGCTGCGGGAACCGTCGCGCATCGGCAAATAGAAGCGGGGCAATGAATAGGAGCATGAACAGCTCAGGCTGAAGCTCCACATGCAGCCCGCTGGCAGGCCAGGCCAGTAGCGCGCCAAAAGCAATCTGTACAAGCGGTGTGGGCAGTGATGGTAGAAAGCGAGCCGCCACCCCAGTAGCCGAGGCGACAAGTAAAAGCATTAAAACAAGATAAACCGTATCCATGAATCTTTAGAAAAATCCCTGTCAATGAAGAACCATAAAGCGCTTCAGCGCTATGGAATAAGCGTTGCCGACCCCCTCAGGCGTGTCTTCCGATATCCCGGATGATGATGTTGATTTAGCTTCTGAGGCCTTTTCAGCGTAGGTGAGGTGAGCGTTGGCACCGATAACATAATCGCGACCAGGCGCTATACAGCGGCGCACCCCGTCATCACCTTCTTTCCCTGAGTGGACCTGAAAGCATGAGGAATTCGGATACAGCCTTGAATCGCCAATATGTGTAAAAATGTTTCTGAAAGAACTGGGAAATCGACAGAAGCAATCAGCCCTCCATGCCGTTTGGTAGAAAAGCTTTCCGTGGCAGTCTCTTTATTAAAGCCGATTGGTTTTCTTACGACTGGATCAACTTGATAACGTTAGCCACGACCAAGCAGAGTGACTTTAAACAGCCACTTATATTGGCAAACTATTCTTGTTGCCAGCGATAGCGATGTCTAGTCGTAAAAGGCCAGTGCTACGAACATTTTCCTGGCGACCCTGACTGTTATGAGTCCCTGTTGTGTCTTGAAACGTGGTGCGTCCCTCTTTTCCAGTCATCCATTGGCAGTTGACCGAACTATCACGCTCGTTCGCCGTCCATTCTGCGTCGAGGCAAAGCGCCACGCTCTAAACGAGCGAGCCGGTCATGCATCGGATCAAGCGCTGCAGTCTGCCTTTCTATGAGCTGACCGTTGATGAGCATCTGTGTAGCTTTCTGCGCATGTCCAGTTCAACTTGTCGTGGCTGCCATACTGAGCGCCGTAAATGACTTTCTGAGAGAAGTCATCCAGTAATCAATTGCCGATTACCTCAGCTCAGGTCGCTCTTGCAGCAAGACGACAATCATTTCCCCAGCCGAGCAAACGGCGTGACAACAGGTGCCTTTTTTCACATCCATCTGGGCTAAGCACATGGTTGAGTTACTGCCCGAGCGATTTTCCGATAAGTACTCTAAAGTAGTCCTGTAACTATAGTCCGCTGTCCATTAGCCCTGATCTATCCCCGCCTGCAGCCAACAAGGAGAACATGCATGGCCCGTCTTACCGCAAAAGATTTCGCGCCCGAACTGCTTGAGCTGTATGACTATTACGTGCATGGGCGAATCAATCGTCGAGAATTTCTCGACCGTGCAGGTAAATTCGCCGTAGGCGGATTAGCCGCCACGACACTCCTTGCCGCCTTGAGTCCAGATTATGCACTGGCACAGCAAGTCGAATTTACCGATCCTGAGATCATTCCTGAATACATTTCCTATCCATCACCTAAAGGGCATGGGCACGTGCGTGGCTATCTCGTGCGACCTGCGCAGGCCAAGGGAAAGGTCCCGGGTATTGTCGTCGCTCATGAAAACCGTGGGCTCAACCCCTACATCGAGGACGTTGCGCGACGCTTGGCAAAGGCGGGATTCGTGGCGCTGGCCCCTGATGGCTTGAGTTCCGTAGGCGGCTACCCGGGAAATGACGACAAGGGGCGCGAGCTTCAGCAAACCGTTAATCCCGAAAAGCTGATGAACGACTTTTTTGCTGCCGTCGAATGGCTCATGGGGCATGAGCTCACAACTGGCAAGGTAGGAATCACCGGTTTCTGCTATGGCGGAGGCGTAGCCGATGCGGCAGCTGTCGCCTATCCTGAACTCGGCGCAGCCGTACCGTTTTATGGCAAGCAACCCAGAGTTGAAGATGTCCCTCGCATCAAGGCACCGTTACTCATTCATTATGCCGAGCGAGATGAGCGTATCAATGAAGGTTGGCCTGCCTATGAGAGCGCCTTGAAAGCCGCTGGCAAAACCTATGAAGCCTATATCTATCCCGGCACCAACCACGGATTCCATAATGACTCGACGCCACGTTATGACGAAGCCGCCGCAACGCTGGCCTGGGAGCGAACACTGAGCTGGTTCCGCCGTTATCTGGCCTGAGTGCAGAGCTATTGAAATAGCCTCTGCAAGGCACCATCTCAATCCTAGGTGAATGTGCTGCAAGCCATCTTAACCAGGATCAGATCGCGGATGGCTTTTTTGTGTCCGGTACGGCGGAGTGCATTCCTGAAGGCCCAACCACCGAACCTCACGAGAGCAAGGCGTATACTCGCCAAACGTTTGACCCATAACCATATTTGCAACCTCTGGCCGCAGAAGCGCTGATCGAAATAGCGTAGAGTAAGCACAAACCGATTGTTACGTGTTCCGCACAGGTTTGATCAGCCAGTCATCCCAACACCATGCTTTAGGAGAATTTTATGGCGACCGAATACATGACCGTTGCAGGAGGCTGCTTCTGGTGCGTAGAGGCAGTATTCAAAGATGTCATCGGAGTCGTTTCCGTCGAGAGTGGCTATACCGGCGGCAAAACGGTCAACCCTACGTATGAGCAGGTCTGTGAGGGTAATACCGACCATGCCGAAGCCATCCGTATTGGTTACGACCCTGACGTGATCAGCTATGGCGAGTTGCTCGATATTCACTTTGCAACCCATGACCCGACCCAGCTCAACCGACAGGGTAACGACATAGGTACGCAGTACCGTACTGCCCTGTTCCCGGCAAACCCCGAACAGGAAACCGAGGCCAGAGCGGCGATTGCACGTGCACAGGAAGGTCTCTCAGCGCCCATCGTGACCACGATCGAGCCATTGGGGCCTTGGTATCCGGCAGAAGGATATCATCAGAACTATTGGGAAGAGCGCGGGCGCGCCAATCAGTACTGCATGGCGGTAATCCCACCCAAGCTTCAAAAGCTGCGCAAGAGCTTTGCCCAACGGTCCAAAACCTCGACCGAGGGCTGATTTGCCCAGGGTAGCCCTTCTTGTGGCTACCCTCTCCTTTTCTGCACTGGATTTTCTGCACCTAAGCCACTACTATCCGTTTTTCTTTTCTTTCTGTCTTGCAAGGAGCCTGATCATGCGACGCGCTTTCACTCTTTGCAGGTCCTGCCAGGCGTAAACGCTTTCTTGCGCACTTAAGCGCACGCTTTGCCCGGCTCCGGCCTGCCTTTCCCTGAATTATTGTTTACCCATCAGGAACTGGTTATGGGCAATTGCATTCGTACTCTATCGGAACGCGTCAACCTTATCGCATCCGATAATCTCTGGATCGAAGGTACTGCGATACAGCAGTTGGAAACTACTGCCAGATTGACTGGCATGGTCCGGGTCTCCGGCATGCCGGACCTTCACCCAGGCCGTGGCTACCCAGTAGGCGCCGCGTTCTTCTCTGAAAATGTTATCTACCCAGCCCTGGTTGGAAATGATATCGGCTGCGGCATGGCGCTCTGGCAGACTGATATCCGAGCTGGCAAGCTGAACCTCGACAAACTCGAACGGCGCCTGGGCAGTATCGACGGGCCACTGGACAACAGTTGGGCCGAAGACGTAAAGGCCTTTTCGCTTTCCAGGACAGGCCATGAAGCCTCTCTGGGCACGATTGGCGGGGGCAATCACTTTGCCGAGCTTCAAGCCATCGATACCGTTCATGACGAAACGCTGGTCGCTTCACTGGGGCTGGATCGAAAAACCCTGCTTCTGCTTGTGCACAGCGGATCGCGAGGCTATGGCGAGTCGGTTTTGCGCAGGCATGTCGAGGTGTTTGGGCACGCCGGTCTCGATCCCAAGTCGCCCGAAGGGCTCGAGTATCTGGCACTGCACGATCAAGGTCTGCGCTATGCCGAGGCCAATCGCCAGCTCATCGCCAGACGACTCCTGGCGAATCTGCATGCGGAGAGCCGTCAGGTACTGGATATCAACCATAACCTTGTGTCCTCAGCCACTTTCAAGGACATGCAGGGCTGGCTGCATCGCAAGGGCGCCACTCCGGCCGACGCGGGACCTGTCATCATTCCGGGCTCTCGTGGGTCCTATAGTTGGCTGGTCAAACCGATCCCCTCGGCAACCAGTCTCTTTTCCCTAGCCCACGGTGCCGGCAGAAAATGGCTCAGGACAGAGTGCCGCGATCGGTTATCCAACCGCTTCTCGTTCGATCAATTGAAGCGCACGTCCCTGGGCAGCCGGGTCGTCTGCGAGGACAAGGCGTTGATGTATGAGGAAGCACCAGAAGCGTACAAGGACATCGACAGCATCATCGAAACCCTGCAAGGTGCTTCACTGGTCACGGTCATAGCCCGGCTTAAACCGGTACTGACCTACAAGCGACGGGGGTGCTGCCCGTGAGACTCCTGCAACTCTCATCGGCCCAAGGCCCGGCCGAGTGCGAGCTGGCCGTAACCAAGGCGCTTCGTCTTCTGGAAAAAGAAGCCGAACGCGAGGATGTGCTGCTGTCAGTGATTGAACAGACGGATGGCGAGCACCGCGGCACCGTTAGCTCTGTACTTCTGGTATTGGAAGGCGAGCGCAGCGAGCCACTGGCCAGCCGATGGAACGGCAGTCTACTCTGGATATGCCAAAGTCCTTACCGGCCCCAGCATGGCAGAAAGAACTGGTATTTTGGCGCCAGGGTATTTATGCCGCCTGCGTCAGCCTCCCCGGGATCGATACGCTTCGAGTACGTGCGGGCCTCAGGGCCCGGCGGTCAGCACGTGAACAAGACGGACTCTGCCGTTCGGGCTACTCATGTGCAGAGCGGGCTTTCGGTTAAGATGCAAAGCGAGCGCAGCCAGCATGCCAACAAGCGCCTGGCAATGGCATTGATTGAGCAAAAACTTGCGCAGTACGCCAAGGACGCCCAGGCAGCTCAGCGACTGGATAGACGCTTGTTTCACCATGATATTGAGCGCGGTAACCCGGTTCGTACATTTCGCGGAATGCGTTTTACTGAAAAATGAGGTCTTCAGCGGCAAGCGTATAGCTTGCCGCTCTTGTATGAACCCTCAAATCAAACGCTAGCCCGCAACAGAATATCGGACTTTGGCTGAATTTCGCCTCATCCGAACAATGGCCCATCATTATCAGTTAGAGCGCAGAGGGATGCGCTGCTGAAGGGTAACGGCTCAGCAATAGCTCTGATTACACGCGAGAACGCATACAAGAAAAGCGCAAGCCGTTAAGATGGCGCTCTGCTTCATTGTTGGCCTCGAAGGTAATGGCAAGAAAATCATCGAAAACCGCCTCCGGGCCCTCTTCTGGTACTCCCGCCCTGACCTTGATCGATGTCGCCAAGGTGGCGGGTGTCTCACCCATTACGGTTTCCCGAGCACTCCATCGCCCAGAGATCGTAAGCGAGGCCGCCCGGGAAAAGGTCTTGGCCGCCGTCAAAGCTACCGGATATGTCCCCAACATGTTGGCGGGGGGCCTGGCTTCGAATAAAAGTCGGCTGGTTGCCATCTTCCTGCCTACGATTGCACACTCTATTTTTGCCGACACGGTACAGGCCTTGATCGATCAGCTAACCGCATCTGGTTACCAGACGATGATAGGTCTGACCGGCTACTCCCCTGAACAGGAAGAGCAGCTTTTGGCAGCTGTGCTCGGTCGGCGGCCTGACGGGATCGTACTGACTGGCACACTTCATACCGAAGAGAGTCGTGAACGACTGTCCCGCTCCTCCATTCCGGTAGTTGAAGCATGGGAGCTGGGCACCGAGCCCATCGACATGCAAATTGGCTTTTCCCATGAAGCCGTTGGGCGCGCCATGGCCGATTATCTCTATGGCAAAGGGTATCGTCAGTTTGGACTGGTTTCGGTCGACGACATACGAGCTCTAAAGCGTGGACGTGCCCTGCTGGACCAACTGGCGTCGTTAGGCATTACGGATGTACCTGTCGAGATCATGCAAACGCCTGCCACGCTGTTAAGTGGTCGTGAAGGTTTGCGCCAGCTCAAGGGGCGTGGCTCGCTTCCTGAAGTGGTGGTATGCAGTTCCGATACAGTCGCCCAGGGCATTCTGGCAGAAGCGGCCAGTCAGGGGATCAAGGTGCCTGAAGAACTGGCCGTTCTAGGATTTGGCGACCTATCCAGCGCGGCTCATGTATACCCTGCACTCTCGACTGTAAACATTGATGGTGCCCGAATGGGCAAGCTCATTGCGAAGGCCCTGCTGGCGCGCTTTCAAAATCCTGACCAACATACCGAGCCGGTACAGTTGGACACTGGGTTCACAATTGTGGAACGGTCCACAACCTGATTCAACGGCAGGCAGCTATTCGTCAGCCTCTTACACTTTAATGATTGCGCAATCACATCAAGATCGGTTATCAATAGACACAACCGATTGGTGTGATAGTGCCTTCAATGATTGCGCAATCAGACAAGGCACCATCTGATCACTATAAAAAGGACAACAACCGTGAAACATATCGAACCGCGTACTCAGTTACCCCTTCCCTCTCGCTTATTGCCTGTTACCCACTCAGGCGCATAGCTCCAGCTCGCTTCCTTTCTGCCACACCGCTCTACGGGGTGAGGCTAATCATCGACAACAATAAATATCGAGGTGAACGTTATGGGCGATACACGGCAAACCCGGGTCCGCTATCTGATTCTCCTGATGCTGTTCCTGGTAACAACGATCAACTATGCGGATAGAGCCACCATTTCGATTGGCGGCTCCAGTATGCAAAAGGATTTGGGAATCGATGCCGTCACGCTCGGCTATATTTTCTCTGCCTTCGGTTGGGCTTATGTGCTGGGTCAGATCCCCGGGGGCTGGCTACTTGACCGCTTCGGTTCAAAACGCGTTTACGCCACGGGTATTTTCATCTGGTCACTGTTTACTCTGCTTCAGGGCTTTGTTGGCATGATGCCTGTGGCCTGGGCCGTGGTTACGCTGTTCGTTCTACGTTTTCTGGTGGGATTTGCCGAAGCGCCTTCATTTCCGGGTAACGCCCGCATCGTTGCAGCCTGGTTCCCCACTGCAGAGCGCGGTACCGCTTCGGCCGTGTTCAACTCTGCACAATACTTCGCAACGGCATTGTTTGCACCGCTGATGGGCTGGATCGTTTACAGCTTCGGCTGGGAACATGTATTTGTTGTCATGGGTGTATTGGGCATCATTTTCTCCGGCATCTGGATGAAAACGATCTATAACCCCAAGGATCATCCACGGGCGAATGCGGCGGAAATTGCACACATCGAAAAGAACGGTGGTCTGGTCGACATGGACCAGGCACGTGGTACCAACAACGGCCCCAAATGGCACTACATCAGCCAACTGCTGACCAATCGCATGATGCTGGGTGTTTATCTCGGCCAGTATTGTATCAATGCTATCACCTACTTCTTCCTGACCTGGTTCCCGGTCTATCTTGTCCAGGAGCGTGGGATGACCATCCTAAAGGCTGGTTTCATTGCCTCTTTGCCGGCAATCTGCGGTTTTATCGGGGGTGTATTGGGTGGCATCATTTCCGACTGGCTGCTGCGTCGCGGCAATACACTGACCTTCTCCCGTAAACTGCCGATCGTGTGCGGGCTACTGCTATCCACCTCAATGGTGTTCTGTAACTATGTGGATGCCGAATGGATGGTAGTTGGCTTTATGACGCTGGCTTTCTTCGGAAAGGGATTAGGTGCACTGGGTTGGGCGGTTGTATCGGACACGTCACCCAAGCAGATTGCAGGCCTTTCAGGTGGTCTCTTCAACACGTTCGGTAACATCGCCTCTATTACCACGCCCATTATCATTGGCTACATCATTGCGGTAACGGGCTCGTTCCGCTGGGCGTTGGTGTATGTAGGTGCCAACGCGCTAGTCGCAGTCTTCAGTTACCTGTTCATCGTTGGCAAGATACAGCGTGTCGAGCTGCGCGATGAGAATGGCAAGCAATTGGCGGATACGTCGGTTCCTGCACCCGCCTCGGCCTGATCCAGCAAGGACCGGCTGAATAAGCCGGTCCTCCAATCAGATCGCTATACAGGCAAAGGGCGCCCTTTGCTGTCTTTGTTACTTATGCCGCTTCGTCATTCAGTGCAGGACGCGCTTCACTGGCAATGGTAATGCGCTTTGGCTTTGCTTCTTCCGGCACCCGGCGAACCAGATCAATATTGAGCAAGCCATTGCGTAGGCTGGCGCCTTTGACCTCAATGTGCTCATCGAGCCGGAAGGACAGCCTGAAGGCACGCTGGGCAATACCTTGGTGCAGATAGGTCACACCTTCAGCGGTGTGCTCACGCCGATCGGCACTTATTGTCAGCACACCACGCTCGACCTGAATATCCAGATCGTCTTCATGCAGGCCCGCTGCCGCAATCACGATGCGATAGTCGTTTTCGCCGTGCTTCTCGACATTGTAAGGCGGATAGCCTGGTACCGAATCACGTAGCGCCGACTCAAATAGATCATTGAAACGATCAAAGCCAACAGTGCTACGGAACAAAGGTGCAAGGGATAAACCAGTCATGATGAATCTCCTGAAGATCAGCAAGTTTCGATAACCCGGGACCCGATTTCGGCATCCCGCATGACCTTACATAAGGATAGTGAAAATACTTTCAAGCGGCCTTCCGACGAACGGGAAACCCAGTAAACCGTTGTTTTTAAACTGTTTATTTTTTATCGCCCCATTGATGTCGTAGGTTTCAGCAAGGTCGAGCTACCCTTGGGTTTTCGAAATACCAAGATGTTGCCCAGCAGTACCAGCGCTAGCCCAAACAGTGCAGGCCATGTCCATTGGTATCCTTCCATCCATGCCGAGATGTTAAGGGCAACCACCGGAAACAGGACGGTGCAATAGGCCGCCCGCTCAGCACCCAGACGGCCAACCAGGGTCAGGTAGGCGGTAAATCCGATCACTGAGCCAGGAACGGCCAAATAAACCAGCGAACTGATGTAGCGCGTACTAAGGTCGACTGTAAAAGGCACCCCCTGTACAAGGCAGATCACCAATAGAATCAAGGCGCCGTACAACATGCCCCAGGCATTGCTCGTCAACGGGCGGATACCCACGCGCTGTTGCAGACTCGAAATCATGTTGCCCGCTGAAAAGCACAGTGTTCCTAACAAGGAGAGCCCAAGCCCTAGCCAAGTCTCATGGCTTGCCGTGTGGCTGCCCAGTTCCGGCCAGAACAACAGGGCGAGCCCCAGCAAACCCAATGCGCCCCCGGCCAAAACGTTGGCCGCGATGGTTTGCTTGAACCACAGGCGTGCGTTGAGGGCATTCCAGAGTGTGGCGGTTGAAAACACTACGGCAATCAGCCCACTGGCTATGTACTGGCTGGCCGAGTAAAAGCAGATGAAGTTCAGGCAGAACAGGCAAACACCTTGAGCCATGCAGAACAGCTGGCCGCGTTGATCCAATGGCTGTAGGCGACGGGTCGGTATCAGAATTAGAAACAGGACCAGCGCTGCAAGGGCGAAGCGATAGGCAATCGAAAGCGGAATGGCTACGGATTCGATCTGAAACTTGATGGCAATCCAGGTGGTGCCCCAGATCAGAACAGTCAACAGATAAAGCGTAAGGTTCATGGTGGTCTCCAGCGGTCAGGAAACCAGTGTGGTGAGTAAGTCCGTTGAAGAGTTGCACATTCTTGCGCTTTTTATTCGGGCATGCGGTTCGCGCCTCTCATAAGCCTTATGATGTAAAACCAGGAGACGTGATCATGCAGCAAGCCGATAACTTTCAAGTGTTTCGTACCTTAGACCAGGCCTCCAATGCACACCGTCTACGTCATACTGCGCTGGGCAATGGCATGGCGTTGGCGCAGTGGTATCGCAGCGATGCCGACGTGCTGGGCTACAGCAGCCCGGATCATCACACTTTGTCGCTCTATCTGGAAGGTGGTTGGCAGACGTTTCGCCTTGACCAGCCGGGCCACTATGGGGCGCCTGACCGATTCTGTGTTCTGCCAGCCGGACACGACTCTGACTGGTCAGTTACGCAAGGGCTGGGTTTCATGCATCTGTACGTCACCCCTGAGCAGTTGATGCTGGAAACCATCCGGGTTCTGGACAAGGAACCCCGGGCGATCCATCTGCAGGAACGCACATACATGGAGGATCCTGCACTCGTTGCCATCTGCCGTGCGCTGGAACGCAGTGACTGGCAGGAACCTGGAGAGCGCCTGCTGTGCTCGAGCCTGGCGCACGAAGCGGTCAGCCATCTGCTGCTCAATGGGTGCGGGCCGCGCCAGGAGATCCACTGGCGCGGCGGCCTTTCACCCTCAGTCAGACGACGCATCCGCGACTATATTGACACCCACCTGGATAAACCGCTTGAGCTGTCGACACTGGCTGAAGAAGCCGCCTTGTCGACTTTTCACTTCAGCCGCATGTTCACGCTTTCATTCGGTATACCACCTCACCGCTATGTACTGGCACGACGGCTCGCCAGGGCTCGAGAGCTACTGATCAATACCACGTTGCCGCTTGCCCAGATTACGCTGGACTGCGGCTTTTCCAGCGCCAGTCACCTGAGCCGCCGGTTTGCTCAGGTACATGGCGCAACACCGGGACAATATCGTACCGCCCTCTCACGTGCAGGTTGAAGTGCTAGAGGTCAGCCGTTTTGCTCAAAGACTGATCTCAAAGCCGCTCTGGCAGGTGACCTCTCATAAAGAAGCTATGCTTTAAGTAAACCTCAACTGGGTCACATCAAATGGATGCACATAATGCTGAAACACCGCAGCGTTACGCCCCCATTGCGCTTGTAGCGGAAGATGAGGTCATGCTTCGGGAGCTAATGAGTGATGTGCTACAGAACGAAGGTTTTGAGGTGGCAGCGTTTGGTACAGCTGATGAGGCCCTGAGCTTTCTAGAGGACAAAGCGCTTTTGGTAAGTGTGGTCGTATCGAATGTGAGAATGCCTGGGCATATCAATGGCATCGACTTGGCGCATATCGTTTCAAAACGCTGGCCATTTATTCCGATTGTCTTGACGTCTGGCTATACCGGTCTGGAAATACAACTGCCTAAGGATGTGCCTTTTCTACGCAAGCCATGGACAATCGACCAGCTGGCCACTGCTGTCAAAGAGATGAGGCGCTAAGCTAAGCAGCGCTTTCTGATTACAGCCTTTCCTGAATGATGTCAGGCTTCTTCCAGTGCTGAGTACTGTTGGTATCTGACCTCCATCCTGACTAATAGATGATTGATCCTATGCCCCTCGGTTGACGCAACTTCTGCTTGGATCGTCTGAAGCGCTTTACCTACCTAGCTAGCTTTTTAGATAGGTTTCGTTAGTCTGGTCAGCACTGAGTTTTATATGCGCTTCAACAGCCTCAAAAACGGTAAAGCAAGCCGGCAAGCGGCTAACTCTTCGGGTGTAGATTGCTACCTTGGATGCTATGGGCAGCCTGGTAACGCAAGGCATAGGAATAGCCATAGCGCCTGAAGCAACATATCTCTATAGTCAGCTGAAAAGAAGCCCTCAATGGTTAGGCCTGGGCGACCCGGTTATTGTATTTATGTACCTACTGCTTTGATATCCTCTCTCCATACGCAGCCGAGCTGGCGAAGCACATTCTACTGAGCGGTAAGTCTTACCATTGGCCAGTTTGTTACTGGCTAATGGATCTGAGGATAACGCTCAACAATCAAGTTGGGTTATGAACGAAGCCAGTAGGGGCTCAACAATAGCAGCTGCTTTACCTGGCACTTGGGCACCAGACAGGTAACATCCACCAAGCCCTCTTAGCGATTCACGTTGACGACAAGCCGCCCGCGTATCTTGCCCTGAAGCAAATCAGTGGACGCAGTAATAGCCTCCCCTAGCGTAATTTCGCGTGTTATTTCAGACAGCATAGATAAATCGAGATCTGTCTGCAGGCGGTTCCAAGCCTCCACACGCCGCTCGTAGACCTGGGTGACGCTATTGATACCTAGTAGACTTACTCCGCGAAGAATGAAAGGCGCTACGGTTGCGGGCAGGTCCATACCCTGTGCTAGACCACAGGCGGCTACCGCTCCTTCTGCCCGAGTGGCAGCACAAACATTTGCAAGCGTATGGCTACCCACCGAATCAATAGCTCCAGCCCAGCGCTCTTTGGAAAGCGGACGGCCCGGCTCAGACAGTTCGTTGCGGTTGATAACCGATTGGGCGCCAAGCTTTTTAAGGTACTCCGACTCTTCGGGTCTCCCTGTGGCAGCAATGACCGAATAACCGTTACGAGCTAGCAGAGAAACGGCGAAACTACCAACGCCACCATTAGCACCTGTTACCAGGATGTCTCCTTTATCAGGTGTGATTCCATGTCGCTCCAGCGCCATTAGGCAAAGCATGGCAGTGTATCCGGCAGTACCGATTGTCATAGCCTGGTGTTCGTCGAGCCCGGACGGTAGCGGGATCAGCCAATCACCCTGTACGCTGGCCTTTTGAGCCAGTCCACCCCAATGGCTTTCACCAACGCCCCATCCATTGAGCAGCACTCGGTCTCCGGCCTTGTACCGTGGATGGGTACTTTCCTCAACGATCCCGGCAAAGTCTATTCCAGGCACCATGGGAAATTTGCGCACTACAGGGCTATTCCCTGTTATAGCCAGTCCGTCCTTGAAGTTCAGCGTGCTATAGGAAACACGCACCGTCACATCCCCTTCAGGAAGCTGGTCTTCGCTCATGTCAGCCAGCCGAGCGTTATAGGTTGATGCATTTTTGTCGATGAGAACTGCTTTAAACATCATATCTCCTATTTAGACCAGTCGTCTTTAATTAGGCAGCAGCAGTTATGCTTTGATGCCATTCAGAAAACCCTCAATAAAACAGTCGAGAGGCCGCACCGTCTGAGACAGTCGTGCACGTAGCACAGCGCCTTCCCAGCCAATCCAGAAGTAAGCAGCCCAATCATCACAATGACATCCAGACCGCAGCTGTCCCCTCTTTGCTGCCTCACGAAGGCAGTCAGCTAAACGCCGTTGCCAGTCAAGCAAGGTCGCTTCTAGCTGGGAGCGAAAACTATCCGGCAGAACGAGTACTTCCTGTCCAAGATTGCCAACCAAACAGCCGCGTCGAAACTCGTACTTGGCCATACCGACTTTGGCATCCTCTACAAAGTTCTTTAGCCGCTGTATGGGATCAACGCTTTCATCCAATAACCAGCGGTCAAGCTTACGTGCGAAATAAGCTGCGTAGCTCCTGAGCACTGCCTGCCCAAAGGCTTCCTTGCTATCGAAATAATGATAAAACGAGCCTTTAGGCACCTGTATTCGTTTAAGGACTAAGTCAATGCCTGTGGCGGCAAAGCCTTGCTCGGTAAAGATTTCCATACCCGCATGGATCAAAGCGTCACGCGTATCGGCGTGCTCTCGGGGAATCTTAGGTGGCCGACCTCGGCGGGCCGGTAAGGTACTGGTAGTCATGCCCCTATATTAGACCGATCGTCTTTAAAGTCAATTTTGAATATTGAAAGACCATTTCTAGATGAGTAGCATCTGACTTTATGGAAAATGGTAGATAGCGGGAACTGATTTAAACAAGGAGCCTTCGAGAAAGGCCCCTTGCTATACACCCTGTTACTTAAGCCAATCCAGGTTGACGGCATTAGCCATTGCAAGGAAGCCAGTCTCGTTGGGATGAATATGGTCGCCCGAGTCGAACAAGGGGTTCAATCGGGTCGGCCTCTTTGGGTCACGCATGGTTTTGTCAAAATCAATAACCGCATCATAGGCCCCGCTTTCACGAATCCACTTGTTTACTTCCTGACGCTTGGCCTCGCCCTGCCGGGTGTAATAACTGCCCCCTTCATACGGTAGAAGCGTGGCACCAATTACCTTTAGACCATGGGTTTTCGCACGGGCAATCAGCTGCTTGTAACCTGCAATGATCTGCTTGGCGCTTACCTTTTCCCGAGAACCGGGCAAATCCGAATAGCCAATGTCGTTGATGCCTTCGAGTAATATCAGATGCGTAACGCCAGGCTGCGCGATGACATCTCGATCGAAGCGTGACAGTGCGCTTGGTCCCACCTGCTCGTGCAGGATGCGGTTGCCGCTAATGCCGAGATTAAGAACACCCTTGGTATTGATATCGGATCGGTTCAACAGGCGGCGAGCCAGATAGTCAGTCCAACGGTTGTTTGTATCTACCGCGGCATTGAGACCATCTGTAATCGAGTCGCCAAATGCGACAACAGCTGTGGTGTCCTTATGGGTCAGAATATCCACACCCGTTAGGAAGTACCATGAAGTGCTGGTCGACTTTGTTTGTAACGCGCGCGCTTTCGTATGGTTGCCGGAGGTAGAAATATAGTTGGTCTGCTTGCCCAACGTATGTACGGTTTTAGCTTCGGTCTGCTCTGGTAGATAAAGGCTGATAGCCAGATCGGCTTGTGAAGAGAACCGCATGTCTACAGGATCGCTGTACATCACCGCTCCTGGTGGGATTGTCGTCGAGGATATTCCTCCAAACGTCAAGGGCCGGTCTGTGTCGGGGTTGATGGTGTTCTTACCAGCACTCAATGCAACCCGGGCCTCGCCAATCACCAGCGGAGTTTTGCCCAAGGCATTGGATAAGCGAACTCGAAACTTATAGCCTCCAATAGAGGTATGAACGATCTGGCGTATCGTCTGATTGTTCACCCTGACAACAGTCTCTTTCGAGCCGGCAGAAGCACCGTTGGCTTGCGGAGCCGCGGCCCAGCTTCCAACCCAATGAGGACTTTGCGGCTGAGCCGCCAGCGAATAATTACTCGCCATCAGAAGCGCTGCCGCCAGGGTGGACATTGACCACCGTTTTAGGGATTTCCTGTGAGCGGCTGCAAAAATATTAGCGTTATTTTTAGTATGGAATTCAACCACGTTTCGTTTCCTGCTTTTCTATAAACCCGACCAACGCTAGACGCTAAACCCGCTCCTGTCCAAAAACGCGGCTGCGCTTGTTCAATAAAGTAGTGCTATTTCAATAAATTAGCGTCGGTTTACCTAAATCAGGCAGCTCATGCTGGATAAATTGATTAATCGGCTGGCTGTACAGAGTTAATGCTGGTCGTGGCAGAAAACGATAGTTAGCATGAGTCAGCCTACAAAACACTGATTGGTTACCTTTTTTCGCAACATCATGATGACAGATACGAATGCGTGTTTTTGTGTCTTTCTTAACCTAGCGCCACGACAAAGAATTATGCGGTAGGTTGAATAAAATACTGCTCTCAGGAATATCCTAATGAAGCGACACCTAATCTGATGCACTGATCAAACAGGTACAACGTCGCTCCAGATAGGCTGCTTAAGGCTTTATAGGGCCTGACTACTTCTGTTCCTAATACTGAACACCCTGGGTCAAACCTCCATCCACGAGTAGGTTGGTACCCGTTGTAAAGCTTGCAGCGCGGCTGGCTAGGAAGACCGTGGCCTTGGCTACTTCTTCTGGCGTAGCCATACGCCCCATCGGATTGGCAGCCAGACACTTCGCAAATGTTTCAGGAGCATCACGCTCAATGCTGCCCCAAACGCCCTCTTCAAAGTAGACGTTGCCTGGCGAAACGGTATTTACACGGATTCTATCGGAAGCATGTCGTGCTGAAAGGGTTTTTCCATAGTGAATCAAGGCTGCCTTCAATACACCGTAGGGCTCGGCAAACATGTCCACTTCTCGGCCCGAGACACTAGAAATCAATACCACGGCGGCAGCGTCGGAGATCTTTAGATAGGGCAAGGCTGCGTTGAAGAAACTTACAGACCCCAGCAAATCCGTTTCGAATGCCTGCCTCCAGACACTAAACTCTCCGCCGCCAGCAAGAGCACTCACATTCGGCACGATGATGTCCAGGCCGCCCATTCGCTCTGCTGACTCAGTGACCCAGCGCGCTACTTGATCTGAGTCGGTAACATCCACCACGCGCCCAAATACCTGATCACCCAGTGCTGCCTCTGTCTGTGCGACACCGGCTTCGCTTCTGGCACAAAAGCCAACCCGGGCACCCTCTGCAACGAAGCACTCGACAATGGCCCGACCGATGCCACGAGATCCGCCACTGACTAATACTTTTGCGCCTTCGAGCTCAAGGTTCATAAGCTGTCCTTTTAGATAGTTGGGTTTAGGTTCGATTAAAAGCTGATGCCAGTATAAAGCGCCAGCTCAAGGTGAAGGGGAATACGGCTGCGCAGGACTATGCTTTGAATGATACGTGGCTATCAACGCTTTCGTACGTAAGCGATTCTCGTGACCGCTAAAGCATGCATAAAACACGAGTATACAAATATTATTTGCATGTTTATCCTTGTTTACACACGATTTAAGCTTCGAACGATTACACGATCATGCCTATTCTTAAAGATATTCTTCCTCATGAACGTCAGTCCGTGATTCTCCAGCGCCTGGATTCTCAAGGGCGGGTCATCGCAGCGGATCTGGCAAAAGAAATGAACGTCTCTGAAGACTCGATTCGCAGAGATCTACGCGAGCTGGCTCAAAGGGGACTGTGCCGTCGAGTATATGGGGGCGCTTTGTCTGTTGCCCCTGACCCCGGCCCGTTAAATAAACGTATTCAAAACAGCACACCTATCCTCTCGGTGCTGGCCGAAGCAGCGGCAGCATTGGTCGGTCCAGGCCAGACGATTTTTCTGGATGCAGGCTCAACCAACCGGGCAATTGCGTTGGCCCTTCCTTCACAGGCCAACCTCGCAGTCATCACCAACGCGCCCGCTATTGGCGAAGCACTACTGAGCAGGCCTGGGATAGAGACGATCCTGATCGGGGGCCGCCTCGATTCAAAAGCTGGTGGCAGCCTGGGGGCAAAAGCACTGAGGGAAATTCAGGCTATTCACGCAGACATTTACTTCATGGGAGCCTGCGCGCTCAGTTTTGAAACGGGCGTGACGGCATTCAACTACGAGGAAGCGGAGCTCAAGCGCGCCCTGGTGAACGCGGCCAACGCCACGGTTATTACCCTATCTGCCGACAAATTCGACACCCTGGCGCCCTATCAGGTGATCCCCAGCGAGGCGATCGATCATTTGGTGATTGAAACAAACAACCAGGTCGAGCCGCGCCTGAAGGCATTTCGAAAATCAGGCTGCTCGGTACAGACCGTACACATTCAGGAGGCGCTATGAAGATTGCACACGTTGCCCTATGGACACTTGATCTTGAGCGGGCCGCCGATTTCTGGCATCAGACGTTTAGCGCCCGCATCGGTCAGCCTTACCACAGCCAGACCAACAAAGGCTTCATTTCTCGCTTCGTCACTCTAGACGACGGACCGACTATCGAACTGATGACGCATCCGAGACTGAACCAAGCCACCATCTCTTCAGACACACCTGTAACAGGCTGGGCCCATATCGCCATCTCGCTGGGATCGGAAGACGCCGTCAGAAAACTTGCTGAGCATATGGACGGCGAACAGGCGCTAGTATCCGCGCCACGCTGGACGGGCGATGGCTTCTTCGAAGCGGTGATTAGGGATCCCGATGGCAATCTAATCGAAATAACGGCCTGATCGTTTGATTTTCTTGGCCACGCTGCTGAATATCAACAATACCGCTAGCTTGTGGCTTACACATTCGGCCTCGCTTATTCAAACAGCGAGGCCGATTTTCAGAGGCCTTCTCAAGAACCTAAGCACCTCAGATATCTCACACCGGGTAGCCTCGATGCTTTGCACAGTGGCACGTATCAACTAACAACCATCCTTTGAAAAGCAAAAATAAAAATAGTTAAGCCTTGGCGCGCAAACCATATTCCTGCCAGGGTCAGTCGGAGTATGATCCGCGCCCCGACCTGTTAATGGAACTAACATGCGCCTCAAAGGGATATTACTCAGCGCGATTCTGTGCCTGCTTGCCGCCTGCGACGCCTCTCAGGATGCGCCAACGGGATCTACATCCAAGACCGCGCCTGAATCATCCGGATCGCCTGCATCTGCGACTATTGATGCTAAAACAGCCGAATCGGCACCGGTATCAAAAACTCAGGACATTGCCCAGACAGCCGAGCGATACGCTGGCCGAGCATTGACTGTGGTTGACGCCTCTGAGATTCAGCTGGACGGTGCCAGCACATTGTCGGTTACGTTTTCAGTCCCCTTGCAACGCGAACAGGCATTTCATCAGTACCTTCATCTGACAGACAAGACCGCCGGCCCGGTTGATGGCGCCTGGGAACTGTCGGATAACCAGATGGAGCTTCGGCTGCGCCATTTGCAGCCCAAGCGTGAGCTTACTCTGACCATTGATGCGGGCCTAAAAGCCATCAATGACAACGCGCTGAATGCCCCTTACACCACCTCACTCAACACGCGAAACATTACCCCAAGCGTTGGCTTCGCCAGTCGTGGCTCACTCCTGCCAACACGACTGGCCGAGGGGCTTCCGGTCATTGCCCTGAACGTCGATAAAATCAATGTCGACTTTTTTCGCATCAAGCCCGATGCGCTGCCAGCCTTCCTTGCCAAGTGGGGTAATCGAGCCACAATGGGGTATTGGGAGTCGAGCGAAATACTGCCAATGGCAGAGCTGGTCTATACCGGCCGATTCAACCTGTCACCCAAGTTGAATACCCGGGAAACCGTACTGCTGCCCCTGACTGGAATAGAGCCCCTCAAGGAAAGCGGCGTTTATTTGGCCGTGATGCAACAGGCCGGCAAATACGACTATCAACAGTCGACTACGCTGCTGACGTTGAGCGATATCGGCCTGTCGGCCCATCGCTATCGGGATCGGATCGATATCTTCACTCAGGCTCTAAGCGGCGGAGAGCCACTGGGCAAGATTGCCATTCGGGTACTGGATAAAGACAGTGCAGTTCTGGCTGAAACCCAGACCGATGCCCAAGGACATGCGCAGCTTACCGTCAACGGTAACGCACGCGTGCTGCTGGCTCAGCATGATGGGCAAACCAGCCTACTGCGACTGGATAACCCCGCATTGGATCTGGCTGAATACAAGATCGATGGCCCAAGACAACAACCGCAGCAGTTTTTTGTATTTGGCCCTCGTGACCTGTATCGACCCGGTGAGACCGTGTTGCTGAATGCCCTATTGCGCGACGGAGACGGACATGCGCTGCCACCACACCCGGTCCCGGTCGAGGTTCGTCGGCCGGATAACCAGACGAGCCGTCGCTTCGTCTGGAAGCCTGATGCAAATGGTCTTTACCAATATGAACTGCAACTGGGCGAAGAAGCGCCCACCGGCCGCTGGCAACTGGTCATGCAGGTAGACGGGGCTACGCCTCAACTGTATGAGTTTTCCGTCGAAGATTTCCTTCCAGAGCGCATGGCGCTTGAGCTCAAGGGTGAAGACGCGCCGCTGGCTCCCGATGAACCATTTGAAGTCAACGTGACCGGCCGCTACCTGTACGGAGCACCCGCGAATGGCAATACCCTCTCCAGCCAGCTGTATGTCAGACCACTTCGCGAAGCCGCGGCAACCCTGCCGGGTTATCAATTCGGCTCCATTACCGAGGCCGACCTCAGCCAGGACCTTGACCTGGATGACCTGACGCTGGATACCAAAGGACGCGGACTTCTTTCCCAGGATACCCGTTGGAGCGAAGCGCGCTCGCCCCTGCAGTTGATTTTGCAGTCCAGCCTGCAGGAGTCAGGCGGCAGACCGGTGACACGTCGTCTTGTCCAACCGGTCTGGCCCGCTCAACACCTTCCCGGAATTCGCCCTCTATTCAATGACGGCGAGGTCGATGCAGATAGCCAGGCGGGCTTTGAGATCGTTATGGCCAACGCGCAGGGTAAGAAACTACAGGCCAGCCAGCTACGGGTCCGTTTGGTCCGTGAACGAAGGGACTATTACTGGGGTTTTTCTGATGATGAAGGCTGGAGTAGTCGTTACAACGAAAAAGCCATCACCATGTCTGAAGAGACGATCGATATTGCGGCAAACGGTTCAGCGAAGGTCAGTTTTCCTGTGGAATGGGGTCCTTACCGGGTCGAAGTGGAAGACTCGGAGACCGACCTGGTAAGCAGTATTCGGTTCTGGGCAGGCTATCGGTGGCAGGACAACACCGACAACGGAAGCGTACGGCCTGACCAGGTTAAGCTTTCGCTCGACCGTCCAGCCTACCCCGCGGGCGATCAGGCTCGCATCACTGTCACGCCTCCCACAGCAGGTAATGGTTATCTGCTCGTGGAGTCCGCTGAGGGTCCGCTCTGGTGGCAGCCTATCGAAGTGCCGGAAGGCGGCAAGACGTTTGATGTGCCCATTGCCAAAGACTGGTCTCGTCATGATCTGTATGTCACGGCGCTGGTTATACGCCCGGGTGAAGCCAAGACAGGTGTTACCCCCAAGCGTGCGGTAGGCCTGCTCCATCTCCCGCTGGACCGTGAGGCTCGTCGCCTGAACCTGACGGTGAATACACCTGAACGCATGGAGCCAGGCCAGCCGCTAAAGGTCCGCCTGCAGGCACGCAACGCCGATGGATCGATTCCTCAACAGGCGCACGTTCTGGTGTCGGCTGTCGATACCGGTGTTTTGAGCATCACTCGATATACCACACCGGACCCCTTCTCGGCCTTCTTTGGCCGTAAGGCCTACACGGCCGATCAGTTCGATGTGTATGGCCAGCTGATCGAGGCAGGCCGTGGCCGCCTGGCAGCCCTGGCTTTTGGTGGTGACGCTGACCTGTCGGCCGGGGGCAAGCGGCCCCCTACCAAGGTAAAAATTCTTTCTGAGCAAAGTCAGGCAGTAACCTTCGATGCAGAGGGTAATGCCGAGGTAAGCCTGCCGGTTGAAGATTTCAACGGTGAGCTGCGCGTCATGGCTCAGGTCTGGACAGAAGACCGGTTCGGGGCGGGTGAAAGCAAGGTTACTGTTGCGGCACCTCTGGTAGCTGAGTTGGCTGCGCCTCGCTTCCTTGCAAGCGGCGACGAAACGACATTGGCTCTGGACGTGACAAACCTTTCCGGACGCGCTCAGCAGCTAATAGTCAAAACCGAGGTTTCAGGACGTCTGGCGCTGCAGGAAACCGTTGATAAGCCCCTTGCCCTGAAAGAAGGACAACGCGTAACACTCAAGGTACCGGTAAAAGCGCTTGGGGGTTACGGGACAGGCAAGGTTACCGTTCGGATCACGGGATTGGTGATGCCAGAGGGTAGCTCATCGCTGTCCCGCGACTGGACGCTAGGTGTTCGCCCGGCCTATCCGGCACGCCGTGACCAATTCTCTGTCGCGCTGGACGCCAGCACACCCTCCTGGAGCTTACCGGCATCGGTGCTTGAAGCCTATGCTCCAGAAACGCGGGAAGCCATGCTGGCAGTATCCAGCCAGCCACCGCTTAATCTGGCCGAGCATATCAAGGCACTTGAGGCCTACCCATACGGCTGTCTCGAACAGACCACCAGTGGGCTTTACCCCTCTCTTTATGCAGACGCCGAATCACTCAAGCGTCTCGGCATTCAGGGTGAGCAGGAGAGCGATCGCCGCCGCAAGATCGAGGTGGGAATCGATCGACTGCTAGGAATGCAACGATACTCGGGCGGCTTCGGTCTCTGGAGCGCAGAAAGTTCAGAAGAGTACTGGCTGACAGCGTATGTCACTGACTTCCTGCTACGGGCCCGGGAGCGAGGCTTTGCTGTACCCGCCGAACCTCTGAACAAGGCAACACAACGGCTGCTGCGCTATCTGCAAGACCCTAATCAGATCGATGTAGGGTATAGCGAAAACGCCACACATGACCGCTTTGCCGTTCAGGCTTATGCGGCTTATGTACTGGCACGCAGCAAACAGGCACCGCTTGGTGCACTGCGTAGCCTGTTTGATCGCCGTGAAGCTGCAGCGTCCGGCCTGCCCTTGGTCCATCTTGCCATTGCCTTGCAGCGCATGGGTGATAATGACCGGGCAATGCAAGCGTTGACGGCCGGACTTGCACAGGTTCGCGCCTCAAAGGCCTGGTTCCATGACTACGGTAGTGTCTTGCGTGACGAGGCGCAGATTCTGGCACTGCTCGAAGAAAATGACCTGGCGGCAAACCAACGTACCCAGCGCCTATTCGCGCTGGCAGAGGAATTGTCCACTCATCGGTGGTTGTCGACGCAAGAGCGAAACTGGCTGTATCTCGCGGGTCGCTCGGTCATGAGTAAACCGGCCCAGCCCTGGAAAGTCGAATTGATCCTGGCGGGAGCCCCGCGCGAACTGGCCGATAACCGTGACGTAACGCAGCACATCGATGGTGCCGAACTCAATACACCGCTTTCGGTACGTAACACGGGTGATGCGGTGGTGTACCAGCAAATGACTGTGACCGGTTATGGGATGCAGGCGCCGGCGCCTACCAGCGAAAACCTGAGCATCGAGCGCAGCTACCTGGGGATGGATGGCCGTCCGGTCAATCTGTCCCAACTTCATAGCGGCGAACTTGTGCTTGTGCATCTTGCCGTACGGGCTCATCAGCGTGTACCCGATGCGCTGGTGGTCGATCTGCTACCGGCAGGACTTGAGCTGGAAAACCAGAACTTGGCACAAAGCGCAGCCAGCCTGGAGGATGCCGGCAGCAACGTTCGTGAATGGGTAAAGGCGATGCAGAACGGTACGCTCAAGCATCAGGAGTACCGGGATGATCGTTATGTTGCCGCCGTAGATGTCAACGGCTATGGCACTACGCATCTGGTATACCTGGCGCGGGCGGTTACACCAGGACGCTACCTCGTGCCGCCACCCCAGGTGGAGTCCATGTATCGCCCTGCCTGGCAAGCGCTGGGTGCTACCCCTGATCAACTGGTTGTTCTGCCGCGTTAAGCGGCAGACCTCCCGAGTTGTGTAGCCATGAAAAAAGGCCTGCACGCCGCAAAGTACTGGTCTCGTCTCGCGCTGAGCCTTTTTTCAGTGCTTGCTGCAATGTTATGGCTGGCTGACCAGCTTTGGCCGCTACCTGTACCTGACGATGGGCTTGCCCATGTCATTCTGGCCGAAGACGGCGAGCCGCTCTACCGGTTCGCTGATGGGCAAGGTATCTGGCGTTATCCCGCTACGCCAGATACCGTTTCGCCCTACTACCTCGACGCGTTACTGGCGTATGAAGACCGTTGGTTCTATCAGCACCCCGGCATCAATCCGGCTGCGCTCGCACGTGCCGCCTGGCTGAACCTCTCAAGTGGGCGGGTCGTCTCGGGAGGTAGCACGCTATCCATGCAGGTTGCCCGTTTGCTCGATCCACACTCGCGGACTCTGGCGGGAAAACTTCGCCAGCTGTTTCGGACCGCTCAGCTTGAGTGGCACCTGTCCAAACGGGAAATCCTCACGCTGTACCTCAACCGTGCGCCCTTCGGCGGCACATTGGAAGGGGTCGCCGCCGCCAGCTGGACCTATCTTGGCAAGTCACCTGTCAACCTTACACGTGCCGAAGCAGCACTACTTGCGGTATTGCCACAAGCGCCAAGTCGTTTGAGGCCGGATCGCTTTCCCGAACGAGCACAGGCGGCGCGAGACAAAGTGCTCGCTCGACTGGACAGCGAAGGGGTATGGCCTGCCAAAGCGGTAAAAGAGGCGATGGAAGAACCTGTGTGGCTGGCGCCCCGGCAATCGCCTGACCAGGCACCGCTGCTGGCTCGTCGGCTGAATACGCCAGGAGAGTCGCCAGCGATCCACACGACCATCGACATTGCCTTGCAACGGCGCCTCGAATCGCTGCTCCTTGATTGGCGGGCCCGTCTACCGGAGCGTACTTCAGCTGCAATTATTGTGGTTGATAACGGGAGCATGGCGGTAAAGGCATACCTGGGCTCTGTCGATATCACGGATGATCGTCGGTTTGGCCATGTCGACATGGTGTCAGCCATACGATCACCCGGCTCCACGCTCAAGCCCTTCCTGTATGCCCAGGCACTGGACGCAGGTCTGATTCACTCGGAATCCTTGCTGCAAGATGTCCCTCGACGCTTTGGCGATTACCGGCCCGGGAACTTCTCTTCAGGCTTCAGTGGCCCTGTCGCTGCAAGCGAGGCGTTACATCGGTCGCTCAATCTCCCTGCGGTGCAATTGCTCGAGGCCTATGGCTCCAAGCGGTTTTCCGGTGAACTGCGTAGTGCAGGCGTCCCGCTCTTTTATCCTCGAGGCGCTGAGCCCAATCTGTCATTGATACTGGGCGGTGTCGGCGCACGACTGGAAGATCTGGCCAGTGGTTATAGCGCCTTCGCGCGCGAGGGAAAGGTAGCCCGCCTGCGGTTTCGTCCAGAAGAGCCTGTGATGGAAAGACGGTTGATGTCGCCCGGTGCTGCCTGGATCGTTCTGCGTATGCTGGCCGACCGCTCAGATCCCCTCCTGGATGAAGCCCAACTGCCTCCAGCGCTGGCTTACAAGACGGGAACCAGCTATGGTTTTCGGGATGCGTGGTCGATCGGCATTACGCCAGGTTATGTGATTGGCGTCTGGATCGGTCGCCCTGACGGCACACCGGTAGCAGGTCAGTTTGGCCTTGCTTCAGCCGCCCCGCTGCTCTTTCAGGTCAACGATATATTGCTCAATCGGGATACTCAGCGAGGACGTCTCTCCCCCATACAGACCAGACCAGCAAGCGTTGGGGTGGAATCCATCTGTTGGCCTGGGGGACAACCGCTTCCGACCAGTGATGAAAACTGTCGAGTCCGACGTTGGGCTTTCACGCTGGACAAACAGACGCCTCCCACAATGCAAGCTCCTGACCAGCCCTTGGGTCAAGGCCTGGATGAGACCTATTGGGTCAACGAGGCAGGCAAGCAGGTGGCGCCATCATGTTCTGGCGCACGTCCGGTACGTTTCCTGGCTTGGCCTGCGTCCCTCGAACCTTGGCTGGCCGCGCGCGAGCGACGCACGTCCCGTCTGCCATCAATCGATTCAAGCTGTGCGCCTACCCTTGGCACTGCAGCCAGTCCATTACAAATTACTGGGCTACGTGATGGTGCACGATTACAAGCGCCTGCCGGACAATCCGACCTCGTATCCGTCACTGTAACCGCGCAGGGTGGTGAAGGTTCACGCTGGTGGTTCGTCAACGGCGAACCGGTGGCAGAGCAATCGGAACAATTGAGTTACACGTTTCCCAGGCCGGGAGCTTACGAGATCAGCGTACTGGATGATTCCGGGCAGACCGAGCATGTGAATGTAACTGTAGTGCGGTAGCGGCTTTATGTCTTATGCATTAAGCCCCTCATGCATGAAAGCGTTTACGGTATTCGGCTGGAGTAATGCCCACGTGTTTCATGAAGGCTCGGCGCAACGTATCGGTGCTGGCAAAGCCGACCTTGGTAGCGACTTGTTTGGGCACATCGCCCTGCTCTTCCAAAAGCAAACGAGCAGCGCTTATGCGCGCACGCTCTACCCATACCGCAGGCGTTTCACCGATTTCAGCTGAAAACAATCGCGCAAAATGTCGGGAACTCATACCTGCATGAGCCGCTAACGCGTCGACTGACAACGGTGATGACAGGTTTGCCATGGCCCACCGTTGTGTTTCCTGCAGAACAGACCGACCGCCAACACTGGACTGTCCATGCCGGCTGAACTGGAGCTGCCCTCCGGGTCGCTTGAAATACATAACCAGCTGAGAAGCCACCTGTCTTGCAATGTCCCGGCCCAAGTCTTCTTCTACCAGTGCCAGGGCAAGATCGAGACCTGCCGTCACCCCTGCTGATGTTCTCAATTTACCGTCTCGAATATACATAGCATCCTCTTCGACCTGGACGCTGGGATATGCCTGTGCCAGCGCGGGTGCGCAAGCCCAATGAGTAGTGACACGACGCCCATCGAGCAAGCCACTGTGAGCCAAAACAAATGCACCTGTACAGACAGAACCAAAGCGCCGCGCACGCTTTGCTGCACCGCGTATCCACGCCTGAGTGATCGGGTCTGGTTTGAGGTTGGAGATGTGCGGCGCCCCTGCGACAAGAACAGTGTCATAGCGCTCCGGCTGTTCATTGACAACGCCGTCTGCATACAGACGTGCACCTGACGAACTTTGGACGGGACCTGACTCAAGCCCAATCACTCTGCACAGGTAAGAGGGGGTACCTGAATCAAGGTTAGCCTGTGCGAAAACATCCAAAGGACCCGCCACATCGAGCAGCTGCACACCGGGAAGCGCCAGGATGGCGACAAGTCTGGTCATTGAAATCCTCTACACGTCTGTTTCAGACGGATAATGGCAGGATTTAACGCAATACTGCAATTGAGGACATGATGTCAACGGGTGAAACTTTGTTTTCCCCCCTTTGCCGGAGAGTTTGCATGAGTATTAATATTGATGGCATTAGCATCCCCGATACTGCATTGACTCGGGAAATTACTGAGATTGTTCGAGATACCGCATCTCCCCTCCTCTTTCACCACTCCAGCCGGGTCTATTACTTCGCGGCGCTGGCCGGGCAAAAGCGCGGTTTGACATACGATGCGGAGCTTTTGTATTGCGGCTGCATGTTCCATGACATGGGCCTGACGCATCAGCACAGCAGCGCCTGCGAGCGCTTTGAGGTAGACGGTGCCAACGCGGCCAAGACATTTCTGGCAAGCCACAGGATAAACCAACAGGATATCGATACCGTATGGGCCTCGATTGCACTGCATACCACGCCGGGCATTCCCCAGCACATGCATCCGCTGATTGCCCTGGTCACGGCAGGCGTAGAGATGGACGTGCTCGGGCTAACCTACCCGGAATACAGCGATGAGCAACGACAAGCAATCGTCAATGCCCATCCTCGAGGCAATCGTTTCAAGGAAGAGATTATTCAGGCCTTTTACGAGGGAATAAAACACAAACCTCAGACTACGTTCGGCAATGTCAAGGCAGATGTTATCGCTGACAAAGACCCTCAATTCGCTCCCCTGAATTTCTGCAGCGTCATTCGAAACTCTCAATGGGCCAGTTAGTGTGACGCCTGGAGATGAAACCAGTCAGGCTGGTTTCATCTCGGTCTGATCGACTGAATCCTCAACAGCCTTTTCTGAAATCCGTACCTATAACCCTCATGTTCACGCGGCCACCAACTAGGCGCATGAGCACGTCGGCAGGAATGCCGCACGGCTTCTTCCGCTCAGCTTTTGAAGGATCTTATCCGTACCACATCGCTTTTGGGGACGATGAAATCCCTTCTACTGCAAAGTCTTTACGTTACGCCGCTTGATTTTGAGATGTATAAAAGACAGGCTAAATAGCAGGTCTAAACAGCCATTTCGATCACTCGGCGGGCATTTGCCCCTGCAATTCCTTCTCCTCTAGGGCTAAACGCTAACGTATGATGGGTAAGCAGTCTTGTCTCGTGGGAGGCGGTCAGGCAGGTGAACGATTACGGGCCGTTGATTGGCAGAACACTCCATTAGGCCCTGTCGAAGGTTGGCCCCTGTCGCTTCAGGCAGCCATCAGAATAGTACTCAGCTCCGACTTTCCCATGATGGTGCACTGGGGTCCGGATCTGATTACCTTTTACAACGATGCCTACGCTCCAAGTCTGGGTAACAAGCACCCTGGAAATCTTGGAAGACCCGCCAAGGAATGGTGGCTTGAGATGTGGGATCAGTTGACTCCGATTTTTGATCATGTCCTTTCGGGGAAGGCTTATTTTGTAGAGGATACCCGATACACGCCCAATCGCAACGGGGTACAGCAGGAAGCATTCTTCACGCACTGCCATAGCCCGTTATGGGATGACGATGGCCATGTCGCAGGTATTTTTCTGGTTGTGACGGAAACGACGGGCCGTATCGTGGCCGAGCGCAAGCTGCTTCAGGCCAATGCCGATCTGGAGCGGCAAGTGCTGGCTGCAAAATCCAGCGAGGCGCGCCTGAGTGCCTTTGTCAGTGCATCGTCCGAGGGGCTGTACTCCATGAGTGGGGATTGGCAGGAGATGCACGAGCTGAAGGGGCGTGGCTTTTTGAAGGATACATCCTCGCCCAATCCGAACTGGTTGACCGATTATATTCCCGTTGACGAGCAGCCCCACGTGAAGGCAACCCTCAACGAAGCGATAACCTCCAGGAAGTTGTTTAGTCTGGAGCATCAGGTCAAGCGCGTTGATGGCAGTATAGGTTGGGTGCAATCACGAGCCATACCGTTTCTTGATGCGGCGGGTAATATTACCGAGTGGTTTGGCGCAGTAAGCGACAT
The DNA here is from genome assembly GCF_058536325.1 of Pseudomonas sp. C2.3V. Lineage (NCBI taxonomy): Bacteria > Pseudomonadati > Pseudomonadota > Gammaproteobacteria > Pseudomonadales > Pseudomonadaceae > Pseudomonas > Pseudomonas sp. C2.3V. The sequence continues at coordinate 592,350 of NZ_JBZUBN010000002.1, read as the reverse complement.
TACCGTTCGCCGCCATGCAGACGAGGTCCTGCAAGGACAGAAAAAGAATCTTGAGCATCAGGTAACCGAGCGAACCATAGAGCTGAATCACCTCTGGGAGATTTCGCCCGACCTTTTGCTGGTGATCGATTACGAGGGCATTTTCCGTAAGGTCAACCCCGCCTGGACACGTATCCTGGGTTATGAACCGGAAGAACTGCTCGGACAGAACGTCAGTGAACTCGTGATACCCGATACCGCTCTTTCGCCGCTGGAAGCCTATGAACGAGCTGCACGCGGCGAGCTGTCTGAAATGGAGAATCGCTATCGCCATAAGGATGGCTCCACCCGTTGGTTTTCCTGGGTTGCGGCGCCCTCTGCCGGGCAGATCTATGCAACCGGACGGGATATCACGGCAGCAAAGGCAGCAGAAGCCGAGCTGGCTTCGATGCAGGAAGCCTTGCGTCATGCACAAAAGATGGAAGCCGTCGGCCAGCTGACAGGCGGTGTCGCCCATGACTTCAATAACCTGCTGGCTGGCATTTCCGGGTCAGTGGATATGATGCAGATCCGTATACAGCAAGGAAGACTGAATGATCTAGAGCGCTATCTGGGCATGGCCCAAAACGGTCTCAAGCGTGCGGCGTCGCTTACCCACCGTCTCCTGGCTTTTTCACGGCGCCAGACGCTGGATCCCAAGCCGACCCCCGTATCGGACAGCTGGTTTTGGGTATGCAGGAGCTGATTCAAAGTACGGTAGGCCCTGCGACGCCCGTAAGAATGAATACCCCAGAGAAGTTGTGGTCTGCGCTGGTCGATGCGCCTCAACTTGAAAACTCCCTACTTAACCTGTGCATCAATGCTCGCGACGCGATGCCTCAAGGCGGGCGTATCCTCGTTGAAATGACCAACCGTTCTCTTGATGAGTACGCGGCGCGACAGCACGATCTACCGCCGGGAGACTATCTCACGCTCAGTGTTACCGACAGCGGAACCGGGATGCCTCCCGCGGTCATTGAGCGGGCGTTCGAGCCATTCTTTACAACAAAGCCAATCGGAAAAGGCACCGGCCTGGGATTGTCCATGGTCTATGGCTTTGTCCAGCAATCGGGCGGACAGGTCCGAATCAATTCACGACTGGGCGAAGGCACTACGGTCTGTGTCTACCTGCCTCGTTACTATGGCAATGCTATCACCCCCTTGACCGGCTTTGCCGAAGCTACAGAGTTTCCCCGCTCAGAGCCGGGCGAGACCGTTCTAGTGGTGGATGATGAGCCTACGGTTCGTACGTTGATCATGGAAATTCTTGAAGACCTTGGGTACATCGCCCTCGAAGCTGGCGACGGTGCGGCTAGCCTTGAGATATTGCACTCGGATAGGCGCATCGATTTGTTAATTACCGATGTAGGCTTGCCAGGTGGCCTGAACGGCCGACAGGTCGCTGATGCAGCACGGGTTTGGCGCCCTGGCCTCAAGGTTCTGTTCATTACCGGCTACGCCGAAAAAAGCCTGCTGAGCGAAGGGCAAATGGAGCCGGGCATGGCGGTGCTGACCAAGCCTTTCGCCATGGACATAATGGCTACACGCATTCGTACCATGATCGAGTCATGAGGCCGCCTTACGATTTGTCCGCTCGGACGACCAACAGGATTCCTCCTGCGGAAACAGCGGCACCTATCAACATAAGCCACGAGAGCGGTTCGCCGAACATCATCCATGCCCATACCAGCGTAACCGCTGGGCTCAGGTAGAGCACACTGGCTACCCGTGTGGGTGATGAGCGCCGCAGGCACACCCAATACAGACCATAGCCGCCAAGGGTGGAAATTGCCGCGGTCCAAAAGACACTCAATGCAAAACCTGCCGTTGGAATGGGCCAGAGGCTACCCTGCCAGCCTGCAAGCACAGCGAATACCACTGCAGATACCGCACACTGCAGCCACATCGTTGTCAGCAATCCAAGTGGATGAGAAAGCTTGCAATGCTTCTGCCATAACGTAGCCACCGCGAGGGACAGCATGCCTAATATGGGCAGCCCATACGCCCATAAAGGCGCATCCCCCCACGCCAGGGCGTCATAGGTAACCAGTAGCACTCCGCCAAGACCAATGGCCAGCCCCAGCCATACCTTGCCCGAAAGCCGTTGACCCAGAACGGTAACGCTAAGCAGTGCCGTACCGATAGGCAGTAGATCGGCAAACAATGCAGCCAGACCTGTCGGAACACCCAGCGCAATGCCCTGGACAACACCGATTAGATAACCTGCCATAGCCAGCAGGCCGATACCCGCATGCTGCAGGAGCACGGCGGGGTGAACACATCGAAGCGTTTTGATCACGAACGGCAACAGGAAAAGCGTGACCACTACACACCGCCAGAACACGACCAGCAGCGCAGGTGCGTAATCGATTGAAAAACGGGCACCCACAAAGCCCGAACTCCACGTAATGACCATCATTGCTTCAAGCAGGAGTAAAGGCGCTCTGCTGAGAGCTAGAACGCCTGAGAGAGCGCTGATAAGGGGTCGGGTCGTTCGAGTGGTCTGATTCATCACCCGACCTTACGAAAACCAGCTAATCTAATAAATCAAAACTTTATCACTTAATGGTTTACAAATATTAAATGATGAACGCAACCCTTGATATCGAGCTGCTTCGAACCTTTGATACCGTAGCTCGGATGGGAAAATTCAGGCTGGCGGCCGAGCATCTTCATAAAAGCCCTGCGGCTATCAGCGTGCATATTCAGCGGCTGGAGACCATTGCTGGGGGGCGCCTGCTTGAGCGTGATAACCAGTCGGTATCCCTGACAGCGCTTGGGCAGCGACTGCTTATGTCTGCCGCTGAGCTGCTCCGAACCCATGACAGGGTTATGGGCGAGTTACATGGTCCGCACGTGATTGGATGTGTTCAGCTGGGTATGCCTGATGAATATGCCGCCCATGTCATTGGTGACATCCTGCCCATTTTCACAGCCTCCTGGCCAAATGTAGTGCTGGAGGTAACCACCGCACCGAGTTTTACGCTACGCGATCATCTCCAGCAGGGAAAGCTTGATCTGGCATTGCTGACCCAACCTCGCGCGGCTGGCTCCGACGCACTGGTACTCACCTCCACGACTCCGGTCTGGGTAGGAAGCGCAGTGCTACCCGCCACGTTGAACGATCCTGTACCACTGGCGCTTTACGCAGCGGATTGCCCTTACCGCGAAGCCATGATAAGCACCCTCACAACGGCAGGAAGGCCATGGCGGGTAGTGTTAGACAGTGCCTCCAGCCAGGCGATAAGGGCCTGTATCGAGGCCGGGCTTGCCGTTACGCTCATGGATCGTGCACGGGTAACCGAAAGAATGGTTATACGCGAGGACTTACCCATCATGCCTGACCACGAGGTGGTACTGGTCCGCCCACCGGCCAGGGAAAGCAATGAAGCCGTAGAGCTGCTGATAGATGCTATCCAGCGATACTTCCGCCTATAGCTGGCAGAGCTACAGGGTCGCTGCAAACTGTCCTGCGTGAGATTAGGCTTTTACCTTTGAAACGGGCGACGCGGTGTGCTTGTTTCAGATCATTGCACTGGCGCCTATCGACCAGGAGGCTCCTCGTCGGTTGACTTGATACACTTGTCACCTATCAGCCACTCGGTGTGCGCAGAGCGACCAAACACGTGTGCGAGCAGAAGCTTCTGGTTCCAGCTTCTGTCGTATCTGTTATTTGACCAGGATCCTTATGAGAATTGACTCCAACCTACATGATGTTCTTGAGCCTCATACCCAGAGGAAAAACACCAAGCCTCTGGATTACCACTCTCACATCACCTTTACGCATCCAGTGGTGGCAGCATGATTGAAGTAACCGAGGTTTCCATTGCCGCGCTACGTGAGGCGCTTGAGTCAGGCCGTACCACAGCGGTTGAGCTGGTTCATGCCTACCTTGCCCGGATCGAAGCCTATGATGGTCTTGATACGCCCACGGCCCTGAATGCTGTCGTGGTCAGTAACCCTGATGCCCTCAAGGAAGCGGAAGCATCCGATGCCCGTCGCGCCCGAGGCGAAACACTTGGTCCGTTGGATGGGATCCCCTATACGGCAAAAGACAGTTATCTGGTGAAAGGGCTGACTGCCGCCTCGGGCAGCCCTGCCTTTAAGGATCTGGTGGCGTACCGCGATGCGTTCACGATCGAGCGTCTGCGGGCGGCGGGTGCGATCTGCCTGGGCAAAACCAATATGCCCCCTATGGCGAATGGTGGTATGCAGCGCGGCGTTTATGGTCGCGCGGAAAGTCCATACAACGGTGATTACCTGACCGCGCCTTTCGCCTCTGGCTCCTCCAACGGTGCAGGTACAGCTACCGCAGCGAGCTTTGCCGCGTTCGGCCTTGCAGAAGAAACATGGTCGAGCGGACGAGGCCCTGCTTCGAATAATGGTTTGTGCGCCTATACCCCTTCACGGGGGGTAATCTCGGTACGTGGTAACTGGCCACTGACCCCGACGATGGATGTGGTTGTGCCTTTTGCCAGAACCATGGAAGACCTACTGGAAGTGCTGGATGTGATCGTGGCGGATGACCCGGAAACACGCGGCGATCTGTGGCGGATGCAGCCCTGGGTACCAATCCCGAGCGCCTCTTCGGTGCGGCCCGCCACGTATAGGGAGCTTGCCGCAAAACCTGATGCCCTTGCTGGCAAGCGGTTTGGTGTTCCACGCATGTACATAAATGCAGACCCCGAGGCAGGGACCAGTGAAAACCCGGGTATCGGCGGTCCGACTGGGCAACGAATCCATACCCGACCTTCAGTCGTCGCACTATGGGAGCATGCTCGACAAGCCCTTGAGGCCGCGGGTGCCGAAGTGGTCGAGGTTGACTTCCCGATGGTTTCCAATTGCGAAGGCGACCGTCCCGGCGCGCCAACGGTATACAACCGTGGACTCGTCTCGAAAGAGTTTCTTCATGACGAACTGTGGGAGCTGACGGCCTGGGCGTTCGACGATTTTCTTCAGGCCAACGGGGATCCCAAACTGAACCGTCTGGTGGACGTCGATGGCCCACAAATCTTTCCCCATGACCCGGGCACCCTACCCAACCGGGAAGGTGACCTTGCGGCCGGTATGGACGAGTATGTGAACATGGCCGAGCGCGGCATCACGCCATGGGATAAGATCGCCACGTTACCTGAAGGACTGAAAGGGCTAGAAAAGACGCGCCGGATCGATCTGGAAGACTGGATGACCCAGTTGGGATTGGATGCCGTCATCTTCCCGACCGTTGCAGACGTAGGGCCAGCCGATGCTGACGTGAATCCCGAGTCGGCCGATATCGCCTGGAGCAATGGCGTCTGGGTCGCCAATGGCAACCTTGCGATTCGTCACTTAGGCATACCTACCGTAACGGTGCCCATGGGCATTATGGCCGATATCGGTATGCCGGTAGGCCTGACCTTTGCCGGACGTGCCTACGATGATTCCTCCCTGCTGCGTTTTGCAGCGGCTTTCGAATCAACCGGATCGCGCCGCATGATTCCCCCGCGTACTCCACCGTTGCAAACGAGCTGACCAGGAGCTGGGCGAGACTGAGGAGCTGTAACCAGTCCCGCTCAGTTGCCGATACCTTCAGGGACTCGCCTGCGCCTTCTGCAGGTTTGTCCCTGTGTTGCTAAAAAGCAAACCTCAGCCCTTACCTAAGTCGCGCTTCAACCCGGCGTTACCAATAGCAAGTGCCAAGCTGTCTTCGGCGAGCCCCAAGGCTGCGTTGATGACTGCACCGGAGCTGCCGTAACGCTTGCGCAGGCGAATGGCGATTTTTGCCGAGATGCAGGCAGCGGTTGCGCCGATCAAAGCGGGGACCAAAGCAGGCTGCCGCTGCGCCCCCGCCAAGGCTGCAGCGGTCACACCTCCTGACAGCGCCCGTACCATCATTGACGGTGCGATTGTCCGATCGGGGGCAAATGGAAGTTTGTCGCCCAACAATTCACTTGCGGCAAGCGGTATCAGGAGATGGCGCGCTCTGGACTTAACCAGCGTACGGGTCAAGGAGTCTGCGTTGGTAGCAGCCGAACGCCTGGCAAGCGCCTCACTGACCATTGCAGGAGCCAGCATGCTACGCATACCTGTTACGACGCCTAGCGCTAAAGCGCCCCATAAAAGACGGTTCGATCTTGTCATGCTCATACCTCCAGTCGTTAAGCATGTCGACCGGCCGTAACTGGAGGCAGTTCAGGCTGCTAGCAAGATTAAAGCTGTATCGCTTCCTGATAGAGCGGCTTGTCATGAGCTACCATTTTGCTACCAATAAAGGCAACATATGACAAGCCGTTTTCTGGATGCCTATGACTACTTTTTGCTTTAGAACCGAGGCTTTAATGCTTTCCAGTCGGGGTCATATTTCTGCATTTGCCGGACGTCATCACGTTGGCGAATACCGCAGGTAAGGTATTGGTCGTTGAGTTTGGCCAGCTGGTCATAATCCAGCTCAACGCCCAGTCCGGGTGCGTCTGTAATCGCAACGCACCCATTGCGAATCGGTAGCTTGCCACCTTTGATAACCTCTTCATCGGCCTCCTGCCAGGGGTAATGTGTGTCGCAGGCATAGGAGAGATTGGGTACAGCAGCCGCTACATGCGTCATTGCCATGAGACTGATGCCCAAGTGCGAGTTGGAATGCATCGAAACGCCCAACCCAAAGGTTTCACACATACGGGAAAGGATCTGGGTATCACGCAGGCCACCCCAATAGTGATGGTCCGCCAGCACAATCTGTACGCTGTTCAGCGCGATGCTGCGGCGGAACTCATCAAAATCCGTCACGACCATGTTGGTCGCCAGTGGAAGGCCTGTGCGCCGATGCAGCTCAGCCATCCCTTCAAGGCCTGGACACGGATCTTCATAGCATTGGAGATCATCGCCTAACAGCTCCGCCATGCGAATCGAAGTCTCGAGTGACCAGTTGCCGTTTGGATCGATGCGCAGAGGTATGCCAGGAAAAGCCTGCTTGAGCGCTTTCATACAGGCAACCTCATGCTCGGGGCCCAGCAGGGTTCCCGCCTTAAGCTTGATGCTTTGGAATCCGTTCTCCTCGATCATGGTACGCGCCTGGGCGACTACCTGCTCCGGACTGATCGCCTCGCCCCACCGGTCTGGCTTATAGGGTGACTGAATATGCTCGGCATATTTTAGAAACAGGTAGGCGCTGAAGGGGACCTCCCGACGTACGGCGCCGCCCAGAAGATCTACCAGCGGCACCCCTATTGAACGGGCTTGTAGGTCCAGAAAGGCAACCTCGAACGCCGAATACGCATTTGCCACCTGTTTACTGGGGTGTGAGCCCGGCGCCAACTCTGCTCCGGGATTGGCACCCGGTTGAAGACGGGCCACTGTCTGGATGACCTGGGCGCGCAACCCGTTGAGATCGAAAGGGTCAAGGCCGAGCAGGCTTTCCTGCATGGCCTGCAGCACGCTAAGCACCGGTGCATCACCGTAGCTTTCACCCAAGCCTATAAAACCGTTATCACTCTCGACCTCAATGATCGAGCGCAGCGCATAAGGCTCATGGATACCACTGGCGTTAAGCAGCGGCGCATCCTTGAAGGCAATCGGGGTTACACGGATGTGTTTTATCTTCATGATAGAACTCCTGAACACTAGAGAGGGCCTACGGGACTGCCCGGCAGGCCCGTCCTTTACTCAAGCAGGCGCAGCGGCCATCTTGGCTTTGATCCCGTCGCTAGGCCCTCTTCTCGTCTTGGTCATGAAGACCAGAATGCCAGCAATCAAGGAGACCGTGGCAAGGCCAATGAGGCCACCCTCGATCGAGCCGGTCCGTTCCTCCAGAAAGCCAAACGTGGCAGGCGCAACGAAACCGCCCAGGCTACCTACCGAATTGATCAGTGCGATGACTGCCGCCGAGATACGTGCATCCAGATAAGACTGGGGGATCGGCCAGAACAGTGATGACGCTGCCTTGAATCCGATAGCGGCGAAGCAGATAGCCAGAAACGCAAACACCGTCCCCCCCATCGTCGAGGCGAACAGCCCAATGGCTGCAATGATGAAGGCCGATGAGGCCCAGGCCTGCTGCCATTTGAAGCGGGACGCCAGACTGGCGAACAGGTACATGGCCACGACGGAAATGATCCAAGGAATGGAATTGAAAAGACCAATCTCGAAGTCGCCCAGCCCGCCCATGGAGCGAATGATGCTTGGCAGCCAGAAAGTGCAGCCGTAGATCGTCAGCGAGATCGAAAAATACAGAAAGCAGAACAGCGCGATTTGCGGATCACGCAACAACTTGAACGCTGAAGGATGAGCCTTGCTCTCGCCTACTGCCAATTCGCGCTGGCGTTGCTCCTCATCGATACAGTCAGTCAGTGCATTGCGCTCTTCCGTGCTCAGCCATTTGGCATCCTTGGGCAGGGAATCCAGCCAGAACCAGACAAAACCGCACAGTACGACCGAGAACAAGCCTTCAATCAGGAACATCCATTGCCAGCCGGACATCCCCAGCCCGGTTATTCCCAGCAGGGCGCCAGACAACGGACCAGAGAGGATAGAGGCAATGGCTGAACCACTCAGAAAGATTGCCATGGCCTTGCCACGTTCATCAGCAGGCAGCCATTTGGTGAAGTAGTAAACCACCCCAGGGAAGAACCCCGCCTCGGCAACGCCAAGCAGGAATCGCAGGATATAGAACCAGGTTTCATTGGGTACGAACGCCATGGCCGTTGCGACAATACCCCAGGTGAACATGATGCGCGTCAGCCAGGCCTTGGCACCGAACCGCTGCAAGAGCATGTTGGACGGGACCTCGAATAGCGCATAGCCAATGAAGAATAGGCCGGCACCCAAACCATAGGCAGCGGCACCAATCCCGAGATCGGTCTCGAGATGGCTACGTACAAAGCCGATATTGACCCGGTCGATATAGTTGACGATGAACATGACGACAAATAGCGGCAAGACATGCCGCTTCACCTTGGAGACCGCACGGGTTAGCACCGTGGAGTCCACGGAAGACTGGACATTACTCATGGGCGACTCCCGCTCATTGTTTTTGTAGGAGAGCGTCGATAATGGAGGCCGATATTGTTACTGTCTAATCTATATTAGGTCTTGATTGATACCGGTATTAGATCAATGTTTGAACTCGCTCAGCTCCGCTGCTTCACCACGGTGGCCACAGAACTCAACTTTCGCCGTGCGGCAGAGCGGCTGAACATGACGCAGCCGCCGTTAAGTCGGCAGATTCAGTTACTTGAGCATAGCCTGGGCGTAGAACTCTTTTCTCGAAATACGCGCAGCGTAGCCCTGACTGCGGCAGGAAGAGCCTTTTTCATCGAAGCCCAGGCACTTCTGGAGCGAGCACAACAGGCTGCAATTGCCGCGCGACGTTTTGCCGAAGGCGACATCGGCTCGGTTACCATCAGCTTCGTTGGCAGCGCCGTTTATGAATTTCTCCCCAAGGTCATTGCCGAGGCCCGTCTTAGTCAGCCCAACGTCAAGGTTGCCCTGACGGAGATGAATACGTTTCAGCAACACGAAGCGCTACGGGCACGCCGTATCGACCTGGGTATCGTCCGTGCACCACTCCTGCAGCCGGGCTATGAAACCGAATGCCTGGTTCGTGAGCCGTTCGTGCTAGCTGTACCCGCCAGCCATCCCTTGGCTCATGCACCTGTGATAACCGTGCAGGATCTTCATGGGATGCCCTTTCTCATGTATTCGCACTCAGCTTATCCCCCCTTCAACGAGCTGCTGACCGGTATGTTCCGCTCCGCCAGCGTAGAGCCGGAATACATTCAATGGCTAAGCTCATCGCTCACCATTCTGGCGTTGGTCAACGCGGGGATGGGATTGGCGTTTGTACCTCGCTGCGCCACTAATGTCGTCTTCAAGGAGGTAGTCTTTAGGGAAATCGATCTGGGCGACGGCATACAAAGCGAATTGCATCTGGTATGGCGTACAGATAATGACAATCCCGCCAGCAAGATGCTGCTGGAAGCCATCCGCTCTGCCATCAAGGCGGAGCGTTAGCAGAATCCGCTAGGTCTCTATCAGGAACCCTTATTGGCTCACTCTGCCAGATTGATGAGGATGCTGTAGTCCAACGCTTTGCCGAGGCAGGAAGAGAGCTATCCAGCGGACCGAGTGGTCACAGGCCAGGAAAAAGCCCCGGTAATCGCTTTCGATTTGGACGTACACCTTGGTGCACCCTGATCAAATCTCTCAGCCTTCCCTCTCTGCTTCGTTACGACGACGGCCACGCTGGACCCCAGCGTAAATCCAAACGCGATCAACCCGGTTGCCTGGAGAAGTAGGCGTACCGTTGTTTAGCAAAACGGTATCGTCTTCTCCGCCAGCACTAGCGTGAAGGGTCGGTATCATTCAGTGGATACCGACACAATGGCAACATCTTCTCAGGACTCGTTGACTGACGTCCTATGAACCCCGATAGGTGCTGAAACCATACGGGCTGAGCAGCAGTGGGATGTGATAGTGCTGGTCCGTTTGTTTGACTTCAAAGATTACAGGTATTTCAGGAAAAAAGGTTTCGTGGCCGGTTTTCTTGTAATACTCGCCGGTCTTGAAAACCACTCGATACTCACCTTTGTGTAAGGGCTTATCACTGGGATACAGCTCAGCGATGCGACCTTGCTCGTTGGTGGTGCCTTGGGCCAGCGGCTGCCAAGCTTCTCCCATGTGACGCTCAAGCGTTACATTCACACCGGATGAGGGTACGCCAGTCTCAAGGTTAAGCACATGTACGCTAAGTGGATTATTGGCAGCGACAGCCATGCCGGACATTGCTGTCATACCCAGTGCCAGTATCAAAGTCTTCATGGTGGTTCTCCTTTAAGGGTTAGTTTTCAAACCTATTGCCAAGGCAGCCTCGATCGCACATTGCTCATCCTGGGCAGCGCCGCCAGCACCTGCTACGCCAAAAGCGCCTACCAGCGCGTCGCCTTCATAGAGGGGCACACCGCCTCCAAGCAGCAATAGCTCAGGCAAGGTATTGAGGTTGGCAGCCTCCGGATTCTGACGGGCCTTTTCAGCCAGCAGGCGTGTCGCTGTCTTGGTAGACAATGCGGTATAGGCCTTGCGGCGGGCAGCATCTGCGTTATGAGGGCCCACCCGGGTATCGCGCTGAATAAGAATGGGGTTCCCACCGCGATCAAGCGCTGCCATTGCAGCATGACAGGACGCAGCGTCCAACAGGCGACGAGCTGTGGCCAAATCCAGCTCCGCCTGTTTCGGTAAGGCGGCTTCTGCTTGCATTACTGCCAGCATGAGCAGTGTGAATGTAACGATTCTGTCCATGACAGGGCTCCTTGGTTGGATCGATATACCCTAACCAGGCCGCACGGTCAGAAACGGGTCATTGCAATGACATTTTTGTCAGAAACCGCGTGATGCATGTATGACATACCCATTTAACTAGACACCGGGTGTAGTGCTAGGCTTTCCCAACGTACTGCTCAAGGACCATCTTCAATGGAAGTGAAACCACCTGCGTATCGCCCTGGCGCCATCGTTATCGGTGCCTCCTCCGGAATGGGTGAGGCACTGGCGCGCCGTTTGGTAACAGAAGGCTGGCGGGTCGGTTTGGCTGCGCGAAAAGCTGAACGCCTTCAAGCACTCGCCCAGGAACTAGGTGATCACGCCATCATTTGCCCACTGGACCTGATGGAAATAGACGGAGCCCGGATAGCTCTGAAAGGCTTTATCCAGCAGGTAGGTCACGTTGAGCTGGTAGTCATCAGTGCGGGGACAGGCCATGTCAATCCGGACCTGACTTGGCAGCTCGATGAAGAAACTATCGCTGTCAATGCACTGGGCTTTGCGGCCATGGCCCAAATAGCCATGAAGCATTTCATAGCGCAGGGACAGGGTCACCTGGTAGGAATTTCATCCATTGCCAAGCTCCGTGCCAATGGGGGCGCTACCGCCTATTGCGCCTCGAAGGCCTTCGTCTCGACATACCTGGATGGCCTGCGCGATCTGGCACGTCGCCATAAACTGCCTGTGACGGTAACCGAGGCATGTCCCGGCTTTGTCGACACCGACATGTTGAAAGCTGATAAACCCTTCTGGGTGGTTACGCCTGAAAAAGCCGCCGATTGTATATATGGCGCCATCAGGACGCGTACCAAGCACGTCTATGTCACCAGGCGCTGGGGCTTGATTGGTCGTCTGCTGCGCCTGCTGCCTTCGCCCGGTTGATGGTAGCTTCAGGCACTCGGGACGGGCACTTCTCAAGCGAGCTGTCCGTGATAACGGGTATACGGCAAGTTCATCGTATGCGTCTTCAAATACAGTGGATTGCCAAGGCGCGGCCCAATCGATGATTGCTTTATAACTGCACGGATGGCCCTTAACGTCTGATAGGGTCAAGCCGGTTTCTTGACAGGATATCCGCTACGTATAACGGTCTATACCTCGCTGTGTCTTCAATAACAGGCCATGACTCTAATTTTGCTAGAAGACGTTTATTAAAGATAAACGAAGATTAATCTTTAATAGCATTTAAAGACGTCCTCATATCTATCTTTCCTGTTTTATATTGGCGCTTCAAAGGCGTGCCTATATGTATACCAGCGTAAAAAATAGTGGCCACGCTAATGAATAAGCAGACTTGATATTTATAGGCTATCAATGCCTCCTGTCCGAAACCTTCAATTAACAAGTGTTGTTTTTACCTGCAAAAGCGTTTCAGCACATTGGGGTGCGTTAAACATGCAACCGCCTGTCGCCACTATTAACTGGTTCACCTTAAGAAAAAAATAATAGATCCGAAAAGCTATTTATCCTTACTTACCTCTGGTCCAGTCATGTTCAATTCGCATCTCAAACAAGAACTCGCTTCTCTCAAGGAAGAAAATGCCTCGCTACGGCAGATCCTAGAAGCACTTGAAGCAGAAATGATGACATTGAGGCTGGACAACAACGGCATCATCCAGACCGCCAATGAACAATTTCTTCAAGCGATGGGCTATTCAAAATCAGAAATGGTAGGTCAGCCCCTCGATAAATATATTCCTCCTTACGTTAAACAGCTGGAATGCTATAAGGGCTTACAAGCCGCCATCAAACAGGGCAAACACATTAGCGGTCTTTATCGACTTTCCAAAGCGGATGGCAACCTGGTGTGGCTGCGTGCTGTATGGCAGACGCTAAAAGACCAGGATGGTAGAGCTGCGGGAGTCATCTGCCTGGCGAGTGATGTCACTGAGTCTGTGGATGTGGCCACTGAGAATGCAGGCGTTATCAATGCGTTGCGTCGTTCCACCGCCGTGATTGAGTTCAACCCAGCCGGTGAGGTGCTCAACGCAAACGATAATTTTCTCCAAGGGATCGGCTATCGGCTCGAGCAAATAAAGGGCAAGCATCACCGCATGTTTTGCGAACCGGAAGAATACAACTCCGAAGCGTACCGCGAATTCTGGCGGCGGCTTAACCGGGGCGAATATGCTTCTGGCCGCTTCAAGCGTATAGACAGCATGGGCCGCGTGTTATGGCTCGAGGCGAGCTACAATCCGGTCTTTAACACCCGTAATGAGCTCTACAAGATCGTGAAATTTGCCACAGTCATCACCGAACAGGTCAATCAGCAAATGGCCGTTGCCGAGGCCGCCGATATCGCCTATCGCACCTCGCTACACACTGACGATACAGCCAACAAGGGTGCCTCGGTTGTGCAGGATACGGTGAGCGTGATGCGTCAGATTGCCGATGAGATCCAGGTGGCTTCCGATGGCATCGAGGCGCTGAGCAAGCAGTCATTGCTGATCAATACAATCGTACAGACTATCAGCGGCATTGCTCAGCAGACCAACCTGCTAGCTCTTAACGCAGCCATTGAGGCAGCACGTGCCGGTGAGGCGGGCCGGGGTTTTGCAGTGGTTGCAGATGAGGTTCGTCAGTTGGCGGGGCGGACTAGCCTCGCAACGAAGGAAATTGTCGATGTGGTGCAGCAGAACCAGTCACTGGCCGAAGCCGCGGTTGCCAGTATGGCGACCAGTAAAAGCCAGACCGAACATGGCCTTGGTTTGGCAAGCGAGGCTGGCTCGGTAATCCTGGAAATTCAGGATGGTGCCAAAAAGGTGGTAAGTGCGGTAGAGCAATTTGCCAATCAGCTGGAAAGCTGATTCATAAAACGCTGAAAATGACATCCGCCCCGTAAAGCTGAGCGGATGTCAACCAATAAGGACTATCAAGAGGCTTGTATTGATACGGCCGCTAAACCTGAGCTGAAAACTTTTCCACCAGTTTGGTCGTGCCCGCTACGATCAAGAAATCACCTTCATGTATCTGTGTGTCTGCTTTGGCATACACGAAGTCTGTCTTGGGCCGCTTGAGGCCGATCACGGTCACGCCGTAGCGTGTACGAATAGCCGATTCGGCTAGCGTTTTTCCATGGGCTTCCTGTGGCGCTCCGGTTTTGGCAATGGCGAAACCATCCTCAAACTCGATGAATTCGAACATCTTGCCTGTCACCAGATGAGCCACGCGCTCTCCCATGGCGGCCTCTGGATAGACAACATGATGAGCACCGATTCGCTCAAGAATCTGTCCATGCTTTGCGCTCATGGCTTTGGCCCAGATGTCTTTCACACCCAGCTCCTGAAGCGCCAGGACGGTTAGAACGCTGGCCTCAAGGTCGCTACCAATGCCAACAACAGCATGTATGAATTTATCAACGCCCAACTGGCGCAAGGCTTCGATATTGGTGCTGTCGGTTTGAGCGACATGGGTCAGCCGGTCGGACCAGTTCTGGACGAGGCTTGCATCCTCGTCCAGCCCTAGTACTTCATGCCCCATGTCGATTAGCGATTCGGCAACAGAGGCACCAAAGCGGCCCAGACCGATAACGACCACGCTGTCACTGCGGGTCGACGAAAAGAGTTTATCCAACAATGGGGCGTTCCTCAGGATAGCGATAAGGTTTGTTTCGGCTACGCAAGGCCAGGGCAGTTGCCACGGTAATCGTCCCGACGCGGCCTACGAACATCAGGACGATGATAACGACCTGCCCTGTTGGAGGAAGATCAGCTGTGATTCCCGTGGAAAGACCTACAGTGGCAAAGGCAGAAATTGTTTCGAACGCGATTTTTTCAAGAGGAAACGAGGTCACACTGATCAGAATGAGTGTTGCACTCGCGACCATGGCAGTTCCCAAAAGAACAACAACCAGTGCTTGGCGTTGCGTTTCCGAAGCGATCCGTCGGTTAAAGACTGCGGTATCCGTGTTACCCCGGATCTCTGCCCAAACCACAAAGAACAGTAAAAAGAAGGTAGTAACCTTTATACCTCCAGCGGTACCCGCGCTACCGCCCCCGATAAACATCAGGATGTAATGGATAGCCAAGGTCTCTGTGGTGAATTGCCCGACGTCTAAACTATTAAAACCAGCTGTACGCGCGGCAGCAGAATGGAAAAAGGCGGCCAACAGCTTGGCCCCTGTGTCGAGAGGACCAAGTGTGCCGGCGTTATTCCATTCATATCCCAGCATGGCTACTGTACCGATGATCAACAGGAGCGCCGAGCCCAGCAAGGTAATGCGCGTATGAACAGACCATGGCCGGTTTTTCCGGCGCATGTGCCTGAGCTCATACAGTACGGGAGAGCCGATGCCGCCTATGATCAGTGCAGCAGTGATGGGAAGAATCACGATAGGGTCTGCGACGAACCCCATCAGATTATCTGAGTAAGTAGAAAACCCGGCGTTATTGAACGCCGAAATCGCGTGGAAAATACCATTCCATGCGGCACCCTCCCAAGGCTCCTGATAAGCAAAATGCAGATGGAAAGCGAGCAGTGCAGCTATCGTCAACTCGACTGTGAGCGTAACGGCCAACACCAATCGCAGCACCTCAACGACATCACCCAACCCAAGCAGGCGGGTTTCACTCTGGGCCAATAATCGGCTGCTCAGTTGCAAGCGTCGATTAACCAGAAGACCCAACAAGGTTGCACCACTCATGATGCCGATTCCGCCGATCTGGAACAGAACAAGAATGATGACCTGACCGAAGCCGCTCCAATACGTAGCAGTGTCTACGGTGACAAGACCGGTCACACAGGTTGCCGAAACCGCAGTAAACAAGGCCGTCAGAAAGGGAGCGCTCGCTTCACCGGCTCGCGCCACTGGCAACATGAGTAATGACGTGCCTATCAGTATGGTAATCAGGAAGGCCAACGGCACCAGCCGGGCGGGATGTTTTATGGTATTTCGCAGCAAGGGCCTGTTCTCGAGTCATTGTTTTGTAGGGCATTTACATTATGGCAAGACGCAACGATATGCGCGTCTATGAGACCACAGTGAGAAAACGGCGTCCTGAAAAACTCTTATGATTGGCAACCTAATAAATAGCCTGACTATTGTTGGCATCCTTCCAAAGCCGTTCCTATACTCAAGCTGCTTTACGCACCGGTTGGGTGCCATGTTGACTCATTTGAGTGTTGGTTAGGGAAGACCAGAATTCTTGCCTGCCCGTTCTGATGCGCTTTTACATGGCTCCAAGCCATTTGCTGATAGATACCCGCAGGCCAGACGCCTATGCAATTGTGGGTGAGCCGTCATCAGTTGATAACGATTTCAGCGGTCTCATAACTTTGATATAGGGAGATTTTTCAATGCCTGCGCTCAAACCCCTCGCTCTTGCCGTACTGGCTACCCTCACCCTGCATGCTCATGCAGAAAACAACACGGTAGATCTTAATCAGGACGGCGAAAACAACACCTCCACGATCGAGCAGAGCGGTACGTCCAATAACTTTACGCAAACGCAGACAGGGCAAAACGGTTACGGATTCATTGAGCAATCCGGTACTGAAAACAGCGGCACGGTCTATCAAGAGGGCGTTGGCAACAGGACGCAATTTATCCAGGAAGGCGGAAGCCTCAACGTTGGGCAGATTTACCAGTCGGGCAATGAGAATACGGCTTATATCACTCAAAGTGACTACGAACATCGCGGTATGGGGTTTCGTGGCAAGGCCGATCAAGATACCGCAATCATTGAGCAAAACGGCACGGCAAACAACGCTGGCATCAACCAGACCCTATCGTCTTACAGCAATGCCTCCATACGCCAGAATGGCGACAATAACGATGCTAACAGTGAGCACTACAGCTCCAACTACGGAACTCAAACGACAGTTCAGGAAGGCAGCGGTAACAGAAGTGACATCTTCCAGTCCTTCAGCGAGTACCCAATCGCCTCGGTTTATCAGTACGGTAATAACAACGATGCGCGGGTTTCTCAGCTGATCGATAACAGCGTCGCGCTTGCTACCCAGGAAGGAAATGGAAATAGCATCAGGCTGACGCAGAACAGCATCTTTGGGGAACCCTCTGCAAATAATGCTACTGCACGTGTCGATCAGTCCGGCGACCTCAATAAAGTCGATATTACGCAGGGCGGGACCTACAACGAAGTCAATGTATCGCAAACAGGTAACAGCAACGTTGTAGGCGTGGCAGGAGAGACGTCCTACAACGTGGCCCAGACAGGTAACCGCAACTTCCTGTCATCGGTTCAGGACGGAACGGGTAACGAGCTGTACTTCAACCAGAACGGCGATGACAACGAACTGTATGTATCACAGTCGGGTGATGCCAACACGATTACGGCTACGCAAACCGGCATAGGCTATTCGGCCATTCTCTCTCAGAATGGCTCAGCCAACAGCATGAACGTAACCCAATCTTCTCAGGGCGATATGGCGACCATTACCCAGAGCGGTACGGGTAACACTGCGACACTGACACAGCGTTAACCGCTGACGCTGGCCCGGTTCAGGCGCCTTGCGAAAGGCCTCTGAACCGGGCTCTTATCCTTAAATACAGGTTCCCACAGGGTCTACCGGCGGCGTATTGTCATCCTCCGCAGGCATCTCGTCCGGGTGAGTCTCGTCTGGAACACCGTCATCGAAATGACGATGAGGATCGTTGTCCATCAGCTGTACTCCGGGTCAGTCGGATTCTTTTGAGGAAGACGCTCATCGGGGGCATGCTCACGCTGATCATCACCGATTGGCTCATCCTGTGATGAAGGGGTTGGATCGATTTCCGGGTCGTCCGGTGCCTTTTGGAATTCAACCATCAGTCTTCTCCTGTGCAGTGGGTGCCCTTTTTGTTGGGCAAGTCAATGGCCACTTTGTTCAGGCTGGCTGAGCGCTTGGAGTTATTGCAGCAGGGATTGAAGACGAGGATCCGTACTTTACTGGACTATTACACGTCTCCTGCACCAGCGAGCCGACGTCTGACCCCTAGCGACTTGGCAAACCTTTTCTATGCTTTGGAATATACCGTTCAGGCATCAAGGAGCCTTCATGAATATCGACACCCTGTTCAATGAGATTCACAACCTGCCCAGCGTGCCCAAGGTCGCCCAGGATCTCATCCAGCAATTCGATAACCCTTCCTCCAGCCTGGACAGTGTTGCGCGTAATGTAGAGCGGGATCCCGTTATTGCCGCCAAGGTATTACGCCTCGCCAATTCGGCCCGGTTCAAGGGTGCTCGTGATTCGACCAGCATCGAAGATGCCACCATGCGCCTGGGCTTCAATACGCTTCGTACGTTGGTTCTGGCGTCCGCCATGACAGGCGCGTTCAAGGTGGACTCAGGCTATAACCTAAAAGCGTTCTGGACTCACAGTTTTCGGGTAGCCAGTATCTGTCGACTCCTGGCAAAGCAGCTGGGCAAAGACCCGGACACAGCCTTTACCTGTGGCATGATGCATAACATTGGTGAGCTGCTGATTCAGGCGGGTGCGCCTGACTATGCAGCCACGCTGAACAAGCAACCTAAAAGGGACGCTACGGGACGAGCAGCGGATGAGACCGTGCAACTAGGCTTTGGCTATCCAGAAGTAGGGGCAGAGCTGGCAAAGCGTTGGCAATTACCCAAGGTCATTCAACAAGCGATCGCTTATCAAGGTCGTCCCACCCAGGCACCTGCCGAGGCGGACGATTACCCACGCATTGTGGCGCAAGCAGTAGCGATCAGCGATGTCTACGAAGCCCATGGTGCCACGCCTGAGGCACAGCAGCATCTGACCGGCCCCCTGTTCAACGGACTAGATACAGACAAGCTGTTTGCTGCCTTACCCGACGTGCTTGAAGCCGACAAAGCGTTTGCCGAACTGATCGGCTGAACCCTGCCCGGCAGCCATGTGCTGCCGGGTATCACCTCAGCTTAACGGTCAGGTCGCCGGAACGACAAGATCGCCGCCGGGCCGGCGAAAGCCCAGCATGTTGCCATAACGCATGACCCCCCAGGTTTCCACGACCGGACCGGAGCGCAGCATCATGCGGACTTTGACTTCACTCTGGTAACTGGGAATGACGGTACAGGCCTTGGCCTGCTCGCCAGGGATATGGAAGGTGTTCTGTGGATCCAGAGCGGCCTGCGGGCAACGGTCAAAGCCGAAGACCGGCACTTCTGCACCATTCACCACGATCTTGAAGCCGGGGCCCATCGTGATCACAGGAGGCAGATCAGCCCATGCAAGACCACTTGTTACACCAAGGGCCACGGTTGCCGCCAACATACGGATTGCCTTCATAGACTGGCTCTCCTCTACCTATAAAGCACTACCACTTAAGACTAGAACCGCTAATCACGGAGGGGTTCCCCTAAGTCTTGTAGAGCAGGCCCAACGGTCCTGACGATACGGCGTTCATGTTTCAACTGATCGTGTTACCGGTCAAAACCCAAACGCCGCCTTGTAGTTGAAGGCTATGCTCATCAACTAGACGCTGGATTGAGCTATAGGAGACACAGGAAAAAAGACTTTTTTCAGGAAATCTTGCATGCGTTTGATAGGCAAAGTGACGTGCAAGAAAACAAAGCGGAACGCTCTTTTTGAATAAACGAAAGGCTGAATCGGCTATGTCTATGCCTATCTGACTGCCTGGTTCAGTACCAGAAAGATCGCTCAGGATCGCAGTACAGACATTGGATAATCAGCCCCGCAATGCGTTCTATCCGACCCAAAGGTTGAGCTGTAAGACTAGCGCATTAACCAAACCGGCTGAGCTTGTGCTTTTCATGAGCTAACCATGCGCTTTATGGCTTACGCCGGCGTTCTAGCTCGTTGCCAATAGCATTTCCGCAACGCCAGCTACGGGCTCTCACATCCATACCTGGCGGTGTCAGGAGGGGCTTGCAACCATGCGTACCCCTCCTGAAGGCTGATTACGTCCGAAATCCTCCGATCAATCCATGTAGCTCCTCAGAAAGATGCTCCAGACGTACGGCATCTGTACGAGCCGCTTGAGCCAACCGCTCTACCACCAGGGCGTCGTCATGAATATGCGAAATATGTCGATTGATATCTTCGGCGACCTGATGCTGCTCTTCGGCAGCCGCAGATATCTGTATGTTCTGATCGCGAATATTGTCGACCGAGCAGCGGATCTGCTCAAAGCTAACCCTGGCTAACTGAATGCGCTCGACGCTGTTATGGGACATCGACAAGCTGTTTTGCATCTGTTTCGTGACTTCCTGGGTGCGCCGCGCCAGACCGCCCAAAAGCCCGTCAATCTCTCCGGTTGAATCAGACGTGCGCTTGGCTAACGCTCGAACCTCATCGGCCACTACGGCAAAGCCTCTGCCCTGCTCGCCTGCTCGAGCCGCCTCGATGGCAGCGTTCAGGGCCAGCAGGTTTGTCTGATCGGCAATCGAGCGGATTGTGTCGAGGATGGCATTAATGTTCTTGCTGTCCTGCTCAAGAACAAGCATCGCCTGGGTAGCCTGCGCGAGGTTGTCACTTAGCTGCGAAACACTTCCTGTAGCCTCGTCGATCTGTAGTTGACCATTATGTACCTCGCGGAAACCGGTATCTGCCGATACCGCGGCCTGACTACAAGAGCGCGCCACTTCGTTGGCTGTAGCAACCATCTCATTGAATGCAGTAGAAACAAGCTCTACGGCTTCGCGTTGCCGGCCTGCAGCATCGTTGATCTGATGCGCGACGCGTGTACTGTCGTGGGAGGCTTGCTGCAACCCTGTCGATGCACTGCTGACGCGCTGCACAAGCTGACGGATTGTGTCCAGGAACTGGTTGAACCAACGCGCAAGCAGCGCTGTTTCGTCCTTGCCACGAACGGTCAAACTCCGGCTTAAATCACCCTCACCCTGTGCAATGCCCTCCAGCCCATCGGCTACGCTGCGGATTGGCTTTGCAATCAAACCGGCGAAGCTGGCGCCCACCAGAGCAAAGATAATAACCAAAACCGTAGCGATCAAAGCGATCTGCCAAGTAAGGCTCGACGTTCTAGCCATCACCTCGTCGCGCTGAATCAACCCGATGAAGCGCCAGCCCAGGTCTGGCGAAGACCAGACATTTGCCATGTACTGCACACCATCAAGTTCAACTTGCTGCAGTCCACTCGTAGCGCTCGCCAAGCGAGCGTATTCATTACCTAAATCCTTTAGCGACTTAAAGTTATGCTCTGCATGGCTGGGATCGACCAGTACGTTACCATTGTCTTCGACCAGCATAAGGTAGCCGCTATCACCCAACTTGATCTGTTTAACCAGGTCGGTCAGCTGCTTGAGCGACACATCCAGCCCAAGCACGCCAACTGGCCTGCCCTGAGCATCGTCTATGGTGCGTACGGTTCCCATTAGCACCACATCGTCAGGTGCCCAGTAATACGCTGATGTCCGTACCGTTTTGCCCGGATTATCCATGGCGGTCTTATACCAGGGTCGTACCCGTGGATCGTAATTGCTGAGCTTAGGATCGTCCGGCCATAGTGCATAGCCGCCATCAGCCTGCCCTACTGACAAATAGGCCGTAGCGGGATGCGTAGTGGCAAATCGAGTAAAAAGATCAAGCATTACCGCGTTGCTGCTGGGTGTTGGCAGTTGATCAGCATTGGGCTGCATATAACGTTTGAGTGGCTCTGTATTTGTCACAGCGGGCAGCTTGGCGAGATACTCAACGTTCTGGCTGATGCCGGCAAAAAATTGCTGCATAGCATTGTCGATCTGGCGAATTTCACGACTACTGCTATCAATGAAGTCGTCCTGAGCCTGGCTGCGCAGGTTCATAGCCACAACGACCGCTATCAGAAGCACAGGTGTACAGGCAATGGCCGCAAATGCGCAGGTAAGTTTTTGTTTGATATTCATAACGGCCTTGCTCCAGCGAAAGCAATAGGTGGTATTTGCCAATCAAGGTGGGGCAAAGGAGTAATGAAAGACTCGATTGGTATGAAAGTTATCTGCTGGAAGCTTGATAGCTGTAGGCCTAACAACGTTTTTAAACGTGTGCAAATGCAACCTTGAGGTCAATGAGAAAACCAAGCTATCTCGAGGACAATATCGATAATTAGAAAGATAGCTCTGCAATATTTTTAGTAGTACCCCACTAGTTCAGCCAAATCGTTTTAGTCTGTACATTTAAATATTTGGCGCCAAGGTTACCGCAGAGCGCTAATTACGCAGCGCAAATAGCATCTAACCATGACGGATTGAAATTGAAGCCTGAAAACCGTGTCTATCAACATGCATCTTCTTGAGGACGACCGTATGGATGGGCACGAAAACTATGAAGCACTGACGGGCAAGTCGTGGACGGCAGCTGTGACAGAGTGGAATCAACTTGAGCAACGGGTACAAGAAGCAGCCACTCAATATCTCGAATGCGCAGCACCTCATCAATCGGATGAACGGAAACAGCTCGAAACGGCCTTGAGATCACGACACAGCGAAGCGGACGCGTACTGGAAAAAGATGTGGGAAGATCTTGATCGCTGTTAGCAAAAAGCCCGGTCATATAACCGGGCTTCTATTCGAGTATTCGACTACAAGGGACGATTTACATCGTCATCATCCAAAGTATCGTCTGGCATAGCGGGATCAACCACATCGCCACCAATACCTGTATCGTCTGGTTTAAGCGGATCAGGGCTTTGCGCTGTTAGTGGAGCGTGCTCATACGTAGCCATGGTGCATCTCCTTTCTTATAAGGCCAAAGCGGCCTTATAACTTGGAGTCGTCAAACCAAGAAGTGTTCGCACCACCGTTTCCGCTCGTCTAATTAGCTGAACAATAAAAGCTCGGCATAAAACCGAGCGTTCATCTACGCAGATCAGTCCAGCAGGCTATAGGTAATCGTCGCTAAACATAAAAAGGTCAGAATCCCAATTCCCAGCGCTATAGGCATACACATCATCCCAAAGGACAGGTATTCAAGCAGCCAACCCATAATGCCAAATAAAAGAAAAAGAACAGCTGCACCTACCGCTAATGCGCTTCCTTGTCTTACCAAGAAACCACCGCCTGACCTGACCATAATGATGCCTCTGCAGGAGCAGCGATTGCTGCTGTGCAGAGATATCATGTTGTGACAGGATTCACATCAAATACTGTATTAACAATCCGACCGTTAATCTGATACCTCAAGCCTTGCATTGGCAGGACTTGAGGTAACCCTCTATCAGATGCCACCTTCTTCATCGGCCTCGTCAGGTGCCTGGTCAGGGTCCAGTGGTGCCATCTCGTCATCGTTCGCACCTACTTCATCACCCGGACCTAATGGATCAGAGCCCTGCATCCGCCATGTGTCGATTGGTTGAGTATTCATATACACCTCGAGTGGGGTCCTAAATGACCCTATCGTTGGACAGCACTTGTAGGGCTTCATTGAATCCGTGAAACGCTTTGAATCAAACGGTCTTTATGAATACCCAAGCCTTGGCGGCCTTAATGCTCTGGTTCCGCTACTGGTTGATCCAAAGTATCTAGCGATGCAAAGACCTCTCGGGCTGCGAACAGTCCGTTCAATGCCGCTGGGAAGCCTGCATAGACCGCCATCTGCATGATGGTTTCAATGACTTCTTCACGCGAAACACCTACATTCAGCGCGCCCTGGATATGTACTTTGAGTTGAGGCGCTGCATTCCCCATAGCCGTGAGCGCCGCCACCACTGCAATTTCTCGACTTTTAAGGTCAAGACCGGGACGAGAGTAGATGTCTCCAAACGGAAACTCGATTAGATAGCGTGCAAAGTCCGGAGCGATGTCAGCAAGACTGGCGACGACGCGCTCGCCTATCTCACCATCGATTTCCTTTAACTTCTCAAGTCCGCGTTCATAGCGCGTTGCAGTGTTCATCAGGCGTCTCTCCATGGTAGCTAAGGGTTATGTCAGGAATGCTCCAGCGCCTGGTAGTGCTCGACCTTGGCTTGCAGGGCATCGGCAGA
Organism: Pseudomonas sp. C2.3V; assembly: GCF_058536325.1. Taxonomy (NCBI): domain Bacteria; kingdom Pseudomonadati; phylum Pseudomonadota; class Gammaproteobacteria; order Pseudomonadales; family Pseudomonadaceae; genus Pseudomonas; species Pseudomonas sp. C2.3V. Next base: position 568,160 of record NZ_JBZUBN010000002.1, on the reverse strand, counting down.
CTTTTTCATGGCCTCGATCTGGGCAAGTACCTCCGCCAAGTGATCCTCCAGCAAGCGACGGCGCTCGGATACGGTTGAGTCTCCAACAGCACGCAACTTTGCGAAGGTCAGCATTTTTCCGATAGGCATCTGGGTGGTACGCAGCCTTAGAAGAAAACTGATCCAGGCCATGTCTGATGCTGCGTAACGCCGTTGGCCGCCAGGGGCTCGGCCAACAGGCGCAATCAACCCGATACGCTCGTAGTAGCGCAACGTGTGAGCCGTCAGACCAGTACGCTTGGCAACTTCATCTATCGTTAAATTCGAGTCCATGGAGAGGATCCTAGAGGTTAGAGTGCGCTCTAAGTCAAACACTTTTTTCTGCTCGCCGACACCTCTTCATGTTATGCCGCAATCGTCTGGAGACCGCTTGCTACAGACGCGGCTGCCCTATCCCTCGAAGGACTTGCGAGGCCAGCCACTTAAACTGATTACGGAGGCTGTCGTAGGAGGCGCTGCCGGCCATGTTGCGGGACATCACGACAGTGCAGGTGCGGCGGCAGGATGCGCGGTTGGCCATCACGAGGCCAATAAGAAGGACAAAGCCAAAGATACCCAGTCGGAACAAGAGATCCAGTGCCGCGCAGTCAGGCTCCTCTCAGGCGGCACCGGCTGATAAATAAACAAGATCGCCATAAGAGCACTGCCGGTACAGTAACCGGCAGGCAGCTGAGTGTCTTTTAAAGGTAACGTCTTTGATACCCGCCTGTTGAGCCTGAACGTCTGTCTTTGACAAACGTTCAGATGACTCAAACACTAGCCGGATCGGCTGATAACGATAACCAAGCGTAGCTCAGCAAAACCGAGTCAATCGATTACACGTGCGGTTTACACCAACCTGAACCGACCTACCAGCTTTTGCTGGTGCTCAGCCAGACGCGCCAGCTCCAGACTGGTTGCGGCAGTCTGCTCGGCACCTGCGCTGACTTGGATAGCCACATCGTTGATCTCCACGATGTTGCGGTTGATGTCCTCCGCTACGGCGCTTTGCTCTTCCGCAGCCGCAGCAATTTGCAGGTTTCTATCGTTGATACTGGCTACGCCCTCGGCAATCCTGGTGAGCATATCACCGGCCCGCTCGATGTTGGAGGCGCCTGCGCGAGCCTTGCCTACAGTCTCCTGCATCGATTGAGTAGCGCGATCAGAGCCTGTCTGCAGGTTTGCAATCATCTGCTGAATATTGCCAGTAGACTCTTGTGTCTTTTGAGCCAGCATACGTACTTCGGAAGCCACCACCGCAAAGCCCCGACCGTGGTCGCCGGCCCGCGCCGCTTCGATGGCTGCATTGAGCGCCAGCAAATTGGTCTGGTCCGCAATGCCGCGGATCACATCAAGCACCGTGGAAATGGAGTCGCTTTCTCGCTTCAGGTCGCTGATGATGGCTGCGGTCTGATCGGCCTGCGCAGACAGTTCGCGTATGACACTGATCGTGCTTTCCACTTCACGTCGCCCCTGGCTTGTGCTCTGGTTGACCTCTTGTGACATGCTGGCGGCATCGCTGGTGCTCTGAGCCACCTCCCGCACGGTCGCGCTCATCTGGTTGATCGCGGTGACAACAAGCTCAGTACCCTGGCGCTGGCGCTCAATGCTCTTGCTGGTCTGAAGTGTGACCGCTGAAGACTCTTCCGCGGCCGTCGCAACTTGCGTGGTGGCGTTACCAATCTCTTGAATCACCTGACCCAACTCGTCAGCCATACGATTGAGGTTATGGGTAATCTCGCCAAATTCGTCCTTGCCCTTGTAATCGGATCGCGCAGTAAGATCGCGTTGCGAAAGTGCCAGCAGCGCATTGTTCACCGCTTTTACGGCAACGCTGATGTTGCGAATGATCAGGTAGGACAGCACCGAGACGACCAACAGCGCAAGCACTGCGACACCCAGCGTTGTCCACAGAACGGCTGACGCATGATGCTGCGCCTTGGCCGCCAGGGCGCCCACCTGCTGTCCCAACTCTTCCTCTACTTCACCCATCAGATCGATTCGGCTCGTCGAAGTTTTGAACCATCCTTCGGCCGACACACCCAGTGACTGACCGATCGGCGTCTCGAATGCCAGACGCTGCAGACGTGCGACCTCAAGCGCGCTGGGCTGCTGCATCTTTTCATCAAGCTTGCGCACAAGCGCCTCAGACGCGTTACGTCTGAAGGCCTCGGAGTAGGCGGAAAACTCACCCAGGTTACGGCTGAAAGCTGATAGCAGATCAGAATCGAACCGATCCTGGTTGAACACGACACCTAGCATGGCCCGCTCACGACCTGCCCGCTCCTTCATCTCGATGAATTCATTAAGCGAGGATAACGCTCGGGCAAGCGATGGCTCATTCACATTGTGCTCCAGTGAATGAGTGAATCCAATCAGCGTTTGAATGACTTTGGTAAACCGCGAGCCTGATTCACGGTTGGTGATGCCCAGCGTATCGATCTGGTCACGGGTGGCTTTCAAACCATCCAATCCAGCCATGGCATCGCGAATCTCACTGGCGCTTCCAGAAAGCGCGCGCAAGGCCGCCATAGCTTCATCCGTCTGCTGACGCATGCGAGGCAGCATATCCCGCATTGCATTTCCCTTGCTGCCCAGATAAACACCGCTTGCGCCGCGCTCACGCTGCAGCACAGTAATTAACTGACTTACCTTCTGGGCAACCGTGCTCGCTTCCACCGTTCGATTCATCTCCTGCAAGGTCTGGTAGCTATCAACCACCTTCGCCGTCGCGAGCCATAGGAAGCCGAGAAGTGGGCATATGAGAATCAGCAGAAGCTTGAAACCCAACGGGATGTTTCGGAGCACGATGTTCACCTCAGAGTCTGCTTCGATATCAATGGTACGAAGCTCAGTCGATTACCTGCCGTCGTGCTTTTATGGCTGCACGTTAAGCAGGATGAGCGCAGCCAAAGGCTGCCCTTGCAAGGCATCACATTCTCTATCGAACCGATAGAAAAAATCTTTAGAAAGAATATGTGTCCAAGCCCTATAACGCTCGATGTCTGTATCGGCGGATAATTTGCGCGTCTGGCTCGTGCGCCATAGCCTTCAGCCGGAGCTTGCATTGATGATCGGGGAAAACGATATGCTCCGCATGGCCGCCGACGAGATGACTGACCTGTTTCCCTGGAGTAAACCACCGACGATGTCGAAAGCCAGGAAAGTACTGTTGTTGCTCATGATTGTGAGCGCTGCCCTGGGTTATCTCGGGCTTCGTGCCGCTTCAACTCCGCGCGAGGCTCAAGCGGGAACTACTGATGTCGCTCAGCGGCAGCAACTGATTCATGCACTTGTCTCGAACAAGAAAAGCCCTATCAAGGAAGCCCGCTGGGTTACACCGTCCCTGCTGCAGATAGGTGTTGTCGATGATCATACCTTGCAGTTCCGGCTGGCCGAATCCGTTTGCCTGAGTGCCAAACAGTACGGTACGCCCGCAAAGCTTGTCAGAGTGGTGGATGCAGCAAAACTGAGGCAAGGTGGAAAGCTGGTAGAGCTTGGGCAGGCCGCTTGTCAGTAGATAACCTCGTGAAGGTCGTATAGACGAGAAAGCCAACTCTCAAGCGTGCCCCGATCAACACAATCGGGACACGGCGAATCTGGAATGCTGAGCCGTTTAATATAGCCGTTAATCGGCCTGGTGCCTTCCGGTTGATGTGAGAGATGCCACCTTAATTAACGGTTGATCAGCCCGTATTTACGGAGCTTGCGGTACAACGTATTGCGACTGATACCGAGCCGCTCAGCCACATGCCCCCGATGCCAGTGCTCAGCCTGCAAGGCTGCAACCAGGGCATCACGCTCCGCTGTCCCCAAAGGGTTACATGCATTTTCTGCAGGTGTCTCCAGCGGCAGCACGGCTGCCACATCCCTGAGGCCGATCCAGCACCCTTCGCTCAAGGCTACAAGCGTTCTCAACAGGTTTCTCAGCTGACGAATATTGCCGGGCCATGGCTGCGCCAGTAGCGCCTGCCTGGCTGCCGGTTCCACTCGAATTTCTTTGCCACGAGCCTCTTCTCGGAGCAGATGATCGATCAGCTCAGCCTTGTCGCTTCGTTCTCGCAAAGGCGTCAGGGTGACTTGCAGGCCAGTCAGGCGGTAATAGAGATCTTCCCGAAACTGACCCGCCGCCACCAGCGCCTTGAGGTCTCGATGGCTGGCACTGATCAGGCGAATATCAAGCGGCTGTGGTACGGTACTTCCCAACGGAACGACATGACGCTCCTCTAGAACACGCAGCAGCCGGGTTTGAAGGGCAAGCGGCATATCGCCAATTTCATCAAGGAACAGGACGCCGCCATTGGCATGCTGGAGCTTGCCTGCCATGCCCTCTTTACGTGCACCGGTAAATGTTCCGCCGCAATAACCAAACAGCTCGCTCTCGATCAGCGCCTCGGGAATGGCCGCACAGTTGAGTGCGATAAATGGCTTGCCTGCACGTGAACTGGCACGGTGCAGCGCAGTAGCGAAAGCCTCCTTGCCAGTCCCGGTCTCCCCATAGAGAAGAACCGGCACATCATGCTCCAACACCTTGAGCGCCCGATCGAACGCCGCATGTAGTGCATGATCGGCGAGACATAGCCCCTCGATCTTTGCGCGGCGAACCGGCGGAGGCGTTACAACCGTACGCAGCTGTATGCCCCGTACCTGTGCATGAAGCAGCACGCCACGCAAAGTGCATATCGACCAATAGGTACTGGGTTGTGGCTGCGCATAGGCCAGGAGTTCATCGAGTCTAATGTCGAGCACGCCTTCCAGCGACTGACCCAGTAACGCCTCCCGGCGGGTAGCCAGTAGGTTCAGGGCAGGCTCGTTAACCGCGGTAATCCGGCCCCCTCCATCGAATGCCAAGAGCCCCTCGCTAAGCAGACCGAGAAACTCGGGCTGGGTATGGAAGCGCAGCAGGTAGTCCTGCTTACAGTGCTGCAGGAAAAAGCCATTTTCGATCAGTTTTGCCGAAAGTGTCGTGAGCGCCATCGTATGAAACTGGCTCTGCCGCGATTGCTGCTCGCGAACCGTAGAAACATTGAGTACCGCCTGGAGGCTTCCGGCCGGATCAAAGACGGGCATCGCCGAGCAAGTCAAACCCGTATGGCGACTGCGAAAGTGTTCCTCTCGAAAAATCGTGATGGGTTGGCGCTCAACCAGACAGGTACCCACCCCGTTGGTCCCCTCGATATCTTCGTTCCATACCGCACCAAGCCACAGGCCAGCACGCTCGAGCAGAACTTGCTCTGCCTCATGGAAGACGCTTTCAATCACCACGCCCTGGGCATCGGTCAACAAGATCGTGTGTCCTGCCCCGCCCAGCTGCTGGTAAAGGGTGTTCATCTGCCCACGGGCCAAGCCAAGGAGGTTACACAGCGGCTCTCGGTGATCAACCAAGCGCGGCTGCTCTATGACGCAAGGTGCCTGGGGACTGGCAGGATCCAGCTGGTAGTGCTCAAGGCAGCGCTGCCAGGAGCGTACGACAACCGGGTCTGTAGAGCCTGAAGGCAAGCTGTCTTGTGCTTTTGAAAAAGGAGGTATTGAAGTATGAGGCCTTTGGGACATTCTTGTTGTTCTCCCCTATGCAGGCGGCAAGATGCAACGTTCAGTGTAGGTCATTCAAGCCTCCAAGGCCGGTAGGCCAGAAGCGGTACAAAATGTCACCCCTTAGGCCAGGACCGATACACGGGCTGACCTGGGATAGCCGCAACCGTATCGGCAACACCACAGCAGGTAAGCGTTTTCCAAACCTGGCCTTATCCTTGCTCCACTCTCCTATGTATTCCCCTGCACAACAACAACGATCAGGAGAGTCCATTCATGCGTTACGCCTTTTTCTGCAGCAGGAACGTTTTCGCCCTGCCATACGGTACGCCAAGGCCATCCATTATCGATTCAAGGGAGCAGCACGCTACGCCCGCTGAACAATCCCTCCTACGCCGGCGTGCCTGGTACCGGGAAGCCCTCACCCTCTTACCCGTTGCACGGTTTAACTAACCCCGTCACGACAGACCTGTTTGAGCCGACGCGGACTTGCCGACCCGGGGCGGACTGCGCACAACAACAATTAGTCCGGGAGGAGACACCTATGAATATTCATATTGATCCTACAGCCGTATCGCAAGCGCAATCCCCCACAGCCCAGCTCTCCAACTGGATAGAGCGCTTCGGCAGCCGCCTTGCTGCACGAGACATCGATGGCACACTTGAGCTGTTTGCCGATGACTGCTACTGGCGTGATCTGGTGCTGTTCAGCTGGAACCTGATTACGCTGGAGGGCAAAAACGCGATTCGTGAAATGCTTGAGGAGCGCCTCGAACAGACCCAACCTGATCACTGGACACTGGAGGGCGAGGCGACTCTAACCGACGGTGTACTCGAAGGCTGGATCCGTCTGGAAACAGACGTTGCCCGTGGTAAAGGTTATGTGCGACTCAAAGACGGGCTGTGCTGGACACTCCTCACCACCATGCGTGAACTCAAAGGGTTCGAGGAGCCTTCCGGGCGGCGTCGCCCCATGGGTGCAACGCATGGACATGGTCATACCGACAAGCGCAACTGGCTGGAAAAACGCCGTGACGAGGAGGCAGCCCTAGGTATCACCGAACAACCCTATTGTCTGATCATCGGGGGTGGGCAAGGCGGTCTGGGGCTTGCCGCACGGCTCAAGCGCCTTGGCGTTCCTACCTTGATCGTCGACAAGGCTGAACGACCGGGCGATCAATGGCGTGGTCGCTACAAGTCGCTTTGCCTGCATGATCCCGTCTGGTACGACCACATGCCGTATCTGCCCTTCCCTGATCACTGGCCCGTCTTTACGCCCAAAGATCAGATCGGCGACTGGCTGGAGATGTATTCCAAAGTCATGGAGCTCAATTACTGGGCAAAAACCGAATGCGTCAAAGCCTCTTATGACGAGGCTGCGCGGCAATGGACCGTAGAGGTGGTACGTGACGGCAAACCGATTACGCTTAAACCTACCCAGCTGATTCTGGCAACCGGTATGTCGGGTGTGCCCAATATTCCCGTTTACCCCGGCGCTGAGACGTTTGCCGGGCAGCAGTATCATTCCAGCCAACACCCAGGAGGCGATGCCTGGCGTGGCAAACGAGCAGTCGTTATTGGGGCCAACAACTCGGCCCATGACATCTGCGCCGATCTTGTGGAAAACGGTGCGGACGTCACCATGGTGCAGCGCTCCAGCACCCATATCGTACGCTCCGATTCGTTGATGGAAATCGTCTTCGGCCCCCTCTACTCCGAGGATGCCCTTGAGCAGGGAATCACGGCAGACAAGGCCGACATGCTGTTCGCTTCCCTGCCCTACCGTGTGCTGCCTGAATTTCATCGCAAGGCCTTCGACCGTGTTAAGGAACGAGACAAGGACTTCTATGAGCGGTTAAGCGCAGCCGGTTTCATGTTGGACTTCGGGGACGATGAGTCCGGCCTCTTCCTCAAATATGTTCGCCGCGGCTCAGGCTATTACATTGATGTTGGGGCGTCGGAGCTCATCGCCAATGGCACTATCAAGCTCAAGAGCGGGAAGGGACTGGGCGTCGATCATATCGAGCCAGACGCCGTAGTCCTGACCGATGGTAGCCGATTACCGGCTGATCTCATCGTCTATGCCACCGGCTACGGCTCGATGAATGGATGGGCCGCCAAGCTGATCTCACAGGAAGTGGCTGACAAAGTAGGCCGGTGCTGGGGGCTTGGGTCAGGTACCACCAAGGACCCAGGCCCATACGAGGGAGAGCTGCGTAATATGTGGAAGCCTACCCAGCAAGACAACCTCTGGTTCCATGGGGGCAATCTTCATCAGTCCCGACATTATTCTCTGTATTTGGCTCTCCAACTCAAGGCACGCTTCGAGGGGCTGAATACCTCGGTCTACAAACTTGCGCCAAGCTACCACAAGGGCTGATCGGCTTGCGCCAATCGTTCAACATTGCGGTCTTGCATGCTTTCTCCAGGCAATGTGCAAGACCGTCTCACGATACGCCGGATATCCGTAGGGCGCTTGAAAATGCAGATCAATGCAGGTGTCCCTGTCATGCTCTTGACTAGCAGCTTGTCCGGACTGGTCGGTGCCACTTATATAGGGGGTAGATGATTAGGCCGCAGGGCATAACGCCGCTACAGGCGGGCGTCAAGTAAGACAGGCAGCAAGACGGGCCTTTCCCTGGCCCGCCTTGCTGTTTTGCTATGAGTCGCAGCTCAGTCCTTGATTCAACTCATCGCTATTCGCTTACGCCAGTTGTGTATCGAGGTTGGCACCATCCCCCTTGTAATCTTCATGCTCGACGTCGTCAAAACCGGGCGACGGCAAATGCCCTCCGTCTGCAAAGAACTCATATTCCTCTTCACGGTACTCGAAGATACTGAGATCTTCCGGTGCGTCACGCTGGCCGTAGTTGTACATATATTCATCCAGAAACTCGAAGCGCTGTTTGCCATCGGCGGTGAGCAGGTTCTGATCATTCAGATCGTTGATCAGGCTTTGCAAATCTTCGCGATGAGCATCCATGCGGTTGTTGTGCTTGATGTCCTCGACGATCAGGAAGGGCGTCAGCGCCACCGTCAATGCTGCGCCAACCCATAGGAGCGGCCCCGCCAGGGCACGAGCGGCGTTGGCTCCCATGACCGCGGCCATTTGTGCGCCGCCACCGGCAAAGTTGAAGGCGCCCGCAGCAACAGTAATAGCACCCTGCGCCACGGCGACCTTGTCATTGCTGTTAAGACCTGACTTGATCTTCAAGCCACCCAGCACAATGTCAGCGACCCCGGTGAAGGTATTAGCGCCTGCATCCATGACCCGCAGGAATGCCGAAACGCCACGGCTGGTAGGGGTGCTGCCCTTGAGCCCCGGATTTTTGGCAAAGCCGTCACGGAAGCCTTCGTTCAGCGTTGTCCATTGCTCCGGCGTCAGATCCATTTTTGCTGCCAGCTTCTGCTGATCGGGAACAGGGGCCGCATCAATCGCTGCGTTGAAGCCTTCATAGATCTTTTTCAGATCACCCTCCACAAGGCTCAGGTTTCTGCCAGAACCTTCCGGTACATCCTTACCAAAGATCTGCGGCAAGGACTTGTCCAACCCCATCATCTGGTTGATCTTGGTCCCCCAGATGCTATCGACGATATTACTGCCCAAGTTCACAAAGTGCTGCCCTGCGCCCAAGACACTGACAAAGTCTTTTGCAATCGCCAGGCGCTCCTCTGGAGTATCCGCCAGCGTGCCGCCCTTGCCTGCAATCTGGTAAATCCCGGAAGCCAGGGAAATCAGACCGCCTGCAGACCCCAACGCACCGTTGCTGTTGAGCTCGGTAATGGTTTTGAGCATGCTGCCATGGGCGCCCTCACCCAAGGTCTTGTAGACGTCTTTGCTCATAACCTTGTTGATGTCATCCGCCGTCACGACCCCGTTCTTGCTAAAGGTCGCCCCCAATTCCTTGAGTGCTTCGCCAAATGCTTTTGCAGTCTGCTTGTTACCCAGGAACTCCTGTACGAAGCGCTCGGTTTCCACGGTGCGCCGCGATAGGTCGATGCCGCCTTTTTTCAGTGCGGTCAGGAGCGTCTTGATGGTGTCCTGGGTAGCTAGAACTGTGTTTTCGTCGTTGATTCCCGAGGGATCGGCCAGCAGCTTGTCGAGATCAATTGTCGTGGCGTCAATCATCATGTGCTGGGAAAACTGCGCAGCCTTGTCCGGGTCGAAGGCCGCCAGCGAAGCATAGGTCTTGCCGATGTCAGCCTCCGCCAGTTCATCCTTGCCATTCTTCTTGAGTTCGGCGATATAACGCGAGTACTCCTCGGAGAAGGCCATGGTCTCGAGTTTTTCGCGCACCGCGTCCTTGTTTGGCAGTGCGTCCAGGGCCTTACTTTGTTGAGCCTGGAAATCCTTCTGTACGCTTTCCGAGCCGAAGAGCTTGCCGACCTGTTCGTCCACCTTGGCCTTATCAATGATGGAAGACAGGTCTTTACCGCTCACCTTGGCTGTACCCTGTCCCATCGACATGTCCAGCACGACCATGTCCAACCCGTTCTCGCTGGCGCTCTGAGCACGCAAGGCGTTATAGAGCTTGGCGCGGTCATCGTCCTTGGCAATGCTGCCGTTGTCGATTCCCTTTTTCCAATCGGCGAGCAGGTTCTGCCACGTCAGTTCGCTCACGGTAAGTTTGCGGTTCTTGTCCGCTGGATCAGTTGTGGTGGTTTCCAGGTTGGCGACATCCGTTTCGGTATCTGGTGGCAGGCCTGCACTTTCGCGTGCAAAATCGATTTTCCCTTCTTCGGTAAGCTCTGGCCCCTTGAGATTGGAGAAACCGTACTTGCCAAAATCCTGAAGTCGGCCGGCTTCAGTGCCATTTTCTGCTTCGCCGCCCTTGGTGATGCCATTGATCTTGCCATCGCCAATATCGCTACCAGAAAGAACCTTGCCTTCACCGTCGTAGCGCTCGATGTGTTCGAGCACCTGTGAAGCCCGGTAGGCTGCATCGGCATCTTTTTCAAAATCGCCGACTCGCTCCTTGAGCATATCCTTGATGCCACTCTGGTTTCCCAGATTCTTGAGTAGCGGATCGCTGTCGATAATATGCTGGGCCGAGCGCTTATCGTTCGGAGGCAGCTCCCATACGATGCCTAGCTTCTCGGCCTGCTCACGGGCCTGCTTGTCACCCGCTACCGCTGCAGGGTCCTTGAGCTCACCTTTCAGGCTAGAAAAACCGTACTTACCAAAATCCTGCAGCCGACCGGCTTCAGTGCCGTGCTTCGCCTCACCACTCTTGGTAAAGCCGTTGATACTGCCATTACCCACGTCTTTTCCGGCAATCTTCTCACCAGAGGCGTCCAACGTTTCTACATGCTCCAACACTTGTGCAGCCCGGTAGGCTGCATCGGCGTCCTTTTCAAAATCACCTACCTGCTCCTTGAGCATGTCCTTCACGTTGCTCTGGTTGCCCAGGTTCTTGAGCAAGGGATTGGAATCAATAATGTCTTGCGCGGAGCGATCATCACCTTCCGGCCGCTCCCAGCGGATACCCAGCGCTTCTGCCTGCTCGCGAGCCTTATCGTTATTACCAGCTAAAGAGACCTGATGGAGCTCGCCCTTCAAAAAAGAGAACCCATACTTGCCAAAGTCTTGTAGGCGGCCAGCTTCAGTACCGTGCTTTGCATCGCCCCCTTTGGTGAATCCATCGATTCGATCATTATCGACATTGCTGTCACCGATGATGCGATTGCCGTTTTCATCGATCTTCACTACGTGCTCAAGCACCTGGACAGCCCGGTATGCGGCGTCAGCGTCCTTCTCAAAATCGCCCACCCGCTCCTTGAGTTTGTCCTTCACCCCGCTCTGGTTGCCCAGATGTTTGAGTAGCGGACTGTCATCAATGATTTCCTGCGCCGAACGCGTATCGTCCTTAGGGCGTTCCCAGCGGATGCCGACCTCCTTGGCATCTTCCACTGCCTGATTCCAGGCTTTGTCTGACTCCGAGCCTGCTGGCGGGTTATCGTTATTACTTACAGCCTTGACGGTCATTGCCTATTCCTTCTTATGGTGGACCAGACAAGTCAGTGACTACATGAGCTTACGTAAACAGGCCGCAAAACTCCCTACTGGTTAGACTGGGCATGGATGAGGTATGGCTATAGGGTTCGGCCTCTCACCAGGATGCTATCGTCAATACATAACGAAGCACCCCGAGCCAGATGCCGGCTCCGACAAACCTCGCCTATCAAAAACCTTCACGATGAAAATACAATGACACTGCTGATTGCCGAGCACAGGCAATACCGCAGATAACGGCTAAGTTCCGTCGCTTAGAGAGGATTTTTAGAAGCAGGCCTGTAGGCTGAGCGCTGCAGACAGAGATGTAACAAGCAAATGATGGCCGGGTACTAACAGGCTTATCCTGCGTAACCTCTGGATGGAGCCATAAAGAAGGTTCAGTGCGATACCAGCAAGCGGCGCAGTCAGTGCCACGCCGGGTGGGTTATAGCCGCTATCAACCCAATACCACGTGCGGTAAAAACCGGCTGGAGTCCTTGGTAATAAGGCTGTCATCTTCTCTGATGCCGATACCCGAAGCTACATCGGCAATCACCCAGGAGCCGATTAGGGTGTAACTGTCACCAAAGCGTGGGAGCGGTGAAAAAGCCTGGAGTATGTACGGCGCGTCCGTATAAGGACCATCCTCCCTGACAACCTGATCCTCATCGGTGCGGATTTCAATGTTGGCACCCTCCCGCGAAAAGAAGGGTTTGCGCACCCAACCTTTGGGAACCGGCTTTGCTGGATCAGCATCGACCATGCACGGCAGCAGATTGGGGTGTCCCTCGTTGAATCGCCACAACAGCGGCAGAATACCCTTGTTGCTGATCAAAGACTTCCAGGCGGGCTCCACGAACTGCGTATCACATCGTGGTACGGCCTTGCCAAACTCTTCGTTGAAGATATGCTCCCAGGCATGGAGCTTGAAGAGCCGCTCGATCCAACGTCCTTCAAGGTCTACGAAACGCCCCTCAGCCGTCAGCCCGATATCCTCCACATTAATATGCCGCGCATCGATTCCGGCGTGTGCCGCCATTCGACGCAAGAAATCTGTCGTACCGCGGTCCTCGACCGAGCCCGACATGGCCGAAAAATAGAAAGCCCCACCGACAGGAAATGCAGCAAAGGCACGTACCAGGTCTTCGGCGATGGTATTGAACTGATTTGCCTCAGGCGGCAACACACCACGGGCGATCTGATCTTCAAGCCATAACAGCTGCACGGATCCTGCTTCAAGCAATGAGGTAGGCGTATCCATGTTGGCTTCCAGCAGTTTGGCCGGCCCGCTTCCGTCGTAGGCAAAATCGAATCGCCCATACAAATGCGGGTGGCCTTCCTTCCATGAGCTGCGGACCAGATCGAAAAAGGCCGGGGGAATGGCGAGACCTTCGAGCAGCTCTTCGCTGTCGACAACCCGGTCGACGACATCCAGGCACATCTCATGCAGTTCCCGGGTCGGCTGCTCCAGATCGAGGGTGATCTGGGCCTCGGTGAACTGGTAGTAACCCCGTTCATCCCAATAGCGCTCGCCATCGATCGTGTGAAAGTTGAAGCCTTCACGCTCCAGGGTCTCGCGCCAATCCGGGCGCTCTTCGATGCTGATCTTTTTCATGCTCGAATGTCCTTAGCTACTGCTGTATCCACCGCTGCTCTTGCCACCCCAGCCGCTACGAGCGCTGGCCTGACTGCCAAAGCCTCCGCGAGAGATGGTGGAAGATACGGCTGACCCGGATGTTCCCGAATTTCGACTCAGGCTTCTGCCCAGAGTGGATGAGGTATAGCTGTTGGTAGGACTGGTCCTGGCCTGCGTCGAACGGCTGAATGTCTTACCCTGCTCGATCTGGCGCGAAAGCGTCGAGTTGTAATAATTGCCGCGGTTGTCCCGCGCCTGGTAAATCGGCTGCGAGTAGTAGTGGTTGTTACCCGAGCCACTAAGCATGTTGCCGATCAGGAGTCCCATGAGCAGGCCGTTAAGGTGACTGCCCCCACCACCTCCGCCGCCGCTTTGATTGTTCGCCTGCTCGACAGCCTGCTTGGGCAGGTCTCCGGACATGGCCAGTTCAAAGCCCCCCAGCTTGGGCATGTACCTGCCATCGGATGTCGCCTGGCAATAACCGGGTACGAAGTCGGCATCGCATGACGCCTGATCGTCGTAGGTCGGCGCGATGCGCTTGTGATCAGCCATCGCCTGCATATAGGCATCCGAACAGATATCGACCGGAACCTTGGCCTCGACGCACTGCTGCACGGAGCTGAAGTTCTGGCTGGCGCTGTAGGTGGCGGTATTCTGTGACTTGCCACAGGCGACCAGCGCCAGCGGCAGGGTACTGGCCAATACCAGCTTGACGGAACTGCGTTTTCTCATCGGTTATTCCTCCTGGCTCAGACCGACGGCGTCATGCAGGCGGAATTGATAAAACCGATACTGATTGCGACAGAGGCTGAATACACTGCCGCAGCCGTTTCACCTCGCCCGATACGAGCAGAAAGGTCCTTCACCACCAGGCTGGTGCCAAGGAAGGTCAACAGCTGAACGACCGCAGCGATGACGACCCAGACCACAAAGTCCAGAACGCTTACGCTGTAGGCAATGATGTTGCTTGCTGGCAGGGCAAAGCCGATCAGCGAGCCACCCAAGGCAATGGCAGCCGCAGTGTTGCCCTCGCGAATGAGCGCAAATTCCTTGTGTGGTGTGAGACGGGTATAAATCAGCTGGAACAAGGCAAACAGGATAGCGGCAACAACAATATAAATGATGAAGCCCATTACCGCGCCGGCGTTCAGGGATAGACGAAGTGCTTCAAGCATGGAGATTTCCTTATCAGAGGACCTGAAGGTCTGTAGGTTGTAGCGTTACGCCAACGGCCGTCGACAGCGAGATGACACCCTCATCATCTTCCTCGACCGACAGGAGCAGAAACTCCCGACGATTCACCAGGCCGATTTCACGTGCGTAGAGCATGCAATTATGCCGGATTCGATAAGACTGCTCTGGACTTTTGACGTACTCAAGGAGCGGCGTCAGCTCAGTCTGGCCGTCTTCCGTTCCCCATTGGCGTTCATACTCCTCGCCGTCGAGCTCATAGAGTGGCATACCCAGCTTTGCGCCCGGCCCCGAGAGGCTTAGCAACTCGGCCTTGCTGTTGATCGTGGTGACGCTGTGATAGCCAAAAAGAATGATGTCCTGGATGTCATCATTGCTAGGGCCGTTCATGACTATCTGGAGGAAATAATCCTCATCGTCCAGATAGAAACGCAGCAGTCGCATGGACTGGCCAAGGTCGATATTACCCACCGCCCAGACCTTTTCATCCCCTGGCAGGGTAACGTGCGAGTGCCCGTCGAGCAGCAGCTTCAGGGATTTGTCCAGGCATATCATCCGCTCCCGGGTCAGCCCCAGCGGGCTGGCGTTGGTGATAGGTGCAGAACCTGCCCTTTCCTTGGGGAGCGGCGCCTCCATGCCTAGCGCCCTCTTGATCCAACTCATAAAGCACCTCCTGTTTCCTTATTGTAGAGATTATCTGGCATCGGCCAGCAATGTCTTCGAATGCATGATCCACCCGACCACTATGCCTGCAACGGCACCGGCGATGTGGGACTCGAACGAAATACCCGGCACGGGTAGAAAACCAAAGACTAGCCCGCCGTAACCCAGCAAGGCGGCTGCGGCAATCAACAGACTCAAAAGGCTCCGCTGAAACCACGCGCGGGCCAGAACATAGGACCACAGACCGAAGATAAGCCCACTGGCTCCTACATGAATACTAGGCCGACCCAGCAGCCAGACCAGCAGTCCGCCCAACACAGCAATCAGCACGAGCACCCGAACATAGCGCTCGAGGCCTTCGTTGGAAATAAGCCAGCTGAGCACTACAAAGGGCGCAAGGTTACTGAGCAGATGCCGGATGGAGCCGTGCAGGAAAGGAGCAAACAGGAGACCCTGCAAGCCGCTAAATGTACGAGGGATGATTCCGTGGTGTACCAGGCTGTTCGCCGTCAAGGTATTCACTAGCTGAACCAGCACCATGATCCCAGCCAGCATGAGAATAACCGGCAGGCATTTTCCTGTTCGCATCGATATCTCTCATGACACAAGAGAGTAGCCGGAAGAATCCGGCTACTCTTCTGCCTGCAACGCTTATTGTGCAGAATCTGAAGATTGCTTGGCCTTCAGGCGAGCCAGGACATCAGCACCGCCCCCTGACTTGGACCCGATCCCGGCTTCCTGCAGACGGCGCTCCAGATCACCGCCGTTGGAAGCGCTGGCAAGTTCTTCAGCGGCTTGCAGGCGAGCATCCTGCTCGTCCTGACGGGCCTTGATCCGGGCCAGCGAATCTACAGCCGTTTCCAGGGAACCATTGGCACCACCTGTAGCGGCAGCTGTTGCCACTCGTGCCTTCTGAACGGTTTCCCGCGCCTTGGCCATCTCGACTTGCTGCTTGAGCCCCTTGATCTGCGCTTCGGCCTTGATGACCTGAGCATGCAGGGCTTCTGTCTGCTTGCCGAACTGATCCGCCAGCACCTGCTCCTGATCACGCTGGGCCTCGATCTCGGCTACCTTGTTTGCACACTCAGTCGCCAGACCTTCCTCGCCTTTCTCCAGCGCAGCCATCGCCTTGCCTTCCCAGTTCTGAATGTCCCCCTTGAAGGCATCCAGACGTTGCAGCGATAGCTTGTGCTTGGCCTTGATATCGACCAGGCCGTTACGAGCCCGCAGCAAGGCGGCTTCGGCATCACGGATTTCCTGGTCAAGAATACGGATCGCCTGCTGATCGACAATTGCTTCGCCCACTTCAGAGGCGCCACCGCGAAGCGCGGTTACTACTTTTTTCCAAATGCTCATCTGTGTACTCCAATGCGAATAAAGGGTCAGGCCTTGATATGATCTTCGAATGCTTCAGCAGCACGAATCACGTTTTCCGCCAGGGTGTAGATCTCCTGAACGATGACCGTCAGGGACGAGGCCGCGCTCAAGGCACCAAACATGCAATAAATCTCTGTACCGTCTACCGATTCGATACCTACCGAGGACAGGGGGAACATGTCCCGGCTACGCAGCAGCAGGCTGTTGAACTCAACGGTATCCTTGACTTTGCCTGCCTCGAACAGCGTCGCATCGACTAACACCTGATCACCGGAGACCGCCAGGTAAATCGGCAAGTCGCCATACTCAGTCATGGTAAGCTTGATGCTGGGCACCGCACCTTCAGCAACGGTCAGAACAATCTCGCCCTTCTCAACCACCTCAAGCTCGGCCAGGGCCTTGTGCAGCGAGCTGATACTCCAGTTGGTGTTCTCGGTCATAAAGTCCTCCAGTTTGACTTTCTCGCCCAAAAAGGGCTGCCGTAGCGCTTTCTCGATACCCCGAAGGGCGTTAACGTTTTCAGGAAGAATCCAGAACTCACGCTTTACCAGACCTGCCTCACGTAATCGTGTCCGCATTTCGCGCACATAATCAGCAGTCGTTTTACCCTTGCCGGAGCCTGCCTTGGCCATAGCATCATCCGATGGTTTCTTGCGAGGCATCTGACCTCCCAGACTCATTACATGTAAGAAAATCTACTCCTGAATCCAGGGCAGTGCAATACTTACATGTAAGTATTTTTGACCATTACATGTAATATTATTTTGCCTGAACCTTTTCAGGCCTAGAACAGTGGAAATCTCAGTAAACGCCTTTACCGCCATTACGGCGATAGAACAGGCAACCACGGTGATTGTTCTGAGTCGGTTCTCAAGAAGGGTATCGCGACACGTTAGGCACGCGAACTCCACGCTTCAGGAGCACTCAATTATCTCGTACCCATCATGAGGACTCGCCATGAGAAAGATAACTGCTTTTCTAACAGCCTCACTACTGACTGCCAGTGTAGCCTGGGCTGATCAGCCGGGTGCTGACTGGATCAGCAAAGATCAGGCGGAGGCTGCGCTCAAGGCTGCCGGCTATACAGAGATCACCAAGATCGAAGCGGACGATGGGCATTGGGAAGGAGAAGGCACCAAGCAGGACGGCATGAAGTATGAATTTCATGTAGACCCGCACAGTGGCAAGATCACTAAAGACGAAATGGACCATTAACGCCTACTCGTGTGCCTACCTACGCCGGTAGGCACACACTTCACACCGTGCTTCTGTGACGTGTACGCCTCTGCCCTTTCTTCCGAACTTGAACAGTGGTTTAACCGCTAGGCCGCCTGTACACCACAAATAGGCAGATATGCTTATGATAGGTGTCCCCTTTCAGGAAGACGGCCATGACGCAAAAGACATTATTATTGACGGGCGCGAGCCGTGGCATCGGCCATGCCACGGTCAAGCACTTCAATGCAGCGGGCTGGCGCGTATTTACCGCTTCACGCCAGAACTGGGCGGCAGACTGCCCCTGGTCCGAAGGATTGATGAACCATATCCATCTCGACCTCGAAGACATCGATAGCGTTGAGCAGAACTTGGCGCTGATTCACGACAAACTGGGTGGTCGTCTTGACGCGCTAGTGAATAATGCTGGCATCTCACCCAAAAGCGAGACCGGCTCACGGCTGGGTGTGTTAGAAATGGGCTACGCCGATTGGATCAAGGTATTCAACGTCAACTTATTTTCTACCGCCCTGCTGGCAAAAGGGTTGTTCAACGAGCTCAAGGTCGCCAAGGGTTGCGTCATCAACGTTACCTCCATTGCTGGGTCGCGAGTTCATCCATTCGCCGGCGTAGCCTATGCAACGTCCAAAGCGGCCCTTTCGGCGCTGACCCGGGAAATGGCCTACGACTTCGGCCCGCATGGCATCAGGGTAAATGCCATTGCTCCGGGTGAAATCGATACCTCGATTCTTTCACCCGGAACGGAAGAAATCGTTCAACGCGATATTCCACTTCATCGCCTGGGTAAGCCCGAGGAAGTGGCCTCCTTGATCTATTTTTTATGTACAGGAGGCGCGTCGTACATTAATGGCTCCGAGATCCATGTCAATGGTGGCCAGCATGTTTGAAGCGCAGGAAGGCCGGAGTAAAAGCTGCTACGGCTTTTCTCTGAATCAACCAAGTCGGCTCAACCGAGTGGATCGTTTACCCGAGCGCTCCTTTGGAATGCCTGAAGGGAACGGAGCTGTTGGCCGTCCTCGTTAAAGTTGGCCGGGTCTAACCATCCTGTAAACGCGTTACGCAGTACCGGCCATTCAGTGTCAATGATTGAAAACCAGGCCGTATCCCGGCTCCGTCCCTTGTAAACCAGAGCCTGCCGGAATACCCCTTCAAACTGAAACCCCAAGCGAAGCGCAGCCTGGCGCGAGGGCTCGTTCAGGCTATCGCATTTCCACTCGTAACGCCGATAGCCCAGGTCCTCGAAGGCATGATACATAAGCAGATAATGTGCTTCGGTTGAAAGTATCGAGCGCTTCATGAGTGTGGAGAAAGCAACATGACCAACCTCCATAACGCCATTGGCAGGATCTATCCGCATCAGGGACAACGTCCCAACCGCGCGACCGCTTCGTAGATCGACCACCGCGAAGTGCATCGGGTCCTCACTCGCAGCAGCCTGCTCGGCAAACCGGTAATAGTCCGCTTCATGAGTGAAAGGGCCGGACAGCATATAGGTCCAGTCTCTGCCGTCTTCTGCATGACCATACGCCTCGTACAGGTCGGATGCGTGGATCTCAGCATTGAGTGGCTCAAGGCGACAATAGCGACCCTCCTTTACCGTACGAGACGGCCGCAAACGCTCTGTCCACTCTGCCAGAGGCTGCCCTATGGGTTGTTGATACGCGTTCCGTATTTCTTCCCGATTCATCATCTACCTGACCAACAGTTGAATGAGCTATAACGGTATTCAGGATATGGTTCTGCCAAAAGAGCCACATTTGAGCTTTTTTATAGAGCCAGACACTTAGCTGATGAGTACGATACGTGAAACCCTGTTGCTGTTTGACACACCACTCTCTCGAGCCCCATCAGCGGCGTCGTTGCAGGCACAGCTCTATGAACGACTTCAATCAGCTATTTTGAAGGGACAGCTAGCGGCAGCCACTCGGCTGCCCGGCTCACGTGAACTGGCCAGTGCGTTATCAATTTCACGCAACACGGTTATTGCCGTATATGAGCAACTTTCCACCGAAGGGTATGTTCATGCGAGCCCTACCGGTACCCGAGTCGCGAGATTGTCCGAGAGGCCTGTATCCGCTGTAGATGATACGCCATGCACGGTCGGACTGGCCCGACGCATTGAGCAGATAGGGGATGCCTCAGCGCTCGCCGAATCCAGTGGTGCACTCCGGCCTGGTATCCCGGCACTCTCCTACTTTCCGCTCTCTACCTGGCGACGGGTGTTGGATCAGGAGATCAGCCGTGCAGGCGCTTCGGGTCTGGGCTATGGAGATCCGTTGGGTGAGCCACGTTTACGCGCCTCGCTAGCACGTTATCTCTCGCTTTCACGCGGGGTTAACTGCACGGCAGAGCAGATCATCATTACCGAAGGAACCCAGGAAGCCCTGGCGCTATCTGTTCGCCTGCTGACCAATCCAGGCGATACGGCCTGGATTGAAGATCCCGGCTACCGGGGTGTAAAGACTGCAATGCGTGCAGGTGATCTACATATCGTTCCCAAACGGGTCGATACAGAAGGGTTGGCAGTAGCAGCCGCTGACTGGGTTACTGCTCCACCTCGCCTGATCTACACTACTCCCTCTCATCAATATCCCATGGGGTCAGTGCTTAGCGTAAGCCGGCGTCTGGCATTGATTGAGCAGGCACGAGCGCATGGCGCCTGGATCATTGAAGATGATTATGACAGCGAGTTTCGCCATTTCGGTGAGCCTGTAAAAGCCATGCAAGGCCTCGTCCTGAATGCGCCGGTGGTGTATATCGGCAGCTTCAGCAAAACCATGTTTCCAGCGCTTCGCCTGGGTTTCATGGTACTGCCTCACTCACTGATGGTAGCGACCCGCGCCTCCCTGACAGAAATGCTGCGTGGAGGACATCGTCATGAGCAGTTGGCGATGGCGTCCTTTATCGAGAAGGGACATTTCAGTCGTCATCTAGGCCGCATGCGGCGCCTGTACCGTGAGCGCCAACAGATCTTGCGCACCGCGCTCCAGCAGTTCATCCCTATGCCCTATGAACTCATGGGTGGAAATGCGGGAATGCATCTGACGTTACGTCTACCCGCACATTGTTGTGATCAGAAGGTAGTTGAAGCGGCTAGTCGCTACAATATGGCTCCATCGGCTCTGTCACGTTATACCTTGTCACCGCTGCCCGAGGACAACGGCTTGGTAATTGGATATGGCAATACGGCGACGGAACTGTTTGCTCCGCTGGCCAGCAGACTTGGGCAACTTCTTAAAAGCGCTTGATTACTGATGTTGCTGAAGGGTTCCAGTCACGGCCCAGGCTTAACGTTATCTCTTCCGTATCCATGCAGATCTACCGTACGAACTTGAAAGAGCCCCTTGCACCTTAAAGATAATCTAAGGCTGGCTATAAATTGCCTCACTTCACTAGCATCCGGTCAGGCTAAGGCGTCAGCATGTAGCTATTGAGCTAAACCACTACATTTCGTCTGTTCCGCCTCGCTTTTTTTGCAAAAAAATGAATTTTTTTACTGAATTTGTCCTTCTACGGCCCATGCGGCATGGACAAATCACTATCAGCATTGCACCCTTGGGTCGGAGCTTCTCTAACCGCCCTACCTGAAGGAAAAAGTGATGGCCAAGGCCTCTGATTTGATCGTACGTTGTCTGGAAAACGAAGGTGTGGAATACATCTTTGGTATTCCTGGGGAAGAAAACCTGGACCTGCTGGACTCGCTCTCCCGTTCCAGCCAGATCAAACTGATCCTGACACGTCACGAACAATCCGCCGGATTCATGGCGGCGACCTATGGTCGTCTGACCGGTAAGACCGGCGTGTGTCTGTCGACGTTAGGCCCAGGCGCCACAAACCTTGTGACTGCAGGCGCCTATGCCTACCTGGGCGGCATGCCGATGATGATGATCACCGGGCAGAAGCCAATCAAGAAGTCCAAGCAGGGCCGTTTCCAGATTATCGATGTCTGCGGCATGATGGACCCGATTACCAAGTACACCCACCAGCTGGCTTCTGCCGACAATATCCCTTCGCGTATTCGTGAAGCGATCCGTCTGGCTGAAGAAGAAAAGCCCGGTTCGGTTCACCTGGAGCTTCCAGAAGACATCGCGGCTGAGCAGACTGAAAGCACCCCGATTCCACCCAGCCTGACCCGCCGACCCATCGCTGAATACAAGTCCATCCAGGCGGCCATATCCAAGCTGGAAGGCGCACGCAGCCCAGTCCTGGTCATCGGTGCGGGGGCTAATCGCAAGATGACGGCGCGCGTGCTGCGTCAGTTGATTGAAAAGACGGGTATTCCGTTCATTACCACCCAGATGGGTAAAGGGGTGGTGGATGAGCGTCATCCCCGTTTCCTGGGTAACGCGGCGCTGTCGGCCGGTGACTTCGTGCACCGTGCGCTGGAGTCGGCTGATCTGATCGTCAACATTGGCCACGATGTCATCGAGAAGCCACCGTTCTTCATGGTGCGTGGAGGTACGGAGGTCATCCACATCAACTTCCGTTCGGCCGAAGTCGATCCGGTGTATTTCCCTCAGGTAGAAGTGGTAGGCGATATCGCCAATGCCATCTGGCAAATCAAGGAAGCCATTGAAGTTCAACCAACCTGGGACTTCGACCGCCTGTTGACCATTCGTGAAGCCAACGAGGCTCATGTCTCCGAAGGTTCTACAGATGACCGCTTCCCGATGTACCCGCAGCGTATGGTCGCAGACCTGCGCAAGGTACTGCCGTCGGATGGTATCGTGGCGCTGGATAACG
The DNA here is from genome assembly GCF_058536325.1 of Pseudomonas sp. C2.3V. Classification (NCBI taxonomy): domain Bacteria; kingdom Pseudomonadati; phylum Pseudomonadota; class Gammaproteobacteria; order Pseudomonadales; family Pseudomonadaceae; genus Pseudomonas; species Pseudomonas sp. C2.3V. The sequence continues at coordinate 545,769 of NZ_JBZUBN010000002.1, read as the reverse complement.
GTATCTACAAGATCTGGTTTGCCCGTAACTATAAGGCCTACATGCCCAACACGGTGTTGCTGGATAACGCACTGGCTACCATGGGTGCGGGACTGCCTTCTGCCATGGCGGCACGCCTGGTTCATCCACAGACGCCTATCGTTGCTGTCTGCGGCGACGGCGGCTTCATGATGAACAGCCAAGAGCTGGAAACTGCAGTACGTCTGAAGATGAACCTTGTGGTCATCATTCTGCGTGATGACGGATACGGCATGATCCGCTGGAAGCAGGCACAGATGGGCTTTGAAGATTATGGTCTGGACTACGGTAACCCGGACTTTGTCCGTTATGCCGAAAGCTATGGCGCTCAGGGCCATCGGGTGGAAAGCGCTGCGGAATTCGCCTCATTGGTTGAGCGCTGCGTGAACACACCAGGCGTACATGTAATCGATTGCCCGGTCGATTACTCCGAAAACGACCGCATTCTGCACCAGGAAATCAAGGAGCGCAGCGCTCAGGTCTAAACAGCACTGTACCCGATGAAACCAAACGCCCCCGTACTAACGGGGGCGTTTGGTTTGAGAGTCTGGAAGGATGGGTATGGCCCCACCTTTTCACCCTATCGCGCCGGCGCCTCATGAATCAAAGCGATCCGGTTACTGCTGGCCGCTGCCCAATCTCAAACTGATCAAAAAATGATCAACTCTGTCCAGCCCTTGCCGTATATGGGCTAGCCGTAATTATCCACAAGCATATTCACTTTATAAGTGGAAAACCTATCAGGCTGAAACACTGAAAATCCGCAGCCCGGCCTGTTAGCTCACTCCCACACCGACGCCTTATTGATTCGGATCAACGTCCTGCACGGCAAAACGCTGAACTTCTGGTCACAAGCGGGTTACTAAATCGTAACCGAAGGACAATGTTATCGATCCCTCTAGAAAGGAGTGCTGATTTGAGCAAGTTAGAGAATGTCCCGAAGCGTAAACGCATTACGGCTACGTATGTCATAACGCTTGCGATCTTGGGAATCCTGTTTGCCATCGTGGTCAACAAGTTCATTCTGCCCAAGTCCGAGACCTTTGATGGCGATGCCGTCAAACCCAGACCTTCAGTCAGCGAATACATTACTCAGGCCCAGCCGGACGTCTGTAAGGATGAGGCAGCAGATGCGCCAAGTCCTAAATGCGTCTCAGACCTTGCTCTTAAGGCCAAAGAGCAGGGCTATGACTTTAATGAAGTGGATACTTACCTGAAGCAGCGCTTCCCTAACGTTCAGCGTTAACGAAGCAGCCTGGAAGCGCCAGTCCTTCTCAGGAACGCTTCCCCAGAACACCAGAGCGCCTGCAGACATCTACCGCAGGCGCTCTGGTTTTAAAACATGAAACAGGACGTAATTGATCAACGATTACGGACGGCACCCAGCCGGATCAGCCGGTTACTGCGGTCAGATGCTCATGCAGAATGACCGAGCCGATACCGATTAGCACTACCCCGCCAATGATCTCGGCCCGCTTGCCGATGACAGCCCCCATCACGCGCCCCAACATGACGCCGATAGTCACCATGATCATGGTCGCTAAGCCGATGGCCAGCGCCGCGCCAATGATATTGACGTTGATGAAAGCAAGCCCCACGCCGACCGCCAGAGCATCGATACTGGTGGCTACCGCCGTAATGGCGAGCAACCAGAACGAGTGCTGAGTGGGCTTTTCCTCGGCCTCTTCTGCTTCTCTCACGCCAGACCAGATCATGCGCAGACCCAGACCTAACAGAAGCGTAAAGGCAATCCAGTGATCCCACTCTTGTACAAACTGAGCAGCTGCAAGGCCGGCAGCCCAGCCAATGACGGGGGTAATGGCCTCGATGGTGCCAAAGATCGCTCCGGTGCGCAGCGCTTCTCGCAAACAAGGCTTATGCAGGCTGGCACCTTTGCCCACCGCAGCGGCGAACGCATCCGTGGACATGGCTAAGGCAAGTAAGACGAGAGCAGCTGGATTCACGATTTCCGTACCGATCGGGCTAACGTCCAATGACATATCCACGCGCCCGATCCTGAACGCAGATATATCAATGGTCTCGCCAACCGGGTGGTCGTTTATGCCACGGCATGCATGCCGAGAATGTTGACATAAACACTTTCGAAGCATTCGAAAGCAGGCTACTCCCCAAAGAAGCCGCCACAATACACAAAGAAATTTATCAAGTCTATCAGATAGATAGAGCTAATCTTTTTAGCCATGGCTATGTTTTGTCGTCACCTTATAGGCTCGAAAGGGCCTCACGCACCTTGAGCCTGTATAACCTCAGCGTATACCTCTCCTTCTGGCACAGGCGTCAACGTACCGCCAGCCGTGCGGCTCGGTGCCATATGCCTGACACACTTGCGCCGTATTGTGCTCAGCACCACTGGAGCAGCTGCCATGGGCTTGCGACCGGTGCACTCACTTCCTGGACGGAGAAGATAACAATGAAAAAAGTACGGCCTCTCTGGGTCGCGCTGGCGGCTGCGCTGTCCACTCATGCGCTGGCGTCTCCCAATAACACGCTGGTAGGCTGGGCTGTCATGCCACCTGATACGTTTTCCGATGGGCCTACTTCTGGCCAGTTCATCAGTCCAAATCCGTATGGCACCTTTGTGCCGCCTTATCAGGGCCGCCAGCCCGTACAGGGGTTTTCCGCGGTGTTGCCAGGCGCTGATGAAAACAGTTTTCTGTTCCTGACAGACAATGGCTTCGGCACTCAGGCCAACTCTGCCGATGCCCTGCTGCGTCTGTATAGCGCACGGGTTGATTTCAAGACCCGCCGCGGCGGTACCGGTACGGTTACCGCAAGCAATGCTCTGACCGGCATGCCTCTGGCTCGCTTTACCGAGCCGTCGCGAATCACGCTCAACGATGTCAACCGTAAACTGACCATGCCTATCCAGGCGGATTACGCTCACTACTACAACAAGAGCACCAATCCCGAAGTGGATCCCGCCATTCAGTTCTCTCGCCTGATCACTGGTGCTGATCTGGACGTCGAGTCCGTGCGCCGAGACAAGAACTGTGCATTGTGGTTTGGCGATGAGTTCGGACCTTATCTGGTCAAGACAGACGGCTCAGGAACCGTATTGCGGAGCGAAATCCCACTTCCGGGCGTTTACGCGCCGGAAAACAAGGACGTTGTGGCAGGAAAGGCCACAGCCAACCTGGGCGGCTCGGGCGGGTTTGAGGGTATGGCTATCAACCCCCGTGGTGACAAATTGTATGCCCTACTGGAAAAACCGGTGACAGGTGATCCGGCCAACCAGCTGCGTATCAACGAATTCGACATCGATCATGAGCGCTTCACTGGCGTTACCTATTTTTATCGTACCCAAGCTGCTGGCAATGCTATTGGGGACATGACAGCCATCGACGATAATCGCTTTCTGGTCATCGAGCGTAACGGCGGCACAGCCACCAATGGCGTCCCGTTCAAGCGGATCTACCTGATCGACACCCGTGCCGTGCCTAATGGCGGCGTGGTACGCAAGACCGAGCTGGTCGATCTGATGCACCTGGACGATCCAGACGACCTGAACGGCGATGGCTCAAATGTATTCACGTTCCCCTATGTCACCATCGAAGATGTGCTGCCGCTGGACGAGCGCACCCTGCTGGTGGTCAACGATAACAACTTTCCGGGCGGTGGTGGTCGCGAGCGGGCAGCAGACGCGACCGAGTTTCTTAAAATCCGTCTGGCCCAGCCTATTCCAGGCATGTGGCCGCCACACTTGTTACAACGCACCAGTAATGCACGGTGCGGTCTGCCTTTGAAAATGGCCAGAAACGGCCAGTAAACCAGAAGCGCTCCGAAGCATTCCTCGGAGCGCCTTTACCAGACTTACAGCTCCGTGTTTCCAGACGAACCACGGGGCCGTTCACGGCAGCTGAAGCTTGCTGCCGACTCGATATCGCCGGTGCCGTTGTACAGGGCAATACGCGGGTAAGGACACAGTGGGCGTGTCCGTGCAGGTGACCAGTCCGCCGGAACGTCAGCATTCACTCCGCCTGCATTACCTATGCCGCGTGCGGTGGCAATGATCTCTTCTGGCGCCCTGCCCTTTTCAACCCAGTTGACCAGAGGCGTCAGCATGTCGAATTGATCGGTGGACGGTCCGCCTTGGCAATGTCCCATGCCCGGTACGGTATACAAGCGGGCAAAGCGCTCTGCTTGACCGCGATTGCTTTTCTGGAGCCCTTCATACCAAGCCACGGTATCGTCGACCGAAAAAATAGGATCGCTGACACCGTGATACACCATGACCTTGGCTCCCCGCTGTCTCAGTAACTCAAGATGGGTAGGATTCGGGGGTGTCATGAATCGCATGGCGGATTCGATGTAGATCGCATTGGAACGTGTGATTCGTGCGAGCAGATCATCAATGGAGCTGTTGAGGGCCAGCGACTTGCCATCGAACGTCGCCGGGCTTACCGGCGGTACGCCAAATACAATACCCACGGCCAATGAGTCACGGCTGATAGGCGACTCGAACTCCCAGGAAGCTACATCCTTGGTCGCAAGACCGCTGTCATAGGGGAAACTCGAATAGAATCGCTTGCCCACCCGCGTTGTAGCTCCCTTGAAAATAGGGTCTATGGCACGCTTCTGCGCAATGCTCAGGCACTGACCGTTGCGCTCACCCCGACAGGTAGGGACATCTCGCCACAGACTGAACGTACGCTGGCAGCGCGGGTAATCCTGCACAAGCCCATCGATAGCACCATCCAAGGCATCGCAACGTGCCAGGACGCGTTTTGCAACCAAAGCACGCTCCTGGGCAGTGAATGCAGTAGACAGGTCATTGGGATCCGTGGCGACCTTGGCATACTGCTGCGCCCCAAAGATACTGGCTACCGCTGCCAGGGGAAGCCGATAGCCCGGTGCGCCGGCCAGGAAGCCATCGTAGTCGTTCGCCAGCCGATTCATGGCTACAAAGGTATGCCGACCGCCATTGGAGCATCCACCGAAGTAGGAGTGTTCAGGCCGCCTGCCATAGGCTATCTGTAACGCCTGCTTGGCCATGGGCGTCAGCCTCAAGGCCGCCTGATAGCCATAGTCGAGACGGGCCTGCGGGTCGATGCCAAATGTCATGTTCTGTTGCGCCGTATGACCGGCATCGGAGCTCAGAACGGCAAAGCCTTTATCGAGGGCATTAGTGACCGGCCCTCCGCCCAGCCCGCCTGTAGCGGTAACTACACTGCCATCCAGCCCGCCATTGGCCTGATAGAAGAACCGTCCGTTCCAGGCCAGGGGCAAGCGCATCTCAAAGCCAACGGCATAATGGGCGCCATCGATACCAGTTCGAGGATTCATGCGCCCCTGAATCAAGCAGTGGGCCGCAATATCATGCCCGCCGACCTTGAGCTCACCGGCATCAATCCGCGTGGCTGTGTCAATCAGAGTGTTATCAAGCCTGGCAAGCTTGCTTGCCAGCGAGGTGCAACTACCTTGCAACGAGAGGGTGGAGTCAGCGCTGGCGAGGGGAATAACAAAAGCTAAAGCACTCAGGCAGCCGGCAACGGCCAGCGTCTTGTGGGTAATGGTTCGCTTCATGGTGCGTCCTTCTTGTGTTTATTGTCGGAGCAGTCAAAGAGCAATCACAGAGGCGACTCCGGATAACAGCAGCGGTTACCTCTGTCTAATAGTTAATATAATTAACTATTAGACGCAAGCGAATCTGCGTAGACAAATGCATTCAGCCATTGACGATCAACCTGATCACCCGCAGAACATCTTCACGGCTCGTCGGCTCTTGCTCAACGGAGCGATGTATGGTCAGCCCTTCGATCAGAGCATCTAGCGTTCTGGCAGTGCGTGCATCGAAATGCTGCGCCAGTGCCCGCTGACTGCGAAACATCCAGTCCTGCATGATCGACTTCATTGCGGGGTTGCGACTCGCGTAGGCGTAGAGTTCGTAGGAAAGCGTCATGACACGACCATTGTCTTCCTGCCAGAAATCGCCACAGATCACATTGGCCACGGCGTCGAGAGCTTGCTCGGGTGTCTTGGCTACGCCCAGGAGAGCATCGAAGCGGGCAGAAATGGACCAGGCAAAACGGGTGAACGCTTCCTTGAGCAAGTGCTCGATGCCGTCAAAGTGATAAGTCATCGAGCCCAGTGGCACATCAGCCACGGCTGCAATGCGGCGGTGGGTAGCGCCTGACACGCCATCACGCGCGATGACCTCCAGAGTGGCATCAATGATGCGACTCCTTCGCTCAGGATCCAGACGTCGTTCAGAGGGCATGCCGTGTCAGTCTCCGAAAACAATGCAACGTAACCGTATAGGTCGGGTGGACGGATGGAACGAACAGGCTACCATGTGTACGAACGTACACATAAGCCCTGATTTTGTTTTATCTAGGATGGAGTAAATCCGTGACTCCCGCGATTCGGCGCAGACGTACCGCTCTGTTTGTACTGTTTTTGATCCCCGGACTCCTATTGGCGTCATGGGTAACCCGGACACCCGATATCCGGGACCTGCTGAGTGCCTCGACCAGTGAAATGGGCATGATCCTGTTCGGCCTGTCATTGGGCGCCATGCTCGGCGTGCTTGCCTCGGGCCGCCTGGTGAGCCGCGTGGGTACCCGACCGGTCATTGGTGGTGGGTTGGTACTGGTATACCTGGGGTTTCTGGCCATTGCTGGAGCCTCCACTGCCTCGCTGGCCATGGGCGTGTTTGCCGGGCTTTTTTTGTTCGGCCTAGGCCTGGGCCTTTCGGACATTGCCATCAATATCGAGGGCGCCGAACTTGAAACCACCACACGCAAACCGCTTCTGCCCGCGCTTCATGGCTGTTTCAGCCTTGGCACATTGGCAGGCTCTCTGATCAGCCTGGGACTGACTCATCTTTCGCTACCGGTCTTCTGGCACCTTATTCTCATGGGCGCGGCAACCCTGCTTCCCTGCGTCTGGGCGTGCCTCGCCATCCCCTCAGGTACCGGGCAGACGCAGACCGCCAAGACAGAGCAGCAGTCGGTCACGCCTTTCAAACCCTGGAAAGACAAGACGCTGATCATGATTGGTCTGATTGTACTGGCGCTTGCCCTGGCGGAAGGCTCCGCCACTGACTGGCTGCCGCTATTAATGGTCGATGGACACGGTTTTGATCCGGCGTCCAGCGCACTCGTGTATGCCGGCTTTACCACCGCCATGACGATAGGGCGCTTCTCAGGAACCTATATCCTCCAGCGATTCAGCCGAGAGGCCGTCATACGGGCCAGTGCCCTGTCCGGTGCGTTGGGTATTGGCCTCGTGTCGTTCTCTGACAACCCCATCTTGGCGGCGGCCTCCGTACTCTTCTGGGGGCTTGGCGCATCGCTGGGTTTTCCGGTGGGGATCTCTGCTGCCGGCGACTCTGGCGAACAGTCGGCCAAGCGGGTAGCGGCCGTTGCAACTGTGGGCTATCTCGCCTTTCTGATCGGTCCGCCCTCGCTGGGCTTCATTGGACAAGCCTACGGGTTACGCATGGCCATGGTGGTCGTGCTGGTATTGGTGGCGGCAACGGTCCTGCTGGCACCTGCCGTACGGGACAGTCGATTGCATCCGGAACGTCGAATCAAGGAAGCCTGCCATGAATGAACGCGAAAAAGCGGCCGCCGGCCTGCTCTATGACGCCAACAATGATGCCGAACTTATCCAGCAGCGCCTGGAGGCCAAGGTTCAGGTTCATGCTTATAACCAACTTGATCCTCGGGACCTTGAGGGCAAAAAGCGTATTTTGAAAACGCTGTTGGGCAAGACAGGGGAGCACGTCCTCATCGAAGCGCCCTTTCATTGCGATTACGGCTATAACATCGAGCTGGGAGAAAATTTCTATTCCAATGTCAATCTGGTGATTCTGGACTGCGCCAAGGTCAGCATTGGCTGCAACGTATTCATAGCGCCCAACGTAGGACTGTACACGGCTGGCCATCCGCTGGATGCAGAACGACGAAACCAGGGTCTGGAATATGCGCATCCCATTACCATCGGCGACAACGTCTGGATTGGTGGGGGCGTTACAGTGTTGCCAGGTGTGACGATTGGCGAAGGCGCTGTCATCGGCGCAGGTAGCGTCGTAACGAAAGATATCCCGGCTCATGTGGTGGCGGTAGGTAATCCCTGCCGGGTGCTGAGAACAATAGACAACGCCGATCGTACCAGCCCTCCTTCGCACTGACCCCTGGAGCCCGGATCATGTGGAATCACTGCAAATGGTTGAACGAGCCCAGCCGCTGGGCACTTGAGAATGATCACCTGCGCGTGATAACGGATGCGCGTACCGACTTCTGGCGCGAGACCTACTATGGCTTTATTCGAGACACCGGGCACTGGTTTCATGTCGCCGCGGGAGCTGACTTTACGGCAATGGTGAAGATAGAGGGTCGGTTCAGCGAACTCTATGATCAGGCAGGACTCATGATCCGTCTGAACAACACCACATGGTGTAAAGCGGGCATAGAGGTCAGTGATGGCCAACGCCTCATCGGTAGTGTGTTGACGCTGGGCCATTCGGACTGGGCTGTAGGTGCACTGCCGGGCGAGCCTGATACCTTCTGGCTCAGGGCGACCCTCAAGGACAACGCCTTGAGAATTCAGTATTCGCTGGATGGGCAAGAGTGGCCATTGCTAAGGCTGACCTATTTTCCAGGCTCCAGCGCCGTTGAAGTCGGACCGTTCTGCTGCACGCCCGAACGCGCTGGCCTGGAAATCGTATTCTCGGACTTTACCGTTGGGCCTGCACTGGACAAGCCGTTGCATGATTTGAGTTGAACGCCCTTATAAAAGGTCAGCCGTGCTTGGCTTCCACGAAGCGGCGAAAGACGTCCAACGTTTCGCTGCTGACATGGTGTTCGATACCTTCCGCGTCACGTCGGGCAACGCTTGGATCCACTCCCAGGGCCAGGAGGAAGGACTCGACAATGTGGTGCCGTTCACGGCTGGCTTGGGCGAGCGCTTCCCCTTCCGGCGTCAGGAAGATGCCCCGGTACGGCTTTTGGACGACATAGCCACAGGTGGCAAGACGCTTGAGCATTTTCGCGACCGTAGGCTGGGCGACGCCAATCCGGGTGGCGATATCAATCTGGCGCGCCTCGCCGTGGGCATGGATCAGGTCTGAAATCAGTTCGACGTAATCCTCAATGAGTTCCTGCCGATGCGCTTCACGCACCTGCTGAAAGCCTTCCATGTGTACGGAAGCCTCTACCAGGGGTTTCATCGATACCGCTTCTCCTCGAACTTTGCTCACCACACATTCTCCAGAATGAATCAAGCGCCCAATACACACTAGTAGGGCCGCCCTATTCTGACCGATCCCCTCTGCAACGCCAAAATGTTTAACCGTCAATCCTTGAAATAGATAAGTTTTATTGCCCGTGCTTGGAAACTTAGCCTAGGCTAAGTTTCATATGTATTACGTTGTACAATCCTTGCGAGCGTTCATTACATGAAAGAGTCGGCCACTTATGCAGCACTTTCCTGGGGTGACAGGGAAGAACCGCGCCCCAGCCTGGGAGGAATGAACGCCAGCGTGCCTGTTCCTGCAACCGGGCACTGGCTGCGTCGTCTCATGGCTTTTATCGGCCCTGGCTACATGGTAGCCGTGGGCTATATGGATCCGGGCAACTGGGCAACCGACCTCGCGGGCGGCTCCAAGTTTGGCTATATGCTGCTATCAGTGATCCTGCTGTCCAACCTCATGGCTATTCTGCTCCAGTCGCTGGCAGCGCGGCTGGGTATCGCATCGGGGTTGGATCTTGCGCAGGCCTGCCGCCATCAATACTCCAGGCCAGTCAATTTCCTTCTCTGGATCGCCTGCGAGGTAGCAATCATTGCCTGCGATCTGGCTGAGGTAATTGGCACCGCCATTGCCTTGAATCTATTGTTTGGCATTCCTTTGGTCTGGGGCGCCATCATTACCGCCGCCGATGTCTTCATCATTCTGCTTTTGATGCGCCGTGGTTTCCGCTGGCTGGAAGCCTTTGTCATCGCCCTTTTGACCATTATCTTTGCCTGCTTTGGCGTTCAGATGATGCTCGCACAACCCGCCGTGGGCGAGATTCTCCAAGGCTTTTTGCCCCAGGCAGAAGTGGTGATGAATCCAGAAGCCCTTTACCTGGCCATCGGTATCATCGGTGCGACCGTGATGCCGCACAATCTGTATCTGCACTCCTCCATCGTGCAGACGCGTGCCTACCCCCGTACGGAAGAAGGTCGCCGTCAGGGTATTCGTTGGGCGGTAACGGACAGTACCATCGCCCTTATGCTGGCCCTGTTCGTCAATGCGGCCATTCTGATTACAGCAGCGGCTGTCTTTCATCAGGCAGGTCGTACAGACGTCGAAGAAATCGATCAGGCGTACCACCTGTTATCACCGATGCTGGGCGTAGGTATCGCCTCGATACTGTTTGCGATAGCGCTATTGGCTTCAGGGATCAACTCCACTGTGACGGCCACCCTGGCGGGCCAGATTGTCATGGAAGGCTTTCTCAACCTGCGTCTGCCAGACTGGGCACGTCGCCTGATCACTCGCGGGCTGGCCATCATTCCAGTCGTGGCGGTTACCATCCTGTACGGGGAAAGCGGCACGGCAAAACTGCTGGTCCTGAGTCAAGTTGTTTTGTCCATGCAGTTGCCATTTGCAGTGATACCGCTGGTACGGTTCGTATCAAATCGCACACTAATGGGCAGTTTTGCCATTAGTCGTAGCGTGGCGGCACTGGCATGGTTTATCGCCCTGCTGATCGTTGCGTTGAACATCAAGCTGCTCTTCGATGTACTTACCGGCCAGGGAGGCGGTATCTTCTAGCCTTACGGCGAGCAGCGGCCAGGTAATACGCCAGGCTGCATACAAAAAAGCCAGGACCGTCTCCGATCCTGGCTTTTTTGTATCAGGTGTTTTTTCTAATCGTCCTTCAGCGCCCCTGAACAGCAGCGGCAGGTACCCGGTTGGCCGCCGCATGGCGTTTGCCCACCAGATTACCGATGGCGACCACGATCAGGGCCAGCAGGCCGGTTGCCATGATTTCCATACGGTGCGCCTCGCTGAACAGCATGACGGTCAATGCGCCAACGATGAAAACAATAACTGCCCAGGTCAGGTAGGGGAACAGCCACATGCGAAACTCGATCGCCTCGCCATGGGCTTCCAACTTGTGACGCAGACGCAGCTGGGAAATGGCGATGACCAGATAAACCAGCAAGGCAACAGCGCCGGAGGTTGCCAGCAGGAAGCCAAAGACGGCTTCAGGCATAGTGTAGTTTGCAATGGTACTCATAAAGCCTACGGCCGTGCTGGCCAATACAGCCGAGCGGGGGACGCCGTTTCCCGAGACACGCCCTGTCATTGCAGGTGCATCGCCACGACGGCTCAGCGAGAACAGCATGCGTGAGGCGGTATACAGGGCCGAGTTCAGACAACTGGCTACTGCCACTAGCACCACAACATCCACGATCAGCTTGGCGTGCGGGATGGACATCACCTCAAGCGCACGCTGATACGAACCTACGATAGGCAGTTGGGGGTCATTCCACGGAACCATGGAAACAACCAGGAAAATCGACACCAGATAGAACAGTGCAATACGCCAGATAACCGAGTTAGTCGCCTTGCTGATTTGTTTGGAAGGATTCTTGGACTCGGCCGCAGCAATGGTCACGATCTCGGTGCCCATGAAGCTGAACATTGTCGTAAGCAAGGCACCCAGCACTGCGCCAAAGCCATGGGGCATAAACCCACCGGTCATTTCCATCAGGCGCCCCAGGCCGCTGACTTCCCGTCCTGGCAGCCCACCGGCCAAGGCAAATGCACCCAGCGCAATGAACGCAACAATAGCCATAACCTTGAGCAGCGCGAACCAGAACTCGAACTCACCGTATTTGGCAACACTAAACAGATTGGTAACGGTAAGAAGCGCAGTGATAGCCAGTGCAAATTGCCACGTAGCCACTACAGGGAACCAGGAGTTCAGAATGGACGCTGCCGCAACGGCTTCAAGGGGGATAACCAATACCCAGAACCACCAGTACAACCAACCGATTGTGAACCCTGCCCAACGTCCAATGCCGCGTTGCGCGTAAGAAGAAAAAGAACCCGTGTCCGGCGAGGCTACCGCCATCTCGCCCAACATGCGCATAACCAGTACGACAAGGGTGCCTGCCAGTGCATAGGCCAGCAGAACAGCGGGACCTGCAGCGGCAATGGCGTGGCCGGATCCTACAAATAAACCGGCACCGATTACCCCAGCGATTGAAAGCATAGTGACATGGCGGGGTTTTAGAGCGGGTGAAAGGCTTTTTTCATTATGTACTTGGCTCATAGGTGCTACCTAAAGCGGAAAAACCCTTCAGCAGCAATATATGAGCCAGCTACCAAACACCTTTGCTAAATGCCATAAATTGGAGCGAACTTCCACCAATGTGCACGATTTTTAAGCTTAATCCTTGCTATAAGCTTGCTGAATGGTTTCACCCATATAAATAGCTCGCACTTTAATTGTGCTTATAACGGTAACAATGTGTGCAACCCGCATCAAAAAGGTGCATAGATTGGTAGCACCCTGGTTGCACCTTTGCAAGACAACTAAAGAAAGCCTCGCCTTAATGGCAAGGCTTTTCCTAAGTCAGATTCTGAAACTTGAAACGAGCTGATCGAGGCGATTGGCCTGTTGTTCCAGGGCATGGCAAGCGCCCAGGGTCGCGTTCAGGTTTTCCACGCCCTGCTGGTTGAGCGAGTTGATCTCGGTAATGTCGACATTAAGCGACTCCACCACCGCGCTCTGCTCTTCCGTAGCGGCCGCCACCGATTGGGTCATGCCATCGATATCGGTAATGCGCTCGGCTACCGAGCCCAACCGCTCGTTGGCTTTTTGCGCGATGGTCATGCTGTCCTCGCTGAAGCGCTGACTTTCGGTCATGGTGGAAACCGCTTCGCTCGCCCCGGTTTGCAGCTCCTGAATCATGCTCTGGATCTCTCGGGCCGAACTCTGGGTACGATGTGCCAGACCACGCACCTCGTCCGCTACCACCGCAAAACCACGCCCGGCATCGCCTGCCCGTGCAGCTTCGATCGCAGCGTTGAGCGCCAGCAGATTGGTCTGCTCGGAAATGCCCTGGATCACTTCCAGGATATGTCCGATGCGGGTGGTCTTCTGGTTCAGCTCATCGATACGGCCGCAGGAGGCGCTGATGTTGGCGGATAGGGTTTCCATTGCCGTCAGGGTCTGGCCCAGTACGCGGCGACCCTCCTCGGCCTGCTGCCGGGCACTGGTAGCCTGTACGGACGCATCGGCAGCGTTGCGAGCGATCTCCTGTGTAGCGGCGCCCAACTGGTTGATGGCTGCCGCCACGCTTCCGGTACGTCCGGCCTGGTTGTCCGAGTTGTGCAGCGAGGAGTTGGAGGCCGCCAACACCTGACGGGAGACCTCGTTGAGCTGACGGGTACTGGCCGATACTTCGCTGATCGAGCCATGGATACGCTCGACAAAGCAGTTGAAGGCAGCGGCCAGCACACCAAACTCGTCCTGGCTATTGATGGCCAGACGCCGGGTCAGGTCGCCCTCTCCTTGTGCGATGTCCTGCATCGCCTGGCTCATGGTCGTGAGCGGACGCATCAGCACACGGATCAGCACACCCAGGAGCAGCATGATCAGCACAACGCCAATCACCATGGCCAGCACGGCCGAGGTTCTGAACTCCTTGAGCGGGGCGTAGGCTTTCTCTTCATCAACCATCAGGCCCAGGTACCAGTTGACCGATGGCAGACCGGTGACCGGCTTGAAGACCATAAGCTGAGGCTTGCCGTCCAGCTCGACCCGCTTGAGCGCGCCATCCAGTGCAGGCGCACCGGCGGGAAACAGCTCAGCGAGGTTTTTCATCACCTCCTCTTTTCTGGGGCTGACCAGTACCTTGCCTTCGCTATTCACCAGAATCGCATGACCGATACCGCCCAGGTCGAGCGAATTGACGATACCCACCATCGTCTGCAGACTCAGATCGCCTCCCAGAACACCCGCCAGTTGCCCCTCATGCATGACGGGTGTGGCAAGGCTCATGATCAATCCGCCCGAAGCGGCATCTACATAAGGCTCGGTCAGAATCGAACCGGCTTTGGTTTGGGCGCCCTGATACCAGGGGCGTGTTCTCGGGTCATAGCCGGCAGGCATACTGATAGAGGGTCGAACTGTAAACGTACCGTCCGCCTGCCCCAGATAGGTCAGGTCAAAGCTTGAGGTATATGCTTTCTGCTCCAGCACTGCAGTGAATGCCTGAGGGGCAAGATTACGCTGTACCGCCTGCGCCTCTCCTTCAAGCAGCGTGATACGCCCACTTACCCAGTTGGCAATATTGCTGGAGGCACTGGTGCCTAGTTCATTGAGGCGAACGGTCAGGTCCCGGGTGATTGCCGTACGTTGCAGATAATCGTTGTACGTCATGAACAACGAGAAGGCAGCAATCAGCACTACCGAGGCCGTTGCCAGGATCTTGTGGCTGAACTTTATTCTACTGAGCATACGACTCGGCCCTACTGAAGGTGGGGATATATAAGGTCTGGCTAACAGATTTCTGTTTGGCTATAGAGGCTATCGGCCAGTCACGTGCGGTCTTCAGCGGCGCGATAATATTTTTCTACAGAGCGACGAGGATTGGCCTACTGTTTTCTTAAAGCCTATGACGACTCGGCCGATGTAGCCTAAGCAGTGGGATGGCCGGTACGGTCGCGGCAGAACCTTGGGCGCTCCGTCCGGTCAGTCATCTAGGATTGACAGAGGCGAGGTTCTCATGACGTATGCAGCAGCACGAGCGCTCAAGGTCGCGGTCTACGGCGCGCAGAGCCCGCTGGGCCAGGCGTTGATCAACGAGTTGCTTAATCGCGAACATAAGGCCGTGCCGCTACAGGCGGATCTCAAGGCATTACCGCCCCGCCCCTATCCCCAATCGACTCCTGGCCATATGTTCAGCGCCTATAAGGTCAGCCAGGGGGTGGCAGGAATGAAGGCAGTCGTCGCGGTACTGGAACCGCCTCGCGTAGTAATTGAGGTCGAAGATCCCAACTACCTGATCGATGCTGTGGCTGCACTCA
The DNA here is from genome assembly GCF_058536325.1 of Pseudomonas sp. C2.3V. Taxonomy (NCBI): domain Bacteria; kingdom Pseudomonadati; phylum Pseudomonadota; class Gammaproteobacteria; order Pseudomonadales; family Pseudomonadaceae; genus Pseudomonas; species Pseudomonas sp. C2.3V. The sequence continues at coordinate 530,696 of NZ_JBZUBN010000002.1, read as the reverse complement.
TCAGCGGCCTACGCAAAGGCAAGGTATCCCAGCTCATGCTAGTGGGTGATTTCGCTGCGCTGGAAGATGAGGATGTCGACCCTCGCTGGCGACGTGTCTGCCAGAAGATTCACGAGCAGCTCGATACCAGCCCGCTTCACTGGACGCTGGTCAACTGTCCCATTTTGGATGAACGGGAATCCGACGACTCGACCAGTCTCGAAGAAGATTATGAGCTTCTTCATCTCGCCGCCGAGGTCGCCGATGTACTTGAAAAACCCGGGCATAGCGGTCGCCAGCTGAACCTTGATCCCTGACCGGCTCGTTCGCTGGCCTGAGGCAGCATGGCCGCCTCTATCAAACAGAAAGCTGGACACTTCTTATACGCACCGCTTCACAAATCCATCAGTTGTGATATACCACGCGCCCCGTTACCCATGAGCAGGAAGCAGGAGTCATCATGGACCCGTACTGGAAGCGTTATATCCGCTGCATCAAAAACCCGGACAGCCTGGGAGAGATTCGCTGGAACAAGAACGCGGCCGAATCCTATGCCTGGCAACTGCTGCTGGAAAACCTGATCACGGAGGATCAGTACGCGGCATTTCTGGAACAGGAAAAAGCTGGCCGGTATATCGATGAGGATGTCGTTGAGCCTCAGCAGGGCTCACAAGCGAGCTAAGCCTCGCTCTTAAAAAATTGCTCTTATCAGGCAAATAAGACTATTTATTCTTGATTTTAGCTATTATTTAGCTATTAAATAGCCACTATAATCGAAACCTTGGGATATTTTATTTCCCTGAACTTTGCACACGTTCGCCGTTTCGCTTGTTCCAAATAGCAGTACGTGACTCCCCGCACAGTCACTCCTTATAAATACCGCCTCCTCCTCGCACAATGCGTCCCCGCAAACGCACCAGGATGCCGTTTGCAGCCCACACCTGTTGTTTAACTCTCATAAATATATGGAGGATAGGGTCTTGTTCACCCGTTCCCTGAAGCTTGCCACACTCTTTGCTGGATGCATCGCCAGCGCACATTATGCCGCTGCTGCTCAGAGTTCTGAGGCTTCTTCGTGCACCATTCGCATGTTGTTCGTTGGTAACAGCTACACCTATGCGAACAGTTTGACGACCACCCTAATGGGAATGGCGTCACGCGCCCACGATAGCGCATCATCGTCTTGCACCATCGAGGCGGACTCGATTGCCAAACCCTCATATACCCTTGAGCAGCACTGGAACAGTGGAGCGGTACAAAGCAAGCTGGCAAGCAACACCTATGACTATGTAGTCCTACAGGAGCACGCTGCTCGGCCATTGCTTCAGCCAGAACGACTGGAAGAATACGCACTGAAATTCAATGACCTGATTCGTGCCCACCATGCCAAGCCGATTCTGTTCGAAACCTGGGCCAACGAGAATCAACAGGGTAAGCAACCACAGATCTATAAGGAGTACGTGAGCCTGGCGCGCAAGATGGGCGCCCAACTCTCCCCTTGCGGTGAGTCTTGGAAGGGTACGTTTGCAAGCGATTCAGTGGCCAAGCTGTACATAGCTGACGGGCGCCATGCCTCTTTCTCAGGCGGGTATGCCTGCGCCGCCTCCTTCTACACCTTGCTATTCCGTCAGAAGCCTCTTCAGCCCAGCGCAGAAGAGGCCAATATCCTCGCGTCGGATAAGACATCCGCACCGGAGCTGCACCAGGCGGCTCACCAAGCCGTCGGTAAGCTGGCTCCCGATGTACGCGGCTGGTAAGCGCTTGGTCATCTACTGATCGCGCATACCGCAGGCCAGTCTCTTGCAGACTGGCCTGTTGCAGGAGAGGTGTGCTGACTAATGGACAGTAATGGCAAAACAAGACTGGTTACGTCCTGCGGCCTTGGCCTGGTAAAGCGCTGTGTCAGCCGCTCTGGAATAGTCGACACGCGTATCGTCTGGTCGAGGAAAGCGGCATTCAACGCCAATGCTTACCGTAAAACGCAGCGTTCCGCTGTCCGTCTTGATGCCAAGGGAGGCCATGTCGACTCGAATACATTCGACAAGCGTTGCCATTTCAGTCGGGGTGCGATTCATGAAGAGTAGAATGAATTCCTCTCCACCAAAACCCGCCGCATGATCGCCTGCCCCCTGGGTATGATTCAGCAATACCTGCCCAACCTTGACCAGACACTCGTCACCTGTCGAATGACCATAGGTATCGTTAATTTGCTTGAAGTGATCGATATCGATCATGACAACACTCAGCATTTGCCCAGTTGCCAGGGCCTGTGCAAGCGAGGCGGTAAAGTTTTCTTCAAAAGCACTTCGGTTCTGTAACTGGGTCAGGGCATCCAGTCGGCTCAGGCGTGACAGCTGAAGGTTTGCCTCCTCCAGGGCCAGGGTCCGCTCCTTCACCCGCCGCTCGAGTGCTTCGTTGGTTTCCTGCTGAAAAATCAATAGTTTCTCTTGTGCCTGCAAGGTTGCCAACCGCTCTCGTGCCAGATGCTCGCTGGTTCTTATGGCCTCCTGCTTTGCCTGTATTCGTGCTGCACGCTCACGGTTTATCCGCTCGGCCAAGGCCATCGACAGCAACAGGAACTCAAGCGCGAACCCCAGCATCTGGACATACAACGGATTGACCCACCCTTTGCTCAAGCCGGACATGACCAGCGTCATATATAAGGTGGCTAGATTGAGCACTATCCAGGCGATGGTGAAATAACGGGCCGATACATGGCCTCGCCACCACAAGGCAAGGCCAACCCATAGCCCCGTGAGGCAGCTGAGAAAGACCATGACATCGATACCGAGAAACGGAATGAACGCAGGGTCGATCGCGATAATCAGCGAGGCGCCAAGCCAATAGATCAGGAAGCTTTTACACAAGACTGAAAAGAAGCGGCTGTGGCTGGATAGCTGAAGAAAGTGCTTGATGAACTGGGCGGCACCGGCCATGCAAAGCGAAATGGACAGAACGGTGGCACGCACTGCCAGTTCGGTCCATTCCGGCCACAGATACAACCGTCCAAAGCCGGTCGCACAGACCATATAGAAGATGGCACCAGCCAGATAACCGCTATACCAGAGATAGGCCCGGTCCCGTATGAAGACATAGAGTGATAGGTTGTAAGCCAGCATGATGACTGCTGCGCCCAGAAAGGCGCTCAGGCTCAGGGCTGTTTGCGTATAGATGCGTTCATACGCGGCAGGAGACATGATCTCCATCGGAATGGTCAGCGGCTGGCTCGCCCGCATGCGACCGTACAGAACCATGGCCTGATTGGGCGGCAAGTCAAGCGTAGCGACCGGATAAGGGCCGCGGGTGGCTTGCCTACTCAAGGGTATGCGATTACCAAGCGATTCGACTGAAGACCACCGCTCCAGAACAGGATCGAACAGGCGCAGCTCAAGCTGATCGATCAGAGGGGTTTCGGCCACCAGTAACCATCGGCGAACCTCGGACGAGGGGTTTTCCAGCCTTAATCGGATCCAGCTACCGTCCTGCTGATACCCAAGGCTGATTAATGCCTTTGCGTTCGGCTGCCACGCGCTATCAGGTACAGCGTAGCGAATAGCCTCGAATGTCTCGGCGAAGGGGTGCAACAGATAGTCCGTCTGGTAGCCTGCAGGATAGTTATCCTGATTATCCAGAACCAATACGCGTCCTGGTGCAGCAGGTGCTTCTGCTGCCAACGTGGAGCAAGCGATCAGCACCACGGCGAGCGACGTAATACCTGCTGAACAGGACAGCCTTCGAAGGCAAGCGTGTAATACAAAAAGCAAAGCGCCCATCGAAGAACCTGTCATACATCATCAAGAATAAAGCAGATCGTCAGCCCTACGAGTGGCTTGTCACTATCCGGCTCCATAATGAGCCGGTTACCAGCCAGCTACTTAACGGCGGCTCATTCAACACCCAACCTTTCCAAACGGTGTGCCTGTACCCGAGAAACAAAACCGCCGATCAACATGGCGGATGTTCCACTGACAAGCCCGGCCCCTTCCAGCGCAATCATGAAACCATCAATCTTGGCAGCGGCCAGCTCCAGCTCAGATACATTCCGGGCGGTACGCAAAGCGTCCAGAAAGAAGTAGAAGCTATCGATATTGGCGGCCGGCAGTCGGGCACCGCAAATATTGTCCAGCCGGTTTTGCAGTTGATAGCAATCGAATTCGGTCAAGATCATGGATGTCTGCCCCTACCCAGTCGAACTGCCAGCTGATGTCTAGATGACACTTCGACTACAAGGAACGAAAACGTTTCCACTCGATATGACTGAACACTGCCGCTCTGCTTGCACTACCTGATGTATTGCAACAAGCATAATGGCACTCAGCCATCACCGTAATCATCAATGAGCGCCACTGGATAAATGGAGCAGCAGAGGTGACGGCATGACAACAATAGACTGAACGGCTAGTACCTTTGGCATGTACTGGTGTATCGATTTAACTTTTTCACGCACTCATGCACGTATTGCCTGATATTTCCAACTCGGGATACGCAGGCTGGTAGGTAAAAAAACGGCCCTCCACGGGCCGTTTTAATGTCAGATGCGGTTCAGGCCAACTGATAAGGCTCCCGCTCGGGATGATTGGACAGCGATTCGTTGGGCGTCTGGCTATGAAACGTTTTAAGCGCCTGGAAAACAAATAACAAGGCAGTCATACCCTCCTGATATTCGAAGATACCTTGCAAAGGCCAGATAGAAAGATGGGCCAGGAATACAGCCAAGGTAAAATCCAGACTGGGATTCAGCCGCTTGGCCACTTTGAAATACACCAGGAAGCTGACCGGAATGATCGCGATGGTTAGAAAACCAAAGCGGAACAGCGTACCGATCACACCTACATCCGAAAGGAAGAAGTAGTAACTGAAGTAGTGCTTGAAACCATCATTCCACATCAGGCTCAGACTACCGCTGGGTACCCAGTTGTACTCATGCAGATGATCCATGATCTGGGCGATGGTAGCCTCGCGCACATTATCCGTAGCGCCGTTCTGGGCAGATTGCATGTAGAAATCGATATTAACCCCGAAAAGCTCGAGCAGGTCAGGGTCGATAACGAAGGGGGAAACGAGCAAGCCGCCAATCACCGCCAGCTTTACGGACTTAACCCGCAGACACAGGAACGTAAAGATGATGCACAGGAGAATGACCTGCCGGGTCTGTGTGACGAACACCAGTGTTGCAAGGTAAACGAGCGCCAGCAGTCCATAGCGAAGACTGGAGCGAGGGCTGCCGTCGATAGGTGATTTTCCTTTGCCCCAGAAGTAGATGCTCAGGCAGTAGCCAATGATTAGGGCAAATGCCCCGGTCGAGGCACGGCCCGGTCGGCTGAGGTCCAGGTCCATCCCATCTCGCAGATCTGGCAACACCTCGAAATAGCACAGCCAGGACAGGACAACAGCCCCTAGCGCCACGATCAGAATGCAATTTTCAAACTGTGCCGCCGACACACGTTTGGCCAGGTACAACAAGGGAATGACACTAAAGCAGAGCAGTACCCTGCGTTCTTCGATTACCCCATAGACCAGCGGCTGACCATAAAAGAGCTCGGCAAACAACGCCGGGAGGAAGGTAAAGGTAAAAGCCGAAAACAGACAGAACAGGAACGCAACACTGTAATCTTTTCGCTCAGCTCCAACGGTTCCCACCAGAAACATGGCGCTGAAACCCAAACAGGCGGCCAGATAAAGCTCTGTCAGGTATTTAATACCAATAGGGTTCTGGGGATTCTGCTCAAGCAGCCCGAAATGCAGCACAAACGCCAACCCTAATAAACCACAGTACAACGTATTTGTACTTACTTTCTTCATTGACTACCCGTCCTATTACCTGGACATGACGTGCCGCCTGATGCGGCTACACAACCGATACGCAATCCTTGATTGCACCACTCTGAAACACCAACAACCTACCGCGCTCAAGCCGTGGGGACACACCTGCTACTAAAGTCACTGCTCAAAAGCGCGAACGCAACCGATCGACTTACAGCATCAAATGGTTACATTTGTACATACAAAAAACTTAAATTTACTTGACAGACCTTGATGCAAACAGTCGGACTCCAGGATCTAAAAGAGTTCAATAAGGCGCAATGAAAGCCATCAAGGCGATGCATAAAGGGAGAAGTCGCTAACACTTAGGGCTGAGAGGAAGCGAGAAGATACTGCGCCCAGCAGATACAGGGCGCTACGGAAGAGCCCTATACGTAATAGAGCAGAACAGCGCGCCTGTAATGCCAGGCGGCGAGTTCATTCAACAGTAATGGAGGTGACACAAGTTAACCCTGAATGACAGCGTTGAGCTTTTCCTCCGTGTCGACATCCTCGGCCATGACCAGCTTGCCCTGGGCATGACATGGCAAAACGATAGATGCGAGGCTGCTCAAATAAGGGACATTGCCAGCCGCTTGACGATAGGCATGTCGAGCCTGATGGTGTCGGTAGGAAATTGGCGGACATTAGCCAAAGAACACTACAGCGCTTGCAAGAACAAAGGCAAACAGTCCGATATAGGCCAGAGGCCGATCAAGGCGAACAGTACGTGTCGCCTTATAGCTGCGCCCCATGTGCCCTAGCACAAGCGCTACGATCAACATCCCTGCTGCAATGAACATTCCTGTTAAACCTGTACTCAAACCGCTGCGCTGTTCTATTTCAGCGCTTGCCATTGACAAACGTCCCGAATAACGGGCTCAGATCGCTGTTATCCGACGATTGGGCCGCATTTATCTAGCAATTTTGACTCAGACGTCTATCTGAATGCCAGTACGGAATTGCGCCTAGGCGAAGGAGACCAAGGTCGCCATGTTTGTGGATTTTCTTTCTAATGCCGCTCTACTTCTGGCGCTCTGCTGGCTACGGGACTACCTCTGGCGTACCTGGCCACACAAGGTACTGTCATCGGAACTGATTGTTGGATGTGCAACGGGTCTGATCTGTATTGCCGTCATGATACATCCCGTACCGATTGGCCTCGGGATCTTTGTAGATGCGCGGCTGGCCATACTGTCGGTGACCGCCCTGATGGCAGGCCCCCTGGTTGCCAGTATTGCAGCAGCAATGACGGCACTGTATCGGTTCTGGCTAGGCGGCGTAGGGGCCTACCCCGGCGTATTGAATGCCTTCATGGCGGTGGCGTTAGGTCTCGCTTATCGCATGGCCTACCACCGAGGTTGGATCAGACAAGGCCCTCTTCAGGTACTGTTGCTGGGCGGTGCGGTACATGCCCTCGCCCTGCTCACGCTTACCCTCGTATATGGCCCTTTCGGCCAAGCGGCTCAACGTACCATGCTGGCCATGATGCTGACGATGCCCCCTACAGGCCTGCTCGTCTGGCTTCTGTTTCGTGACCAGGAGAAACGTAACCAGGCTGAACAGGCTCTGGCGCGAAGCGAAGCCCGGCTGAGCGCCATTACCCAGGCGATTCCTGACATCCTGCTGGTTATCGATCAGGACGGTCGCTTTCAGGAGGTCGTCTCGTCCTCCCATGATGCCAAGAAGATCAATGAGCACTTGGCGAAGGTGGGCCAGCGATTGCAGGATGTGCTGCCTTATACCCAGGCGAACTACCTGACCACCTGGGTCAGAAAGGTCCTGAAAAGCCCGACACCTCTCACCCTGGAATACCAGCTCAGCTCTCCTTCGGGGGAACGCTATTTCGAGGGCAAGGCCCAGGCGATCGCTTCGGATGCAGAACATAAGCAGGCGATCGTCATGGTAACTCGTGATGTCACGGCCAGGCATGAGTACGAAGAGCAGATCCGTCGGCTGGCGTTTTACGACACCCTGACCGAACTTCCCAATCGGCGCTTTTTCCTGGAGCGGCTCAAAACGGCCCAGCTTGCCTGCCAGCGACACGGACACAGCGGCGCCCTGCTATTCATCGATCTGGATAACTTCAAAAACATCAATGATCTGTATGGCCACGATGCCGGCGATACCGTCCTCAAGGAAGCAGCACACCGTCTGAAACAGATCGTGCGGGTAACTGATACCGTGGCTCGTCTGGGAGGAGACGAGTTTGTCATCCTGCTGGAAGGCTTGTCGGAAGACGAGCAAGCTGCCGCGCACCAGGCAAGTCACATCGGCCAGCAGGTGCTGTCGGCCCTGGAGCGTCCTTTCGAATTCGAACAAGGTAATCAGACTATTAGCGGTAGCGTAGGCATTGTGTTGTTTGACAGCAGAAGTGCAAGCCACGACTTGCTTCAGCAGGCCGACATCTCTATGTATTCAGCCAAGAGCCACGGCAAGAATGCCATTCGCTTTTACGATCCGAGCATGCAAAGCAGCATTGCTGCCCGCCTGCAACTGGAGCAACAGATCCGGCAAGGGCTGCTCGACAATGAATTCCGCGTTTACTATCAGCTTCAGTGGAGCGATCAGAAAGGGCTTATCGGCCTTGAAGCGCTTCTGCGCTGGCAGCATCCGGATTGGGGCCTGGTAGGCCCTGCCGCCTTTCTGGAAGTCGCAAGCAACACAGGATTACTTACCGAACTGGACCGCTGGCTGCTCGATGAGGTGTGCTCGCAGTTGCTTGCCTGGTCAAAAGAGCCTTCTCTCGCCCACCTACCGGTTTCGGTCAATGTCTGCGCGTCCCATCTACGGCAATCCAGTTTTGCCACTGAGGTCATGGACGTCTTGAAACACAAGCATATCGACCCTGCCCAGATCAAAATCGAGCTGACCGAGGCAACTCTGATACTGGACCTCGACCAGGCCTGTTCGCATATCGAAACACTTAGAGGACAAGGTGTTCGCTTCGCCCTGGATGACTTCGGTACCGGGTACTCATCACTCAACTATCTGCAGAAGCTGCCCATCGATCAGGTCAAGATCGACCAGAGCTTTGTGCAACGGCTGCCAGGGTCGGAGAGTGTTGCCATCATCCAGGCCATTTCCGGTCTGGCTACGACCTTTGGCCTCGATATCGTAGCAGAGGGTGTGGAAAGTGAAGCACAGCGCCAGCTGCTGGCCGAAAATGGTTGCACCACCTATCAGGGCTATCTGTTCGCTAAACCCTTGCCGGCTCGAGACGTAGTCCGTGCGGCGGAGCTGGCCAGCACCTGAAGGGAGTGATTGCCAGGTGTGGCAGACCAGCAGTCAAATCCTGCCGCTGGTCTGCCATAAATATTTAATGATCGTCTGCCTTTCATTAAATCCTGTGGGCGCCGATAAATGAACCAAGCCTCCCCTTTCGGCCGCTTACTTCAAGGATCAATCATGTTCTTCAAACGCCTCAAACAGGAATTGGCCGCCCTGCGGGAAAGCCTCTCGGTTGTACAACAGGTCAAACAAAGCCTCGACACATCGATGATCGGCTTCACCCTGAATTCACGAGGCGTGATTGAACAGGTTAACGATCAATTCATGCTTGAAATGCTCTACAAGAGCCATGAGATCGTCGGCCGCAATATTGATGAGCTGGTTCCGGTGCATATCAAGCAAACCGATATCTATCGCCGGATGAAGGTTGCGCTACAGAAAGGTGAGCATTTCAGTGGCGTTGTTCGTCTGCTCAGGGCAGACGGTAAGGAGGCCTGGCTACGCTGCCTATGGCAACCGATACGCAACGCCTCGGGTCAGGTTGATCAGTTTTATATCTACGCCAACAACCTGACCCGTACGATCGAGACTTCCCGCGAGCACGAAAGCCTGATCAAGGCCCTGTTACGCTCTACCGCCGTCATCGAGTTCAACCTGAACGGCGAAGTGATTACCGCCAACGACCGCTTCCTCAGTGCCATGGGTTATACGCTGGATCAGGTCAAGGGCAAGCATCACCGCCTGTTCTGCGAGCCTGCCGAATACAATTCGTCTGAGTATCAGGATTTCTGGGCCAAGCTCAATCGCAGCGAGTTCGTCAACGGTCGCTTCAAGCGCGTGGACCGATATGGTCATGTCGTCTGGCTTGAGGCCTCCTACAACCCCATCCTCAATGCCGAAGACAAGTTGTGCAAGATCGTGAAGTTCGCAACGGTCGTCACAGATCAGGTCAATCGTGAAAACGCTGTCATCGAGGCAGCCGGTATCGCCTACGGTACGTCGCAACAAACCGATGCTGCAGCCAAGAAGGGCGCAGGCGTAGTCAACCAGACCATCGGTATCATGCAGCAGCTGTCCAGGCAGATGGAACATGCTGCTGAAGGCATTGAGGCATTGGATAAGCAGTCGCTCGTAATCGGCTCAATCGTCAAGACCATCAGTGGCATTGCCGAGCAGACCAACCTGCTAGCACTCAACGCGGCTATTGAAGCCGCCCGCGCAGGTGAGCAGGGCCGTGGATTCGCGGTAGTGGCCGATGAAGTGCGTCAACTGGCAGCCCGAACGAGCAAAGCAACCGAAGAAATCGTTGGCGTCGTGCAGGAGAACCAGGCCCTTGCTCAGGAAGCCGTCTCCCGCATGTCTGAAGGCAAGAACCAGGCAGAACAGGGTCTGGCGCTGGCCTCTGAAGCCGGTGTGGTCATCGTTGATATCCAGGACGGTGCCCAGCGTGTAGTTGATGCAGTGGGCCAGTTCAACCAACTGACAACATAAGCCACACAGCGTCTTCTCGCATAAAAGGGCTCTGCGGGTGACTGTTTGCAGACCGCGTGTTGGGCCGTACCAGGCTCTATGGAGCTTGGTCTGGAGCTGAATGTATACAGTTCGTCCAATAACGTAAAAAGCAACCCAAAAAAATTTAATTTTTTTTGGGTCAGCTAAGTCCATGCCAGCAAAAGATTTTTTTACACGTCAATGCAATATTACGGAAATATTTGCGTGCCATTGGGCAGAACCCCCTAGAGGGAACGAGCGGTCATCATTAGAATGCGCGCCCCTAACCCATGGAACTCGAACCGGTAGCGGCTAAAGTCGTTATCAGGCAGTCCATGTGCGCACGGCGGCCGGCAGTCCACACGATATGTCTTGGCCCTGTGAAGTCGAATTACTCATTGAAATTGACAGATCTCCTGTGAGAAGGCCTCGCGCGTACTGACAGGAGGTAATACGCCATATCGATCTGATTATCCCACGAGGACATGATGGACGTTACCCAATTTGATACGCTTATCCAGCTGCTTGAAACGCTTCCCCTGCATAATCTGACCGAAGCCCAACTGGACCGTCTGCATGCTGCAGCCGATGTCTGTTTCTGTGAAGTTGAAGAAGAGTGGGACAAGCGGGAAAGCACGACGGTAGTCGCCTGATACACCTTGCTTGACTACAGGGAGACGCCTCCCCTGTCTGAATCGCCCGCCGGTTGTTTTTATCTCCATCTCGTGACAAGACGCTCAGTCTGAAAACACAGCGGCTCGAGGATCAAACAAAGCCGCCCCTGGGTCAGGGGCGGCTTTGTCGTTTCTGGGTATACCGATCAACTCTGCCTATCCACTCTCACAAATAACTGCTTCATACGCTGGGCTTTACCGGGTCCACTAAGACATTTGACCCTCAACAGGTGTACGGAGACGTACCGAACCCAACAATTCTGTAATCCCGCCGACGCAGTGCGGCACGCCCTGGCGTACCGCACTGCTGCGTTCAATGCTTCACAGGCACCGGGCACAACCGCAAGCGGCCGGAACTATAGCCAATCGCCAGGACCTGATCATCTTCGCTCCAGGCCATGGAGCTTACACCCGCCTCGTCCAGCAAGCCTGCCAATGGTTCACCACGGGCCAGATCAAAAATAATTGTGAGACCATTGTCTCCACCGGAGGCTAGGCGGCTGTCTGCATGGCTGAACACAATAGAGCTGATTGGTTTGGTATGTACGGGCAGTACTACCGGCTTGCTGCTTTGTGGCCCCCCACCTGAACAATCCCAAATAATCAAAGATGCCGCACCGCCTGTTGCGAAGTAGCGGCTGTCAGCACTCCAATCAAAATGCCTGACCTTGGATGGGTACCCACTCATGCGAAAATCTTCGCCGCTTTTCAGATACCACAGGTGAATAGCATTGTCCTGGCATCCGGCGGCAATGAACCGCTGATCTGGACTGACCGAGAGACTCAGCAAAGAGTCTTTCCAGGGGAAGTGCCGCAGGGGCTGCTCACGCTCCGCAGACCATTGGTTGACCAACCCATAGCAGCTGCTGAGCAGGGTAGCATCGGCCAGCCATAATAACCCTGTGACCGTACTGGCGGTCTGTCCAAAGCTTTGCTCCAGCTTGCCTTCGGCGGTCCAGAGCTGGATCTGCCGGCCGGCAGCCGAAGCCAATCCGCCCTCGGCTGACCAGCATAAAAATTCGACCCAACTACGTCCGCTATCCAGCTGATGTACTTTACTGCCCGTAGCGGGCTCCCACAGGATAATACCGCCCCGCTGCCCACCACTGGCCAAAAGGTTACCGTCAGGTGACCACGCCAGTGCACTGGTCGCCAGCCCATGCACCGCATGACGCCATACTTCGCAACCATTAGCCGTGTCATACACCGCAACCGAACCGTCCGCATAGGCCGTCGCCAGTTGGGTATTGTCTGGCGACCAGACCAGCGTGTTGATGTGCTCGCCACCCTCCACTTGCCAGAGGCTCTGCAGACGTTGTACCGCTGTGGAGTCACTCATGCCAGGCAACCTTTCAGTCCTGCTATCAGCTCTTCGCGGTCCAGATTACGGCCAATGAATACGATTTCGCTCTGGCGTTTCTCATTGGGCTGCCACAACCGATCCGGGCCTCCATCGAGCAACATATGAACGGCTTGGAAGACGAATCGGCGATTCTCCTGTGCGATGTTTAGAATGCCTTTGGTTCGCAGGATGTCCTGCCCCTTTCGAGCCAATAGCGGACCTAGCCATTGATTGACCTTTGCCTCCGACAGCGCCCCTTCCAAGGTAATGCCAACAGAGCTGATTTCTTCATCATGGCTATGGGACGCGGCAAACTCGCGTTGACTGCTCGGCTCAAGGCGAACGCCGGACTGCTCCAGTCGCAGCCCAAACTCTTCAGGCCCATGCTCGGTTATCAGAGCATAGTATCCCGCCGCCGGAATCAGCAGATTTACCGTCTGCTCTGCGTCGTCTTTCGGTACTTTCAAATTGACGGCCTGGCGACTAGGCACCAGCTTGGTACCTGCACGGACCTTTTTGGCCTCTCGATCAAAGGCTCCTTCGGCAATAACAACAGCCCTGTCCAGATCATCCTCACTATTACCATTGACAGGCATCAGCAGCGCGCCAAGGAAAGGATCGGGTCCTGCCCCATAACGGAGCTCGGTAATGCCCGCCGGCAAATGCCAGATTCCAGCCCACTCAAACGGATATTCCTTTTGTAGAAAGTCTGGCCGTTGGTCCAACACCCGTTCCAGATCAAAGCCGCCCACGTTCATGACAGTAGGAATATCGACTTTGGCATTGACGGTCCGATGGATACGAGCCAACGAATTCATCTTGCGGATTCGTGTTTCCAGTTCGTCCAGCCTGGCGGGCTCGACCAGATCCGTCTTGTTCAGCAGGATGACATCGGCAAAGGCAATCTGCTCTCGTACCTCACTGCTGTCCTCCAGGTGCAACCAGACATGGTGAGCATCGACCACGGTAATGATGCCGTCCAGCTGGAGCTGCGCTCGGATTTCGTCATCGACAAAGAACGTTTGCGCCACCGGGCCGGGATCGGCCATGCCCGTGGTCTCCACCAGAATATGATCGAACTTGTCACGGCGGTTCATCAGGTTGCCCAGGATCCGGATGAGGTCACCCCGTACCGTGCAGCAGATACAACCGTTATTCATCTCAAAGACTTCTTCGTCGGCATTAACCACCAAGGCGTCATCAATGCCGATCTCGCCAAACTCATTTTCAATCACAGCAATACGCATACCATGCTGCTTGCTAAGGATGTGATTGAGCAACGTCGTTTTGCCTGAACCCAGAAAGCCGGTCAGCACCGTGACAGGGACGCGTAGATCTGACATAAAGCACTCACTCATAAATGTTATGAGATAACGTAACCTATCAAATAGCTAGCGTCTATATGCGCTTGATGGGGTTGATTAGCTAATTCACTGTCCCTAGTCGGGAAAAACGTCCTGTTTCATCGCATAACATGTAAGTGTCATGTATTCCCTTTCGAGCAAAGGCTTCATGTTTTCTGGATTCATCGTTTCTGCCTCAATATAAGAAAGAACCGCCGCCCAGAACAGCCGTTGCGATACCAATAGGAAGATCGTCGGATGTGAATAAGGTATGCGCGGCCATGTCAATCCATAGCAGAAACAGCCCGCCTAGTAGTGCTGCCACCGGTAAAGGTTGCCGATGTTTGGCCCCGATAAACCGCCTCGTCAGATGTGGGAGCATTAGTCTGACAAATCCAATGGCGCTGCTGACCACCACCATGACGCCTGAAAGCAAAGAGGCGCAGATATAGGCTAGCAAGGGAAACCTGGTTTACTCAGGTATTACTGGCTTACTGAGTAAGGTTGAGCTGATAACTGAACTGCTCTTTCAACTATCCTTCGCCATCAAAGGCCATCTGCCATAGGTCATAGCTGCCGTAGCCCAAACGTAGATGATTTTGGATCGGCTCTTGCAAGGACTGTTTTGACAGGACGTTGTCCACTACACCAGCCGCGACTTCGCCATGAAATAGAGAGGCGAGTCCCCATAGCAGCTCAATCAGCCCAACTGATTACAGGTCCGTTGGAAACGTAGCCATCCCGTAATCGATATAAAGGCTCGTTCCGTCATGGAGCTGAATGACCAAACGTTACTCTGTAAAACCACGACGTTCATGCAGTGCCGTACCACCCCATATCAATAATAAAAGGGCGACCGTGAAACGCGTCTTAACAGATAGATTTACATCCGATGAGCCTCCTCCCCCGTCTATTACCGAAAGGCTGCCAGGCCTCTCCGGAGGCGTAAGACTACTCAAGGGGCTGTTACATTTTCGGTTTTAAGCCTGTCGCCGGGTTGCACTCAAAACCAGGCGCCTACCGTCGCGTCTGGTAATGTTGACGGTGTCTCGGCAGCCATAACTGAAAAATGAAAAGATAACGTTGCCAGGCCATGCAGCACGCTTCATGGGATACGTCCACGGTATAAATTGAGAGGATTAACAATCCAATAAGTCAACTAAATCAGTTACGTTATGACGTATTATTAATGAAGGAGTGTAGGCCCGATCTAAAATTCAGAAGCCTGCTGCCAGCTCCTAGGCAGAGTGTTGTCTCAGCGAGACGCAATCCTTTCGGCTCTGATGATAGTGCAAAACCATAGGTATACTAAGAATTGCCTCGTCTTCTGCATTCCCGAGCCACCTTATCCGTCCAGATAGAATCATTTGCTTGTAAGCCCCTCTTGGACAGCGCTACCTTAGACGGCTATATCCCGGATGTACGACTCATAACAACAACGCACTGATTAACCTATGCCCAGAACAGGTTCCCGTACCACTGGCCGCCCTACGCTGGCTGAAGTAGCCAGACTGGCCGCTGTTTCGCCCATTACTGCATCACGAGCCCTGCGAGGGGTTGCCACGGTTGCGCCCGAGCTGGTCGAAAAAGTCCGCAAGGCCGCCCGTGCCCTGGGTTACGTTGCCAACCCTGCCGCCCGCACCCTGGCCTCCGCACAAAGTCAATCCGTTGTGGTGCTGATCCCTTCGCTGTCAAACCAGCTATTCATTGAGAGTCTGGAAGCTATCCATCAGGTTTTAAGACCTCACGGGCTGGAGGTACTGATTGGCAATTATCACTACTCGCCTGAAGAAGAAGAAAACCTGATTCGCAATTATCTGGCGTATCAGCCCAGGGGAATTCTGCTGACAGGCTTTGACAGAACGGAGCATGCCCGTCAGCTACTGGCTGGTAGTCGCGTTCCTTGCGTACATATGATGGAACTGGATGCGGATACGGCTACGTGCAGCGCTGGTTTCTCCCAATATGCTGCGGGAGCAGCGGCGGCCCGGCACCTGATTGAGCGTGGCCGCCAACGCATTGCCTATATTGCGGCCCAGCTCGATCCACGCGCGCTAAGGCGTGGCGATGGATTCCGGGAAACCCTACAGCAAGCCGGCATGTATGATCCTGCTTTGGAGATACTTGATGTCCGGCCCTCCTCGATCGAATTGGGAGCTACCTTGTTCACCGATCTCATGCACCGGCATCCTGACGTGGATGGGATCTTCTTTTGTAACGATGACCTGGCACACGGAGCGATCTTTCAGGCCCAGCGCCAGGGTATTTCCATTCCCCGCCAGGTTGCCCTGGTCGGCTTCAATGATCTGCCGGCCTCGGCCCACATGGTGCCACGCCTTACGTCCATCCGGACACCCCGGGAAGCCGTAGGTCATCAAGCCGCCATGTTACTCCTGGACCTGATGGCAGAACGTACCGGACCAACCCAGATCGACCTGGGATTTGAATTGGTCGTGCGGGAAAGTAGCTAGACTGGGTGATATAGGGCCATCTGTTGGAATGCATGCTCATACGCAGCGGTTAGTAGGGCTTGTCTGATCCCGCCCCTTGTACGATCGCCACGCCAGAGCTGGTACCAAGGCGGGTAGCACCCGCCTCAATCATGGCAACGGCGGTGGCGTAATCCCGAACACCGCCCGAAGCCTTGACTCCCATATCAGGCCCAACGACCCGGCGCATCAGGCGAACATCTTCAAGGGTTGCGCCCTGATGACTGAAGCCGGTAGACGTCTTTACAAACGCAACGCCCAGCTCCCGACAGATCACACAAGCCTGCTCCTTCTGCAGATCATCCAGCAGGCAGGTTTCCAGAATGACCTTGAGCGGAGCGGAACCGCAGGCAGCAAGTACCTGTGCAATGTCGCTGCGGACCTCTTCCAGCAAACCATCCTTCAACCAACCGATATTCAGCACCATATCGATCTCCTGAGCACCGTTTACAATGGCACGTTCGGCCTCGAACGCCTTGGTTTCGCTTAACCCTGCTCCAAGCGGAAACCCCACTACAGCGCACACACGCGACGGAGTCTCTTTCAGGTATTGAGCCACATAGGGCACATGCGCCGAATTTACGCATACGGAATAAAACCCATACTGCTGCGCCTCTTGGCACAGCTGCCGAAGCTGTTCGCGCGAGGCATTGGCAGCCAGTAACGTGTGGTCGATGTAGTGAGCAAGGCTAGCCGGTTCGATAGTCATGGCGTTACGTCCGTAGCGGTCGCATTAAAGACGCGTACGTTAAATAAAAAACGGCCTGCAAGGCAAACGCCTGCTGCCTGCTCTTTTTCCCCTCACTCTCAAGATGACCGGACAGTCATATAATCCTTGTCTATAGTTGCCTAGGACTGGCGCTGCGCTTGTTCGACATCCTCGCAGGGACGTCGAACAAGCGCAGCGTGCTCCCCTACCTCATAAGAAAAGCAAGAAGGTCCTATGCGCATCACGTTGCTTCGAAACAGCCTGCTTACCCTGTGTGTAAGCCTTTCCACTGCCGTCGCTGCCGATTCGGCTGTTGCACCCGGGGCACCGGGTAAATCGCCCTTTTGGTCGTATTCAGGCAAGACTGGCATCGGAACGTCCTATGAGCAATACCATAACGGGGCTTATTCCAGCGATGCCGCGACAGGACAGGTGTCCAGGGTGTGGTTTTCCCTGGCCAACGGCATCGTGACAGAAACCATGTTCGGCCTGATACATGAGGCACAGCTGCGTGCAATGCAGGTAGTGGTAAAAGGACCTGACTTTGTCGATCTTGAAGAAGCCGATACGACCAGCGAAACGCACTATCTCTCTACCGACAGCGAGGGCAGACCTACGTCCTTGGCCTACCGGCTGATCAATCGCGCCAAAAACGGCCAGTATGAAATCGAAAAGCATGTATTCACTGATCCAGACTCCGACGCATTGGTCATGCGAGTCATCTTTCGCAGTACCAACCCTGCACTCGAGGCTTATCTCCATATTGACCCTGCCATAAATAACAGCGGAAGCGGTGATCATGCCTTTACAGAGCGAAACGCACTGTATGCCCAGGAACAGGAAACCACTCTGGTGATCAAGGCTAGTCGTGATCTGGAGCTACCAACCGTGGGCTTTGCCGGAGTCTCGGATGGGCTTGAGGAGTTGCGCAAGAAAGGATCGCTCGAGTCACGCTATACCACTACCGGCAATACACCCGGCAATGTAGCCATGATGGCCCGGATACCCCGTACGGGGGACTTGACCACCATCGATGTCGTAGTCGGATTCGGTCGTACTCGACAGGCTGCAGACCAGGCAGCCGATAGCACCTTGCAGCGTGGCTACGAACATGTGCTTGCGCACTATAACGGTGAGGGAGATGCTATAGGTTGGCAGGACTATCTGGCCTCGCTGACCAGTCTGCCAACGATGCGGCAACAGACGACAGATAACGGCAAGCTGCTCAATGTCAGTGCGATGGTGCTGAAAGCCCAGGAAGACAAGACTCATGCAGGCGCTCTAATCGCCTCGCTGTCCAACCCCTGGGGTGAAACGGTACCCGCTACCAAAGGCACTACCGGCTACAAGGCCGTCTGGCCACGGGACTTTTACCAATGTGCCATGGCTCTGCTGGCTCTGGGCGATACACAGACCTCCAGGGTAGCGTTTGAATATCTGAAAAAGGTCCAGGTCACAAAAGACACACCTCCCCTGCAGGCAGATGGCTCTGCCTATATCCATGAGCAAAAGCAAGAGAGTGCCCAGAAAAGCGCTGAGTCTGGAGCAACCGGCTGGTTTCTTCAGAAGACCCATGTCGACGGCACGATTGAATGGGTAGGTGTTCAGCTCGATCAAACCGCCATGCCGATCATGCTGGGCTACAAGCTCTGGAAAAATGGCGTGCTTTCTGACAACGACATCACCCGGTGGTATCGGGAGATGCTCAAACCGGCCGCGGACTTCCTGGCTCAAGGTGGGCAGGTCAGGCTGGGCTGGAATGACTGGACCGTAAAACCTCCACAAACACAGCAGGATCGCTGGGAGGAACAATGGGGCTACTCCCCCTCTACCACCGCGGCCGTCATTGCAGGTCTTGTAGCCGCATCGGAACTGGCCACCCAGGCAGGTGACCAGGAAGGAGCCAAATCCTACCTGGATACTGCCAGGCGCTACTCCAGTCGTATCGAATCCAGCATGTTTACACAAAAAGGTGTTTTTGGAGACAAGCGCTATTACCTGCGGATCACACAAAACGATAACCCTGACGACGGCGGGATGCTGCTGGACAACAACAGCCGGCCAGGCCTTCCAGAAAACCAGATACTGGACGCGGGCTTTCTGGAGCTTGTCCGTTACGGTGTTCGTCCTGCCACAGACACCCACATCGTCAATAGCCTGAATGTACTGGACAATCAAGCCATTCCGGAAAACCTCAGGGTCAAGTACACCTTTACTTACCCGGGCGTTTCAGGAGAATTTCCCGGCTGGAGACGCTACGGAAATGATGGCTACGGTGAAAGTGAGACCACGGGTATCAATTATCCCGCGACTGAAGAGCCGGTCATGAACTCAGGGTTGCGTGGCCGTGTCTGGCCTATTTTCACAGGCGAGCGCGGCCATTACGCTCTGGCACTTGCAAAAGCGCAGCAGCCGGGTGGAGAAAAGATCTTATCCGAGGATCAGTTAAAGGGAATCCGTGACACCTACGTCAAGGCCATGGAGCTTTTTGCCAACCAGGGGTTCATGCTTCCCGAACAGGTATGGGACGGCGTGGGTAATAATGAACGTCATCAATATACCAAGGGCAAGGGGACTGACAGCGCAACGCCCCTGGCATGGTCCCATGCCGAGTATGTCAAATTGGTGCGTTCGCTCAGTGATCAGCGTGTGTGGGACCGTTACCCCGTTGTCTCAGAGAAACTCCAGCCATAAGGCCGGAATACGGTATGCTGAGCGGGATACACTTCATCCTGACAGTTCCATTGAACAGAATGAAAAGGAGTTCACGCTGTTGGATGAGAAAAAGACCTTATTGGGCATCAGGTTGTCTGTTGAAGAGCCTTATCTCTTTGGCAGGCTTCCTATACCATCCGGGATGAGAGATAACGCATAATGGAAAGCAAGGCCGCGATTCCATCAAGACAACTGACTACTCTGGAGTATTTGCATGAATAAAGGGGAATTGATCGATCAAGTGGCTGCAGCAGCAGGCCTAACCAAGGCTCAAGCTCAAGCAACTGTGACCGCCATCACCGACACTATCAGCCAGGAATTGGCCAAGGGTAACGATGTTGCTCTGGTTGGTTTTGGTACCTTTACCGTCAAAGAACGCGCCGCCCGTGAAGGCCGCAATCCTCAGACTGGCAAGACCATTAAAATCGCAGCTGCCAAAGTGCCTGGCTTCAAGCCTGGCAAAGGCCTGAAAGACGCTGTGAACTGACAGACGTCCGACGCGGTAACAAAAGGCCTGCTTGAAGCAGGCCTTTTTCATTTCTCAGGGCTTATACCCTGTCCGGGCCCGGTAGGTGCTTTCAACGAATAATGGACTGACCTCCAGGCCAGGACGCGACCTCCCCCACAATTCGTCCTCATCCATATACAGACCGTATTCGGGAAGTACAGGAATTCGCTGGCTGCTCTTGTTGCTGCGCCGTAGTGCAATGCGGTTTTCGATATTGAAATTCTTTAACCCCACCACCTCTGTAGGCTGCTCACCCGCCAAAAAGAACAGGGGTAGGTTGGCGTGCAACATGGCGTCGTAGCGAGAGCGATGACTGAAAAACACATTGACTCTTGGGTGAGGCGCTACCTTCTCGACCTTTACCAGCCGGGCATGATCGGCCAGATTGAAGATCACCCTCAAGGCCGCGCCTGCTGG
Organism: Pseudomonas sp. C2.3V; assembly: GCF_058536325.1. Lineage (NCBI taxonomy): Bacteria > Pseudomonadati > Pseudomonadota > Gammaproteobacteria > Pseudomonadales > Pseudomonadaceae > Pseudomonas > Pseudomonas sp. C2.3V. The sequence continues at coordinate 509,996 of NZ_JBZUBN010000002.1, read as the reverse complement.
TGTCCCTTCAATATCGCTCCCCTCACGCTGTGCCTGTAGCTGAGCCAGCTTCTCCAGCCGACGTCTCACCTCCCCCACGGGTACTCGCTTGGTCTTGCCGGTATGGCCTGCCCAGGTAAAGCTCAACAGCCGCGGTGTCGCATCAAAGGCCTGTATATGACGTGTCAGTTGTTTAAGGCTGATACTCGCTCCCAGGGCCTCTCTTACCAAACGGGTACGCGCCGTCTCAGCCAGTCCCTGCTTCAGCCTTACACGCTCAATAGCAGCCTCTACAGCCCCTTTCATTTGATTGACCTGTCGTATCGGCCCCAGCATTGATTCGCTCAGCAGAAACCAGCCTGGCAAACGCCTGACTGTTCCCGGAGCCTGATCGGCTTCCCGTTCGAACTGCTGAAGTACTGCTTGGCTGAGTTCAATGGCCTGCCTACCTCGCACGGACACGGGAGTAATCGCTTTCGGTGCAGCTTGCTCAGTGAGTGTCGGCAATGACCACACCTCACCTGAAACCACACAGGCAGACCATCGCGAATTCAAATCGGCGACAGCCTGCTTAAGGTGCATATAAGCAGTTTCGATACTTTCAGGCATTTCTTTTAATACCACTCCTCATATATACCTCATATTAACATCTGTTTATCGTTGTTACTTTACCTATACCCTGGAATGAAAGCTTTTAAAGTCAATATGAGGTATCTGCAAGCTTAATCGTATAAAGTCCTGTATGGAGTGGTATTATTACGAGTATAATAGGTGCAAGTGATTCCCTTCCTGATAGACAAACATGCTGAAGTCATGGCTCTTTCAAACAGTATGGATTGTCTCGACTGTGCAGGCCGAAACATGGGCCTGTGTAATCAATAATCCCAGGACCGTTTATTAATATTGTCAGCTTGAGGTAGAACGCGACTTCTATAGGAGGTTCTACCCTCTCATTTCACCCACGTTCTGCCTTCTGTACAGACTCATGAGCTTCGCTCAGCACTGTAAACAAATCGCTTTACCCATAAAAATACACTTTAGTGGGTTAAAAGATGGTTATTTAAGGTTAAAGAACGGTTAAGGGCTGTGGATATAACTGCTAACTTATTGATATGTAAGGGTTTTATTGAGTATGCGGAAACGTCAACATGACGTTTATATACGTCAACATGAGGTATGCGTCCGTCAACATGACGTATAGATGCGTCATGTTGACGTATATCGTACCCTAAAGTCCTTCTTAACAACGTAACTCATTGATTTTTAAACACTTTTTTAATGCTCAATACCTAAGTCATTATGAGGTATAGATACGTCATAATGACGTATCATATGTCATTATGAGGTATGGTTTTCCATAAGTTACTGATATTTAAGTACTTTGTTCCATTGCTCAATCGGTCTGACAGACCATTTTGAGGCCATCAAACAAGGGTGAGCCCTCCTTTTTTGGTGATAACTCTCTAATTTTTAAGCGGTTTTTAACTTTTCCCTAGGCTTGCAGTACCTTCGCTCCGTTTACTTAGCTAATACAAAGGCAATGTCAAAATGAGGTATTTTTGAGTAAGTCATTGATTTTTAAGGGCTTTTTATAGAATTGACGTAGAGTAAGTAGTCATTTGCTTAAAATGTCGCCAATATCTTTAGCGCATAGTTGTCAAGCCATGCCCTTTCGCTGCTTAAAAGCTACCTCATCCTGACATGCAGCTTGGAAAACCTTCGGTTTCAGCAGAAAAACTACCTCATCCTGACATTTTCGCCGTCTTTTACTCTTACAAGATCCTAAAATGGGTCCTCGACCGCTATAAAACCCCTGAATTAAATGATTTAGCGGCATGAATCGGTGCTAATAGGCATACAGGATAAAATACTTAATAAAAAAACGGAGCCACTAGGCTCCGTTTTTTGAGAGTTTTACGTTATTCGCTCTTTAGTAAGGGCCTGTTGTTTCGGACTACCCTTACAATATTGTCTTTGCCTATATCCCATTCCTTGAGAAAATCGATGTTCTTTAACTCATCGAGTGCGTCCCGCAACATCTGTTTGAACTTTGCCTCTGTCTTGGCTTTGGATCCACATGATTCCCGGATGGTTTCTACCTTAATGCCATAGGGCTCGCGATGGGTACCATAGAAGCCATGTAACCACTTAGCCAGCGGACGTAGTTCCAGGCGTGACTGCCAATCGAGACGTGTTGTATACACATCGGCTGCAAAGAGAATAGCCATTTCTGGCTCAATTTCGACATGCCACGTGTCGCTCAAATCACCTTCTTCTGTTGTGTACTCAAAACGCCGCAATAGAGAGACGCCCACGCCTTTACCCAGGCGGGTCGATTCGATACGAACAGACGTCGCTTTGAGGCGCTCCAATACATTCAGGAGCTTTTGGGTGTAGTCTTTTCCTCTCGGCCAGCGCAATTCCTTCTTCATTTCCGAAGGGCGGAAACTCACTCGGTTGCCAAGCTTCTCTGTACGAGCCATATGGACAACCTGCAGCCAGACATCCATATCGTCTTCCTGGCGAAGTTCCTGGCCGGTGTAGTAGATTCTTGCGTTACCGTAACAGTGCAATTCACGCCCATTGATGAACTCGCGGGCCTGGTTTCGGTTACCAACCGTAAACAGCGCACTACGCAGCATTTCATTGGGCGCACTGCGTAAATCATCTGCCCATAATGGCAGTTGATTGACCTTTTCCTCGATTACCTTTTCAGCGCGCTGTTGTATGCGAGTAAGTGCTGTTTCTCGGGGGGGCCTGCCTTTACGCTCCGTTTTTTCAGGAGCGGCTGGCTCTTTCTCATCACTCACGAGGTTCTGCTCCCTGTTCAGCCAGATTACTGATCAGAGCTCTTAGCTCTTTGAGTTGGTCATCGCTAAATGTTTTGCGGTCCAGCTCAAATATCACCCTGTCCTTCTTGGTGGAAACGCGTGCGACCTTTCGCTCACCAATAACGATATCTTCACTGGGCGTCGAAGCCTTGGGTGCAGAGACTGATTTGGTCAGCAAGTCTTCACGAATACGTTTGGCCAGCCCAGCTTGTGCCAGTTTTCCGTTGGCCAGATCTCTAAGGGCCTTGTTCAAGGCAGACTCATAATCAAGACCTGCTGCCTGAACTTCCTTGATAACAGGTTTCAACGCATCTACTGCGTTCGCGCCCAGCATTTTGGGGTTGGCTTTGAGCATATTAAGGCTCGACTCTGGCAGAGCGCCAAAAGCCATGATGCGGTAGAGCTGAGATTTGCTGATATCCAGTTTGCGCTGCAAATCATTGACTTGAGTAAACGAGGTGCGCATTCGGGTAATAGCATGGTACTTCTCAAAGTCCGAAAGGTCCTTGCGATGTATATTTTCGAACAGACTGCGCAGTGCGCTTTCGAAATCATCGACGACTTCTACCAGGGCATCGATATATTTCTTGCCAAGCTTTTTGTGAGCACGTAGTCGGCACTCTCCGGCAATGAGCTCATAGCGCTCACCAGCGATTCGAACGTTGATTGGACTTAACAGCCCTTCCTCTTCTATCGATAATGCCAGCTCTTCAATATATTCCTCGTCAAAAACCAGGCGAGGTTGATAGGGGTTAGCGTCAACCAGATCGACAGGAATCGAGCGCGGTACTCGATGGGACTTTAAATTCTCTACCTGCTGAACAGCCGAATGACGAGATATCTGGCTGACCAAGCCTTGAGCGAGAATGGAGCCCAACTTTTGCTTGGGTGCGTTTTGCGAGGAGGTCGATTTCTTTTCCATAATATGCTCTTACGCTGCGGTCTCTTTGTCGATGTACTTGGCCAATTCCTTATATTGCTTGGCCACCTTGTTCGTTGAGTCGAACATCCGCAGGGAGGTTTGAACGGTTGATGACTGGTTGATCTTCGTTGTTGTTCCTATCTTTACTGGAACAAGCTTTCCAAATAGGCCCATCGCTTTTTGTTCAATGTTTTGACAGACCAGCTGACGATCATCATGACGAATCAGCAATGCGCCTAAGTTGATCAATGTCGGGTTGATCCGCGTGATCTGCTGAACTCGTTTGGTCAGATCAGCGAGGCCGTACAAGCCATAAGGCGATCCTGACTCTACGGGAATCAATAAATGGGTCGCCGCGGCCAATGCATTGGAAGTCAGAAGCCTAAGGCTAGGCGGGCAGTCAATGATGATGTAATCCGCTTTACCCAGTAGAGGCTGAAGCCGGTCCCGTAATACTTCATTAGGGCGAGGCTCCATGCGAAGTGCATCGTCTGCATTATCCAGAGCCATGCTTCCATAGATAAGTGCAACGCCATCGATCCTGGTTTCGTCATGAACAAAGTAGGTGAGTGGTAGTTCAGGATTCGTCAGTAATTCGGCTGTTGTATAATTTATCTCAGCAGGGTGAGACATCCCGATATGTTGACTTGCGTTAGCCTGGGGATCCATGTCTACGACACAAACCAGTTTTCCCATTTGTGCCAGGTTATCTGCCAAGTTGATACAGGTTGTCGTCTTGCCAACTCCGCCTTTGTGGTTGGCGATAGCGATTACAACCGTTTTCTTCTCTTCTTTCTGCACAGCCGATCCACTCCGGGCCATTTTCTATCCTCTTCGTTGAGGCCATGTGTTGGAGTAATCGTAACAGACAAACATACTGCTTTTAACGGTTATTTGGCTTTGGTCAGGATGTTTTAGGTCAATATCTCATTAAGAGTCCCTAGTAGGGAAAATACTGAGGTTTGGTATGCCTAGAGGATTAGGAGAGTCCCTAGTAGGGAATTAATGTTATAGGAAGCTACGACCTGTTCTTTGCGTTTATTAAATTCTTTTAAAGTCTATTTATACGATAGGGCAATATGCATAATTATTAAGTCCCTACTAGGGAATCTATTAAGCGTGACTCAGCAGATATGGATAGCTGTTCTATCGACAGGGTAACCAAATAACTTTCCAAATGAACGCTTTGTCTTGCTTAATCTTATTGAGACTCGCAAGCGGCATGCCTTGTTGGACACGGGTAGGTAAGCTAGGGTAGACGTAGTAACCTAGGATAAATAAGGATGCGCTGAAAGACGTGGCGTAGCCGCTGTGTTAAAGCAGACATGGCTTAGGGAGGTCAAGCTATAAAAAAACGCCCTGCAGGCGTTCTTTTATAAGAGGATATGAGGTAACTACACACCTCATACTGACATAGCATTAGCGAGTCCGACTGTTACGTCTGGAGTTCAGTCGCTCAGACCAGTTTCCCAAGTCTTGTAGGGAAACATTGTCATCCCAGGCGTTTAGGGAGAATCCCTTATTGGTAAGCTCTCTTCTTACTTTACATAAGTAAAGACGCAGCGCACGCCGATTGGCGTAAAACAAGGGCACCAGTCGTTCTGACCTGTATACGATGCGACCCGATTCGTCGGATGCAGTAAAGGTCATAAAACCGAGAGTTGTTTTGGGTGTGAAATGACAGACAAGGGGCGCTAACCCTGCGCAAATCATTTCCTGAGCCTGCTCATGATGAGGCACTACCATATCGCTTACCGTCCTTGTGATATGTGAGAACCACTAGACACTTTCGATGGGGTTAAGTTCCTGCTTCTTATAAACCGTAGACCAGGATCGTCAGTATTGACAGGCAGAGCAGGTCGCGGGGGATCAAAGGTCGGAGCATGACGTCATTGCTTGGGGCTGTCATACGGTTTTACCCAAAAGAAATCGAGCTTTCAGCCGATAAATGATTCAACAAACCTAACTGCATAAGTGTGTAGATCCAAGATGACTCTGACAGAACTGCGCTATATCGTAACGCTTGCCCAAGAACAGCATTTTGGCCGTGCCGCTGAGCGCTGCCACGTCAGCCAGCCAACGCTGTCAGTAGGCGTCAAGAAGCTTGAAGACGAGCTTGGTATTCTGATTTTTGAGCGCAGCAAAACCAATGTTCGCCTTACACCTACCGGCGAAAGCATTATTGTTCAGGCGCAAAAAGTCCTGGAGCAGGCGCAAGGTATTCGTGACCTTGCCAAGGCCGGTAAAAATCAACTGAGTGCACCACTTAAAGTGGGTGCTATTTATACGGTAGGCCCGTATCTCTACCCTCATTTGATTCCGCAGCTGAATCGTGTTGCGCCGGAAATGCCCCTCTATATAGAGGAAAACTTTACACCGGTTTTGCGTGACAAGCTGAGAACAGGCGAGCTGGATGCAATCATCGTTGCGTTGCCTTTTAGCGAAGCGGATGTACTGACCAAGCCGCTTTACGATGAGCCGTTCTATGTGATGATGCCGGCGAAGCACCCCTGGACAGAGCTCAAAACCATCGAAAATGCAAAACTGGACGAAATGAGCCTCCTGCTGTTAGGGGAGGGGCATTGTTTCCGAGAACAGGTGTTGGAAGCGTGCCCAACGATCAAGAAACCAGGTGTGGAGTCCAAGCATACCCAGGTCGAGTCCTCATCTCTGGAGACGATTCGTCATATGGTTGCCTCGGGCTTGGGCGTGTCGGTGCTTCCCCTCTCTGCTTTGGAAAGCCACCATTACGCACCAGGAATGATCGAGATTCGACCATTCAGCGCTCCCGTGCCTTTTAGAACAATTGCAATTGCATGGCGTGCAAGTTTTCCACGTCCCCAGGCCATTGATGTGCTTGCCGATTCTATCCGGCTATGCTCGGTTAATAGGGACTAACAACGACGCTCACGTAGCCTGTTTCTCCTACAGGCTACCGCTATTTCAGCCTGTGGGAGCTTGGGGCCTTGCACCTAAACGCTACCTGCTAATTCTTATAGACAGACCTTTTACTTTTGTCTGATCAAGCGGTGGGTCGTAAATTCTACTAATCAAGGTGACTGAGCTAGGTCTTGCCCAAACGAACCGTGCAGCCAGTAAAAAGATTGAGGCGGCTTGTATCAAGTAGTGAAATTAACCTGAAGTATTAGGCCCTCCTTGGTGTTGCCTAAAGGGGAGAGTTATCCGTGATACTTAACGGTATGGCGGATAGGGTATAGCCATGATGTAGCAGCGGACATCAAGCGGGGCACTAAGTGGAATGGCCCATGTTCCACCACAGGACTGTTCTAACCTTCAAGACGGCGCGATTAAATACGACCGGAAACAAACAGGCCGATCTCTTTACCGGCTAGCTATTCGCTTGGTAGCCCCATCTTTATTGACATCGCATGCTTATGTCAGAATGACGTATCAGCCTTCTCTTATAGGTTTGGATAAATAACCCCTTTAGAGAAGCAGGTTAAAAGACATGCGACTCTTGTGCTATAGATGGATCAAATCCTTTCATATTCAAAAAGATAACGATGTTCTGACCCTCAAAAGCGGAAGGTAAAGTGGTTTGTCTGGATATGTTTCACTTTTCTAGGTGTCAGGATGAGGTATCGCCCGAATGAAAAAGCCTATGCTCGGGCTGTTTTAGAAAAATTACTGCATTTTCAATTTCTTCACTCAAGGCAGTAAAGACGTGGGCTCTGGTCAGCGTATGGCCAAACCGGACGTGTTGTACATTACAGAAATGAGCCTGTGATACCACCTGAATGACCAATGTCAGGATGAGGTATAAAGGATAACGCTAGATGGAGTGCGGTTATCTAGACCTTTCTAGTTGGATCTAGATAACCTAGACGTTGACCCTCAGCTTAATCTGTACTCTTGGCTCAGGGCACGGTACATAGTGATTTCCTGGCGTATGCGTTCTGTGATCTGCTCAGGTGACAGCGAGACAGGAGACCTCAGCATTTGGCTTTGAAACGTACTGAGCTCATGAGTACTTTGCAGAAGTGCCATGCTTTAAATGGCGGGACGGATAGGGCGGAGGAGGGCCTTGCGCGGCTCATGCTTAAGGAGCAGCTCAGGAGCAATTCATGACTGATATCTTTACGCTGGAAGCCTGTGCCTTTAATGCCTGGCCTGCACAAAAGACGGTCTTTCACGAGGGGTGGGTGCTGCGTCTGGCAGGCGGCTATACCAAGCGCGCTAATTCGGCCAATGCCTGGCAGCCAACGGCCTCGTTCGATAGCGTACGGTCCTATATCGAGTCGCTGTACCGCCGGCAGGGTTTGCCTGTCATCTTTCGATTGACGCCTCTGGCAGGTGATGCGCTGGGCAGGCAGCTCGAAGCGGCGGGTTATGAGCGGGTCGACCCTACCGAGGTGATGACGCTGGGCTTAGGTAATCTAAAAGAGAGCCAGGGTACGGTCACGCTTGAATCCTTGCGTACACAGGCCTGGGGTAACGGCTTTGCCTTGCTCAGCGGCCTGGATGCGCCCCGTCGCCAACACCATGATACCTTGCTGGACGCTATCGTCTGGCCTGTGGCCTACGCGACGGTTTACAGAGAAGGGCAGCCTGTTGGCTATGGCTTGGCAGTGGCGGAAGGTGACTGGGTGGGCCTGTTTGATCTGGTGGTAGCGCCAGCCTGGCGTGGGCTTGGTCTCGGGCGTCAGCTGGTTAGCGCACTGTTAGCGTGGGGAAAGCGCCAAGGTGCCCGACAGGCATACCTGCAGGTAACAGACTCAAACACCTCTGCAATAGGCCTTTACCACTCGCTCGGCTTTGAGCGTCGCTATGGCTACCACTACCGTGTTTTGATATGAAATGGCAACGTTCCTGAACCTGTGTGGTCGTTTTTAACATGACATCACACAACAGGAAACCCTATGCGTTTACAACCTTCCCGACTTAAGAACGGCATTCTTCTCATGGCTGCGGTGGGCATGGGCGTGTCGCTGGCGGCCTGCAGCAACCGGTCGCCGGACAAGCGGCCCTTGTCCGAACTGGCGATAAGCGGGGCTAAAAGCTCGGTACGTAATGATGCGGACATGCAAAAAGTACTGAATCAGTACGCCCGCTTCGATCCGAAAGCCATCGAGAAGATCACTCCGACTGAGGCGCGTCAGCAGCCAACCATTGCAGACGCGGTAAAGGCGGTGCTTGAAAAGGAAGGGCGCGACAGTGCGCCTGAAGCACTGGTACCCGGGGTCAAGAGCGTGGATACCAGCGTATCCGGCGCCGCAGGTACATTACCGGCTCGCGTGTATACTCCGGAAGGCAAGGGGCCTTTTCCAGTCATCCTGTACTTCCACGGTGGCGGCTGGGTGTATGCGGATCGCAATGTTTATGACGCAGGTGCACGTGGGCTCGCGAAGCAGGCCAATGCTATCGTTGTTTCGATCGACTACCGTCTTGCGCCCGAGCATAAATTCCCGGCTGCCCATGATGATGCCATCGCAGCCTACCGTTGGGTGATCCAGAATGCCGGCTCGCTGGGCGGTGATCCCAAGCGCCTGGCATTGGCGGGCGAAAGCGCCGGTGGTAATTTGGCTGTTGCAACGGCCATTGCCGCAAAGAAGGCCGGCCTGACGGCGCCCAAGCATATTCTGTCGGTTTACCCGGTGGCCCAGACCAACACCCACACCGAATCCTATGACAAGTACGCCGATGCGATGCCGCTCAATCGACCCATGATGCTGTGGTTCGTGGCCCAGGCTACGAAGTCTCCGGTCGACCTGAACGACCCACGTATCGACTTGGTCCATGCCGACCTGAAAGGCTTGCCGCCAGTCACAATTATCAATGCCGAGGTGGATCCGTTGCGGGATGACGGCGCCCAGTTAGAGGCTGCCCTGCGCAATGCGGGCGTAGCGGTCGATCGTCAGTTATATTCAGGGGTTACGCACGAGTTCTTTGGTACGGCAGCGGTCGTTGAGAAGGCCAGACAGGCTCAGCAGTATGCAGGCGAGCAGTTGAAGGCGGACCTTACGCGTTAATTGAAATCCTACGGACAGGCGCCTTGCTGTGCTTGTCCGTAGAGTGCCTAGCGGGCCATGTTCAAAATAGCTGCCGGAATCTGGTCCAGGGGCAGTTCACGCTCCACGGCCCCCAACTTGAAAGCCTCCTTGGGCATTCCATAGACCACACAGCTCTGCTCATCCTGGCCCAGTGTCTTGGCGCCTGCTTCACGCATTTCCCTGAGGCCTCGTGCCCCGTCGTCTCCCATGCCCGTCATGATGATACCCAGGGCATTCTTGCCGGCGCAGCGCGCGGTTGAGCGGAATAGGACATCAACTGAGGGGCGGTGACGGCTTACCGGCGGCCCGTCGACGATTTCTACCTGATACTGCGCGCCATTGCGCTTGAGCAGCATGTGCCGGCCGCCGGGTGCGATCAAGGCGCGACCGGGAATGACGCGATCACCATGCTGGGCCTCGCGTACTTCGATCTGACAGAGTCCGTTCAGGCGCTCGGCGAAGGCGGCCGTAAAGCGCTCAGGCATATGCTGAACGATGACGATGCCCGGACACACCCGTGGCAGGGCGGTCAGAACCACTTCCAGCGCCTGCGTACCGCCAGTAGAGGTGCCAATGCTGACCACTGTATCGGTCGTGCGGGTCATCGCCTGGCCCGGCGGCAGGATGACATCTGCGCTGAGTTTCGGCGGCGGGCTGGCCGGTGGCGCGGACGTTGCGATACGGCGAACGTTGGCGCGGGCCGCTGCCTTGACCGCGGAAATCAACTCCTGGCTACTTTCTACCAGAAACTGTCGGAGCCCAGCCTGTGGCTTGGTGACAAAGCTGACCGCGCCGGATGAGAGAGCCTGCATGGTGGTCGCGGCACCTTTTTCCGTCAGCGTCGAGCAGATCACAACCGGAGTAGGGCGCTCGGCCATGATCTTCTTGAGAAAGGTAATGCCGTCCATGCGGGGCATTTCCACATCAAGGACGATGACATCCGGCCATTGCTTATTCATCTTGTCCATGGCGAAAAGCGGATCAGCCGCCACGCCAATCACTTCGATGGCACTGTCGGCAGACAGCGTCGTGGATAACACCTGACGCACCACGGCGGAGTCGTCGACGATCAGTACTTTAATGCTAGTCATAGGCGATCTCTTTGCCGTGGTAGAGCCTGTACAGGAGGCGATTGCTCAAGCTTGACCTCCCCATCCCAAATGGAAAAGCTAAGGCGTCGATGACCGATACCCTCCACATGGCTGGCGCTACAAACCAGTCCGTGTGCCTGTAGAAGGCGCTTAGCCGCCTTGACGTTCTGCAAGCCTATGTGGTCCTTTTCATTACGCGCGATTCCTGGAAACATGTTGCCGCCACCGAAGACACGCAAGGTAAACTCCGATGGTTGTGTACCTGACATCTGGATAGCCTGGAGCAGTAGCGCCAGCGCCTCGTCACCGTAGTGACCATCGAGTCGGTCCGATACCTTGTGCCCCTTGCTGCGAGTAGGCAGTAGGTAATGGCACATCCCGCCCAGCTGGCGCTGGGGATGCCAGAACACCAGCGCCACACAGGAGCCTAGCAACGTTCGGATGCGTGTATCAGCACCCCCGAAATGCAGCTCCCCAGGCTTAAGATAAACATCTTTAATCTTGGTTGGCTCAGGCATGAGGCTTCTGATAGATAGAGGGTCTAACCATCTTGAGCGCTTCAGTGATGCCATTGAGGCTTTCTGAATGGCTTACCATGAAATAACCTCCTGGACGTAAATGGTTTACAAGACGTTGGACCACCTGGCGCTTGGTGTCGTTGTCAAAGTAAATCATTACATTTCGCAAGAAGATCACTTCAAACTGACCAACATCAGGCAGGGTAGTATTGAGATTGATCTGTCGAAAGGTAATACGTGCCGTCAGATTTGGATCAATCAGGAACGTACCTTCATTTTGACCAATACCCTTGAAGCAGTGTTTGTGCAGTAACGCTTTTGGAATACCTTCGGCATCTTCCAAGGGGTACTGGCCCCGGCGCGCTTTTTCCAGCACCCGAGTACTGATGTCAGATGCAACGATTTCCCACGGGCGGGTGCCGAGCGTATCAGCCAGAGTTAACGCCAGGGTATAAGGTTCCTCACCGGTCGAGCACGCTCCACTCCAGATACGAACGGACGCGCGGTCACGTATCTCTGGTAGTACAACGGTACGGAGGAACTCAAAATGCTTGGGCTCACGGAAAAAATAGGTTTCATTAGTGGTGAGTAAGTCAACCGCTGTTTGAAACTCGCTCCGATCGCGCATCAGGACGTCAAAGTAGGCTCCATAACTGGGAAGGCCCCGCTGACGAACCCGCTTGGCCAGCCGTCCGCTGACCAGGGGCTTTTTGGAGTCTGCCATGCTGATCCCGGCAGCATCGTAAATCATTCCACGAAACTTGCGGAAATCGCTGTCTGAAAGAGCAAGGTTATCCATCGTCATGGCATTTACCGTCAGTTCTGGCTGGCCAGGTAATCAATATCCTCAGCATTGAGGACTTGGTCGATATTGAGCAGGATTACAAAACCATTTTCGCGCTTGGCCATGCCGAGAATGAAGTCGGTACGGACATGGGTGCCAAAGCGCGGCGCTGGTTCAATGGCATCGGCACTGATTTCCAGTACTTCGTTAACGGCATCTACTACGATGCCAAAGATCTGATGTCGACCTTCGACACTTAGCTCCAGCATCACAATGCAACTGCGCCGGTTGACCTCGGTAGGCGCACCACCAAAGTGCACCCCAAGATCGAAAACAGGTACTGCTGCACCACGCAGATTAATTACGCCGCGAATGCTACGAGGCATCATGGGCATGGCTGTAATCGGGCCATACTCGATAATTTCACGTACACACGTCGTGCTGACCGCAAACATCTCTGCATTCAATGAGAAGGTCAGGTATTGCTGTGGCTGCTCGATAGCAGCCACGCGGTTAGCCTTTAGAACACTCATGGGCGTTAATCCTTGAAGCGTACAAAACCGGCCGGTACGCCAGCCAATTGACCGGCGGCAGGGCTGTAGTCACGCGCTGGCGTTGCTGCCTTGCGAGTCGGTACAGCCGCTGGTGGCTGGCTGCGCGGAGCTTCACTGGGAGAGACACTCCCGTTGTGAGCCAGGGTAAAGAACTCCATCAGCTGTTGGAGTTGTTCGGCCTGACCACTCATTTCTTCGGAGGTTGCAGCCAGCTCTTCCGAGGCAGAAGCGTTCTGCTGAGTGATTTGGCTCAATTGACTCATCGCCGTGTTGATCTGGCCTACACCTGAGGTTTGCTCTTCAGATGCGGCCGCAATCTCCTGTACCAGATCAGACGTCTTGCCGATCGAGGGTACGATTTCGTCCAGCAACGTACCGGCACGCTCGGCCAAGGCAACGCTTGTCTTGGCTACATTGCCAATTTCCTGGGCTGCAATCTGGCTACGCTCGGCCAGCTTGCGTACTTCAGCTGCCACAACCGCAAAACCCTTGCCATGCTCACCGGCACGTGCGGCTTCGATCGCCGCGTTCAAGGCCAACAGGTTGGTCTGATAGGCGATGTCGTCCACAATACCAATCTTGTCGGCAATGGTCTTCATGGCTGCAACTGTGTCTTTCACGGCCTTGCCACCTTCGGCTGCTTCCTGGGCGGCCTTGCTGGCCATACTGTCAGTGACCTTGGCGTTCTCGGTATTCTGGCCGATAGAAGCGGACATCTGCTCCATGGACGCGCTGGTTTCCTCAACCGATGCGGCCTGTTCAGAAGACGCTTGACTCATGCTTTGCGCTGTAGCGGAAACCTGCTCTGAGGCACTGGACAGCGCATCGGCAGAGCCCCGCACTTCACTGATAATATAAGCCAGTTTGTCTGTCATGCCTTTGATAGCCGCAAGCATGCTGGTGGTATCACCAGGTTTGGTCACAACATTGACGCTCAGGTCACCTGCAGCAACGCGGCTAACGACTTCAGCAGCATAGGCCGGTTCGCCACCCAGTTGCTTGATAAGGCTGCGGGCGATGATGAAGCCTAGGATCATGGCAATGATAACGGCTGCAATGCCGATGCTGATCATGAGCAGGCGCGCCGACTCGAAAGACTCAGTCGCCTGGACTCCCGCCCTGCTCATTTCATCCTTCATGTACTGATTGAGTGCCGTGAGGGTGTCAACGAAGGCGTTATTGGTTGGAGTAAATTCGTCCAATAGGAAATGAACAGCTTGGTTCTGATCCGATTCAACTAACTTAAAAAATTGCGCATATTTACCTTGTAGTGCATCTCGAGCAGCAATAGCAGCCTTGATACGCTTGATGCCTTCTTCCGAGTAAACGCTCTTTTCGAGACGACTGATGACCTCCGCATTTGCGCTACGGTACTTATTAATCCGATCGACATACTCAGAACGCTTGCTTAAATCATCATTAAGCAAAATATTGCGGAGCAATCGGCCATTATTCAGTGTGTTCTGAATAAGCTCGTTGGTCATTTCCGTTTTTGGGAAACGATCCAAAGACATGGTATCTGCAGACTTCTTCATGGCCGCCATGTTGACGACGCCCACTAGAATCACGATGACAAGCAGAGCGACAACTGTGCCAAAGCCCAAGGCAAGCTTGGTAGTAACGCGCATGTTTCTAAACATGGCTATGACTCCGAAAGGTTACAACGAGCGCTGCGGAAGCGCTGCACGCGCGCTGCCGAAGGCCATAGCGGTTTCTGGGGTTTTGACGAGTCCTGCGATTTCGCTGATGGACAGCACTTGGCTGACGTTCAGCAGGACCACGAACTCGTCCTTGATCTTGGTAATGCCCTGAATGAAGTCAGTCCGGATGCAGCTGCCGAAAGCCGGAGTCGGACGGACATGCTCCAGAGGTATTTCAAGCACTTCACTTACAGCGTCAACCACCACGCCAATGACCTGGGGTTGATCGTCATCTACAGTCTCGAGGATGACGACGCAGGTCCGCGATGTAACAGCCGTACGAGTGCCTCCGAACCGTGCTTCCAGATCAATGACTGGCACGACGGCGCCGCGCAGGTTGATTACTCCGCAGATAAACGCTGGCATCAGCGGAACGACAGTAAGCTGGCCGTATTCAATAATCTCCCGTACGCACAGCGTATCCACGGCAAAGGTCTCACCGTTTACTACAAAGGTCAGGTGTTGACGCTCGGCTTCACCGCTTGAAGAGAGCAACGCAGTAGTCACATCGGTACTCATGTCTTATTCCTCGAACCGGACGAATCCTTCCGGTGACGAGCCTGTACGAAGTGGACGTTGCGCCATGACCCGCTCCCTGCTATGGCTCGGCTTGCTAGAAACCGGCCTTACATGATCAATGGCGCGCTGCAGATCGGCCGCGGCACGATGAGCTGAGAAGAAGCTCATCAGTTGCTGCAGTTTTTCTGCTTGGCTACTCATTTCTTCGGCCGTTGCCGCCAATTCTTCAGAGGCTGAAGCGTTTTGTTGCGTAATTTGATTGAGCTGACCCATCGCGGAGTTGATTTGACCTACACCTGAAGTTTGTTCTTCTGACGCAGCAGCGATTTCCTGTACCAGGTCGGAAGTCTTGGTAATCGACGGAACGATCTGATCCAGCAGCGTGCCTGCCCGCTCGGCCAAGGCAACGCTGCCCTTGGCAACGTTGCCAATTTCCTGAGCGGCAACCTGACTACGCTCGGCCAGCTTGCGCACCTCAGCAGCGACTACCGCAAAGCCCTTGCCATGCTCACCGGCACGTGCGGCTTCAATCGCAGCGTTCAAGGCCAGCAGGTTGGTCTGGTAGGCAATGTCGTCCACAATGCCGATCTTCTCGGCAATGCTTTGCATAGCAGAAGTGGTTTCACGAACCGCCTGACCACCCTCAACGGCTTCTTTAGCAGCCTGGCTGGCCATGCCATCAGTAACCTTGGCGTTTTCGGTATTCTGAGCAATGGAAGCAGACATCTGCTCCATGGACGCGCTGGTCTCTTCAACCGATGCCGCTTGCTCAGAGGACGCCTGGCTCATGCTTTGCGCCGTAGCTGAAATTTCTTCTGACGCACTGGCCAATGCATCGGCCGAATCACGCACATCCATGATGATCTGGGACAGCTTGCTGACGGTGCTGTTGACCGACTGCTTGAGTTCCAAGAGCTGACCTTGGTAATCGCCTTGAATCGTACGGCCTAGGTCGCCGTTTGACAGCGCCCCCATGACGTCCATGGCTTCGCTTAGTGGTGCAACGATGGCGTCCAATGTGCCATTGACGCCTTCGATGATCCGGCGGAAGTCACCCTGGTGCTGGGAAGCGTCGGCTCGCTCATCGAGCTGACCGGCTATTGCCGCCTGACTGAGTTGCTGGGTATCGGTAATCAGTGCCTTGATGTTGGCACGTACCTGCTCGATGTTATCGTTAATGAATGCTTTCTTGCCCGGCAGGCGGGCCAGAGGTGCGTCCAGGTTGCCTTCACCAAAGCCTTTTACGCAGGCCATTGCACTACGCTGGTCATCGATATGGCCCTTGACCATATCGTTCACGCCTTGCGCCATTGTGCGGTAGCTACCCTCGAAGCGATCAGCCGGAATGAAGGTATCGGTCTCGCCCTTGTCGTGCTCGGTGGACATGCGATTCATTTCATTGAGCAGGCCGCGTAAGGTTTCCACCATACGGCTCATGGCTGCCATGAGGCTAGTTGAGTCGCCTTTCTTTAGCGCAATCTCGCTAGGCAGGTCACCGGCCGCAACACGATTGGCCATGGCTGCAACGTCAGCAGGCTCGCCGCCAAGTTGGCGAAGCAGGCTGCGGGTAATCACAAAGCCGATCAGGCCTACGGCTACCAGTGTAGCCAGCGCAATCATGATAGAGATAAGCGTGGCAGTTCCTTTCAGGCTTACTGCGGTCGCGGCGCCTTCTTTACCGAGTTGCTCATTGAATCTGACGTGAGCATCAAGTGCCTGGCTAACTTTTTCAATGACTTGAAGATTTTCCAAGAGCGTTGATTTAGCTTCCTCAGTACGGTTTTCCCGTGACAAGGGCAGCACCTTGCTCTCTAGTTCTTTTAGGCCTTTCAACGCTTCCCGGTCGTTAGCCAGCAACTGGCGGTCCTGATCGTTTGACAGTAGGGTTTCATAGTGCCTCAAGCCCCGGTCAATATCTGTGCGAATAGACGCCAGTGTCTCATCGACTTGCGCCATTTGAGCCGCGTCAGTGCTTAAGATGTGCACGTAAAAATTCTTGATGGAGCTATCAACGCTTTGGCTAATCTCATTGATCGCCAATAGGCTAGGCACTGTATTGTCATTGCCATAGTTAGCCGCCTGGAATACGCGGCCGATCTGGTACTGACCTGTCCCTGCCAATAGCACAATGCCAAACAGGGCTGAGAACACCAGAAGAAGCATTTTCCTTGAAACAGTCATGATCAGCCTCACAGGTAAGCCTCTGGCCAACCTGGGTTAGATATCTAGATAAAAGGGACGCCTGCGGAAGATGCAGGCGCCCTGTATGATCATCAGCCCTGGAAGCGGATGAAGCCTTCCGGTAACGCTCCAGATGCCGTTGCAGCATGCGGATGAGCCTGAGCTTTAGTACGTACCTGCTCCGTGAGTGGACGAGTATGGTCCAACGCACGTTGAAGGTCTGCCGTAGCCGTGTGGCCATTGCTGCTGAAAAAGCTCATCAGACGCTGCAACTGCTCAGCCTGACTGCTCATTTCTTCGGCCGTTGCCGCCAATTCTTCAGAGGCTGAAGCATTTTGTTGCGTAATCTGGCTCAGCTGACCCATGGCCGCGTTGATCTGGCTGACACCTGAGCTCTGCTCCTCCGACGCGGCCGCAATCTCCTGTACCAGATCGGACGTTTTGCCGATCGAGGGCACAATTTCGTCCAGCAACGTACCGGCACGCTCGGCAAGGTCAACACTACCCTTGGCCACGTTGCCAATTTCCTGGGCTGCAATCTGGCTACGCTCGGCCAGCTTGCGCACTTCAGCCGCCACAACCGCAAAGCCCTTGCCATGCTCACCGGCACGTGCCGCTTCGATCGCCGCGTTCAAGGCCAACAGGTTGGTCTGGTAGGCGATGTCGTCCACGATGCCAATCTTGTCGGCAATGGTCTTCATGGCTGCGACCGTGTCCTTCACGGCCTTGCCACCTTCGGATGCTTCCTGGGCAGCCTTGCTGGCCATACTGTCAGTGACCTTGGCGTTCTCGGTATTCTGGCCGATAGAAGCGGACATCTGCTCCATGGACGCGCTGGTTTCCTCAACCGATGCCGCTTGCTCTGTGGAGGCCTGGCTCATGCACTGGGCAGTTGCTGAAATCTCCTCTGACGCACTGGCCAGTGCATCGGCCGAGTCGCGAACGTCCGTGATAATCTGGTTCAGCTTGCCAACGGTGCTGTTAATGGATTGCTTAAGTTCCAAGAGCTGACCCTGGTAATTACCTTGTACCGTGCGGCTGAGGTCACCCTGGGCAAGGCCGGCCATAACGCTCATGGCCTCATTAACGGGGCTGACAATCGCATCGAGCGTCCCGTTGATGCCTTCGACGATACGGCGGAAATCACCCTTATGCTGACCAGCATCGGCGCGGGTCGCCAACTGGCCTGCCATGGCTGCACTGCTGAGCGCGCTGGCATCATCTACCAGCCGCTGGATATTGGCCCGTATCTGCTCGATATTGTCGTTGATTATTGCCTTTTTACCTGGGAAGCGCTCCAGCGGTGCAGAAAGATCACCTTCGCCAAAAGCCTGTACACAAGCCATGGCCTTGCGTTGCACCTCAAGGTGGCCATCGACCATGGTGTTGATGCCTTCCGCCAGCGCCTGATAAGAGCCGCTAAAACGGGCTGCTTCGATGAAGACGTCGATGTCACCTTTGTCATGAGCACGGGACATGCGCTGCATTTCATTGACCAGCTGCATGATGTTTGCACGTACCTGCTCGATGTTATCGTTGATCACCGCCTTCTTGCCGGGGAAGCGCTCAAGAGAGGCGTCCAGATTGCCCTCGCCAAAGGCTTTTACGCATGCCATGGCTTTCTGCTGGACTTCGAGATGGCTGGACACCATGGTGTTTACGCCTTGTGCCATGGTGCGGTAGCTGCCCTCGAAGCGGTCAGCGGGAATGAAAACATCTATTTCCCCTTTGTCGTGCTCCTTGGACATGTGATTCATCTCGTTGAGCAGATTGCGCAACGTACCTACCATGCGACTCATGGCCGCCATGAGGCTAGTTGTATCGCTTGCCTTGACTACAATGTCATCCGGCAGATCGCCCTTAGCCACGCGATTGGCTACGGCTACGACTTTTTGCAGGCTGCGGATGATGACGAAACCAATAAAGCCGATAGCAAGCAGAGTCACCAGGGCGATAACAATGGATGTAATTGTTGCATTGGTCTTAATGCTGGCTGCCAGCTGAGCACTTTGTTCACCCAGGCGCTGATTGAACTCACGATGAGTACCCAAGGCTTCGGCCAGCTTGGTGAAAACCGGACGGTTAGCCATCAGTATTTCCCTGGCTTGATCCAGTTGTCCCTGCTGGGACAGCAGAAGCAATTTATCCTGAAGGGCGAACAGGGCACCGATGGCTTCACGGTCCTGCTCCAGCAAGCGACGATCCTCATCGTTGGCTAGGAAATTTTCATAGTCTTTCAGAGCGTTTTGGACCTTATTCTGCAGGTCATGGACTTCTTGAGCCAGCTGCCCTTTCTCAAGGGCATCGTTGCTCTGTAAGTGAAGGAACATAGCTCTTACAGACTTATTGGTAGGATCGTTGACCGCTGCGATAGCCAATAAGCTCGGCACTGCGTTCTCGTTGCCGAAGTTTGCTGCCTCGAATACTCGGCTGATCTGGTACTGCGCAGCGCCGGCCAGGACCAGGATGCCTAGTAATGCAGAGACTACCAGCAGCACCATTTTTTTCGTTTCGTTCATGATAGCTGTCTCAATCAGGAATTGATGGTCATGGCGGCGCTGGAAGCGGCCTGCCTTTGTGTAATTGTGCCGATCATTCCCGGCACACTGAGGATCAACGCCACGGCACCACTACCCAATATGGTGAAGCCGCCCAAGGCGCGGTTGTTATCGAAAATCTTGCCGAGTGGCTTGATAACGGTCTGAAACTCACCCATGAGTTGATCTACGACCAAGCCGGCACGATTACCTGCGTAGTTCACGACAACCACGTTTTCACGGCGTGGCGGTTCATCTTCAACGGCAAACAATTCACGTAGTCGGATGAAGGGCAGGGCATCGCCCCGTAAATCGATGTAATCGCTCGTACTTTGTCTGGCTGCAGAGGATTGGTCGCTGGTCAGCTCAATGCATTCCTCAACCATGTCCAGTGGAACCACATAGGTGGCTTTGCCAACGCCAATCAGGAAGCCATCAATAATGGCCAGTGTCAGGGGCAAGCGGATGCTAATCGTAGTGCCTATGCCTTCAACGCTGTCCAGATCCACTGTGCCACGTAGAGCCGTGATATTTTTCTTTACCACGTCCATCCCAACGCCACGACCGGACAGGTTGCTGACTTGCTCGGCGGTAGAAAAACCAGGCTCGAAAATCAGGTTGAAGATTTCCTTGTCGGTCAGGCTCTGGTTGTCGCTGACGAGTCCGCGCTCTATGGCTTTGCGTAGGATGCGATCTTTATTGAGACCACCACCGTCGTCCGATACCTCGATGACAATGCTGCTGGACTCGTGATACGCATTCAGGCGCACCGTACCCTGGGCAGGCTTGCCACGCTCGAGGCGAACAGGGGCCGGCTCAATACCATGATCCATGGAGTTGCGAATAAGGTGGGTCAGCGGATCGCCGATCTTCTCGACTACAGTCTTGTCCAGTTCGGTTTCACCACCGCTGATTTCCAGAACGATGTCCTTACCCAGCTCTTTGGACACATCACGCACGACGCGCTGGAAGCGGTTAAATGTCGTGCCGATTTGTACCATTCGCAGGGTCAAGGCTGAATCACGTACCTCTTCCACCAAGCGCGACAGTACGCCAGTAGACTCTACCAGTTGGGCAACGCCACTTTGCTGAGCGGCTAGTTGGGTACCGGCCCCTGCAATAATCAGCTCACCGATCAGGTTAATAAGCTGATCAAGCTTGTTGGCATCCACTCGAATCAGGTTACCTTCAGCTGTCCGGTTGTCCTTGACCTGCTTTTGCTTCTGCAGCGCAGCGGTCACGACTTGTGGTTGGACATTCTTCTCATTGATCAGTACCTGACCAATAGGCGCTGCTTCTGCTTCTGGCTCTGACTGTTTTTGAAGTGCTTTTTCCAGCTCCGATTGTGTCAACGCACCGCAACGTACCAGCATTTCACCCAGGCGCAGATCTTCTTCCGGTAGCTCGTTGATCAACTGGATATAATCGGCCGTCTTGCTGTTCGGTGGAAAGATACGAATTTGACTGTCTTCACGGACAAATTCGAAGGCACCTTCAATCGTTTCCTTATCGGCATCCGTTGCAAACGCCACTTCAAAACCCAGATAGCTGGTTTCCGGGTCCATTTCGTCAGCCGTAGGAACATGTTCAGTTAGCGTGACGATATGAGTGATCTGCCCGAAGGTATTGAGGTACCGTAAAAACGCTAAGGGATCCATGCCATTGCGTAACACATCGGGACCAAAGCGCAGTGACAGATGCCAATGCTCGCCAGGCTTGTCACTGATCTCACGGGCCACGGGCGCAGCCGCTTCCACAATCGAGGTCGGTACGGCATTGCCAGACAGATACTGGCTCAAGGTCTCGACCAGGGCTGTACCCTGCTTGTGCAGTGCCGGCTCCAATTCATCCAGCGAGCCGCCAGCTTCTACATGCGTAATAAGAGCGTTGAGCTGATCACATACCTGCAGGAATAGGGCGGCCAACGCATCGTTGAAGGCAAGCTCGCCACTGCGAATGCGATCCAGAACGCTTTCTGCCACATGGGTAAAACTGACGATACCGTCCAGCCCGAACAGGCCTGCTGAACCCTTGATTGTATGGGCAGCACGGAAAATCGCATTGATCAGGTCTGGATCATGCGGGTTCTGCTCGATCTGCAACAGAGCATCTTCCATCTGCTGGAGAAGCTCTTGGCTTTCGGCAATAAAAATCTTTAACACGTCATCGATATTCACGGCGTGGCCTCAAGCGAGATGCGGCTGAATAAGAAGAGGGTCGCCAAAAAAGCTGACTAGCCCGCTTAGCTCAAGCAACTCCACAACCGCAGGGCTGTGATTGCACAGGCTAAGCGAGCAGCCACGCCTGGCTGCTTCCTGTTTTGCAAGGATGAGCAGCTGCAGGCCAGCCGAATCGAATTCATCTACTCCTGCCAGATCAAATTCGACCTGTGCGCTGGCCTTGAGCGGATCGAGCACCTTGGCCTTGCTCTCAGCTGCTGTATAAATAGTCAACGGGCCATCCAGGGCCACACGGTGATGCAGTTCAATAGCGGCTTCGGTCATGGTGACGATCTCGTAGCAGGGTTACGGCAGAATCAGTTTGGAAACAGCCGCCAGCATCTGAGCGGGCTGGAAAGGCTTGACCATCCAGGCTTTGGCGCCTGCGGCCTGACCGGCTGATTTCTTGTCGGCGCCCGACTCGGTGGTCAGCATGATGACCGGCGTGAACTTGTAGGCCGGCAGCTTCTTGGCTGCTGTAACAAACGCAATGCCGTCCATATTGGGCATGTTCACGTCGCTGATAATCAGGTGGATCTTGCGGCCGTCTAACTTGCCCAATGCGTCCTTGCCATCACAGCCCTCGATCACGTCGTAGCCGGCGCCCTTGAGTGTCATGCCGACGACTTGGCGGATCGAAATGGAGTCATCAACGATAAGAACGGTTTTTTTCGTGCTCATAATGGTCTCGAACAGAAGTGTGGCTTAGAAGAAGGTGATATCGGACGAAGCGGCCGAGGCCGGCGTTTTGCCATGATGGACAGCCAGCTGCTCCGCTGTGGTATACGTCCTGGCCAGCTCATCAAGCCAGGCTTTGGTGTCGATCGGCTTCAACGCCTCGCCCTGCGCGGCCTGAGTACGCCGGTCAAGCAGGCGCTGCTCCAGCTTGTTCAAATCATTGCGGATATGGCTCAGCATCTGGCTGACGCGATCCTGGAATTGCAGGGCTACCAGGACGTCCGAGATTTCAGCGCCCACGGCTTCACTTTGCTCGCGCAAGGTGTTGCTCTGCTGCACCAGATGACTGGCGTTGGCATTGAACTGGGTGATGACGTTTTCGATGACGTTTCCGGAGTTCGCCAGGGTTTCAGCATCCTGACGGGCGTACTGCTCGGACGCCTCCAGGGTGCGGCGAATGGCGGCATTAACGGTATCCACCGTTTCGCTGATCTTTTGTCCGGTGTTGCCTGACAAAGTCGACAAGCTGCGAACTTCATCGGCGACTACCGCAAATCCACGGCCTGCCTCGCCTGCACGTGCAGCTTCGATAGCCGCGTTCAAGGCCAACAGGTTCGTCTGCTTGGCAACATCGGCAACATCCTTGGCCATGGCCTGAAGCTGGCCGGTAAATTCATGTAGTTGCGTGATTTCACGCTGGAGCACTGCCTTGCTTGACAAGGCTTCACGCAGGCCGGTAATGATGCCGTTGAGTTCGTTCTGGCTGGAGGACAGGAGCGCAACAAGCGCCTGAGCACTGCCATCATGGGACCCTTCGACTGACATTTGAATACGGCCTGCCAGCTCAGCAAAGCGATGAGTCAGTTGAGTAACGGCTTCTTCCGTGTGACTACGCGCTGTTTCGATCTGCTGTGCCCACACCGGGAGCACTTCAATACAGATCCCGTCCACAGCACCTTCTTGGGCCTTTTTGCCGGTCATGCCGCGTGCCTCGCTTTGTGAGGCAGAAAGTGCTTTCAGCACCTGCTGCTGGCGCGCCTGGCCCCAGACAGCCAAAAGCCCGGCTGCAACCAGTAGCGCAGCTGCCAGCACCCAGCTCAACGAGGAAGCGTTTCCTGCCCAGACAATTCCGGCTCCGCCAGCTACGCCACACAGCGCAAGCGGAATCCAGACAGTACCTGTCGTTGAGGCGTGGTTGGAAGCTCCAGAAATGGAATGATCGAGAGAAACATCAGAGGAAGGCATCAAGCACCACCATTAAGTCGATTGCGCAGAGAACCGCATTGGAGGGGTTATCGTTTTCTACGCTTGAAACTTAATGGCGGTTATAGGATTTATTTACATGTCAATGATCAGATGATGCTTTAGTGCCATTACTGAGGTTGGATTTTTATAAATGTGATTGGTGTCACGTTGTTTAGGCCTGCTCAGTCTTTTCTTCGGCCTCCGGGTCCCGACGCTTGAGCGCACTGGTCTCTTTCCTATTCCCTTATACTTCTTGTGCAGCGCTTTGCGTTCATTGACGTCGAGATTTTCTAAGTGGAGCAGGCGATCCTGTGCGCC
The DNA here is from genome assembly GCF_058536325.1 of Pseudomonas sp. C2.3V. Lineage (NCBI taxonomy): Bacteria > Pseudomonadati > Pseudomonadota > Gammaproteobacteria > Pseudomonadales > Pseudomonadaceae > Pseudomonas > Pseudomonas sp. C2.3V. The sequence goes on along the minus strand of NZ_JBZUBN010000002.1, from coordinate 485,909 downwards.
TTGGGTAACGCGCAAGAATTCGTCGAGCTTGATGTGCAGGGCAACGTTGTCATGGTTCTGTGTGTTCTGGATCAGAAACACCATGAGAAACGTAATGATGGTCATGGAGGTGTTGATGATCAGCTGCCACGTATCGTTGTAATGAAAGACAGCCCAGAGAATGATGCCTGTGACAGCCAGCTGAAACGTGCGGGCCTGGCCTGCCCAATTTGAGAGTTTTGCCGAAAGTTCATTGAATGTCATGGTGCACCCTTAAGGTATTACCTGATGTTGCAGACGTAATGCTTAAGGGCTTGGTTTCTGGCCGCCGTATGCGGTGTGCTGCGATAGGGGGATGAGGCGAGGCACGGCGTGTACGCGCAGAACTAATGAGTGTCCCGGCTTTCAACCGTAACAACAGGTCAGGGACGTAAATATGTCAACGCCAGACGATAAGAACGAATTTTCCAGCCGCCAGTATCCGATCCAAGAAGACCTTTGCGTACAGAAACGGATCTGGATGATCGAGCGTATAGGCTGGTACATGCTGTGCGCCATTGTCATCCTGACGTTGCTTGGTCTGTTTTCCAAGGGTCCACTAAGTCATACCGAAATCCAGAGTCCTGATGGCGAACTGATCATTGTCTACGAGCGCTTTGCACGTAATGGTGCATCCATGCCGGTCACCATCAAGGCCAAGGCTGGAGCAGATGGAAAAGCGACCATCCTGCTCGACGGCAGTTTGTTGGACTCATTCAGTGTCGACAGCCTGCAACCCGAGCCAGTCGAATCCCGCAGCTACGGTTCAGGGATGCGCCTTACCTACCTGGCTGATGATCGAGGCTGGGTCCAGACGCACCTGAGTCTTCGGGCACAGGGGGTTGGTCTGTCTCGCAGTGTCGTTTCAACGCTGACTTCAGGGCCCGCCCTGCAACTGACGCAATTCATTTATCCGTAAGGAGCAATCATGGACGCGGTATTACGCGCTGCGGCGGTTTATCTGGTGGTCTTTATTATCTTCAAGATTGCCGGGCGGCGTACCCTGGCTGAAATCACAACGTTTGATTTTGTGCTACTTCTGATTATTGGCGAGGCGACCCAACAGGCGTTGCTGGGCGATGATTTTTCCGTAACCAACGCAGCGCTCATCATCGTGACCCTGGTAGTCATCGATATCGGGTTATCGCTGGTCAAGGAGCGGTCCCCCAAGCTTGCGCGGTTCATAGACGGGATGCCCATGATCATTGTGGAGAATGGACAGGTGCTCAAGGCGAGACTGAACAAGGTACGTCTGGCCGAGGAGGACCTTCTGGAGGCGGCCCGTACCACGCATGGGCTTGAGCGAATGGATCAGATCAAATATGCGATTCTGGAGAAAAATGGTGCCATCTCCATTATTCCGAAGGAGAAGTAACACCAACAGGAATGAAGATGTTGGGTCTGGTCTCAAACTAATGGCATTTATTTCAAACTAATTCCTCGACACAGCGGTCGGAAGATAGGCAAGCCCTGCACAAGCAGGTCACCGTCTCGATTGATAGATGAGGAGTTTATATGAGTCTATTTGGCAATATCCTGTCCAAGCTTGGTATTGGTAAAGAAGCACACGCTGCCGAACCTACCGCGCAGCAGCCGGGCAGCACTGATGCAGCGGCAGGTACGCCCGCTGGTACGTCATCCTCGTCCACGGATACAGCTACCGGAGCCGCACCACAGGCTATCAGTCAGGTGGATGTGGCTGCCAAGCTCGACGGGCTGGCAGCCAACCATGCCGAAAAGCTCAACTGGAAAACGTCCATCGTCGATCTGCTCAAGCTGCTTGACCTGGACAGCAGCCTGTCTGCTCGTCAGGAGCTCGCCAAAGAACTGAACTGCCCAGCAGACAAACTGCAGGACTCCGCGCAGATGAACATGTGGCTGCACAAAGCTGTACTGCAAAAGCTGGCTGAGAACGGCGGCAACGTACCCGCAGATCTACTGGACTAAGCATCACTAGCGAAGCCTTACTGATGAGCGCAGGCAGGTAATGCAGTGATGCTGGGAGTAACCGAACCCAGAAGTATCTAGCCTGCGCTCACTACAGGTACGTAATTGCTCATGCCTGCCATTTACATCCTCCCCAGCCTAAAGGACGGGGATTCCCACAGATGGACGCTCATGCCCGAGCGCAAGAATGTTTCTAGCCGCGTTAGTATCGCGATCGTGAGCGACACCGCACTCACAGCAGGTCCATTCTTTTATACGCAACCCATTGACGCCCTGCGGTCCTACTAAGGAGCCGCAAGCTGAACAGACGCGGGTGGTGTACGCTTCTTGTCAGAAGGAATTTTCCGTAGTGTCAGCGCGGACTTTGAATCTGAACTCATTGAGCTCAATGGCGGGCCTGACCATGTGCATTTGCTATGCACTATCCGTCGAAGGTAGCGCTCTCGCGACTCGTGAATAGCCTCAAGGGCGTCTCCAGCAGGCGACTGCGGCTGATGTACCCGGAACTCGTGGTGGCTGCGTATTTAAATAACGCCCTATGGAGCCCAAGCTATTTCGCGGGCAACGTGGGCGCGGCGTCGATATCGAACATACGCCAGTACATCGAGCAGCAGCACAGGTCGCATTAGGGCCGCTTCGCGTCCCGCGCTATGCTTCCCACACTAAAAGTACGGAGCATGTTGCGCTTTTTGGTCATTGTTTCACCATCGTTAGGCCAGTGTTCATGCAGGACGATGGTCATATCACGCAGTACTTGCCCATTACTTATCAAAGCCAGCGAGAGGTCTAGGGCGTCACCTAAAGCCAGAGCCAGATACTCTGCTGCTTGTCTGTATAAGGTAACGACCCACCTTATTATTGACCTTCAAGAATCTGTATGACCGTCTGTCTGCCACTAGGCTTAAAGGCTGCCGCCAAGCTCAGGTTTTTGAAGGGTTGGTCGATGCTTATGACAATGAACAGACCTGTGATTATGGAGCGAGCTATTTTTATTTCCCTTAGGCCTGCTCTCATAGTTTCTTGGTGAGCGCCTACTCACAAGCTGGCGCTTACCAGAGCAGTACGTTTCTATGGCCCTCTCGTTCCTTTAGGTACGGCTGACTTTGGCTCCGCTCAACCGGATTTGGTAGCAAGGTTAATGTAATGGCGTTCAGAAAGGCTCGGCTCAAGCTTGCTGCCGGCAGCGCTTCAATCATTATGATCCTAACCGCAGCAGTTGCCCCCCTTAGCCTGTTTTGGGTCAACGATACGCGCCAAGAGCGTAATGTTGTCCAGAAGCAAATAGAAAGTCTCCGTATTGTGCAGGAACTGGTGGTCGATGCAGAGACTGGCCAGCGTGGTTATGTCATTACCGGTAATGAGGTATTTTTACGGCCCTACTATGTTTCGCTATCCTCCCTGCCTAACGAACTCAAGAGGCTCAAGAGTGTTTACGCTGGCGACGTTCTGGATCAGACAGAAAAAGTAGATGTGCTTATTAAGCATGCTCAGCTGAAGCTCGAAGATCTGGCCAGAACCATCACCCTCAGGCATGAGCAGGGGTACGCTGCAGTAGAGGCCATTATTCGCACCGGTCACGGCAAGGATTTGATGGAAAACGTTCGTAACGTGGTAGGCGAACTCATATTTGGAGAGCAGCAGGAACTGGCAGCGCTTGATAATAAGCTTGGAGAGAAAAGTATAGCGGCAGTAGGCTTTTCTCTAGTCAGTACACTCCTGACCATGCTGCTTCTATCCTTTATGTTCAGGTCAATGCGTAACGCTATCCTTGCTCAAGAAAACTCAGCCAATGATTCTCAACTCATCAGCCGAAAGCTTGAGGAGAGCGTCAGAGAACTTAGCCAGCGTAACCTTGAAGTATCTCTCTTGGGAGAGATGTCTCGTACGCTTCAGACTGAGATGACGTTGCAAGAGGGACTGGCAATCAGCTCGCTGTATTGCTCAAAACTGCTGCCAGATACAGTAGGTGCGATCTTTCTCTACCGTAATTCAGCAGACATGTTGGAGCGAGGCGCCACATGGGGCAGCGAGGAGGTCGAGCCACGTATGATGGCTCCCCATGACTGCTGGGCTTTGCGCCGGGGACAAGTGCATTACTGCGAGGAAAATCATTCTGCATTGCACTGTAATCACTATATGGCAGAAGACCCGCGTAATCATTACTGCCTACCCTTAACCGCTTACGGTGAAGTGCTGGGCCTTTTGTATATCAGCAAGCCCATTAAGGACGGCGCCCTGGTTGATCAAGCGATGAATCTGGCTGAAGCCATCAGCGAGCAGACAGCGCTGGCACTAACCAATGCGAAGCTGAGACAGGTAATGCGTGACCAGTCCGTCAAGGATGCTCTGACCGGCCTCTACAACCGACGCTTCATGGAGGAAAGTCTGGCTCGTGAACTGGCCCGTTCACAACGTAATGGATCACCTGTTAGCGTAATCATGCTTGATATCGACCATTTCAAGCAGGTAAACGATCTCCATGGGCATGCCGGAGGGGATGCAGCCCTGCGCATGACAGCCCAATTATTGAAAAAATCCTTGCGTGCCTCTGATCTAGCCTGCCGCTATGGCGGTGAAGAACTGGTCATGATTTTGCCGGATTGTACAAAGGAAAATGCCGTGGCTCGCGCTCAGCAGGTATGTGAGGCGCTGCGCCAGCTCAATACTCTAGAAGGTGGCCACTCCATTTCCGTTACAGCCTCCTTTGGTGTAGCCACTGCGCCAGAAAACAGCACAGAGCCGGTAGAGCTAATCGGTATGGCTGATAGTGCGATGTATGTGGCTAAAAGGGCTGGCCGTGACCGTGTAATAGCAGCTCAGTAGGATCCTCGCCCTGCTCGCAATCCAGGCCTGTGCTGACTTATTCAAAGACCAATTATGTTTTTTGAAACAAAGTACTCCTGGTCAATATTCGATATCAGCCATTCTTCTATATCTTGCATGCCTCTGGCTTCACGAAAGAGACTATCCATAAGGCCTGCGGCTGCACTACTTCCTGCGTCTACTGCCGCAAAACTCTAACCACTGATTAACAGGCGATAAAAGTAAATTCATATCGGCTCAGTAGGCTCGCAGATTTTCAGCCGTATCGAATCGAGGGGGAGGAAAACGAGAAATTGCTCTAACGGCTGGGCAAGAGGATGTTAGATAATATTGGGAATAGGATGGACTCTGTTTCGTCCCAGCTCCTTTGCTGTATACAGATTCATGTCAGCAAAGCCCAGCTCATAGGCCGGATTGTATTCAGAACTGTCTGGAATCACTACATGGTATCCGATACTGGCTGTGACGCGACCCAGGGGAGAGTCCATGTGCTCAATGTTTGCCGCCCTGATACCTTCCATGATGGCCGTCGCAATGCCATAAGTACCCGCTTCATCGGTATTAGGCAGCAGGATGACAAGCTCTTCACCACCATAGCGTGCGGCTAAGTCACCTGCGCGGCGAACATTCTGTTTGATGACCTGCGCTACAGCTTGAAGGCACAGATCTCCCATCTGATGGCCATAGCGGTCATTAAATCGTTTGAAATAATCTACGTCGAGCATGATAAGCCCGATCGGGTGAGCCTGACGGCGTCCTCGGTTCAGCTCAACCGGCAGCATGACATCGAAATGGCGTCGGTTGGCTAAACCGGTCAGGCCATCTTCCATTGCCAGCCTTTCAACAGCGTCATAGGCGGCTTTAAGTTCGAGTTGATTTTCCCGGTCCAGTCGCATGTAGCGCAGCACGACCATCGCCAGGGCAAATAAAACAGCGAGCATGACCATTAGCCCGCCGGTGTAAATCACCACCTCGGTCAGCCAGGGGGCTAACACATCTTTTAAGGAAAATCCAACCTGTACCACCAGCGGATAGCGCTCAAGCGCCTGATATCCCTGGATACGCTTTACGCCGTCTACAACTGAAGTAATTCGAGTAACGCCAAAGCGTCCTTGGTGCAGGTACTTGCTGTATACCTCGCCCTTGGAGAGATTAAGCCGTATGTTATTTTCTGAATTGGGCAACCGTGAGATCACTTCACCGCTACGCAAGGCCTGGACAATGATATCCCCGGCACCCAGTCGGAAGTCAGCGTAGTAGGCGTTGAAATACTCGATATTGACGGTAACCAGCACAACGCCGGCAAAACTCTTGTCCGGGTTGTTGATTCGGCGCGAAACAGGGACTACAAGGTCGCCTGTAGATCGGCTGCGCAGGGGTGTACCAATATAAACCCCTCGGTCCCTAAAGGTCTTGTGGTAGATGAAATATTCGCGGTCACTGTTATTGATGCTGGCGGGATAGTCATCCTTATCCGTCACGATCCATTTGCCATCCTTGTCATAAACGAAAATGCCGTGCACCTGGTTCATCTGAGCCACTTGGCGTTTGAAAAAGTGCTTTAAACGCGCCACATTTTCATCCGATAGCCCTGCGCCAAAGTTATCCCACTCCAGCCTCTCGACTATGCCATAGCTGGTCAGATCAAGTTCCTCGTAAGTGTCCTGAGCGTGCTGCGCAATTGATTTCACCAGATTAGCTGCATTCACCTCAGCAGCATTTAAAGTAGCCTCATAGCTTCTAAAAAGCTGAAGTGACACAACGCTGGTAAGCCCCAGGGTAAAGCACAGGGCAAACACGATGAAGACGCGCCGAAGACGATTGGCCTGGTTCATGGAGATCATTTGTTGTGGGTACCAGTTACGCTTTTCCCAGCGGCGCAGCTTAAGGGGTGGTTCTTGTGTATCGACTACACGGGATATTCATTGACGGCTGTATTTGGCGCATGTGTTGCAGCACATGAGCGTACCGGGATATGGACCTCGGACTGCGAGCGTAATTTCAGAAACGACGCAGTCGGCCGTTAAGCTTAGGATCTGAAACCGGGTAACCCTATGCTTACTGGTAGTTATGACCCATTCCTAGTCTTGATCTCTATCATTGTGGCAGTTCTGACCTCCTACACTGCGCTCCAGCTGGCCTCTGCTGTGTTTAATACATCCGGCACTGCTGCGCGGAAATGGCTTGGTTGTGGCTCAGTAGCCATGGGGGTTGGAATCTGGGCAATGCATTTTATTGGCATGCTGGCTTTCAGCCTGCCTATCGAGCTTAGCTACCAAGCCTCGGCCACTGTGCTTTCGTTAGGGCTGGCTATTTTAGCAGCGGCTGTAGCGCTGGGAATCGTCTGCCGTCCAGCACTGGCGACTCGGCATTTTTTCTGGGGTGGTCTGGTCATGGGCGCCGGGATTGCAGCGATGCATTACACCGGCATGGCTGCAATCAATATGCATCCAGCCATCAGCTACGACCCCATATGGCTAGGCGTCTCCCTGGTCATCGCAGTACTTGCCTCAATCTCGGCGCTGTATGTAGCTTTTCATCTAAAGCGGCCTTTGGCGCATGTCTGGATGCTGCGTTTTGCCGCATCCATTTTTCTCGGCTTTGGCATAGCGGCAATGCATTACACCGGAATGGCAAGCGCACGTTTCCACATGGGAAGCTCTAGCGGGAATATAGATGGCAGTATCGATACCTACTGGCTAGGCGCACTCGTAACGCTGGCCAGCGTCTCGCTACTGGCTATGGCATTAGCTGCCGTAGTGCTCGAGCGGCATACGCGGCGCCAGAAGCTTGCAGACAGGCGAGCCGATATCAAACACTACCTTGCCACCCGGCAGGTTGCACAAGACCCCCTAAAAAGACTATCGCGTTGTCCTGAACCAAAAGAGTTACAGCCCCGGGATTGATCACGCTCATGACTGTCGTTTGATTGTTACCGCATCCACCCTAAGCATCAGGGGTATCGCGAAGACAGGATTGGATAGGGTCGTACTTGATGTAATGGAGCGGTAGTAGTATTGCTATCAGCCATAGGGTAACGCCAAAAAAAGCCGCCCCTACGGACGGCTTTTTGATTTATAGAGGCTGAAATCGTTTAGTTAGTTAGGCACGACTACCAGTGTTTTAGGATACCCAACCACCGCGCCGTTAACCGCCGCGCCCTCAAGATACACTGCCATCTTTGCACCGACCTGTGCGGAGCTGATCTTTCTGACCTGGCCATCAGCCAAGCGTACCGACGCTCCTACTTTAAAGGCCGCCTTGTTAGCATCATTGGCCGGAATCGAAAAACCAGGCTTCTTGCGATACACGCCGTTTAGCCAGTCCACGTTAGTGATGTTATTAATCTCACTCACCGTGCCTGCTGAGGCCGGTGTAGAGGCCACAGGAGTAGTCGATGCTGCAGGTGTTGTAGCAACAGCTTTCTTCGGACCAATCTCGGTGCAGCTGCTGCTGTCCATGTACTTCTTAAGGGTAGGCCACTGCGGACGCTCTACACCATTGATAGGCTCAACCGACATGAAATAGTTGCCCCAGCCCGGACCTGCCGCCCAGTAGGACGCCGGTACGCAATTCTCTTTCAGGTAGGCCAGCATATTGTCCATCAGGATGTTCCAGCGCGGGTTGTTATCCGGTACGCCGAACTCACCAATATAGCCACGCTTACCATGCTTTTTCAGCCACTCTACGAACGGCTTGACGCGATTCACGCCATACATCACGTCCAGCTTGTTGACGTCTACGTCACCATAGCTGCCACCGGCGTTCTCATCGAAATACGAGTGCGCCGAGAAAATGATGTTGTTGGACGAATCCTTCAGGTTCAGCAAGGGATCATTCCACTCCGCCCAGCGGGTAGCGCTCGACCAGCCGTTACCTTCCACAATGATCGGGCGGGTCTTGTCCACGGCGCGCACACCGTTGATACCGTATTGTGCAGCGGTTGCCCAGTAGGCCAGGGCCCCGTTGGGCTCGTTCATGATGTCGTAGGCGTACAGGGCGGGTTGATTACTCCACTGCTGGGCAATCTTGGTCATGATCTCCTGGTAGCGCGCATACGGAACGCCACTGGTACCAATCACCTGGCCGCGATAGCGTGCATAGTTATGCAGGTCCAGAATAATCTTGATGTTGTGCTTTTGCGCATAACCAAAGGTGCGGTCTATCAGGGCTACATAGGTAGGATCAAGAGGACCGCCCAGCTTGGGTTGCAGGCGCTCCCAGATAATGGGGAAGCGGAAGGTCTTGATACCCCTGGCGCTCCACTGCTGGAAGTAGGATTCCACCGGGAAGATGTAGTTGGTGCCGTTGATACCTGGCAGCACCTGAGGCGCGAATCCTGCACCGGACAGGTTCAGACTGACCAGATCGACCGGTTCGGCTTGGGCCGCTGCACTGCCAAAAGCCAGGGCAGCGATGAAGGGAAGACTTTTTAAAAGACGCTTGGAGAAACGAACGGACATACTGATATTCACCATACTGCAAGTAGTCAGGTAAAGGCGTCTTCTATCCGTATCCGTGAGGCCAGAACTTGAAAAATAAGTGTTTCAGTCGTGTGGGTTACGACTGAAGCGCTTCCGGGCATGCAGTACCTAATACAACTAGTGTGCCAAGACATGCTCAAGTGAGGCGTCGCAAACTCATTATTTTTTGGGTTCGCTAAGTATTTGCCTGCTAAAGAGTTTTCAATATCTATCGGCTAGCTATTCTTTGTGGCAGCGTGGCGCACCAAAGAAAAAGAGCTGGCTGGCTGGTCAGTCAAATAATTGAGGCCATATATTTGACATTTTCCTCGCCGGCCTATACCTGACGCCTGAAAACCGTCTTATGAATTGATCAGTAACTCCTGCCGGTTAGCAGTGGTCCAACCTGCAGACAAGAGGTTTTTTGCTCCCTTAGAGATCTGCTCATGGCAGATCCGCTTACGCCAGATATTGGTGTTGAATAGATCATCTTGATGTCACTGTCGCGTCAGAGAACCATGTGATGAATAAATCCTTAATGGGTTATCTGGTTAAGCTCCTGTCTGTTCCAGAGCACCACCCAGGGTTACTAAAGGCCCAATACGTTGCGTTAGCCCGGCAGTTACCACTCATGTATTTCGTACTGTTGGTCAACTCTTGGGTCTTGGCTATCACTCACGTTGCGGCTGCGCCCTACTGGCTGACTCTTCTTGTGCCGACACTTCTGACAGTTATATGTGGAATACGGGCCATAAACTGGTGGCGCGTCAAAGCCATCCCCCCAACTGAAGCTATCGTAGCGACGCTCAGGCGAACGAACCGGCTAGCACCTTTGATCGCTGGAGGGTTCACGCTCTGGTCGTTGGCTCTGTATCCCTATGGTGATGCCTACAGCCAGGCACATGTTGCCTTCTTCATGGGTATTACCGTAATTGTCTGTATCTTTTGTCTGATGCATCTGCGCTCCTCAGCGCTCATCGTGACGGCAGTGGTGGATCTTGCTTTCATCATTTTTTTTGCAGCGACCGGTAATCCTACCTTTATTGCCACCTCCATAAACATTCTGCTCGTATCTATAGCCATGTTGGTGGTGCTGCAAAACCATTACCGGGATTTCACCAACCTGATTGATGTTCAGGAAAAGACTGAAGAGCTAAGTAATGAAAATCTGCGCTTGGCCAATAAGGATAGTCTGACCGGACTACCCAATCGCCGTCAGTTTTTCAACACGCTTGAGAGTGCGTTAGCCGAGGCAACCCGTAAGCGGAGATTCCTTGCAGTAGGCATTATCGATCTTGATGGGTTTAAGCCGGTTAATGATCTGTATGGCCACAGTATAGGCGACAGGCTTCTGGCGATGGTTGCACAACGGCTTCAAGGCTTAGCCAGCGAGACGGTACATATTGCGCGTTTGGGAGGGGATGAGTTTGCGGCAGTGATTAATGATCCGCTAAGCGATGAGGAGTTAAACACGTTTGGTCAGAGGGTCTGTCAGGCATTACGCGCCGAGTTCATGCTGGCCGATGTGTCTATCCAGATAGGGGCAACGGTTGGTATCGCCACCTTTCCACGAATGGCTGGTAGCGCAATTCAATTATACGAGTTTGCAGACTATGCGCTGTATCAAGGCAAGCGCCATAGCCCTGGCACGGTATGCCTCTTTTCAGAGAGCCACTATGAAGAGCTGCACTCTGCAGTTGAGGTGGAGCAGGCGTTACGGAGAGCTAATTTCGACCTTGAAATATACGTGCTGTTTCAGCCGATTATCGACTGGTCCACTCGCACGACCGTAGCCTTTGAAGCATTGGCCAGATGGCAAAGTCCAGAACTCGGTTTTGTGCCGCCCAACCGGTTCATTCCAGTTGCTGAGCGCACTGGCTTGATCAACCGTTTGACCCTGGCGCTGTTAAACCAGGCATTGCATAAGGCATGTTCATGGCCTGGTGAGATACGCTTGTCATTCAACCTATCAGCCCATGACTGTGGAACCTGTGAGAGTGTCCAACGCATCATAGATGTAATTAGGGGAAGCGGTTTTAATCCATCCAGACTTGATCTGGAAATTACTGAAACGGCAATCGTGCAGGATGTCGTTCAAATGAAGCAGGCCATTGAGCAGTTTCGCAGATTGGGTTGCGGGATCTCTATGGATGACTTCGGTACAGGCTATTCGAGCCTGAGCCAGCTTCATGCGCTTCCCTTTACGAAGCTGAAGATTGATCGTAGCTTTGTGACCAATATCCAGGACAATCCTGCGGGTTACAAAATAGTGAAATCTCTGATTGGCCTAAGCCAGGATATGCAGCTGGATTGCATTATCGAAGGTGTCGAGACACAAGAGGAGATGGCGGTGCTTGCCGATCTAGGAGGAACCCTGGTGCAGGGCTATCTATTCAGCCGCCCAATTTCTTTTGAAGACTCATTAGAGTGGTTGAAAAAAGAGGAAGCCTAAAAGCAGACTCAGCCGTAAGGGATGATCCTTTGAGGTTAGGGCAAGGCGCGACAATTTCATTAAATACAAACCCACCCAAGGCAGCGCTGGCTAATACGGGCTACTGAGATAAATAAAGGAATCTGAGTTTTGTCAGCAGTACATTGGTTTGTCTGACTACAGTCAACTAACTGCACCAGGACAAGCCCCGGCTCCAGCTAGTGAGGTAATCGAGAGTAGTTTTGCCGCGACTTAACAACCTCATCTCCAAGCGGGCTGCTTACCTTGCAGATAATCGCTTCACGCGCAGCAGCATGAGCATAGATGCAGGCTAGGCTGCGAGCAGAGCTCCTTGGTGCTGAAGCAGCGTAAGCAGGTTTGAGGTGACCGAGTTGGTGACAAGTGTTGGTCAGCACAAACACATCTACGAAGTTCTTGACCTCGCACGTTGCAGCGGGGTTATCTGGAAGATACGGCTGAATGGTTTACCTGGCTTCGCCAGGAGATTTAACTTCTCGGTGCATACACTTCAGCTCCAGCTCTTTTCCCGGTCTGGACCTTTTGGCTCGCGCCACTCAGCGCAGGTTGTACTATTTTGGTTTCAGCACCTCTTTCCCTTCGAAGCAGCCACTGACAGTTATGATGGTGTCAGTAAGTAAAAGAGTCCCTACTACTTTGTTCGTGATCAATCTATTAACAGCCCTTTAATAGGGTGATTCTATGTCTGCAGAACAGTAAGCCTGAAGGAAATATAAAAACGAACCTGTGCCACATCCATGAAGGCTGGCTAATAAGTGGTGACATAAGAGCTCGTGCTTGCAGCTAAGGGCCAAGCCAAGAGAAATCCGTCCAGACGTGTCTGCATGGGTAGGGATGGTTTTTGCGGCTGCTAGTATTGTGGTGGCTGTGACCCAGGCTATGGACCTGCTAATAATAGCGGCACTGGTTGAAGCGTGCCTTATAAAGCCAGTGGCGTGGTGTCCATGCTGTGGCCTCGATTAGGAATAGCCGTTCTCCCCGTCCTTTACAGGGCAAGGAGGACGGCAATTTACCGTCAATAGTCAACCCATGCGCCGTCCTGATCTGCAGACTGTACGCAGCGCTCAACCCAACGCACTCCCTCGACGCCAGCATGGATGTCTGGGTAACGAAGCGTTTTTAATAGCGTGCTATCGTTACGGTCCGTCGCGTCCATGGCCAGGGCGAAGCGGTAGTAGAGATTGGCCCACGCCTCGAAAAGCCCCTCGGGGTGGCCTGCGCCGATGCGGTCGTCGATCAGGGCGTTGGCGTGGAGGTAGGTCATGCCGCGCTCCAGCACTTGAACTGGTTGACCCTGGATTTCGAATGAAAGTTGGTTAGGACGTTCATCCCACCATTCAAGACTGGCCCTGGAGCCGATCACGCGGACCTTCTGACCATGCATGGAACCTGCGTTTACAGCACTGGACCAGACCATGCCCATGGCACCACTGTCATATTCCATGAGGGTATAGGCATTGTCCTCCAGCGGGGCACGGCTCTTGACAAAGCTCTGGCGCGAGCACATCAAGCGCTTGATCTTCAGGTCAGGCAACATAACTTCTGAAATATACAGCGGATGTGTACCTATATCGCCTAGCACGTAGCTAGGGCCCGCTATGCGGGGGTCCATACGCCATAGGGCGGCCCCGTTTTGTAACTCTACGGAGTCACTATGAAAGCCATGGGCAAATTGCATGTGTACCATCCGAATTTCGCCCAGTTCGCCTTGGGCAATCATTTGGCGGGCCTGCTCGATCAGTTGATGGCCGGCGTAACCATAGGTCACGCCTACGATTCTGTTTTTCGCCAAAGCTACTTCACGCAATGTTTCAGCTTCCGCCACTGTAAAGCACAGGGGCTTTTCACAGATTACATGCAAGCCTGCCTCCAGCGCCGCCTTGGTAATGGCGTAATGCGTGACATTGGGTGTGGCGATGGATACCGCCTGAATACCATCCGGTCGCTGGGCCTCCTGTTCAAACAGACTGAGGTAGTCTGGGTAACAGCGTTCAGGATCGACACCTAGTGTTATGCCAAATTCGAGGCCACGTTCAGGATTGATATCGAAAGCTCCAGCTACCAAGGCAAAGTTCTGATCACGCAAGGCGGCCGAACGATGAATGTAGCCGATCTGGCTATCACGACCGCCTCCTACCATGGCCCAGCGGATGGGGTGGGGGATACGCTTGCTGCCATTAATCATTGTTATTGTCCTTTAGCAGAGTGGGTTAGAAACCGATCGTAGAGAGATAGCTGCGGCTGGCCGCAACATCGTGCAGGGTGCCCTTGGCGTTGCGTGGATCGCGCTCCTGTTCGACGGTGATGTAGCCCTGATAACCCAGTGTTTGAATGAGTTCGTATAGGGCAGGGTAGTTGATGACGCCGCGTCCAATTGGGCACATGACCCCTTTGGCACAAGCATCAAAGAAGCTAATGCGTTCATCCATGACCTGATCGAATATCGCCTGGTCGATATCTTTGAAATGCAGGTAGTCAAGGCGACTTCCGTACTGGCGGAGCGTCGTTACCGGGTCCATGCCGGCGTAATACAAATGGCCTGTATCCAGGCACAGACCCGCAACATCGTCGGAAATATCTTCCACCAGCTGCGCCAACTCATCGGCGAACTCGATATAGCCACCGGCGTGCGGGTGAATCACTGTTCGCACGCCGTATTCCTTCCAGCTGAGGTCGGCTATGGTACGGATGTGACTCATCATGTGCTGCCAGTCCTGCTGGGGGAGACGCGGAGCCCGGTCAGAATGGCCGGCGTTATAGTCGCGTTCTTCATGTCCCCAGTCGATTACAACCAGATAGGGCATACGGAAACGTTGGCCGGGCTCCTGCTCGATAATGGGTAGGTGCGTAAGTAAGGAGCAAATAGAGTGCGTCTGCTCCAGAAGAGTTGACAGGTTTCGAGGGTCGACAAGGTTATCGAAGATAGTTCCGGCAACCACATGCAGATCATGTGCGGTCAGAACATCACCGACTGTATGAACGTCTAGCGGAAGATATCCATAAGGACCTAGTTCAATCCCGCGGTAACCGGCCTGCGAGGCTTCGTGCAGTACATGCTGCCAAGAGGGAAGAAAAGGATTGTTGACGTCATCAACACCCCAACAGCAAGGGGCAGTGGATATTTTTATGGCCATGTTGCGCTCCGAGGCTTGTTGTTATGACGGGGCTGTAGCACGTGATCGAAAGGCTAGAAGGCTTAGAAAAGTAAAGCTAGAGAAGGGATGGCGTTATCTGTCAAAACCTTTCAAATAGGTAGAACAGACTTTCATTTTCTGTCAAAAGCGCATGCACGCCACTTAGGAAGACGTTGCAGCGCAGGGCCTCTTTGCTAGTAGCAGGTGCTATAGTCGCGACGGAACCTATCAAAACCTGTCAAACAAGCGGCTTAGGTAATCCACGCATGTCAGAGCCTTCTAGTGTCTCGTCGCGTCGCCCTACTATGGAAGATGTAGCCCGTCTGGCAGGGGTCAGCCTGTCAACAGTGGACCGGGTCATCAATCTGAGAGCCAGAGTGCGTGCAGACACAGCGCGGCGTATCGCCGATGCCGCATCTCAACTGGGTTTTCATGCACGGGGCATTATCGAACAGCATCTGGCAGGGCAGCGGCCCATCGTGCGGCTGGGCTTTCTGCTTATGAAGCAGGGCGTGGCGTTTTACCAAGGGTTAGCCGAAGCGCTGGCCGAGGCAGCCGCCACCACGCTCAAGGCACAGGTAAGGGTTGTGATTACCTATCTGGATGACTTTGACCCTTCTACCACGGCGCAGCGGATTCTAGCGTTGCGTGGTCAGGTAGATGCACTAGGTGTCGTTGCAGCCGATCACCGTGAGGTATGCGAAGCGGTGGCCTCCTTGCGTGCAGAGGGTATGCCTGTAATCGCTCTAGTGTCTGATTTGGCAGCCTCTGCGGGTGCAGGTTATGTAGGGCTTGATAGCCGCCGGGCGGGACGTACAGCCGGCTGGTTCATTACCCAGCTGGCTCGCCAGCCAGGGGCGGTAGCACTATTGATCGGCACTCAGCGCTTCCAGTGTCAGGAGCTGTGTGAAATGAGCTTTCGAAGTTATTTGAGCGAGCGGGCCGAGGAGTGGGAACTTCTGGTGCCCAGGCTTACGCTGGAAGATGAAATGTTCGCTTATGAGAATACCTTGGATTTATTAAGAGGCCAGCCTGATCTGGCAGGGCTGTACGTGGCGGGCGGAGGGATAGAAGGGGTACTGCGTGCGCTCAGGGAGGTACGCAAGCGGCAAGGACGCTTACCCGTAGTGGTCTGTCATGATCTGACGCCTCTTACCCAGGCTGCCTTGAAGGATGGTCTCGTTCAGGCGGTATTGTCGCATCCGCTCGGCGTCATGGCGCAGGATGCTGTGCATGAATTGGTAAAGGCGGCTCTTGCTGCACCGGAGCCACTGCCGATGGGGCGAAATGCGCTTGCGCCGCATATCAGTACACCCGAAAGTGTGTAATCACTCCTTAGGTTAATAACTTCCTGGAGGGCCGAACGTCCTGTGAGAGGACAGCCACATACAGGATGAGCATCGGTCGCGTAACTACATACGCTCGGGAGCTGGTTCATGAAACGGCTTGATCTCCACAACACAGATATAATACTGTAAATGCATACAGTGTTGAGCTATGCGTATGGCTAAGAAAACCACGTCCTCTCCACCTACCCCTAAACCCTATGACTTACTTGCTATGCGTCTTCAGCGGGTTATCAACAGTCCAGCCGTACAGTGCGCAAAAACAGCCCTGCTTGAGCGGCTCGAAAGCGATCCGGATGAGGTATGGGAGCAGATCATGGCGGAGCTTGAGGAAACCGATAACGTAACCTTGGCTTTTCGTGATGATGGGAACGTCCAGATTTTTTGGACCGTTCCGCAGGAGGGCTGATCTGAAGTCTTTTTTGGCTTTTGTGCGGCCCAATAGATACAGAGACCTAACTGTGTACCGTTCACAATGGATCCAGCCATGAGGTTTAGCTCTGGATTACCAGCTAGCTGGCTTTAGAGATGTAGTTCTAAAAGTTCATTTCGATAAGACATTCTGCTCAGTTTATAAATACAACCTTTTCCGCTAACCGGACAGTTCATTGTTGCGTTGCGCCTGGGCAGAAACAATCACTATCGTCATACGGACATCAAGAGCAAAAGGAGACTTTCGTCTTCCAAGCGCCTGAGCGGAGTACTTCTAAATGACTGATATATCAAGGCGTTAAGACTCTTTATTCTATTGGAAAGAGTTCAATAACCTGTTGAGCTTAACTGGCACCACTTTGGCAAATAGTGTTTAACCCGAAACAAGCAGGACGGTGACTGAAAGCAGAGCCGTTTGCTCGCGTGTCGCGTCGGCCATCTGATGGCCGACGCTGCTGGAGATCAGTCCAGATCCGACGCGTCGTGCCGCTCGGGTACTTGGTCGGTCTCTTCACCCCATGTGCGGTTGACCTTACGTCCGCGAATCACGGCGGGGCGTTTGGCAATGTCAGCTGCCCAGCGCTGCACATGAGTGTAGTCCTGCACCGAGAGAAACTCGGCGGCATTGTATAGACCACCCTGTACAAGAACGCCGTACCAGGGCCAAATGGCCATGTCGGCAATGGTGTACTCATCGCCTGTAATATAACGACGTTCGGCCAGCTGCCGATCCAGCACGTCGAGCTGGCGCTTGGTTTCCATGGCATAACGGTTGATAGGATATTCGAGCTTTTCTGGAGCATAGGCATAAAAATGCCCAAAGCCGCCGCCTACGAAAGGGGCCGAACCCATTTGCCAGAACAGCCAGTTCAGGGTTTCGGTACGTGCCAGTGTGTCGGTTGGTAGAAAGGCACCAAACTTTTCGGCCAAATAAACAAGAATGGAGCCCGATTCGAATACTCGAACAGGCGTGTCACCGCCATGATCGGCGAGAGCAGGGATTTTTGAATTAGGGTTGACCTCGACAAAGCCGCTGGAGAACTGGTCGCCCTCGCCAATCTTGATCAGCCAGGCATCGTATTCGGCGCCGGTATGGCCCAAGGCAAGCAATTCCTCCAGCATGATGGTGACTTTTACGCCGTTTGGCGTAGCCAGCGAATACAACTGCAGGGGGTGCTTACCAACCGGAAGAGCCTTTTCATGTGTTGGCCCGGCTACAGGGCGATTGATATTGGCAAAGGTACCACCTGAGGCAGTGGTAGGTTTCCAGATCTTGGGTGGGACGTAAGTGGTATCACTCATGACAGTTTCCTTGGCCGGAGCTAATAAAGTGCGGTCGTCAAATGTGATGATGGGACCGCCTGACCAGCAGTACGTTTCCAGTTGCGCCAGGCTATAGGCTAGCGAAAGAGCAGAGGCACTCGGCATGGCTGGAAATCAACGCCCTGACTGAGGGACAGCCGCGGGTATGACTGCATCAGACTGACTCAACCGCTTTAAAGCGTTTCAACCGAGTATGACAGAACAGTAGCTTTATGATGAAACCGTATCTGCTCTTTCATGATGCAGTAAGCAAGCATAAGTCATCTAAGACCAAGATACCTGCCCATCGGTACTGGATACAACGAATAGACTCGGTATTCGCTTAGGATCATGTATATCGATGTTTAAGGGCATATCTTTTAAGAGCGTATATTCAAGCGCTATAAAACATATAAAGGCTACTGCTTGATATATTCTTGATTTAATAGAATGGCGGCTTTAGTCAACTATTTATACGGGTATGTCGTTGTAATGATTAAACTTGGTTATGCTATAGCGAGACTTGGACCTATTTTAATAAGTAAGGTGACTAGACTATAAAAGTCTCACCGTAATCTGCTGAAATTGACCAGTTAAGCGTCAGGTTGACAGAGAATTATAGTCGCCTACGCTCCATAGATACTGTCTGAAACGGCACTTCTGAGGCATTTTTACAAGGAGAGGGGATGAGATCTTTTATACGGCGACTAGCAGTAACGCTGGGCATACTCGTTACGCTTGTAGGTTCACCATTGATTCAAGCGGACCCATCTAGTAAAAGTCCTAAACGGGGCATTGCATATGATCTAACCTCTGGAAAGGATATGAGTGCGTTATCTTCGGGCATAAGTTGGTGGTACAACTGGAGTCCCCGTCCTAGTGATGCCGTAAGTGCTTATAACTATGCGGACGTATATAAAATGGATTTCATTCCCATGGTATGGAATGAGAACTTTAATGATGGAGAGTTGCAGATGTATCTGACAGCTCATCCCGCTATACGTTATCTGCTTGTGATCAACGAACCCAATCTAGTGGATCAAGCTAATTTGACGCCCCAGGCAGCAGCCGCCCTGTGGCCTCGCCTCGAGGCCATCTCCCGCAACACGGGCGTCAAGCTGGTGGGTCCAGCAATGAATTGGGGCACTCTTTCAGGCTATTCAGACCCGGTTGCGTGGCTCGACGCTTTTTTTGCTGCATACAGTTCGGCCCACGCAGGTCGAGATCCGCAAATTGATTATCTGGCATTTCATTGGTACGACTATGGGCTGTCTGGAATGCTTGATCGCCTTGCCCGCTATGGTCGGCCGTTCTGGGTTACTGAATTTGCGAATTGGCATTCCTTGCCTGACGGAGCGCAGATCGACTCCGTAGAAAAACAGAAGCAGCAGATGACCGAAATGGTCGCCCTGCTAGAATCCCGTTCCGATGTATTTCGTTATGCCTGGTTTTCCGGTCGAGTCGATAATGATGTGCATCACTCGAGTCTCCTGGCCAATGACGGCACGCTGACGGAGCTGGGCCGACACTATATATCGCTTCCATTCAATCAGGGCGCCCAGTAAATATCGTCTTTATAGCCGTTATAACAATGTGTGGACAGGCCGCTTCGACGTTTGCTCGTCCTGTAAGCAGCTAGCTTAATGAGAGCGCTGTTGCGGTTTATTCTGAGCAGCTCCTTCAGCAGGTGCCAGATTGAATGAGGTGACTGACGCAGGGGCCGGACTTGAGAGATAACTATCTTTCAACGTAATAGAAGGTATCTCGGCAAACAATTTTTTGAGTGTCAGGTTGCCTCCTACCATAGTGCTCATACCCACCTGAGCACTCAGCCATGACTCTCTCATCTCTCTTTCATAACGCCAGCATGGGCGCCTTGCTGTCCGGACTGATCCTGTTGTCAGGCTGTGCCACTTCTCAGACGGCTTATCTGCAGGACGGAACAGCTGGATACGCCGTGGAGTGCAACGGCTTGTTAGGTCATTGGTCTTCCTGCCATTCAGAAGCGGCGCTACTGTGTGGAGATGAGAGTTATCGTGTGATCAGCCGCAACCGTCTGGATGGCATCACAGAAGAAGAGGCGGAAACCCTTTCCTCCCGCGAAGCGTATCGTGAGCGCAGCATGCTCGTTCAATGTAATGGTCATCAGATTTCCTGGCGTGTAGGCCTGCTGCCACACAGATCATTCCTGGAGCGCTCCTCTTGAGACCTGACGGCTATTCAAAGCGGCTTTGGTAGAGGAAAGGGTTCGCCTGCCTCATGCGGAGGGAATCTGGAGAGATGGGTCTAGCGCGACTGAACGGTGCGCTATCAGTACCTGCAAACGTCAGGCGTTCATCAGTTCGCCTACCCGGGCAGCAAGCATGTCGATTGCAAAAGGTTTGGTCAGTATCTGCATGCCAGGATCAAGGTGGCCGTTACCAATAGCTGCGTTTTCGGCGTATCCCGTGATGAACAGGGTTTTTAGCGTGGGGCGAACTTCTCGCCCTGCATCGGTAATTGCTGACACAGATAAGGGAGTATTAATTGAATGAATATGAGCATGGCCGTTTTGCTTATGGCCATACTCAGCGGTAGTGACTTGAGCGTCCGCTTGGGCGAATAGCTTATTGAATGACGCGGGCGCTATTGCCAGTTCCTGTCTGGGTCAGCGTCGTGTTACTGCCCGCATAGTGTCGTAACTGTTCCACGTGGGCATCATTAAATGTCCCGGTTTGAGACACGACTGTGTGGCTGGCACCTTCGTACGAGGCCTGGTTTATGAAGGCGGTATTGAAATCGCCCTCTTGGTCCAGCCTTATCGAGCCGTTATATTGCCCGCTTTGCTGGATATCGGCAGCATTACCATTGCCAATCATAGTGCCGGTAATGGTCTCAGATATGGTGGCTTGATCAACATGAACGGTATTGGCATTGCCAATCACATCGTAGTCGATACTGCTTTGTTCGGCACCTTGCTCGATAGTGACGTTGTTGTCATCGCCTTGAGTATCGCTACGTATTGTGGACCCGTATCCATAAATATATTTAGCTGAAGGTATGAGGAGCTGGTTATTAGCGCCTACTTGTGATGCAGTTAAGCGATTGTCAGAGCGGATGTTTTGGATATTGGCCCGGTTGTTATCGCCACTCTGAAGCAGGTCGACCTGACTATAGTAGAACTGCTGTGCCACAATTACGCCTTGATTGCCGTCGCCTTGTAATTGCCGAAGAGTGACAGTGCTATCTGAGCCTTGCTGATAAACAGTGGCTTGGCTGTTGGTTGCCGTTTGTTCGATTGATGCAGAAAGATAATCCCCTTCCTGAGTAAGTTCTGCGGTATTCATTTCCGCTAAAGCACTAAGGCTGACTGAAAACAGGGCAGTGACGACAAGTGGTTTATGGCCAAACATAGCGCGCTCCATCCTTTCCATGACAGTTGACCGGGACGAACTGAATTCTGATTCTCTGCCTGTAGCCAGGATCAGGCTATCGCTCTAAAGGGTGGAAACGATGCGGTTTACTGGTTTAAAGAATTAGCTCTAGGCCTTAATGCAAATGTTTCAATAGCACTTGTGCTGACCGTGAGTGACCATGACGTTCCAAAATCAGGTTTCGACATGACAATAGCCGCAAGACTCGCATGACCAGTCTGTAACAGGCAGGTCGATTGTTTGGCATCTTCTATCTCCCAGGCCATTTTCAGATTGTTGCCCGTGCGCGCTCACCATCGATTCGCTGAAGGCGTAGTAATGGCTCATGGCCGTGTCAACGGCTGTACGATCAAGCTGACACCCTCATGCAAAAAGGGCGGCATCCAGAGACAAGTAATCCTGGCGGCTGCGCCTCACAGTAGCAGGCATCTGTAGGCACATCGTCCTGCAGCGCAGAAGTTAATGCTCAACGCCATGATGCGGAGAGGGTGACACTATGAATTCGAAAAGTGCTTCAGTGCTTGCGAACGCCAATGTTTCTATCGGAACAACAGTACCCATAAGGAAAAAGCTGGGGTTTCTCACCATGATGTCGATCTGCGTCGGTGTGGTCATCGTGCAGGGTTCGATGATTTCAGCGACGCAGGGGATTGGCCTGGGCGGGATGGGGTTCATTGCCGCCATGATCATGGCATTTACGCTTGCGCTATTCAATGCCATGACGTTCTCCGAATTGTCCCTGATGTATCCTCAGGCGGGGACGTTAGCTACGTACACGCAAAAGGCGATTGGTCATTTTCCCGCTATCGTGGCGGTATTTGCTGGTTATGTCGTGGTCGCAATGCTGGCACTGCCTGTGGAGATGTTTCTGGTAGATGCTATTGTCGGTCAATTGCTGCCTGGCCTGTTTCCGCCCAAGGTAGTGCCTATCGCCATTCTGATCATTCTGACGATTACCAATCTGGTGGGGGCCGATGTGTTTGCTCGGGTGCAGAACATGCTGGCCTTTATTTTGGTAGGCGCTCTGGTCCTGATTGGCTTGTCTGCCGTAACGGGGTTTGTGGCACCGCACCCAGATATTACGGAAACCGGAGTGGATTGGAGCTTTGTCTCTATCCGGGATGGAAGCTTTCTGGGATTAGTCGCGCTGGCCATGTGGTTGATGGTAGGCGTCGAATTCATCTGTCCCATGATTGCAGAAGTCCATCGACCTGAACGCAATATTCCTCGTGCAATGTTCCTGTCGCTGCTGGTAATGCTGGCGATCTTTCTGACCTTTGCCGTCGGTGCGTCCTACTATCTCGGCGTGGAGACATTGACTACTTCACCGCTGCCTTATCTTGACTATGCGAATGCGGTATTTGGCAAGGCAGGTCTGCTGATTGCGACAGTCATGGCTTGTGCCGCAACGTGCAGTACCATCAACACGGTTCTTGCCGCGGTTGCACGTATGCTGCAGGGGATGGCTGAGAACGGCCAGGTTTTTCCGCAGTTCAAGTGTGTGAGCAAGCGCTTTGGAACGCCATGGGTGGCGATTCTTTTTCTCTCTGCAATTGTTTCCCTGCCAGTATTGCTCGGCAGCATTGAATCGCTCATCACCCTGGTCATTGCTGCCTCTACCAGTTGGTTGCTGGCTTACATGGTAGCTCATATCAATGTGATCGTTCTTCGCTGGCGCATGCCTGAGCACGCTCGCCCCTACAAGACACCGTTTTACCCATTGCCTCAATTGCTGGGCATTCTGGGGATGGGCTATGTCGCGCTCCATAATTCACCTTCGCCAGAGATAACCGAGCAGGTCTACAAGATTACCGGCGGTATTCTGCTAGTGGTCAGCCTTGTTGCGGCGTTCTGGGTAAAGGTCTACATGAAGCGCAAGCTGTTCGAGCCTGATCTTTCCTGAGCCAGCGATGTAGAAAAGGGCACGGGTGTGCCCTTTTCATCAAGCAGGCCGTTGATTCTTTCATCAACGGCTATTAACGGTCGCTAGAACATGGTGTTTTCGTTGGCAGCCTGCTCAGGGACATCCTGAATGACATCCCAATGCTCGACGATCTTGCCTTTCTCGACCTTGAATATATCTACCACCGCCTGGCCTCGATCATTCGTCCCGTTAGTGGAATGTACGTGCAGATACACCAGATCCCCTTCGGTAGCGCTGCGTACAACCTTGGCCTTTGAATTGGGATTGTCCTTGAAGAAGCCTGTGAAATAGTCCACAAAAGGTGCCTTCCCATCCGGTACTTCAGGGTTGTGCTGCCGGTAGTTATCAGCAATCACTGTGGCGGCCTCGGCTGTTTCATGACGATTGAAGAACTGATCGTAAAATGTAAGGACCAACGTCCGGTTGGCTTCTTCAGCTGTCAGGTCTCGAGGTGGCTGCGCCAACGCAATGCCACTCATGACCAGACCAAGACCCGCAACACTCAGCTTATACATAATGTTCATGGTGATGTCCTTTTGGATGGAACGCTGTTGCTGCTTCGCCTGATGTCAGGTGAAGCTTGAATAACAAGACCCTTTGCTTGCCATGCGACTTCAGTGCGAAGAGGCTTCTTCCATGGCATGACCAGAGCGTATAGATGCGCACAAGACCAGCGCCAGTGCACCGCAGATCCCTATGGTTGCTGGAAGCGAAGTTATGCCGGCGGCTGCAAAACTCACCACATAACCCACACCGGCAGACATGAGATAGTGCATGACGCCCATCAGTGCAGAGGCAATGCCGGCTTGCTTACCTGCATCGGCCATGGTCAGTGCGGTAAGGTTGCCAAATACCAGACCCAGCGCACCGATTGCGAGTGCGAGCAGACTGCCATAGATCTCTAGCGTTGCATGCCCTGCCTGAGCCAGTAAAAACAGCCCGGCTCCTGCCAGCGCATGTAATCCCATACCAGCCAGTGCAATCGCTCGGGCGCTCCATCCACGTTTGAGCAGGCTGTTGCTAATCAGGCCTCCTATGACCAGCGCTATTGAGTTGGCGGCAAATAAATAGCTGAACTGGATTGGGGAAAGGGTGAAATGTTGGGTAAAGATAAAGGCTGATGCACTGATGTACGTAAACAGCGAGCCGAGGATGAATCCTCCAGCCAAGGTATAGACCATGAAAACGGGCCGGCGCATCTGCCGAACGTAAGCAGACATGATTTGGCCAACATTCAGCGGCGCACGTTGAGCTTTGGGCTGAGAGTCGGGTAGAACCGCAAGGCTCCATACAAACCCGGCGAGACCAAGGCCGCATAGGCACCAGAAAATAAGTCGCCAGCTACCGTGCTCAAGAAAGAACCCACCCAAGAGGGGCGCGGTGATTGGAGCGATCATCATCACCTGCATCAGCAGTGAGAAAATGCGTGCGGATTCCTTCACGGTGCAAAGGTCGGCGACGATGGCTCGTGGCGTCACCAGACCAGCCGCTGCGCCCAAGGCCTGCAGAAAACGTGCAGCCATGAGCCACTCTATCGAAGGGGCCAGCGCGGCAAGGGCAGAGCCGGCAACAAATATACCGACACCGATCAGTAAGGGGGTACGTCGGCCAAAGCTGTCGAGCAGCGGACCATAAACGCCCTGACCAACCGCCAGGCCTGCCAGGAAGATGGAGAGTGTTTGTTGAATACGACCCTCTGAGACCTGCAAATCCATTGCCATAGCGGGCATCCCAGGAAGATACATGTCGATAGCCATCGCATCCAGGGCAGTGACCAGCGCGAGCAGGAGCACCAGCGCTAGGCCAATCGTGTTGGCGTCTCGTGTAGCTGATATCCGGCTCATGCCACTGCCCCCGACTTGATTGCAGTTGCCAAGGCGTTCGATAGCATGCGCTCCAGTGCCGTGAGTCGTACGGCTGCATGGGCAGTATCGGTATAGACCAGCTTGACCTGAAGGCTATCGACTATTCCGATATACGCGTGGCTATAGAGCCGAACATCTTCATCTGCCAAAGTGTCTGGGGTGTCGGTCCAGGCTCTCAGGCGACCCGTAAAGGCTTCGTGTAATTGTGCGAGATAAGTCTCATGGCCGCTGTAGATAGGCACTGCCAAAACGGCTGGCGGCATATAGCCTGCACGTAACAGAAACTTAAGGTAATCGGACTCATCGTAGCGCGCGATCAGGTTGGTGCAATAGGTGAGTCCGGGTAGGGTCTTGGATTCTTCCGATACAAAACACTGGTGCGCTATGTCCTGCTCCATGCGTAATGCCTCTGCAAAGATCTGCATATACAGATCGTCCTTGCTATCGAAGTGCGCGTACAGAGAGGCTTTACGAATACCGACCGCTTCAGCGATGTCGGCAAGAGACGAGGCGTCATAACCGCGGTGGGCAAAGTGAGTGACGGCTGCTGAAACAATGCGGTCAGCAGCGGGAGAGCGATTCATAACTGGAGCCTTTAAGAGGGACATTACTGGTTGTTCAAGCCATCATAATACCTACCTACCTACCGGCCGGTAGGTAAAGAGGCGATTATTTCTGTATGTGTGCCCATCAAAAAGGTAACCGGATAAAGGCGTGAGCAGGTATTACGTCAAACAGGGGCAGGATTGCAGTATTAAAACTAGTCTTTAAAAGCATTCCTATGTTATCCGCTTGTCGTCCTCGGCCTAGACGCCTGCAGCTAACGACACGTTGAAGCACTATAGTCGCTGGCTGGCTCCAACGTATCCTTCTGGTCTCAGTACCAACTTCAGCAGCTTTTCTTCTGCGGGTCAGCCTGCTTGACGGATGCGGTAGCGGACGCTTCTGCTTTTTCCTTCTGCATTAGGATGGCTTGCTGATTCTTGGTCAGTAGTTTGTCCTGCATCAGGGATGATTCTTCAGCGGAGGCACCTTGAGCAGCGAGAAGGAGCGTGGTGGTGACAAGGGCAGCTTTCATAATGGTCATTGCGGTGACTCGTTTGGGTTGATGTGTCCATTATGCAATGCTTTGAATTGGGAAATAATTAGGCTGCTAGTGAATGGATTATTTCGATTTTTAAAACTATAAGGCCGATATCGCAACTGCGTGTGCCATGCTGCTCTGATGAAGGTGTCATAGAGGTGAAACACATTCCGATACGCTGGCTGCTGTAAAAGCGTACGGTCTGTTTATGGACTCAAATCTTGCTGGCTCTCACCTTCCCAGGAAGGCGATCGGGAATAATGTTCGACCCATTTCAAGACCTGATCGGCAGGCATGGGCCGGGCGATGCCATATCCCTGGGCCAGCTGGCATCCTATCTCAAGCAGCATTTTGCCTTGAGAGCGCGTCTCGACACCCTCGGCCAGT
Source organism: Pseudomonas sp. C2.3V (assembly GCF_058536325.1). Lineage (NCBI taxonomy): Bacteria > Pseudomonadati > Pseudomonadota > Gammaproteobacteria > Pseudomonadales > Pseudomonadaceae > Pseudomonas > Pseudomonas sp. C2.3V. The sequence continues at coordinate 459,301 of NZ_JBZUBN010000002.1, read as the reverse complement.
ACCTCTCGGTCAAAGGCCTTGGACAGACCGATAATGGCTTCGGAAAGGGCCAGGTCTTCCTTGTCAGTCAAAATGTCGCGCACGAACGATTGATCAATTTTAATGGTCTGGGCGGGCAAGCGCTTGAGGTAGCTCAGGGAGGAGTAGCCCGTCCCAAAGTCATCCAGTGAGAATGTCACACCCATGGCTTGGCAGGCCATCAGGCAATGCGTGACATGCTCCATGTTCTCGATCGCAGTCGACTCGACGATCTCGATGTCCAGCAGGTTTGGTGAGACCTCCGGATGCCGGTCCAGAATCGTCCGCAGGCGCTCGACAAAGTTGGGTTTCTGAAAGTGCCGGGCAGCGATATTGACACTCACCGGCCAGCTATGACCCAGGAGACTCCACTGCTTGATTTGACGCAGGGCTTGATCGATGACCCATTCACCAATCTCCACGATGAGGTCATTGCGTTCGACGAAAGGCAGGAATTGAAGCGGAGGAACCAATCCCTCATAGGGGCTCTGCCAGCGCAGCAGGGCTTCGAATCCGATAACCTTGCCGGTCTGCAGGTTGACCTTAGGTTGGTAATACAAGCGCAGTTCCTGTCTCATCAGGGCCTGCTCCAGACGTGCCAGCATCAGGGAGGCTGCCCGTGCTTCGTTGTTGGTTGGCACGTCAAAAATTTGAAAGCGGTTTCGTCCGTCTTGCTTGGCCTGATACATGGCCTGGTCGGCATGGCGCAAAAGCGTATCTGGATCCTCGTTATCATTGGGGTAGATAGTAACGCCGATGCTGCCAGCAATCTCCAGACTCTGGCCATCAATCTCATAGGGCTGAGAAAGCGTCTCGAGTAGGCGGCGCAGGCTGATGGGGAGTGTTTGCAGTTGGATGTCGTTGAGGATCAGGACAAACTCGTCGCCCCCCATTCGGGCCAACGTATCCTCCTCACGGAGCGTTTCGTGCAATCGATTGGCCACTTCTACCAGCAGGCGATCCCCGATGGCATGCCCGTAGGTATCATTGATGATTTTGAACCCATCCAGATCAAGCATGCCCAGCGCGAGTAGGCGGTGATGGCGGCGAGCTGAGGAAATAGCCATGCCCAGGCGTTCATGCAGCAATGCCCGATTAGGCAGGCCAGTTAACACGTCATGGGACGCCCGCCACTGCAGTGCTTGAAGCAGCTCCTGATGCTCGGTCACATCGAAGCGGATTGAGATGTATTTGACAACTTCCTGGGTTTCGTCGTCCGTAATCGGCACGATGGTGCTGTTTACCCAGTACAGGGAGCCATCCTTGCGGCGATTGCAGATCTCTCCCTTCCAGATCTCACCCCGCGTGATGGTGGCCCAGATGCTATCGTAGAACTCCTGCGGATGCTGGCCCGAGTTCAGAATACGATGGTTGGAGCCTAGAAGCTCCTCTTTGCTGTAACCCGACACGGCACAGAACTGATCGTTGACGTAGGTAATGGTCCCGTCTGGATCGGTTTCGGAAAAAATGGCAGCCGCGTCTACCGCAGTCCTGTATTTATCGGTCATGTTAGATAGCAACTACCGCAAAGAATGATATTCAAGCAGCTTGATCTATCGAAGCGCTTCCCGCCTACCGAAGCCAGGACTAGAGATTGGAGTACGATCCGGGCTTACAGCGACGTTAGCACTGCCTCGGCGGTTTGTGCCCGCTGCAAGCACACCGTTGATCCGATAATCGCTGTTCTAGGTCGGGCATGGCGGAAGTGCCTGGCTCTATAACATGTGGGACCAGAAGAACACGATTAGTGTTCTTGGTTATGGGTGCTGCTTTGCCAGCTGGAGTTAGAGCCTTTCTAAGGCGGCGTGCCCACCTGAGCCCAAGGCTCCTGGCCCAGCGCAGCGGTCACGTAATCCAGAAAGCATGTGATGCGGGAGGCGAGGGCGGTGTTGCGATAATAAACCGCATGAATCGGTTGTCGCACCTCGACCGTTTCCCGGGTGAGCAGCTCTATCAGCTCACCGGAGACTCGGTCGCGCTGCGTCATGAAGTCGGACAGGCAAGCGATCCCTACGCCTTGCAAGGCCATATGACGGAGCGTCTCGCCGCTGGAGGCCTTGAGCGCAGGGTTAACAGAGAGGCTGTCTCCCAGTGGGTGACGCAGGGGCCACTGATTTAGATTTTCGGGTTGGGTAAAGCCGAGCAGCTGGTGATGATCCAGCTCGTCAACGGAATGAGGCTGGCCGTTCGCTTTCAAGTAAATTGGGCTGGCCAGTACCCGTAACCGGCTGCTGCCAAGCGGTCGAGCATGTAGAGTTGAGTCCTTCAACGTACCAATCCGGATGGCGATGTCCGTACGGTGTTCGATCAGGTCGATGATTTGGTCACTGCTGTGCAGCTCCAGTTCGATTTCGGGATAACGCTTGTGAAACCCTTCTACAAGCGGGACCAGTGCATGCAGCATGAAGGGCGAGGCGGCATTCACGCGCAAACGTCCCGCCGGGCGTTGCCGCCGTATGGCCATCTGCTCTTCGGTTTCTTCAACGGCCGCGAGAATCCTGCGCGCCTGAATCAGCAACGTCTCGCCTTCCTCTGTCAACTCAAGCCGGCGGGTCGTCCGCCTGAGCAGGGTGACGTCGAGCTTTTCCTCGAGTCGGCTGAGAGCCCGGCTGACACCAGAGGCCGTTTGGTCCAAATGGTCGGCGGCTGCGGTAATGGAACCGGTATCCACTACGGTGGTAAACGCAAGTAACTCATCGAGGGTCGTTTTCATTAGTGAATTTTAATCAAAAATAATATGCTTGAAACCCTATTTTTAGGCATGAATAAGACGCGCAGACTGGCTTCATCTACTTCAACGGAGTCTTTTTCATGCCTATTGCCTTGTTGGCGCTAACGCTTAGCGCCTTTGCCATTGGGACCACTGAATTTGTCATTGTCGGTCTTATTCCTACCATTGCGGCTGATCTACAGGTTACGTTGCCATCAGCGGGTCTGCTGGTCAGTCTGTATGCTTTGGGTGTTGCGGTAGGGGCACCTGTATTGACTGCGCTGACCGGCCGGGTTCCACGTAAGTTTCTCCTGCTGGCGCTGATGGTGTTATTCACGCTAGGTAACCTTCTGGCGTGGCGGGCACCTGGATATGAGTCGCTGATTCTGGCTCGTATCGTGACTGGCCTGGCCCACGGGGTGTTCTTCTCCATCGGATCGACCATCGCGACTAGTCTGGTGCCAAAGGAAAAAGCGGCAAGTGCCATTGCCATCATGTTTACCGGCCTTACGGTTGCGCTGGTGACAGGTGTCCCGCTGGGCACATTCATTGGGCAGCATGTGGGCTGGCGAGAAACATTTCTGGCTGTTTCGGCATTGGGAATAATGGCTTTTATTGGGAGCCTGATGTTTGTTCCTTCAGACATCAAGCACAGCAAGCCTGCGTCTTTGCTGCAGCAACTGCAGGTACTGAAAGCCCCTCGGCTACTGCTGGTATATGCCATGACTGCAGTGGGTTACGGTGGCTCCTTTATTGCCTTTACGTTCCTGGCGCCGATACTGCAAGACATCACCGGGCTTGGTGCGAATGCGGTCAGCCTGGTATTGCTGATATACGGTATCTCGGTGGCTATCGGTAATATCTGGGGCGGTAAGCTGGCCGATAAACGTGGTCCTATCCGTGCGCTGATGATTATCTTTGCACTGTTGGCTGCGGTGTTGTTCGTATTGACCTTTACTGCAAGCCATATCTGGTTGGCATTGGCAACCGTACTGGTCTGGGGAGCGGTGGCGTTTGGCAACGTGCCGGGTCTGCAGGTATATGTTGTCCAGCAGGCGGAGCAGCATACGCCGCAGGCGGTGGATGTGGCCTCCGGTCTTAACATTGCCGCGTTCAACCTAGGCATTGCCGGGGGCGCTTGGTTGGGTGGGCATATCGTTGCGCAGGTCGGGCTTATTCATACGGCCTGGATCGGCGGGCTGGTGGTCTTGGTTGCATTGGGGCTGACCCTACTCAGTGGCCGATTGGATCAGCGTAACTCGAGTGCAGCGATGCCATCCCGCACTACACTCACGCCAAGTCACTGATAGGAGTCTTGTATGTCGTCTGCATTGAGAGCATTGACTGCTGAAGGCTTCAGCATTGGGATCGAGCTTCCTCTGGATAATGACTGGACGGCAGCGGGTGGGCTGGCACGGCAGCACTCCGGCCGCCTACCCGGCGAGCCTGACCTTGAGGCGCATGCTGAACTGGCAAGGCTGGCGGATCGGCTAGGATACCGGGCCCTGTGGATACGCGATGTGCCGCTATACGATCCGGAGTTTGGCGATGCCGCCCAGGTATTCGAGGCGTTTAGTTATTTGGGTTATCTGGCCGGTATTACGGAGCGCATTCTGCTTGGTACGGCCGCCATTGTATTGCCGCTGCGTGAGCCGATGCTGACCATGAAGTCCGCCGCAACCATTCACCAACTGAGCAAGGGACGACTGCTATTAGGTGTCGCCAGCGGCGACAGGCCAGTGGAGTATCCGGTGTTTGGCAAAAGCTATGACAGCCGCAGCCATGCGTTTCGAACCCAGATCGGTATGTTCCGCGATTGGGGCGCGACCAAACTGCCTGCGGGTATACGGTTGCTGCCCCGTCCGGCAGAGCCGTTACCGCTGTTAGTCGCCGGTATGGCCCAGCAGCGGCCAGACTGGATCGGTGAGCAGATGGATGGCTTGCTGGCTTATCCTGGAACACCTGTTGAGCATGTACAGCGCAGCGCACTCTGGCGCAGCGTTGCCGGTGACAAGCCATACATAAGCTTTATCCATCTGGACCTGTGGCGGACCCGAACGCCTCCCTGGTGCGACATCGCTTCGGTATTGCGGCGGGGCGTCGGGAGCTGATCAAAGAGCTTGAGGCCATGAAGGCGGCCGGTGTGCAGCATATCGGCCTGCATTTCCGGCGTAATCAGCGTCCTGTAGCCCAGACGATGGAGGAGATTGCAGAGTACGTTCTGCCGGTTTTTCACGCTAAATAAGAAAACCGGGCCGTAAACCGGCCCGGTCACTCCAGATTTAGCCGTGAACATCCGAGGAGTTTTTGGGGCTGTGCGCGTACTGCTCCTTCAGATGACCGTCTGCATTGAGAAGCCAGGCGTCCATGACCTCCCGCACCACAGGGCCTGCTACACGGCCTCCCGCCTCACCGTTCTCGATCATGACCGCCACCACGATCTTCGGATCTTCTGCCGGGGCAAACCCTACAAACAGCGCATTGTCACGGTTACGTTCCTTGACTTTGGTGCGGTCGTACCGTTCACCCTGCCGTATGGCGACCACCTGCGCCGTACCACTCTTGCCGGCGATACGGTACTGCGCCCCCTGAGCAGCCTGTCGTGCGATGCCTCGAGGGGCATGCATCACCATCTGCATGCCTTCGTTCACGGCATCCCACTCGCGCGGGTCATGCAGCTTGATGTTGGGCATCGGGTTTGGGTCCTGTATCGGCGAGTCACCTATGAGCTTGGCCAGGTGAGGTCGATGCCATACGCCTTTGCTGGCAATCAGCGATGTAGCCTGGGCGAGCTGAAGCGGTGTGACCTGCATATAGCCCTGGCCAATTCCCAGGATAAGCGTCTCACCGGGATACCACATCTGCCGGCGTGTGGCGCGCTTCCATTCCCGGGACGGCATCAGGCCGGTCGCCTCGCTATCCATGTCGATGGACACACGCTGTCCTAATCCAAAGTGCGACAGATAGTCGTGCAGGTTATCGATACCCAGACGATGGGCCACCTCATAAAAGTAGGTGTCGTTGGAGCGCATGATGGCGGCATCCAGATCCACCCAGCCATCGCCATTACGGTTCCAGTTCCGATATTTGTGATCGTAATTGGGCAACTCGTAATAACCGGGATCGAAGATGCGCGTGGCCGGTGTGATCACGCCGGTATCCAGCCCTGCGATGGCGACTTCCGGCTTGATGGTCGAGCCGGGAGCATAAAGTCCGCGCAGCACCCGGTTGTAGAGAGGACGGTCGATGGAGTCCCGCAGCTGGGCATAATCCTTGAAGCTGATGCCTTTGACGAACAGGTTGGGGTCGAAGCTGGGCTTGCTCACCATGGCAAGAACCTCGCCTGTGTTCGGGTCGAGGGCCACGATGGCGCCTCGGCGATCACCCAGGGCGTGTTCAGCGGCCTTTTGCAGGTTGATATCCAGACTCAGCGTGATGTCTTTGCCCGGTATCGGATTGGTGCGGCTCAAGGTACGCAGGATGCGACCACGGGCATTGGTTTCGACCTCTTCGTAGCCAACCTGCCCGTGCAGTTCGTCTTCATAGAAGTGTTCTACACCCGTCTTGCCGATGATATCGGTGCCGCTGTAATTGGTCTCGTCGAGTTTCTTCTGCTCTGCATCATTGATGCGCCCGACATAACCAACTACATGAGCAAAGTCATCACCGTAGGGGTAATGGCGAATGAAGTGCGCTTCGACATCCGTACCGGGCAGCATGAACTGATTGACGGCCAGCTTGGCAATCTGCTCCTCCGACAGATCGGAAATCAGCGTGATGGGCTGGTAGGGACGATGAACCTGATGCACAACGTGCTCGAAATCCTCCAGGTCTTCCTCAGAAAGATCCAGCGTCTTGATGACGTTATGCAGGACCTCATCCAACTTTCCGGCACGCTCTTTGGTCAGGGTGAGGTCAAAGCTTGGCTTGTTGTCCGCGATCACGACACCGTTGCGATCATAGATCAAGCCCCGAGCCGGTGGGATAGGAAGAACATGAACACGGTTATTTTCCGATAGGGTCGTGTTGTAGCCATAGGTGATGACCTGCAGGTAATACATTCGGCCCATCAGGACGAGAAACAGAAAGAACGTGATTACCGAAAAAACGAAGACGCGGCGGTTTGCCATCTTGGCGTTGCGCTCGTGATCCTGAAGCGGAATTTTTGAGAACATGAATAAACGCTGAGCTAAAGAATTAAGACCGGCCAGCCACAGAGTGAGAAGATGAAGGCGTACTGGCGTAATAACTGCCCTAGTGTACCGGCGAAACGGCTTTGCGAGCCGATTAATGAAATGACAGGGGTTCAAATGATGCACCTGGATGGGCTTAGTAGAAGAGCGTCAAGTAATGTTTGTTTACCAAGTGTGTCTTAAGTCGTGCCGGCTCAATCTAATAGTCATCTCATTGATCGAGTACTATCGAAGGATCTTCCTATGTGGACACGTGCCTTGTCTGTGGTCGGGATGACGTGGGCGGTCAGCCTGTTTTCAAGTCCGCTTATGGCGCTTGAGTTTCCTCTGCCTCCACCGGGTGAAGACATCATCGGGCAGGTTCAGGTGATCGAGGCCAAGTACGAAGACACGTTCGCTGAACTGGATGACACCTATGATCTGGGCTACAACGCAATGGTTGCTGCCAACCCGGGCGTCGATGCCTGGCTGCCAGGGGCAGGTACCAAGATTGTACTGCCTACCCGTTTCATTCTGCCGCCGGGGCCTCGTGAAGGCATCGTAATAAACCTGGCGGAGTATCGTCTTTACTATTTCCCCAAAGATGGTCATACGGTCTTTACTTATCCTATCGGTATCGGCCGCGAGGGATGGGGATCGCCCGTAACCACAACGAAGATCACCGGCAAGATCAAGGACTCGAGCTGGTATCCGCCCGCATCCATTCGCGCGGAACACGCAGCGGAGGGCGACATCCTGCCTACGGTTGTACCGCCCGGGCCGGACAACCCGCTGGGGCCCTACAAGCTGACCCTGGGCCTGCCGGGCTATCTCATCCATGGTTCCAATCAGAAATTTGGGATTGGCATGCAGGTCAGCCATGGGTGCATTCACTTGCTCAACAAGGACGTAACGGAACTGGTAGGCATGGTTCCTGTAGGAACTCCAGTGCGCTTCATCAATGAGCCCTATGAGTTTGGTGTCAGCGGCGGAAAGCTCTATATCCAAGCCCACCAGCCGTTATCGACAAAAACAGGGCAGCCAGCGGTGATCGATCAGAAAACTGCCTTGGTCAATGCGCTCATTCAGCGTACGGATCTGGGGCCGAACGCCCAAGTGGACTGGACCAGAATCGATGAGGCTGTAAAAGCCTTGAGCGGCGTGCCGGTTGAGATTGCGACGCTAGGCCAGCCTGGTGTATAGACCTCTCAGGTAACAACAGCAACCTCTACTACGTATTAGCAGTAAGCAGTGATAGAGACATCTGGATTGCTAGCGTTAGCAAGGCCTTCCATACCACTCATGCTCGGTTGGGCAATCGATCCGGTTATGGTCTACCCACTGCGGGAGCTGCTTACACAGTGCCCGCAGAAGGAGCTTTGAAACTGGCTGGGTCTGACAGCCGGCACTGCTCTGAACCGTAACTTCTCTTGAATGAAGCACTACGCAGCTCATGCTTAATGGCATGTTGAGCTTGCCATGCCGTGAGGGGCAATCCTACTCAAAGATTTCTCTATGGTTTAAGCACTGTATCCCTTGCCTCACGTCAATGTATCCGTTCGTAAAGGTCACGTAAACGTTGCTTAATAGCAAAGTGCTATGGTTAGAATCAGCGTGTCTTAATTCAGTGAAGTTGTGAAATTAAGGAGCGCAGATGTCCACGGAAAGCGCCAGCGGAGCGGTTGGTGATGTGTTGGAAAAGACGGGTGATATGGAGCGTGCGGACTATCTGGTCTTTGCACGAAAGCTCCATGATGCTGCCGTAGACGCTGCCAGAACGCAGCTATATCAACTTGATGATGCAGACGCCTGTACACGAGAGCTGCATGAGTTGTATGAGCGCTTTCGCAAGCAATATCTGTAATGTATGAACCTGACAGACGAGGCGTCTTGGTTAGAACTTCTGCATTGCAGCCAGAAGAGTATTTAACCCTATACGTGTATTTAAGAGGGTGATGCTAAGGCCGTAAAGAACTGTTTAGCTGATGGTGTCCGTCGCTAGGATGGAACGACAGAGCCTGAATACATCAGGCTCAGCAGTCCTAGTTGTTTCTTTGGCCCATGGAGTTGCCATGCAGGGGAATGGGCTGCTTGGAAGCCTGGGGCGTGCTGTCTTGCCCGACCATCTCTTCGTAGACTGCAGGCTGAACCAGGAATAGCTGAACGTCTCCCTTCAGATTGACCAGTGTTTTTCGGCCTTCTTCGACCGAGGCGATATGCAGCGTTTCACCGTGATCGTTCACAACGGGATGGGATTCATTATTCATTAACGCATGTATGACGAAAGAGCCGCCCTCCATGGAAACGAAATGGATTTCCTTAACATCTCCGTCCTTCACATGCTTGGTCAATTCTGCCACTTTCATGAAGGTTCTCCAGTGCTGGGGTTGTTGTTCAAATAAGCGTTTCGCTATCGTTCTTTGAAACGTGGTGGGTGGGCGAGTTCAATAGAGGAACGTCCGTCTTGTGATATCTGCACGGCCTTGTGGTGCCTATCATCTACCTTGCTACGATGAAAACGATGCGCGGCAACATGACGCGCTGAAGGGGCGACATAAAACGTCTGTTCAGTAGTATGCTAATGAAATGACGATCCGCTGAGTCCTTCGGCTCGACTTTCAGAATCCTTCCTATTGCCGTGGCCATCCCTCCGCTCGTCAGACGTCGAATCTGCTACAGATTTTGTTTATTGCGAGGTTTCAAGTGCCCAGTTCTTTCCCTCTTTCTCGCCCACGCCGTCTTCGCCGGTCCGATCAGCTTCGCTCGATGTTTCAGGAAACTGAGCTGAGCCTCAATGATCTAGTACTGCCGATCTTCGTCGAGGAAGAAATCGATGATTTCGTTCCGATCAAAGCCATGCCGGGTGTCATGCGTATCCCCGAATCCAGGCTGGCCAGCGAAATCGAGCGTTATGCTCGCGCTGGTATCAAGTCGGTCATGACCTTTGGCGTGTCTCATCACCTGTCTCATGATGGAAGCGATACATGGCATGAGGACGGTCTGGTTTCACGTATGACACGCATCTGCAAGGACGCGGTACCGGAAATGATCGTCATGTCCGATACCTGTTTCTGCGAGTACACCACCCATGGTCATTGTGGCATCGTTCATGATGACCACATAGATAACGATGCCACGCTGATCAACCTGGGCAAGCAAGCAGTTGCTGCGGCTCAGGCCGGTGCAGACTTCATTGCGCCGTCGGCAGCCATGGATGGACAGGTGCACGCGATTCGCAGCGCTTTGGATGAGGCAGGCTTTATCAATACCTCGATCATGTCCTACTCCACCAAATTTGCGTCGGCAATGTATGGCCCGTTCCGCGAGGCCGGTGGTAGCGCGCTCAAGGGCAATCGCAATGCCTACCAGATGAATCCCATGAACCGCCGTGAAGCGATCCGTGAATCTTTGATGGATGAGCAGGAAGGCGCGGATGCGCTGATGGTGAAGCCTGCTGGCGCCTACCTGGATATCATTCGAGACATTCGTGAGGCCTCCAGGCTACCGCTGGGCGCCTATCAGGTCAGCGGTGAATACGCCATGATCAAGTTTGCGGCCGCCGCCGGGGCGATTGACGAACACCGTGTGGTACGGGAAAGCCTAGGCTCGATCAAGCGTGCCGGTGCCGATCTGATCTTTACCTATTTCGCCATGGATCTGGCCAAAGACGGTATCTAACACTGCGAGTAGCGAGCCGGCACTCCTTTCGCCGGCTCCGCTCAAGGCTACAGATAGATCACTAGCGGATGGCCATGCACTGGATGCTGCTGAATCAGGACGTCCAGGTCGAACACTGCCTTGAGGCGCTCGGGGCATAAGACTTCTTCAGGGTTGCCCAAGCCCTCCATTTGACCATGCTTGAGCAGAAGCAGCCTGTCGCAGTAGCGGGCCGCCAGGTTCATGTCGTGCAGCACGACGGCTACGGCTAACCCTTGATTGGCCATCTGCCTGATCACCTTCAGAATGCTGTGCTGGTGATGGGGGTCGAGGGCTGACGTCGGCTCATCCAGTAAGAGCACCTTGTCAGAGGTGGCAGGCCATAGCTGCGCGAGTATGCGGGCCAAATGGGTTCGCTGGCGCTCCCCGCCGGACAGGGTCGTATAGTGGCGTTGCGCAAGCTCGGTCAGGTCGCAAAGATCAAGTACCGTATCGACGATTCGGGTATCGGTATGGAGGCCTGTTGCATGGGGTAGTCTGCCGAAACCTGCAACTTGTCTTACCGTAAACGCAAAACTTAACGTCGAGGCTTGAGGCAGTACAGCCAGATTAAGAGCCCTCGCCTCGGGCGACCATGCTGTTAGGGGCGTTGCTCCAAGCATGATATCGCCTGAGGTCGGTCGTATGTCTCCACATAACGCGCCAAAGAGTGTGCTTTTCCCCGCGCCGTTGGGACCGATAACTCCCAGGATTTCGCCGCTGCGCAGCTCCAGATCAATGTCACGAATACGCCACCCGGTAGCATGCTGAACGCTTAATTCTGTTGCCTTGAGCATTACATGGCCCGTCGCAACAGCAGGAACAAAAAGAAGGGCGCCCCGATAAAAGCAGTCACGATCCCTATTGGCAATTCGGCGGGCGCCAGCAGCAGGCGTGCAATGATATCGGCTAGAAGCAACAGGCTGGCGCCACCAAACAGTGCGCTGGGTAAGAGTACCCGATGGTCGGGCCCTGCAATCAAGCGGAGCAGGTGTGGCACGACCAGTCCTACGAAGCCGATCAGGCCTGCTGCTGCGACTGCGGCACCTACACCCAAGGCAGTACACAGGATCAGTTCGCCCTTGAGTCGCTCTACATCGATACCCAAGTGTCGTGCCTCGGACTCTCCAAGAAGCAACGCATTCAGGGCGTCGGCACGCCGGGGCAACCATAGCGCTACGGCCAGACCAATCCCCACCAAGGGCCATAGCCGGGCATAGCTGGCACCGTTCAGGCTCCCCAGGTTCCAGGACGTCAACAGGCGCAGCGTGGTGTCGTCAGCCAAATAGGTGAGCAAGCCTATGGCAGCGCCTGCCATGGCCGTTAACGCAATACCTGCCAGGAGCATGGTGGCGACGTGTGCCTGACCGTGCCGGCAACCCAGCCGGTAAACGATGGCAGTAATCACCAGGCCGCCCATGAAGGCAAACAATGACAGCAGATAAGGCTGGAGCCCAATCGGCAGGATGAAGAGGTACTCGCCACCGACAATTGCCAGGGCTGCGCCCAACGCCGCTCCACTGGACACCCCAATCAGGCCAGGGTCTGCAAGGGGATTGCGGAAAAGCCCCTGCATGGCAACGCCCGTCAATGCCAGCACCGCACCAACCATCAGGCCCATCAGGGTGCGAGGCAAACGAATCTGCCCAACTACCAGTAGAGCCTGGTCACTGGCGGTAACAGGTAGACCGGAAAGATGAGCCAGCGCGCGCAACGTTTCGCCCAGGGAGAGGCGAAGCGGCCCCAGCGCCAGTGACAGCCACAGGCTGAGCAGGGTCAAGCCGATCAGCCCTATAAGCAATAACCGAGGCGACGCGCGCAGGCTCATGGTTGTCCGGCTGCCGGCTCTGGAAGATCTTGCAGGTAAAACTGTCCGGCTAGGTGCTCTGCTACTTCCGGCAGACGAGGTCCCAGTCCGCCTACCAGTACGGTGGCATCAATAGGCAGTAGGTGTCCTTCACGCACGGCCTGACTTTGCTCTAGGGCAGGATTCTGCTTTAACAGCGCCTGCGCAGCAGCAGCGCCCTCAAGGCGGCGGTCGGCAATAATGATATACGCCGGGTCAAGCCCAGCCAGCACTTCGCTGGAGAGCGCCTTGTATCCTGGCTGCGTCGCCAGGTTGATACCTCCTGCCTGCTTGATCAGCCAATCGCCGAGTGTACCGGGCCCTGCGATCAACGGCCGATCTCCCGTGCCTCCAATGAGTAGAAGCACGCCAGGGCTGGCGTGATGCGCCTGAGCTGCGTGAATGCGGGATTCCAGGCTGTGCAACGTATCACTGTAGCGGGTAAATTGCCTTTGGGCCTCTTCCGGTTTCCCCAGCCAGGTACCCAGTGCTTCCAGGGTACGGTGCAGGGTGTCCAGACTGGCGTCGGCCGACAAGGTCTCTACTCGCACTCCTGTTCTGCGCAGTTGATCAAGCACGGGAGGCGGCCCCATCTCTTCGCTGCCTACCAGTATGTCTGGCCGCAAAGTAAGAATGCCTTCAGCGCTGAGCTGGCGTTGATAACCTATCCTGGGCAGTGCTTGAAGCGATTCGGGGTGCTGGCTTGTAGTGTCTACGCCAACCAGTCGGGATTGACCGCCCAGTACGGCGATCCATTCAGTCAGCGAGCCGCCTGCACTGACCCAGCGTTGGGGCTGCTCGGCAGATAAAACGACCACGGCGGTAGCCCAGAGCAGAAGTCCGATGGCAAGACGAATCTTTTTCACTGAGCAGACTCCGCCAGGGCTGTCCATTGTGCACGTTCGGGTTGGCCAGGTTTACGTGCGCCAAACATCTGCATGATCAGTTCTCCGTTGTGGTCATACACCTCAAGGCTGGTAATGATGCCGTCCACACTCGGTTTACGCACGCGCCAGAGTGTATGGATACCCGACGTTTGCAGGTGCAGATTGAAGGCACTGTCCAATACATTGAACCAGGTGTCTACCCACTTGAGTGTTGTGAGGGTTCCGGTATGGATCTGAATACAGTGCTGGTTGCCCACAAATATCATGATGGGTAATTGCTGTGCCGCGGCAGCGTTCATGACCTGGGGCAGCGCGTCCACATTCAATGATTCAGCCCACTCCTTGCCCGCCAGTCGTAAGGCCTGGGTTCTGGCGATGCCCAGTCGCTGCAGGAGCGCATGGAAGTGGTGGGTATCCTTTAGCTCCGCCCACCCTGAGCGCAGGGCCTCGATATCAACCTTCTGATCGGAACAGGGCGGTACGCGCGCTTTCAACGGTACCCGTGTCAGTTCGCAGCTTTGCTCAGTTTCCTTAAAGCGTGTCTTCAGCGCTTCCCAGGCATCCTTATGACTGTTCTCAGTCAGATAGACTTTATGAATCGCCATCCCTTGTGCATCAAAGACCTGAAGGCTATGTAACAGGCCGCGCGAAGTCACTTCGTCTACCGCAAACGCAAATGTCCAGCCTGAGAGAAACAGCCGTAAATCGATGTCGGGCGAGACGACCAACCCCATACGACCATTTCCTGATATGGCCAGTTCGCGGTAAGGCCCCTGGCGCTCATGGACGCAGTATTCATTGCGCGTAAGCGCCATGACAGGTCCCAAGTTGGCAAGCTCACCCAGTAGCGCTTTCCATTCAGGACGCAGGCGGATCACATCGTTCCCAATTCGACTGGCTACAAGCTCCGCCTCGCTGACCTTCAGCTGTTGGGCGGCATCACGTGCACGTATAGAGGGTTTTTCCAGGCGCAGACGTTGCCACTCCTTAAAGAGATCGCACGCAACGGCAGGCTCTAACGTAGACAGGCTCATAGGGGATTTCCTTGAAGGTTAGGGTAGAGCGGCATGGCTAGACATCCGTCTAGCGAACCAGTGCGAGTATATTAAAACGATAATCATTTACAATAGAGATGATATTAATTCTCATCTTTGGCTTTACAGATATCGCTCGGATAGTAATGATTATCAAATGCATTAAACAACACCGAGCCCTCTATGAATATGTCTCCGCCGTTTCCGCTTCGCCCGTGGATTGTCCTGTTGTGCCTGACACCTGGCTTTACAGCCGCCGCCGAAAGCGCCAGCGCTCTTCCAGTCACTACCATTACTGCAACCTTTACCGAACAGCCGATTACCGCCGTTCCCACTACCGTCACGGTCAAGGAACAGACGGATATAGACCGGGAAAATATCAATACCATCAGGGATCTGGTGCGGCATGAGCCGGGTGTCAGTGTAGGAGGTACAGGGCACGCAGCTGGCATTAACGGTTTCAATATCCGGGGGATCGACGGCAACCGAGTCTTGACCCAGATTGATGGCGTGACGGTACCGGACGCGTATGCGTTTGGTCCTTATGCCAATACCCGGCGAAATTATGTTGATCCCGACCTTGTCAAGCGGGTAGAGATTCTGCGTGGCCCGGCTTCTGCTCTGTATGGAAGTGATGCCATCGGTGGTGCTGTCAGCTACTTCACGCTTGATCCAGAAGATCTGCTCAGAGAGGGTAGGAAC
Organism: Pseudomonas sp. C2.3V; assembly: GCF_058536325.1. Classification (NCBI taxonomy): domain Bacteria; kingdom Pseudomonadati; phylum Pseudomonadota; class Gammaproteobacteria; order Pseudomonadales; family Pseudomonadaceae; genus Pseudomonas; species Pseudomonas sp. C2.3V. The sequence goes on along the minus strand of NZ_JBZUBN010000002.1, from coordinate 444,236 downwards.
TATGGTGCCCGGTTCAAGACAGGATACAGCTCCGCTGATCGTAGTTGGTTGACCTCCGGTACAGTGGCAGGCCGGACCGGCGATTTCGATGCGCTGGTGCATTATGGCAAGCGCAGTGGGCACGAAACGGAGTCGTATGGGGGCCATCATGGACTCGGTAGCAGCCGTACCGCAGCCAACCCGGAGGATCACGACAGCTACAACGTGCTGGCGAAACTAGGCTATCACTACGGTGACGGCAGCCGTTTGCAATTGACCTATGAGCATTATCGCTCACGTTTGGACGGTGATATCAAAAGTGCACCGACCCGTATTTTCGGCGTACAGACGCGCAGTTATCTGGGACGTAATGTCGTTGATGTAGAGGAACGAGAGCGCTTCAGTCTGGAAAACGCACTGAGCCTGACTACCGGCTTCGCTGATCGTTGGACCACGTTGCTCAGCTACCAAAACGGTGGGACGGATCAGCGCACTTACCAGCCCAATAGCAGCGCCAGCTATTACCGTAAGACCACGTATGAAGAGCATACTTGGGCATTCGATAACAAACTCGACAAGCATTTCGCCATGGGCGAGAGCGAGCATCTGGTAACTTATGGACTGCGTTATGAGCACCAGGAGGTCAACGGCTTGCGGACAGGGACATCCAACCGTGGTGTGGCTAATCTTTATGCCAGCGATTTTCCATCGCCTGCGGTGGACACCTGGGGAACGTTTGTTCAGGCCCAGATCGATATAGGGGCCTGGACCTTTCTGCCAGCGTTACGCTATGACCATACGACGCTGAAGCCGGATGCCAATACAGCCTATCTCGCCGGGTTGGCCAGCGGTACGGCTTTCGATGATAGCGAAAAGAGCTGGCACCACGTTTCACCAAAACTAGGCGTGACCTATCGCTTCAATGATCATTACAGTGCCTTCGGCCAGTACGCCGAGGGCTTCCGCACACCAACACCCAAAGCGTTATATGGCAACTTCACCAATGAAAGCGCAGGTTACCAAGTGGTGGGCAATACCGACCTTGATCCGGAAACCAGCCGTGGCGTTGAGTTGGGGTTTAGAGGACACTTCGATCAGGGCAATTTCAGTGTCGCGGTGTTCTATAACAAATATCGCGATTTTATTGAAGAGGATGCCTTGGGCGGAGGGGGCAGTTATGCTGTTTTCCAGTCCAGCAATATCAGTCATGCCACGATCAAAGGCGCCGAAGCCAAAGGGCATCTGGAACTGGACACCGTTGGCCTGCCTGAGGGCGCCTACAGCGAAGGCACCATCGCCTACGCCTGGGGCCGCAACGATGACACTGGTCAGCCGCTCAATAGCGTGAGTCCGCTGACAGGGGTCTTCAGCCTCGGATACGACGATCGTGCAGGTCAATATGGCGGTCGTCTCGACTGGACACTGGTACAACGCAAGAAGCGTGTCGATGACGCGCGCTATCACGCTGCCGACGGTAGTACGCAGTTTCGCACGCCGGGGTTTGGCGTACTGGATCTTACGGCTTACTACAAGCTCACCCGCGATCTCACGGTCAACGCTGGACTCTACAACCTCACCGACAGGAAATACTGGCTGTGGGATGACCTACGAGGTTATGACACAACCGGAGAGGGAGGAATGCTGGCGCCAGCCAATATCGAACGCCTGAGTCAACCTGGCCGCAATGTATCGATGAATATTGTCTGGGAAATTTGAGCATTTGGGGTAAGGGGCGTCAGTCAAAACAGGAGCTGACCGCCTCTACCTTCGAATTGGAGGCGGGTCTACAAATATCTTTGGACATAGGTCTCACTTTAGGGAAAAATCCGCTCGCCTTGTTGCTTATGGCCTCGAAGTCCACTTTGGTGAGGAAGTCATTATGCGTTACTACGTTATTATCTGGCTGGGTATCGCCGCCTGCTTTGCCTTTATGCAAGCGGATCATGCGCTTCCTGCCGTTCTAAGTCTCATGGCCAGCTGGTTGGTTGCCTTGTTCCTCAAGCCAGCGCCGACACGAGTGCGTGGATTCTCTCCCGTGATTGATACGACGCCCCCTCGTGCGGTTGCTGATACGCCGGCAGGGCAAGTCTGAGCGCCTATGACAAGCCTGACAGTGTTATCGGCTGGTAGCTTGTTTACAGAATAAGCCGCTTATCCAAGGTTAGGGGTAAGGTTCGAATCCGCTGTCCCGTTGCATGGAAAATGGCGTTGGCGACAGCAGCGGCTACGCCAACGACAGCAATCTCGCCAAGACCCTTGATGCCAAGGGGATGGCCGCGGCGGTCATCTTCTTCAATCATGATGATATCCAGATCCGGCACATCTGCCTGAGTGGGAATCAAAGCCTCGGAGAGGTCTGCATTCATCCAGCGGCCGTTGTGCCGGTCAAGACGCGTCTCTTCCATCAATGCCTGTCCCAGCCCCCATACCATTCCGCCCAAGAGCTGACTATGGGCAAGGGTTGGATTCACGATGCGACCACAGCCAAAGGCGCCTACCAGACGCTCAACCCTGAGAGTACCCAGTTGCGGATCTACCAGCACTTTGACGAATTGTGCGCCAAATGCAGCGCGTCCTACCTCGGGTGGATTGATCTGATCTGCGGTACCGGCCTCGGCTTCAAGGTAATCCAGTTGGTGACGCGTCAGTAACGATACGAATGACTCCTGGCGACCTGTCTGTGAAACAAGGCCGCTTTCCTGGAGCTTCAGTTCTGCCGGGTTTGTCATATGAAGCGGCGAGGCGGGATCTGTACTGGCCAGCGTACCCAGCTTCAGGCGCAACGCATCGGCTGCGGCGTGAAGCGCTGCGCCAAGACTCAGGGTTGTCGACGAGCTGGCCGTCAATGAGCTGTAGGGCAGTCGTGTGTCTCCCCATTCCAGTGTGACACTGCCCAACGGCAGCCCCAGCGCTTCGGCGGCAAGTTGTGACAGGGCCGTGGCGCTGCCCTGACCGATCTCATGGGTTGACGAGGAGGCGACCGCTGTTCCGTCTGCCCTTATCCGCATACGGGCGCAAGCGGCCATCTGCGCGACATGGTAAATGGACGTCGCCATGCCGTAGCCGACCTTGAATCGGCCCTCCTGCTGTGCACCCAGACGAGGATCGCGTGATTGCCAGCCAATACGTTCAGCCGCCGCCTGATAGCAGTCCTTGAGGGATTTGCTTGACCATTCATGACCGCTCTGCGGTTCCTGGTCAGCATAATTACGTAGGCGGGCCTCCAGAGGATCGATACCCTGCTGATAAGCCCATTCATCCATAGCGCTTTCGATCGCGAACTGGCTTACCGCCACGCCAGGCGCACGCATCCAGCTGGGGGCATTAACGTCGAGCCGCGCGGTTTTATGCTGCGTGCGCAGATGCTTAGAGGCGTAGAGCTTGGGCGTCATTTCGCCAACGGGCTCGATGAAGTTAGATGTAGTGGAGTTCTGGATCAAGGCGTCCTGCATCAGTACCTGTAATCGGCCATCCTTCCCGCCGCCCAGACGGACCCGCTGCCGCGTGGCCCCGCGATAGGGCATCATGGAAAAGGTCTGGCGTCGTGTCAGGGCAAGCTTGACGGGTCGCCCGGTCCGCTTTGCCGCCATGGCCGCCAAGAGCGGGTGAACATTACCCTTTTTGCCTCCAAAGGCGCCACCCACGAAGGGCACGATTATCCGGACCTTGTCGCGTAATGCCTCTTCAGGTGAGCCGGTTTTCATGACCTCCATGAAATCCTTTTGCAGGCCCATGTCAAAGGCCTGAGCCAAGCCATATGCATCGCCATAGGAATATTGCGTGCCAAGGTACAGTGTCAGTCGCCCATGGCTATCCCACGCAGCGATTGCGGCGCCAGGCTCCAGGGCGTTGTGATGGTGAGAAGCCGTCTCGTAGACCTGCTCGAATGTCTGCTCGGCCATTGCAAAGGCGGTATCCGGATCGCCTCGCTCCGTTGTGCCAGGCTCTCCGACCCCCACCATTTGTGGCCGTTCGGCCTTTTGTTCATCCAAAACCAGTAAGGGCGGCTGCTCGGGGGCTGCATAACGTATTGTTACACAGGCAGCGGCGCGCTGTGCCTGCTCAGCAGTGTCAGCGATCACCAGCGCAACAGGCTGCCCGTTGTAATGCAGCCGGCTATCCTGGAGCGGCTGAAAACGCGTCAGCTCTCCACCTGGCAGGGTATGAACGGGTTTGAGTCTTGGCGCGTCCAGGTGCGTCATCACACAGTGCACCCCTTCCAGTGCAAGCGCGGCGGCCGTATCGATAGCCTCAATGCGTCCTGTTGCTTGCGTACTTTGAACCACGGCTGCATGAGCCAGTGGTCCGTCTACCGGCCCATGGGCAAGATCCGCCGTGTAGCAGGCCTTGCCGGTGACTTTGTCATACGCTTCGAGACGGTGGGGCGCTTTCATTGCAGAAACCTCATAACAGAAGCCAGCCTCTCTCTAATGGGGACACCATGGTCAAAATGGCGGTTCCAGTAGGTGCCTTGTTCCTTTGCCTGACGAGTGGGGCAGTAGAGGTGGGATACACACGGTCCATCGTAATAGCCGTGAGGGTATGGCCCTCATACATCTCAACCCACCCATAAGGAGACGATATGAGCAAGCTGGCAGGTAAAATCGCAGTTATAACCGGTGCTGATTCGGGTATGGGAAAGGCCATGGCAGCCGTGTTCGCGCGGGAAGGTGCTCATGTGGCGATCACGTATCACTCCGATCAGCAGGGTGCTCAGGACACCCTCGAGCAAGTCCGCAACGCAGGGGGCCGCGGTCTGGTAAGGCAAGTGGATGTCAGAGACGAACACAGTGTGTCGGCCCTGTTCAAGGCAGTGGACGAGGAGCTGGGGACACCCGATATTCTGGTTAATAACGCCGGTACGGGCAAAAGCAAACCCATTACCGAACTGACTACTGAGGAATTCGATCTGGTGATCAAAACCGATTTATACGGGCCGTTTTTCTGTGCCCGTGAGTTCATCCGGCGCCGCCAGCAGGTCGGTGGGCAGGGAAAGATCCTCAATATCACGTCTGTTCATGACTCAATCCCCAGCCCCAACAATGTGCCTTATGGCGCTGCCAAAGGTGGGCTTCTTACCATGACGCGCAGCCTTGCGCTGGAACTTGCGCCGCTCAAGATCAATGTGAACGCTATTGCGCCAGGGCTTATCCGAACCCCGATGACAGAGGCTCGAGTCGACGATCCCCAGAAGCGCGAGGAAGAGCTGCCCAATATTCCCTGGAAGCGTCCCGGCTATCCTGAGGAGATTGCCGAGCTGGCGCTATATCTGGTCAGCCCTGAGTCCGACTACGTCACCGGTCAGAACTTTACGATTGATGGCGGGCTGGAAATGAATTGGGGGCAGGGTGCTTAGTGGCGTACTTGGTGTTGGAATACCTACGGATCTGGTTGGCGATGCTGTACCAACCAGATCTGGTGTTATCTTGAAGACGCAAACCCTAGCCTCATACCTATTAGCTAGCGCCTTTCGTCAGTTACAAGCATTACCTGCTGAATAATGCGTCAGTGTCCAGCTCAGCGATCGGTTGAACATCGCGCCATGGCCTAGCCCCTCAAACTCACGGTATTGACCGCTCACCCCCGGGGTCTGAACCAGCCGCATAGTAAGTGCTTCTGCTGTGGAAGTGGTTACCCGAGATGCCGATTCCGCCGGCAGCCTGGACGGATAGGCGGGTTCGTCTTTACCACGCAAGACAAAGAGGCATACAGAGGTATCTGCGAGGCGTTTGTCAAAGCCGGCTTCTTCTTGCAAGAGCTGGCCGTTACCCCACCACAGCGAAGGACTGGCCGCATAGTAGGACCGGAAGTTGCCGGGACGCGTTAACAGGGCATGCAGTACCAAGAGCCCACCATACGAATGGCCCCAGATCGCTTTATGGTTGGCGTCAAGCATGACCCGCTTTGCCAGTTCAGGCGCCAGCGTAAGGTCCAGCCAGTCTAGAAAATGGTCAGCTCCGCCAGTTGGCGAGCCGGTCAGGCTATCGTGGGTCGGTCCAAGCGCCTGGGTAGGCAGAGTAAAATCGTAGCTTCGCGTGTCCGGGTCGAATCGCAGAGGCGTGTCGTGTCCAATAATCACCAGAACAGGCGAACTACCTTCTGCCAGTTGCTTCAAGTTATCCTCGCTCAATGCTCCGAGGGCAGCATTACCGTCCAGCAGAAACAGGGACGGATAGCCGGACGCGGGAACAGGCCGATGCGGCGTAGCGATCCAGATATGGTAGCCGCGCTTTCCATCCTGACTTCGTAGGTGGAAGTCGCTGAATCCGTAGGGAAGGCTAGACTGCGACAGGATATGGCTGTCCATGGGTTCTTCAAGATTAGGCCGGGCCAGTGAGGGCAGGCTGACAAGGCATGCCAGCACCGCCGCCAGTATGATTGGGATACGCATAAGGTCAATCCTGGCCCCGCTGCGGAGCTATTACGCGGCGGGGCTGACGGTCAGAACGAAACGGTTACGCTGGAGAAGAAGGTGCGGCCTGGCTCGTTATAGGTAGCAGCCCCTGCACCTGCAATGTTATTGACGCCTTGGGCATTACCCTCACGGAACAAGCGCTTGTCGAACAGATTCTCTATACCTGCCGTCACGCTGACGTTCTTTGTTAGCGCATAGGTGCCATTGAGACCTGCAAGGGCATAGGGCGAGAGCTGGTTGTTGGACGAGCCTGTTACGCGATTACCCTGATAATCGTACTTCTTGGGTTTTTGTTTGCCATACCAGGTCACGTTGAGCTGAAGTGAAAGGTCTTCCTGCACCTGCCAGTCCAAGGTGGAGTTAAGGGTGTACTTGGGTGTCACTGACAGTACGTCCCCGGTCTCCTTGTTTTTGGATCTCAGCATATAGGTGAAGTTATTACGCCAGGTCACGTCCTCGGACAGCGGCAGCGTAAGCGTACCTTCAAGGCCTTCTACCAATGCCTTAGGGATGTTTTCCCACTGATAAATATTAGAGTTGGCGTAGCTGCCGGTACCACCGTTCGCACGCCCTGTAGGGTTCAGGCCGGACTCGATTTTGTTTTTGTAGTCGTTACGAAAGTAGGTCAAACCGGCGACAACGCCGTCATGCTGGTATTCAAGTCCCAGCTCCTTGTTGATGCTGGTCTCGGCCTTAAGGTCTTGATTACCTTGTAGATAGCAGCTTGTGCTCTGTCCATAGCAACCCTGACCACGGCTATAGAGCAGGTAGTTGGGATTGAGCTGGTAGAGGTTCGGCGCCTTGTAGGCGCGGGCGATACCTGCCTTGAGCGTGACGGTATCCGTCAGTGTTTGTGAGAGGTTGAGTGCGGGACTCCAGTTGTCGCCAACTACATCATGATGATCGAAGCGCAGTCCGGGTGTCAGAATCGTGCCTGGCCTGAGTTCAATATTGTCCTCGGCGAACAGTGAGAAGATTTCTGCCGATGCGGTACTGTTGCGGTTGCTACCCGAAAGGCCGGGGACACTGCCACCTTCACTAACGCTCTGACTGGTGGATGTGGCGTCGTCAAGCTCCTGGCGGATCCATTCGCTGCCCAGCGTTAGCACATGATCGACCTCCGACGTCTGCAATGGCATATTCACCTCGGCATGGGCGGTGATATCTCGCAGCACGGAAGTGTTTACATTATTTCCGGAAAAGATACCTTCTGTACCGCCGGCCAGACCTTCCTGAATGCGGCTGTTACGGGTCTTGGCATATTGCAGATAGGCCAGGCTGCTTCCAAAGTCCCAGTTACCCTTATGGGTAACAGCGTAGGTCTCACGGTAGAGCCGGTTGGTTTCGTGGCCCATCAGGTTTTTTACGTAACTGTTGCTGTTGGTATTTTGCGTGTCGCCCGTATAGATATTGCCTTGACGGCTGAATCCCGCCTCGAATTCCAGCGTCTGATCAGGTGTAAGCTGCCAGCTGAGCAGCCCATTGATATCCCTGTTGCGTACACCCTCTCGGCCTGCCGGTAGTGTGCCAACCTGGTTACCGGTACGGGTAGACTCATGGCCCGAATTGATGTCCCAATCATCCGAGTCCGTCTTGGCGACGTTGCCATAGACGCGATAGCTCAACGTCTCGGTAAGAGGGCCGCTAAGACCAAAGTCGGCCCGTTCGGTTGCGCCCTCATCGCTGTGCTGGGGAAAGCTGTGGTAAAGCGTGGCTGAACCATGAGTCTCCTGGGTCGTGCCCTTGGTGATGATATTGACCACACCGCCGGCCGCACCATTGCCGTACCGTGCGGCAGCCGGTCCGCGAATGACCTCGATGCGCTCGACCTGATCCGCAGGCACCCAATTGGTGTCACCCCGAGTATCACGTTCGCCTCGCCATCCATAACGCACGGCGTTGCGGCTGGCGACAGGCTTACCGTCTACCAGGATCAACGTGTTTTCCGGACCCATGCCACGGATATCGATCTGGCGGTTGTTACCGCGCTGGCCGCTGCTGGAATTGCCGGTTAGGTTGACGCCTGGCATGGTTCGAATGATCTGTGAGAGGTCGTTGACGGGAGGGCGCTTTTTGATGTCCTCAGCGGTTATGATCGAAACCCCTGGCGCTTGCTTGAGCTCCTGTTCGGCGGTACCGAGGACCACCTCATCGTTTAACTGCGTGATATTTTCCTCAGCGTGAAGAGCGGTAACATGAGCGTACAGACAGCTCAGAACGGCTAGACCAAGGCGGGTTCGGCGGACGGGAATCGAGGGCATACGCAAACTCCTGTAGAAACGACTTCCGTATCACGCCAGCAGCAAAATGCCTGCCATTGGGCGTTTGGCGCTGATGGGATAAGAACGCAGTCGGTGTGTTTGCGCAAATGATAGTCATTGCTATTTGCCAGTAAAGCGCATTAACAATCTAAACACTTTGCCCAGCAGGAAGGCGCAACGTCATGCGCAGGCCACGACCTGTATTTCGGGCCCAAAGGTCGCCGCCTTGAAGACGAACGTTTCGCTGCGCGATGGCCAGCCCCAGGCCAAAGCCGCTGCGGGAGGAGTGTTCTTCTGCGAGCCGGTAAAAGGGTTGAAAGATGTTTTCCAGTTCATGTTCAGGAACGCCAGGTCCCTGATCATCAAGATGAATCAACCAGTAAGCGCCTTCACGTGCTCCGGTCAGTTGCACGCGTCCGCTCGAAGGGGAGTGTCGGATAGCATTACGCAAAAGGTTTTCCAGCGCTTGCATGATGCCATTGATATGTACACGGACTACACAGGTCGGGTCCACCGTGTACATCAAACGGTCTGGTGCCCAGCCGCTTTCAAAGCAGGCGTTTTCAACCAGCGCCTCCCAGATCCCGAGAAGCGATACGTCCTCCTGATGAAAGCGGGGGCGCTCGGTATCCAGCCAAGCGAGGTCAAGTGTGTCATTTACGAGTTGCTGCATATCTTGCACATCACTTTCGAGGCGACGTTTGAGTTGAGGCAAGGCTAGATGACTGTCGCTGGCCACCCGCAGGCGAGCCAGCGGCGTACGTAACTCGTGGGAAAGGTCGCGAAGCAGTCGGCGCTGCTGTTCTATCTGATCCAGTAGCCGGTGCGTCAGGTGATCGAAGGCGCGGGCCAACTCGCCCAATTCATCGTGCCGTCTGCTCAGCGGCGCACCTAATGGGACCTCAAGGTCATCTGCTTCAAGGGCTGCAGCACGCTCGCGCAATCTTGAGAGCGGTACGATTAGATGCCAATACAGAAGCAGGCCAAGAGCGAGCGCCAACAATACCGGCATTACACCGTGAGTCACGACATGGGTCCAAGGGGTGAGCCCTGTGGGCAAGAAGCGCTGCGGTAGTTGAAGAACCAGGCGACCCTGCTCGGGATGGAGAGGGAACTCGATGCTGACGTAGGGGAGCTCATCCTGCAGCCGGCGACTCATGGGCCAGTCCAGCTTGCGCATAAAGGTAAGGCGAGCATATTCCTGGGGTGTCAGTGGTGTCTCACCAAGTGCTCGGAGGTCCGGCCCTATCACCCGTGCCCAGGTGTTTTCCTGAGTTTCGAGCTGACGTTGCCAGGTTTCTATCGCCTCGGCATTCTGATCTCGCAGCCATAGTTGCTCTGCCTCGGCAGCATAACGGGATAGCAGTGCCCGAGCGGAAGTGTCGAGAAAATAACTGCTTCGCTCAACCTGCAATCCCCACGTCCACACCAGCCATACCAATAGCAGGCAGAAGGCGGCCAGCATTAGACCCAGTTTCCAGAAAAGCGAATGACGCAGGCGCATCAGGGCTGTATCCGTGCCACGTAACCTTTTCCCCAGACAGACTGGATCACCACGCGCTGGCAATGGATACGCTGGAGTTTGCGGCGCAGGTTACAAACATGCACATCAAGTCCGCGATCAAGTCGGGTATAGCTGCGACTGAAGACCTCTTGGTAAAGATAGGCCTTGCTGAGTGTTTCATCCTGATGCCTTAGCAGCGTTGTAAACAGTCGGTATTCAGAGTGTGTGAGCTCAGCCCATTGGCCCGCCAGACGGATATCCTGTCGCTGATCATCGGTGTGTGGCAGCCCGGGAGCCGCCACGGGTGGGTTAATATTTCGCTGCCGCTCCAGGGAGACTCGACGCAAAAGCGCATCTACACGGGCATCCAGCTCGGCAAGGCTGAACGGCTTGGGGAGGTAATCATCCGCACCCCGTGTAAAACCAGTGATTCGATCTTGTTCAGCGCCCAGCGCGGACATAAGTATGACCGGAGCAGCACTTTGAGTTCTAAGCCTTTCTAGCGCTGTTAGACCATTGAGTCCTGGCAGCAGGATATCCAGCAGTACCAGATCGAAGCGCTGTGTACAGGCCATGTCCAGACCATTGTCACCACGGCTTTCGTGGACAAGGGTAAAGCCCCGGGACAACAAGTGCTGCTGGATGCCTTCGGCCAGAGCCGGGTCATCTTCAACCAATAAAACGTGAGGCTGTGCAGACATAAATGCAGATGAGAGTCATTAACGGATACCTAGTATCCGAACGTCTACATCCGAAAGCAAATGCCGATTACCTCTACAGGTCTTTTGACTGCGGAATCAGCACGGCCTGTCCCTGATAACGCCCCTCCGCATCATGGAGCTGCCAGAGCGTTGCGTTCTGTATCAGAAAGCATTGGCCGCTCTTCATGACCCGAACACCGCTATAACCGCTGGAATAACCGTCGCGCTTCACCTGATCGATGAAGCGCTGCCGCTCCTCGCGATCCTGTGGACCGGCAGACAGGCGTGAGGGGAGCTGGGTAATTTCCTCCCAGCTATAGCCAAAGCGCTGTTGCGCCGCTTGGTTGGCGTACATGAACACAGGGTCATTTTCGGCGTTATGGGCCAGGACGCAGAAAGGGGCGGAGTAGTACAACCAATCGGCTGCAGCTTGCCCAGAGAGCGGCTCTGGCACGAGGCGTTTGCCCACGTGTTGCTCATAGGAGGTAGCCAGTAACGTAAACAGCAGGACATCAGTCTTCATAGGAGTTGCTTCTTTCATAAAGGCGTCGTGCATGAACCCTGAAGGAAGTGCCAACGTACAAAAGCCGCCCTCATGTGAAAAGAGCTAGCCCTGTCAATCTGTTCAATACCAGAAGGCTGCCTCTTTTTCCCGGGACATGATCACCTCCCTTGGGCGAGCCATACCGTGTATCGATGTTTAAGTTTGCTTACCGCTACCCAGCAGTACCTGAAATAGCAAGGCAGATATGTTCGTTTATCGAACATAAACTAACCAGTGAGTACAAAATAATTTATAAAAGGAGCACTATGAAGGTGAAAGCTATCCAGAGTTAATACCTATCACCGCTGTAGGCGCAAAGAAAACCGATCCGGGCAGCCGAGCGGCCTGGGTCCTACAATATGCCTGCCAAGAGGGACTGATTATGCAGCGCTCGATCGCCACGGTTTCCTTGAGTGGAACCCTGCCTGAAAAACTGGAAGCCATTGCTGCCGCAGGCTTCGACGGTGTGGAGATTTTTGAAAACGATCTGCTCACTTACGGCGGAACGCCGCGAGAAATCCGTCGATTATGCGCTGACCTGGGACTCGCTATCACATTGTTCCAACCTTTCCGCGATTTCGAGGGGTGTCCGCGTGACCGTTTGCCCCGTAACCTGGACCGGGCCGAGCGCAAGTTTGACCTGATGCAGGAGCTCGGTACGGATCTGATGCTGGTGTGCAGCAACGTAGCGGTCGACTCGATAGGCGAGGAGGCTATTCTGGTGGATGACCTTCGCCTGCTGGGTGAGCGAGCGGATGCACGCGGCATGCGCATAGGATACGAAGCCCTCGCATGGGGGCGGCACGTCAAGACATGGCATCAGGTCTGGTCGATTGTGCAACAGATCGATCACCCCCGCGTGGGCGTATTGCTGGACAGTTTTCATACCCTGTCATTGAAGGATGATCCTGCCGGTATCGCCAGTATTCCGGGTGACAAGATCTTTTTTGTGCAAATGGCTGATGCGCCGATTCTCAATATGGATGTACTGGAGTGGAGCCGGCACTTCCGTTGCTTCCCGGGGCAAGGCGAATTTGATCTGGCCGGTTTCCTGGCGCCGATCCTGCGCTCGGGGTATACCGGTCCGCTCTCACTTGAAGTATTCAACGATGGTTTTCGCGCAGCACCTCCACGGGCCAATGCGGCTGATGGTTTCCGTTCCTTGCTTTACCTGGAGGAACAAACCCGCAACCGCCTGGCCAATGAACCGCCTGCCGATCCGGTTGCGCCGGAGCTGTTGTTCGATCCGGTGCCGCCGCTCGAGTTTGACGGTATCGAATTTCTGGAGTTTGCCGTAGACGAGCCACTTCGTGCAGAGCTTACGCAATGGCTAACCCGTCTGGGTTTTGCTCAGGCCGGGCAGCATCGCTCTAAGAACGTTACCTTGCTCAGGCAAGGCAGCACCAATCTCGTACTCAATGCCGAGCCTTATTCGTTTGCCCATAACTTTTTCGAAGTTCATGGACCTTCGCTGTGTGCCAAGGCCCTGCGGGTCAGTGATAGCGCAAAGGCCATGGAACGTGCCTGCCAGTATGGTGCGCAGCCATATCGCGGCCTGGTAGGCCCGAACGAGCGTGAGATTCCTGCGGTACGTGCACCGGATGGAGGCCTGATCTACTTTGTGGCCTCTGGCGCTGGTGGGCGTTCGATCTATGAAACAGACTTCAACCTGAGCGCAGCCTCGTCCACGGACGATGTGCTCAATACCATTGACCATGTGGCCATGGCTCTACCCGCAGACAGCCTCGACACCTGGGTACTGTTCTACAAGAGCCTGCTTAATTTCAAGGCTGACGATGAAGTTGTGCTGCCGGATCCCTATGGTCTGGTGAAAAGCCGTGCGCTGCGCAGTCCCTGCGGGTCGATACGGATGGCGCTCAATATCTCGGAAAACCGTAATACGGCCATCTCCCGAGCCTTGTCGAGCTACCGTGGATCAGGCGTCCACCATATCGCATTCGAATGTGATGACATCTTTGCGGCCGCTGCCCAGGCCAAGGAGGCCGGAGTGCCGTTATTGGAGATTCCGTATAACTACTACGACGACCTCTCAGCGCGGTACGGCTTTGACGATGACTACCTGAGCCGGTTGGCCTATTACAATGTGCTCTATGATCGGGACGCACAGGGAGGCGAGCTGTTCCATGTTTATACGGAGCCGTTCGCGGATCGCTTCTTTTTCGAAGTTCTACAACGCAAAAACAGTTACAGTGGCTATGGTGCTGCCAATACGCCGGTCCGCCTGGCGGCCATGGCTCAGGCGCGCACCCGAAAGACGGCCGGACGTCTTTGAAGGTAGGGCTGTGCCCTACGTGGCATAGCCCTACCTTAATCCAATAACAACAACTACCATAAGGTTTTTGAACCTGCCAATGACACAACCAATAATGGCTGCCGAATCCCTTAGCCCCGATGCTGTAAAAACGCAGTCTGTTCCCCGACTGCCACGAAAGAACAACCCCGAAGAAACCAAGCAGGAAATCCTCTTGGCGGCGGTTGCCGAGTTTGCGGAAAACGGCCTGAGCGGGGCGAGAGTCGATGCCATTGCCGAGCGCACCCGAACATCGAAGCGCATGATCTATTACTACTTCGAGAGCAAGGATCAGCTCTACTCTGCGGTGCTGGAAAAGCTCTACGGGGAGATCCGCTCGACCGAGTCCCAGATGCATCTGGATGCGCTCGAACCGGTAGAAGCGATTCGGCGACTGGTCGAGTTCACGTTTGACTACCACGATCTGAATGTCGATTTCGTTCGGATCGTGTGTATCGAGAATATCCATCAGGGAAATTACATTCGCCAGTCACAGGCCATTACCTCAGTCAACTCGTCGATTGTTCAGACCATCTCTAGGATTCTGGTGCGTGGCGTAGAACAGGGCGTTTTTCGGGAGGGGCTGGATCCGCTTGAGTTGCACATGATGATGAGCTCGTTCTGCTTCTATCGGGTGTCCAACCGCTATACCTTTTCATCGATCCACCAGATCGACCTGACGGATGCAGATAACCGGGAGCGGCACAAGGAACTCATTTGCGATGTGGTGCTGCGCTATGTCTGCAAATGACTGATTGGAACGTAAATACCGCTGCATCAATTCATGCAGCGGTATCGAGAGACGGGCTTACCGTGACTTCCGCGCTTTTTGTATTTCGTCATCCAGCATCTTGACCAGAGCGGGGTCGACATCCTTCGCCAGTTTTTCGATGACCGGCTTCGTTTTCTCCCGGAATCGATCCATCTCTTCCGGCGTAATTTCATTGACGGCCATGTGGCCTTTTAAGGTTTGATAGGCACTGTCCTGAGCCTGCCCGGAGACCATGCGCTGATAGGCCTGAGCCTCAGCGGCGGCCTCGGTAATGACCTTGCGCTCGTCCTCGTTCAGCTTGTTCCATGACTTTTCGCCTATGATGAACGATTGCGGGTTGTACACGTGGCGTGTCACCGACAGGTATTTCTGCACCTCGTAGAACTTGCTGCCCAGAATCACGGTATTAGGGTTTTCCTGCCCATCAACGGTTCGCTGCTCAAGGCCCGTATACACTTCGGGGAAGGGCATCGGTACGGGGTTGGCGCCCAATGCGGAAAATGTCTCCAGATAGCTGGGTGACTGTATGACACGGATCTTCAAGCCTTGCAGATCCTCCCAGCGGGCGATGGGCTTCTTGCTGTTGGTTATGTTGCGAAAGCCCAGGTCCCAATACCCCAGGGTATGCAGGCCCTTGCCTTCCAAGCGTGAGGCCAATGCCTGGCCCACCGGACCATCCATGACCTGCTGAGCCTCCTGAGCATCATTGAAGAGGAAGGGGAAATCCAGAATCGCGAAATCCTTTACCTGGGCCGACAGGATACCGGCATTGAGGACGGTCAGGTCCAGTGTGCCGCCCTGAATGGCCGATACGGTTTGCAGATCACCGCCGAGCGTGCCGCCTGGAAAGAGCCGCACCTTGATCTTGCCCTCGCTCTTTTCCTTCACCAGATCTGCAAATTTCTGTGCGCCCTGACCCTGAGGATGTTCCTTCACATTCTGGAAGGCAAACCGTAAGGTCTGGTTACGTACCTCGGCAGCTACCGTGCTGGCATACAACACACCGATTGCGCAGGCGGTAGCCAAAGCAGTTTTGATCATCGTCATCTTGAAAGCTCCATCTTGTTTTTGTTGTTTGCGAAACGGGGTGCAGTGACTTAGCCCGCCAGGAATTTCATTGGACCTGTCACTAGCACCGGGAAAATGACCAGCAGGAGCAGTACCAGCAACTGCGCCAGGAGAAACGGCCAGACACCGCGGATGATTTCATTCATCTGGATCCCGGAGACGCCACATACGACGTTCAGGACGGTTCCGACCGGAGGTGTGATGAGTCCTATGGCGGTGTTGATCAAAAAGAGCACGCCAAAATACACAGGGTCGATACCCGCTTGAACAACGGTTGGCATCAGCACAGGCGTCAGGATCAGGATGGTGGGCGTCATGTCCATGACGGTGCCGACAATAATAATCAGCAGCATGATCATCAGCAGCAGTACGGTGGGGTTGTCCATGAACGGATCGAGCAGGTCAACCAGCTGGCCGGGGAGGTCGGCTATGGTCACCAACCAGGACGAAACCATGGCGGCAGCGACCAATAGCATGACGACCGAGGTGGTTTTTGCCGCACTCAGGATGAGCTCATACAGATCGCTGAGCTTCAGTTCCTTGTAGATCACCGTTGCCACGAATAGCGCATAGACCGCAGCAACCACAGCGGCCTCGGTCGGTGTAAAGACGCCGAACTTCAAGCCAAATACGATGATCAGCGGCAGCCCCAATGCCCAGCTGCCTTCGATGAGCGCCTGCGCAATTTCCCGGCCGGAACGCTTGGGTGAGGTTTCCACGACCTCCTTGCGAGCGATCCACCACCAGGCAACCGCCAGAGCCGCACCGAGCATGAGCCCTGGCACAATACCGGCCAGAAACAGCTTGGAAATGGAGACACCGGAGGCGACACCGAAAATGATGAAACCAATGCTAGGAGGAATGATGGGTGCAATGATGCCCCCTGCTGCGATCAGGCCTGCCGACCGTTCGCGGCTGTGTCCAGCCGAGACCATCATCGGTACCAGAAGGGCGGCAAGGGCGGCGGCATCGGCGACGGCAGAACCGGACAGCGAAGCCAGAAGGCACGAGGCGATAATCGCCACGTAGCCAAGTCCACCTCGCTTGTGCCCTACCATTGACATCGCAATGTTCACGATCCGGCGAGACAGGCCACCTGCATTCATGATCTCGCCTGCGAGCATGAAAAAAGGTACCGCCATCAATGGAAAACTGTCGGCACCGTTAAGCAGGTTTTGCGCAATGATCTGAGCGTCAAACAGATCCAGGTAATACATCATGGCGGCGCTTGCGACGAGCAGCGCAAAGGCGATCGGCATGCCGATGACCATACTGCCGACCAGAGAGCCCAGGAAAACGGAAAGAATCATCAGCTGCGCTCCCCTGAGGCTGTCTTGGGCGGGGTTACGAACGGTGTCTGCTTGTCCTTGGAGGAGGGCGAGAATACAGACGGCAGGGGAAGGAACAGTGCGGCATAGAGTTCGTACACCATGATGCCGACCGAGGTGATCCCAAAGACGAGCCCAGCCGAATAGAACACTGCCATGGACAGTCCCGATGCCGGCGCCAGTACGTCTTTATTGATGACTGCCTGTTGCCAGCTGCCCTGGATTATCAGCCACAGCATGTACAGCACGATCAGGTGAGAAAGGGTGAGACACAGGCGCTTGCCGCGGGCTGGCAGGGCTGCGAGCAGGCTACCCATGCCGATATGCGAGCGCTCCTTGAGGCCGATGATAGCCCCAAGGAACACCATGAATACAAACAGCCAGCGCGACAGTTCTTCCGATACGGTGATGCCGGAATTGAAGACGTATCTCAAGACAACGTTGCCGAACACCAGAGCCACCATGCCAAGCATGCACAGCACCAGTAGAAGTTTGATGAAGCGAAAGTACAGGTCGATTATTGTTTTCATGACCATGCCTTTAGGTTTCTCTGCGTGTGTTGTGTTTGTTATGAATCACGAGAAACAACGACAGCCAGGCCCCACGCGTCCCTGCGCCGGGCCTTTTAAAGTTCTATACGCTTCACCTCTCCTAAAATGAAGATGTACGAAAACGCGCCGATTAGGGCAAGAACACCGATAAACAGCAGTGCTCCCACAAACGAACCCGTGGTGGCTACGATAAAGCCGACCACCAGCGGCGTAATGATGCCGGCCAGATTGGCCGCCAGATTGAAGATGCCGCCGGTAAGGCCCATGAACCTCTTGGGCGCGATGTCAGAAATGACTGCCCACCCCAGGCCCACCATGCCTTGTCCAAAGAAGGCGATGGAGAGAATCGCGATGACCAACGTGTCATTATCGACATAGTTCGCCGCGATGATGGTAGAAGCCAGCAATAGCCCACTGATGATGGGTAGCTTGCGGCCTACGCTGGCGTTACCGGTGCGCTTGATGATCCAGTCGGACAACCAGCCACCAAACATCACACCTACGGCTGCGGCAATGAACGGCAGTACCGCAAAGAACCCCATCTTTACCCAACCCATATGGCGCTCGGTGGCCAGATAGGTGGGGAACCAGGTCAGAAAGAAAACCAGGGTGGCGTTACCGGCAAACTGACCGATGCACGCTCCCCAGATCTGCCGGTACTTGAGCAACTGGCTGACATTGCTCCACGTAAAGGGAACGCGTTCCTGCGAGGGGGCTGACAAGCCACCGCCAGCCTGGATGTGCTCCCGCTCCGCCTGATTCATGGCAGGGTCTTCATGGGGCTCACGGTAGCGCTTCCACCAGAGCAGGCCGAAGGCGATGCCAATGGCTCCGATGATCATGAACAGCGCGCGCCAGCCAAAGTGCGCGAGAATCATGAACAGTACCGGACTGAGAAAGGCCAAGCCGATGTATTCACCCACGGTATAAATACTCGTGGCGCGGGCACGCTCTTGCTGAGGGAACCAGGTACTGACCACTCGGCTGTTGGTGGGAAAGCACGGTGCTTCGGCAAACCCCAGCATCAGGCGCAATCCCAGCAGGGTATAGAAGCCTGAAGCAAATCCGTGCATCAGCGTAGCGAACGACCAGGAGGTGATCGAGGCAAAATAGGTGAATTTCGATCCGAACCGATCGAGAAACACGCCACCGGGTACCTGAGCCAGCACATACGTCCAGGAAAAAGCAGAGAAGATCAGACCCATAACCGCCGCATCAATCCCAAGCTCTTGGGTCATGACCGGCGCCGAGATACCCAGAATGGTCCGGTCCAGGTAATTGATCATGGTTCCGACCGCTAGCAGGGCAAGAATCACGAAGCGTGCCCGGGTTGGCTTTTGGGATGTGGTTCCAGCGTGAGAAGGGGCTTGCGCTATCTGGCCTAGTTTACTTTCGGCATGCATTGTTATTGTCCTGTGTCGCTTGGCACAAAATAGAAGGCTTGTCAGTCACCCAGGCTGGCGAAATGCGCCTGCATTCTCTGGGAATCAGCGTGCTGCCCGGTAAAGAGCTCAAACGCCTTCACAGCCTGGAAGACCGCCATGCGGCTACCGTCCAGCGTCTGGCAACCGATCTCGCGGGCGTGCTTGAGCAGTTCGGTTTCCAGTGGAAAATAAATGATCTCAGCTACCCACATCTCGGGCCTGAGCAATTCGGCCGGTAGCGGCATGCCTGGCAGCTTGGCCATACCCACCGGTGTCGTGTTGACCAGCCCTTGAGTCGCCTGCATGGCGGCGGTCAGGTCTGTTCCCACGCACGCACGATCAAGACCGAAAATAGCCTTGAGGTTGTCGACGAGCGCGTGGGCTTTGTCCTTATCGACATCGAAGACCGTCAATTCAGCTGCCCCCTCGCGGAGTAAGGCATGAGCAACGGCTGCCCCGGCACCGCCAGCTCCCATCTGCACAACGCGCTCGCGTGAGACGTCTGGCAGCCCTTGGCGAAATCCTTCCGCAAACCCGAGACAATCGGTGTTATGACCTATCCGCTTGCCCGCTTTGAGCACTACGGTATTGACGGCGCTAATACCCAAGGCCTCCTCTGAAAGCTCATCCAGCAGTGGGATAATGGCCTGCTTGCAGGGAAAGGTGACATTCAGACCTGTGAATCCCATGCGCTCGGCTGCTGTGAGAAGTTCAGGCAGAGCGGACGCCTCAAGGCCAAGCGCATCGAGGTCGATCAGCCGATAGAGGTAGCGAATGCCTTGCGCATCACCCTCATGCTCATGCATGGAAGGCGTACGGGAGGATTGAATACCTGAGCCAATCAGACCGGCCAGGACAGAAGGAGAAAATAGAGTGGACATAATGGTCACTTCTTGTTCGTGAAGACGTGAGCGAAGTACTCGATGGCCATGCGATAGCCCGCCATACCAAAGCCGCATAGGACCCCTACGGCAATGGGTGAGACAAAGGAGTGATGCCTGAAGGCTTCGCGCTGATGAACGTTGGAGAGATGGACTTCCACCACGGGCAGCGCTACCGCTGTCAGCGCATCTCGGATCGCAACGGAAGTATGAGTCCAGGCCGCGGGATTGATGATGATTCCAGCATGGGCGGTTCGCGCCTGGTGAATCCAGTCGATCAGCTCACCTTCGTGGTTGGTTTGGCGGAAATCGATCTGTAGGCCGAGCGTATCGGCTGCTTCATGACAAAGCTGAGCGACATCGTTGAGGGTCTCGTAACCATAGATCTGTGGTTCACGGGTTCCCAGCAGGTTAAGGTTTGGGCCGTTGAGGATGAGAAGAGAGCAGGTCATCCAGAGCACTCCGTGTTGTTCTTATGATGTTTGGACACGCTGAATAACAAAGTGTACTAACTGGTTAATACAGTCAATCCGCCTAGAAGGTGCTTTTTATCTATTGCCTGGGGGAATCGACTTACCAATGACAGCATCATCAAAAGAGGTCGGAAAAAAGCCTGGAAGATCAAAAGGTTATTGATGGAACGCGAATTTCTCTGTCGAGAAGGAGATAGTGTGCTGAGATACAAAAACGTGCGGTTATCGTCCATGATGAGGAAAGAGGGAAGCCTGCCCTAGGCGCTTACCCAACGAACAAGCATCCCTATAACTCTAGGGAAGGAGGAGCGGATGGCAGAAGGCATCACTCAGGACACCTCCTGCCAGTTTGTCAGGTACGCTCCTCCACTGGATCAGCCCGGGGCGAACATTCCTGTATCCGATTACTCTGGTAGATCATCGCCAGAGCGCCAAACAGCAGTGCGATAGCAACCAGTCGAGACACATCCAAGGGTCGCTCGGCATTCCCCAGCCAAGCAAAGTGATCGATGAGAAGACTCATCAGCAGCTGACCAGTAATGACGGCTACCGTAGCGGCAGCGGTGCCAACGCGAGGGATGGAAAACACCATCGCGAGCATATACACAACGCCAAACAGCGCACCGATCAGCTGCCATTTTGGAGCAGTGAAAAGTGTCATGGGATGAGGGGGTTCGAAGAAAAACACCAGCAAAAATGTAAGCAGGGCACCGCTGGTAAAAGTCAGCCAGGCGCTTTCCAGCACGCCTACCTGCGCGCCAAGCCGGCCGTTGATAGAGGACTGGGCACTGAGTACGGCGCCACTACCCAATACGGCAAAAAGAACCAGAAACTGGAGCATAGGATATACCTCAGTGAATCAGCCAGAGAGCGACCAAGATCAATAGGAACGCCATTACGCGATACCGGTCGACGGGACGGCGTGTGCTGCCTAGCAGACCAAAATGATCGATAACCAGACTGGCTCCTACCTGGCCGCACAGGATGCCCACCATGGTCATCCCGACACCAATCAGCGGCGTGGCAATGGTCAGTACGACGACATAGATAGGACCCAGAATGCCGCCCACCAGCAGCCAGCGTGGCTGACTGAATAATTGGGCCATTTTCGGGCGCGCAAAAATCAGTGCAAATGTGAGCAGTGCGGCGCCAACGAGAAAAATCGACAAGGTAGCGGAGAAGTGACCTATTTCCCCTCCCAGCGGCCCTAACAGGCCCGCCTCCATCGACAGACCCATGCCGGCAATCAGCACAACTAACAGAATCAGAGCGTGTTGCATGTTTATCCTCAAGAAAAAACAATGCGCTACGCTAGTAAGTTGTCATAATTGGAACAATCGGCTTTCAGACAAATAACTATTGTTTTATGAGCAACTCGCCTTCCATGCTGGCCTTGCGGCTGTTCGTCAGGGTCGCGTCGGTCAAGAGCTTTACGCAGGCAGGTGCAGAGTTCAATTTGCCTGCCTCATCCGTTTCGCGCCATATCTCTGCGTTGGAGGCGACGTTGGGGCAGCGGCTCTTGTATCGCCACACTCGGGCAGTCCGATTGACCGAGGCAGGGGAGCGCTATTACCAGCATGTCCGGGACGCCCTGCTTCAGCTGGATATGGCGGCGGAGCAGATTGGTGGAGACACTTCAGAGCCACAGGGAACACTTCGGCTCAATGCTGCCGTCGCGCTGGGGCGTCTGCATCTGGTTCCATTGCTGGTAGAGTTTCAAAAGCGATATCCAAAAATAGACGTTGAGCTGACATTAACGGATGCGTTTATTGATCCTGTGCAGGAAGGGGCTGACATTACTTTCCGAGTAGGACGCCTGGAAGATTCCAGCCTGGTGGCGCGCAGTTTAGGAGAGCAACGGTTCGTGGTGTGTGCTGCGCCGGTGTATCTGGAGCGGCAGGGTATACCGCAAAGTCCCGGGGCGCTTGAGCATCATAACTGCCTGGTCTACAAGGGGATGCGCGGTGTGCGTCAGTGGTATTTCCGCTCTACAAGCCAGACACCCTTTCAGGCCTATCAGGCCAAAGGTAGCTTTAGAAGCAATAATGCCGAATGCCTGCTTGAGGCGGCGGTGCTTGGGGAGGGGATCGTACTGTTCCCGACATGGCTCGTGCATCAAGCGCTAAGCAGCGGTGCACTGGTAGCAGTGTTGACGGACTGGGAAGCGTCAGAAGATCTCGAAACCCATGCAGTGCATGTGATCTATCCGGAAAACCGCATGCGCTCAGCCAAGGTGAAGGTTTTTCTGGATTTCCTGTTTCATCACGTCGGTCAGCCACCCTACTGGGACAATGGCTTGCCCGTTCAGCGTTGAGAGCGCTTAATCCTCGATGCCTGTACCCGCACGACTGACTTTGGGATGCGCGTGAAAAGCTAGGCAGACGTTGGCTATGTGGGAGAACGCGATACTGTTAATCTGCTTCACGACTATTTACCGCTTCAGTCGCGTTACAAGTATCTGATCCTGTACCAGTAGTCTGATATAGACGCTCTACAACGCTCTTTCAGTCTAAAAGCCCGTTCGCAGGCGAACTCATTCATCTTTCGTCTTACCAAGCTTGTATCTGCATCTCGTTAAAGGCTTCAAGTAAGGTTTTCAAGATGAGCGAAGACGATATCGAGTTCATTGCTTCCTGGCTGGGACTCATTCTTTTTGCGCGGATTGTAATATTCAGTCTGGGCTATGGTTGATGGCCCTAACGCTAGGCGGGATGCCCCATGAAGGCGCTTGCAGACGGACATAAAAAACGGCACCCGAAGGTGCCGTCTTAACCAAGGTAAACGAGCTGTTTAAAGCGCAGCCGTTTTTGCCTCAGTCGGCTGATTTTCTTCAGCCTTGTTCTCAGACGCTGCTTGCTGGGTAGCGGTAGCATCTTTAAGCTGGAGTACACCAGCCGTGTAGCTGCGGACTTCCTTGATCAATGGAGCATTGTTATCCAGCGACTGACCGTAGGACGGAATGATTTCCTTAAGCTTGCCCTGCCATTCTGACGTCGCAACCTTGTCCTTGAACACTTTTTCTAACAGATGAAGCATAATAGGGGCGGCAGTTGAAGCGCCAGGCGAGGCACCCAGCAGCGCAGCAACGGAGCCGTCCTGTGAGGAAACCACTTCGGTACCAAACTGCAATTTGCCATTGCCGTTCGCATCTTTCTTAATGATCTGTACGCGCTGGCCGGCGGTCCAGAGCTTCCAGTCTTCCTTGCGAGCGTTCGGATAGTAGTCCTTCAGCGCAGCGAAGCGGTCTTCATCAGACTGCATCAACTGACCAACCAGGTATTTGACCAGATCGAAGTTGTCCATTCCCACCTGCATCATGGGCCAGGTGTTGTTGCTGGTCATGGAATGCATGAGGTCCATCAGCGAGCCGTTCTTCAGAAACTTGGTCGAGAAGGTTGCGAACGGTCCGAACAGAATAACGCGCTTGCCATCCAGCGTACGACTATCAATGTGCGGCACGGACATGGGCGGCGCGCCCACAGATGCCAGGCCGTAGGCTTTTACCCCGTGACGTTTGGCGATTTCCTGATTTTCAGTTACCAGGAACTGGCCTCCAACCGGGAAACCAGCATAGCCATCGGCTTCAGGAATACCTGTTTTCTGCAGCAGCATCAGAGAAGCGCCGCCTGCACCAATGAAGACGAAGCGGGTGTTCACCGAAGTTTCCTTGCCGCCGTTGGCCAAGTCTGCAACGGTTACTTTCCAGGTGTTATCGGGGTTGCGCTTGATATCACGAACTTCGCTGTTCACTGAAAGCTTGAACTGCGAATGATTTTCCAGCGAACCTACCAGCTGGCGAGTGATTTCACCAAAGTTTACGTCAGTCCCTGCTGGCATCCAGGTCGCTGCCACTTTCTGCGCAGGGTCACGACCTTCCATGATCAGCGGTGCCCACTGCTTGATCTGGCTGTGGTCTTCCGAGTACTGCATGCCCGCATACAGCGCGTTTTTCTGCATGGTTTCATAACGCTTGTGCAGGTAGTTGACGTTGTCGTCACCCCAGACAAAGCTCATGTGCGGCGTGGTATTGATGAACGATCTGGGGTTCTTCAATACACCGTTCTTGACCTGGAAAGACCAGAACTGACGGGAAATCTCAAAGCCTTCAGTAATCTTCGGAGGCTTGGTGACATCGATGGTGCCGTCCTTGAGTTCGGGCGTATAGTTCATTTCCGCGAAGGCAGAATGGCCCGTTCCGGCATTGTTCCAGCCGTTGGAACTTTCTTCAGCTACCTTGTCCAGACGCTCGTACATGTTGATCGTCCAGGTGGGCTCAAGCTCTTCCAGGTAGGTAGCCAGGGTAGCGCTCATGATACCGCCGCCGATCAGTACAACATCGACAGGGGCATTATCGTCGGCCCAGCTGTGTCCGGACATCGCGAACATGCTGGAGCACAGAGCAGCGAGAACACGCTTTTTCATGCAGATTTTCTCTAGTTAGGCATACAAGCAAATGAAATCAGATAGCGCTGTCTTATCGGCCATCTACGCATTTGCTTGAGTAGGCAAGGCACACTTATTTTTGAATCTGTAACGCATCAAGTCGAATGAAAGGTCGGGTCGGGTCGATTCGACATGAAACACGCGTACAGCCAAAAAAATTCAAGGTCCGGATCAAGAGGTGGCAGGACATCCACTCGAAAATGTCACTACATTGCGTTGGGTGTAGCGGATACATCATGAGAGGTTTATCTGGGCGCTCAGTGAAACGTGTCCAGTAGAATATCGCGAAAAAGCCGCGACGGAAAGTCACACCTTAAAGTTCCGGTCAATAAGACCAAAGTTTAATGTCTGGCAGGGAGTCGGCAGGACATTATCATCGACACGTGCAGGTCGTCCGGTATTGCTCTGCTCGTTCTGTCCTCCCTCCTGTACCAGCCTGCAATCAACACCTAGGCTTTTTATCCTTGCGTGGTAAGACGACTATGTTGTCTTTTGAAGAAGAAGCTGACCGGTCAGTCATCACTTTTTCAGATTTGAAAAAATAAATTACTTGATCTGCTTATAAGCTTGCTGAGGTTACATCTCCGCCAGAATTCGCTTTTTAGAGCCTATTTAGCGTCATTTTTCAATTCTATTAAAGTCTCAAGCTGGAGCTGTAGCCTCCTTGACAAAATAGCGCGCAAGAAAAATACTGTGTCACGTGGTATGACGACATACCGGAAATTGCTCCAAAAAGAACAATAGTCATGGACAGCCTTCCTCTTATGAATATCTCCCGTGTCAGTGTCGATGTGTTTTCCTATCCCACTCGCCGTGCTGTCGATAGCGCAGGGCATTCCCATCCGGGAGATGAAGTCCAGGCCCGTATGGCATTGTTGAAGATCACCACGGAGGACGGTTGCGAAGGTTATGCCTTTGGCGCTCCGGAATTGCTTCGCCCACATATCATTGACAATTTTGTACGCAAGGTACTGGTTGGACAGAACGCGCTTGATCGTGAGCGACTCTGGCAGGATCTGGCGCATTGGCAGCGGGGAAGTGCAGGTCAACTTACCGACCGCAGCCTGGCCCTGGTGGAGCAAGCGCTCTGGGATTGGGCTGGCCGCAAGTTCCAGGTCCCAGTCTACAAGCTGTTGGGTGGCTACCGAGACAAGGTCTTGGCCTATGGTTCTACCATGTGTGGCGATGATTTGCCGGATGGCCTGTCAACACCTGACGAATATGCGCGTTTTGCCGAAAAGCTCGTAGCCCGTGGTTACAAGGGTATCAAGCTGCATACCTGGATGCCGCCCATCTCCTTCGCACCCGATGCCAAGATGGACGTAAAAGCTTGTGCCGCTGTACGTGAAGCAGTAGGCCCGGATATTGCCCTGATGCTTGATGGCTACCACTGGTACAACCGTACTGATGCCCTCTACATCGGACGTGAAATTGAAAAGCTGGGTTTTGCCTGGTTTGAAGAGCCTATGATGGAGGAGTCCGCAGAGTCGTATGCCTGGCTGGCTGAAAACCTCACCATTCCTGTATTGGGGCCTGAAAGCCTGGGCGGCAAGTATCACAGCCGCGCGGGATGGGTGAGTGGAAAGTCCTGTGACATTCTACGCGCCGGGGTAGCTGGCGTAGGCGGTATTGGCCCATGCGTCAAAGTCGCTCACCTGGCTGAGGCGTTCGGATTGGATTGTGAAGTTCATGGTAATGGTGCACCCAATCTGGCTGTCGTGGGTGGAATCAAGAACTGCTCCTGGTACGAGCGCGGGCTATTGCATCCGTTCTTGGAGTATGACGACGTACCTGCCTATCTCAACAGTATCGTCGACCCCATGGACAAGGACGGTTACGTCCACCTGCCTGACCGTCCTGGCCTGGGTGAGGACATCAACTTTGCCTATATCGAAGCCCATATCGTGAGCCAGCACTGATCCACGGTTGTGCCTGGGCTAATCATGCCCAGGCAGGTCTTGAACAATTATAAAAAAGGACTGAGCTATGAACCTGAACACCTTTCGCCTCTCGCATGTCTTCTTCGAGTGCCTGGCCCGTATCTCCAGGCGAGTACCGGAACTGTATAACCTGGGGCTGGCTGGTACAGCGCACATTCATGCTCAGTCCTCCTCGTGCATCGCCTCGATACCCTGCCGTATCAACCGGCTACAGGCTTTCCGCTCCTGTTCTCTTGTTGCTCTGCCATTACCTCTGGCGATGACCGGCCGATGTAATGGTCGGCGCGGCCGGGCCAAAAGTCCTGCCTAAGCGCCGCTGGCAGGCCTGGCTTGCCGTTCGCGTGTTAACCATCTGAACCAATCGTGCCGCCGAATAGATCGGGAGCCGTACACCCCTGAATGCCGGGCTGTTACCGCTTAAGCCTATTCAATCTCTCTGTACGTTATTAACAAGAATAAGATCATGAAGATAACAATAAAGACGCTAGCTGTTGCGACCTCTCTGGGAATCACCGTTTTGGCAGGCAATGCTCAGGCTGCCGATTCGGGTTATATCAACTATCGGCACCAGTATCTGGGAGACTCGAAGCTTCACTCTGATCGCGTTCTGATCGGTATACGTCTGGACAATGGACTCGGTTTCGAAGGGGAACTGAAGTACAAGACCGGAGGCAGCCGTAAGGACGTCGCGTTCGATAACACTGTGGGCGATGGTCATGAGTTTACAGCGGATTATCGATACTCCCTTACTCCCCAATGGACGATTGCACCCTTTATCAGCCTGGTTGCAGTAGAAAACGCAACGACGTATCGAACCGGCGCGCGTCTGGGGTACAAGGTAAACAACCAGTGGACGATCAGCGGGCGCTATCGCTACGAGGCTCGCAAGCTGGATCGCAACCAGATCGACGAGTCCGTGCCTGATAGAGCCAAGCGTGACCAGCACGTTCACCGCTTCGATGGGTGGCTGGGCTACGCTCCGGGCGGGAAATTATCGTACGAATATAACCTGGTCTATTTCAAGGCGGACTATACCCGTTACGACGGCAAGAAAACCGACTACGAACAAAACCTTGCCTTTAAATACAAGTGGGACAAGCGTTGGCAGCCCTTTGTTGAGTTGGGTGATGTGAAAGTTAATTCCACCGACAGTGATCGCCAGCTACGTATGCGCGTAGGTGTGCATTACAGTTTTTAACATGCAGTAAATATCCTGCAATGAAGTACAGATGAAGTTATTGGAAAGTACTTTATAAACTTTAAAGATTCTCACTTCATCTGTCTTCATTCTTGTTTCTGAAACAACAAGAACATCATTTCAGAACAACGAAGTCATGTTCTCTTTTATTCGGTGAATAATATGAGAATCATCAAGGTAAACATAACAGAGAGCACGCTTCGCTCTGTCCCTAATACCTCAAAGTTCATACCAGAGACTTTCCATAGTTCTTTCCGATGGGCGCGAAACAGGTTGCTTTAACATTTTCTATATCCCTCTGATTTGTTTTCGGCCAGTGGCGCCAATATTGTGAGAGAACGCTATGAACATAGATATGTTGGTGGTGGCAGGCTATTTTTTGCTGATGATCATCATTAGCCTTGCCTTCAAGAAAATGGCCAATAAGTCGGCAAGCGACTATTTCCGGGGCGGCGGTCGTATGCTGTGGTGGATGGTAGGCGCTACTGCATTCATGACACAGTTTTCGGCCTGGACCTTTACCGGGGCGGCGGGCAAGGCGTTTAACGACGGTCTGGCGGTAACGTTTGTTTTCTTGGGAAATATCTTTGCCTATGCTATTTCCTATTGGTGGTTCAGCCACCGCTTTCGCCAGATGCGTGTTGATACGCCTACCGAGGGTATCAAGATGCGTTTCGGTAAGACGAACGAGCAGTTCTTTACCTGGGCCATTATTCCTTTAAGCGTGCTCAACGGTGGTGTGTGGCTAAATGGTCTGGCGATCTTTGTCGGAGCCGTCTTTGGCTATGACATGGCGACCACTATTTGGATCACAGGTATCTCCGTACTGCTTATCTCGCTCTTGAGCGGAGCATGGGGGGTGGTCGCCAGCGACTTCGTTCAGACGTTGGTCGTTGCCGTCATCTCTGTGGCCAGTGCCATTGTCGCCTTGGTCGCCGTTGGTGGGCCTTCTGAAATGATTGCCCGGTTCCCGACCAATTTCGTGATGGGACCCGATATGAACTACGGCCTGCTGTTAATAGGCTCGTTCCTGTTCTTTCTGGTCAAGCAGCTGCAAAGCATCAACAACATGCAGGACTCCTATCGTTTTCTCAATGCGAAAGACTCTGACAACGCACGCAAGGCGTCCCTGCTTGCTCTGGCATTAATGGTCGGGGGAACGCTGATCTGGTTCATTCCACCCTGGGCCACAGCCGTCCTGTATCCAGATGCTCCGCTGGCACATGCTGAATTGGGAAATAAGGCCAGTGATGCAGTTTATCTGGTCTTTGCAGAACGCTTGATGCCGGTAGGAACGATAGGACTCCTGGTTGCCGGGCTATTTGCTGCCACCATGTCGTCGATGGACTCTGCCCTGTGCCGTAACGCCGGTATTTTTGTACGCAGTTTCTGGGCGCCTGTAGTGTGCCGTAACAAGCCTCTCAGCGAGAAAAAGCTGCTGCACGTCAGCCAGATCGCCACGATCGTAAACGGTATTCTGGTTATCCTTATTGCTCAACTCTTTGCTCAACTCAAAGGTCTGAGCCTATTCGAGCTGATGATGCGGGTTGCCACACTGCTTCAATCTCCCATTCTGGTGCCACTGTTCTTCGGCATGTTTATTCGTAAAACGCCAAAATGGGCGGCCTGGGGTACCGTTGCCTTTGGCATGTTTGTGTCCTGGTTGGTCATGAATGTATTCACCGCTCAATGGTGTGCCGGCTTGTTTGGAGTGACCCTGACCGCACGTGAACTTTCTGAGCTGACGACTACTATTACCGTGGCAGCTCATCTGGTGCTGACGGGCGGTTTCTTCTGCGCCACTACCTTGTTCTACAAGGAAGAGACATTTACTGCAGAGGAAAAACAGCAAACGGCCCAGTTCTTTAAGGACATCGAAACGCCTGTAATTGCTGAAGGTGATCAGGACGTGTATGACCGCCTACAGCGCAGCAAGCTAGGGCAGATTACCTTGATGATGGGGGCTGGCTTGATGTTGATGGTACTGGTACCCAACCCGCTCTGGGGACGGCTCCTGTTTGCAGCATGTGCCATCTCCATCCTACTCTGTGGCTACCTGCTCAAGCGCAGCGCTCATGTAGAAAAAAGTATAGAGACACTCCAGGCTCGATTGACTACCGAGCGTGCGTCCTGAGAAAGCGCTGAAAGATGCCGGCATCCGAAAGGGTGCCGGCTTACGCATGACCTGGCGTTTTCCAGACTGTTTGTTTCAGTATGCCTCAGCCCGCCTGCTTCAGCGTCACGTTGGCATAAGGCTCAAAGAATGACCTCACTCGATCTGTTGGTGGTTGCGGTATACCTCGTTTTTATCATTGTGGCAGCCTGGTGCTTTCGTCGTTACGCACAGAGCAGCAGTCAGTTCATCAATGGCGGTGGTTCCATGCCCTGGTGGATGGCCGGGGCGACTGCCTTTATGACGCAGTTCAGCGCCTGGACGTTTACCGGCGCCGCAGGAAAGGCCTTTACCGATGGCTTTCCCGTTCTGGTCCTGTTCTGGGGCAATGCTCTGGGATTTTTCATCGCCTGTCTGTTCTTTGCGGCACGCTACCGCAAGCTTCGGGTTGAAACCTCGATGCAGGTGATTGCCCTGCGTTTTGGCAAGCCGACCGAGCAACTCTTTACCTGGTTGCAGTTCCCGCTCTCAACCCTCACGGCCGCCATCTGGCTTAATGGGTTGGCCTATATCCTCGCGTCGATGACCGGCTTTGGCATGGTACCGACCCTGCTCATCACCGGTACGGTCATTACCTTCATTTCCGCCAGTGGCGGTGCCTGGACAGTCAACGCAACCAACGTCATCCAGCTGGTTCTGATCTTGGCAATTACCCTGGTAACCGGTTGCTTTGCGCTATACACAGGCGGTGGACCAGGCAATATCATCGAGCGCTTTCCCGTGGATTTTTGGCAGGGGCACGACATGAATCTGTGGCAGATCCTGTTGTTCTGGATTGCCATGATCCTAATGCAGCAAGTGCTGTCGACCAACAACGCGATTACCTGCTATCGCTTTCTGGTTACTCGAAACGAGCATGAGGCTCGGCGGGCAGCCTTTCTGGCCGGGGTTCTTTTTGTGGTCGGCCCTGTCCTATGGTTTATTCCGCCGTGGGTAGCCGCCACGCAAGGTGCTGACCTTGTGGGGCAGTACCCTCAACTGGGCGAGCAGGCAGGAAACGCGGCCTATCTCTACTTTGTTCAACAGGCAATGCCAGCCGGTACGGTCGGGCTTACATTAGCCGCGATGGTGGCTGCGACCATTGCTCCCATGAGCACTGCGCTCAATCGCAATGCGGGGATCTTTATTCGTAACGTTTATCAGCGTCCTGCCCATGGGGAGGCCCACTTGCTTGCCATGGGCCGCTGGGTGACGCTGCTCAATGGCGCCCTGGCCACCCTGACAGCGTGGTGGATGGCCGAGCAGGAAGGCATAGGGTTCTTCGAGCTGGCAATGATGGTCAGCTCCCTGTTTCTTCTGCCCCTTTCCATTCCTGCTCTGTTGGCCGTGGTCGTACGACAGACCCCGGATTGGGCGGGTTGGAGTACGGTGCTGGTCGGCGCAGCGGTATCGCTGATCTTTTATATTGGCTTCAACCCCGTGGCGCTTCCTGCGTGGTTGGGTGGGTATACGCTCACCGAACGTGAGGCGAGCGATCTGAAGTTTGGGGTGACGGTTCTGGCGCATGTGGTTTTCACGGGTGGTTTTTTTATCGGGACCCGCGCCTGGTATAGCCCTACCCGTAACACCGAGAGGCGGCAACAGCTCACGCTATTCTTCCGCAATATGTATCGCCCCCTGCAGCCCGATGAGATTGCCTGCGTCGATCCTTCCCAAGCCAGGAGGCTAGGCGCCCTGGTAACAGGTATGGGGCTGCTTTTACTTCCGCTTCTGCTATTGGCTGAGGCTCCCCAGGGGCGCTGGTTGCATGCCGCTATTGTAGGAACGGTACTGATATCAGGATTGGCCCTGCGACATTGGGCAGGCAGTAGTAGAACATAAGCAGATAATAAGTGTTTAACGCTCAGGATTAAGACTTCGTTATCAATAGCGAAGAAGGCGAATCCATGTTGTTGAGCAGCTCATAAACAGTCCAATAGAGCATCATTGAAAACAACAGAGGTGTGTTATGGCAAAGGGTTCCCATATTGAACTGGATTACCATACGTATAGTGATGAAGGTACTGGTGCTGAAGTAACACGCCTTACGCCCACCGATACCGTGTGTCACCGAAACTATTTTTATCAGAAATGTTTTACCAATGATGGTACCAAGCTGTTATTTGCAGCCGAGTTTGATAATAACCGTAATTATTATCTACTCGATATTCAGAAAAAACAGGCGGTACAGCTAACGGAAGGCGCTGGTGATAATACTTTTGGCGGCTTTTTATCTCAAGATGACCGTTATCTCTATTATGTGAAAAACGAGCGTCAGTTACGTCGTGTGGAGTTGGCAACGCTGGAGGAAACAACGGTCTATCAGGTAGCCGATGATTGGGTTGGGTATGGTACATGGGTAGCGAACAGTGCCTGCACCAGCCTGGTTGGAATCGAGATCGCCCGCTCGGACTGGACGCCGCTGACCGACTGGGAAGTGTTCCGGACATTCTTTACCAGTAACCCCCATTGCCGACTGATTCGCGTCGATTTGGGCACAGGAGAGGCTCGTGTCGTTCACGAAAACACGATCTGGCTCGGGCATCCCATTTATCGCCCCTATCACGATCATACTGTTGCGTTCTGCCATGAAGGTCCTCATGACATGGTGGATGCCCGGATGTGGCTGGTCGATGAGGACGGCTCCAATGTACGCAAGGTGCGGGAGCAGAAGCCGGGGGAGAGTTGTACCCACGAGTTCTGGGTGCCGGATGGCTCCGCCATGATCTATGTCATCTATCCAAAGGGCCAGCAGGCGCGGCAGATCTGGCGATTTGATCCCGACACCGAAACCAATGAGATGCTGATGGAGATGCCGGCCTGCTCGCACCTGATGAGCAATGAAGACGGCACGATGCTGGTAGGTGACGGTTCCGGTACGCCTGTCGATGTAAAGGACACTCAGGGGTATACAATCGAGAACGACCCCTGGCTTTATGTCTTCGACGTGAAACGCCAGCAAACTGCGCGCCTGGCTGCGCACAATAGCTCCTGGCGGGTACTGGATGGCGACAGACAGGTGACCCATCCACATCCATCGTTCACGCCGGATAATCGCAAGGTCTTATTCAGCTCCGATTTCGAAGGCAAGCCCGCCGTGTATCTGGCAACGCTGCCCGACACGTTGCTTACCTGATTGACATGTCATGCCCAGCCAGTGGCTGGGCATGAGCGCCCTTACTCGTAAAGTGTATGGCGAGCCTCGTGAGCCTGATAGAGGCGTACACGACTGTTGCTTAAATGCAGGTACATGGCCGCCCGTGCCGAATCAGGGCTCTGCAGCGCAATGGCGCTATAGATCTTTTCATGTTCGCGATACACCAGATCAAGATACGCGACGCGATCCTTCTGAGCGGCATAGGCCGAATTCATCTTGGTACGTGGAATGAGCTTTGTACCCAGATGCTTCATGATGTCGAACATATAGGCGTTGCCGGATGCCTTGGCAATGCGCAGATGAAACTGTGAGTCCGCATGGATGGCAATGCCTGTTTTCGGGCCACTGTCTTTCATGGAAAGCAGGGCCAGCTCGATCTCCTTGAGCTCCTGCGGGCTGCGATTCTGCGCTGCCAGCCCAGCCGCCTCGACTTCCAGGCTCATGCGTAACTCCAGCAGGCTCAACACATCCTGCAGCGTGGAAATGGTCTCCGGTCCCAATTGCAGAGTAGGCGGGGGCGGCATATCAACAATAAAGGTGCCGACACTGCGGCGTGTTTCGACCAGACCCGCCGCTTGCAGACGCAGCAGCGCCTCTCGCACCACGCTGCGACTGAATCCTTCGGAACTGGAGATTTCCAGTTCCGAAGGCAATTTTTCTCCCCGCTTGAAAACCCCATCGCGAATGTACTGCGACAAACGGGCAACCAGTTCTTCAGCTAGACGTTTTGGCTTTTGGGAAGGCCTGTCGATCATAAAGGGCTCATTTATTTTTCTGGGCTCGATGACTTCCGCAGCAAGCATACACATTTCGGCTGATCCGCTCAGAAGAAAAGCATGGCAAACCGAACACCTTTGTGTGCCGTTGTGCAAGGAAGATGGCTTTCGATGCCATTGAGCTTTGATGCCTGAAACATGCCTGAAGGCACGTTGGTATCAGAGCGATCTGCGTCACATGAAAGTTGACGGTCTCGGTTACTGACTGATCAGTCAGGCTGCTCGGACCGTAAGGCAGAGCAGGGTATAAACCTACCGGGTTGTTTTGTTATGGTCAGGTACAAGCCATAGCCATAAGCGAGACAACAAGAATGAAACGTTCCGCCCTTGCCACCCTGGCGGTACTTGGAAGTCTGGTGGCAGTTGCCCAGGCCCAGGAGCACTCGGATATTCCCGCGCGCCAGGAGTTTTATGCCTATGCCTCCCAGACCCTGAGTGATACCCAATTTCTTACCGGGCAGTCAGGCAGGCCTGTCACCTTAACTGCCGGATTGAGCCTGCCAGCTGGGGAGGGGCCGTTTTCGGCGGTCATTCTCCAACATGGCTCCGGTGGTATTGGCGATAACATTACCTATTGGCAGCGTACCCTTAACCAGCAGGGAATCGCCACGTTTGTGCTCGATGGATTCACCGGCCGCGAGCTGATCAGTACCGGTAAGGACCAAGCTCAGCTGGGACGGCTCAATTTCATTCTGGATGAATACCGAGCCTTGGCGCTGTTGGCCAGTCAGCCTCGTATCGATGCCTCCCGTATCGTATTGATGGGCTTCTCTCGAGGCGGCCAGGCGTCGCTTTATGCCAGCCTTGCTCGCTTCCAGAAGGAATGGATGGCGGGAGACGCCCGCTTCGCGGCCTATATTGCCTTCTATCCTGACTGCTCCATTTCCTTCAAGGATGAAGACAAGGTGGTAAACAAACCCATTCGGGTCTTTCATGGCGAGGCAGATGACTACGATCCCTTGTCCCGGTGCACTCCTTACCTGGATCGCCTAGCCAAGGCAGGCGCCGATGTAAAGGTGTTTCGCTATCCTGAGGCCCACCATGGTTTCGACAGTCCTGCCTCGCAGCCTGTACGTGTAGCACAAGGCAGTCAGACGGTACGGGCATGCCAGATTGTCGAGGGTGAGCAGGGCGCGCTGATCAATCAGGAAACGGGGGAGCCGTTCCGCTATACCGACGCCTGCGTCGCGCATGAACCCCATGTAGGGCCCAATGCCGATGCCACACGGCAAGCCACAGAGGATGTATTGGCGTTTCTGAAAAACGTATTGGATAAACCGTAAAACAAATTACCCAGCCTCTTGCCAAGGCTGGGTGACAGGATCAGGCGTGGCGACGCCGGCGGACGAACCAGATTGCGGCAACGATAGCCAGTAAGGTGGCGGCTATTCCTGCCAGCCATAGTCCGGCATGTGGCTGGGTTGCAAAAAGCCGTTGCACGAACTCTCCCACACCGTAGCCAATACTGACCATGATGGTTGCCCAGAGAAAGGCGCCAACGATATTCAGTGGTACGAAGCGTCTGGCAGGGATGCCGCTGGTGCCGATGATGATTGGGCCAATGGTTCTGAAGCCATACGCAAACCGCGTCCCGATCACCCATAGCGATGGGTAGCGCTGAATCAGTTGGCGTGCTCGCTCGATTCGATGCTGATGACGGTGAAACTTCTTCAGGACGGGATCGCCATATCGCCTTCCGATGAAGAAGAGGAACTGATCACTGATCATTGCGCCAATGGCCGTCATCAGGATGGTCAGGAAAAAATTCAAATAACCATGGCGGGCAGCCACACCTGCCAACATGGCCAAGCCGTCGCCTTCGATAAGCGGCCCGACCATGACGGCCAGGTAGCCGTAGTGGGTTATCCATTCGTTCGGTTCAAGCATGTTGCGGTCCTGATAATCCAGGTATTGTCTCAAAAACAATACCGTCCAGGCGTTGGTCGCGCGTACCAGGCCTCGTTAAGATAGCGATCCGGGAATTTTGGCATAACCGCCTTTCGAAAGGGCAAATGAACCCTCTGCGTATCGCTATACGAAAGGATTTCGCAAACGGATCGCCATTTTGCCAAGCTAGCTAGAGAGTTACTGGCACCTGATCAAGGGAAGCACCGTTGATGATCACTTAGCGAGATCCTTGATGGCTTACAGGTATGATTCACCGATACTGCCGATAGCGCCAAAGCGGTTCATGGGATAAACCGCTCTGGCGCTAGGCTGTTGAGTTAGACTGCCCGCAGCACCACGAAATTGCGTACGCTGAAGTAGCCATCGTCACGGCTCCACGGAAGCGCCTGCAGGTTCGAAGCACCTTCTTCCCAATGAATATTGTCACTGAGTGCCTCAAAGCGGTGCTCCTGGTTATAGTTGCAGAAGAACGTACGAAACCAGTGGGTGTTGCCTTTCAACGGCATGTTTTGAATGGTGGTATGAATCGACGGCACCAGATTCTCCGGCAGCTCGCTGGTGCTTCCTTTGGCGGCGCGGATTCCGAGGTTGCCTACATAGGCCCGGTAGCGGCGCTCATTGATCAGCCAGTTTTCAACCGAAACGTGTTCGGCTGCATCGACTTCCCAGAACGCTGCCAACAAGACATGCAATGAGTTGGCGATAAAGTTTTCGAAGGCATTTGCCAGCCCCTCATCACCCTCACCGATACCTGCAAAAATCTCTTCGACCAGCACGCCCTCTTCGACCATCACATGAATATCCAGGCGCCCGCTGCCTTCGCCGGGATACCAGCGGGCACGTATGGCCGGGAGCTGATTGTTGGGCGCTACCCAGCCATCATATACAGCACCGGTCAGGCCGTGTTTTTCCAGAATCAGTTTGAGTGCGTCGGTTGGGTTCAAGGTCGTCATAGGAGTAGCCGTCAGTAAATAAGGAAGAGCATGCCGAGTTTGCCGGGGCTCAGAACTGACGAGAGTCAATAGGCCGGGCCGCAGAGTAAAACCTGCCGGCGATCACGCGTGGCTCATAAAGGCGCGGATCATAGGCAGCGCAGCGGCAATGAGCAATCCAAATGCCTTTACATTATTGGATCTGAGTTCTCGCTCATCTTTTGAAACATTCAAGTTCACCACACGGTGTGCGTGGTGAACTTTTTTGCACAGCGGCGCTAGCGCAACAGATTGGTACGTGCCAGCTCCAGGACTTCATCGCCACGGCCATTCATAACCGCCCGAAACAGATAAAGGCTGAAGCCTTTGGCCTGCTCGAGCTTGATGGCGGGCGGCATGGCAAGCTCCTGCGTAGCCGTCACGACATCGACCAGTACCGGGCCGTCATGGGCCAGGGCCTCCCGTAAAGCAGGTTCCAGCTGTTCGTCGCTGTCGACACGAATTCCCTTGACGCCCATCGCATTGGCCATCGCAGCAAAATCCGGGTTCTGCAACTGGGTACCAGTATCCAGATAACCGCTGGCTTTCATTTCCATGGCGACAAAGCCCAATGTGGCATTGTCATAAACCACCACTTTGACCGGTAGACCCAGTTGGGCCAGCGAGATGAAATCACCCATGAGCATGGCGAAACCACCGTCACCGGACATCGAGATAACCTGGCGCGTGGGATAAGCTGCCTGAGCCCCTATCGCCTGAGGCATGGCATTGGCCATGGAGCCATGATTGAACGAGCCGATCAGGCGGCGTTTGCCGTTCATTTTCAGATATCGGGCAGCCCATACCGTTGGGGTTCCGACGTCTGTCGTGAAAATGGCATCCTCATCTGCCAGCTCACTCAGGACCTGGGTCAGATACTGCGGATGAATAGGTCGACCGGGTTGGGAGGGTTTGGCCAGATCATCCAGGCCCTCACGGGCCTTGGCGTAGTGCTTGAGCGAATCCTCGAGGAAGTGCCGATCGGTACGACGCTTCAGTTGTGGCAAAAGCTCACGAATGGTTTCGCCTACATCGGCGGCGATTCCCAAGTCCAGGGCGGTTCGGCGGCCTAATGCCTGAGGGTTGATGTCGACCTGTACAATCTTGGCATTGGTTGGGTAGAACTGACGATAGGGAAAATCAGTGCCGAGCAAAATCAGCGTGTCACAATTGAGCATCGCATGGTAGCCGGAACTGAAGCCGATAAGGCCCGTCATGCCAACGTCGAACGGATTATCCCATTCGACATGCTCTTTACCTCGTAACGCATGAACGACAGGTGCACCGAGCGTATCGGCCAGCGCAACGACTTCGTCGTGGTAGCCCGCACAGCCGCTACCGCACATCAATGTCACGGCTTTGCTATCCGCGAGCAGGGTGGCGAGTCTGTTGATATCCTGCTCCGAAGGCATCAGGCGAGGCGGATTGAGAACCGGCCAGGCGGTCTTCCCGACGTCCACTTCCAGCAGCGCCACATCGCCGGGAATCACGATGACCGCAACGCCGCGCTGGAGGATGGCGGCCCGCATGGCACGATGCAGGACTTCGGGCATTTGTGCCGGGTTACTGACGAGCTCAACGAAATGACTGCATTCCTTGAAAAGCTCCTGAGGATGGGTTTCCTGAAAATAGGACAGACCAATTTCCGATGAGGGAATGTGCGCAGCGATTGCCAGGACCGGTACGTGGTTTCGGTGGCAATCATAAAGTCCGTTGATCAGGTGCAGGTTGCCTGGCCCACAACTGCCTGCACATACCGCCAGCTTGCCCGTAGCTGCTGCTTCCGCCCCGGCCGCAAAGGCTGCGGTTTCCTCGTGGCGTACATGCATCCAGTCGACGGTTTCCATCTTGCGCAAGGCATCGTTCAGGCCATTCAGACTGTCTCCGGTGACGCCCCAGATACGCTGTACGCCTGCCTGCTCCAGTGTGGTAGCCAACTGCTGGGCAATGGTGATCTTAGCCATAACGATTCGTCCTTTGACAAAGTAAATGATCGATGGCTCAAGGCAGCATAGGACGTGGCTGGGTTCGGTTTAACGCCAGGGATTGCAGCCATCCAGATGATGAGATAGCGATGCTGCAAACAAGTACGCTCTAGATCAGCCTGCCATCGAAGCTCTTTCGAAGCAGGCGTTCCAGGCTAAGTTCAATCGATTTCTGGAGGAAGATAGGGCAGGACTAACCCTTGGCGGATTGAATGGCGTCCAGCAGGGCTTGGTCAGACGTCTTGTCAATCCATGCTTCAGGCAAGCTCACGCGTACTGACTGCTCACCACCACTAGGCGTACATACCACGGTAACGTTGCCTTCGGCATCTTTGGTAAGACTCTTGGCCGCTTTGGCCGTTTTCTGGCTTCCTCCCGAGAAAGCCTCTACACAGGTCCA
Organism: Pseudomonas sp. C2.3V; assembly: GCF_058536325.1. Lineage (NCBI taxonomy): Bacteria > Pseudomonadati > Pseudomonadota > Gammaproteobacteria > Pseudomonadales > Pseudomonadaceae > Pseudomonas > Pseudomonas sp. C2.3V. Next base: position 405,094 of record NZ_JBZUBN010000002.1, on the reverse strand, counting down.
CGTGGTATTGCCTTCGTCCTGAACGGTGCGTTGTTTCATGGTGTCACTCTATCGACTGCCTGCACGGCGTTACGCTATAGACGTAGCGCGCATGGTTAGAGTTCTTGACCTCAACGCCTTGCAGGCTTTCGGCAATCCAGAGTCATGCCCGACCCTCACTCTTCAAGCAGCTCCAGCAAGTCATTCGAGGGTGCCGTGGGGGTTTCAGGCTGACCTGATGGAGTGGGCGTGTCAGCCGACGCTGGCGAAGCGGCGGGCTCGGTTGTGGGAGAGGCTGGAGCGGCGGCTGGCGCAGTAAATTGCTCGAAGGCTGACGTGTCGATAGGTGTAATGGGCGGCGCTTGGGGCGGCAATGGTACGGGTACAGAAGAAAACCCCGCATCATGATCCGGGCGTGTCTCAGGAGCAGGTGCCGCCGAGGCTGGCTTCGGTGCCAGCGCCTGTGCAGGTTGGCTGGGCTGTGCAGAAGAGGGCGTGCTGGCGAGTGGGCTCGGCGCGGGCGCTGCTTTTGTTTGATGTATTCCTTTGTTGGCCTTTTGGGCCTGAGCCGGCAAGAAGCTTTCTACCAGGGAAAAATAGCGGCTATAGAACTTGCCTGACGTAACCGTCTCGCTGGCGACCTTGACCATGGAGTCGTTTGTCGAGCCGATAGGCATCGAGACCGAGCCGAGCACACCTACTCCCAGGCTCGCCGAGTTATTGAGCTTTTTCAGCGCATAACGGTCCTGAAGCGCGTTGGCAAAGATGGTTGAACCATGATCGTTGGGGGTATTGGCCGTGCAGACAACATTAAAGCTGATTTCGAGGTGGTTCTCTCCGGTCTGCTGAAAGCTCTTACGGCCACTGACGAGCTTTGGATCATTGCTGGTAATGATATAGCCCTGACTGAGCAGCGCACGTCGAGCTGCTTCGCAGGCAGCCGTATCGTTTACCGGATAGCTACGCGAAAACGTACCCGAGTCATCGAAATTTTCGTGTTCGTACACGGCAGGCTTGTTGTTCGAGCAGCCAGCCAGGCCGGTCAGCATAGTGGCCAGTGCCAGTGCGCCGATACCAATCGATTTTGACATTGCAGATCCTGAAAGCAGCCAACGCCAGACAAGAAGCGCATGGCGTACAACGGGCATGAAGAGAACGCATTAAACAGAATGCAATGCTACTACGGAAGAGTAAGGCTAAAAAGATATCAATTAGGCGCTAGGTGACCGGATGTGTCCTCTTATCAAGCCGGGCTGACAGGCTGGCGTGACCGCTTGCCATTACCTGGTGCCGTCTTGGTTGAGGCCTTGCGCGGGGCCGCCTTGCGCTTCTTCTTGAACGGCGTGGACTTACGTCCCGCTGGAATAGCCGGCCCGCTAAAGGTCAGGTTCAGCCCCATGCAGCGCTCGACCTGTTTGCTCATCCAGGCGGATTGCTTGGTCACGAACTCTTCAAGGCTCATCTCTCCGGTTTGAACCATATCCAGCGCTTGCTCCCAGATAGCGGTTGTACCGGGATCGGCAATAGCCCGAGGCATAGCGTCGATCAGGCTGAAGGCAGCAGGCGTGGCGACCAACGCCTTACCCTGCTTGGTCAGATAACCACGGTCCAGCAGCCCCTGAATGATCCCGGCGCGTGTCGCCTCCGTCCCAATACCTGTGGTGTCCTTCAGTTTTTGCTTGAGCTTGGGGTCGTCCACCAGTTTGGCTACATTCTTCATGGCCTTGATCAGGTCACCTTCTGTGAAGGGCTTGGGCGGTTGTGTCCAAAGGTCTTTAAGCTGAACATCCACCACAGCGCATAACTGGTCTTTGGAAAGCATGGGCAGCGGCTGTGGTGCTGGCGCTTCCTTTCCCTTTGCTGGCGTAAGTGCTTCCGGCAGGGCTCGCTTCCAGCCTGGCTCGACGATGCGCTTGCCTACAGCCCTGAGCAACTGTCCTGCGCAGTCGAAATCGGCTTGAGTACGGTCGTACTCATGGTTTGGGAGAAATTGCGCCAGGTAGCGGGCGCGGATCAAGGTATAGACTGCCTTGTGCTTGCCCGTCAGTCGATCCAGGCTGCTGATAGCTGCGGTTGGAATGATGCCGTGGTGTGCGCTGACCTTTGCATCATTCCAAGCCCGCGAGCGGCGCCTCAGGTCCAGGTGCGCCTTGAGAGGCAGAAGGGAGGAGTCGGAGCGCTCAAGCGCCGCCATGATGGCAGGGGCTTCGCCATGCTGGCTCAAGGGAAGATAGCCGCAATCGCTGCGCGGATAGGTAATGACCTTATGGGTTTCGTATAGCGCCTGGGCAATATCCAGCGTTTCCTGGGCGCCCAGGCCAAGCTTTTTCGAGCACACCTCTTGCAGCGTGCCCAGATCAAACGGCAATGGAGCAAGCTCACGCATGCGTTCGGTCTGTACCTTCACCACCTGAGCAGTGTCTGTCTGGCGCATCGCCTCTGCTGCACTCTGGGCGATATCCTGGCGCAGGCAGCGGCCCTGATCGTCGCAGACATCCTCAGGAGCCTTCCATTGGGCCGTAAACTGATGGCCCTCGGCAGATAACAGCACATCGATTGCCCAGAACGGTACAGGCACAAAGTTGGCAATGCTGCGATCACGGTCGACTACCAGTCGCAGGGTAGGGGTTTGCACACGTCCTACGGGCAGGACGCCCTGGTACCCTGACCGTTGGCCCAGTAATGTAAACAGACGGCTCATGTTCATGCCGATCAGCCAGTCGGCACGCGAGCGACCCAACGCCGAATGATAGAGGCTGAAGGTATCAGCGCCGGGTTTTAGCGTAGCCAGCGCTTTACGAATGGAAGCATCATCCAGCGCCGACAACCACAGACGCTGGATAGGTCCCTTGTAGCGACAATGTTCGACCAATTCGCGGGCAATCATCTCGCCTTCGCGATCAGCGTCTGTTGCAATGATCAATTCTCGGGCTTCGCCAAGCAGCCTTTTGACCGCCTTGAATTGGCTTGCGGTCTTGGGCTTGACGAGCATTTTCCACTTTTCCGGGATGATCGGCAGATCTTGCAGATTCCACCGCTTATACCGATCGTCATAGGCATCTGGCGGGGCTGTTTCAAGCAGGTGGCCAATGCACCAGGTTACAGTGGCCTGCGGGCCTGTCCAGCAGCCTTCGTCACGGCGAGTAGCGCCCAGCACCTTGGCAATGTCTTTGGCTTGGGAAGGTTTTTCGCACAGGAAGAGCCGCATAGCTATCGTCATTCAAATCAACAATAGCGTAAGCATGCTTAAACCGCAGCGCAGAGGCAATCGAAATATGTATATGCATACAGATAATGCACGCTGCCAGCTTTATCTGGCGGGACGAATCGATATAACACGAGGTGGGCCGTCGATCATACAGTCATTCGGCCCAACCGGTTCTGCATTAGAACTTCAAGAGATCCACCATGTTGAGAATGGCAGTAGAGAACATCAGGGTAAAAAGGCATACCAGCGAGAGTTTAAGCTTTTTCAAGCCTGACTCCTGACGCTGGCGCTTGGCCTTTGTTAACGCCTTGATGGCTGCAGAGGGGCGAATACCGTTGTTCAGCATCCAACCCAGAATTTCATTTTCAGGCCGTCCTCTCATTACCGCTGAGGTAGCCAGTCGCGTTAGCCCTTCTGAGCACGCTTCGTCACGCATGAGTTAATCCAGTGATTTCGACCATCTGAGCGTAATGCGATATGCATGACGATTCAATGATGGCCGTATTACAAAAACGCATATTTATCGCTTACTTCGTCGGAAGTTGAGCCAGGTCAACCCGGCAAGTCAGCAGTCCCTTGGATCTACCTTGAAGGTAATCGACTCATGTGACCAGAACTTGACGACTATGTTGCAAGGCAGGGTGATATTCCTGGCTGAATGTAAACGCTATATGCACCTTGACGATCCGACCCCTGGCAGTAGACTCTAAAATGAAACGTCGTTTCACAATGGCGAAACCTTTGATAATCACAACAATGAAAGGATCCCTATGAAAGCTCTCATGATCGAACAGGAGTTGCAGTGCCGCTTCCATGATGTCGAGGCCATCGAGCCGGGACCGGGAGAGGTTCAGGTAGCGGTTCGCCATATAGGACTCTGCGGTAGCGATCTCAACACCTATAAAGGGTTGAATCCGTTAGTGGCACTGCCTCGTATTCCTGGTCATGAGATCGGTGGAGAAATCATCAAGGCGGGACGGGGCGTACCGCTGGACTATCGTGCAGGGCGGCGCGTCATTGTGGTGCCCTACACTGCATGTGGTCACTGCACCTCGTGCCGTCAGGGACGCGTGAATGCCTGCAAGACGAACCGGACACTCGGCGTTCAGCAGAACGGCGGGTTGGCCGAGCAGATCGTACTGCCCTACGAGAAGCTCATCCTGAACGATACCTTGCCAGCACGGCACCTGGCGCTGGTTGAACCCCTATCGGTAGGTTTCCATGCCGCGAGACGCGGGCGGGTTGCCAAGGGGGACAGAGTGGTGATCATTGGCTGTGGAATGATAGGCATGGGCGCCGTGGCCGGAGCTGTGTCACGGGGTGCAACAGTCATCGCGATGGATGTCTCCGAGACCAAGACCGAAATGGCGCGTAAATACGGTGCTTCACACACTATCGTGGCCTCGTCTGGTCATGTGGACAAGCAGATCGAAGCACTGACTGACGGTGACGGGGCTGATGTCGTCATCGAATGTGTGGGCCTGCCGGCCACGTTTACCCAGGCGATCGATATCGTGTCCTTTTCTGGACGTGTGGTGTACGTGGGGTACGCCAAGGAGCCGGTTTCCTACAAGACGCAACTGTTCAATCTGAAGGAGCTGGACATCATGGGCTCCCGTAATGCAACAGCCGAAGACTTTACAGCCGTCGTTCGCTATCTGGAGACCTTGGATCACTCTCCAGATGATCTGATTTCCAAGGTGTTTCCCTTCGAGGATGCCGAGCAGGCCCTGCCGTACTGGGATGCGGAGCGCGCTTCAACCTTGAAGATTTTGATCGAGCGATAACCTTTCCGATACCACGACGCCGTATCGCTTCTGCTTTACGGCCTCGCTTGCGCCTGCGTCAATTATTCATCCGGCGGTGGTATATGTTTCTAGAATTTAAATCGATTACACTAACGCACCAGCCATAGGCTGTTTTTGATTCATTTATCGTGCTGACAAGTAGGTCGGCTCAACATACGCTAGGGAAAGCATATGCGTCGTGTCTTATTCATAACGGGTCTTTCGTTTTCGCTTTTTCTTACTGGCTGCCAGGTAGTCAATACAACCAGTGGCGGAGCAGTAGGGGTCGAGCGTAAGCAATACATGTTCAGCATGCTGTCTGCCCAGCAGGTTGATCAGATGTACGCAGAGTCGTATTCCAGTTCAGTCAACAAGGCCAAATCATCCGGTGCGCTCGCCAACGAGACAGCAGAGGGCAAGCGTGTCCGTACGATTGCCAAGCGGCTGATCGATAGGGTTAGCTACTTCCGTCCCGATGCTGCTGCCTGGGATTGGCAGGTCAACCTGGTCAAAAATGATGAACTCAATGCCAACTGCGGTCCGGGCGGCAAGATCTTTGTTTATACCGGTCTGATCCAACAGCTAAAACTTACCGATGATGAGCTTGCAGCGGTAATGGGGCATGAAATTGCTCATGCGCTCCGTGAGCACAGCAGGGAAAAAATGTCTCGGGCGTATGCATTGCAATTAGGCCAAAGCCTTGGTGGCGCCTTGCTAGGCCTTAACCAATCGTCAATGCAAATTGCGAATAAGGTAACGGAAGTTGGTTTATCTCTCCCGTTCAGTCGATCAAATGAAAACGAAGCAGATCTGATTGGCCTGGAGTTGGCTGCCCGGGCGGGCTATAACCCCAATGCGGCGTTGAGCCTCTGGCAGAAATTTGCACAAGCCTCAGCCAGGATGGGCAATAAGACACCTGAGCTTCTGAGCACGCACCCCTCTGATGAGAGCCGCATGGCCTCGATTCAAGCAGCCGTCCCCAAGGTGATGCCCTTGTACCAAGCCAGCCGCAAGTCTTGAGTTCGATCTTTATCCATGGCTTATATGGATAAGGATATGCACTGCGATATCCTTATCCAGGCGATTTTAAGACATTAATTAAGATCCGCCCGGGTATCTTAACGAGCAGCAATACCCTTCTTCTGCTTTCGAGTTAACATCAGTGTTAACACCTGTCTACGTGAAAAAAGCCTCGGACGGGTACTTTTGAAACCCTTTGGCTGTTCCCCAAACGCTATGAATTCCTTTGTTTCCCTGCTCAATATTCTTGTCGTTGAAGACGATCCGGTGTTGGGTATGCACCTGCAGGCTCAGCTATCGGCGAGGGGATATGCGGTAGTGCTATGCAGTGATGTCTGTCGAGTCGCCACACTGTTGAAAGAACAGGTGTTCGATCTGGTAGTACTGGATATTCTGTTACCCAATGGCAATGGGCTTCACCTACTGGAGCAGATTCGTTCCTATAGTGCCGTGCCGGTTATCCTGGTCTCGGCGCTGGGTAGCGAGTCTGATCGTATCGTCGGCTTTCAAAAGGGAGCAGATGATTATCTACCCAAGCCCTTTAGCATGGCGGAGCTGGATGTGCGAATCGGAGCGCTGCTCCGGCGCATCGCGTTTGAGCGCTCGGCCATGGAGACAGCGCCAACCGTGCAGGGAGAGCTGTACTTCGATCTTATCCGGACCGATGTGGTTTATAAGGGGCAATGGGCGGAACTGACCACAACGGAATTTCGTATTCTCGAGCTATTGAACCGGCACGCTGGAGAGGTACTCAGCAAACCAGTGTTGTATCAGGAAGCTCTGCAACGTGCCTACTCACGCTACGATCGTAGTCTTGACATGCATGTCAGCCATATTCGCCGCAAGCTCCAGAGCATTGATTACTCGGCTTGCGAAGTTCGTACAGCCTGGGGGAAAGGCTACGTGCTGGTGTGTTCGTCTTCATGATACGACTCCCGTATCGGCATTCCCTGTTCTGGAAGCTGTCTGGTCTTACCATCGCCGCCTGTCTGGTCATCGTCTGGCTGAGCTTAAGCTGGGGACGCAGCATGGAGCACAGTCATTACGAACTGGCACAAGCCGATAAAGAGGAACTGCTGAATTATGCTGCTTCCGTTGAGCAGGCATGGAGGACACAAGGCAAGGAGGGCGTTGAAACTGCATTACGACGTATCCGAGAGGGAGAACAGGTTTGGGCTGTAGCAGTTGATCGTCTTTATCAGCCGTTAGGTCAGCGCGCCCTGACGCCTGGTGATGCCGATCGGTTCAGCTTTATGCGCCGTCTGGATTGGCCGTTGAGTGGCCGTGCTACTGAATTGCCTGTAATGGATATTCCATTTCCTCAACATCCTGAAGCGGGCCGTTTGGCAATGGAATTGCCCGAGCGCATGTGGTCCGGCAAGCCTTCCGTTCTGGGCCGTCTGGTGATCCATGGGCTGTTTCCCATGGCTACCATGTTTCTGTTATGTGTTCTGCTCTATCGTCAGCTCATGGTGCCTTTGAGATGGCTCCAAGAGCAGGCATCCTCTGCTTGTCGCTCAGGCAGAAAGCCTACAATTGGCGTAAGCGCTCGCAGCGATGAGCTGGGTGAGCTGGGACGCGCCTTTGATCACATGGCGGAGCGGCTGGAAGGTCATGTCGACTACCAGCAACGACTTCTGCGAGATATGTCCCATGAGCTGCGCACACCGCTGTCACGGCTGCGTGTGCTGTGCGAGTCCTCCGAGGATGCGAATACGTTGCGTGCCCGCCTTGAGCGTGAGTTAGCCGGTATGCAGGAGCTGGTCGAGACCACACTGGAGCTGGCCTGGCTGGATACGGATAGACCCTCGCTGCTATGCGAGCCGATCAGCATGCAGTCGCTCTGGAATATCCTCATTGAGGATGCCTGTTTCGAGACGGGTTGGTCACGAGACGCTTTTGTATATCGCTTACCAGACAATTGCTGTGTACAAGCTCATTTGAATAGTCTGGCCCGTGCCCTGGAAAACCTCTTGCGCAACGCGATTCGTTACTCACCGGAAGGAGGATATGTGATTCTGGGGGGGCATTGTGAGGGCAGCGAGTGGTTGCTGTGGATACAAGACCAAGGTCCGGGGGTTGCAGAAGGTGCGCTCGACTACATCTTCGAGCCGTTTACCCGGCTCAATGGTGCCCGGCCTGGCGGTGACGGATTCGGCCTGGGTCTTTCCATCGCCCGATCGGCACTGATGATCCAGGGCGGCGCTATCTGGGCTGAAAACTGCAATCCAGGGCTTCGTGTGACCGTACGCTTGCCTGCTGCTGAAATTGTATAGATTGTAAAAAAGCTTTCTTCTCAAATGGGAATGAATAGCATTTGCACCAGCTTTGGAGCGGTCTCGTTTCGAGATTTGTAGAACAGGAGTTGGTCATGCTGCGTATTCCTCATTCATCCACGCGACTGAGCATCGTACTGTGTGGGGTTCTTGCCAGCCATTCCGGCCTTGCGCTTGCCCAGTATGGCTCCAGCGAGCCGGTTGAGATGGAAGCTACCACGGTTATGGGTACCGCCGAGGAAGAGGCCAGGCAGGCCTTGGGTTACTCAGTGATTACCGCAGAGGATATTGCCAGGCAACCACCGGCCAATGATCTGTCGGAGATTATCCGGCGCCAGCCCGGTGTCAATCTCACAGGCAACAGTGCCAGTGGCGCGCGCGGTAACAATCGGCAAATCGACTTGCGAGGTATGGGGCCTGAGAACACGCTGATTCTGATCGATGGCCTGCCCAGTACCTCCCGAAATGCCGTCCGCTATGGTTGGGACGGTGACCGTGATACGCGGGGTGAGACGAACTGGGTTCCAGCTGAAGAAGTCGAGCGTATCGAAATCCTGCGTGGCCCGGCGGCGGCCCGTTATGGCTCCGGTGCCATGGGTGGGGTCATCAACATCATTACCAAGCGTCCTACGGAGCAATGGCATGGCTCGATGACGTTTTATGCCCTGGAACCCGAAAGCGGCGACGAAGGCAACGGACGCCGTGCCAATTTCAACCTGAGCGGTCCGTTGACGGAAGCTTTGGCATTTCGAGTCTATGGCAATATCGCCAGGACTGATGCAGATGCTTTGAGCATCAATGAAGGACATCAGGCCTCGGAAGGCAGTGTCACGGCGGGTCGGGAAGGCGTACGCAACAAGGACATCAATGCGCTACTCAGTTGGCAACTTGATCCGCAGCAAGTCCTCGATTTTGAAACTTCCTACAGCCGCCAGGGCAACATTTATGCCGGCGATACGATGCTCAATAACTCCGGCGGCAACGATGCCTTTGTTCGAAGTCTGTATGGCCATGAAACCAATGTATTGCAGCGCTCCAGCTTTACGTTGAAGCATAAGGGAACGTGGGATTGGGGTAATTCCACACTGGGCCTTTCCTATGATTACACCCGCAACTGGCGTCTGAACGAGGGACTTTCAGGCCGTACAGAGGGTGGGCCAAGTGAGGGGGATGGCGCGTTTATGTCGCGCCTGCGCAATACCCGCGCCTTTGGCAATCTTGATCTGCCTATCGACAGCGCAATGCCGCAGGTCTTAACCATTGGCGCCGAGTATTTACACGAGTCGCTAAGTGACCCTGGTTCTCTGCGCGCTCAGTCTTCTGATCCTGAGCCTGGCCAGATAGCAGGTTTTGATCGCACCCAGACCAAGACGACAGCCAACAGCTACGCCTTTTATGTCGAAGATAATGTGCAGGTTACAGACCGGACGGTGCTGACCCCTGGACTACGCTTCGATGACCATCAGACCTATGGTGATAATTGGAGCCCAAGTCTTAACTTGTCCCATGAGATCACGGACCGACTGACGTTCAAGGGTGGGATCGCGCGTGCCTACAAAACACCGAATCTGTATCAGAGCAATCCAAACTATCTCCTGTACAGTCGTGGTAATGGCTGTACAGCGATTACGTCTGGCAACGGAGGCTGTTATCTGGTCGGTAATGAAAGCTTAAGGCCTGAGATCAGCATTAACAAGGAGCTGGGTCTGGCTTATGACGCCGGAACATGGAGAGCCAGTGCGACCTATTTCCGTAACGATTACAAAAACAAAATCGTGGGCGGAAACGAATTTATCTATCGATTGGGCGACACCGGGCCTCGTGTACTGGAGTGGGAGAACACCGGTAAGGCGGTTGTCCAAGGGGTTGAAGGCAACCTGTTCATTCCGCTGACTGATACCGTGGATTGGAACACTAACTTCACCTATATGATCGAATCCAAGGATAAGCAGACAGGCGACCCCTTGAGCATTATTCCCAAATACACCATCAACAGTACGCTGGACTGGTACGTCACTGAAAAACTCTCTGCACAGCTTAATGTTACCCATTATGGAAAGCAGGAGGCTCCTTCATACTCTCGGCGTACCAATACGGATTATGAGGCTGCTGCCCAGAAGGACATTGATCCGTATACGTTGGTAGGCGTCAGCAGTGGTTATGAGTTTAACGAGCATTACAAAGTGCGTTTTGGTGTGAATAATCTGTTCGACAAGCGCATCTATCGAGAGGGCAACGCTTCGAGCGCCGGTGCGGTTACATACAACGAGCCGGGTCGTGCGTATTTTGCTTCCTTTACCGCCTCGTTTTAATGTTATTAAATCGGGCCGCCTGGCTAACCCGCTGCCCGTGCCGTATTTCTATTGTGGAGTTGTGTCATGAAGCGTGTTGATTCCAGTATTTTCCGTCTTAGTGTTCTTTTGTGCAGTCTCGTGCTAACTACCACAGCAGGTTCGGCTTTGGCGGCTACTGTTTCCACTGCCCACGGCGAGCTGAAAACCCCGGATACACCTAAGCGGGTCGTGGTGCTGGATGAGGCGGCTATGGATACCGCGCTGGCAGTAGGTATTAAACCAGTCGCTACGCTGGCGAGTCGTGGTGGCACCAGCGTATCAAACTATCTGCAGGATCAGGCGGGGCAGCCCGCTATCGTGGGTACGGCTCGTGAAATTAATCTGGAGGCAGTTTTCAACCAGAAGCCGGACCTTATCCTGGCGCGACAGGATTTACCGCAAGAACAATATGCCAAACTTAGCCTGATTGCTCCGACGGTAGTACCAAAAGGAGGGGAGTCGTTAGCTGACTGGCGAGCCAACGCAGAGCTTTATGCCCAGGCGCTCAACCGTAGTGATGAATTGAAAAAGCAGTTCGATCAGATAGACCAGCGTGTTGCCAAATTGAAGACGCAAGTCAAACCAGGGCAAGTGTTGTCGGTTGTTCGTTGGAATCCTCAGGGACCGATGGTCATGTCGAGCCATCTCTTTGCAGGCCAGTTACTGGAGCAACTAGGCTTTGCCAGTACGCAACTGGCCTCAGAGCTCAAAGATCGTCCTCATAGCGATATCTTGAGCCTTGAGAACCTGTCAAGCGCTGATGGAGACTGGATTTTCCTGGCTACCTTGAATGAGAAGGGTGACGAGGCCTTGGAGGCTGCTCGCAAGCAGCCTGCCTTTACTCGCTTGAAGGCCGTTCAGGCGAAGCAGGTGGCCACGGTTGATGGGCAGGTGTGGAGCAGCGGGTCAGGTCCGCTGGCTGCTGAGCATGTACTGGATGACGTGGAGCGTATCGTTCTTAAATGAAGGTGTCCGCTTCGCCTCGTTTGGGTGTTCCGTTCATTGCCTGTTGTCTAACGCTGCTGGTGATTCTGCTCACCAGCTTGCTGCTTGGTGCTGGGGAAGTTTCCGTGCTCCGTAGCATCAATGTCTTGCTTGGGGGTGGGGACGATGAAGCTCGCTTTGTTGTCCTCGAGCTGCGTGGGGCGCGCACGTTACTGGGACTTCTGGTGGGTATGGCCCTTGGCGTTGGTGGAGCCGTTTTGCAAACGGCAACCCGCAATCCGCTTGCGGAGCCCGGACTCCTGGGTGTTAGCGCTGGTGCATCCTTTGCCATGGTGGTTGCCATTGCGCTCGGCGCCAGCGCAGCTACTGTCAATCTTGGCATGGCCATTACTGGAGCCATGCTTGGATGTCTGCTCGTTGTGGCGGTGACTCAAGTGCGCGGATTTGACGCCGACCCTGTTCGCTTGATCCTGGCGGGAATGGCGCTCACAGGAATTCTGGGCGCCGCCAGTACCTTACTGCTCCTGTATGACCAGCGTACTGCCGATGAAATTCGGTTTTGGGTCATTGGCGCCTTGGCAGGCAGGCCCGCAGATACCCTGTCCTGGGCGCTGCCGGGCACACTGGCAGGCCTGTTGGTCGTGGCCCCTTTGGTCAGACCCCTGGCCGCCTTGAGCTTGGGAGAGCGTATGGCCATTGGATTAGGGCATCACCCTCAATTGACCCGATTGATCGCACTACTAGGCGTTGCCATTTTAGTAGGGACTGCCACTGCAGTAGCTGGGCCTATTGGCTTTGTCGGATTGGTTGTGCCGTTCTTGGCGCGGCGAATGGTCGGGCCTGATGTCCGCCGTGTCCTTCCATTATCACTAGTCCTGGGGCCCGCGGTGCTGCTATTGGCTGATATCTTGTCGCGCCTTTTGGTCAAACCTTACGAGCTTCCCATTGGTGTTGTGACTGCCTTTATCGGTGCGCCAATTCTGATGATAGTCGTCCGTCAACATCGCCTGCCTTCATTATGACTAAACCTTTTTCATCTCCGGTAACAGCTCGGTTTTGGTGGCTACAGGCAGGCCGTCAGGTGAGTGTACTGGTATCACGGAGAGGCAGTGTCGTTGCGCTGTGCCTGACAGTGCTGTTGATCCTCATGAGCGGTATCAGCCTGGCGTATGGCGTAACCGGGCTTAATCCCTGGCTGGCGCTGAAGGCTGTCATCGGGCACGGCGATCCCATGCATTTATTTTTGATTCAAGAGCTTCGCTTTCCCCGGCTTCTGGCTGGACTTTTGACAGGGGCCGCATTCGGGTTGGGAGGGTGCATGTTACAAACCCTGGCACGTAATCGGCTTGCAACGCCCGGGGTTATTGGTATCGACAATGGTGCAACGGCCTTTGCTGTCGCTTCCATCGTTGCTGTCACGACAAGCCTTGCGCCATCAGCCCTTGCCTTGAGTGGTGCGGCAACCGCAGCGGCCATGGCGTTTGCCTTGGGTGGCGGTGCAGGCGCACGTGGGTATCGCTTCATTGTTGTTGGAATCGGAATTGGTGCATTGTTTGGCGCCTTGACCAATCTGATGCTGGCACGTTCGTCCATCGATGCGGCCAACCAGGCCTATCCCTGGACGGTTGGCAGTCTTAACGCGCGCTCTCCAGCCTCGATTCAATTGTTGGCTATTGGTTTGCTGATAGGTTTACCGCTAGCCAAGATCCTGGGGCGCACCTTAGAGGTTCTTAGATTTTCCGATTCGGTCGCAATTGGGCTAGGCGTACGGATACGCCTGGCCCGGGTACAGATCCTTATGCTAACTGTTCTGCTCACGGCGTTAGCGGTCGCGGTTGCCGGTCCTGTTGGGCTTATCGCCTTGCTGGCACCCGAAGCGGCCCGCTATCTGGTCGGACAACGCGGTGTCCCTATCGTGACCTCTGCATTAGCAGGAGCCCTTCTGATGATCCTGGCAGACTGGGTGGGAAGAACCTGGTTTGCTCCTATCGAAATTCCAGTAGGTGTAGTGACTGCTGTTATCGGCGGACCTTACCTGCTCTGGATTTTATTGCGTCAACCTGTCCGGAAGTCGTTATGAGTAGTACTGTTTCACCGTTGCTGATGGCGACTAACGAGCATTCGGTTATTTTGGAGACCCGTCTTCTCGAGCTTTCTCATGGTCAGACGACCATTATCAATGGGCTTAATCTTAGAATCCAGCCGGGGCGGGTCACCGCTATTGTAGGGCCCAATGGATGCGGGAAGTCTACGCTTCTGGCGGGTCTTGCTCGCCTGCTCAAGCCGCGTGCGGGTGCGGTTCTACTCGATGGGAAGGCCATCGGTGAGCTGCCTTCCCGGCAGGTCGCCCGACAGCTTGCACTGCTGCCCCAAGATGCCAGCGCACCGGATGGATTGACCGTATCTGACCTCATCCGCTTTGGACGGCAGCCTCATCAGGGCTTGCTAAGGCAATGGTCTACAGATGACGAAGCTGTTGTTGATGCGGCATTAAAAGCAGCGGATCTGATTGAACTGGCCGAGCGGCCGCTTGACTCGATATCGGGTGGGCAGCGCCAGCGTGCCTGGATTGCCATGGCCATTGCTCAGCAGACGCCGCTACTCCTGCTTGATGAGCCAACCTCTGCATTGGACCTTGGGCATCAACTGGAGGTATTTGAGCTGATTCGCATGCTGGCCAATGCGGGCAAGACGGTGGTCATGGTGGTACATGACCTCTCTCAGGCCTGCCGCTACGCTGATCATCTGGTCGCCATGCAGTCTGGTCGTATTATTGCTGAAGGTGTCCCGGCCGACATTGTCACCCCTGAGCTTGTTGAGACCTTATACGGCGTCCGCTGTGTTCTATTGAAGGATCCGGTTAGCGGAACACCTTTGATCGCCGGGGTCAGCCCGCGCTAATAGGACGCTCAATAGTCGTTTCTTTTCCTGAAGGCCCAGCGCCCTGCCAATAAGGTAAAGCTGGCAACCAGGATGACCAATATCCAGAAGCCGTGAGGCGCATCGGCGAGGGGGATGCCGCCCACGTTCATTCCAAAGAAACCTGCCACGATATTGATTGGCAAGGCCAGCACCGTGACCAGTGTCAGGGTGAAAAGGGTGCGGCTGGTTTGTTCATTGATCTGTGCGGCGATTTCTTCCTGAATGAGTTTGATCCGCTCAATCAGCACGGCCAAGTCGCTGATAACCAGTGAAAACTCGTCGGTCGCTGCCCGCAGCTCCCTTACATCCTCCTCCATGAGAAAGCGCGGCGGGCGATTGAGCAGCCGCATCAGGGAGTTGGGCTCTAGGGCCAGCAGGCGTTGGATTCGCACCAGGGTACGACGCATGTTGCCAAGCTCGGCGCGGTTGTCGGCAAGGCGGGTAGAAAGTAGGCGGTCTTCGATACGATCGACACTCAGGTTGGTTTCTCGAACGATCTGGGTAAGTACCTCTTCTTGGTCACGCAGCAGGTGGATTAGGAGTTCTAGCGGGGAGCGAAAACCCTCGCCCTTCTTGACCGCCGCGCGCAGGCGGTCCACCGAACGAAGCGGTTGATGCCGTACGCTGATCAGCATGCGCCGGTTGGCACAGACATACAGCGTGGCTACATCATAGGAAGCCTGTCCGAAGTTCAGGACGACATCGTTGACAACCGCGAGCAGGGTTGCATCGACATGTTCAAGACGAGTAGAGCGTGACCCTTCACTCAGGATTTCAAAAAAGTAGTCGGGCAGATCCAGGTGGGTCATCATCCAGCGTTTGCAAGCGGCATGGGCCAGGTTCAGATGCAACCAGACAAACTCGTCTCGCTCCTCTAGTCGCTCAAGTGCCTCCGTTACTCGAAGTGTGTCGATCTGTTCGCCAGGCTCGCCGGGGCGGAATATGAATCCATACAGGATTCCGGAAAGGTCAGAGTATTGCACGCCTGAAAGCAGCGATTGATCCATGCCAGCCCAAAACGGAGGAGTAATAAATCGCTGAGTAAAGCCAAAGAATATGACAAAAGGATGACGGGTGAGCGGACGTGGAACATCCTGTTGTTCGAGGGCTGGGAGAGCATGGGCTGCTCTCCCAGATCTGGCTCAGGTGACGACACGGTAGCAGGGTACATAGGGCGCGCCACCGGGCAGCTTCATCCGATGCTGGTCCACAAAGGCCTGCAACAGATGATCCAGCGGTTTCATGATGGCCGGGTCACCATGAATTGTGTAGGGACCGTATTGCTCGATCAACCGGATACCCTTGTCCTTGACGTTACCTGCCACAATGCCTGAGAACGCCCGACGCAGATTGGCGGCCAGCTCATGGGGCGGTATCTCGCGGCTCAAGGTGAGGCTCGCCATATTTTCATGGGTTGGATCGAAGGGGCGCTGGAAGCCCTCTTCAATCTTGAGCATCCAGTTGAAGTGAAAGGCATCGTTACGCTCGCGACGGAACTGTTTGACGGCTTTGAGACCTTTGGCCATTTCACGCGCCACTTCAGAGGGATCATCGATGATGATCTTGTAATGCTTTTGCGCCGCTTCGCCCAATGTGGCGCCAATGAAGGCATGTAGCTGTTCCAGGTACGGTGCAGCGCTGCTTGGGCCGGTCAGGATCACCGGAAATGGTAGGCCGGCATTTTCGGGATGCATGAGAATACCGAGCAGGTAGAGAAACTCTTCCGCCGTGCCTGCTCCACCTGGAAAGATGATGATGCCGTGGCCAACCCGTACGAAAGCCTCCAGACGCTTTTCAATGTCCGGCAGGATCACGAGTTCGTTAACGATCGGGTTGGGGGCTTCGGCGGCAATGATGCCTGGCTCGGTCAGACCCAGATAGCGACCGCCCGAGATCCGCTGCTTGGCATGGGCAATCGTGGCGCCTTTCATTGGGCCTTTCATCACGCCCGGGCCGCAACCGGTACAGATATCGAGGCTGCGTAGGCCCAATTCATGACCGACCCGCTTGGTGTACTTATATTCCTCGGTGCTGATTGAATGGCCGCCCCAACAGACAACCATCTTAGGCTCTACACCGGGTCGCAGGGTGCGGGCATTACGTAGCAGGTGGAATACGTAATCGGTAATGCCTTGCGAGGTATTCAGGTCGATCCGAACGCTTTCCAGCTCGCTTTCGGTGTAGACGATATCCCGTAGTGCACTGAACAGCATCTCACGAGTGCTGGCAATCATTTCGCCGTCGACGAAGGCATCTGCCGGTGCGTTGATCAGCTCCAGCCGTACGCCTCGATCCTGCTGATGGATGCGAACCTCAAAATCCTGATAAGCCTCAAGAATGGTCTTGGCATTATCGCTATGGGCGCCTGTGTTGAGGATCGCCAAGGCGCATTGGCGGAACAGGGTGTAGACGCTTCCTGAACCGGCAGCACTCAGTTGTTGTACTTCGCGTTGCGAAAGTGTTTCCAGGCTCCCCTTGGGGCTGACGGAGGCATTGATAACGTGTCTTGGAGCCATGCTTGATTCCTTATGACGAATACCACCACGCTAACGCGTGTAACATCAGGATGATGATCGCCGAGGCGATCGTGTAGTGCAGGGTGTTCTCTTCGGTACTGACCACCGGCGAGCTATGAAATCACAGCAATTTGTATCATTGGCTTCTCCCTGACGCGAAAAGATTCCCAACGCAAGTGGCGCATGTATCCAACTCTATCCCTTGTTCACGTGAGTTACCAATACAGGCATGACGCGGCAACTGGGTAGAATGCGGCGGTTAGTACTGAGGAAGTAGCGGTGGATCTACAACAGGGTTTCGTCCTGACCCGCCATTGGCGTGATACAGCGGCCGGTACGGAAGTAGAGTTCTGGTTGGCGACCGATCAGGGACCACGGCGGGTACGCCTGGCCATGCAGCGTTCCGTGGCATTTGTGCCGCTGGAACAGGTTGAGCCGATTCGTCGACTGATTGAGCACGAGCGGGAGGTGGAACTACGCCCGCTGGCGCTGTCCGATTTTCGTCATCGGCCAGTCCTGGGGCTTTATTGCCACCAGCATCGACAGCTGATCCAGCTTGCCAGACAGATCAAGGACGCCGGGCTGGATATCTACGAAGCGGACATCCGGCCACCCGAGCGATATCTGATGGAGCGCTTCATTACAGCACCTGTCTGGTTCACCGGTACTCCTGACGCGCACGGCGCAGTCCTGCAGGCCCAGCTCAAGCCCGCGCCTGACTACCGACCGCATTTAAAACTGGTCTCCCTGGATATCGAAACCAACGAACGAGGCGATCTGTATTGCATAGGTCTGCACGGGTGTGGCCAGCGGCAGGTCTATATGCTCGGACCCGCCAACGGTGACACCGAGGCCGTTGATTTCTGTCTGGAATACTGCCAGACACGTGCCGAGCTGATTGAGCGGCTCAATGGCTGGCTCACCTTGCATGATCCCGACGCCATTATTGGGTGGAACCTCGTACAGTTCGACCTACGCATCCTGCGGGAACATGCGCAACGCTTCGGAATGCCGCTCATGCTGGGGCGTGGTGACGAGGCCGTCGAATGGAGGGAGCAAGGGAGCGAGCATAGGCACTATTTCGTATCAGCACCGGGACGGTTGATACTCGATGGAATTGAAGCGTTGCGTTCAGCTACGTGGTCCTTTTCCTCATTCAGCCTGGAGAATGTTGCCCAGAGCCTCTTGGGCGAAGGCAAGGCCATCGATAATCCCTATCAACGGATGGCATCGATCAATCGCATGTTCGCGCAGGATAAACCTTCGCTTGCACGCTACAACCTCAAGGACTGCGAGCTGGTTACCCGCATCTTTGAAAAGACGGAGCTTCTGCCTTTCCTGTTGGAGCGAGCCAGCGTAACGGGCCTGCCGGTAGACCGTAGCGGGGGTTCGGTGGCAGCCTTTACGCACCTTTACCTGCCACTCATGCACCGGCAGGGTTTCGTGGCGCCCAATCTGGGCGAAAAGGTGCCGGAGGCGAGCCCGGGAGGGTTCGTCATGAACTCGCGGCCCGGGCTGTATGATTCTGTGCTCGTACTGGATTATAAAAGCCTGTATCCGTCGATTATTCGGACCTTTCTGATTGACCCGGTGGGGCTGGTCGAGGGGCTGCGCCAACCCGGCGATGATTACGCTGTTCCTGGTTTCAAGGGTGCGCACTTTTCCCGCACCCGGCATTGTCTGCCCGCGATGGTGGAGCGTGTGTGGGAAGGGCGTGAGGCGGCCAAGCGGGAACAGAACAAGGCGCTTTCCCAAGCGCTGAAGATCATCATGAATGCGTTTTACGGTGTATTGGGATCAAGCGGCTGTCGATTCTTCGATACCCGCCTTGCGTCATCAATCACGATGCGCGGGCATGAAATCATGCACCAGACGCGCGAGCTGATCGAGGCTCAGGGGTATACCGTCATCTACGGCGATACCGATTCGACCTTTGTCTGGCTCGGTCGTCCCCATGCCGAGGCCGAGGCTCAGCAGATAGGTCGGTCTCTTGTCCAACTCATCAATCGTTGGTGGCGCGAGCATCTACAGGAGACCTACGGCCTGGCCAGCGCCCTTGAGCTGCAGTTCGAGTCGCACTTCCATCGGTTTCTCATGCCCACCATTCGCGGTGCTGAAGAGGGCAGTAAAAAACGCTATGCGGGGTTGGTAAAAGGCGCTGACGGTACGGACGAGATGGTCTTTAAAGGGCTCGAAACGGTACGCACCGACTGGTCGCCATTGGCCCAGCGCTTTCAGCGGGAGCTTTATCTACGCATCTTCAATGCCGAGCCCTACCAGGATTACGTCCAGCGCTATGTCAGCCAGACCCTCTCAGGCGAACTGGACGAGCTGCTGGTCTATCGTAAGCGCCTGCGCCGTCGCCTGGATGACTACCAGCGCAATGTGCCACCGCATGTACGAGCGGCCCGCATGGCAGATGCTTACAACGACGAAAAAGGTCGACCGAGGCAGTACCAGAACGGCGGATGGATCAGTTACCTGATGACGAAAGCCGGCCCGGAACCGCTCGAAGCGCGTCGATCACCGGTGGATTATGACCATTACATCGAGCGCCAGCTCAAGCCCATCGCTGACGCTATCCTGCCTTTCGTGAATGACCGGTTCGCCAGGTTGATCGATGTTCAGCTGGCTCTCTTTTGATAGTAGACGCATCCATCAAGCGCTCTTTCAGGCTACCGATACGGCAAGAGGCCATAAGGTGTTTATATGAAGAGGTGAAGTGATAGGCTTGTGGTCCCGCCGCTTAACTGATCCGATAAGGAAGCATGTGATGACTGCTCAGGCACCAACGCTCTATGTGATCCGGCATGGAGAGACCGACTGGAACGTTGAGAGTCGCATGCAGGGCCGCCGAGACATACCGCTCAACGCCAAGGGTCGAGAGCAGGCACAGGCGGTGGGGGTTCTGCTCGATTGGCTGTTACCCAGTCCTGGTGCGCTGGACTTCGCTTCAAGTCCTCTGATTCGCGCCCGTGAAACAATGGAGATCGTTCGGGCCCAGCTCACGTTGCCACCCGAGCAGTATCGTGCCGACGAACGCCTTGCTGAGATTTCGTTTGGTACATGGGAGGGGCTTCGTTGGGATGAGATTGAGGGCTGCTATCCTGAGGCCTTTACCCACTGGAGAAAGGACGCCTTTAACTTCCAGTTCGAAGAGGGCGAAAGTTATGCCCAGGCCCTGCTTCGACTGGCTTATTTCCGAGAAGATCTGAAGCAAGACACCGTGCTGGTTGCCCATGCAGGCATTATCCGAACGTTGATGGCGCTATATGGGTGTATTCCATACGAACAGGCGCCACACCTGCTGATTCCGCAAGGGCAGGTACTCATGCTTCGCCCTGAATCCTTCTGCTGGCTAAAGGGAAGTCAGGCTCCCAGCGGCAACTGAGCTCTGCCATCTGCCAATGCTGAGACTAGGGGTTTTAGAACCGTGTCAGCCTATTTCCCGCTCGGTATAGCAAAAGGCTTACACGCTGTGTGCAGGGTTGGCGCTATGGCGTTCCTGTATTGCTCTGTATTCTATGCGCATCACTTGAGCACAGGATGTGCTGCATCAGATCACGGATGATTGATTAGCCAGGATGGCTGCTCTGCAGGATGCAGAGAGAGTGAGTAAAAAACCCCGCTTCGGCGGGGTTTTTGTTTTTGCGCTGAAAACATCTAGTTTTCACCAGGGCAGGCCGCCTGTAGCAGACCGCCCTGTGTGAGTGATTTAGATAAACAAGGCGAACAGCACTGCGCCAAGCACGAGGCGATAGATCACAAATGGAAGCATGCCGATTTTGTCGAGGGCCTTCAGGAACAGCTTGATGCACAGCAATGCTGAGATGAACGACAGCCCGACACCCCAGGCAATATCGACCCATTGTGCATCGGTGCCCGTCTGGATCAGTTCAACGGTCTTGAGTCCCCCGGCAGCCAGGATGAGCGGAATCGACAGTAGGAAGGAAAAACGGGCTGCTGCCTGACGCGTAAAACCAAGCAGTAGCGCTGCGGTCATGGTGATACCGGAGCGTGATGTGCCGGGAATCAGCGCTAGTGCTTGCGCCAGACCAATCACCAGGGCTGATTGCCAACTCAGGCTATCCATGTCCCGGGTACGGCTGCCTTTGGCGTCCGCCCACCACAGGATCAAGCCGAAAACGATGGTGGAGGTCGCGATTACCAAGGCTGCACGGGCATAGCTTTCGATGTAATGCTCCAGCATGAGGCCTGCCAGTGCTGCTGGAATAGTACCGATAATGATCGCCCAGCCAAGCCGGCTTTCCGGGCTCGACTGGCGCGTTACGACTTGGCGGGTCCAGCCCATGGCTGTCGCCAGAACCTCATGACGAAAGGCCAGAACCACCGCAAGAAGGGTTCCTACATGTACGGCCACATCAAAGGCGAGCCCCTGGTCCGGCCAGCCAAAGAGCTGGGAGGGTAGAATCAGGTGTGCGGAGGAGGAGACAGGTAGAAACTCGGTAATCCCTTGAATGAGTGAAAGGATTAATACGTGGAACCATTCCATTAGGTGTCCTTACTGCATAGCGGTAGCTGAGTTAAAGCTGGACACTGCTAGCCTTGCGATGCAAACACAGCAGGCAGTTGCCCAAACATGAATTGCATTGGGGGACAAAAATGGGGTTAGTTCCTTTTAAAGCTAATATGCTTTTGAGAGTGTGATTCCTTTCACTCAAAAGATCCTGTTTTTAGAATCATCCACAAAGATTAAACATTTTTTTCACGTAATTTTTACAAGTGATCTAGTAAGGCAGCATTGCCGAGTGGGTTGGCGATGGTGACGGTACTGGCTGTATCAGTCGGATAGAGAAGAAAACCAGAGGGCGAGATGGCTGTTCAAATTAGCTATGGTTGGGGCTGACAGGCAGGCGTTATTCCGGCCCGTCGATACTTGAGACGCGCCGCGATTCATATCAGGTATTGAATATGAAGTCTTCCGTGATAGGCGGAGGGGGCTACCTCTGCTCTGACGCCATATACCGAATGGATAAGCTCTGCCGTAAGCACCTCTTGCGGCCGTCCCGAGGCAATGCAGCGGCCTTTGTGTAGAACGGCCAGCGTATCGCAAAACATAGCCGCCAGGTTCAGATCATGGATGGCCAGGACGCAGGTCAGTGGAAGGCGGTGAATCAGTGAAAGCAGCTCGAGCTGATGCTGGATATCCAGATGGTTGGTCGGCTCGTCCAGCAACAGTTCGGTTGGCTCCTGGGCCAGGGCGCGCGCAATCTGTACCCGCTGGCGCTCACCACCGGAAAGCGTGTGCCAACGCTGATGCCGGCTGTTGTGCATGCCAACATGCTGTAGCGCTTGCTCCACCACTTGGTCATCCCTGGCTGTCCAGGGCGAGAGTACCGTTCGGTGAGGCGTTCTGCCCAGGCGTACCGTTTCCAGGACCGATAGGTCAGCCTCGGTCGAAGCGTGCTGCTCGACCATGGCAATTCGCCGCGCCACCGTACGGCGAGGCAGGCGGCTTACCGGGTCGTTATCCAGTGTGACGCTGCCGTCCGTAGGGGTGCGCAAGCCTGCCAGCAACCGGAGCAGCGAAGATTTTCCCGACCCATTAGGGCCGATCAGACCTATGACGCCTCCCTTGGGAATTTCCAGCGTTACGCCATCCACCAGCAGGCGACGACTCACCGACCAGGAGACGCGATGTGCAGCCAGGGTCATGGTGAGGTCCTCGTACGATACAGGATCAGCGCAAAGGCCGGCGCACCTACCAGCGCGGTCACGACCCCGATAGGCAGGACCTGATGGGGAACCAGTATGCGAGAGACGATATCCGCCAGCACGAGAAAATTGGCACCCAGCAAAATGGATGCGGGCAGAAGTCGAGTGTGCGACGGACCTACCAGAAAGCGTGCGGCATGGGGAATGACCAGGCCTACAAACCCTACCGCGCCTACAAGGCTGACCATCGTAGCGGTAATCAGTGCTGTCAGCGCAAAAAGAATCAGGCGCACGGCGATTACCGGAACACCCAGAGAGGCTGCGGTTTCTTCACCAAACGAGAACGCATCCAGCGTACGGGCAAAAAACAGACAGGCTACCAGGCCAATGCCGACCGCACCCACGGCTAGGGTGACGTCCGGCCAGCGGATACCGCCCAGACTCCCCAGGAGCCAGAACATCACGCTTCGAGCCTGCTCGGCGTTGGCGGACGTCGACACGATATACGCCGTCAGGGCGTTGAAAAGCTGGGAGCCTGCTACGCCTGCCAGCAAAATGCGGGTCGGTCCACTGTTGAGCTTTGCTGCCAGAAGCAGAACCAGTACGAAGGCCAGCACTGCACCTAGGAATGCCCCAACTGAGAGACTTAGGGTGCCGGCACCTATGCCCAGCAACATAACGACAACCGCTCCGGTAGACGCACCCGCCGAAATGCCCAGCACGTAGGGTTCGGCCAGCGCATTGCGTAGGAGAGCTTGCAGAATCGCACCGCATAATGCCAATCCGGCACCGCAAGATGCAGCGACCAGAGCGCGGCTCAGTCGATATTCCCAGACAATGCCCTGCTGAATTGGGTTAAGTGCATAGTCTCCCCAGCCCAGCCCATTGAGGATGGCCTTCAACGTAATATCGAAGGGAATCTGCATTTCTCCCAGCGATGCCGCCATTAATATCGAAACGCCCAGCGAAACCAGTGACAGCAACGCAAACAGCAGGCGCCAGGGCCTGCCGCGATCATTGGACAGCGGTTGTATCATTGGACTGGCCTGGAGTGAGACGTTTCCAGAGCATTGGAAATCGCCTCGATACCGTCCAGAACGCGCATCGAAGGATTAAGTGACTGCGCATCCACAACGATAATCTGATTATTCCGGACGGCCTTGAGCTGACGTGTTACGGGATCGCTGCGAAGAAAGGCAAGTTTTTTCTCCACATCGTCTGCCGGATAGAGGCGTCTCTCCATCCGCGTGATGACAAGCAGATCCGGATCCTGGGCGGCAATCTGCTCCCAGCTGACGCTGGGCCATTCATCGTTGCTCTGGATAACGTTATTCAGGCCGAGCACCTCTGAAATATACGCCGGGACACCCTGCTGACCGGCTACCCATGGATCACCTTCCAGGCGTGAGCTGGAAAACCAGTACACGACCGACTGAGGCATATGCTTGTGTTGCCCGGCTTGGGCAATAGCCTGCTTCAAGCGCTCATCCAACTGATGGGCCAGGGCATCCCCGCGCGCCTGGACATCAAAAATACGTGCAAGCTCGTGGATTTCCTGGGCTATTAGATCGAGCGTGAACGGTTTGGTGCGGCTACCGTCGGCATTGGACGTAGCCGTTACCTCTTTCCCCTCGCAATCGCTCGGCGCTATATAGGCAGGGATACCCAGTGACGCCAGCTGTTCGAACGTGGCCACTTCGCCATTCGGACCAACATGGTAGGTGTATTGCGCAGCGACGAAATCCGGCGATGTGTTGGCGACCGCTTCAAAGCTGGGTGCGTTATCAGCAAGCCGAGGGATCTTATCGTTATCGGCCTTGAGGCTGGTCTGAACCGGACCGAACCAGATGCCTGTTCCCACCATTCGATCAGCCAGACCCAGTGAGAGCAACAACTCTGTACTGGCCTGTCCCAGCGTAACGGCTCGCTTGGGCGAATCCGCAAAGGTCAGTGTATGTCTGCAATTTGTCACGGTAAGCGGATAGGTCGTATGGTTTTCAGCCAAGGCAACGCTGGTAAATGAGGTGACTGATACCAGAAGTAATCCCAGCAGTGGAATGAGTCGACGAGCAGGCATCGCCGATTTAACGCAAGCAAACCGCATGATATTCCTTGTAAGGGATGACACGTCCCATTAAACGCCCATGATAACCCTCAAGCCGCTATCCATGCTTGAGCCTGAATAACGTAAAGGGTTTAAGGCAGGTTCTACACTCATTCACAACGGTGCGACCAAGTAATGCTCGGCATGAAAGAGCGAAGCACGCTTCTACAATCTACTGTGGTGTCCGATCAGTTGGTTGCCTGATCGTCTGTCCAGTCCCCAAAAGGATCGGGCCAAGTACGCCAGACGTGCGACCTTAGTGCAAACTCCTGATCGGTTAGCAGGCAACAGTCAAGCTCATTCTTCAATAGGTTGAAGTCCACATTCTGACCGATAAACACGAGTTCCTGGCGGCAGTCACCTACCTCCGGGTTCCAGCAAGCCATGATGCTCGCCAGGCTTTCTTCATCCTGAGGCCAGGACGTTTTAGGGACGAAGCGCCACCATTGGCCCGCCGGGCCATGGCGCATAAGCCCTCCCGCCTGAGACCAGCTACCGGCTTCTTCTGGCTTGGAGGCCAGCCAGAAGTATCCTTTGGAGCGAAGCAGTCGCCCGTTATGCCAATCCTGATTCAGAAAGTCGAAGAAACGTTGGGGATGAAAGGGGCGGCGTGCCTTATAGGACGTAGAGGCAATGCCATACTCCTGCGTTTCAGGAATATGCTCGCCACGCATTTCCTTGAGCCAGCCCGGCGCATGTGCGGCGCGTTCAAAATCGAAAAGGCCGGTGTTGAGAATCATATCCAGTGGGACGTCACCCATTACCATTGAATGAATACGGGCATGCGTATTGAGTCGCTTCAGAATCGCAACGAGTTCTTCACGTTCGGCCTGGCTGATCAGGTCTATCTTGCTGATCAGAATGACGTCTGCAAACTCTACCTGCTCAATCAGCAAGTCGGTAATGGAGCGCTCATCATCGTCACCCAACGTCTCACCGCGCGAAGCCAGGCTGTCGGCATTCTGGTAATCCTGCAGAAAGTTGACACCATCTACAACGGTGACCAATGTGTCGAGCCGTGCGAGATCGGCAAGGCTGGTACCCTGTTCGTCTCGGAAGGTAAACGTCTCGGCAACCGGAAGCGGCTCGGAAATGCCAGTCGACTCGATGAGCAGGTAGTCGAAGCGGCCTTCGCGTGCCAAGCGGCTGACCTCTTCAAGCAGGTCTTCACGCAGCGTACAACAGATGCAGCCGTTGCTCATTTCGATCAGTTTTTCTTCCGCGCGATTGAGGCTGACGTCACGTTGCACTTCGCTTCCGTCGATATTGACTTCGCTCATGTCGTTAACGATGACCGCAACCCGCCGGTTTTTACGGTTTTTAAGGATATGGTTCAGCAAGGTGCTCTTGCCGGCACCCAGAAAGCCGGACAGTACCGTTACAGGCAGTGAAGAAAGATAAGGGGAGGGATCAATCCTGGCGGACATGGCGTTCACGTTGTTCCTGTCGTTGCTTGGCTTCGATACAAAGGGTGGCCGTCGGGCGTAGCAGGAGCCGGCCAAGGCCTATAGGCTCACCCGTTTCCTCGCACCAGCCGTAGGTACCTTGAGCCAAGCGATCGAGAGCGGCGTCGATCTTGTCGATCAGCTTTTTCTGGCGCTCCAGTTGGCGTAGCTGCCACTGCTGCTGCTCTTCCCGGGTGGCGATGTCTGCGGCATCTGCAGAATACTCAAACGTTCGTAGTGCCTGGAATTCGGCATCGATCTGGCGAGACAACTCTTTCCGTTCGGTCTCCAGCCGCTGTTTGAAAAAAGCCTGTTGGGCTTCACTCATATAGGCTTCTACAGGTTGTGCCATGAGCTCATGCTCGTTCATAAGAAATAACCTATAAATGTTATAACATAACAATACAATATCGTTTAGGACGAATCAATGCTTCTCCAGCTGTGCCTTTTACAGTAGCGAGATCAGTTAGGCCGAGCTACGCAGCCAGTCTATAAGTGTAACCACGCACCTGAAGGGGATTAAAAGTCAACGTGCCCCAACCGATCCGTTGGGGCAGTGAGGGATTCAGTTGAAATGAACAGGCTTTGTGTCTGCCTGAGGCTCCTCAGGCGCCCATAGTTCGGTAGCCCATTGAGCGCATATCTGACGGGTGAATGGCTGAGGGTGGGAGACGGCATAACCCTGTACATAATCCACCTCGAGCACTTTCAAGGCCTCGATAATGGCGGAAGTCTCTGCAAATTCGGCAATGGTGCGTTTGCCGGTGAGATGACCCAAACGATTGATCACATCAACAGTGGCTCGGTCGACCGGATCTTCCAGCAGGTTTTTCACAAAGCTGCCATCGATCTTGAGGTAGTCCACCGGCAAATGTTTGAGGTATGTGAACGAAGACATCCCTGCGCCAAAATCATCCAGAGAGAAGCGAAAACCCAACTCTCTTAGGGTCTCGATAAACGTACGTGCGGCATTGAGGTTGGCTATGGCGTGGGTTTCGGTAATTTCAAAGCAGATCCGGTTGGGCGTAACTGCGTGCAGGGCCAAACGATCCTGAATGTAATCGATCAGGGACATATCGCCCAATGACGAGCCTGACAGGTTAATGGCGCATACGCTTAACAGCTTCGGCGGCAAGGTGGCGCAGATAGCAAAGGCCTCGTTGATGACCCAACGATCCAATAACCCCATGAGGCCGTAGCGTTCGGCAGCAGGAATGAACGCGAACGGGCCTATCAGCGTGCCTTGTTCATCGTGAAGCCGGAGCAGGACCTCGACATGGCGATCATGTGCAGTCTGTGGGCCAACTCCATAGATAGCCTGGGCGTACAGACAGAAGCGATCCTCGTCCAGCGCCTTGTGAATTCGCTGCACCCAGGTCATTTCGCCCTGACGCTGGGTCATTTCCTTATCATCATAGGTGTAGACCTGGATCCGGTTGCGGCCTTTGTCCTTGGCGGCATAGCAGGCAAGATCCGCCATGCGCAGGGCATCTTCACTACTGAGTTCCCGGCCACCCAGATGGACGATACCGATGCTCAGGCCCACCTTGAAGGATTGGCCTGCTGCCTGGAAGTCCTGACTGCGGGCCAGCAGCCGCAAGCGCTCGGCAAGGGACTCGGCAGCCTCAGGGGTGCAGTTTTCCAGCAGTACACCAAACTCATCGCCCCCCAGTCTTGCCAACGTGTCGTTGGCATCCAAGAGGCTTTGAAGGGAGGTGCAGAGCTGCAGCAGCAGGCGGTCGCCCTGAAAGTGGCCGGTGGTGTCATTGACGATCTTGAACTGGTCTACATCGAAAAAAAGCAGAGACGCGTGCTTGTCCTGTGTGTTTTTCAGCAGCAGTGTTAGTCGCCGCTCGAACTCGCGTCGGTTAAGCAACCCTGTCAAAGGGTCGTGAGCGGCCTGCCATGCCAGCTGATCAAGGTATTCCCGTTCGCGAGTCCGGTCATGCAACACCAGGACAGCGCCCGCCTGTCCATTCACCTGTCCCAATGGAGCGCTGGCAAGGGCAACGGGAAGTGACTTGCCGTTACTGCAGCGCAAGGTGTAGTGCGTGGTTACGTCGCTGGATTGCCATTCGCCTGCAAATAGCCGAGTGCTGACAGGCGCTGGGACTAAGGAGCCACTGTCTTCAGTCTGGATATCCAGTAGCTCATCGACAGACTTTCCTACAGCTGCTTCCGCTGTATGACCAATCAGGCGCGCCGCGGCCGGATTGAGATATTCCAGACGCCCATTGGCATTGACTGCCATAACGGCATCGACGATAGAGGCGAGGATAATCTGTGCCCGTTCTTTCTCTTTTTGAAGTGCCCGCTCGAACGCGCGGCGCTGCATGACCAGCGTATGCATCCGCCAGGTCGTCAGGCCCACCAGCAGCAGCGCAGTTCCCAAATTGATAAGGAGCAGGACGTGAATGAAGTGACGTGAGGCTTCCCCTAGCACACGAGAAAAGGCAATGGTTTCCGGCAGCATACGGTTATGCAGCATGAGCAATTGTTGCTTCCAGTGCTCACGGTTCCGCAGCGACGCGTCCGCTGAGCGGGCGTACACCGTTTGAGCCAAAGCCTGAAGCTCATCCATATGAGGGTCGGTCACATGCCAGTGATTGATAACTTGCCGAAGTGGATCGACAGTATGAGCCCAGCGAAACAGGCGGATCATACCCGGCATATCAGCAGGGTGATTGCCCGCCGCAACCAGCAGTCTATAAGCCTCTTCAGGATTGCCACGTGCCGCTAGCAGGTCACGCGCCTGCCGATCGAGCTGATTGACCTTGAAGTAGTCCAGAAACATCTGGTAGTGGCTCGGCTCGCCCGTATCGATGTAAGTGTTTAACGCCAGCATGGCGTTGCCCAGGCTTTTGCTCCATAAGCTCTCAGCCGTCACATAGCCTCTGACAGTCGACAGCAGATTCAGACTGGCAACAGCCACCAGCGCCTGCAGGCAGACGATGAAGATAAAGGGCCATACGACTCGATGAGTACGTTGGCTGGTGGCTTTCGAACGTTTGAACATGAAACCTTTCCAGCAATGCCATAAGTGGCAGTTTGATGAAAAGGTATCGGCGGAAGGTGCGTTTAACTGTTGCCGGATTTACGGGTTTTTACAAAAAAAAGCGAACCGCTGGAGGACGGCTCGCTAAAGAAAACAGCAGGAACAGGTGTGTCAGTTCAATACACGTTGCCGCGGTGCAAACAGACGGCCACCAAACACATTGACTGCTAGGCCCCCCATGACCAGCAGGGCACCGACCAGTTGGAACGGCGTGAGCTGCTCATCCAGAAATACAGCTGCCGAAGCGATACCGATAATTGGCACCAGCAGCGAAAACGGTGCAACCTGGCTTGCCGGATAACGCGAGAGCAGACGGCTCCACAGGCAGTAGCCCAGCAAAGTAGCAACGAAGGCCAGATAAACGACCGCCAGAATCGATGACGTGCTGATCCCTTGCAGGGCGCTTACTATCCGGTCAGGACCTTCAAGCCAGTACGACAGTAGGTAAAAGGGGATCGGTGGAACAATGCTGCCCCATACGACCAGTCCCAGCATATCGACCTGACCAATACGCTTGGTGACGATATTTCCCATCCCCCACATGGCGGCCGCGCAGAGGGTGAGGACAAATCCCAATACGCTCAGGTTACCGCCACTTTCCATCCCAATGAAAATCAGCCCACCTGCAGCAATGATAAGGCCGATGAGGTTCTGGGGGCGGAAGCGCTCGCCCAGAAAAAGAACGGCCATCAGCAACGTAAAAAATGCCTGAGCTTGAAGTACCAGAGAGGCAAGACCTGCGGGCATACCCACATACATGGCCGAAAACAAGAAGGAAAACTGGCCCAATGAAATGGTAGCGCCGTAGGCCAATAACCATTTCCATGAAATGGCGGGTCGCTTGACGAAGAAAACTACCGGTAAGGCAGCCAGGGTAAAGCGCAGCGCGCCAAGCAGCATGGGAGGTACGCCATGCAGTCCGATCTTGATAACCACGAAATTAAGACCCCACGCCACGATGACGACCAGGGCTAGAAGCAGATCCTTAGGGGACATGTGCAACCCGTTATCCAGATGAGGCAGCCGCAGGCTGCGAAATAAAGCCGGTCTGGCATCCCTGACTGGCCCCATGGTTTGTACCTTAGGCGGTAACACCTTGTAACTATAGATACAGCTGGATGAATTTCAGGGCGAACAGTAAGGGGAGAGCGCCTGGTATTCGTGTCGTTGCACGCCGTGCTCTGGCTGATTGCGTCCAATACCCGTTTCGTTTTATTGGTGTGTTCGACACGCTGCGCATGGCTAGGCGAAACTTTGACCCTGCGAGCTGCGTATGCCTACACCTTCCCGCATTATTTGCTTTGAGCTTATCTGATTTAAAAACCGGGTAGCGGCGCTAAGCGAGACTTGATAACTACTTCTAGGCCATTAGAAGTCAATAATACCAGCCTATTTAAGAGTGCTACTGACGAAGACAGTATCGGTGCTAAAAACAGGTAATCAGCTTTAAGGGTAGTGTCTGATGTGGCCCGCCGTTTGGGCGGGCCATCTTCTTTCTATCGTATAACAGTACTGGATTGACTGCTCGCAGCGTTGGATGTCTGCAGCAGACCTTGAGGCACCTTGAACGGATTGCCATAAGCCGTGATGTATTTGCGCCCAATGAGTGAGGAGCCGACCGTGTTCAAGTGGTCCCCATCCATATAGAGCGGTACATTCTCGAGCGACGAGTAGCAGCGTTCGGTATCACAGATCACCCTTTTCGGGTCGATCACAACAATGCCTGGATGTACCTTGCTCAGGTTATCGATAATCGTGTCGAAGTCCTTTTGCCGCTCATTCACCGCAACGACTGGAATAGAGCAGTCGCCATCCAGTTCGAAGGCCAGCTTCTTGATATCGCAGCGGTGCAGGTCTTCGCCCATTTCTGGAACGTCCTCAATAATGACAGGCGTAGCACCAGACGCCACAATCTTGGCCACTGCGTTTTGAAGACCGGTCTGCAGCGTGTTCATGGCGATAAAGTCGTCACTAGGCGCGTCGGGGCGGATACGGTAGAAATCCGTCATCCCCGGCTCGTTCAAGCCATACAGATACATGGCCCAACGCCCGGACAGAATGACGTACTTGAACTGACTCTTTTCAATCAGGTTACTGATGACTGGGGAGGTCAGCTCAATCGACTTGTCGACGTGATTGCGACGTGGGTTCACATGAACACCCGCCACACCTGGCAGGTAGATAGTATTGGAGCGGGTTATATCGTATCCGCGGAGGTTGGCCTCCTTGAGCATGACATCGATCATGCCGGTAATTGCCCCGGCGTGCGAATCACCTACCAGCAGAACATCTACTTCTTTCTTGTCCTGAACACCGAGTTTGCACTGATCTGCAGATAATGGATTCAACAGGTCCGCGCCGTTGAAACAGCCTGCCCTTAGCTTGGGGAAAACTTCCTTGACGTTTTTATCCATTGTCAGCAGCGTACTGTCGTACCTGGACGCAAAGCCTTCCAGCTTGGCAGCTATCACCAGAAATGACGTTGTCATCAGGACCGGCAAGAGATAAAGAAACGCGAAGGTGTTTTGCGGCTTGAATTTGATCTGAGTACGGAAAGGCTGCTCCACGAAGCGCCAGCTGAGGTATGCCAGCGCAAGGGAAACGCTGACCAGCATGATCTGATCTGTCGCCGTAATCTTTCCATGAACATAGTTATGAAAAGCGATCAGCGGCCAGTGCCATAGATACAAGGAATACGAAATCAGGCCAATGAACACCAGTGGCCGCAACGACAACAACTGAGACGCTACGGTACGATGATGACCGCCGGACCAGATAAGCAATGCTGCTCCCAGGCATGGCCAGAGTGCATTCAGCCCTGGGAAAGGACTTGCCTTGTCCAGTACCAACGCCGGTATCAGGATCAGAGCAAGACCTGCCAGACCTGCAAGGGTAGACAAGTGTTTGCCGGGACTACCCAGTGTTCTCCAGTGCATGGCCAAAGCGCTTCCAATCAGCAGCTCAAAGGCCCGTGTCGGCAAGAGATAGTAGGCGGACAATGGCTTGTATAGCGCGCCTAGCTCGGAGATGACAATGGCAACGACCAGTACGGCAAGGATCGCCCAGTTGAACAGTTGTTTACCTAACAGGCGATAGCCGAGCAGAAATAGCAACGGCCAGACAAAATAGTACTGCTCTTCAACCGCCAGTGACCAGGTATGCAGCAGGGGAACCTCGTGACTGCTGGATGAAAAGTAGCCATCCGTATCTTTCCAGAAGTAAAAATTCGAAAGTCCGAAGTAGGAAAACAATGCACTTCGGCTAAAGCCAATCAAATCGTTTGGTAATAAAACAAAAAAAGCGGCAATGCTTGTGCAGAAAATGACTACTGTCAGTGCAGGCATTAAACGCTTGATGCGGTTTAAATAAAAACGGGTAAAGCTGAAACTGCTCCTTTCGGCCTGAGCGGCAATGTTTTGTGTAATAAGAAAACCTGAAATCACAAAAAAGACATCGACCCCTATAAATCCACCCCCAAAACCAGAAACCCCAACGTGGTTAAGTAATACAAGCAGCACAGCTATTGCTCTTAGACCATCTATGTCACTTCTGTAATCCCTTTCCATGAATAAACATGCTCCGATGAGATGAGAACTTTCACGGCTGCTAAGTTAGTTCATGGCAAAAAAAGAGTAGAAGTTTTTTTGAGAATTAGATCAATTATTCGACATGTACTACGTGGTTAATTTATAAAGTAAACTACAAATAATGTGCGCTTAATATCTAGGACTATGTGATGTCAATATGGGTTGTAACGATTTTAATGAGTTATCAAATTGCCACTATATAAGGCGCAGCAGTTGATTGGTTCTCGTTGGTTTGGCTTTTAAAAAAAGAGTAAGAGGATAGGGTGAGGGAGCGGGCTGCTTCATCTTTGCGGCATACAAGATGTATTGGTCAAATGGCTATCATTGTTTAAGCAGGGTGAGTTTCTTTACGATGAAGGGCTCTATCGCACTGCTTTCATGGTGCGCGTCTGGTTAAAACTGAAGTCAGATGAGCCGTAGTGGCTGTCATGGCGTTTATCTGACCGATCATAAATGGAATTATTGAAAGAGAACTCAACCAAATGACGATGACCTTTGGAATTATATCGCTGTATATAATTTCGCTCTTCGTACTTGACCATGTCTTCAGCAAGACCACTATCCTGTCAAGTCAAGCGCTTTCACGATCTTCTCCGCTGGATGCACTCAGGGGCTTGCTGGCGACATCGGTCGTATGTTCCCACTTTTTTGTTACCTATAACTGGAAGGCAACGGGAGAGTGGGGCAGGTCTGATAATACCATCATGAACAATATGGGCGCGGTTCCCGTATCTATGTTCTTTATGATCACCGGATTCCTGTTTTTCGGAAAAATTTATAACAAAAGTAGTATTGACTGGAAAAGGGTTTTTAGCTCTCGAGTCAAAAGAATAATGCCTTTGTACGTTTTTGCTGTTCTAGTCGTAGCGGCTGTCAGTTTTTATCAGACTCAATTCCACTTGGTCAGTTTGCCTCAACTGGTGAAAGAAATAATACGATGGGGAATATTCAAGGGATCCTCCTTTAATGGATTTGAAGACAGCTGGTTGATCACGGCAGGTGTTCAATGGACACTAAAATACGAGTGGTTTTTCTATTTACTGTTACCGGTATTGGCAGCTCTTTTGAATCGCCAAGGCTATGGTTGGTATCTGGCTGGTTCTCTGCTTGTCGCCCTTGCTGTAATACCTGCACATTATTTTC
This sequence comes from Pseudomonas sp. C2.3V, assembly GCF_058536325.1. Taxonomy (NCBI): domain Bacteria; kingdom Pseudomonadati; phylum Pseudomonadota; class Gammaproteobacteria; order Pseudomonadales; family Pseudomonadaceae; genus Pseudomonas; species Pseudomonas sp. C2.3V. Next base: position 371,098 of record NZ_JBZUBN010000002.1, on the reverse strand, counting down.
ACTTTATTGATGCGTCATTAGGCATTCTGTTTCTGGCCGGTTTCCTACCGGTGCTTGTTAAAAACCACCGTCCTCATTGGATTTCCAAGCTCAGGAGCAAACCTGCGGCGGTGCTTGCCGTGGTATTGATTGGTATCAGCATGGGGTTGGATGACTATTTTTCGTTGTTGCAAGTAAGCATGTTGGGCATAGCTTTCCTGATCATGGCGTTGGGAAACGATCTGTTTGGCCTGCTTAGTCGGCGCGGCCTCAAGACTTTGGGCGAGATCAGCTACAGCATCTATTTGCTGCATGGCATCGTTCTGTACGTTGTCTTTACGCTGTGCAATGGCTTTGCCGTAACCGGCGGAAGCGTTACCAGCTACCTTGCGTTTTTACCTTTTATCCTGTTGCTGGTGTGCGGTATTTCGACGATCACGTTTCTTATGATTGAAAAGCCATTTATCCTTAAGCCCAAGCAAGGCATTGAAGCATTGGCACCGCCTCCTTGATGAATTGTTAGTCGCTACGCGGCCTTGTGGGAGGTTGCTTTTTTGCGATCGGATCACAGCATAAAAAACCAGGGCATGCCCTGGTTTTTGTATGTAAGAAGGGCAGCCGCAAGGGCTGCCCGAATAGTCTTAGAAGTATTTTTCTATGTATTGAACACGTGGGCTGCTTTGAGCCTTCGACCATTGTTCGAGAAGCGTGCGGTACATACGTGACATGAACGTCTCGTCAGCCGCAGCGGTCTTGCCAACATAGCCTTTGCCACGATGATAGGTCTTGAAGCGAACCTTCATGTTCGGTTTTTCCTTCTCGAAGGCTTCCGGGTCGACGTTTGCCGGAAGCCGATCGATATGCACCTTGCCGGATGAGCAAATCCACAGGATGTGGTGATCATTTTTGTCCTTGCAGGAGGCATAAAGTTGTTTTAAGTCATCAAGGGTTGGGTTGTTGAGATCCATGATAGGGCTCCTCGTGAGACAGCTTCCGGTGGCACTCGGAAGGAAACGGTAAACAAGTCACTTACGGTAAAATCGGCCCGGATGGGCCGGAATAACGTTACTCGTCAATGGAACTGGTTCATGGTGTTGTCCTTGCCGCTCGCCTTGAGGGCTGCCTCGCCTGCGAAATATTCCTTGTGATCGTCCCCGATATCGGAGCCGGCCATGTTCTGGTGCTTCACACAGGCGATTCCCTGGCGAATCTCCTGGCGTTGAACGCCTTTTACATAGGCCAGCATGCCTTCATCAGCGAAGTAACCCTTCGCCAGGTTATCCGTCGACAGCGCCGCCGTGTGGTAGGTTGGCAAGGTAATGAGGTGATGGAATATCCCTGCCTCCCGGGAGCCGTCCCGCTGGAAGGTCCGAATTTTCTCATCGGCGATACGGGCCAGTTCGGTCTCGTCGTACTCTGCGCTCATCAACTTGGTACGGTCATAAGCCGATACGTCCTTGCCTTCGGCTTGCAGACTGTCAAAGACCTGCTGTCTGAAGTTCAGCGTCCAGTTGAAGGAAGGACTGTTGTTGTAGACCAGCTTGGCATTTGGAACGACCTCGCGGATGCGGTCAACCATGCTTTTGATCTGGCCAACGTGGGGCTTTTCCGTTTCAATCCATAGCAGGTCTGCCCCATTTTGCAGCGATGTGATGCAGTCCAGTACAACGCGATCCTGCCCGCTGCCCTGACGGAACTGGAACAGGCCGCTTGCCAGACGTTTGGGACGCAGCAGCTTTCCATCACGGTTGAGAATGACGTCTCCGTTCTTCAGTTCGACAGGGCTGATCTCTTCACAATCGAGAAAACTGTTGTATTGATCGCCCAGGTCGCCCGGTTGCTTACTGACGGCAATCTGCTTGGTCAGCCCGGCGCCCAGGGAGTCTGTGCGAGCGACGATAACGCCGTCATCTACTCCCAACTCGAGGAATGCGTAGCGAACCGCATTGATCTTGGCCAGAAAATCTTCGTGGGGTACCGTGACCTTTCCATCCTGGTGACCGCACTGCTTTTCATCCGAGACCTGGTTTTCCAGCTGGATACAGCAGGCTCCGGCCTCGATCATCTTTTTGGCCAGCAAATAGGTGGCTTCCGCATTACCAAAGCCCGCATCGATATCGGCAATGATCGGTACGATATGGGTTTCATAGCTGTCGATCTGTTGCTGGATTGCTGCAGCCTTGGCGTTTTCATCGGCTGCACGGGCAGCATCCAGCTCACGGAACAGGCCACCCAGCTCGCGTGCATCTGCCTGACGCAAAAAGGTATACAGCTCCTCGATCAAAGCCGGAACAGCCGTCTTCTCGTGCATGGACTGGTCCGGTAGTGGGCCGAACTCCGAGCGCAACGCCGCAATCATCCAGCCTGACAGGTACAGGTAGCGCTTGTTGGTGGTCTTCAGATGCTTCTTGATGGAGATAAGCTTCTGTTGGCCGATAAAGCCGTGCCAGCAGCCCAGGGACTGGGTATATGCCGAGGAGTCGGCATCGTACTCAGCCATGTCTTTGCGCATGATGGCCGCGGTATAGCGCGCAATATCCAGTCCGGTCCTGAAGCGGTTTTGTATCCGCATCCGGGCGGCATATTCGGGGTTGATAGCGTTCCAACTCTTGCCTGCTGTTTCTCTCAAGGCTGCGATGGCATTGATTTCATTTTGATAAACGGACATGGGGTCAATCCTTCTCGGCTGAAAATGACTTTCGAACAGTTTTTCCTACCGTGACCTGCGTGCCGCGTATAAGCGCAGCACTGGGCTCAACGTCGAGTGCGACTGAAGGAAGCGAAACAGCAGACAAGACATCTCTAGTGATACACCCTGCAGGGATACCGCTAAAGACGAATACCCTGGATCAGGTCGTTCACCTGATGCTGACCGAACCGCTGGGGTCATCTAACCGTTTCCGTACAGTTACAACTCTATGTAGTGCTTTATGGGCAGTTACTACAAAGGATGGCCCGAGGGTTACCCGGAGCGCAGCCAGAAGGCCTTTTTGGCCTCTTTCTAGCGAAAGCAGGGTTAGATTGCATGACCTTAAAAGGGTCGTCAATGCTTTTTTGTAGTGAAATTATATTTGTACTACAAAAGTAGTAGTGATCAGACGATGCGGCTACAACCCAGCGTTCATGCACCTTTTAGGGTGAAGGGGTATCCTGCTTTTGACTGATAAGTCACCTGGATGCATGGAGTTTTGTGCCGCTGAAGGAGAAAACAAAGAGGGAAGGCTCTAGGGTGAGGGCGGGCACTTTACAAGTAACGCCGCAGGCGATGGTCTAGTTTGCTCATTTCAACCCTTGCAACATGGTGACCGAGGTTGTCTGCCGTCCTTTGATTCAGTGGACGATGCTATCGGAACGATGTCAGGGCAAAGCGGTTCTTAACGTCATACCTTTGAACACTGCTGGAGCGTTCACTATGCAAGAGGTTGCAGTCACTCATCACAAGAGGCGTGCAAATGGCATTCTCCAGCATTATGTGGATGCCGGTAGCGGGGCGCCCGTCGTGCTGTTGCACGGCTTTCCTGAAACTTCCTACGCTTGGCGCCAACAGATCCCGGTGCTGGCGCAGCACTATCGCGTGATTGCGCCTGATCTAAGAGGTTATGGTGAGACTGAAAAGCCGTCGACAGGCTATGACAAGCGCACCATGGCCAATGACCTGTGTGCCCTGTTGGATAGTCTTGGGATAGAGCGTATAGCTCTGGTAGGCCATGACCGCGGTGCACGTGTTGCTACGCGCTTTGCCAAGGATCATCCACAGCGGCTCGAACGTCTGGTCGTTATGGACAATGTGCCAACACGAACGGTTTCCACCCAGATGAATGCAATCATTGCAAAGCACTATTGGTTCTTCATGTTTCATCTGGTGCCTGATCTTCCAGAACGTCTCATTTCAGGCAAGGAGGACATATGGCTTCGACATTTCTTTTCCGATTGGTGCTACGACCCCACGTCGATTACGGGCGAAGCCTTTGACCATTATGTCCGGGCTTATCAAATGCCAGGTGCGGTCCGAGGTGCCATGGCCGATTACCGTGCTAATGCTGAAGACCTGGCGCAGGATAATGAAGATGCGGACGTGAAAATCAGCTGTCCGACATTGTCACTCTGGGGCGCTAATTTCGAAGCAGTAGGCAAGTTGTTCGATATGCCGTCCGTATGGGCAGAGCTGGCCATAGACCTAAAGACCGTTGCCATCGACCAGTGTGGTCATTTACCCCATGAGGAGAGACCCGAGCGCGTTAATGAGCTATTGCTGGAATTCCTGAAGCCTTGGAAGGGCTAGCCCTGATGACCTCATGAGAAAGGTTAGACTGCGAACCGCCTTGAAAAAAGGCACCTCGTCTCATTTCTTCCAAAACGTGCCGCACATGGCGCCTGTGACTGCCTGCACATGGGCTAAATAAAGTTTCTGGCATGAACTAAATAGCATTGATTTGTCTACATGGCACATTGATGCTATTTCGTGAAGTAGATCTTCGTAACGAGGTATTGCATCTGCTGACGCAGGCGTGCCGTTACAAGACGCTTCATCATCCCCTTGGAGAAGGGTCATATCTGAACAAGAGGAGGCTCGACGTAAAGCCCAGCAGTAGTACCTGCATGGTAAGGAAGAAATCTGGCAGTTAAAGAAGTCGCTGGAATGCAGCGTGGGATAGGCATACGCAACTTAAAAGGATTAAGGCGATGCAGGAAACAATCGTACAACCTGAGTCATTTGTTCAGGGATTAAGTGATTACGTCAGCAAAGAAGACGCAGTCAATACCCAGAAGACCATTCATCAAGACGCCTTTATCCGGGGACTTAAAGAGCGGCTACCCGCCGAGACGCGGGACACCTTTACCGCCGAGCAACTGGCCTCATTGAAGCTGGCCTTCGGTACTCGCCCCTGGAGCAAACACCCGGTCGATGTCCGGACTACGTTCAAATTCTTTCGTAGTCGTTACTACTTTGTAATGGTGGCTGGCAAAGGTCATGCAGACGAGCAAAAAAGAACATCGGAGCTTTCGTTATTTGCCAAGGCCTTTGTCAAAGGCTCGTTGATGCTGATCTGGTTCACCGTCGCCTCCATTCTGCTGACTTTCTGCCTTTACATTCTCAAGTCAGCTCTGAATATCGACTTTTTCCCGGACTTTTCCTTTGGTATCTGGGACTGGTTTCAAAGTCTGTTTGATCGTTGAGCCCGGGGCACGTCAGCCAGTGTCAGTCACCTGCTGGCGGGCCCGAAAGCCCACGAATCGCCTGCTCGTGCTACAGAGCAGGCGGAGGGTCATTGCCTAACGAAAATCGGAAGGGGATTTCCGGACGATCTTAATGGAGTGGGTAAACGTCGGCTTGCGGGTTACGCTGATTGGGCGCCGCGTCACGACATCAAGCGTAATGTTCCAGAAGCCTGTGCTTGGAACCTTGATCTTGGCGGGGAACCGGTCAAACGCGCCGCCGTGATAGGTATGCCGACCGCCGTTTTTGAAACTGCGAAAGTTGGCGTCGTTCATGAGGCGAATATTGCAGGTCTGCGAGCAGTCGATAACGACCATATCACCTTCGTTAAGGTGCTCGCGCTGGTGTACGAATTTCATTGCAGCTCCACAGCGCTGTCTTTCAAAGGTGAACGATACCATAGCCCGGGCGTGGCTATCCTATGTGATTGGTCGTGTGCTGAGTCAGTAGTCGGTCTCACCTCTTCAACACAGGTGCCTATCTCCCGATCATCCTTGCGCGTGCAGTGCACTTACCCTTGCGTTGCTCTCTAATGCATCCACAGGCGAGCCATTTAATGGCGAACGTTAAGGGGATGAGGGTTCAATGACTATACGCTCGAAGATATCGTTTCTGCTTCTAGCTGGCCTGCTGGCTTGCGGCTCTGCATCAGCCATGTCCAGCTCAGTACCAATCGGCACGACGTTTTATGATCCCCAAAAGGCGTATGGCAGCTTTGTGCTGTTTGATGGCAGCGACCAGCATACTCACCTGATCGACATGAATGGCAATGAGGTAAAACAGTGGCGTTATCCTGGCTTTCCGTCGATTGCGCTGACGCCGGAGCAGGCTGGTGGAGAAAAAGGGCACGTACTTGTGCAGTTGGGAAACCTGGACAAACCGGTTTCCCTGGCATCATCAGGGAATGGACTCTACAACCAGGTAGTAGGGGAAGTGAGCTGGGATGGACAGGTGCGCTGGCAGTGGGGAAGCCGTGAAGCCCCAGCCTATCAACATCATGACATACGCCGTCTGGCGAATGGCGATACCTTGATGCTGACCAGTGAACTGACCCCGTTGGCCGGTTTTTCGGCGCCGCAAGTGATTGATAATCTGATCCGACAAATTGATCAAACTGGAAAACAGGTCTGGCAATGGCGGGTATCGGATCACCTGGATGAGCTGGGATTTACACCCGAGCAGATCTCACTGATTCGTGAGTCGGATGATCCGGATTTTCTGCATCTCAATACGGCAGCACCCCTTGGCGCCAACCATTGGCACCAGCAGAGCGATTCTCGCTTTGCGCCTGACAACATCATGGTTAGCGCTCGCAACGCCAATGTGGTCTTTATCGTAGAGCGCAAGACCGGCAAGGTCGTATGGCGGCTTGGGCCTGATTATCCTGAAGTAAAGCTGGCCGGTCCGGTGCCACGACCTGTAGACCAGATCGTAGGCCAGCACGACACCCACCTCATTCCTGAAGGTTTGCCTGGTGCTGGCAACCTCCTGCTGTTCGATAATCAGGGCAGTGCCGGTTTTCCTCCTGCACGCAAGGGCATTTTTTCAGCGTCCCGTATTCTCGAGATCGATCCCGTGACCCGCAAAATCGTATGGCAATATACAGCCGTACAGTCTGGCCGCGCACCCTGGACCTTTTTCAGTGCATTTATCAGTAATGCCCGCCGCCTGCCTAACGGCAACACTCTTATCAATGAAGGTCAGAATGGCCGTCTCTTCCAGATCACGCCCGCGGGGGAGATCGTCTGGGAATATATCAGCCCGTACACTGGCAAGTCGGCCCCAACGGATCGCTATGTGACCAACCGCGTGTACCGGGCAGAGGCGGTAAACTACGACTGGGCCCCATCCGGCACTCCGCATAAGGAAAATGCCGTAACGGCTGATTGCGAGCGTTATCCAATGGCACCCCAATGCGTAAAAGTCGAGGTGGATTCAGGGCAATAGCCTGGCAGGAAACAAGTGCCAGCGTAGCCCGGTTGCGACGTGAAACAATGGGACCATCCCTGTCAACGAACGATAAGGCGTTTCATGGCGATCGATGAAGAACTGACTCTGAAGAAGCTGGAGATCTTTCTGGCATTCATGCGCAGCGGCAACCTGGGGCGGGCCGCAGCCGAGCTCGGAACGAGCAATGTCAGTGTCCACCGGGCTATCCATTCGCTGGAGAGTGCGCTGCGCTGCCCACTGTTCAAGCATGAAGGGCGCAACCTCACGCCACTGGATGGGGCCTTCGTTCTGGAAGCACGGGCACAACAGCTCATGCAGGATCTGACCGAGACCATACGGCTGACGCGTCTGGCAGCCGGTTTCTCATCCGACCGTTTCCGCCTAGGTGCGTTGTACTCGCTTACAGTCAAGACCGTGCCCCAGCTGATCATGGGGCTCAAGCTTCGACGTAGCGAACTCAATATCGACCTGATTCTGGGCTCCAATGCCGACCTGACCTACCAGCTCAAGAACATGAAGCTGGATGCCATGCTCATCGCATTGGATGACGGAATGGCTGACCCCGATTGCGAGAGCGTTGAACTCTTTCGCGATGACATTTATCTGGCCGCGCCTGCAGACTCACCATTCACTCATCAGGATGTGGTCGATCTGCGTGATCTGCATGGAGTGCCTTTCGTGACGTTAACCGAAGGCTTCGCCACCTTCAGGGATGGACGCCAAGTGTTTCACCAGGCCGGGTTCGAGCCGGAGGTCATCATGCAGGTCAACGATATCTTCTCGCTCATGAGTATGGTCAGTTCGGGCGTGGGCTACGCGTTACTGCCGGGGCGGGTCGAGGCGGTGTATGAAAACCGCATTCGTCTGGTGCCGCTAGCCCCTCAGTACCGCTTGCAACAACGAATTGGCGTAGTGTTCTTGCGTAGCAAGGAGCGTGACCCAAACCTGCTGGCATTTCTTGCCGAATGCCGGATGTATGCACGCAAGATGAATGCGGAGCCATAAGGCTCCGCATCACGCTCAGCCAAAGATTGCACGTGTGACGAGAAAGAGTAACGAAGGTCCAAGCAGGCAACCGATCGCTGTATAAAACGCGGCCGTCAGACAGCCATAAGGCACCAGTTTCGGGTCGGTTGCAGCCAGTCCCCCAGCCACGCCGCTAGACGTTCCGACAAGCCCACCAAAGATGACAGCCGTGCGTGGGTTGTCCAGGCCAATATAGCGCGCCACAAACGGGGTCGCGACCATGGCCACGATGGCCTTGACCAGGCCTGCCGCAATGGAGAGCGCCATGACTTCCGAGCTGGCACCAATCGCGGCTCCGGTGACAGGGCCAACGATATAAGTGACGGCACCAGCGCCAATTGTGGTCAGGCTTACGGCGTCGGTGTAGCCAAAGGCAAGCGCCACGGCAACCCCTGCAATGAACGACGTGCCTACTCCTACAAACAGTGACAGCACGCCAGCAAGACCTGCCTCCTTGAGCTCGTCCACGTTAACGCCAAAGGCGGTGGCGGCAATGGCAAAATCCCTGAGCATAGCGCCGCCCAGTATGCCCAGACCGGAAAGCAGCGGAATATCTACCAATCCCTTCTGGCCGCCCGTCGTGACCCCGCCGATATAAGCCAAGAGCAATCCAAAAAAGATTGCAATGGCGGAGCCGTGCAGGCGGCCCTTGGTCAGCTTGGCGCTGAGCCAATAAGAAACCCACATGGTAACGCCTATCAGGGCAAAGGCGCTGATCATGCCGTACGCCTGGGTGACCTTGGTCAGTGATTCAATAATCATGTCAGTCACCGTTGTACGCTGGCCAGCTGATCAAGGGCAGGTGCTACCGTTTTTTTTCGGCCCACTTTGTTCAGTACTGGCACCAGGGCAAACGCGATGGCAATGGCTAGAAAGCCGGCAAGAATAGCCGCCGGGCCGCCCTTGAGTGCACCAGCCACATTTTGCTGGGCCGCCATGGCCACGACGATGGGAATGTAGATCGCGCTCCAGAACTCTACGCCTTGTTCGGTCTTGGGATGAAACTTGCCGTGCTTGCCGATCCAGCTACTTAGAAAGATGAGCATCAGCATGGCGATGCCAACACCGCCCACGTTTGCAGGGACACCGATTAGTTTGCCGAGCACTTCACCGATAAAGATGCCGGTCAGCGTGCAGATGGAGAGTAGAGCCACACCGTAGATAATCATTGTTATTGTCCTCTGGGTCGAAGTTCTTGTTCTTGTGCTTCGAAACGCTAGGCGATCTCTCTATCGGTCGCGATTGGCCTCCTCGCGCAGCAGCGCAGTAATGGTGTCGGTCCGTGTACCTTGAAACGCCACCGCAGTTCCGGGGTTGATGACGCGTTTGGCAAGCGTGGTCAGCACCGTACCGGGCACCAACTCAACGGTCAGGCGAACGCCGCGTTCCTGAGCATTCTGCAAGGTCGCATGCCATTCCACGGTGCGGGACATATTAAAGGCCAAATCATCGGCAAGCCGCGCTGGGTCCATGATGAGCCGGGCAGAGCTACCACTCAGGTAGCGTATCTGGGGACGACGCAAGGTTATCGGCTGGAAGGCGGCGGCGAGCCGATTGGCCGGCTCGGTCAATAAAGCGCAATGGGAGGGTACGCTGACGGCCAGGCGGCGTGTAACGCCGGTACCGCCTGAGCGAACCTTCTCGGCCAGGGCTGCCAGCGCAACGTTCGAACCGGACGCGATGAACTGTTGTTCGGCATTGCTGTTGGCCAGGAAAACAGGCGCATTGGTAGTCGAGGTAGCCTCTATCAGGTATTCAGCCTCATGACGTTGTAGCCCCAGCATCGCCAGCATTCCATACCCGTTGGGAAACGCCTCTTGCATCAGCTTGCCGCGCAGATCCACCAGCCTTAACGCATCGGTATAGTCGAGCGCGTTTGCTGTCACGGCGGCTGGGTAGGCGCCAATGGAAAGGCCGGCGACATAGTCCGGGGCAGGGGCCTGTTCCAACAACAGACGTGCACTGGCAACGCCTGCAATCAACAAGCAGAGCTGAACGGCATGTGTCGATTGCAAGGCCTCAGCGGTATCCAGCATGTCTAGCGACACGTTGAGGATGGCTTCAGCTTCCTGCAAGGCGTCTCGCACAACCGGCTCGTCTGGCAGCGCGTGTAGCATGCCTGGCTGCTGCGCGCCTTGGCCGGGGAACAGGAAAAGGCTGCTCACGCAGCGATCTCCGCCAAGTGCCAGGGATCAGTGACCAGACAGGCTCCACTGGCTCGCTTGAGCAGGACACGGCTGCTTGACTGCGCCCACTCACGCAAGGCAACGCCTCCCTGGGGGGTTTCCAGTTGAATGTCCAGGCGGCACGGTGCCTTGTCCAGCTTATTCAGCAGGGCTAATGCTTGTGACCGAGAAAGAGGTGCGGGTGCACGTATGAGCAGATCGAGATCGCTTTCAGCGTGTAACGTGCGGATACCCGTCGCAAGCTGGAAACCCGCACTGCCGGTCACCCCCCAGACGAGACCGGTAGCATCCAGGCAAGGTTTGGCCCATACCAGGGCTGTCATGGCAGGTAGATCAATCGGGTGACTGCTGACGGCCGCAACCAGTTGTTCGGGTGACCGGCTACGAACGACATGGTCCAAAGCCATCCAGGTGCCGAAACGCTCTTCGCGCCCACGGCCGCGTATACCTATGGCCACAACGCCGGGTTTGCCCTCGGCTCGACGAACAACGACTGGCTCCCCACCCGCGACTGCCGCGAAGGCCCATTGCGGTGCTGTGGTAGGCAGCTGCTCCGGGGTAAATCCCCAGAGCAGATCATGTGGGCGAGGGGCTGGCTTCATAAAGCCTCCATAATCAATTAGAGTTACCATTGCTCCAGCAGCTTTTCCCGCACCTGTCGTGATGCACTGCGGTTTAGGGCTTCCAGGCGGCCACGCAGATCATGCGATCCTGCCGCAATATCGGCCACGGCCTGTTGCAGGCATTCGCTTACCCGGTTGATATCGCCTTCGGTAGGACGTTCGATGCGCTCGACCGATAGCGTCTCCCACAAAAGGCCCAGCGAGGCATAGTTATCGAGGTCGTATGCCATGGGAGGAATATTTGCCGCCAACGCTTCCAGCTCGTCGACGCTGCGCAGGGTGATGCGTGCTGCTGATGCTTTGCCCATTGCATGCACCTCAACACCGGGATCGCGCAGCGCAATAAGGCGGTTGGCCTGATAGCCATGGGCAAGAAACGCACCGGACATTGCCTTGCCCACAATCAGACCCACCACCGGATGACCTGCGAGCCGAGCGCGTGCATACGCATCCACTGCACCTGCTAGGGCCTGGTGGATACCCAGTGCTTCCTCACGGCGGCCATACGCCTGGCTTGGTACGTCAATGATGGCGACCAGTGCGCGTTTGGTGACGTGATCGCAATCGGCCTCTATAACTTCATCAATGATCCGGCCCAGGCCCCAGCCTTCGAGCAACCCCACCTCACCTCGGCGAGCGCGGGGAAAGGGGTTTTGCTCATCAGGGACCACTGCAATCACGCGAGCCGGTAAGCTACCTAGTGTTGTATCGCAGACCTTTAGCGAGGCGGGCAAACCCTCAAAGGGTTTCGCATTAGGTGAAAGTGCGTTGAACCAGATCAGTCCACGTGTAGAGAGGTTCATTTCACACCTCCTTCATCGCCCGCGGCATATAGGTTGCGGACGGTTACCGCATCGATGGGTTGTTTGGGTTCAAGACGGCCGAGGCGGTCAAGAAACCAGGCGTACCGCCGGCTACGCTCGAGCGCAGGCTTACCTTGTCTAAAACAAGTACGAATCTGCGCATGAATCGTCTCGGTATCATCGGGCACATAGGCGTCGACAAGACCCGTCCCGTGGCGCTGCTCACCCCCGGTCAGGCTCCAGATGAAGGGGCGATCCCGAGAGTCATATTCTTCGATTCCCGCTTCCTGCTCGATGACTTGAGGACCATTAAGGCCCAGCCGTGCCTCTTGCGTCACGATCAGATAGCTGCACAGTCCGGCAGCGATGGACATACCACCAAAACAACCAACGGGGCCGGCGATAACGGCCACGACCGGTTGATACTCTCGGAGATCGACGATAGCCGCCTGGATTTCAGCAATAGCGGCCAGTCCCAGGTTGGCTTCCTGCAGACGTACGCCACCGGTCTCCAGCAAAAGCACGGCGCGGGTTGGGATACCGTTACGGTTGTCTTCAGCCGCCAGCTCCAGAGCGCCGGCAATCTTGGCTCCGCCCACTTCACCCATGCTTCCACCCTGGAAAGCGCCTTCAATGGCTGCAATCACAGCAGGCTGGCCGTCAATCGTACCCTTGGCAATGACTACGCCATCATCCGCTTGCGTCACGATGCCCTGCTTGGGTAACCAAGGCGACATCATGCGTTCAAACGGGCCGATCAATTCGCGGAAGCTGCCCTGATCAAGCAGGGCGCGAGCCCGCTGCCGGGCACCTAATTCAATGAAACTGCGAGGTTGGAGTAGGCGTGCGGTATCAGTCATGGCGCGCTCCTTCCAGCTGTAGTTCTTCCAAGCCCTGCTCAAGACGCAAGCGCACGACGCCGGGCGTAGCGCCAAAGTCGTGGATTTCGATATTTAACGCCGGTGGCGTCTGCTCACGAAACATCCGCTCGAACAGGTTTTGCCAACGTGCCGCACTGCCATTTACCGATGTCACGACATTCAACGTGAGCGTGCCAGCCTCACCGGGCTCCAGCAGCACCTCTAGGTCTCCCGAGCCAACACAGCCCACTAGGGCTTTACCCTGAGAGGGCTGGCCGGCCGGAAATTCAAACGTTAAGGTTTCCATGAGATAGCGCTCCTCTGCAGGCGGAATTCCAGGCGATCAAGAAACAGTGTGGCGGCCAGCAGATCGGCCGCGCCACCGGGGGACGCATTCAGGCGTAGTAACGCGTCGTCCAGCTGGCGCAACGCGCGTCTCCCAGCCAGGGTTGCGCTGCCACCTTGTGCGAGGACTACCTGCGCGCCTTGTTGAAGTGCATCCAAGCCCTCAAGGCCCGCCCGATGCAGGACGCAGGTATCCGGTAAAACGACCATGATGGCGATAAGGGCATCCAGCCGCGCATTCTGCTCTCCGGCGCCTTTCGCCCGGCTTTTCAACAGCTGTGGCAAACCGTGCCCTACCACAGCGGGAAAGCCCGCTTGCGCCTGTTCACGGGCGCCGGGAAGACCGTATCGGGCGCAGGCTCTGAGACCATGACTGTTCTGTACCTCAGGCGCAAACCGATCAGGCAGCCGCGCCAGCAGAGCAGCGCGGTGAGCCACGTCCGCAGGAGAACAGTGTTCCGGCTTAAATGCCGCAGCAGCAGTCAGCAGGCCCAGGGCCCAGATCGCGCCACGGTGCGTATTGACTCCACCAGTGGTTTCCAGCATGACACTTTCGCCCTTGCGGCCCAGCTGACCCAGCGTCTCGCGCAAGGACTGGTCCAAGTCCTTCGCAGCACTGGCGGCTTCCGCCATGTCTTGAAAGGTTTGCCGCAATGCATAGGCCGAGCTGTGCATCAACCCCAGGTTCAGGTCTGTATGGGCACCATTGCTGCGTCGATCAACCAGACCGGGCTTGGGCGAGAGGTCTGCCTCGTCGATAAGGACGTGCACAGCCAGATCCGCCAGCTGCCCGGCGATAGAAGAAGGAAGGGGTACCGCGATCAAGGCACGCATTACCAACTCCTGAATTTGGCTGGAGGGTTGTAGAGGCCGCCTGACCACTCGACAAGATCGGCAATACTCTTGGCTGCCAGGAGTTCACGTGTAGCGTCGGTACGGCGAATACCCAAGTCTTCCGGCAGAGCCAGCAGGCCGTCACGGCGCATCTGCTCGGTTCGTTTAGGATCGTGGCGTAAACCGATATCAGTCACGCCCGCAACCGCTGCAATCAATGCCCGACGCTCCTCTTGAGAGCGGGCCTTGTAGAGGTAGGCAATACCTTCCTCCGTCAACAGGTGAGTAACGTCGTCACCGTAGATCATCACCGGTGCCAGCGGCATGCCGCTTTTTTTGGCAACATCGACGGCATCGAGCGTATCGACGAACGTGGGTTTGCCACCCTCCTGGAAGGTCTCGACCATCTGCACCACCAGCTTACGGCCACGCTCAAGCATGGCGGTCGGACCTTCTTCCACCCGCATATCGAGCCATGCGGGTGTGCCGTGGCGACGGCCATGAGGATCATGTCCCATGTTGGGTGCGCCTCCAAACCCAGCCAGGCGCCCACGTGTTACGGTGGATGAATTTCCATCGCCATCCACTTGTAGCGTTGCGCCAATGAACAGGTCAACGGCGTATTGCCCTGCCAGCTGGCACATCATTCGATTAGAGCGCATGGAGCCGTCACGTCCGGTGAAAAACACGTCCGGTCGGGCTGCGATGTAGTTTTCCATGCCCAGTTCGGTGCCGAAGCAATGCACGCTTTCCACCCAGCCACTTTCAATCGCTGGAATAAGCGTGGGATGCGGATTGAGCGTCCAGTTACGACAGATCTTACCCTTGAGGCCCAGGCGTTCACCGTATGTAGGCAGGATCAGTTCAATCGCAGCCGTATTGAAGCCAATCCCGTGATTGAGCGATTGCACGTTATGCTTCTCGTAGATCCCACGGATTGCCATCATTGCCATGAGCACATGGACGGGCTTGATATGGCGAGGGTCTCGGGTAAACAAAGGTTCTATGTAAAAGGGCTTGTCTGCCACCACTACAAAGTCAACCCACGAGGCAGGGATATCCACGCGGGGCAGCTCACTTGTGTCGTCCACCAGTTCGTTGACCTGGACGATGACGATCCCATCGCTAAAGGCACCTGCTTCGATAAGGGCGGGTGTGTCCTCGGTGCTGGCGCCGGTATAAATATTCCCGTGGCGATCTGCTTTGAAGCCAGCGGACAACACAACGTTGGGAATCAAGTCCACCAACAGCCGTGAGTAGAGCTCGATATAGGTATGGATAGCGCCAACTTCCAACAGTCCGTCTTCGAGCAGCTGACTGATACGCAGACTCTGTGTGCCGGCAAAGGAGAAGTCCAGTTTATGGGCGATACCGCGCTCAAACAGATCCAGGTGTTCGGCGCGCCCTACGCTTGGCATGATCATGTGCAGATCATGGAGCTTGCCAGGATCGGCCTTTACCAATGAGCGAGACAGAAAGTCAGCCTGTTTCTGATTATTGCCTTCCAGCACCACGCGATCACCGGGAGCAATCAGCGCTTCAAGGGCTTCAACGATCCGATCGGTTCGGATGACCGCGCCTTCGGCATAGGCACCTGCCTGGGCAACTCGCCGCTGCTTTTCGGTGCGCCGCCGCGACCATTGAGGTGGAGGAGAGGTTATTGTCATGATGACTCCACGAAGTCCGCTGTCGTGGTCTCACGCTAGACCTCCTCAGGCGGACCTTCAATCAACCTCACCGTCAGATCGTTAACCTGAGCGTAACGATTTGAGGCGTGAGCCATGTGGTGGTGGTGCCCCTACCGAACGCTGAGCAGTGATGACTTTCTTCGCGATGCCCAGGCTGCTAAAACATACATACCTGATTTCGGCTAAATCCCTGACTGGCTACTGCGCAGGAGAACCGCAAGATAACGAGCCTTGCAAGCGAGTACGCTGAAGCGTTGGACTCTATGACGTCCCGTCGCGTTGAGCTGGCCCGTATCGTTGAGCGCTTTGCTCCTGACTTTGGTGTTCATCCAACTGCCATTCAGCCACTGCATCTGATTCGTAGCGATCAGCCGACACAAACCATCCATACTGTTCATAAGCCAGGTCTTTGCATCATTGTGCAAGGAGCAAAAGAAGTTCAGCTGGCGGAAGAATGCTACCGCTATGATCCGCTTCACTACTTGGTGGTTTCCGTTACCCTGCCGCTGGCAGGCAAGGTGATCGAAGCGACCAGCGATAAACCGTATCTGTGTCTTCGTCTCGATCTCGACCCTTGCGAAATCGCTCAGCTGGTTTCAGATGCCAGCCCGATCGGCGTCCCTGATCGCCCGGCGGAGCGCGGGTTGTTTCTGGACCAGATTGATCCGTCCATTCTGGACACCATGCTGCGCCTGTTGCGGTTGCTGGAGTCTCCAGATGACATTCCTATGCTTGCGCCCATGGCGATAAAGGAAGTCTACTATCGATTGCTTAAAGGTAAGCACGGGCATCGTCTGTATGAAGTGGCGTTTGGGGATAGCCAGGCCCAGCGGGTGGCGCGTGCGATTGATTGGTTGAATAACCACTTTTGCGAGCCGCTCAGTATTGATGCCTTAGCCAAGCACGTAAACCTCAGTACATCTGCGTTTCACCATCGTTTCAAGGCGGTTACCGCCATGAGTCCCTTGCAGTATCAGAAGCAGTTACGCTTGAACGAGGCGCATCGGCTGATGATGTCCGAAGGTCTGGATGTGACCAGCACCTGTTACAGAGTGGGCTATGAGAGCCCCTCGCAGTTCAGCCGGGAATACAGCCGCTTTTTTGGTGTATCGCCGGCCAAGCACATTGGGCAATTCAGGCGAAAGGCATAATCTGGTTTGGTATCAATATGATGCTATCCCGACTAGGGACTTTTGGGCCTGGAAAGCCAGTTAAACATTTCGGCATCATGCTCTGAAGGAAGCTAGTGACTTCAGAACATGATGCCTTTTTAATAGTGCTTACTTGCCCCATTCAGGCCCACCATCGGTGGCGGTTTGTCCTCCATCCACAGGTAGCGTTACGCCTGTAATGTAAGCGGCCTCTTCGCTGACCAGGAAGGCAATGGCGGCGGCAATTTCTTCCGGTTTCGCTGCACGGCGTAAGGGAATACGCTCCCACGCCTTTTCAAGCAAGGCCTCGTCATCCATGATCTTTTCTACCATGCCGGTAAGGGTAAGACCGGGACATATCGTGTTAGCCCGGACTCCATATTTGCCATAATCACAGGCGATGGAGCGTGTCAGGTTGGCTACGGCTGCTTTGGCTGCACAATAAGCAGCGTGCGACCAGCCGCCACCCAGTGAAGAAACTGACCCAACATTGATTATGACTCCCTTTGCGCGAGCCAGATGTGGCACTGCACGACGGCTGATATAAAACACGCTATCCAGATCCGTACCCATACAGGCTCGCCAATGATAATCACTGGTTTCGCTGATGCTGCCGACCATATTCATACCTGCCGCATTAATAACTGCGTCTAACTGACCAAACCGTTCAACAGTATGATCGACCAGCCGGTCGCACGCTTCGCGTTGCGACACATCTGCCACCTCGGTCATTACCCGGTCAGAAGAAAATCCATCGGCTACTGCTTCAAGGCGTTCAGCGTTTCGTCCAGAGAGAACAACCGAAGCGCCCTCTAAAAGAAAGCGGCGGGCCGCTGCTTCGCCGATGCCAGAGCCTCCGCCTGTAATAACAATGACTTTTTTGTCAAATCGATTCATGGTTCATTCCTCGCAAGGTGAACAAACAAAAGGTCATCTATCAGCCGGGATAGTCGGCACCGCGCGAAACGGCTTCCCAGTCTCCAAAATCTCGCGCAAGTTCATCTAACTTGCCTAAGGCGCACTCGAATGCGCTATTGCCCAGCAGTAGGCGTGCCGGTTTTTCCTGGCTTTCAACTGCTTTAAAAATGGCTGCGGCGGCTCGGGCGGGATCGCCAGGTTGCCTGCCAATCGACTGGTGATAGGCTTCGATAGCTGCACCGGCTGTCGGTGCATAGTCTTCATGGGTGTGCGGCGTTTCATGCGCTGACCCTGCCCACTCCGTACGAAACGCACTGGGCTCTACCGTCATGACATGAATGCCTAACGGCGCCACTTCCTGGCGGAGTGTTTCTGATAATCCCTCAACGGCGAATTTGCTGGCGCAGTAGTACCCTACCGCAGGAAAGCCGCAGAGCCCGCCGATGGAGGTCAGATTGACGATGATGCCCTGCCGCCGTTGGCGCATACCAGGCAAAACGGCTTGAAGCATATTCGCAACACCATAAAAGTTAACATCCATCATCTGGCGTACCTGGTTGAGGTCGCTTTCCTCCACTGAAGCGAAATACCCAACGCCGGCATTATTCACCAGCACATCTACAGCGCCGAAAGCAGCTTCGGCTGACTCGATGGCGATCTTTGCCTGACGCGGGTCTGTAACATCCAGCGGCAGTACCAGCGCCTCACCTTTATTCTGAAGGTCCTTTAACTGCTCGGGCTTGCGTGCCGTTACCACTACGCGGTAACCCTGCGCCAGTACGTATTCCGCAATGTGACGGCCAAACCCAGTGGAGCAGCCTGTTACAAACCATACGGGGGAGTGTGCTGTCTGATTCATAGGATCTCTCCTGTCATGTTGATAACGGGGTTATGCAGGCTCCAGATCGATCAACTGAAAAGCCCGCATGTCAATCTCACCGTCCATAAGTGCTGGGAGCTGCGCCAGAAAGGCCTTTACATAAGGCCGCTCAAGGTGAGCGGCGAGGTCTTCTGGAGAGCGCCAGACCTCGTGGATAAACCACTCGTTCGGCTCGTCGCGACCTTGATGAACCGTATAGGCGAGGCAACCCGGTTCATTGCGTGAGGGTGCTATTAATGACATCAGCTGCTGGCCCAGCACCTCTGTCTTACCCGACCGGGCGCGAATGAAAGCGATATTAGTAAACTGAGACATAGGGAGGTCTCCGTAGTCATCCGGGGTCTGCTGCCCTGATAGAGCAGCAGGAGTACGAAAGGACTCAAACGGTGGTGTAGCCACCGTCTGCCATGACAACCGAGCCGGTCATGAAGCTGGCGCGATCGGAGGCCACAAAGGCAATTACTTCAGCGATTTCTCTCGGCTGGGCAACACGGCCAATCGGGGCGTTAGTGGCATGCTCACGCAGGAAGGCGCGACCGTCGGGCATGATGTCATCCAGAATGCCGGTTTCAACATCGCCAGGCGCGACGACATTCGCGCGAATGTTATGCGGCGCGCCTTCAAGCGCGAGAACCTTGGTGAGCTGAGCAGCCGCACCTTTAGACGCGGCATAGGCGCCAATGGTAGGAAACGCTACCTGACAGGCATAGGAGCCTACATTGACGATGGCGCCGCGCTTGTTATCGATCATGACGCGCATCGCCTCACGAGCATGCAGGAACATGCCGCGTGCGTTGACGTTCATGACCTTGTCCCACTGCTCGACGGACATATCGGTAACGTTTATGTTGAGGATAATCGCAGCGTTATTGACCAGAATATCAACCTTGCCAAAGCGCTCCATGGCAAGGGCAACGGCGTGTTGCGCAGTTGCTTCTTCCGCTACATCACCGACCAGCGCAGCGATGCGCTCTGATTTTTGTTCAAGCTCGACAACGGATGGCTTGATGTCCTCGGCAACAACAAATGCGCCACGCTCAGCAAACAGTGTGGCTACAGCTTCGCCGATTCCACCCGCTGCACCGGTGACGATGGCGACTTTACCTTCAAGCTCTTGTACGGGAGTTGTAGTCATCATGTCTCTCCTCAAGTATCAAACGCCGCAAGCGGCTGTGGTTGAAGTCGAGATCACGATATCGAGTTTGCCCGGCATGATAATCGCCTCGTTTCTTCATGCCTTATGAAGGAGGGCTAAATAATCGAGAGGTAGATGGGGTAGGAATGAAAGGGCCGCAGAGGACGGCCACTTCTACGGCAGACATAACAAGTGTTAGTGTCGGTTAGCTAAATCCAAATGCTGATAAGGGCTTTACTGGCCGCGAATTATATGTGTTGGCTCGTCAACGCCTGCGCGCGGAGTCTTTTTTCAGAAAATCGATAAATGCCCGTAGCGAGGCCAGCTGTTGACGCTGACGAGGGTAGCTCAGATAAAAACCATCAAACGGCGCGCACCATTCCTGCAGTAGCGGGACCAATGTTCCAGCTTGGATAAAGGGCTCCATCTGGTCTTCCAACCAGAAGGCGATGCCTACACCATTGACGGCAGCCTCAATGGCAACACGCTGATCGTTGACAATGAGCGGACCTTTGACGGCTATCGCGAACCACTCAGTATCACGCTTGAACTCCCAGCGATAAGGATGAATCTGGCCCGGCCAGCGCCAGTTGATACAGCGGTGATTTTCCAGGTCATACGGCGTTTCCGGATACCCGTACCGCTCAAGATAACTCGGCGAGGCGGCTGGAATCTGCCGGAGTTCTGGCCCCAGCTTGATCCCCACCATGTCCTGCTCGATCAGCTCGCCCAGGCGCAAGGTAGCATCGAATCCCTCTGCGACGATGTCCACGGGTCGATCGTCCAGCACGACATCCAGCTCTATCTCGGGATAGGCCTCGGAGAAAGGTTGGAAGATAGGTTCGAGGAATACACGCGAGGCTAGCCGTAACGCATGAATACGCAAGCGGCCGGCAGACCTTTCGCCAAACAAGCACGCGTGCTCTACCGCGTTGGCCACCTCCTGCAATGCCGGTCTAAGCCGCTCAAGCAGGTGCTCGCCGGCAATGGTCAGACTTACGCTGCGTGTCGTGCGATTGAAGAGGCGCACCCCCATGCGCTCTTCCAAACTACGTATCGTCTGGCTAAGTGCAGAAGGGGATACCTGCAACTCTTCAGCAGCCCGAACGAAACTGCCACGTTCAGCAATCGCCACGAATGCCTGGAGTTCCGCATAATTCTGACCACGCATGGTAAGCATCCTGTGTACTCGTCTGTCTGAAACGCGCAGCGTGCCGATTCTGCATGAGCGCGAGCGCCTTCAAACAGAGCTGATCGCCTCAAAGCCCGGTATAGGGGCCTCAAGTGCAAGTGCGGCTTTGACCGGATCAAAATATTCACGAATGAACGCAATCTTTCCATCCTTCACGCGAACGAACAGCACATAGTCCTGACGATACGTCCTACCTGTTGCCGTAATAATGCCTTCCGCCCTTACTTCGGCACTGGCCTCATCAGGGTTATTGGACGCATGGATCCTAAGATCATAAAAGCGAAACTGTTCCACGGCGCCCACAAACCAGCCTACATGATGCAGGACTGCCTCACGCCCCGCCAGTTGTGCGGGATGCCCTAGTGACGGGGCAAAGGGAAGCTCCCATAAAAGATTATCCGCAATCAAGGTTTGCCATTGGGGCTGATTGGCTACGAATGTGTCGAAGTGTTGTTGCAGCAGTTCGGTTGCAGTGCGCATTGCGGTCTCCTGAGTTGTGGTGTGCAGGTAATAAGAGAAATTATTAGCCGAACAACTTGATAGCTGTTTTTGCCGTCAGCTCGCCCTGGTGGCGCGCGCCCTCAAGTTCTGTTGCGCTAGGCAGGCGTGAGCCGTCCCCAGCTGTAATGGTGGTAGCCCCATAAGGCGCACCGCCTACCACTTCCGTTACACTCATCTGCCCTTGATGGCTGTAAGGCAGCCCCACAATCGTCATGCCAAAGTGCAATAAATTGGTGATGATCGAGAAAAGGGTCGTTTCCTGGCCGCCATGCTGTGTAGCAGAGGCCGTAAAGGCACCGCCCACTTTGCCATTCAATACACCGCGTGCCCATAAGCCGCCTGCCTGATCCAGAAATGCGGCCATCTGGCTGCTCATCCGGCCAAAGCGGGTTCCTGTGCCCACAATGATCGCATCGTAATGCTCAAGATCGGCAATGGTCGCTACCGGTGCTGTTTGGCCAAGCTTGAAATGGGCACTCCTAGCGATCTCTTCCGGTACCGTTTCAGGGACACGTTTGATATCTACGTCAGCCCCTGCCGCCCGCGCGCCTTCTGCTACAGCTTCAGCCATGGTCTCGATATGACCGTAAGAGGAGTAATACAGAACCAGAACCTTAGCCATGTGATGTCTCCTGAGTGAAATAAGCGGCCAGTGCCGCAGTGGAGAAACTTTCGCATGGCTCAAGATTCGAAAATAGCCAGCTAATATCGACCGCTTCGTTCGATAAAATCGAACGGTAGCGATCAAAGGTTTTGTGCGGCCTGTGCCTTGAAGCGATCTATCAACCATGTGGCAGCTGGGCCAGGCGGTGAATCTGTACGATAAATCACGGTAAAGTCGTACGTGCCACCAGGACAATCTGGCAAATCCAGTAATACCAGCCTATTTTCGGTAATATCACTCTCTACCATGGGCTGCGGCATATTTCCCCAGCCAATACCTTCCTTGAGTAGCATGTGTTTGGAACCAAGGTCAGCCAGACGCCAGGTGCGGGCGCTCATAACCGCGTATTCCTGTCCCTCGGTCAGTGTGGAGCGGTCCGTCAGGACCAATTGCACATGCTCACGGGTAGCGCCAGGAGCGTTGGCGCTGGCTGAGGCCAACGGATGGCTGGGTGCTGCAACCGGCACTAAATCAACGCTGCCCACTGCAATCCGCTCCAGACCGTCAAGGTTAGTAATCAAAGGACCGCTGACACCCAACGCAGCGCCTCGATTCAGTACCCGTTGCGTGACGGCGCCTAATGCTTCTATATGAAGATGGAGGGAAACCGTGGGAAAGGTTTCTCGAAATACCTTCAAGGCATCCACTACCCGCGCACTGGGCAACATGACATCCAGCACCAGATGGATCTCAGCTTCAAGACCTTGCAGGAGCCCCTTTACTTTGGCACGCAGTCCGTTGATGCCGCTATATACCATGCGCGCTTCGGCTAATACTGTTCGCCCCGCGTCTGTCAGCTGAGGTTTACGAGTAGTTTTGCGATCAAAAAGAGTCACGCCCAACTGCATCTCAAGGTTAGCAATGGTATAGCTGATAACAGACGTAGCCCGGTGTAGCTTACGAGCAGCCCCGGCAAAACTCCCCACCTCGACAACGGTAAGAAAGACACGCAACTGGTCCAGCGTAGGCGTACCGGGATCAGACATCATTTCGAATTCCTCGAACGTTTTAATGCATATTATCTGGATTTTGCTGAACGCCCATCTGTTTTAGTCTGGCCTGGTAGTCACTTCCGAGTGAAGTCTTTTGCCTGCAATTCGCCGATTGCACCTATGCCCTGCGAGGCCCGCAACCATGACGTTATCGAATTCTGCATCCGCTATTGAGCATCTCATCCTGCCAACCGTAAGAGATTTGGGTGATGGCTTTAAAGTACGCCGCGCCTTACCTTCTGCACAGCGACGTACCGTAGGCCCCTTCATTTTTCTGGACAGCTTTGGGCCAACCGTTTTCAAGGCAGGCGAGGGGCTTGATACACGGCCCCATCCGCATATTGGTTTGTCGACCATGACTTACCTGCTGGAGGGCGAGATGCTGCATCGCGACAGCGAGCACTATGTCCAGACCATACGGCCGGGCGAAATCAACCTGATGACGGCAGGTAAAGGAATTGTTCACTCCGAGCGCAGCACCGAGTCAGCCCGGCAAGCAGGTGGTACGGTATTTGGCTTTCAGTCATGGCTAGCGCTACCGGTTGCCCATGAAGAAGCCGACCCAGGCTTTCAACATGTCAGTGCAGCAGAGATTCCTGTAATAGAGGACGAGGGGGTTACCGTCAGGGTACTAGCTGGCGCGTTGCATGATAAACAGGCACCTACACGCACGTTTTCTGATCTGTTCTATGCCAACGTGGTACTGGAGGCCGGGGCGCGCTATCGCATCCATAAAGAACATGTCGAAAGGGCCATCTACGTCGTAAGCGGTGAGGTTACGGTGAGTGGGCAGGATGGCCGCTTCGGTCGGGACCAGCTGGTTGTCTTCAAACCAGAAACCGAGATTGTACTAAGTGCAACGGGACTGACTCGGTTGATCTTGCTGGGAGGGGAGCCGCTTCCTGAAAAGAGACATATCTTCTGGAATTTTGTATCGAGCCGCCGTGAGCGCATCGAGCAGGCTGCCGAAGACTGGCGTTTACAGCGTTTTCCAGGCGTACCTGGAGAGCATGAGTTCATCCCGTTACCGGAAACACGAATCAGTTTAAAAGCCACTGTGTAAACATCATCGCGTTATCCTGATGCCCGCCCGGATGCTATTCGGAGCGGGCATTGTCTTTTCTGCACCTACCCAGAGACTACTAGCCGCCGCTATCTCCTGAGCTTCACACCTTGAAGCTCAGGAGAGTTAGGCCTATAGGTTATGTTCGATTAAATCGAATCTAATGGTCTAAATTAGTCGGCTATTGCGAATAGCAAACCACAGGCAGACTTCTCCCCATCGAGACACATCATGGTGATGCGTCCTAAATGAGGATCTACTCATGTCACAGTCAGCCAACCTTGTTCAAACTGCTCCGCATACAGCCGCTTCCAATGCTTCAGCAGCTACAACTGCATTGCTGGGCCGGATACTGATCAGTACGATCTTCATTCTTTCAGGCATTTCCAAAATTACTGCGCCCGCCATGATCATGGGTTATATCGAGTCGGTCGGTTTGCCGTTTCCTGCCATTGCCCTCGGAGTTGCCGTGTTGGTTGAGGTGGTAGGCGGTATAGCGTTGGTCCTCGGTTATCAGACACGAGCGGTGGCTGCGTTCCTGGCCTTGTTTAGCGTAGTGACCGCACTGGCCTTCCATAGCAATCTGGCTGATCAAAATCAGTTCATTCATTTCTTCAAGAATATCGCCATGGCCGGTGGGCTTCTTCAAGTAGTGGTTCTTGGGGCTGGCCAGTACAGCCTGGACGCCCGTCGTAGCTGATAGCAGATGCCAGGCTAGCGGCCTGGCATAACTTGCAAACCCTTCGCTAGAGAAATCATCATGAAAGCCATACGTGCACAGCAATATGGGAACCCCGACGTACTCCGCCTTGAAGAAGTAGCTGATCTGACGCCGGGTAAAGGACAAGTATTGATCCAGGTGGCCGGCAGCGGAATAAATCCAATCGACTGGAAAGTCCTCTCCGGTGCCATGAAGCAGTTTATCCCCTTACCGTTACCCTATACGCCAGGGGTTGAAGTCGCAGGAACGGTTATCGCATTAGGTGAGGGCGTAGACACATTCAGCCTGGGCGACGAGGTTTTTGGCTTCATCGGTATTACAGGTGGGTACGCCACCCAGGCCGTAGCGGATGCCGACCGTTTGGTCTTAAAGCCCAACAACCTTTCATTGCTAGAGGCAAGCGGCGTGCCGGCGGCAGCCTTGACGGCTTGGCAAGCCTTGCATGAGCATGCCGCCATTAAGGCAGGCCAACGTGTCCTGATCCAGGGAGCGGCGGGCGGGGTTGGCAGCATGGCCGTACAGTTGGCTCGTATAGCTGGCGCTGAAGTCATCGCGACGGCATCTGCCCATAATCATGATTACCTACATGCACTAGGCGCTACGCAACTCATTGATTACCGCCATGAAGCCTTTGAGAAAGTTGTTTCGGATGTAGATATCGTAATCGACCTTGTAGGCGGCGAAACTCAAGCCCGCTCCTGGTCAGTGTTAAAAAAGGGCGGTGTGCTGGTGTCACCCGTCAGCGCGCCGAGTGAAGAAGCTGCTCGTAGCATAGGAGCAACAGGTAAACGCTTCGCTACCCGTTCAGATGGCAAGCAACTAGCACAGATTGTCGACTTATTTAACCGGGGAGCACTTAAGGTCGAAGTAGAAACCATGCCCTTGTCCAAGGCAGCTGATGCGCTACAGAGAAGCCTGGCAGGCCATACGCGAGGCAAGATTGTGCTGGATGCTCGGGAATAGCAAGATTCTAAATGTTAAGCGGATGAATACTTAATGGCCGGTTCTCTAGAATCGGTCATTAGTTTCGGCCGATTTTTGAAAATTTATTATTGCCCTGTCCAGCAGCCCTATGGGGTCTTGCACTGTAGAGAGTCCCACCACCGGATCGTAATAACGAAACGTGTTGTAGTGCAGACCCGTTTCGGCGTCGTAGTACTGCCCCTGAAACCTCAGGTTCTGCTCGATCTCTCTCGGCGTTAGGGCCTCCAATGCTCCCCAGGCCCTGTAGTAGGCGCGCCATACCATTCGTCCGCTATCGTCCGTGACCTCAAGCGGCGTACCGATCTGGCCAGTATGAAAATAGTAGCGCTTAGGCTTTTGATCAGGCTGGCTCGGATCAGTATCTAACCGAGCGAGTGGGGCGTAGCTGCCTTGCTCGTAGATATACAGGCTGTACAGATCCGCTTTTTTGCTCCTGCAGCATGCGCAGGCCTTGCCAGAGGAAGCGGGTCGTTTCGGTTTTGTCCTCTGTTAAGACGTACTTAGTAACGCGGTGGCCCAAGCAGTCGTAAATGAAGCGCTAATAGCTGTGCCGCCCGCTGACTGCTCTATTTCTTTCGGCGCGAGGAAGTCCGCTCAGGAGAGAGTTTGTACTATTAATGACCAGTTAATATTAATTTTATTATACGGATATAATAAAGCATGAGGGAAAAATCTCTAATCGATTTTTTCAAATAAAATACCTTTTGTAGCATATAATTCATTTTGTTGGTCTTTAACTATTTTTTGTTTTATTAATGTAGGGGGCTAAAATCGTGAGGAACTCATTGAAGCTAGTCGCTATTTGGTAAAGATCACCGCTTTCTCCTACTTCTTTTATGTCGGCTTCAGTACTGTTTTCTGCATGTAAATGCGTCCTATCCCAGTAATATACTCCTGCAATATCTTTCTTAATCAATAACACGTAAGGGTTTCCGCCCCCGTCTTCGCCAATGGCAATTTTGTCTGATTCAATAAAGTCCAATTCATCAATAAATTCATGATTGAAAGATTCGATATCGTATACTTCTGATCGGTCATTAGTAGGAAATAAGCTACCAAACGCTATATATCCACAGTCAATTTTTTTAAAAGGAATATCAAAATAATCAGGGTCAGTGACGCTAAGTCCATTGGTCGTTTTTAAAAAATCCTTATAATCGGAAGGCAATGAGATCTTAAGGTCTTTCTCTAAGGCACTGATTTCAATATCTGTCACGCCTTTTCTGTAATTTATACTCATTTTTGACCTGCGCACCCTTTAAGAGTTTTAGAGACGCCACCTCGATGGGTGAATCTATTGTGTACGCTTTTAGGAACTTCCTGCATGGTGGTACCATTTTCATGATGATGCCATGTGTTCAAGGCATAGTTAGCTTTTCCCTGTGGTGCTGCCATATCAGCTCTACCAAAATCTCCTGAAAGCCCCTTACCGTGATTGCCTTTTAAACCCTCTATATTAACACTCTGAATCTCATAAGGTTTGAAATCTGGATATCCGTTTGAATAGCGCACTGTATTATCCTCCCAGTCGCTAAACACCCAGGTTCTTGTTTCTATTTCTGTATGTGCAGTTCCCCCCTTTTTTTCTATCCACTTTTCGAGTGAGGGTGAGTTTGCTGGCTTACCGCTCCAACCCCATGGATCAGACCATAGAATTGGGTTGATGCCATATTGGTATAGGCTTTTTCCTCCAAGCAAGCCTATCGGATCCTGAGTTGTAAATCTGCCTACAACCGGATCGTAATAGCGAAACGTATTGTAGTGCAGACCCGTTTCGGCATCGTAGTACTGTCCCTGAAACTGCAGGTTCTGCTCGAACTCTCTTGGTGCCAGAGCTTCCAGTGCACCAAACTTTTATGCTAAATGAGCTATAAATACATCTATTTTATCTGTAAAGAATAGCTAGTTTTTATATTGACTGTCTTTACTCATGTGAAAAGCTCATATGCCAGTTCCTGCAGTTCTATACCTAACAATTAATATGGTATTTCCCTATAACTTCGAAAACATGATCATAAGTGCTAAGCACTACATGCTCGACTCCATCCTTATAGGCGCCTTCTATTGAGTCAAAGCTTGATTGTGAGTGCTTTTCAAATGGAGATTCATCTAGTTTGTATATAGATAACTTTTCAATAGCGGTAAACAAAAACTCAATGTCAATATCTTGAATGTCTGTAGCCTTTGGTTTGCAAGAAGATAGAGATAACGATGCTTTAACTATAAGTTTAAATGGATAGAGTTTTAGTTCGGTACTTGATAGAATCAAGGAGTCTCGACCATAGATTATACCATATTTGGTTTCTACTGGCTTCATCTTCATATTAGCTACAACCTCTTAGTCTTATTGATTTACCACCATCCAGAGTTGAAAATCTTCGGTCAAGATTAATTTTAGACAATTCTTCTGGAGTTGCCCATCTAGATGGAATCTTAGATATTCCTGCTGCCTTTGCTGCATAGAGACGTCTATTATCTAGACTAAATACTGAGTCTTTATGAGCCCCTTGGGATAACAGCCTATTTTGGACATCCGCCGGTAGGTCCTGCATTCGAACTTTTCGAATTGACTCTACTTCATTTATATACGCCGGATCATTTACAAGCCTATGTGTTAGGCCATTAACATTTCTCCCATCTTCAAAAACAACATTGATACTATCCTGTGAAAATAGAATTGTCTTAGGACTTACAGGAGATAATCCTAAGGGATCGACCCATACAAGCGGGTTATAGGCGTATTGATAGAAATTATCCCCACCCAACAACCCGATCGGATCCTGCGTCGTAAACCGTCCCACAACCGGATCGTAATAACGAAACGTATTGTAATGCAGGCCCGTTTCAGCGTCGTAGTACTGCCCCTGAAACCGCAAGTTCTGCTCAATCTCTCTCGGGACCAGGGCTTCCAGCGCACCCCATGTCTTGTAGTAAGCGCGCCATACCATACCGCCGGTATCGTCCGTGACCTCAAGCGGAGTGCCGATCTGGTCGGTATGGAAGTAATAGCGCTTAGGCTTTTGATCAGGCTGGCTCGGATCAGTATCTAACCGAGCGAGCGGGGCGTAGCTGCCGGTTTCGTAGATATACAGGCTGTGCAGATCCGCTTTTTGCTCCTGCAGCATGCGCAGGCCTTGCCAGAGGAAGTGGGTCGTTTCGGTTTTGTCCTCTGTTAGAACATGCTTGGCGATACGGCGGCCCAGGCAGTCATATTCGTAACCGGCTTGGCTGAGCGAGTCATGGCCGCGATAGGTTTCGGCTTTAACCAGGCGGTTTTTGCAGTCGTAGGTAAAACGCTGATAACCATTTGAACTGTGCCGCTCACTCACGTTACCCCAGGCGTCGTGGGTGAGGCGCAGGTTTTTCCAGGCCTTGAGACGGTTGTCTGGGCTCAAGGCCTGGAGGCTGGTCAGGTTGCCGGCAGGGTCGTAGCCAAAGTCCTCATTACCGAGCTGGGAGTGCTGCGGTTCGCGGCTGCGCAGTTGGCCAATGGCATCGTACTCGTAATCCGTAGCGCCACGGTGTTTATCGATCTGCCGCAGGAGTTCGCCCGCCTTGCTGTATTCATAGCGACAATGAATCAGCGTGGCGGGGTGTTTAGGATGGCCGATCGGGCAGAATAAAAGCTTGAATATTTAATCGCTATGCTCATCTGGAGGCACAAACTCCTAATTAAATTCTTCAAGATTTACGTTCAATAATGGCGAAACTTCTAGTAAATTGTTGTTCCGATATACATTAAACATCGCTAAAACTGGGCCAGCGCTGCCACCTATCGGATTAAACCTACGGACATGCAGATCAAGATTGAGGGTCTCACCTGTACCTGCAACTTCCACTGTGGGCCACCTCTTGTCAACAGCACTAGGCCAGTTCATCAGTTCGTGTCCTGGTACAATGCTCATCTGCATAATGTCATTTGCAAGTCGATATGAGCCTGATGCTACACGGCAATCGCGTAGGGGAAGCGCTTCTATTTCGTTTTGGCTCGCTACACTATAAACGTAATAGGTCCAAGGCGATATACCCCAGGTAAGACACAATACACCTGCATCAAATAGAGTATTAGCTAACTCCGTTTCGCTAAATAAGTCGACTAGATTATGCGGCCCGTCACCGACCTCTTTCTTAATAATTTTATCCATAAGATGTAAATCGGCTAGAAAAAACCTAAGTTACCGTAGGACTCATAGAAGGGACATATTATTCTCTTTTTATTTTTATTATTTAAGAACTCATTGCTCGATAGCAAAATTTGAACACTTAATACTTGAGAGTATTGGATAGACTCAATTTTATCGGCTGGCAAATCGCCTATACAAAGCAGAGGAGTATCCAGTTTTATAATAACTTGGAAGAAATAATTTCCTTTTGGAAGCTCTATCTCATCAAAAGCTATCTGATGATTGTTGCTTTTAAAATATGGCTTGGCGCAGGTTGTGATATTAATTTTACCAGTGTAAACTGAAATTGTTTCCGCTGCCGAAGAAACCGGCTTGATTAGATAAGGAGCAGCATCAACGAGGCCTACCCCAATCATGACTTTGCGCTGGTTACGGCTGTAAAGTCCAAAGTCATAGTCTTGTAGAGATAATGCCTCGCCACCGAAGAAAAGCATCGCCTGGCTGGCATCAATTGAATTGTTTAGCGTGATGTACGAGATCATCTTTTTCTCTATGAGCAGCCGCTGAAACTGAACCCTTTTAGTCTTTTTAATCTTTTTGACGTTGATTTTATTTAAAGCTGCTAAGAAAAACTCATTAAGAGAGCCATGCAGCAGGCCAAGGATAAGAAATCTCAGCGAGTATTAAACTCGATCAGCTAACTCAAAATGGGTTTTGTTAGTGGCTCTTAGTGTGGTGAATCACAACTACCAAGCATAAGTATGGTCTGAAGAATGAGTACTCAAAACTGACTCAAGGAGGCATGCGATGAGAACAGGCCGTCCTGCTGTACAGATCACCCTGACCAGGCAAGAACATGC
This sequence comes from Pseudomonas sp. C2.3V, assembly GCF_058536325.1. Lineage (NCBI taxonomy): Bacteria > Pseudomonadati > Pseudomonadota > Gammaproteobacteria > Pseudomonadales > Pseudomonadaceae > Pseudomonas > Pseudomonas sp. C2.3V. The sequence goes on along the minus strand of NZ_JBZUBN010000002.1, from coordinate 340,401 downwards.
CGAGCTCAGCCGTCGAAGGGCTCAGCGTAAAGGTCCTGCGGATTCAAAACTACGCGCTGAAATCATCCTTTCTTGCGCTAGCGGTGAACCCGGCTCATCGATTGCCAGGCGCCTGGGTATTACAGCTCAGACCGTATCGCGGTGGCGTCTTCGCTTCTCACAATGGGGACTTGAGGGGCTTAATGATGAGCCCAGATCTGGGCGACCCCGCAGTATCAGTGACGAGAAGGTTCAGGAGGTTGTTGATCGGGTCCGGCAAACCAAGCCTGAGGATGCCAGCCACTGGAGTTCGCGCCGCATGAGCAAGGCTACCGATATTTCCATGGCCAGTGTGCAACGTATCTGGCGAGCCTTTGGCCTTAAGCCTCACCTTGAGCAGACGTTCAAACTCTCAACCGATCCGGCCTTCGTCGATAAAGTTCATGACATCGTTGGGCTATACCTGAACCCACCGGATAAGGCTCTGGTGCTGTGTATTGATGAGAAAAGCCAGATCCAGGCCCTGGATCGAACCCAGCCAGGTCTGCCTTTGGCACCAGGCCATCCGGTCACTCGAACACATGACTATCAGCGCTTTGGCACAACGTCATTGTTTGCTGCGCTGGATGTTGCCACAGGCGAAGTGATTGGGCGTCTCAAGCGTCGTCATCGTAGCGCTGAGTTTGTGGAGTTTTTGAAGGCTATTGATGAAGAAATCTGTACGGACCTACCGGTTCACTTGATCATGGACAACTATGCGGTACATAAGACCGATCAGGTAAAGGCCTGGCTAGCCGCACACCCTCGTTATCAGGTGCATTTCACCCCAACCTCGGCTTCCTGGCTAAACCTGGTAGAACGTTTCTTCTCGACCCTTAGCCAGAGATGGATCAAGCGGCAATCACATACCAGCGTAAGCGATCTTGAGCAGTCTATTAACCATTACCTGGCTACTTACAACCAGAACCCGAGGCCCTTCCGCTGGAGTAGAAGCGCTGGTGAAATCCTGGCTTCAGTAGGTAGAGCAGCACGAGCTTTTCGTAGAAACTAATTAAACGTACTTGTGATTCATCACATTAGGGTTTGTCTGAAAAGTCGGCACGCATGCATCGCTCGATACAGGCCAGCGTCACCATAGCCTTGAAGCTGCTAGCCAGCTTGTCAAAGCAAGTACAGAGCCGACGCTTCTCCTTTAACCAACCGAACAGCTGCTCGATCACGTTACGTTGTTGATACTTGGGCTTATCAAACAGGCGAGGCAGACCGACCTGGCCGGGGCTTGCGGTGCATTGTGCGCTGGGCAATCACCGGCTGCATACCGAAGCGGTCGCAATAGCGACGCAACCCTTTACTATCTTAGCCCTTGCCCGCGATCACCGCCCGGCAACGCTTGCGTAGTCTGCCCTGAGAACCTGGAAGACGCACCTGATCCAGTAACGGGATAAAGTTGCGCGAATCGGCCTGCTGACTAGGCGAGAAGGTAAAGCCTAGCGGATAACCATTGGCATCACAGAGCAGATGAATCTTGGCACCTAACCCACCTCCGGCTGCGTCCCAGGCAATGATCTACAGGTTCGTCCGGGCCCCTTTTTTTCTGCCTCCGCTTGCAACAACAGCATTAGGCTAACAAACGCGACTTTTCAGACAAACCCTAGTCTTCAAAATATTTGCCAATATATTTTAGGCCGTTATAGCTATCTTTATAAGGTGTAGGTAAAATTAAATCTTCGTCCTGATACCAAATTAGAGCATTAGCCTCAGTTATACCTAGTTTCAAGCATTTATCTATAATGGCTGGATATTCTTTTGGGTCTACAGCGGCCTCAATCAAAAGATCAGGGACGGGAATATTTCCTTCTTGACGAGGAATGATTCCTATGAAGTCTTCGTCGTACCATACTTCACCAATATCTCTACAAAAGCCACATATTTTATAGCTAGGATTATCAAAATCGCCTTCGGTTGAATGATCTATCTCGAAATATTGCAAATATTCATTTTCAGGAAGGAAATTGCTACCGATCCACAAATGAATTCTCTTTTTTAACATAACTAACATGCTCCTAATCTCATGTGCGTGCGATGGTGATGAGCTATTATTAATTTTGCCTGTTTTTTGCTACTAGCAGTTTTAAGGTCCTCAATTAGCTTGTTATGAAAATGGCGACCAGCCCGGCTTCCATGATGCCCACCATCTGGAACTGGCCGACCTTGCGAGTCTGTAACATTGATAAAGGTGATACGACTCGTATCTACGGTGTATTTCTTAATTTCTTCGGCAGTAAAACCTAACTCTTTTGCTTTCCAGGCAAGAGATACAGGGAACATTTCGTGCTTTCCAGCACCACCACGTAATGCTTCTGAAACATAATTTTTGTTACTTACAATATCATCTACTGTCGCATTATTGAACCACTCATTGAATTTACCAAACTCCCAAGGTGCCCAGCCTAATGGGTCAATCCAAGTTATTGAATTGGTTGTGTAATTATATAAATTATTACTACCTAGAAGGCCTATCGGGTCATGCGTCGTAAACCGTCCTATCAGCGGATCGTAATAACGAAACGTGTTGTAGTGCAGGCCCGTTTCGGCATCGTAGTACTGCCCCTGAAACCTTAGGTTCTGCTCAATCTCTCTCGGGACCAGCGCTTCCAACGCACCCCATGTCTTGTAGTAAGCGCGCCATACCATACCGCCGGTATCGTCCGTAACCTCAAGTGGCGTACCAATCTGGTCGGTATGGAAGTAGTAGCGCTTAGGCTCATCTGCTTGGTTTGGCTTTGTATCTACACGAGCGAGCGGGGCGTAGCTGCCGGTTTCGTAGATATACAGGCTGTACAAATCCGCTTTTTGCTCCTGCAGCATGCGCAGGCCTTGCCAGAGGAAGTGGGTCGTTTCGGTTTTGTCCTCTGTTAGAACATGCTTGGCGATACGGCGGCCCAGGCAGTCATATTCGTAGCTGGCTTGACTCAGTGATTTATGGCCTCGATAGGTTTCGGCTCTAACCAGGCGGTTTTCGCAGTCGTAGGTAAAACGCTGATAACCATTAGGACTGTGCCGCTCGCTTACGTTACCCCAGGCATCGTAGGTGAGGCGCAGGTCTTTCCAGGCCTTGAGACGGTTGTCTGGACTCAAGGCTTGGGAGGCGCTCAGGTTGCCGGCAGGGTCGTAGCCAAAGTCCTCATTACCGAGCTGGGGGTGGTGCGGTTCGCGGCTGCGCAGTTGGCCAATAGCATCGTATTTGTAGTCCGTAGCGCCACGGTGCTTATCGATCTGCCGCAATAGTTCGCCGGCCTTGCTGTACTCATAGCGGCGATGGATGAGCGTGGCGGGATGTTCAGGATGGCCGAGCAGGCTGTTCTTTTGCGCGTTGAGTTGCGAGAGCTGTTCATGCGGCAACTCAATGGCCGCTTGCCAGCGCTTACGGCCAAAGCTGTCGTATCCAAAGCGGCTGGTTAGGCTGCCTTGGGTACGCAAGGTCTCCCTGTGTAGGGCGTCACGCTCGAAATCGCTGATCAGCAAGCCGTCGAGGTTTAGTTGGTGCAGATGGCCGCTGCCATAATAAAGGTGATTGAGTGTGCGGCCATCCGGCAGGCTGAGCTGAGTAAGGTTGCCTAGCGCATCGTAGGTGTAACCTAGTGCGCCCAAGGCTGACTGCTCTTCTACCAAGCGGCCAGCCTTGTCGTAGCTGAAGCTAAGAAGGTCCGGCCGTATGCCCAGCGTTTTACCGTGCTCGCTGGGCTGCCGTTCAATGGCTACGACCCGATCCATTTCGTCATAGGTGTAATCCAGGCGAGCATCCTGGGTCATTTTGCTAAGTAAACGACCTATGGCGTCGCGCTCAAATTCGCTTGAGCGTGTCTGGCCTAGTCCCGCCTGGTCAGCGGTATGCTCATCCATGCGGACCAGTGCGCCGGATACGTTGTAGTGGAAACGGCGGCGCAGGCCGTCTATACGAACTTCTTCAATCAGGCGGTCAGCTGAGTCATAGGCGAAGCGATAGGCCGCCCCGTTCTCGTTTACCAGGGCAGCCAGACGCAGCGCCTGATCATAGTGGTAACGAACCCGCTGGCCTTTGGCGTCCTTGCGCTCTACCGGCAAGCCCCGAATGTTTCGGCTTAGGTAAGTTGTATGGCCGTCAGCATCCGCATGGCTGAGTAGATGGCCTAGTGCGTTATAGCTGTAGTGATCTGTCGTGGCATCTGGATGCTCCACCCGCAGGATTTCGCCATCGGGTTTACGGTGCAGGCGGGTGGTCTGCCCTAGGGCATTGGTGATGGCACACAGGTGCTGGTGTTCGTCATAAGTATAGTGGGTGCGGTTGCCTGAACAGTCCTGGGACTGAAGCACCTGCCCTAGCTCGTTCCACCACATGTGGGTCTGGTTGCCCAAAGGGTCACGTATGGTATGGATTCGGCCGTCTTCATCGCTTATGTAATGGGTTTGGTTACCAAGCGTGTCGGTTTCTTTTAGAAGTATGCCGTTACGGTCGTACTGCCATTCATGAGTGCTGCCATCTGCGTGCTCAAGGCGAACGAGTTGTTCGGTATAGCGATTGTACTCATAGCGGGTTGTACGGCCGAGGAGGTCGGTTTCAGCAACCAATCGGCTGAACTCGTCGTATTCAAACTGCATGCTGCTGCCGTTTGGCAGGGTAATGCCCGTTGTGTTGCCTGCATCGTCTATATCAAAGGCATACAATTCGCCACCGAAGTACTGGCAGGCCACGACTCGTTTGGCTTCGTTATAGCGGACCTTGGCACTACGACCTAGACCATCTGATACATAAGTAACCTGTTGCTTCAGGTCATAGTTGAACTGATAGTGCTCACCATCGTTTGTCCAATGTTCGATGACGCGGTAAGTGCTGTCTGGAAACTCTGCATAGCGGTAGTGGCAGTGCAGCCCTAGTGCACTTTCGTGCAGGCTCATACGCCCTTGATCATAGGCGAAGCGCCGAATGATATCGCCGTTCCGGTTGGTTACAGATACCAACTGGCCCAAGGTGTCGTAGCCATAACGAACCAGGGTTTCGACGGGGCGCTTGTTTACGATACGCTCAATGCGGACCAGACGATCACGTGCCTCGTTATAGCCCAAGTGCAGGTGTAATTCACCTGAGGCATAGAGATCGGTCAGCAGGCTATCTCGGTAGAGCAGGGCGATGTAATGACCTAATGCATCTTCAATACGCTGTAAGCGGGCCGGCTCAGCATTCCTATGAAGTTCACCGAAATATAGGTAAACATCGTCCAGTGTTTTTAATAAGTAGTGGCCGCCTTCCGTACAGACCAAGGTGATTTTTTCATCAGGGTAGTAGATGCTCTCGCCGGGCTTCAAAGCATCGAGCCTGACGTCTCGCCCCTGACTGTCTTTTAGTAGGACAGCATCACCTTCGAGTTGCAGTGTTTGTTCCCAAGGCAACACCCAACCGCGACCCAGTAGACCTATTTGCTCAATGTCGCTCGCATAGAAGCGCGACCATTTAATAGGTAAAAGGCCGGGTAAGGTGAAATCTGTTTCAGACTCATCGAGTAGAACCTTACGCCCATTAATAGCGTCTACCGGGTTACCAAATAAGCCGCTTGCAGCATGAAAAAGAGAGTTGGCACCAGCGCTCAAGGCCATGTTAAGCGCATAGCCTCCAGCAAAGACAGCAGCAAACTTCATGAGGCAGGGCTTAAGTGCCCTTACGTTTTTAAGCGATGCAAAGCTTAGGCCTCCGCGACCCAGTCCAGCCAGGAACATCCCAACGCCAACGCCGATTCTGAGCGCTGTGGATACTTCCTCCTCAACTTCCAGGTAGGCGCGACTTTCTGCCCCGATAAACACGTTGTGTGAGCCACTTTCAATAGTGGCCCCACACGTCGTACGGTCCCCCTTGCGCGCAGCGCCCAAGCCATTGAGCAAGACTTTTTCAGAGCCCTCCGCTACAAGCGGCTCATCGCTATGCTTGTCGCAAATGACTTCACTTTGTTCGGCATACGCGGCATTGCGCCCATTGATGAATACATTGGGAGACCCACTAAGGATGCTGCCTGTTACTGTCTGGTCTTTCTGCTTTATCTCTTCGCCCCACTCGGGCAGAAGCGTACCTATTGTGCTCAAGGCCAAACCTAATACAATGCCGCCCAAGCCAAATGTGCATGCTGCAAAGGCGCCGCCTATTACAAAAGCGGTACCAATGGCTGCGCCTATCAGAAAGCCTGTCAACGCCTCGGTATGGACAATGCTGTCGTGCAGCCTGGCTGCTTCGTACATCAACTATTCCCTGTCTGTTTAGCAACGGAACGCTTGCCTGCGTTAATGCATCAACGATGCGATTAGGAAAGATCGTCTGACGCTAATTCAAACGTCGAAAGGATCGAGCTCCAGGTATTATTGTGATAGGCGTCAAACGGGGACTGGGTGGTGGCAGAAATCACAAGAATTCGCTCGTCTTTCATCAAAAAAGCTGCCTGCCGCTGATAGATAAGGCGACCATCGCTCTGATGATGTGAGTCGATTTGTATACCGTTCACGGGTTGGGTCTCTGACAGTACGGCCTCTTGCCTATGCACAAGCTTGAACTTGCGTAGCCGTGCCGACAGCATTCCTATTTGCCGGTCAATGTATTCAGACAGCGTCTCGCCGGGGTGGAGGGCATCTCGGGAGATGCTAAACGTGAAGGAGCTTGGTACTCCTCCCAAAGCAAATATATTGACTGTCCGGTCTGCGAAGCCATCGGGCAAAAGGAAGCGGCCTTCCTGAATCTGATATTTCATGTATTGAATCCTTTCTACCTTTAAGAGGGCTGGCCAGAGGTGTTGAACACGGCGTCAACATTGGCATCTATGGTTTTCTTGACGCCTTCGCCAAAAGGCTCGGTTGCTGATTTGCCGTCTGGCATGTTGATGTCGAGCTTTCCGCCTGTAGTGTTGATTTGCCCGTTGCCGCTGGCAGTAATATTGAACTCAACGCAGGACAGGTTGACCTGACCGTCTGCACGAAGCTCAATGACGCTTTCGCCACAAACAAGGCGAATACCTTCACCTGCCTCAATGAGATACGTTGAGCTGACGCTATCCACCTTCGAGCCGCCTACCAGCAGCTGGTCATCCACCTTGACGATACGCATGCGGTTCTGACCAATGACTACCGTTTCGTCCTGACCAATGGTTTTGGTTCGGTCAACCCCTACGGAGTGGGTTTCACAATTGCCCACTTCAATGTCCATGTCGCGCTGACCATGTACGTAGATCTGCTCCGCACCGGCTTTATCTTCGATTCGCAGTTCATTGAAGCCATTGCCGCCAGGCGTGCTTCTGGTCTTGAAGACTGTCCGGGTCTTGTTGGCGGGCAGGTTGTACGGCACCAGGTTTGCAGCGTGGTGCAGGCAGCCTGTAATGAGCGGCTGGTCCGGATCACCTTCTAGAAAGGTTACCAGCACTTCCATGCCGATTCGGGGAATCGTGACGGCCCCATAGCCTTCATGGGCCCAGTTGCTGGCAACACGCAGCCAGCAACTGCTGTGCTCGTTCATCTGGTCCAATCGATCCCAATGGAATTCCACGCGGACGCGACCGTATTGATCGCAGTAGATTTCTTCTCCAGCCGGGCCGGTGACAATTGCGGTCTGGCTACCCAGGATTTTTGACTTAGGGTGCTTCAGGGCTGGTCTGAAGATCGTGTCCCAGGGCACTGCCGTAAAGAAGTTGCGATAGCCCTGCTGGAAGCCATCCTTGTCATCTACATGCGAGGATATGGATTCTTCTAATACTTGGGGTTGTTTGCCTTCGTGTGTCAGCTCAGTGAGTAGCCACAAGTCATTCCACTCACTGCGTGGGTGCTCGGTCAAGGGCATGAAGTGGCCGGAAACAAGTGTTGGCAGGTCACTTTTACCGCGAGCGATCTGGTAATCCGAGCGATGACGTTCCAGGGTGCGCTGACTTAGCTGCTTGCCACGGGCGCGGTCCATGAAGGCGCCAGGGTAGTCATAATCTTCCAGCTCTAGCACAGCCTCGCCGGTGTGAGACGCTTCCATGGTGAGCTTGGGCTTTTCAAAGTTGTAGTCCCGGCGGCTAACCTTGGTTGTTCGTGTTTCAACCTGGACTGCAAACTTTCGTATGACCTGATGATCTGCAACCAGTCCGGTATCTTGCTGGAAAAGAGCAGGGCTCAGTTTGGGGAAGCAGGTCTGATCATCACCAAAGACCATGATGTGTTCGGCCTGGGTATGCTCAAAGTGATAATGAATGCCTTCCTCTTCACAAAGCCGATTGATGAAGTGAAGATCGGTCTCATCATACTGAACACAGTATTCACGTTCTGGGTAAGCCGAGCCCAATTGGAAACGAAAGGCATTGGATAGGATGCCATGCTCTTTCAGAACGGTAGCGATGATGTCCGGCACGTTAAGGTGCTGGAAGATACGCTGGTTATGCCGATGGCAAAGATAGTGGACACGCGGCACGAGCGTGACACGGTAGCGCGTCATACGCTTGCCGGACTCGCCTTGTTCGGCACTGTGAATCAAGCCATTGAAGCCTGTACCCGTCTGGTCCAGTGTCAGGAAGGCAGGCTGGTTGAGTAAGGATTCAAGATCGAAGTCGGGTCTTTCGCTGATCAATTCAATATCGAAACGGAAGGCGGTATTCAATGCTTCCCGCCCTGCAAATTCCAGCACCTGAAAATCATGAGAGACGCCGGGAATCTCAAGTATGAACTGGGTTTCGTTGGCTGGGGAGAACATCCTGGTTCCTCTGCTTCCTGCTCGGTATACAAGTCATGTCCAGGCGGGCGGCGTGTCGCTTTTCTGGAGATGCGTAAATTAATCCCATGCGCGGGATTGGCGGTTAGAGATATGGCCGCAGGCTAAACGAAAGCCAGTGGCAGAATCTTGCGCAGTAGCCAGAGATGAGGTGGGTGTTACTCAAAAACACGAACCAGTTCTTACAGGTTTTTAGGCAGGCTTAAGTCGCTTTGGCATTTGGTGGGTCAAGCGGCCTAAGTCAGTGAGGCTCCCTGTGAGAGGTCTGATGGTTATGCTTGTTAAGTTTATGCGTAAATGCCATGTTGAATGGAGGTTTTGCGCCACTTTTATTCTTTGAGCGAGCCGTCTCTGCTCAGACATTTGCCAGGAGCCCCACAATGAAAATAATGGCCGCGGTTACGCACTCCAAAGGACAGCCTTTTAGTCTTGAGGAGGTTACGCTATCAGGCCCTGCCACTAACGAAGTGCTGATTCGGATCGTTGCGACAGGGGTTTGCCACACCGACGCCGTCGCGCGTGATCTTGGGCTGTCGCCTTATCCTGTAGTCCTTGGTCATGAGGGCGCGGGCATTGTCGAGCAGGTAGGCCGTAATGTTCGTGATCTGGAGATAGGCGATCATGTGGTCCTGTCGTTTGCGCACTGCGGTAAATGCGAAAATTGCCTGACCGGGCATCCTACGGTGTGCAGGGTCTTTAACGATCTCAATTTTGGCGGCCGCATGGAGGACCATACCTGTCGGCTTCGCCAGGGAGATACCGAGCTCTCTTCCTTTTTTGGTCAATCATCCTTTGGCACCTACGTGGTTGCCAGTGCACATAATGTCGTCAAGGTCGATAAGGACGTGGACTTGGCGTTATTAGGGCCGCTGGGCTGTGGTATCCAGACGGGTAGTGGAACAGTCCTCAACCGCCTTCGCCCAGGGTTTGGCGATAGCCTTGCTGTATATGGCTGCGGTGCTGTGGGTTTGAGCGCGATCATGGCGGCAAAGATTGCAGGGTGTGCTCAGATTTTTGCAGTTGATGTGCATGAGAGCCGACTTCAGCTGGCCAAGGAGCTGGGCGCTACGCATGTGTTCAACGGTAGTCAGGTTGATGTGGTCAGGGAAATCAAGGCTGTCTCTTTGGGCGGTACGCACCACGCGGTTGAAACTACAGGGGTTCCGCCGGTTGTTCGCCAATGCCTGCAGGCGCTGCGGCCATTAGGGCAGGCGGCGATTGTAGGCGTAACCCCCGAGATGACCATTGATGTTCATAACGAGATCATGGCGGAAGGAAAGACCATGATGGGTGTGATTGAAGGTGATGCCGTGCCACGCCTCTTTATTCCCAAGCTGATCGAGTACTACAAGGCGGGGCGCTTTCCGTTCGACAAGCTTGTCAGGTTTTATGATTTCAAGGACATCAATCAGGCATTTGAAGATTCCAAGCAGGGAATCACCGTTAAAGCCGTCCTGAAATGGAATTAATGCCCGGCCAGTTACATTGCTAACGCCTGGCCTGATTGGCCTGTTGCAGTTGAACTTTCAGTTGCAGCAGGCAGAGGCTAAGAGTGGGATAAAGGACGCTGGGTTGTTCAGAACGTATCGATCATGCGGCCTAGCGTTTCCATTGCCTTCTCACTCTCAGCCGTCCAGGGATGGCCATAATTCAGCCTTGCACAGTTTCCAAAGCGTTGGCTGGCCGAGAAGATAGGGCCGGGAGCAAGGCTGATACCCTGAGCGATGGCCATACGGAGCAACTGAAGCGTATCAACCCGCTCTGGAAATTCAAACCATAGAAAATAACCGCCGGTTGGGCGGGTTACACGGGTTTCGCTCGGAAAGTGCCGTGCGGCTGAGGTCAGCATGGCGCTCTGCTGGGTTTCCAATGCATGGCGCAGTTTTCGTAGGTGTCGGTCATAGCCACCATGTTGTAGATAGTCTGCAATGGCCGCTACAGCAGGAACCGAAGGAGAAATGGTCGTCATGAGCTTGAGGCGATCAATGGCCTCGGTGAAGCGTCCGCCAGCAACCCAGCCCACTCGATAACCCGGTGCCAGACATTTCGAAAACGAACCGCAATGCATGACCAGCCCATCATCATCAAAGCTTTTCACGGCTCGTAACGGTTGGTTGGAGAAATTCAACTCGGCATAGACATCGTCTTCAATCAATGGAACCTGATGCTGCTTCAAGAGTGTGTACAGCGCCTGCTTCTTCTCGAAACTCATGCTCGCGCCCAAAGGATTTTGCAGGCTGCTCATGAGCCAGCAAACTTTGATAGGAAGATGAGAGAGACTGTGCTCCAGCACATCAAGATCAACACCTTCCCGGGGATGAACGGGGATCTCGACGGCCTTCAATTTTAAACGCTCCAATACCTGAAGCGTCGCATAGAAAGCAGGTGCCTCTATTGCAACCAAGTCGCCGGGGCTCGTTGTACTTTGCAGGCATAGGTTCAAGGCTTCCATCGCTCCGTTGGTAATAACCAACTCCTCAAGCGGGAGACGAGTACCGTTGACCCTATAACGAAGGGCTATTTGACGGCGCAACTCATTGCTGCCTGCCGTCATGTCTGCAATAGCGGCCTGGGTTGAAAGGTGTCTTAATGCGTGGGTCATGCTGCGGGCAAGGCGAGGAAGCGGAAACAATTGTGGACAGGGAAAGGCAGACCCAAATGGAGTGGTCGCAGGGTCCTTGATAGAGTTCAGGATGGAGAAGACCAGTTCGCTGACATCCACCTCAGTGGTTTCAGCCTTGTGACCAGTAATTTCAGGCTCATGCAGCGGGCGCTTGGCATGCTCACGTACGTAATAGCCTGAGCGGGCGCGGGCAATGATCAGCCCTTTATCTTCCAGCAGATAATAAGCCTGAAATACAGTCGAAGGGCTGACCGTGTAGGTACGACTGGCATGACGTACCGATGGGACTTTTTCACCCGCCTTAAGTACACCGGTTCGAATCAGGTTCGCAATTTCGTCAGCAAGTCGCTCGTAACGTTTCATGCTTTTCGCTGCAGCGCTGGTGGTTGATGCCTATACCGTATTGGTGTCTATACGAGCGCTTACGACTTAAAACAGAAGATTGAAAGCGGTTGCGTCGAGACACTGATGGCCTTTCTATGCATTAGCGGTTGTTCTTCTGAACGTCCTTTCTATCTTTGTTTAGCTGTACGCCAGCGTAAAACCCCCATCCCAGTAGAACGAAGGCCAGAAAGCCAAACAGTGACATGAAGAATACGTCGCTCATGATTGAAACCTCTTGCGATAGCAGGGAAGGGTAAGCATTGAGACAGGCATCGTAGCGAATGGATGTGTTTGCTAGAGCAGCTCTCTACCGGCATTACCCATGTGGCTACAGTAGGGCTCTAGGCGTGCGCAAAACAGATTCAGACTCTTAATAAAAAACCGTATCAGATGTTGAGTCACCCTTTTTTGGCATTGTTGCACGCCGCTAGCTGAGTAGTCTCAATACGCGTTGACTCTGGTAGACCGCCTTCAGCTTGGGCTGATTTGTCTTCAAGGCACGACCCTTGTGACAAAAAATGTCACTGCTGGTCCCAAACCGTTACGCTTGGCCAACAGCATTTTGTCAACTCTTTCTCATGCTTGGTAAGCGTGTAAATTTTATGAATTTTTAAAACTGCTTTCTCTACCCCTAAATTTTGTGAACGTTGTCGAAAGTAATTCGTGTTTCTTTGGAAAAACCTAAAACAACTGTTTCACAAATAGCTGTTTAATACAGAGAAAAGTTTTTATAAGTTATTGATTTTAAATATATTTTATATGTATTGACGAAAAACAATAGTGTCATATTGATATTGATTTCACTGCTTTTTGAGTGGCACGCTTTTCTCAATCCCCCGGTAGTACAGCCACGCTCGGCCACCAAGCAAGGTAGTTAGTTCTGCCTGAAGACCAAAACGATAACAGTCTTGATACGAGCCTTTTAGGTTCGGCCGTTAAGTGCGCACTTCAGAAATGACACTTTAGGTTTATTGGGGAATTCATGAAAAGCTCAAGCAGGCGTTCCCGTAGTCTGGCTTTCAAAGTAATGAGGCAATGCGCGCTACCATTGGCGGCGTTACTGGTTTCGTCTTCGGCTGTGGCATCGGTCGACCTGGTGGGGCTGAACTTGTCTGGGGCTGGCTTCGCATCACACGTGCTGCCCGGCATCAACGGAACCAATTATATATTTCCGACAGAATCGTACTTCAAGCAGTGGAGTGAGAAGGGCATAAAACTGGTGCGCTTCCCAATTATCTGGGAGCGGCTGCAGCCTACGCTTGGCGGTGCGCTGGACGCTAAGTATGTGCAATTGATCGATAGCACGTTCAGCTATGCAGAAAAGCATAACGTAAAGATCATTCTGGACCTTCATAACTATGCTCGATATCGCGGCCAGATCATTGGAACAAGCGGTGTGCCTTATGCGCGATATCAGGAGATCATGACAAAGATCGCGCAGCGTTGGAGCAGCCAGAAGTCGCTTTATGCCTACGACATCATGAATGAGCCTAATGGTGCGCTGAACTATTGGAACACGGCAGCTCAATACGGCATCAATGGTGTACGTGCGGTTGATACCGTTCGCCCCATTATTGTCGAAGGCAACGGGTGGGCCGAGGCTACGCGCTGGGAGCAGTGGAATAATACGTTGCTCGATCTCAAGGATCCTTCAAATAACCTTATCTTTTCTGCGCACACCTACTTTGATAACAATGCGGGCGGCAATTACGAGTCCGTTGACGTCAGCAAGCTTGACCCCATGTATGGCGTTGAGCGAGTCAAGCCCTTTATCGAATGGCTAAAGAAGCACGGCAAGAAAGGCTACATCGGTGAGTTTGGCATCCCGGACAATGACTCTCGCTGGAATACCATCATGGATAACATGCTGGCATATCTGGCGCAGAATTGTATTCCGGCCACCTATTGGGCGGCAGGTCCGGGCTGGGGTAACTATTTCATGTCTGTGGAGCCTATAAATGGTGTTGAGCGTCCTCAATGGCCAACTCTCAAAAAGTACGTCAATAACACCAGATGTACTGCGTTTGGACCTATAAACGATACTGACGCAACAGCACCAAGCCAACCCGCTAAACCGGCTCAGCCGGCAGTACCTACGCAGCCTGCTACTCCATCAAAGCCTGCCACTCCTGCGCCGAGTAAGCCTGTTACGACAACACCTGCTACACCGAGTCAACCCGTGACTGCGCCTGCTACACCAGCCGTGCCTGCCATGCCAGCAAAACCAGCGACTCCTGCACCTGCACCTGCACAGCCCGCTACGCCTAGCCAACCGGCAAAACCTGTCGTGCAACCGGTAACGCCTGTCACCCGCAGCGGGATAGATCTGGTCGGCTTGAATTTGTCAGGCGCAGCGTTTGCTCCACACGTCGTACCCGGCAAAAACGGTGTTGACTACCTGTATCCCACAGAGGCGGATTTCAAGCAGTGGAATCAGAAAGGGATCCGTCTGATCCGCTTTCCTATTCTATGGGAGCGCATACAGCCTAAGCTCAGCACAATGCTTGATCCCAACCAGGTTGGCTTGATCCAGACCACTATGAACCTGGCCCAGAAATACAACATCAAGGTTATCCTGGATGTGCATAACAATGGGCGCTACAACGGCAATATCATTGGGGCGGGGCAGGTTACCTACACCCATTTCTGGGACCTGATGTACCGAATTGCTTACCGCTGGGCCAGCCATCCTGCCCTGTATGGGTATGACATCATGGCCAAGCCACATGACATGGATAGTTACTGGCTCAAGGCTGCCCAGTCTGGAATCGATGGCGTACGAACGGTGGATCATACTCACCCGGTGATTGTGGAAGGTAATGCCTGGTCCAATGCATCGCTATGGCCCTATTACAATGACAGTCTGCTCAGCCTCAAGGACTCGGCCAATAACATCATCTTTGCAGCGCACGTCTATCTGGACAAGGACGGCAGCGGTACTTATAGCCCGGAAGATACCAGCCAGCTCAACGCGATGCTGGGCGTCAATCGTGCAAAGCCTTTCGTGGATTGGCTGAAAAAGAACGGGAAGAAGGGCTATATCGCTGAATTTGGCGTGCCAGGTGACGATGCTCGCTGGCTGCCACTGATGGATAATCTGCTCTCATACCTCCAGCAGAACTGTATTCCTGCCACGTACTGGGCGGCTGGTCCGGGCTGGGGTAGCTACAAGCTTTCAGTAGAACCCTTGAATGGCCAGGATCGTCCTCAGTGGGCCACGCTGCAAAAGTATGTACAGCGTTCTAACAGCTGTACGGCAGTAGGCCCCGCTAAGTAACGCCATGACGGAAAAGCCGCCTTCGGGCGGCTTTTTATGAGGTTTGATGTACGTCGCGAATGATCGATTCCGGTTTGACAGCACGGGCGGGAGTAAGGCTTAATTCGCGCCCTTCGTTTAACCCTCCTTTCTAAAGTGGTGAAGCCAGTGCCCTGCATCAACCTTTACATCTGATCCGACAACGGTCCCGGTAAGCGGTTGGTCTGCGCGTAGCTGTCATCTATCGTTCCTGAGCGTTGTCGGTTTTCCCTGTTTGATTGGAGAAGACCATGACTCTCGACTCGCGCGTCTATGCGCAATTACATGAATTATTTAAATACCCGCGAACGCCTCACCTGGAGTCGTCGCGCCTGCAACCTGGTGACTGCGACCATGACCAGGTAAAGCTGAGCACGCTGAAAGAACAATTCATCGTGGTGGAGGAAAAGCTTGATGGCGCTAATGCAGCAATCAGCTTTTCCGCTAATGCTGAACTCCTGCTTCAGTCACGTGGGCACTACCTTATCGGGGGCTCACGGGAGAAGCAGTTCAACCTGTTCAAGCAATGGGCACGCGTCCATGAACTGTTTCTGCTTGAGAGACTTGAAGATCGCTACGTGATGTTTGGCGAGGTCATGAGCAAGAAGCATTCGGTTTTCTACGATCAGTTGCCGGGTGTCTTTTTCGAGTTCGACATCTGGGATCGTCGTAGGCAGATCTTTCTGTCAACCGCTGAGCGCCGCGTGTTGTTAGCCGGCGGGCCTGTCCTGTCTGTACCTGTGTTGTATGAGGGTCCTGCGCCTGTAAGGCTCAAAGACCTGCTGGCACTGGTTGGCAAGTCCTGGGCCCGAACCGATCGGTGGAGAGAGCGGTTCGAAGATACAGTGCGGCGTGAAGAGCTAGACCTGAGTAAGGCATGGTCTCAATGCGATACCTCTGATCTGATGGAAGGGCTTTACCTGAAAGTCGAGACAGCCTGCGAAACAGTCGCACGGATGAAGTGGGTCAGGCCAGACTTCGTGCAGACCATTCTGGACGCCAATGAGCATCACTTGCGTCAGCCCTACATTCCCAATGAGCTTGCGCCCGATGTTGATCTCTATGCACCAGTACCTATCGTGACGTGGGAATGTTTGAACAAACAATAACAAGGAGAAATGGAATATGGATTTTCAAACACTTGAGCGCCTGGTTGCTGCACCAGGCCAGCAGCCCGACTTCAAGGGGTGCGTAGAAGCAATACCGGCACTGACTCGGTTGGCAGGTACGCCGCAGGAGCCTGCCTATCATGGCGAAGGCGATGTCTGGACCCATACCTGTATGGTGGTTGAAGCCATGGTAGGTGGAAGTGCCTATGAACGCGCAAGTGCTGAAGAGCGTTTCGTACTGTTCTACTCGGCACTTTTGCACGACATTGCCAAGCCGGACACTACTGTTATAGATGAGGTCACTGGGCGTATCGGCCAACCGGGACACTCTCGTCGTGGTTCAATTGATGCCCGCATATTGCTCTGGAAGGCAGGCGTGCCATTCTCGTTGCGAGAAACCATTTGCCGAATCATCAGTGTGCATCAGGTGCCGTTCTGGGCGTTGAGCGGTGATCGCTCAGGACATTCTCCAGAGTTTCTGGCGCATCGCCTGTCCTGGGAGCTACCACTCTGGATGTTGATCGCTATGGCCATCGCGGATATGGAAGGGCGTATCTACCCGAACAAGCAGCACGTACTGGATGATATCGTGTTGTTTCAACAGTTGGCGGAGGAAGAAAGCTGCCTGTATTCAGCCAAGGCTTTTCCTGATGATTACACGCGGATGAGCTATTTTCGCGGTGCCCGTATTCATCCGGCGTTCAGTCATTATCGGGAGCAGGAGGGCTCCGATGTGGTAGTCATGGCGGGTCTGCCTGCCAGTGGCAAGAACACATGGGTCGCAGAAAACCTGCCAGGGCTGCCGGTCGTTTCTTACGATGATGCACGGGACGCACTGGGGCTTGCTCATGGCAAGAACGAAGGGGCCGTCGCTCATTATGCGGTGGATACCGCTAAGTCGTTGTTACGGAGCAGGGAGGCCTTTGTCTGGAACGCAACGCATCTGTCCGGCCAAATGCGCAAGAAGACCCTGGATTTGCTCTACCAATACAACGCCTCAATACGAATCGTTTATCTTGAGCAGCCGGAGCGGGTCATTCTTCAGCGTAACGCCAGGCGAAACACGTCATTGCGAAATCAGGATATCCAGCGGATGCTCTACCGGTGGGAAGTACCGCTGCCGAGCGAGGCGGACTGTGTCGAGTATCTGGCCTAACGCTCACACCTCGCTCTTGTCGTAGAGTGGCTTCTTTTTCCATTCGCTGCCCTCTTCAGGCTCAGGTGCCTTTTCTTCAACAGGAGGCGCCTTGAGTTGCTGTTCGGCCTGGGTCTGTTTCTCGATGGCATTCTCAGCGGTCTCCATACCGCTCTCAAAAGCTTCGCGCTGGGCTTGAAACGCCATTTGATCAGATTGGTTGCGGATATATTGAAGGCCACGTTCATAAGCGCGCTTTGCCAGGCGGGGCTGGTCTGACTCAAGCGCTTGGGTGGCCATGTTATCGAACATTTCGATATTGCTGAGCGCAAGCCAATATCTGACTGACTTGAACCAGCCGGAAGCATCCGCCTTGGTAAGCAGGCCATCCTGTACGGCGCGGTGAACCTGACTATTAAGGGTTTCCAGCTGAAAGCTCACCTCTTTGAAGGCCGCCTCGCTTGACAGAGGGCATGGTTGATTCTCGATCGAAATGTCCAGACCGAGTTTTTCCTGCTCCTGCAGGAGGGACTCGCGCTCCGTCAGGGCTTCGGTAGGTTTTTCCAGGCGGCCGATGCGCTGAATAAGGTTGAGTTCTAGTCTGACTAGAAGCTGTTTGAGTTCAGGTGTCATGAACTGGGCTGGAAAGGTTTCCGACAAGGTGCCGATACGGTAAATCCGGTCATTCAGGTCTGCTCGCAGACGAGCCTTATCCAGTTGATAACGGTCTGCAACCTGGTCCACATAGGCCATGAATAAAAATAAAAGGATGCAGCTGACAAACATCAGCGCCAGTGCTGAGGTGGACATGTGTCGTTATACCTTCTGTTCGAGCAGGCCTTTCCAAGACCTGAATGCCTCTAATGAGAATGTGCGCCCGGAAACTTCAACCCGAGTGCAGTGCCTTCCTGGCGTCTCATGGTTTGCCAGTTGGAGGCTTTCATTAGAAGGCTATCGGTATAGCGTTGGTTTTCTTGAGGAAAATAACTAGAAAAAAGAGTGAGCTGTCTGAGGCATGCCAGAGCCCTTTGGCACACCGTTGATTGAAGCAGACCGGAGCAGGGCGAAACGAGCCGGTCACGTGCTCGGCTGAGTACAATCAATCCTCCTGCTTACGTTTATTTACCCCTAATACCCTCTGCAAAAACTCTATTCAGGCTGATACGACTTCGGCGGTTAAAAGCGCCGAGGGCACATATCAATGGCAATTCTGCCTGGGAGTAACCTTGGGTGGAGAATACGTACAGGTCTCCAGAATTACGACGTCTGTCGTAATTCCTGTCGGTTGTTGATGAGGCTCAGCATTACCAGCACGGTAGCTACCCAGCCGGTATATATCAGTTGATTTGAAAGAACACCGCGAACAGCTCGGATTGGGATTTGATGTTGAGCTTGGTATAGATGTGTTTTCGATGGACCTTGACGGTCTCGACAGAGATGTCCAGCTTCCGCGCAATTTCCTTGCCTGAGCAGCCACTCAGTACCAGACGTGCAACGTCCATCTCACGGGTGGTCAACGGCATTTCGCTGCGTTGGCTGGTTGTCTCCAGCCGGTGTTGCCAAGCGGGAACGGCGGGCGCAGTGGAACCTTGCTCGAAGCGTAGGCGCTGACGCATGAGACCCATTATCCAGGGTTGAATCAGACCGAGCAGGGCTATCTGGTCAGGTTTGAAACGCTGGCGCGAGCCAAGGGACAGGCAAAGCGTCTGATCAGCATCGATCTGGCAGTTGATCTGGATTTCGTCAGCGACCACGTTCAACCGAAAGTACAGACGATAATAATCGGTTTGCTCAAAACATTCTGGTGCGACGTCGTCAAGCCGAACCAGGCCATTGTGGGCTTGCTCACGAGAGGCGATGTAGAACGGGTCCAGAAGATACAGGCCGTTGATGTAGTCCTGAAACAGCGGATCAGGCCCACCATCACTGGTCGGACTTTCTGCCAGTACAATGGGCCTGCCGGCACTGAAAAGCAGCGCTACCCAGCTGTCGAAGGGCAGATAGCGCGCCAGTAATCGTACCAGCCTGATCCAGAAGTTGGGCGCATCGAGCGCATCAATCAGTTGACCAACCGACTGATGCCAGGCGATATCCTTTAGTTCCATACCCATGCCTACCTCAAAAGGGTTAACCCACCGGCGTGATTATCATGCCAAACCGCGGGCACCATACTGCCAAACCAATGTGTTCGATACGGCTGATGTATCAAGGAGCATTCATGAAGATTGAACTGGCCCAGGTGGCTGGCCGTGATGACGATAAGGCTTACAACCTGCAAACGGCATTGGCGGCTATCGAAGCCTGTGCACCGGATACACAGCTTATTGTGTTTCCAGAAACGCACCTCAGCGGTTTTCCAACCCATGAAAACGTGGCAGATGTCGCCGAGCCCATTGATGGCCCGACGATCAGTCGGGTTCGTCAGGCTGCGCATGCCAGACAGGTCTCGGTCGCCATCGGCTTTGCTGAAGCGGATGGCGAGCGTTATTACAACACCACGCTTCTGATTACCCCGGATGAAATTGCGCTGCGTTACCGGAAGACGCACTTGTGGTCGTCGGATCAGGGAGTGCTATCGCCTGGTGACCGCTTTGCGACCTGTCTGTGGAACGGTGTTTGGGTCGGTCTGCTGATCTGCTATGACATCGAGTTTCCCGAAACCGCCCGCGCGCTGGCGCAACTGGGTGCACAGCTCATTATCGTAACCAACGGCAACATGGACCCTTATGGGCCTGTACACCGAGCCGCGATCATGGCTCGCGCAATCGAAAACCAGGCGTTTGCCGTGATGGTGAACCGCGTGGGTGAAGGCGATGGTGACCTCACTTTTGCAGGAGGCAGTGCGGTAGTCGATCCCTTTGGAAACATGCTGGTCGAGGCCGGTCGGGAAGAGGCGCACTTGAGCGCATCGCTGGACCTGAGCCAGCTTCAGGCGGTGCGCAAGGATTATCGGTATCTCGATGACCGTCGCCTGAGTTTGCCGGGGGAGCTGATCGAGCAACCGGGAGGGATTCGCGAACTTATTATTTAGGCCAATAAACGTATAACAACAATTATCTTTTTGCTGATTCAGCACTGCCACAACACCCGACCGCGTAAGCGCGGTATCAACAATCACTATACGGAGTTGTTCATGGCCCATCTGCAACGCACCCTTTCGTTAGGGGCGGTGATGCTGTTCGGCATCGCTTACATGACGCCCATCATTGTGCTCGGCACGTTTGGAATTCTTGCCCAGAATACAGGTGGGCATGTGCCTTCCGCCTACCTGGTAGCGCTGGTTGCCATGTTGTTTACCGCCATCAGTTATGGTCGCATGGCGGCGGCGTTTCCGGTTTCAGGTTCCGCGTATACCTATGTACGCAAGGCTATAAGCCCCAAGCTGGGCTTTATCGCCGGCTGGGCGGTTCTTCTGGACTACCTGTTTCTGCCTATGGCGATCTGGCTGATTGGAGCTGCCTACCTGAGTTCCGCATTTCCCGCTATCCCTCAAGCGGTTTGGGTATTGGGCTTTCATCGCACTTACTACGGTGATCAACGTAGTGGGGCTCAAGCTCGCCAGTACGATTAATACAGCCTTGATGCTGGTTCAATTCCTGGTACTGGCTGCCTTTGTAGTACTGTGCGTCCATTATGTACAGGGCTCTGGCGAGCCGTTGTTCACGCTGGCACCGTTTACGGACGGTCATTTGCAGTGGCCGCTGGTCATGAGCGGCGCGGCAATAGCCTGCTATTCGTTTCTTGGATTCGATGCCGTAAGTACCCTGACGGAGGAAACCCGGAATGCGGAGCGTACGATACCCAAGGCAATCCTGCTGGTTACTCTAGTCGGTGGACTGGTGTTTATCCTGGCATCTTACTGGGTCCAGCGGGTACACCCAGGCATGGCGTTCGCCAATGTCGACTCTGCAGCTTATGAGATTGCCCGTAACATTGGCGGCGATATCTTTGTTTCGCTGTTTCTGATGGGGCTGATTGTAGGGCAGTTCACGTCTGGTATGGCTGCGCAGGCCAGCGTCTCACGGCTACTGTTTGCCATGGGGCGGGACGGTGTGCTTCCCCAGTCGTTTTTCGGGCAGCTTTCAAGGCGCTTCGGTACGCCGGTCAACAATCTGTTCCTGTGTGGCGTTGTTGCGTTACTGGCATTGAAGCTGGATGTAGCGACATCGACCTCGTTCATCAACTTCGGCGCATTTCTTGCGTTCAGCCTGGTGAACCTTGCGGTAATCTTTCACTTTTATCTCGGTGCGACTCAGCGCGGTATACGTGAAATCCTGTTGTTTCTCATCTGCCCGTTGCTGGGGCTCAGCGCAGATCTCTACCTCATGATCAGCCTGGACTCGATGGCCATTCTCTTAGGGTTGAGCTGGCTCACACTCGGAGTTATCTACCTGGGCAAACTCACGCACGGGTTTCGTACTCAGCCGCCGGAAATGCAGTTCAGCGAAGCGGAGTAGCGGGCCGTTCAGGTTTATCACGGCAGGCCTCGAAGGGCCGCCGTGAGGTTGCAAAAGCAGGCGTATCGTTGCTTTTATGTTTTCAAGCGGCTACCGAGCCTCGACTGCCTGCTTGAGCGCCGTCAGCCCATCTTGGTAGAACTGCGTGAATAGACTTTCAGCCTCCGCCTGACTGATATGGGTCGCTGTAAAGGTACAGAACCATTCAACCTTGGCGCTTTTTCCCGATACATTCGTGAGTACACGCAGCGTAGAGTCGTAATCCTTGATCGGAGCAGGTCCTTCAATGATGGTGTAACGGTAGCTTTTTTCAGCCTCGTTAAAGCTTAACAGCCGCTCAATGATGACGTTACCTTCGATATCCTTCAGATGCCGGACCCGACCCCCTTCACTCAGCTGACTTTCGACTACAAACGGCAGCCAGTCAGGCAGGGAGCCGAAGCCTCCCATAAGTTGCCATATCTGCTCAGCATCCACATTGATCTCGATCGAAGCATAGGCGTTGGTCACAGCGATTCTCCTAGCATGAAAGAAACAGGGCAGGCCAGCATTCGGCCTGAAGACAATAGAACGGCATTCGAAGAGTACCGTACGTTACGGTCATGCAGGTGATTAATCCCAAGCGGGTGCGAGCCCTTCAGGGCTGACCTCACGAGCGTTTCGCTCAAGTAAGGCGATTTTTGCCATGTCCTCCTGATCCAGACGCAGCTCTTGGGCTAACAGATTGCTGGCCAGATTCTCTAACTTGGTCGAGGAAGGGATGACTGCATATCCCAGCTGTAACGCCCAAGAGAGCGTAACCTGCGCTGGCGTTGCCTGATGCTTATGGGCAATGGCATTAATGACAGGGTCCTTGAGTACCTTCCCGTAGGCCAGAGTCATATAGGAGGTCACTGGAATATTCTGCTCCTGCAAATATTGAACAAGCTTACGGTTCTGCAGGTAAGGGCTAAGCTCAATCTGGTTGGTGGCAATGGCATCTGTACCAACAATGTCGATGGCTTGTCGGGTCAGTTCGATGTTGAAGTTGGAGATACCGATCTGGCGTGTCAGGCCCTGGTGCTGCGCCTGGGCCAATGCTTCCATAAATTCGGGTAGCCCCACACCATTACCCGGTGCGGGCCAGTGGATCAACGTCAGATCCACGAAGTCGGTCCGGAGTTTTTTCAGGCTTTCCTGCAGGCTGGGAGTCAGTTTGTCTTTGGCGTAGTGGTCTACCCAGATTTTCGTCGTGATAAAGAGTTGTTCGCGTGCGATACCGCTTTCGGCAATCGCTTGCCCAATGTCTGCTTCGTTGTTGTAGATCTGTGCGGTATCGATTGCACGATAGCCCAAGTCAAGAGCGTGGCGTACCGAGTTGATGACGGTCTGTCCTGTGAGGCGGAAGGTGCCAAGGCCAAAGGAAGGAATACTCATAACGGGCTCTCCGAAAGGATTGGAGGGACACGGCTGCGTCCCAAGCAAAGGGTTCGGAGCTCAGTGTGATCGGTTGATATCATCTGAATAAGCCCTTAATCCTCAGAATACTTTTGATTTTTACTCAAGGATTAAGGGGAGAAGGCCTTTCTGAAGTCAGGCGGGGCAGGACGTTGGTCGTCTGCCCCAGCGGAACTTGAGGTGATCGATTACAGAGGCGCCTCACCTTTGAGCGTCGGCGGTTGATCACTGGAGCGCTGGATGGGCCCGTGTGAGGAACCATGGTCATGTTGCCTAATGGGCGTCGCGTTATGTGAGGGGGTTTTAACGTTGAGAATCAGCAAGGCGGCCAGGATAGCCGGAATAGCAGCCAGCACAATGATGGTTTGGGCTGGCAAATGCAGGCCGAGCAGCAGACTACCCAGGAGAGGCCCGAGAATCGAGCCAAAGCGGCCAATGCCCAGCGCCCAACCTGCGCCAGTTGCACGTACCTGCGCGGGGTAGAAATTGCTTGCGAAGGCATTCAAGGTCAGTTGACCGCCTATGGTGCAAAAGCCTGCGGCAAATACGAATACCAACAGCAGGGCCTGATACTGATGGGTCAGCCCAAGCAACACGGTAAATGCGGCTGCGCCCGCCAGGATACAGCTCAGCAAGCGAACCTTGCTGGCCACCCGGTCCATGAAGTATGCCAGGAGCATGGCACCCAATGTACCGGCAAACAAAAACATCGACGTGGCAAGGTTTGCCGAGTTTCGCTGCATACCGCTTTCCTGAAGGAGAGAGGGCAACCAGCTGATCATGAAATACAGCAGGATCAGGCTGACAAAAAACGTCGCCCAGAGAAACAAGGTAGGTCTCGCGTATCCGTTGCGAAAGAGATCCACCACGGCTATGGCAGAGGCAGGCTCCTGTTGACTGTCAACGGTTGGTGCTGGCGGCTGCCAGCCGGCAACCATGCGGGACGTGACAGCGGTCAGCCGGGCGTAGGGCGGGGCATCCCTTAGCAGACGTGGCAGAGACTCAGGTAGCAGCATGAGCAGGAAAGGTAAGAGCAGCAGCGGGGCTACACTTCCTATGACGAATACGGCATGCCAGCCGAAACGATCCATGAACGCCACTGCTACGAAGCCGCCCGCTGCGCCGCCAAACGAGAACCCACAGGCGGCCAATGTGACCATTAGGGTACGCAACCTGGGTGGTGAGTAGTCCGACATCAGTGCCATTGCGCTGGGCATAGCGCCGCCCATCCCCAGGCCACAAAAAAAGCGCAGTATCGCCAGTCCCTGCAACGAGTCGATATAGACGGTGACGAAGGTAAGGCAGGCATACAGCAGAACGCAGCTCATGAGCACTCGCCGGATACCTACGCGGTCCGCAAGTGGTGTAACGAGCAGAGAGCCAACGGTTAGGCCGATCAGGTTTGCACTGAAGACCGGTCCAAAGGCCGATTTCTCCAGTCCCCATTCCTGGGCGATAGATGGCACCACGTAGCCCAGTAGCTGAGCGTCATAACCGTCACTGATGAGCAAGAGCGCCAGCAACGCCAGTATCTGCCATTGATAGCGTGATACGGGATGTGAATCGAGAGCATCGCGAAAGCTGGTTATTTGGTTCTGCATTGCCAATACCTTTTGTTTTTATTTGTGCAGGCAAAATGGGCGCGTAAATCAACTAGCGGTCAGAGAAAGGCAGTTCTGGAGATCAATCAAAATATCAGTCGAAATCGTAAATCGATTACGCGCTGTGTAATCTTTGGTGTGGTGGAGAGGTCTGTCAAGTTGATCGTGCTGCGGTGTGTACTCGCAAGGGGCGCAGCGCTATGCCATGCGGATGAGCATCGGATGTCCGATGGCCGGATCGAGAGGTCAGAGCCGCCTGAAAATCTGCTCTGGAGGTGTGATAGGGACGTTGCGCTTAGTCGGGAGCGGGGAGTGCTGCTGGTGCAGGCCAAGTCTCAAAGCCCCGCGTGGCCGGGGCTTTGTACTAGTCGTATCAACCATTCGTATTTTGCCGTTCAACGCTTTCCAGGTACTGCAATTTATGCACGTTGCCTTGATGATCCTGGTACACCATGGTGGCAGGTTCGGCATTGTTGAGGTCGTTCGTGTCGGCCTTTTCGATCGAAATGACTTTGGCGACATCAATCTTCATGCCGTAGTGATACTGTTCCACCGGAAGGTTGTCTTGTGCCGAACGGGAATCTGCAGCAAACGCGCCGGTAGCGAAGGCTGAGGCAAGCAGGGCAGTAGCAATGGCGTATTTCATAATAATGACCTCTTCGATGGGGTGGTTGGTTTCGATGAGGTCATTGAATCGCACGCACCTACTATGCGTGAAATCGATCCTACTGGTGCCAACTATTGCTATTAATGATGGGTGAAGCGTGGAAGTGTGCTGGCTAAGATAGTCGTCTGCTGTACTCAGCGCTCCCGTGGTCTTACGGTAGTAAGGTCTGTCTGAAATCCCAGATCAGCTTGATCGATTGAATCCTCTGTTGCGGCTACAGGACCAGATTAATCGGAGCTGATTAGAAAACAGTCATGAGCAGGTAAGCGCAGACACCCAGGCAAAGCACCGCAAACGACCGCTGCAGGAGGTAAGCCGGTAAATGCTTGCACAGCAGGCGCCCGGCAAGCATGCCTACAAGCGTGGCACCTATGAAAAACTCCGCTTGCAAGCCAAGCGTGACGCCGCGATAAAGCGCACCGGCTGCGGTACCCAGGGAAATCAGCGCCACCATCATCAGCGAAGTGGCCACGATGCCTTGCATGCGGATATCGCTGCATTGGCGCAAGGCCGGGACGATCAGAAAGCCGCCCCCCACACCGAGCATACCGGTCAACAGGCCCGACAGGCTTCCGATGATCGAAAGCGTAGCCAGGCATCGGCCATTCCAATGCAGGCGTCCGGTCGTTGGATCCAGCATGCAATTTTTTTGAAGCGGGCCGTGAGTCGTACAGGCTTGATCTACCGTAGCCCGACTCTGAAGCAGCATGCGGATGGCAACAAACAACATGATCAGACAGAAGCAAAGCATGAGGGTACGATTGGGCAAGTGATGCGCCAGCTGACTTCCAAGTGGCGAAAAGCAAAGTCCCAACGCGGCCATGAGTAGCGCTGCCCGATATCGCACCAGACCTTTTCGCAGCCCGTCCACCGCACCCAGGGTCGCCGCGATGCCGATTGCAAGCAGCGCAACGGGAGCAGCCTGAGAGAGGGCCCAGCCCAGACCAAGCGTCAATGCCGGGATCGCCAGGATACCTCCACCTGCGCCTGTCAGGCCTAACACAAGGCCAATACCGATTCCGAGAAGAGAGGCCAGCAGCACGAAGCGGGTTCCCTTAATTCTGGGCGCAGCGGGTAAGCCACTCACGGCCCTTGAGCATGCCGTTCCAGTAGAAGCGGGGCAGTACGCTGGCCTTCAGCAACCAGGCGGATTTACGCGGCACCTTGGGATCAAAGGGAAAGGTCGGCAAAAGCTTTCCACCATAACCAAACTCGGCCAGGATCACCTTGCCTTTTTCGACGGTAAGTGGGCAGGAGCCGTAACCATCATATCGGCTTGGCAGCGGGAGCCCCTTGCGCAAGGCCAGCAGATTTTCTGCTACGACTACGATCTGCTTGCGTGCCGCTGCCGCCGTCTTGGCGTTGCTGGTACCGCACACATCACCCAAGGCAAATATGTCTGGATGACGAGGATGCTGAAGGGTGGCCGGATCGACCTCAAGCCAGCCCGCCGCATCGGCCAGCGTACTACGCCGAACTACATCAGGTGCCTGTTGCGGTGGCACCACATGCAGGAGGTCGAACGCTTTGGCTTGACGGCTCACGCTACCGTCAGCGGCGGTAACTTCGAACCAGGCGGTTTTGCCAGGGCCGTCGACAGCAACCAGATTGGACTGAAAAGCCAGTGATGCCTGATATTTCTCTACATACGCCATCAGAGGTGGGACAAAGGCCGGTACGCCAAACAGCGCTGCGCCTGCCAGGTTGAATTCGACCTGGATGTTCTTCAGCACCCCTTGTCGCAGCCAGTGATCGCAGGACAGGTACATGGCTTTTTGGGGCGCACCGGCACATTTGATCGGCATCCCCGGTTGAGTGAATAGCGCCTTCCCATGCCTCAGGTTTCGGACCAGCTCCCAAGTGTAAGGGGCCAGGTCATACCGGTAATTGGACGTCACACCCTGTTGGCCCAGCGTGTCTTCCAGCCCAGTGATGCGCTCCCACGCCAGTTGCAGACCGGGACAGATGATCAGTTGCTGATAACCCAGTTGCTTACCGTTGCTGAGCAGCACGCTCTGGCGCTCCGGGGCGAACGCGCTGACCGATGCCTGAATCCAAGTGACACCGTGCGGCATGACGCTGGCCATCGGGCGAACCGTGTCCGCTGCGTCGTAGGCTCCACCCCCTACAAGCGTCCAGGCGGGTTGATAGTAATGATGATCGCTGGGCTCGACCACGGCGAGTTTCAACTCAGGGGCGCGGCGCAGCAGGCTGGCAGCGACGCCGATGCCAGCTGACCCACCGCCCATGATGACGACGTCGTATTGGCTACTTGCCGCTTCGTTCTCGCACGCCATTCGGTACAGCTGAGTAGAGCGGTTACCTGTGCGACAGAACGCCAGAATCGGATGGGGGAGCGTGCTGAGTAACGCCTGTAACTGCTGGGCCTGTCCCTCATGAAGGGTGCTGGGTATGACAGGGAGATAGACAAAGCTCAAGCCCAATGCTTCGGCATGGCGCCGAAGTTGTTCGCTAAGAGGCTGTTCTGGTCCACCTTCATGATCCGGTCGATTGCAGATGATGCTGCGGTAGCCTTGCTGAGCGATGCCAGGCAAGTCATCGAGCTTTAGCTGTCCGCACGTAGCGAACGTTTCATCGAGTCGGTTGATGGGGTGGTCCATGGGCAACTCCAGACAGCGTAGGAAACAACAAAACGTCTATGGCGCTAGCGCAGACAGGTTGAACGTAGAGATGACTCTTTACTGCACGCTTTTCAGGGCCTGACCGCAGTACAGGCTGGACAGTGTCTGCATGACGGAGACGACCTCGAAACTGGCAAGGGCATAATAGATGTACTTGCCTTCGCGACGCGTATTGACCAGTCCTTCTTCCCGAAGGACGCTCAGCTGTTGAGAAAGCGTCGGTTGGCGGATACCCGTCAGGTCTTCCAGCTCGCCCACATTGCGCTCACCCTGAGTCAGCTGACAGAGCAGCAGGAGGCGGTCTTCGTTGGCCAGCGCTTTCAGCAGCGTGCAGGCTTTTGAAGCAGAGGCCCTGAGCAGAGCGACTTCGGTGGTAGAAAGCTGAGTTGCCATTGGTCCCTTCCTCGTCATGCGTCCAATCAGTCTATTTTCATACAATATATAATTCAATATATTGTAAAAAGGTAGATCGATGGAGAGGTAATAGACATGACTCCTTTAGTACAGGCATTTTTCGATGCCGACACGGCTACCATCAGCTATGTGGTATTCGAGGCGGATGGTTCGGAATGCGCCATCATCGATTCTGTATTGAATTACGATGCCAAGGCCGGGCGAACCAGCACACATGGGGCTGACCGGATCATTGCATTTATTCAGGAGCATAGTCTCAAGGTGCAATGGTTGCTTGAGACCCATGCCCACGCCGATCATCTTTCTGCATCGGCTTACCTGAAACGTATGCTGGGAGGCAAGATTGCCATTGGCGCTCCCATCCGCCAGGTTCAGGGCGTTTTCCGTGATGTTTTCAACCTGGAGCCTGAGTTCCGGTTGGACGGCTCACAATTCGATTATCTTTTCGAACCGGACGAGCTGTTTCACATTGGCCGTTTAGGGGCGCGTGCGCTGCATGTTCCAGGGCATACACCCGCGGATATGGCCTATCAGGTAGCGGAGCATTCGGTATTCGTAGGCGACACATTATTCATGCCTGACGTAGGAACCGCACGGTGCGATTTTCCCGGTGGCAGTGCCCGTCAACTGTACCGTTCCATCAAGCGGATACTGGCGCTACCGGCCGAGACGACATTGTACCTGTGCCACGACTATCCACCCGCTGGACGAGAGGTATGCTGGAAGACGACGGTGGCTGAGCAAAGGTCCAGCAATATCCATGTGCACGACGGTATTGCCGAAGAGGCCTTTGTCGAGATGCGCAGCCGTCGGGACGCAACGCTATCGATGCCGACGCTTATTCTGCCGTCGATCCAGATCAATATCCGGGCGGGTGAAATGCCACCTGCAGATGAGTCCGGGGCGACCTTCCTGAAAATTCCGATCAATCGCCTTTAGGCAGGGCGTCAGTCTTCTTCCCAGAACGTCGGGCAGTTTAGTTTCAATGCGCGGGCTTTGGCAGCGTGCATGGCCGCTTCGAGTTCCTCCGGGGTGGCCTTCTGCTCGGTCTTGGCGTATGTCCAGGTTGCCAGGGCGACGTAGCAACTGGAGTAGAGCTCGGCAATGGAGCGGCATTCCGACTGGCGGCTGACCTGGTCAAGCGGGAGGGGACGCGCCTGCAAGGTGGTTTCAACGGGTGTCAGCGAGCGGCTCTGGCATCCACTTAGTAGCAGGACTGCCATGAGCATAAAACCAGTGAAGAGGCGATGGGTCATGTGTTCTGTTCGTAACGGATAGGACGGCAAGTGTAACGACCCAGGCAGGCTTGGCCTATCGGCGGCAGTAGTTATCCAGGATCGGCCACCTGATACAGGCGCCAGGGCAAGGTCATGCCTTACGCTGGCACCCTGCAACGTATTAGAACGCGGCTTTCTTTTGTGGCCCCTTGAAATGCCGACCGCGAGGCAGGCGGCTGCCATCGGCCAGCTTGTTTTGCCACTCGGCAAACGCAACGCTACGGGTACGGTAGGTTACGGACTGCTCAACAGGCTGTGCCTTGGCAGCCGGTACGGGAGCAGCAATCTCCTGAACCTGAGTGTCGGTTACTGTTGCCGCTGCATAAGCCGCCGAGCGCAGGCATGTCTTGCAGGTAACCTGATCAGGCTGGGTAGAGACATTAGGACTGCTGCGGCCGCAAGCAACTTGATCAGTGCCGGTGGAGTAGTGCATTACCATGGTATTACTTCCTTTCAGTACAAGCTAAAACAGTCGCCGCTTTGCAATGCGACGAGGTATTGCAGCGGATTGAGGACGGCCTCGGGGCAGCGTGTGCTCATTGGCGTGAGTAGTACCTCGCCTTCGAAATCACCCCTCGACTTTCAAAATCCAAACAAAAAAAGGCGTAGTTTAACGGGTTATCGCCATTTAGTCTTTTTTGGCGGGCGCAAACTGCCGCAGTGGCAGGGAACATGGCATAGTGAAATGAGAGGTCGGTCATCAGCTCATATGGAATCAGGGCTTGAACCTCTGTAGTTTCGTAGTAAATTGATAACATGTTAACTATCTACAAGAACAACAGGCTGAATGACAGCCGAGGTGAAATGCCATGCAAGTCCAACGTCTCGATGCGTTTTCGATCTGGCTAGAAACGATTCGCGCTTTTTGTGGCCGCCGGTTTACCGCGCAGCCCTCGTTGACCGGTTCGCTGTTTATCGGCGAGCTTACCCAGCGGCGTATAGCCGGACTTGAAATGGCCATGGTCAAGACCAACGCGGCCTGTCTGGCTCGCAAACGAGGGCATGATCAAGATGGTGATCGATACTGCTTTCTGGTCATGCAGCGATCCGGGCGAGCACAGATCACGCAGCATGGGCATACCATCGATCTGGTGCCCGGTGAGATGGCGCTGGTTGATTCTGCAGGCACCTGCGAAATCACTCCGCTTGGTTTGATGGAGCATTGCTCGATTCATCTTCCCCGCGAGGCGGTGTCCAGGCATCTGGCCGATCAACAGCATATTTTTGGCAAGCTTAATTCAGGCAGTGCCAGCGGCCGGTTGCTTCGGCTGATCTGTACCCAGCTGGCCGAGGGTATGCCGGCACAGGAATGGCAGGATGATGAAGGGGAGGCGCTCCAGGATTCGCTGATCAGCCTGTTGAAACCCGCCTTGACAGCCAGTGCGCCCACAATGGCCGTTGAGCTCCAGGCCAAGGGCGGCGTACTGCGAAGCGGAGTAGAACAGCTGATCCACGACCAGCTGGCCGATGCGTCCTTGAGCCCTGCCAAACTGGCGGCGCAGCTAGGCATTTCCATCCGCCAGCTGTATCGGCTATTCGAAGAAGAGGGCGATAGCGTCTGCCGTTATATCCAGCGTGCCCGACTTGCACGTAGCGCTGCCGATCTGCTCGATCAGCGTCTGGTCAACGAGTCGATCACAGACATTGCTTTCAAATGGGGTTTTACCGACTCGGCTCACTTCAGCCGGACGTTCAAGAAGCACTTCGAAAGGTCCCCGCGGGACTACCGTAGCCAGTCGATGACGGCCTGAGCATGCTCAGGCCGCGTTCATCAGGCTCAGTAGGCAATACACACGGATTTGAGTTCGGTAAAGGCTTCGACAGCGCCGCGGCCGAACTCCCGCCCAATACCGGATTGCTTGTAGCCCCCAAAAGGCAGGTTCGGGTCGACCGGTACGTGGCTGTTGACCCAGACCGTGCCCGCCTCGATGCGGGGAATGAGGTCCATGGCACGGGTCAGATCATTGGTCCAGAGACTGGCCGTGAGGCCGTATTGGCTGTCGTTGACCATATGGATGGCTTCATCCAGTGCGTCGTAAGCGATAACGGACAATACCGGTCCGAAGATCTCCTCGCGCGCCGCCGCCATGTGGTGCTCAACGTTGGCCAGCACAGTAGGCTGGACGTAATAGCCGGGCAGGTCGGGTGCATTGCCTCCCGTCGTGACAGTAGCCCCTTGCTGGCGTGCCAGCTCTAGATGCTGAAGAACACTGCCTTGGTGCCGGCGTGAAACGACCGGGTTGATTTGTGTGGTTGGGTCCAGTCCCGGCCCGATCTTCATGCCGTTTACCGCGGCGCTAAGCGCTTCGACATAGTCTGCTTTTAGCGCATGCGGCACGTAGATGCGCGAAGCGGCGGCGCACACCTGACCCTGATTGAGCAGGCCGCCCATGAGCGCGCCTGCAACTGCTTTTTCAAGGTCGGCGTCTTGTAGCAGCACCATAGGGTTCTTGCCACCGAGCTCCAGGGAGAATCGTGTCATGTTTTGCAGGGCGGCAGTCCCGATCTGCTTGCCGATGGCCGTAGATCCGGTAAAGGACACCTTGCTGACGTTGGGGTGCGCCACCAGTGCGGCACCCGCTACCGAGCCGCGGCCGATCAGTACGTTGAACACACCGGGCGGAACGCCGGCCTCTATGGCCAGCTCGGCTACCCGCAGCACGGTAAGAGGTGTTTCTTCCGAGGGCTTGATGATGATGGAGCAGCCACAGGCCAGGGCCGGCATGATTTTCCACAGGGCGATCATGAGCGGGAAATTCCAGGGGACGATGCCTGCCACTACGCCAACTGCCTCACGGCGCGTATAGGCATTGTAACGGGCGCCGGTTGGAACAGGTATCGAGACGTCGAGCGTCTGCCCTTCGAGCTTGGTGGCCCACCCGGCCATGTAACGCATGTATTCAACTGCGCCGCCGACTTCAATCGCGCGGGCAATATGGATCGATTTACCTTGTTCCAGCGTTTCCAGTTGCGCCAGTTCCTCGCCATGGGCTTCGACGAGATCAGCAAAGCGCAGGAGGATGCGCTCACGATCAGCCGGTCGAGCCCTGCTCCAGGTGCCCGCGACAAACGCAGCGCGGGCGGACTCGACGATACGGTCTACTTCCTCCCGCTCGGCCAGCCTTACCTGTGAAATGGCCTGGGCCGAAGCGGGATCGTTTACCGCAATGACATCGCCGCGAGAAGCGGTGCTGGGCTGGCCATCCACGAAGCTGGAATGCGTAAGCGACAGAAAACGGGTAACAGTCTCGAGGGGCGTAATGAGTTCGGCATTAGACATAAGGGATTCCTGGCTATTCTCAAGGCTCTAAGGCAAGCGGTGAGGCTTCATGTCCAGAGCTTAGGAGTCGTCAATCAAGAGAGCTTGCATGTCGCTGCCGCAGGGTTTGATCTTCTCTGCCACCCGCAAGGCATCACCCGGTGTGATGAGGCAAGGCGGCTTGCGCTGCCGTGAACGCACCAATCGATTTGAATGGGGTGAGGGACGAAGATGAATTCAGAATGGTTCATTAATATGTTAATTATATGCGATGGTCCCGCTCCGTTGGTAAATGGCGGTATATCTGCCAATCTATTCATTGGGCTGGCGTCCGGCCCGTGCAACGATATCTTTCTTGGCTCCTGGTGACTAATTGTCATGCTGAAACCGCGTCCTTCTCTTACGCTTACCTTATTGCAGGCCCGCGAAGCGGCCATGGGGTTTTTCCGTCCGTTGTTGAATGAGCACGGCCTTACCGAACAGCAATGGCGCATCATTCGGATACTCTGGCAGCGGGGTGAAATGGAGAGCCATCAGCTGGCAAAGCAGGCCTGCATTCTCAAGCCCAGCATGACCGGTGTATTGTCTCGCATGGAGCGTGACGGGTACGTGCAGCGCTGGAAAACACCCAAGGATCAGCGGCGTGTTTACGTGAGCCTGACGGATCGTGGCCGGGCGTGCTTCGAATCCATGGCCACGGGTATGGAGACCAACTACCAGCGCATCCAGGAGCAATTTGGTGAGGAAAAGCTCAAGACGCTAATCGCCTTGCTGGAAGAACTCAAACAGGTGCGGCCTGGCTCGGAGGATGACGACGAAGAGCGCCTTGTCTATCCCGATCGGGATGACAGCTGATCAGCTGGGCAGGTAAAGCGGCCCAAGGGCCGCTGGTTCAGTTCAGGCTCGGTGCCTCATACCTTAATAGACCCCGCCACCATGTGTGGGCTTTGGAGTGTTGTGCTTGAAATGGCCTAGCAGCGTTTGAAGGCCTTTCATCAGCACCGTTGTGTCGACCCCCACCGCTACAAAGACTGCGCCCAGCTCGATATAACGCTGGGCGAGCGTCTGATCGGCTGAAAGAATACCTGCCGCCTTGCCGGCTTTAGCAATACGAACAATCGCCTCTTCAATTACGGCTTGAACGTCTGGGTGGCCTGGATTGCCACGATGCCCCAGTGCGGCAGACAGGTCAGCAGGACCGATGAACACTCCGTCCACTCCATTGACCTCCAGAATGGCATCTAGATTATCCAGGCCGGTTCGGTTCTCGATCTGGACTAGAAGACACATCTGTTCATCAGCGTGATCCAGGTAGCCGGGGATCGTGTTCCACCGTGACGCCCTTGCCAGGGCGCTGCCTACCCCGCGGATGCCTTCGGGTGGATAGCGCATGGCCTTTACTAATTCCCGGGCCTGATCAGCGGATTCGACCATCGGCACAAGCAGTGTCTGGGCGCCAATATCCAGAAGCTGTTTGATAAGCACAGGATCGCCAATGGGCGGCCGTATAATCGGGTGGGTGGCATACGGCGCAACGGCCTGTAGTTGAGCGAGCAGGCTGCGGACATCATTGGGCGCATGCTCGCCATCAAGCAGCAGCCAGTCGAAACCGGCGTTGGCGGCTAATTCAGCGCTGTAGGCATTGGCGAGGCCAATCCAGAGGCCAATCAGCGGGTCACCGCCTTTGAGGCGCTGTTTGAAGGTGTTGATAGGAAGCTGCATGGTAAATCCTCACGGCGGGAGGTTGGCCTGGGCATGAGCGCGCTGCCGCAGGCCAAACCGGTCTTAGACGAAGCGGCAGGCGATGCTGCCGAGCTGGTCGTAATCCACATGAAAAGTATCGCCCGGGCTTGCGTGCACGGGTCGTGTAAATGAGCCGCCCAGGATGATCTGGCCCGCCTCCAGCGTGACGTCATAGGCGGCCAGTTTATTGGCCAGCCAGGCAACGCCCTTGGCCGGGTGATTAAGCACCGCTGCGGAGACACCCGATTCCTCGATCACCCCGTTGCGGTAAAGAATGGCCGGTACGCGCCGCAGATCGATAGCGTGAGGGCGAATCGGCTTGCCGCCCATGACGACGCCGGCATTGGCGGCATTGTCGGAGATGGTGTCGAAGACCTTGCGTGTAGCCTTGGTATGGGGGTCGATCTGTTGGATACGCGCATCGATGATCTCAAGCGCCGGAATGACATACTCGGTGGCATCGAGCACATCGAAAATCGAGCAGTTCGGACCCTTCAGTGGCTTGCCCAGGACGAAGGCCAGCTCGACTTCCACGCGTGGCACGATAAATCGATTAAAGGGAATGTCGGTTCCTTCTTCGAAAAACATGTCGTCGAGCAGAGCGCCATAGTCCGGCTCTGTGATATTGGATGACACCTGCATGGCGCGGGAGGTGAGGCCTATCTTGTGGCCAACCACTTTGCGACCATCCGCGATCTTTTTTTCGACCCAGGCGCGCTGGATGGCATAGGCATCTTCAATAGTGATCCCTGGCTGCTCCAGGGACAGTTGACCGAT
The DNA here is from genome assembly GCF_058536325.1 of Pseudomonas sp. C2.3V. Classification (NCBI taxonomy): domain Bacteria; kingdom Pseudomonadati; phylum Pseudomonadota; class Gammaproteobacteria; order Pseudomonadales; family Pseudomonadaceae; genus Pseudomonas; species Pseudomonas sp. C2.3V. The sequence goes on along the minus strand of NZ_JBZUBN010000002.1, from coordinate 304,850 downwards.
CTGTTCCCGGGAGCGCTCGGCCTGGTCAAGACGTTCAGCGGCCGCGCGGATAAAGGCGTTGTCGAGCATGGCTAGTTTCCTTGTGGATTGACAGTGGCGGCAGGGGTGCGCAGTACCAAAAAGGCACCGACAGCAATGAGCGCCGCTAGAACATAGAGCGCCAGGCTGGCGCTTTGCGTGGTATCGCGCATCCAGCCAATGAAGTAGGGAGCGAGGAATGACGCCACGCTACCAAAGGAGCTGATCATGGCAATGCCGGCCGCCTGTGTGCCTGACGATAGAAACGCCGGGGGCAACTGCCAGAACATGGGCAGCGCGGAGCTTGCGCCCATGCCTGCAATGACCAGGCCCAGCATGACAAGGGTTGTGTTTTGAGGTGCCAGCCCGGCGATGGCGATACCGGCCGCACCCATGAGGAGGGGGACGCAAAGGTGCCAGCGGCGTTCGCGGTGGCGATCGGAAGAGCGGCCTGCAGCGATCATGAAGAAGCAGCCTGCCAGATAAGGGATGGCACTGAGCATGCCGACGTTGCTGTCTTGACCGATGCCAGCGCCGTGAATGAGAGCTGGCATCCAGAAGGCAAGGGTATTGACGGCCAACATGACGGCAAAATAAATCGCCACGAGCAACCACACCTGTCCGTTGCGAACAATGCCTGAAAAGGAGGTAATCGTTTTGCGCTGCTCCTCTCCCGCCAGGGCATCACGGAGTTGACGCTTTTGGGTAGGCTCAAGCCAGCTGACGCTCTCGAATCTGTCCGGCAGGGCCTTGAGGACGACCAACCCAAGCAACACCACTGGCAGACCTTCCAACATGAACATCCACTGCCACCCCCGCAGACCGCCGCTGTCCTTGAACAGCTCCAGAATCCAGCCGGACAAGGGGCCGCCGATGACCCCCGCCATAGGGACGGCAATGGCAAACAGTGCAGTGACCGACGCCCGCCGATGGGCCGGAAACCAGCGGTTGAGATAAACCAGGATGCCAGGGAAAAAGCCCGCTTCCGCCACGCCCAACAGAAAGCGCAGGGTATAAAAGCCGGTGGCGGACTCGATGAACATCATGCCGGTGGACAGGACGCCCCAGACCACCATTAGCGTGGCAATCCAGCGGCGCGGCCCCACACGGTCCAGCATCAGGTTGCTGGGTACGCCAAACAGCGCATAGGCAATAAAGAACAGGCCTGCGCCAAATCCATAAACGGTATCGCTGAAGTGCAGGTCGCTGCTCATTTGCAGCTTGGCGAAGCCGATATTGATGCGATCGAGATGAGCGAAGATATAGCAGACCAGCAGCAGTGGCATCAGTCGCCAGGTGATGTGCCGGTAAGTTGCATCATTTTTTTCCGAAACCGAAAGCGTATCGATTGCCTGTGCCATGGTGGGTGCCTTTTATTGTTGTTGTCAGGACGCAAACAGAACGCTGCCTAACCGGCCTGCTCGCTCAGGAAGGCATGGATATTGTTGTGCTTGTAGTTGAGTTCGGCCGAGAGTTCGGTCATCTCGAACGACAGTGCTAGCAGGCGTCTGCTCTGAAGCTCGGCGAAGTGATGCTTGATCACCTCGAACAATGCATCAGCTACTTGACTCCTTGTCTCCAGGTCGCGGCCAGCACCTACCTTCAGCGTCATATGAACGAACGCATAGTCATGTTTTCCATCAGCCATGCGGAACGTATCCATGCGGATCGCGCGGCTACGAATACCGCCTAGGGGGAAAACACCACTGTTGCCGAGACAGGCGTGGACTTTTTCAAACAAACCCGGCAGGTCTGCGTCATGTTCAAGATTGGCTGAATATTCGGCAATGAAGTGGGGCATGGTTTTTACTCCAGCGGACGTGCATCCTCCAGGAGCCTGTACGGACCCTGGAGGCTGCTAACACCAGTCAAACAGGAAAGATGGCGTTGATCTGACCGGTGCCCGAGCTTCCGAACGGCTCGGTCACGATTTCGACGGGCTTGCTGTATTCAGGGCCGCCCAGCAGGCCCAGCAACATGGCCGTATCGTGCATCTTGCCTTCGCCATAGCAGTGCTCGGCGTAGTCTGGAAGCATGGCGCAGAACTCTTTGAAGCGACCTTGCCGCCACAACTCCACCACATGCAAGTCGACCTGCTTGTCGAATTCGCGGGTCCACTTATGGATATTCGCCTCGGCGACCCGATCGTCCGAGAACCGGTGGGAGAGTGATCCGGATGCCAGTACCAGTACCTTGCGGTCGCTTTTTTCAATGGCGCGACGAACCGCAGCACCAAAGGCAAAGCTGTCTTCCAGCCGATGCCAGGCGCACCAGGCGGCAATGGAAATGACCTTGAGCTTTTGGCTGTCCGGTACGCCAATGTGCATGTAGCGCATGGGAACGAGTGTTCCGTATTCAAGCTCCAGGCTAGGGATGTTATGGGCCATGGTGCGGATCCCTGCGGCATTGGCTTCCCCACCGATCAGCGCTCCCAGCTCGGGATCGCCCGGATATTGATACGCCATGTCCTTGATGAAGTGCGGCAGCTCGTTACTGGTGTAGATCCCTTCGAACTGCTGCCCGCAATTGATGTGGTAACCACTGTTGACCATCCAGTGAACATCGAACACGACGGCCGTGTCGGCGCTCAGGTCGCGGGCGCGCTGACCGATGAGCTTGTGACCGGCGATGGCTGCCTCGCGGCAACCCTGGTGCTTTCCGGGCAGTTCAGACAGATACATGGATGGAACATGTGTAATCTTGGCTGCAAGGACGACTTCGCCCATGACAGTTCTCCTTGTTAGCCCCGAACAAAAGATCAGGGCGCTGTGTTGTAACTGCTTGGCCGTGATAAGCCCGAAAACCCGGGTGCTTGCCTGCCGATACCGCTAGCAGGCGCTGGCCCTGGGGACGGGAGTGGTTACACACCCCAGCGCGGGATGTGGTGACTGCCCATGGAGATGCACACGTTCTTCACCTCCGTGAACACCTCGAAGCTGTACTCGCCCCCTTCACGGCCGGTACCAGAGCCTTTCACGCCGCCGAATGGCTGGCGCAGGTCCCGTACGTTCTGGCTGTTAATGAACACCATGCCGGCCTCGATGCCACGGGCCAGACGGTGCGCCTTGCCGATGTCCTGGGTCCAGATATAGGACGCAAGGCCGTATTCGGTATCATTGGCCAGGCGCAGGGCTTCGGCCTCATCCTTGAATTTGATGAGGCAGACGACAGGACCGAAAATCTCTTCCTGAGCGATACGCATCCTGTTGTCGACGTTGGCAAATACGGTGGGCTGGATGAACTGCCCCTTTGTCAGATGGGCGGGCAGGTTCGCTGGACGCTCCAGACCACCTGCCATGAGCGTGGCGCCTTCTTCCAGACCAATCTTGATGTAGCCTGTGACCTTGTTGTAATGAGCCTGGGTAATCATCGAGCCGACCTGGGTCTTTGGATCTTGCGGATCACCCACGATCAGGCGCTTGGCGCGTGCAGCGAACTCCTCGACAAACTGGTCGTAAAACGTTTCCTGGATGAAGATACGGCTGCCCGCCGTGCAACGCTCACCGTTGAGCGAGAAGATGGTGAAGAGAGCGGCGTCCAGCGCGCGGCCTAGATCGGCATCATCAAAGATGAGCACAGGCGATTTGCCGCCCAACTCCATGGAGTACTTCTTGAGCCCTGCCGTTTCCATGATTTTTCGGCCGGTAGCGGTGCCGCCAGTGAATGAGATGGCCCGCACGTCCGGGTGACGAACCAGGGCGTCTCCAGCTGTGGCGCCATAGCCCTGCACGACGTTCAATACGCCTGGCGGAATGCCTGCTTCCAAGGCCAGACGGCCTAGTTCGTTGGCCGTAAGGGGCGACAGCTCGGACATTTTCAATACGGCGGTATTGCCCAGTGCCAGACACGGCGCCGTTTTCCATGTCGCTGTCATGAGCGGTACGTTCCAGGGTGAAACCAGGCCGCAGACCCCTACCGGCTGGTGCAGGGTATAGTTCAGCATCTGGTCATCGACCGGATAGGTATGCCCATCCATCCGTGTGCAGACTTCAGCAAAGAAGTCGAAGTTATGGGAGGCTCGGGGTATGAGTACGTTCTTGGTCTGATGAATTGGAAGCCCCGTATCCAGGGTTTCCAGCTCGGCCAGATTGGGCACGTTCTTGTCGATCAGCTCGCCTAGCCTGCGCATCAGCTTGGCCCGTTCCTTGGCCGGGGTGTTGGCCCACTTGGGGAAAGCTTCCTTGGCAGCCGCCACGGCTTGGGCGACTTCCTCGGCGCCGCCGCTGGCCACTTCGCCCAGTGCCTCGCCGGTCGCCGGGTTGTAATTGGTGAACGTTTCCTTGCTCTCGACCTCACGGCCGTTGATCCAGTGCTTGATCATTTCAGACCTCTTTGGCAGCTGCGGCGAAGAAAGCTTCTTCGCTGACGATGGTATTGACGAGGCGACCGACGCCTTCCACTTCCACGACGACTTCATCTCCAGGCACTACATCGGCAAGGCCTTCCGGCGTGCCGGTGGCGATCATGTCGCCGGGCTGCAGGGTCATGAAACTGGAAAAGTATTCGATCAGGTAGGGGATATCGAAGATCATGTCCGCCGTGGTGCCTTCCTGCTTCAGCTCACCATTGATCCAGGTGCGCAGGCGCAGGTTGGATGGGTCTGGCACATCGGCGGTGTCGACGATCCAGGGACCGATCGGTGTAGTGCAGTCGCGGTTTTTCACCCGCAGGTTGGGGCGGTAGTAGTTCTCGAGGTAGTCGCGGATCGCATAGTCATTGCACACGGTATAGCCAGCCAGATAGTCCAACGCGTCCGCGCGCTTTACATGACGTGCCGGTTTGCCAATGACAGCCACCAGCTCACACTCGTAGTGCATGTACTTGACGTTGTCAGGCCGCCAGGTGATCTGCCTGTGTCCGGTATAGGTGTTGGGCGATTTGATAAAGGCCAGTGGCTCGGTGGGTGCTTTGAAAGCCAGCTCTGCCGCGTGGTCCGCATAATTGAGGCCCAGGGCAAACATGCTGCCTGTGGCGGGCGGCAGCCATTCCACCTGGTCTTCCAATAGCCGTTCGCCACTGGGCAGACTTACTGCATGGTCATCGTCGACAGTAACGGTATGGATCTCACCCTGATAGCGAATACGTGCATGTTTCATGGGGTGCTCCTTATTCCGCAACTACGGTATTGATGAGGCGGCCGATGCGGTCGATCTCGACCTCTACGCGATCACCCGGCGTGACATCGACGCGGCCCTCAGGCGTACCGGTGATCAGCACGTCGCCTTCGTTCAACGTCATGAACTCGCTCAGCTCGGCGATCAGCTGAGGGAGGGTGCGTACCCAGTTAGCCGTCGTGTTTTCCTGGCGCAGCGTGCCGTTTACATAGAGCTTGAGGGTGAGCAGATTCGGGTCGCTCACGGCCTCTGCCGGCACCAGCTCAGGACCTATGGAACAGAATCCGTCCCGGCATTTGGCCTTCACCGCAGGCCGGTAGTAGCTCTCTTCCGGCAGGCTGAATTCGTTGACGACGGTATACCCCGCCACGTAGCCCATGGCCTGGTCTTCAGTTACCCGGCTGGCCCGTTTGCCAATCACTACTCCCAGGGCTGGGCCTGCCTGCAGACGCTCCCCCTGGGGCATGATGACGGGCTGCTGGTGCCCGTTACGGGTGTTGGGCGTCTTGATGAACAGGACCGGTTTCAGTGGGGGCTGTTGGTAAGGCGGTTCGTGAAACTCTTCAAGTCGGCTGCGCAAAAGGCCTTGGAAATTCAGGGCAACGCCGAACAGTGTTCCATTGGCAGATTCGCTAAGTGATCGCGACATGGCGCTCTCCCTTGTTATTGGTGTGGAAACAGGGCATACCTGTTTGGGAGTAAATAGTTAATGTGTTAACTTTATATTTAATATGTTAACTAAGGTCAAGTGTTACCTGAGTTCGCGTATGCTTGGTTCAACAACAAAAAGAATGATGTTCATGAAAAGTCCTGCGTCCGTGTCTATCCAGCCGATCCCCAACATCAACATCGGTCAGGTCTACGACCAGCGTTATGCCGATGCCGAGGTGCATTACGATGCGCTAGGCAGACTGGCGGAGTTCTTCGGGCGCAACATGCGTGCCCACCGGCATGACCGGTTCTTTCAGGTGCATTACGTGAAGACCGGCAAGGTTCGGGTGTACCTGGATGACCGGCAGTACCAGGAGCAAGGCCCCATGTTCTTCATCACCCCGCCTCCGGTCCCCCATGCCTTTGTGACGGAGGAGGGCAGCGACGGGCATGTCCTGACGGTTCGCCAACAGCTGGTATGGTCGCTATTGCAGGAGGTGCCTGATCTCTGGACCGCATCGGGATTCCTGCCGATCTGTGTAGGCCTGGCCAGCCTGGAGGCTGAGTTTCGCGAGGAGGCCGAGCGGCTGGCCTCGTTGTTTGAGTTGCTAAGGCTGGAGGCGGGTACACCTCGTCCTGGCCAGGCCTGTGGCCTGATAGCCCTGACTCGCCTGATCTTTATCAGCATGCTTCGTCTCTCTCCAAAATCAATCGCGGCACAGCCTGCGCGGCAGGATGACCTGCAGTTGTTTCGGCGCTTCAATGAACTCATCGAAGCGCACTACACCGAGCATTGGCCGTTGTCCCGATACGCTGATCAGTTGGGCCTAACGGAATCGCGGCTGAACGACATCTGCCGACGTACCGCAGACATTCCCTCGAAACGGCTCGTCCATGACCGCCTTATGCAAGAGGCCAAGCGGCTGTTGGTGTTTACAGGGAGCTCAGCCAACGAAATATGCTTTCGCCTGGGCTTCAAGGATCCGGCCTACTTCAGTCGCTTCTTTACGCGCCAGGCAGGCATTACGCCCAGCGACTATCGGCTCAGCCGTCGCGCCAGCACTCTGGCAACCGAGTCGTAATCCCTAAAAAAGCCGCGCCACATATGACGCGGCAAGGGGGCGACCGGTCAGGCAGCGCTGTGCTCGCGTTGCAGTCGATGAAAATTACGGCTGAAATACACCAGGCTGTCGCATCGCTCGCGGGTACAGATTTCATCGAGCTCTACGAGAAGCACCGAGTGGGTGCCGACTTCCTGGGTATCGGTAATCCTTCCCTGCAGGCTGGCCAGGGCATCGTCAAGAATCGGAACGCCCTCGCGGCCCTCCTTCCAGGCGTGACGCTTGAAGCGCTCATCCATGTCGATACCGGTCATCCCGGCAAAATGACGGGCCACTTCTTCATGTTCGCCCGCCAGGACATTCACGCACAGCCGCCCGTTCTGCTTGAAGACACCATTCATGGCACTGTTGCGGTTGATGCACACCATAACGGTGGGCGGCGTGTCCGTGACCGAGCAGACGGCAGTGGCCGTAATGCCACAGCGTCCACCAGGACCATTGGTGGTCAGGACATTCACGGCGGCGGACAGCGACGCCATGGCATTGCGAAAGGCTTGTTGGGTTGGGCTGAGTTGGGTCATGACCTTTACCTCCACGGGGCGCCGGATCAGCGATCCGGCGACAGCATTGCAGGATTACTGGCGAATACGGTCCAGCATGTTGATATCGTCCGGGTTGGTCAGGTGCGGAACGGTCCAACCGTTTAGGTCGTAGTCCGACAGGCACTTCTCTACCATATCAGTCATGCTCTTCATCGCACCGGTTCCTTGTGCATGGCGCAGCGCCTGCATGCGGATCTCGTCCTGGCTCCCGGCATAGTTGATTTCGTACAGCTCATGGCGTCCGCCAAATTCCGTGCCGATGGCATCCCAAAGCAGCTTCAGGATCTTGATACGTTCCTCATGGCCCATACCGCCGGACCCGCGACAATAGGTACTCAGGTATTTGTTCAGCGTCGGGTCCTTGAGATCGCGCGATCCGGTCGGCAGGTAGATCAAGCCGCTGGCCACGACCTGCTCAATGATCTTCTTGATCTCCGGATAGGCTTGTGGCGCCAGCACACGATAGGCTTGCAAGGCTTGAGCGCTGGGTAGCCAGGCGCCGTTTTTCCACTCGGAAGCATTACCGTACATGGCGTCAGTAAGTGACCAGAAAAGGTTACGCCATGCAACCACTTCGCCCATTTGTGCCTGCACGCCACGGAACTCCAGCGAGCCGGTGCATTGCAGTGCCTTGAACAGTGCACCGGTGATGAAGTCCAGTTTGACGGCCAGACGGGTACAGCCTTGCATGGGGAACAGTCGACCAAAGCCGCCTTGTGGAAACCATTGCTTGCAGCGATCGAAATCTCGATAGATCAGAATGTTCTCCCATGGGATGAACACCCGATCCATGATGAGGATGGCGTCGTTCTCGTCGAAGCGGCTCGACAGCGGATAGTCAAATGGAGAACCCGTCATCCCGGCCACCAACTCATAGGAGGGACGGCAGATCAGCTTCATGCCCTTGGTATTCATCGGGGCGATAAACATCAAGGCGAAATCTGTGTTGTCTCCGAGCAGCTGCGCAGAGCCTTGCCCCACGAAGTTATAGTGTGTCAGGGCCGAGTTGGTCGCCACGACTTTCGCGCCGCTGACGATGATGCCACCGTCAACTTCTTCATCCACGGAGATGAATACGTCCTTTACCTGATCGACCGGCTTGTCGCGATCGATGGGCGGATTGACGATAGCATGGTTGAGGTAGAGGCACGCTTCCTGGATACGCTTGTACCAGGTGCGGGCATTCTGCTCGAATTTGCCATAGAACTCGGCGTTCGCGCCCAGTGCGCTGCCAAAGGCGGCCTTATAGTCCGGTGTGCGGCCCATCCAGCCATAGGTCAGACGCGACCACTCGGCGATGGCATCACGCTGTTCGCGCAGTTCATCCGCGTTACGGGCGAAGCGAAAGAACTTGTGTGTATAGCCGCCGTTGCCCGTGTCGGTTTCCCAGCAGAGCGTTTCTCTGGTTTCGGGATCATGGAGGGCGTCGTACAGCTTGGCCATGGAGGCCGCGGCGTTACGGAAGGCCGGATGGGTAGTGACATCCTTGACGCGATCGCCATAGATGTAGATTTCACGATCATCACGCAGGCTGGCCAAGTATTCTTCGCCCGTCAGTGGACGGTTTTTCTCGGCACGATAATCTTCGGGCATCATGAGGGCATGTCTCCGTATCATTGTTCTTATGCAGGTAATGCGTAACGCTTGGAAGAGATCATGAGCCTGCCGCCGCGGCGGAAGAATGGCTTTTCCAGACAACCGCTTGTACTTTTCATGGAGCGATTTCATCTGCCACTTCGGGCTGATGAATCTCGCCAGGGGAGCTGAACGAAATGAATGTATTGATCGTGGGTGCGTCACGGGGTATCGGATTGGCGCTGGTTACGCAGTACCTGGAACGCGGTGCGCAAGTCTTTGCGCTGGTTCGTCGGTCTGATAACGAAGCCTTGCAACAATTGAGCGCGACTTACGGCGATCGGCTGGTGCTGCTGTCCGGCGATATGACGGACCCGGCACTGATTCCTTCTCTCAAGAAGCAATTGCAGAACACAACGCTGGATCGTCTGATCGTCAACGCAGGGATTTATGGGCCTGATCACCAGGATGTCATGGCAATCAATACCGAAGAGATTGCAGAGTTGTTCTCGACTAATACGGTTGCGCCGCTGCGTATTGTCGAAGGGTTAAGCCATTGCATCGCAGACGGCGGTGTGGTGGCGTGTATGAGCTCCCAGATGGGAAGTGTCACGCTTGATCGTGCCGCAGATATGCCGTTGTATGGAGCCAGCAAGGCGGCCCTAAACAGCCTGCTCAGGAGCTGGGCATCCTCGCATATCCCGTTGTCGTTCAGTGTGTTGGCGTTACACCCGGGGTGGGTTCAGACCGACATGGGCGGCCACTCGGCACCACTGACCACAACCGAAAGCGCCAAGGGTCTGATTGCCGTCATCGAGCAGCAGGCAGGTCGCTGCCAGTGTGATTTTGTCAGTTACCAGGGCGAGTCGCTGCCCTGGTAGGTTGAGGCACGTTAGTACGGAAATAAGGCACACAGTCTGCTCCGTCCTGTGCCTCGTACCTTTATGCACAGACCAGCGGCTTGCGGTTCGCCCAAGGTTGGGCGCGTTCGAGTTGTGCCGCCAGCGCAAGCAGGGTGTGCTCCTCACCAAAGCGTGCCGCAAAATGCGAGCCGAGTGGCAGCCCATTCTCTGTCCAGTAGAGCGGAACGGACATGGCCGGTTGGCCGGACGCATTGAACAGCGCCGTGAAGGGTGAATAGCTATGGAAGGCTTCGATTACTTCGGCCAGGCTGAGGCTGGGGTCAAAGGCGTCCAGGTCACCGATCAGGGGTGGCTCTCGAGTCAGGGTTGGCGTCAGGATCAGATCATGGTCAATCAGGAAGTAGGCCAGCTGCCTTCCCAGCGCATGGATGCTTTCTACCGCGGCGGCATAACGTGCGGCCGGAATATTACCCCGCTCGCGTAGAATGATGCGCGTACGGGGGTCCAACTCTTCGTCTCCTACGGACTGCCCTCTCAGCTGGCCGACCATATCCAGAAAGTTTCGAGTGCTTGGGCCAATGATATTGAAGAGATGGTCCAGAAGTCCCGGCAGATTGACGGGTAGCGTGGCAAGCTCCACATGATGGCCGAGCTGCTCGCACAGCCGTGCAGTATGACGTACCGCCGTCAACGCTTCCGGACTTGTTGGCCACGGCCCCAGTTGCTCGATCACCGCGATACGAAGCGGTGCGAGATCAGCCGAGACGGCCTGGACGAACGGCATCGCTTGAGCCGGCGCTGCGTAGGGCGCACCCAGGTCCGCCCCAGCGGTGGCGTCCAGCAGAAGGGCGCTGTCGCGTACGGATAACGTAATGGCATGGGGCGTCCCCATTCCGGCCCACCCTTCGCCTACCAGCGGACCGGAAGGCAACCGACCTCGGGTGGGTTTCAGACCGAAGACCCCGCAACAGGATGCCGGGACACGCAGTGAGCCGCCCCCATCGTTACCATGAGCAAACGGGATGGCACGGGCAGCGACCAGGGCGGCAGCACCACCGCTGGACCCGCCGGCACTGCGTTCCGTATTCCAGGGATTTCGGGTGGCGCCGAAACGGGTCGACTCGGTGGTGTAGGAGGTTCCGAATTCCGGTGACGTGGTGGTGCCTGCAAACACACAGCCCGCGCGACGCAGACGGGCAACCACTTCACAATCAAGATCAGCGCGTGCCTCACCCATGACGCGCGAGCCCTGTGTCATGCGGGCGCCCTGGACAGGGGAGAAGAGGTCCTTGATGAGGGTCGGAACACCGGCCAGTACGCCTTGTCGGGCTTCCGGTCGTTGTGCCATCTGCCGGGCCACGTCATAGCACCGCTCGCTGATGGCGTTGAGTTGCGGGTTCACCCGGTCGAGCCGCTGGATCGCCGCGTCGAGCAATTCGATTGGCGTCACTTCACCTTGCCGTACGAGCAGGCTCAGGGCTGTGGCATCCAGGGTGTCCAGCAGGTAGTCGATGTCATTCATAAGCGGAGCTCCTTGTAACTGAATTCAGGGATGGGTGGAGCGGGCCGGGTTGTTGATTCCACGGCGCAGGAAGCTGAGCAGCGCCCACACCAGGGCGGTGATGACGCTGGCGACGGCAAGCAGGCCAATGGCATGGTGCAGATCACCGGTTTGGCCAAGCAGAGCAATGACGATCAGTGGGCTTGAGAACTGGCCCAGGTACAGGCAGGCGGTGAAGATACCGAGTCCCCGGCCGCGGGCGGTCGCGCTCAAGGCATTCATCACCGGTGCCGTGGAATTGGGAACCAGCATGCCGGCGCCCAGACCGTGAATCGTCACGGCGAGCAGAACCTGGTAATAGGTGTGGGCGGTAATGAGTAGCCACAGTCCGCTGGCCATGAGCAGTAGCAGCAGCACATTGCACCCCGCGAGCCCTACACGTCGACGAACGAAGGGCCAGAGCAGCGAGCCTCCCAGTGAAGTGAGAAGCCCCAGCCCTGCGCACAGCCCGATCAGCGTACTGGACGTAACCCCCAGCCCGACCAGCAGGGTGGGGCTTTGGACTGGGACGATGAAACTCAGCACCATGCCAAAGAACACCAATAGATAGTTGATGATTAGCGGCGGAAGGGAGGACTGCCCAGGCTCGGTTGAATGCATTGCCCGGGCATGATGAACCTCGGGCTCCCAGAGCAGCTTGAGCATGGCCGGGACAAGCAGGAGGGGAAGCAGGTACAGCAGAAACGGTGTTCGCCAGGAGTGTTCCCCCAGTGCGCCACCGATGGCAAAGAAGATCGAGCCTACCAGACCAATCGTGATGACTTGCCCGTTTACGTAGCGCATGCGTTGTTCGCCATGCCAGTAATCGGCGATGAGCGTGACGCAGCAAGTCATGACTGCCGCCTCGGCACAGCCAAAGAGCAGTCGCAGACCAACAATTCCTTTCAGGCTGTCCAAAAATGCAGGTGCGGCGCCGCAAAGTGCATAGACCAGTGTCGCCAGAATCAGCAGACGTTTGCGTCCGAGCCGGTCGGCCAGCCAACCAGCCAGCGGTGCGCAAAGCGCAATGGCCAGCGCCGGCCCCGTAATGGCCAAAGGGATGAGAACACCCGTCTGGGGCTCTACCGGCCCGAATTCTGCGGCAATCTTGGGTAGAACCGGCGCGACCATCACGGAGCCCATGATTGTCAGGCTGCTACCAAGCATGAGGACAGCGCCCTGCGCGCGACCAGCGGTATGCCGGCCTTCTAGATAGGACTGGGACATGGTAATTCCTCAGAAACTGTGGGAAAAACGTACGGCGACGGCATAACCCTCGGTACGGTTACGGGCGTCGAATTCCTTGTAAGCATGCACCCAGACAGGTGGCAGCCCCGGCTGGAAAAAGCTCACTGCAGGTCCGATGGCCAGTACCCGGGCGCGGTTGCCGTAGGTAAGGTTGGGTGCGTCATCGTCGCTGAGCTGGCGGTAGTAGTAACCGCCAATACCGGCTGTCCAAGGCCCGAAATGCTGGCCCACTGCGAACTCGTGGCGGTACTCAGTTCCGCTTTTGTAATCCGTAGAATGGTTACGGGTGTTCACGTCCAGCTCGAAGCTGGATGACACCTCGAACCCTGAATCACTGATATAGGTGGCGTTGACGATAGGTGAAAACGTCCAGTGGTTGAGGCCGGGGCTGACCAGACGGTTCTTGTCGTAATCGCCGGTGGGTGCCTGAATCTGGAACTGCGCGTTGATACCAAGGTTACGTGAGGGCGTCCATTGTAGAATCAGTGGCAACACCTGCAGGTCCGCCTGCCGGAATACGTGAGTGCTGTCCGAAAAGACGGTGGTGCCGCCCACCTTGACCTTGAGATCAGCGTCCATGTCGAAAAAAGGCGCGATCACACCAAACCCGTATTTTGCACCCAGCAGTTCGGTATCGGTCATGCGGATATAAGCCAGGCCGAGTGAGAGGACGCCAAGGGAAAAATCAGTCCCGTTGTCTCGGCCGTGGCGGTCTTTGACAGTATTGGCCCAGTAGTAGTTGGTACGCAGGCCAACGGTGCCTGTTGGTGACGGTGGCGGTGTGAACCCGGCGCCAAAATCATAGACACCAAAGGCTGTTGTAGGGGCTCCGCCCTCAGTCGCCTGGGCGGGATGAGTCAGGAATAAAGTGGCTAACAATACGGAGCTAATTGTTGTGATCTTGTATGCTTCGTACATCGAAACCTCCCTTTGTTTTTTCTTAGGGTGGGGGAGGTCAAGCGAGGGTTGTTATCCGGATTTGGCAAAACTGGTCATATAGTCTTCACGAACACGGCGTAAAGTGGCGGATGGTTTTTCGCCAAACAATTTGGCGTAGTCGTTGGCAAAGCGGCTCAAGTGCCAAAAACCCCATTGGGCTGCTACGTCCTGCACCGAAACCGTGCCGTCACTGTGACAAAGCGCACGGTGCGCCGCATTCAGGCGCAGCGTACGCAGATAAGTGGTCGGGTTGACGCCCAACGCCTCCTGAAAACAGTACTGTAGTTTGCGTCGGCTGGCGCCGATGCGGTTACAGAGTTCCAAAATCGAAGGCGGCGTTTCCTGACACGAAAGCGCATACTCGCGGGCTCGGTCTACCATCCGCTTGCGGGCTGTGGGAGTCAGTGCCGGAACCTCTTCGCCAGCATCGAGCAGATCCAGAAGGTGCAACAGAACGGTTTCCCGGATACCGTTTCGGATAGCCTCGTGCCTCAAGAGGCCTTGACTCTGGCTTTGCGTATTTGCGATGTCGTCAAGCAACCTGACGAACTCGCTGTGACGCTGATGGGGGCGGAGACGGTAACACTTCGGCAAGTCGTCAAGTGTGAACGGGCTCTGTTGCTGCTCTAGTATGGGAAGCAGCTCGGCCTCTGCGATGGTGATGCATAGCAGGTCGAGATTGGCAGGCGTCTGCAACTCTGGCAGGTGAGCGCCGCGGGCGACCAACAGGCTGGCTTCTCTCAACGAGTGTCCGGCGCAATGAAGCTCGCACGCTTCGTTGAGGGGCAGGCTGAATGCAATCGCACCTGGCCATGTCGAGCCGTTCTTGCGCAATGCCTGATTGCACCGATCGCGGGTCAGATGCATCCAGTCCAGCTGGATATCGATCAGTTCGCCCTCGAAGCGTCCAGACGAGACCTGGTCATAATGCAATGCCCAGCCTGTCATGGCGTGGGAGTGCTCCGATACGTCCTGAGTATGGGTGTGGTGCATTCGAGCCTTTACCGGTAACGCAGCCTTGATGTCTTGGTGCATTTTGGAAACCTTTCTGCTCGTTAAAGGCCTTTCCTGCGTACTGAGGCAAGTTCTGTTCCTCAACGTACCGTTCAGACCTATCTGTGCCAAAAATGGCTATTTGGTAGTGCGTTCACGCCAGGGCCATCTTGGATTCAGGCAGCGTCATGCCACCGTCAACGACTAGGGTCTGCCCTGTAATGAACGAGGCGGCTTCCGAGGCCAGAAACAGCATGGCACTGGCAATGTCGGACGGCTGACCAAGACGCCCGAGCGGGATACTGGCCCTGATCTGTCGGGTGACGTCGCTGTCGCCCAAGTTGTCCATGGCAGGTGTCTGGATCATCCCCGGCTCGACGCCATTCATCCGAACGTTATGAGGTGCCAGTTCCAGGGCGGCATTACGAATGAATCCGTTCACGCCAGCCTTGGCCGCCGCGTAATGACAGAGTCCGGGATAAGCCACTCGAGGGCCTGTCACAGAAGACGTAACCAGTACACATCCCTTGCCCTGTAGCCGGAACAGTGGCAATGCTTGCTGCGTCAGCCAGAACAGGGATGACAGATTGACGGCCAGGGTACGTTCCAGCACTTCAGGTGTAATATCGGCGAACGGAGTTAGTGGAAAGTAGCCGGCGTTATGTACCAGGACATCCAGCCGGCCGCAGGTCTGTTTGACGGTTTCCATGAGTGTCCTGATCTGATCGCGCTCGGCCAGGTCTACCGGATGGGCGGTCACGTGTCTTCCCTCCTTTTGCAATCCCCGCGCGACCGCTGCTGCGTTCTCCGCATTGAGGTCGGCAATGACGACCTGTGCGCCAGCTCCGGCAAAGTGCTCGACAATTCCTCGCCCGATGCCTTGGCCGCCCCCGGTGACTAGAACGACCTTGCCGGTAAGGTCGTGTATCGATCCTGCTGATGTCTGATCCTGCATCATCCTGCTCCTGCGGTTATGTCGAATGAAAGTAGGCCCGCCACTGGGCCTGTGTTTACGTTGGCTGTTGCGCTGGCGTGGCTGGCCTTACAGGTGCTCGTAGGCAAGCGTGGGCACATCGACGATGCTGGAGCCGCCGTCCGCCACGATTGAAGCGCCTGTAATAATCGAGGCTTCAGAAGAAAGCAGAAACCGGCACACTTCAGCGATTTCCGCTGATGTGGCGGGGCGGCGAAGAGGGACATCGCGGGTTACCCGGCTATACGCCGCCTCAAGACTTTCGCCGTAATGCTGCATCAGCGGCTGCATCTCTTCGTCGGCCATCGGCGTTTTCACCCAACCTGGGCAGACCGCATTGACGCGGACGCCGGCAGGGCCATAATCCTTGGCGAGTGAGCGGGTCAAGCCGATCAAGGCATGTTTGGCGGTGGTATAGCTGCAAACTCCCCCTCCTGCGGCCAGCGAGGCGATAGAGCCCAGCAGCACGACAGCGCCCCGTCGCTCGATCAGTGAGGGCAGGCACGCCCTGACGCTGTAGAAAGCGGTGTCCAGATGGCTTTGCATTGCTTGCTGCCATCGGGTATCGCTGGTCTCGAGTGCAGTGCCCTGGCCCAGACCGCCCGCTGACGCCACAAGGCCATCGATTCTGCCGAAGCGCTCGATGATCCGAGGGATGAACGTCTCCCAATCCGCACTGCTGGCCGCATTACCCGTCAGTACCAGCCCACCTGTACGAGCGGCTACCTCCTCCAGCGGTTCCCGACGGCGACCAATGAGTACAAGCTGGGCGCCTTCATCGGCAAGGCGATAGGCGCATGCCTCACCGATACCGCTACCGGCCCCGGTGATTACGTAGGTTTTCACCTCATTCATGGCCTGGGTACTCGGTTGTGTTGAGGATTCTGCTGAATGAGCCAACCGGGAAGTTCGACCACTGCCCTAGATCATCACCCGTATGGCCGCAAATCTTTCCGTCGCTGCGGTGTTGCTTCAGGTCGATCAGCACCAGCCCGAGCGTAGGAATGATCTTTTCCCGCCATACGAACAGATAGAGCTCGTTCTCCAGCTTGAAATAATGGCAGCGGTCCGTATCGGCCAGCCCACGTTCAACGCCACTCAGGCAATGCCAGCTGTAGAGGTTTTCGTTGAGATAGATGTGTTCATAAACCTCATGAGGACTGTAGGCGTAGCAGTTGCGGATGCCGACCAGTTCGTGGGTCGGCTGATGTGGGTGATTCGCTTCCGACGGTGATGTACCCGAATAAAGGCCCTGTATCGTCCCATGAGTGAACTGCGCCGAGACTGGCGTCAGATCCTGGCCCGACAAGGCACAGCTGAACAGATCGCTGCGCTGATCATCCTGCGTTGGGAGCTGCCCGTAGACCCGCGTGAAAACGCCTTGCTTCACGTCCAGCACGAGGCTGATCGAGGCAGTGGAGGTGTCGGTCTGCTGAAGGAAGTCGATCAGGTAGATCCCTTCCCGGATGGAAGTGACACGAGAGGCCGCCTCGTGAGATGTCGAATGGTCTGCAGAGGACCAGCCAACCGCATTTTGGCTGAAGCGGTAGGTAATGGATTCGCCGGACGGGCCGTCGAGCACTAGCGTCCTGCCGTTGAGGTCGTTCGAGACAGGCAACGTGTAGTTGTCGAGGTTGAAGCCATCGGCCAGTGCGCCTACGGTGATCCAGTCCTGTTGTTGGGTCATGTCATACACTCCGTTTGATAGGTGAGGCCATCATCCACCAGCGGCCTGGCGCCCGGTATCAACCAGATGGTTGAGGTCGGCAGGAGAACGCTCACAGAAACAGGTGCCGGATCAATTCAGTGCGGTTCGTGACGTTGAACTTGCGATACAGGTTATTCAGGTGCGTTTTAACGGTCGGCAGTCCCATATCCAGATGCCGCGCAAGCGCCTTGTTGCTCAGGCCGTCTTTGAGTGCCAACGCAATGTCCTGCTCTCGAGGCGTAAGGCCGGTCAGGCGGGCTGTCTCGCCAGGTTCATGGATGAAGGCCAACGGCAGCGTAAACTCCAGCAGACTTTGCAGGCCTGTCAGCCGCTCTATCTCTTCGGCTGTAAATGCGCCTAGTGCCCGTGTGCGCAGAAGCGAGATACCAAATGCCGGCCGTCCGGCCTGATAGGTCAGGATTTCGATGACATCGCAAATGGAGTAGGTATCGAGAAAGGTGGCGTATCGGCGCGAGCGATGTGCTTCTTGCCGAGTCGCTGCCACGCTGAGGGGAACGACTGCCAATCCCAGTTCGTGACAGCAGATGGGCCGCAGCGGATCAAATTCGCGATAGACGTCCAGGTAGCACTGATGTACCTGAGGCGTCATAGTCAGCAGCTCGTAGTGGTGAGCCTCAAGCTGCTGATTTACCTGATAGAGCACGGCAGAGGAAGCCGGTACGATTCGCGTTACCGCCTGTAGGCATCGCTGTTTGCCTTCAGTGGCCGGCATCATGACGAAGGTCTGCCAAAGCTCTGATTTATGCAGCCGCGAGGTAGTGTTTGACAAACCCATCACTGACGACTTCCCACAAGACAGGTGTGCCCTTGGTGACAGACCAGCTGTCTCCGGTCTTGTAATGGGTACTTTTGCCCGTGGATTCGTCAGTCAGGATGACCTCACCATAGACAACCGTTGCCTGCTCATTGAACGGGTACACCATTCGGAACTTGCTTTTAGTAGTACCAAAATAAGCAGAGCTGACCGGATCGGTCGGCGCACCAAAGGTCATCTTGCCAAAGCACTTGCCGTCGCCTTCTAGGATTTCCGAACCCAGATCCGCCACGGTGCCCCAGGCTTCAAGATCGGTCAGTGCGGTGCCTTGTTTAACAGTGAATAACGACATGAAATGGTCCTTTTCGTTAAGGGGAAATATCAGCGGCGGCCTGTCATGTAGCCGGCGCTCTGATGCATGATCTTGCCCAGGCTGCAGATAACCGGGCGGAAATGGTCCTTGCCTATGATGTTGCTATGGCGAACCGAGCTGATCAGGTCGTAGCGGGCAGAGCCCTCGCTCATGCCCTCAGCCAGAACCTTGCAGATAATGTGGCTTGGCGTTACGCCGAAGCCTGAATAGCCCTGTACGTAGAACGCATTGGGCCGGCCGGACAAGGTGCCGATCTGGGGGAATAGATTGGCACCGCATGCCATCGGGCCACCCCAGGCCAGATCGATCTTCACGTCCTTGAGGTACGGGAAGATCTTGAGCATCAGATTGCGGTTCCAGGCCTTCAGGTCTTTGGGGATATAGTCGAGATAAGGCGTAGCAGCGCCAAATAGCAACCGGTTCTCGGCCGTAACGCGGTAATAGTCAATGACCGGGCGGATATCGCTGTAGGCCCCACGGATTGGGCTGATGCGTTCGATCAATTCATCCGAGAGCGGCTCGGTCATGATCTGGAACGCATAGGTGTTGATCGTTTTGGTATGGAGCTCCGGCTCCAGCTTGTTGAGGAAGCTGTCGCATGCCCAAAGCAGCTTGCTTGCCCTGACAGAGCCCTGCCCGGTGCGCACAGTGATCCGCTCACCATACTCAACGGCAAGGGCAGGGCTGTGCTCGAAGATCTTGACGCCATAGCTGGCTAGCGCCTTGGCCTCGCCCAATAGCAGGTTAAGTGAATGAACATGACCGCCGCCCATGTGCAACAGGGCGCTGGTATAGGCTTCCGATCCAATGATGCGGCGGACTTCCGAGCCTGTCAGCAAGGCAATCTCGTGGCCGGAGTTCAGTGATTTGAACTCTTTCTCCCAGGTGCGTAGTGTCTTTTCCTGGCGTGCGTTAAAGCCCATATAGCCGTAGCCATGATGGAAGTCCGCATCGATATTGTATTTCTGAATCCGGCCCTTGATGATGTCAGCGCCTTTGTCACTGATCTCGAAAATAGTCTTGAGGCCGTCTTCACCTACTTGGTTCTTGATCTTGTCCAGGTCATGACCAATACCCGCCATGATCTGTCCGCCATTACGGCCCGTGCCGCCAAAGCCCAGGTAACGACCTTCGAGCACCACGATATTGGTGATGCCTTTCTCGGCTAGCTCAAGAGCGGTATTGATTCCTGAAAAGCCGCCTCCGATCACAACGACGTCGGCTTCGATGTCCGCATCGAGCGTTGGGAAGCTCAGATTGTATTTCTTGGTAGCGGTGTAATAGGTAGGCGTTTCTATTGTAATCATGGGACTGCCTGGACGAACGAAAATAAAAGTGACCGTTTGAGCCACGCTAGCAAGCTCATGCCTCTATTAATGCAGCGTTCGGGTGGCAAGAATTGTTCCTGGCTGCCATGGGACTTGATCCTCGCTGCCGACCCGCGTTGACAGCATCCAAATCGTCCGCAACGACGTGATGTTGTGCAGCGGGCTCATCTACTAATGTGTAGCGTGACGTACCGTTTTGCGTCTTACTGCCGAGCCGCCATACCAAGCAGGTATCACTTATGTGGAGGTTACGGGTTTGATCGGGCAAAAGGGGGAGGGGTAGCATTTGCAGGTACATTATGCGTACGAGGCTGGAGCGCAGCAGACGGATCGTCCTGATGAATCGATACGCATCGGTGAGGCTTACGGCCCGCTCCCTCAAAAGGCGCTGGGAGTACCGCTCAGACGCTAGGCACCCCCTAGTTAGCTGCAAGCCGTTTAAGAAACGTCGTCGTTAGAGGCCTCCTGCACAAACACATCTCCAAGCCTTATTGTAATTTGTTTGATAATACCAGCCCATAAAAGAGCTTTCCTTTTCAGCCACCTATTGGGTAATAAACAGGGCAAGACAGGCGCCCAAAAGCGTGGTACGCGTCGCGTATCAGAGAATTGGCCTGCGTTCGGGCAAAATAGCGTTAAAAGAGCTGGTAGCTAACCGTCCAGTCGCATGTCGGGGTCTCCACGGCAACGACCATCAACCGATCACGGCCTTGGCCGTCTGGTTTGCTTGCAGAAAACAGGGTCGACAGGCGATTTCCATACACCGAGCCTTTATCGAGGCGCCAGGAGCGACCATAGCTTTCAACGCTTTGCAGGCACTCCAGTATCAGCCGGCCGGCCGGCTCCTTTAAAAGCTCGTACGTATTGCTAATAAAGTGACTCATACCTTGTTTGCTCCCTTTCAGTTCACTTCACCACCCGAACCCAAACTGCTCCCTGATACAACAGGCAGACCTTATCGCTAGACATGATCGCATCGTGAAAATTTCGTGAAAAAAATGTAAATAGATTATTGGCTGGCTGCAAAGCACGGCGTACAGTCTGGATACGGAAATGCCAGAGTTCGTTGATATGGATCAGCCTTTTCCACGCGGCTACCCAGGTGCGCTTGATCAAAGTGCTGCAATGACATGCCTATCCCTTATATGAGCCCACCCATGAGTATCCAGCCTGCGCCATTGAAGCCCGAGAATCCGGACCAGCCGACCCTTTACAGTCGCACCGCTCAGTCGGACATCGAAGTCTTCAGGTTTGAGCAAGACGCAATTATGGTTGTGCGCAGTTCCGGCTCAGAAGCGTCTGAATCCACAGGTGAGGTTGATACTGCCGCGCTGCAGGCTCTGCTGGTTTCGCAGGAGATAAATGTCTCGCGAGCTTTTCTGCTTTGTCAGAAACACCCAGGCAGCTGGGCCTGTTATGACTATCGATGCGGTGAACTCTCAGCGGTCCGATTGCTGGAACAGGATGGTCTCAGCGTATTGGCTTACATTTGTGATGAGTTGGAACTCAACGAGTATCCACGGGAGCTGGTGGATCAGATGTGCCGGAGCGAGGCGGGCAAGGTATCGTGACAACTACAGGCGATACCTCAGTTAAGTTCGAGTATGCCCTCACGAACAATCAATAGCGCCAATCCTATCAACGCTAATCCTTCAAGCTGAAGCATAGGGTCCAGCGGGTCGAATGCCAGGCAGCCTGCACCGCTCAGGCAGAGTAATGTACCCAGAGCAAACAGCATTGCGGTTATCCTCCGTGATCATTATCAGGATCTGCTTTTACATTACGTAGTCATTTTACCCTAAGCCGTACGCCCTTTCAGTGGGTCGTCAAGTGATTCCCAAGTAAGGACGAAACGGCGCTGCAAGGATTGACAGGCATTAAATTAAAAATGGTTACCTGAATGTGTGGGTAGCGTGCTCTGGCTGGGACTGGGTGACAGGCCAGCCACTGCTTTCAACGCTCGTGTACTGTATGGGGTCTGATGAAAACTTTATAGTCACGGTGTTCAGAGATTTTTAAGGAGCCAGTCATGACGTTTGCGCGGCTTTGTCGTAGCGCGGTTGTCGTTGCGTTGATTCTCTATGGGGTTCAAGGTGTACGAGAAGGTTTCAATCCCCTTCACTGGTCCTCTCGAGACGTATTCGTCCTGCTAAGTGCATGGGCAATTTATCTGGTCATCCTGGTGGGTGAATCATGGCGTCGGGGACGGCATCAGCGATAAGCCTGTTCAACAAAAGAGAAGTCCGTCACAGGTGTGTGCGCTTAACTGCAATCAGGTCGACAAGCGGTCTGTGACTTGGTGAACTTGTGGAGGCAATTTGACACTTATATGCCAGCATTGCGTGCCATCTCGCAATGCTCCTTAATGGTCAAATAGCAAAACGCAGGTGATGTGATGCTGGCGCGAGTAGTTGCTCTTTTGGTGTGCATGGCCACAGGATTGATAGTAGCAGACTGGCTGGGACTGATAAGCAGGGTTTCGGCGCTTACACTGTCTGGCACCCTCAGCGTTGTAACGATGCTTTTTGCGTTAACAATCTCCGCACTCTACATCTATACCCGCCTGGATTGATTTCGTTCCATCAGGTTGCCTAGCGCTGGATAACCGGCAACGTGCTCAGAACTATTCATTGACTGAACGATACTGCAAATAGCACAAAGGGAGCCTAAGCTCCCTCTCAACCATGCTGCACGATGCCTTTTGTTTTTCTTGTATGGCCCTAAGCAACCTCTGGATGCTTCGGATGCATTATGTTGTCTTTAAGTGAACGGATTACTTTAGACACTTCACAAGTTCTAAAATGATCAGTTCGCTTCGCCACTTTCAATCTTGTTTTTGTTGTTTTGAAGTGATCTGTTTTATTTGTTGTTCTTGTTATACCAGGAATAAAGCAGGTGCCGTGCCAACTTTAAAAAATCGTTATTAATCAGTGGCTTGAAGGTTTGGCCTGTTTTGGTGTTCCGATGCTGTTCCTGATTTCGTTACGCATTGACCCAGCACTGTCACCATGGCGTAACAGGATTGTTACGAAGGGCTTATGAGGCAGTTACCGGCAGGCTCAAACACATTGGGTCTTCAACAGCTCAAGCCCGAACGCCTTCTTCTCTTAGCCACTGATTGATCATTGCATGCGTTTTCGGCGCAGGCGTGATTAAGCATAGAGGGCTTCCGCTGGAGCCTGGACGATGTTGATGCAGGCACACAACTCCATCGTAACGAACGATCCCCCGGGAGCGGATAAGGGTATCAATCGCCTGATGGCTATTGTTAACGTCTTGTCATCAATCATGTGCCTGTCTGAATGCCATTATGCAGCGCACTAACGCGACGGTCGCTTGTCCCACCCCCTAATGAGCTCGTTGGAGTCGAGCCTGTATCTGGAATAGGGGAGTCGGAAGGCATTCCATGATTGTTTACATTGTGATGAGTAGGCGCGCCGTATGATGCTGGTGCTGATTGTCGTACTGCCGCTGCTTGGCAGCCTGTTACCTGTAGTGTTTGATCGGGGCGGTCGACGCCTGGCTGCCATTGCGGCCTCGATACCCGCGGCGATTGCCTTCTTCATCCTGTTGAATTTGCGCTCCAGGTTGGCAGAGGGAGCCGCCATCACTGTTTCGTACACATGGCTGGAAAACCTGGGCTTCAACCTGAGCCTTCGTCTGGACGGGCTGAGTTTTCTTTTTGCCTTGCTGATTCTGGGGATCGGCCTTCTGGTCATTCTCTATGCGCGATACTACCTATCGTCTGAGGAGGCCATTGGACGATTCTACAGCTATCTGCTGGTATTCATGGCAGCCATGCTGGGGGTCGTTCTTTCCGAAAACGTGCTGCTGATGCTCGTCTTCTGGGAAATCACCAGTCTTTCCTCGTTTCTGCTAATCGGTTTCTGGTCCCATCGCTCCGACTCGCGACGCGGGGCGCGAATGGCCCTGACGATTACTTCAGGCGGGGGGCTTGCCCTGTTGGCAGGCATACTGTTGCTGGGGCACATTGCAGGCAGCTTCGAGCTGAGCCAGATCCTGGTTTCCGGCTCACGTATCGTCGAACATCCTCTCTATCCGCTGATGCTGGTGCTGATTCTGCTAGGTGCCTTTACCAAGTCTGCCCAGTTTCCGTTCCACTTCTGGCTTCCTCACGCGATGGCAGCGCCCACGCCTGTTTCAGCCTATCTGCACTCAGCCACCATGGTTAAGGCTGGCATTTATCTCATGGCACGCCTGTATCCGGCTATTTCGGGTACAGATGAGTGGTTCTATATCGTCAGCCTTACCGGGTTGGTTACCCTGGTGCTTGGGTCAGCCATGGCCTTCTTTCAGCAAGACCTTAAAGGGCTGTTGGCCTATTCCACCATCAGCCATCTGGGCCTTATCACCTTGCTGTTCGGGCTGGATACCGACATGAGTTCGGTAGCTGCCATCTTCCACACCATCAACCATGCGACGTTCAAGGCCTCACTGTTCATGGCAGCCGGGATCATCGACCATGAGACCGGTACGCGTGATCTGCGTCGGCTGGGAGGGCTCTACCGGTACATGCCGCATACGGCACTGCTTGCAATCGTCGCGTCGTTGTCGATGGCAGGAGTGCCGTTACTCAATGGTTTCCTGAGCAAGGAAATGTTTTTGAGTGAGACCCTGGAGCAAGGGTTGCTGGGCCCGTTCAACTGGGTCATTCCCGTCGTCTCCACTATTGCCAATCTGCTCACCATGGCATATTCCGTACGCTTCATTCATCAGGCGTTTCTAGACAAGACGCCTGATCCCTCGGCAATGCCTCACTTTCCACCCCATGAGCCGCCGTTCTGGATGCGCGCGCCGGTCAATATCCTCGTCTTGCTGTGTGTTCTGGTAGGTCTGATGCCTGAGCAGACCGTAGGCGATCTACTTGCGCTGGCGGCACGGGTTTCATTAGGCGGACCGTTACCCGAATACAGTCTGACCCTCTGGCATGGGTTCAATCTGCCTCTTGTCATGAGCCTTATTGCGCTGGGCGGTGGCGTACTGCTGTACTTTGGAATGCGGCGTCCGCTGTTTCGCCTGTATAACCAACTTCCTGATGCCGAAGCGCGGGATGTGTTCGAGGGCGCAATCCAGTGTCTGGTCCGGCTGACCGTTCTGTTTACCGAACGTGTAGAGAACGGCTCGCTACAACGATACATGACGCTTATGCTGATAGGCGTACTGCTCGTAACCGGGAGTGCCTTGTGGGATCTCGAGGTAGTGACGGGGCCGGTGGCGATGACTCCACTCGACCCGGTTACCTCGGCAGGGCTGGTGATTCTTATGGCCGCCTCGATTTCAGTCGTCTTGTTCCACCGTCGGCGGTTGCAAGCCATTGTCTTTAGCAGTGTAGCCGGATTGATGGTGTCTCTGCTGTTTGCCCGGTTCTCGGCGCCTGATCTGGCATTGACTCAGTTGTCGGTTGAAGTTGTCACCACGGTCCTGCTGGTACTGGCACTGTTCTTCCTGCCCTGGCATACACCGCGTGAGTCCTCCGCACTGCGAAGAGGACGGGACGGCCTACTGGCGGTGGGATGCGGTGGGTTGGTTTCTTTGCTGGCCTATGCGGTACTGACGCGACCCTACGAGAGCATTGCGCAGTTCTTCCTGGACCGGAGCGTACCGGAAGGCGGCGGCAGCAACGTCGTCAATGTGATTCTGGTGGACTTTCGGGGGTTCGATACGCTGGGCGAAATCAGCGTACTGGCGATTACCGGCATCGCCGTCTACGCCATGCTAGACGGGCTAAACCCCAAACTTCCCGAGCGGGGGCTGGGTGGGTACCCCTGGATACGTGATCGGCACCCTCTGATGCTCAAGGTTATGGCCAAGCTCCTACTACCGCTGGCCCTGCTGGTTTCCGTCTTTATATTTCTGCGTGGCCATCAGCTGCCCGGTGGCGGCTTTATAGCTGGCCTGATCACAACGGCAGCATTGATCCTGCAGTACATTGCCAGTGGGCTTCGTTGGACGACTGCACGCTTGCCTCTCGATTATCGCCGCCTGGCAGGCAGCGGCATTCTGCTGGCCGGGGCGACAGGGCTGGTCGCATGGTTGTTTGGCAAGCCCTTCCTGACCTCTGGGTTCACGCACCTGCATATTCCAGTGATCGGTGACGTCGAACTGGCCAGCGCGACGCTGTTTGATCTGGGCGTATACCTAACCGTTGTAGGCTCCTCGTTGCTGACACTGGCGCATTTGGCCTCAAGCGGCCGACCGCAAGAGGAGGGCGTGTCCTGATGGAACTGTTTTTTGCCATCACCTTGGGTGTGCTGACAGCGAGCGGTGTTTACCTGATGCTACGTGGACGTACGTTCCCGGTCGTACTGGGAATGACCCTGATCACTTATTCCGTGAATCTTTTTCTTTTTGCCATGGGGCGCTTGTCGACCGGTGCTGCTCCCATCATTGGTCAAAGCCAGACCTATGCTGACCCCTTGCCCCAGGCGCTGGTGCTGACTGCCATCGTCATCAGCTTTGCGATGACAGCATTCGTGCTGGTGCTGTCCATCCGTGCGGTTTGCGAACTTGGAAACGATCACGTGGACGGAGAGGAACAATGAGCCATGTGATCATCCTGCCGATTCTACTGCCGCTTTTCAGCGGGGCGGCCCTGTTACTGTTCAATAGCATGACATCGCGAAACAAACGGTACTTTTCAGCGTTGGCTACCTTTCTGCTGATCCCGCTGTCAGCGTGGATGGTCACTGTTGCTGCCCGCGATGAAATCGTAACCTACACCCTCGGTAACTGGTCGGCTCCCTTTGGCATTCTGCTGGTGCTGGATCGGCTGAGTGCGATTATGGTGCTGATTACATCGGTTCTGGCGAGTGGTGCCATACTCTATGCCTGCCAGGGCGACGATGCTCGCGGCCCTAATTTTCATGCGTTATTCCAGTTTCAGGTAGCTGGCCTGAATGGTGCCTTTCTTACCGGCGACCTGTTCAATCTGTATGTCTTCTTCGAAATCCTGCTGATCGCCTCCTACGCGCTGCTGTTGCACGGCGGTGGCAAGGAGCGCACAAGTGCGGGCCTGCACTACATACTGCTTAATCTCCTGGGCTCGTCGTTGTTTCTGGTGGCCGTAGGCGTGCTGTATGGGCTGCTAGGCACCCTGAATATGGCACATCTGTCTGAACGCATCGCACAGGTAGGGCCGGACGATGCCCCCCTGATTGCAGCCGCTGGGCTCCTGCTACTGTTAGTCTTTGCACTCAAGGCGGCCCTGCTGCCTCTTTACTTCTGGCTACCACGTGCCTACGCAGGGGCAACGGCTCCGGTCGCTGCATTGTTCGCCGTTATGACAAAGGTCGGTGTATATTCGATTTTGCGTATCTATGCGCTGCTGTTCGGCCCTGACGCCGGAGCATTATCCCATCTGGCGCAACCCTTGCTGTGGCCTCTGGCCTTGCTGACCCTTGCCCTGGGGTCCATTGGTGCCCTGGCGGCGCGCCAACTTCAGGAACTGGTGGCTTATTTGGTGCTGGTATCGGTGGGGCTGCTGTTGGCTGGTATGTCGCTTGGACGTGTGGAATCGATCTCGGCTTGTCTGTTCTACTTGATTCATACTACATGGATTACCGGAGGGCTCTTCCTGCTCAGTGATATGGTCGCCAGGCAGCGAGGGGAAACCGGGGCCCGACTGGAGAAAGGGCCTACCCTGCGACAGCCCATGCTTCTGGGCAGCCTGTTTTTCATTGGGGCGGTGTCCATAGCGGGCCTGCCGCCGTTTTCAGGATTTTTTGGAAAACTGCTGATCCTGAAGTCTGCACCACTTTCGGAGGCGCGCTGGCTCTGGCCGGTATTGCTGATCTCCAGTCTCGGCCTCGTCATTGCATTAAGCCGGGCGGGCAGTACGGTGTTCTGGCGAGGCGGTGAGGACATCGCCGGGCAGGAGAGGGCAAATGGCTGGCGCCTGTTAGCCGCGATAACGCTGATGTCCGCCAGTGTCCTGCTGGTAGTCGTCGCAAAACCGCTGACGCTTTACCTTGACCAGGCTGCGCAACAAATCATGTCTCCAGCGGCTTACGCCAGTGCTGTATTACAGGAGGGTAGCCGATGAGCCGATTGTTTCCGCATCCATGGTTAAGCGCAGTTCTGGTAGTGCTCTGGTTGCTATTGGTCAACAGTATCAGTCTGGGAAGCTGGATTATGGGTCTTTTCCTGGGCTGGGCTATTCCACGGTTATGTACTCG
This sequence comes from Pseudomonas sp. C2.3V, assembly GCF_058536325.1. Taxonomy (NCBI): domain Bacteria; kingdom Pseudomonadati; phylum Pseudomonadota; class Gammaproteobacteria; order Pseudomonadales; family Pseudomonadaceae; genus Pseudomonas; species Pseudomonas sp. C2.3V. Next base: position 276,894 of record NZ_JBZUBN010000002.1, on the reverse strand, counting down.
AATGTGGTTCGAGAACGCGCGGCCCCAACACGGCTGGCTGACGATTAAGTTGCTTCTTAGAGTTACCAGGGACGCACTCGTCGCTAACATTCAGGTAGCTGTACTGGTCTTGGGGCCGACACGGCGGCTCAATCCCATCTTTGTCGAGGTGCCTGTGGATATTCGGGATGACCTTGGCCTTACCCTGCTCATGAGTATCATCTCGCTGACGCCTGGAACCGTATCGGCTGAACTCAATGAAGATCATTCTCTCATTCTGGTTCATGCACTCAACGAAGAAGATCCCGAGCAGCTGATTCGAAGTATCAAAACGCGTTACGAGCAGCCGCTGATGGAGATATTTCCATGCTGACCATTGTGATTCCCATTTGCCTGGCTCTATGTACGATTGCCGTGCTGCTGGCGTTTATCCGGCTGGTACGGGGGCCACATCAGTCCGATCGTATCCTGGCGCTGGACACCCTCAACATCAACGCGATCGCATTGATTGTACTGTTTGGCCTGTGGCTGGACTCAAACCTGTTTTTCGAAGCGGCGCTGATCATTGCGTTGATGGGGTTTATCAGCACGGTCGTACTGGCCAAATTCATTACCCGTGGTGACATCATCGAGTAAGGAGACATATGAACCCATGGCTTGAAGGTATTGTTTGTGTATTACTCCTGGTGGGTAGCGTATTTACGTTGATTGGCTCGATTGGGCTGTTACGGCTGCCTGATTTCTTTACCCGGCTGCATGGCCCAACCAAGGCCACGACGTTGGGCGTAGGCAGTACCGTCATTGCATCCATGCTGTATTTCACGACCCAGCACGATGGCCTGAGCCTGCATGAATTGCTGATTCCCCTGTTTTTGTTCATTACCGCGCCCGTCAGCGCTCAAATCCTGTGCAAAAGCGCAATGCAACAGCGATTGAAACGCACCGAAAAGACCAAAGGCGAACCCTGGCAGCCTTGAGCCTATGTAAGGTGCGGCGTCTGCAGACCGATTGAACGTGCGCCTGTCTTCCGTTGAATTCTACCGATAGCCTTGCAAGGCGTGGGAAGCGCAGCAGAGCGGGTCATGACTCCGCAGCTGGCCGCCGCGCTCATGCTTTGCCCGTCGCGCTATAGACCTGCCGTTGTCACGAAGAGCCAGAACGTCGCAGGGCTGGACCGTATATCGTCGATGGTTTAGTGAACGACTCCGGCCCGTTGCCCCTCACATCTGTAGGTTTTGAATACCTCATACACCGGCCAATGCACCAGACAGGGGGCGTTATGTTTTTCGATAGTTGGAGTGGGTTGATCCGGGTCATCGTAGTCGGAACGGCGGCCTATGTCTGTTTGATTGCGCTTTTGCGTATCTCGGGCAAACGGACATTGGCCCAGCTCAATGCCTTTGATTTTGTCGTGACGGTAGCATTGGGCTCAACCCTGGCTACCGTGCTGTTGTCGTCCAGCGTGGCGCTGGCAGAAGGGTTGACTGCGTTCGCGCTGCTTATTGGTCTGCAGTATGTGGTTACCTGGAGCAGCGTTCGCTGGCCAGCTGTGCGTAAGCTGGCCCGATCGTCGCCGTCCCTGTTGGTTTACCAAGGGAAATGGATGCATGACAACCTACGGAGCAACCGTGTCACGGAAGATGAAGTCATGCAGGCCCTGCGGACTCAGGGAAAAAGTGCATTGAATGAAGTCGGTGCGGTGGTGCTTGAAACAGACGGCAGTTTTTCCATCCTCCAAAATGCACCTGAGCAGGCGCTTTGAGAAAGGCGATAGCAGCGGCACTCAATCAGTACTCCCGCTCCAGTTCGGCCCGTAGCTGCTCAAGTCGCCGCCGGTCTTCGTCCATTGCCAACGCCTGGCTGGCACGCGTGTAGGCCAGCTCGCTTTGCCTGACAGCAGCGACGCGCATTGCATCATTATCCAGGTGGCTAAGGGAAAAGAGTGCTTTTTGCAGGCGTATGTTTACCTCGATCATGGCTGCGCCATCCCGTGCGATTGGGGTAAACAGATCGTCGAACAGGTCATTCACGTCAAGGGGCCTTATGTAAATGCGGCTTAAGACCTGTTCGACTGGAGGTGAACATTCAGGCCGATTTGCCACACAGGCGAGTACTCTCACCGCGCGTCCAATGACATCAATGGCTGTACCCTGATCATTGAAACCTGGGGACAGCGCTCGTGAGGCGATCTCGGCCATTACCGAAAGGCCGAAGCGAGGATCATGTTCAAAAGTACGTTGCTCACCCATGACAAAGGCATTCCGGAACTCGTCGTCACATTGCTCATTGAGTCCGTCTACCCATGCTAAAGGGCAACCAGGATCAACGAAACTGCCAGGCAAGACATTCACGTATACGCGACTTCGCTCATGTTTGGTCAGCTCCGCCAGAGCCGGCATGTCCAGATGCTGTATATACCCAATCCGGTTTGCGTATACAGGGCGGCCTAGGGTTTTATAGAAGGCGTTCTCCGGTAATGGATTGCCGCCCAAGTAGGGTTGCTCCAGGCGGTGCTGTAGCGCCTTATGGGTGACACGTTCAACTTGGGCTGTGGTTTCGCCTACCCGACCCAGGCTGCTTAAGCGATCAATCCAGCGTAGCAGGGCATAGATAATCAGGACGATGACCGAAAGCGTTACCGCAAACAGAATAACGCGCCCCTTGGCGCCATAGAGCCCAGTACTTAGCGCAACGATTCCGACAAGACTGAAAATAAACGACCCAATAAAGGTCGAAAGAGCATTTTGTGTAGTAGGGTCCTCTACCAGTAAAGAGGTTGCCCGTGGGGTAACGTTATTGGTGGCTGAACTGTAGGCTGATACTGTGGTGCTTAGAGAAAAGGTAGTAACGGCCAGCATACTTGACGCAATGATGCCCAAAATATTGTCAACGGCATCGGCGCCGATCTTGGTAGGAAGCTCATCTGGAATGTACGGGGCAAACACTAAGGCCAGTAGAGCGGTCACAACGCCCAATACCGAAAAAAGCGTTGCCCTAAACCAGGGGCGCTTGCTCTTCCTAAGTAAAAACCATTTCCATCGTTCGACCATTGCTCCGCTCCATCAACTACCCAAGTTTCTATAGCGACCCGGCGCTCATGGGTGGGTTCGGTTGATGTCCTCTTTTCCTGTGACTGGAGGAGCGGTGTCATGCCGTGACCAAACGAAAAGTTGATCTGCTCTATTACTTGCGGCGTCCCTTGTTGCATGACCCAGTCGCTCGTTTAATGCATAGGTTGCGCAACCTATCTTCAGCTCTTGCCTCGTTGCGCTCCTGGAGATCTCTATTACGCTGAAAATGATTTCGCGTAATCATTACAGGTGTTTCATGAGCGTCAATGCAAGAGCGATTCCCCTTTCCCTGGTGTGCCTATTGGCCGCCTGCTCCAGCGGCGGTAATACGGACTCCTATGTCACCGCGCCCGGTGCGCCCAAGCAGGCGATGACCAAGACCCTGGAAACCGGTGCCGACGTGTTGCAGAGCAAGCCGCCTATCGAAGCCCTCAATGCCTACCTGGACGGTTTCCACTTCTACAACGGACACCCACATGGGCAGATGGAGGCTCATCACTACTGCTCGGTCCTTAACGAACAGGTCATCCAGTGTGTCATTTATGACGGCAATACCAGGGATGCCAAGATCATGGGCGTGGAGTACATCATCGATGAGGCGCTCTTCAAGCAGCTGCCTGCCGCGGAGAAAGCCTTGTGGCACAGCCATGTCCACGAGGTGAAATCGGGGCAGCTGGTAGCACCCGGGATCCCCGAACCGGCGGAGCATAAGCTGATGGAAAAGCTTGTTCATACGTATGGAAAAACCTGGCATACCTGGCACACCGACCAGGACAAGACGCTACCGCTGGGTGTCCCTCAGTTGATGATGGGATTTACTGCCGACGGCCAAGCCAATCCACAGATGGTCGAGGCGCGTGATCGTCGTATGGGCATTGACAGCAAGGCGAAAAAAGCTGCCCGGGCCGATATCGTCGCTCCGGCCATCGATCCCGGTGCCGATGCCTGGCAAAAGGGAAGGATCATCCAAATCAAGGATCCCACTGGGTCTCAAAATCATGGCGCGCATTCGCAGCCCTGAAGGTAAACCGACCCAGGCATGGTTTTGTGCCTGGGTCGATTGCACAAGGCTTAGCTCAGGCGGTTATAGCCGCCCGGTACGCCCCGCTTGGATAACACCCACTGCCACAATTGGATATTCCGGGCGCGAAAGGCGGCAGCGCAAGACTGCAGATAATACGTCCACATGCGATAGAAGCGTGTGCCGAGTTTTTTCTCAAAGCTTGGCCAGGCAGCATCGAAGTGCTTGAACCAGGCCATTAGCGTCTTGTCGTAATCCGCTCCGAAGTTATGCAGATCTTCAGCCACAAATAATTCATCAAGGGCATCGCCTATTTGACCAATCGAGGGGAGGTCTCCGTTAGGGAAAATATATTTGTCGATCCAGGGATCTGGAGCGGAATGCCGCTGATTCTTGCCAATGGTATGAAGCAGAAAGAGCCCGTCATCCTTCAGGCAGCGATGAGCGACCTCCATAAACGCCCTGTGATTCTTGCGCCCGACGTGCTCGAACATACCAATGCTGACAATATGGTCGAAGGTATCGTCCAGGTCACGATAATCCTGCAACCTGAATTCGAGAGGCAGGCCCGCATATTTGCGTTTGGCAAATTCGGCCTGTTCTCTTGAGATCGTTACCCCCACACACATGACACCATAGTGCTCCGCTGCGTAGCCCATGAAACTGCCCCAGCCGCAGCCGATATCCAACACCTTCATGCCGGGACGCAGGCTGAGCTTTCGGCAGATGAGGTCAAGTTTGGCTTCCTGCGCAGAAGCAAGGTCCGTCGCATTTTTCCAGTAACCGCAGGTGTACGTCATCCGCGGATCCAGCATGGCGGCATAAAAGTCATTACCGAGATCGTAATGTGTTTGCCCAACCTGCCAGGCACGGCTTTGGGTCTGAAGGTTGAACAGTTGACTTCTCAGGTAATGAAACACCAGCCGCGACGGCTGTATGCGCGAGGACAAGTCTGCCTTCAGGATGCGGTAGATGAATTCATCCACCCGATCGACATCCCAGTCGCCATTAACGTACGTCTCGCCCAGGCCCAGGTTGCCTCGAGCAAATGCCTGCTCTGGAACGCCCTTGTTATGTAGCCGGATGTCCCAAGGGTTGGAACCGTTGACCTTGATTCCAGCAAGATCGAGCAATTCTTCGAAGTAGTCGAACGTTCGGGTATGGTCGGGACAGTAAAGCTCTTCATCCTGATGCTTGTGCGAAACTATAGCCATGCGCCTTTATCTCCTTGATCCTGTCAAAGTTGCTCATGACTTCCGTGAACGTACTGCTCCTTTTGATTGAATAAAATGTACAGCGGATGTGGTAGGCCAAAAGAGTGCTTTGAGTGAAATAGTGTTTTTCTATTTATATGAAACGTGGAGTGCACCTGGCCTCGAAAGTGCTCTCGCTGAATACACATTTTGTAAAATTTACTGATGGCATTTTGTTTAATAAGTTCGCGACGAGGCGCAGGAAAACGCTTCCATGAACATTAAGTTCGCAGGGAGGAGGAGCGAAAAAATAGCTCCAGGTAGAACCACGCTCCTGAGCTGACGTACCATATTTCTCCTGCCCGCGCTTTTGCGCAGCGGCTTCATACCCCTTGCTATTGCCTCGGAGTCCCATGTCTGTTCGGATCTGTGTTCTCGAAACCGATATTCTTGTCCCTGAACTGGCCGAGCTGTACGACGGCTATGGCGCCATGTTTGTTCGTCTGTTCGAGCAGGTGCCGGAGCAGGTTGAATGTACGGTCTATAACGTCGTTGAAGGCCACTACCCACCGGAAGGCGCCCGTTTTGATGCGTATCTGGTTACCGGCAGCAAGGCGGACTCCTTTGGCGAAGAGCCCTGGATTCAACGCCTCAAAACCTATGTGCAACAACGTTATGAGCACGGTGACAAGCTCCTGGGTATCTGCTTTGGTCATCAGCTCCTGGCCCTGGCGCTAGGAGGGGTGGCCGAACGCGCCAAGGGAGGGTGGGGAATTGGGGTACAGCGTTTCGAGGTCGCGCAGGGCTTTTCCTGGCAGCAGCCTCCGCTGGAGAATGTCACGCTGATCGTCTCGCATCAGGACCAGGTCACGGCGCTGCCTCCCGCTGCGCAGTGCCTGGCCAGTAGCGCCTACTGCCCGAATGCGGCGTTCGTCATGGGCGATCAGGTGTTGTGTTTTCAGGGGCATCCGGAATTTGTGGCCGAGTATGCGAACCGGCTATTGGTAAGGCGCCAGTCAGTCTTTTCCACCGAACAATACGAGACGGCTGTAGCCTCGTTGGAACAGCCTCATCAGGGCGCCCTGATCGCGCAGTGGATGGTGAATTTTGTGGCAGCCCCTCGTAGCTAATAAGCCGACGCGATAAAAAAAGGCGGTCTGAAAAGACCGCCTCGGTGTCAAAGCTTAATCATGTGTTGGCGCCTCGTAAGCGACCAATGCCGAAGAACAACAGGGCCAGCAGCGGCAGGCTACTGCCCACCAGAACGATAGCTGGCCAGCCGCCTCGTTCATAAACAGTGCTGGCTATCGCCGACCCTGTGGCACCTCCAATAAAGATGCTGGTCATGTACAGGCCGTTCAAACGGGCGCGGCTCTTGGCATCGAGCATATAGACGGCACGCTGACCCAGAACCATGTTCATCTGCACGGCAAAGTCGAGCAGGATGCCGGTTATTGCCAAGCTGACGACCCCATAAGGTGAATGAACCAGCGCTGGTAGAAAACTCAGGGCGGCAAGCAGCATGGCAACTGCCGAGGCACGATGGGTATGGCCTGCATCGGCAAGGCGGCCTGCAATCGGTGCAGACACTGCGCCGACAGCACCTACCAGAGCAAAGACGGCAATCTGGGTTTGCGACAGACCGTAATGGCGGATCAACTCAAGGGGCGCGGCCGTCCAGAAGAGGCTGAAGGCGGCAAACATTAACCCCTGATACAGCGAGCGCTGGCGTAGTACGGGTTCACGGGTGAAGAGGTGAACCAGTGACAACAGGAGCTGGCCATAGTGTGCCTGGTGGGACGGTTGACGTGCGGGAACCACTTTCAAGACCACGCCGGCAATCGCCAACATGATCAACGCGCTGATAAAAAACACGGTACGCCAGCCGAAGTGATCGGCTATCAGGCTAGAGGCCGGACGTGCCAGCAGGATACCCAGCAGCAGTCCGCTCATGATGGTGCCCACAATGCGCCCACGTGACTGTTCGGGAGCAAGATGGGCTGCCAGCGGAATCAGTATCTGTACGGCTACCGAGCTGACACCAATTAGCAGCGAGACCACTAGAAAGACGCTGGGCTGGGTCGTAAGGCCCGCCGCCATCAGCATGACAGCCGAGGCGAGAACCGTGATAACCATCAGACGACGATTTTCCAGGAGATCGGCCAGCGGAACCAGCAGAAGCAGCCCCAGGGCATATCCGATTTGGGTCAGCGAGACGATCAGGCTGGCATCGTGCTCGCTAAGCCCGACGGCGGGAGCGATCAGTTCGATGATGGGCTGTGAGTAATAGAGATTGGCAACAATGGCGCCACAGCAAAAGGCAAAAAGTAATACCAGCCCTTTTGAGAGAGTCGTAGGGAAATGCTCATGTTCGATCATCGATGCAGTACTCATTAGGATCTCCTGGCAAGGCAACGGTTATTCAATTCGGTTCAAGGTCTTTTCAAGAAAAGCGACGGGCAGAATGAAGCAGGACCCGCTTATTCGATGCGAGCGGGATATACGATCAAGTTTCTCGGGGGTCAGCCTGTAGGGCTGATGATCTATAAGGTTGCGTTTCAGGTAGTTCCGATGAGCTGTTAAGTCGGAAGTGATAACGCTCTTTTCTTATCTTCGCGTCTGGTGCGGATGTGCGGTTGTTGCAAATGGACTCCACGCAAGGCACTACCCGATTGCCTGTATCCGCACGACTACTACCGGTCCCAAACCTGGAACAGAAAGCAGCCTGGGTGATGTTCTGGTCATTTGAATGCATGACGGGTGCCTCGTTCATCATCTTCAATGAGGCATACGTTAAAGAGTAGGGCAGAGTAAGAGAATCGGACTGCAGAGCAACGCAGCGTTGCGCCAGGGGCAATGGCTAGCTGATACGCAGGCTGGAAAGACGTTCCTCGCAGAATTCGATAAAGGCACTGACCCGCCTTGAGCCGCGCCGATTGGGCAGATACAGCGCCGAAATGGCGGCACTGGCCTGATTCGGATTGACGTCATGATCCGGGAACAGTCGAGTCAGTCGGCCGCTCTCGATATCGGCCTGTACCAGCCAGTCGGCCAGTAGGGTAATGCCACCATCTGCCAGCGCGACCTCATGCAGGACTTCGGCATTATTACTGCGTAGGCGTCCTTTGATAGCTACCCGACGGGTTTCGCCTTGTTTGACGAATGTCCATGTCTGTGGGGTTTTGCTAAAGCTGAAGCGCAGACAGTCATGACGAGTCAGGTCTTCTGGCTGATCGGGACACCCGCGCCGTGAGAGATATACAGGACTGGCAACTACGTAACGCTGAAAGTAACCGAGCGAACGGCATATCAGCTCATCATGGGCGCCAGGTGAACCAAGCCGTATGGCCACATCGACCCGGTCGGCAAAGAGGTCTACAAGCGTGTCCGTCAGCTCCAGTTCCAAATCTACCTTGGGATAGCGTGCCAGAAAGGTAGCCAGGAAAGGGGCAAGATAAGCTCGGCCAAACGCCGTAGGGGCGGTGACCCTGAGCGGCCCGGCAGGCTCAGTACCCTGGTCGTGAACCTGGGCATCGGCTAACTCCAGATCTTCCAGAAGCTGTCTGGCCTTGATGTAATAGAGTGAGCCTGCCTCAGTTACGGTGACTTGACGCGTGGACCGGTTCAGCAATGTCGTTCCCAACTCCTGCTCGAGTGCATCCATTAGGCGTGTAACGGAGGAGGTAGCAACGTTCAGCGATCGCGCTGCGGCCGAAAAGCCTTTCGTATCGACAGTCTCTACGAACCAGCGCAGCGCCAGGAACTTGTCCATTGCAGGTTTCCATAAACGTAACTGAGAGACGGGCATCATAAAGCACCCGCCTTGGAACAGAAGGGGCTCGATAGGCTGATATCAATCCCAGGCCGGTGCAAGGCCTGGCGGGTTGGTCTGACGCAGTCCTCTGTCAAGGCCGGACAAGGCAGCCATATCCTTGGCCGCCAGGATGATGCCGTGAGCGGCAAAATTTTCTACCAGATGCTCCTTGCGCGTCGCGGTAACCACGGCGGAATGACCTTGCTGCAGTGTCCAGGCCAGGGCGACTTGTGCCGGAGTGATGGCCATGCGGTGTGCAATCTCCAGAACAACCGGGTCTGTTAACACCTTGCCTTTTGCTAGCGGAGAATAGGCTGTAACGGCAATTCCGTGTCGCTGCATCAGATCAACAGGCCCACGATTAGCCTGATAGGGGTTCAACTCGATCTGATTGGTAGCAATAGACTCAGCGCCAATCGCCGCTATGGCCTGCCGCATCAGGGCGCGCGTGAAGTTGGCTACCCCAATGGATCGGACTAGCCCTGCGTCCTTCGCCTCGCGAAGAGCCGTCATATACTCGGCGAGAGGAACCAGGCCCTTCGGCGAAGGCCAATGGATCAGCGCCAGGTCTATATAGTCGGTTTTCAAGCGGCTCAGGCTTTCGCGCAAGCCCGGGATCAAGCGATCACGGCTTAAGTTGTCGACCCAGAGCTTGAGCGTTAGAAACAGCTGTTCCCGTATGACGTCGCTTTGGGTAATGGCGCTGGCGATAGCCACCTCATGCCCGTCGACCTGCGCAATATCGATGGCGCGATAACCTACGTCCAATGCCATCCTCACGCATCGCGTGACAGCCGTTGGCGCTAGGTGAGACGTCGCTAGACTCACTGCGGGCAGCGTCATGAGGCCTCCGGCAGGGCGCCGCGGGTAGCAGACCCTTCATTCCAGGCGTCAGCATGAGTGGTGCACGACATCCGCTGAGCCACAGGTAGCTGTGCGCTACGACACGCAGGTGAATAAGGAGACCGATTGAACCGTTGTAAAGACGGCAAGGCTGTAACGCTGGATGGGTGGGCTAAAGACGCCTCGACTGGGTGTTCTGCAAAAAGCTGATTAGCCGGCTGCGAACGATGACTGATTGTTTGCTGATTGAAATGTCTTGTCTGACGCCGGATGGTATGGCGTTTTAGACGATGCGCCGCCAGCAGGGTTGCAGCAAGCAGCAGCCCAGCAGCAGCCAGACCGGTAAACAGGTATTCCTGAACCATGTCCAGCGCCAGAAACACCGAAGTCTGAAAGGTATGCCCCAACAGGAGTGCGGAACCGGCCCACAGTATTGAACCTAGGGTGTCGTACACGAGAAATTGAGCCAGCGACATTCTTTGCGCGCCTGCCATCAATGTGGCGACTGCTCCCATGCCGGGTACGAATTTGGACACCAGCAACCACCGTGCACCCCGTTCGGTGAAGCGAGCCGAGCAGGTACCGGCGTTCTTGCGGTGAGAGAAGGGTAGTTTTGCTAACCATGTGAGAATGCGCTCGCCATGATGGCGCCCTGCCCAGTACCAGGCGAGATCTGCCAGAACACAAGCCAGCGAAGCGAGAAACAGAAACTCGACCAGCCTCATGGGAGCGTCGGCAGAGGCGCCAGAAGCGACCAGAAGTGGATAGGAAGGTAACGGCGCGCCCAACTGCTCGGCGAAGACATTCACGAACAGCAACACGGCATTTCCAGTCAGCAAGGCGTTCATCACGGACGACATGGCAGCGAGTCTCTTTGATCGTGCAGGGCAAGGTAGTACGCCCGCTGGGGGCGTACCGTAGGTTCAGATCAGACGAGGGCGAGGCGGCGCTTGGAGCGAACACCGTCCAGGCTGAGGGCGCCGCCGCCGAATGCAACGATCTGCAACAGGCCACCGGCGATTGCGATGTTCTTGAGGAAGTGGATCAGCTGGTTCTGGTCGGCAAGATTGTTGTGAAAGACCACAGCCGTCAGGATGGTGAAGCCCGCCATGATGGCTGCCACCCAGCGTGTTCTGTACCCCACCAGCAACAGGCTGGCCAAACCTATCTCAACGCCGATTGCACCCAGGTAGGCCAGGAGTGGAAAGGGCATGCCGGAGGCCCCGATGTAGCCCATGGTTGCCGCAGGCGCTGCCAACTTGCCGATACCGCTGAACAGAAACAGAGCACCTAGCAGCAGACGTCCAACAGTGGCGGTAAAGGCTTGAGAGGAGTTTAGGGTAGTCATGTTCAGTTCTTCCATTAAGGGTTCAAGGGCTTCGCCGAGGTGCCGAAGCGGGTATGGAAGAAAGCTTAATGTCGCCCGTTTAAATGAGTAACTAGGTGAAAAACGAAAGATAGTCACATTTTGGTGGACAATAAACCCGAAAGCTGCTTCTTAAATAGAGCTGCCTGACCTCGGTCAATGAAGTAATACAGTGATAGGCGCACTTGAAAGCAGAGGAACGGCCTAAAAAAGCGCAATCAATAGCACATACGTTCCAAACACAGCACAACCGTTCAAGCTCCCGCGGCGCACTTCGACAAAAGTTGTCGTACATTTATTGCAGCTGGAGAGCTACCATGCCAACCGCCATTGCTGCCCCCGGAAACGGCCTGATTGATCCCTTAAACCGTACGTTATTCATGCACATTCCACATCTATGCCACCTTATTTTGAGGTTCGCATATTGGGTGGCTTTATTGGGAGTAACCTGCTGATTACCTTTGCATCGGCGCCTTTCATCATGCCAAGCGTGACGCGTTGGTTCGTGAGTTAGCCTTACATTCGGTAAATGAGCAGGAGTAGCACCATGACCTCTGTCGTTATCGCCACGCTTGGCTCGGTTTCTTACCGTAGGACCCAGGTAACGGTATCCATCGCTGGTTAAGGATCTGGCCTACCCGAGCCGCATATCCGGTTCAGACCTTCCACGGATTTTTACTGTTGTCACTGGGCATGCGCGGTGGGCGAATGTAGTTATCTATCCGCAAGCACAATAAGCCTAATAACCTTTGCATGCCTCCAAAACGCTAGTTGTGGAATTGGCATCATCAGGATCTTGAATGTCGGGCCTCGATTCCGCGAACAATCACAAAGGCAATCAACGCAACGACAAACACGACAAGATACATCCAGGCGATACTTTGTAATGTCTCGATCAACGAGCGATAGATCTCGAGCGTCCAGCGTTCTGAATTAAGCACCAGTACCTGAGCATCCGTAGTCGGCGCGCTGATATAGCGCTCAAGGTCGTAGATTCGCACGCCACCTGAAATACCTACCACAAAGCTGGCGAACGTGATGTATCGATGCCAGGCGCTACTGACGTCATCCTTGATAATTCGGGCCAGGACAGCCTGGGTCGAATGGTTGAACAAGACGACGACTGTGGCGGAAGTGATGAATGCAACGACAAAGGTGGCGGCCAGTAGAGAAAAAAACATAGAGCCTCTCGGTTGCTATGTATGAAAGGGCATGTCCAGGCGGAAGCGTGCGCCGCCCAAGGGTGAGGTGTTTGCAGCTAATGTCCCGTTTTGAGTCTCGATCGCTCTGCGGCTGATGGCAAGGCCAAGCCCGAAGCCGCCTGTTGTACGGTCGCGGCTGCGGTCGAGCCGGTAAAAGGGCTCGAAGATCTTTTCATGCTCTGCCTCCGGGATGCCAATGCCGTCATCTTCAACTGTGATCTGATAACGATCCTGATCCAAAACACTTACGCTCAGGCGGATGCGGTGGTTACAGTAACGAATGGCATTTCGGATCAGGTTCTGTAATGCTCTGGCTGTCAGACGAGGCTCCAGACTTACTCGCTGTTTCTCTATCGCCATGTCCACCTCCAAGAGGATTCCACGCTGCTCCAGTTCTTCAGCGAACCCTCCAACGATGCTATCGATAAACTCACCCAGATCGAGTTCGACCCGCTCCAACTGAGCGGCCACGCTGTGCAGCCGACTGTAAGACAACAGCTCCAGTACCAGTTCGTCCAGCTCGCGAACGTGACGGGTCATGTCCAGTAGGCGGGTACGAGAGGCTTCTGGAATATCTTCGGACAACGCCAGGGCCAGGCCGAAGTCGAGCCGGGAAAGCGGAGTACGAAGTTCATGGGATACCGCATTAAGCAGCTCCTGCTGCTGGTTGAGCAGGCGCTCGATATCGGTGGCCATCGAGTCGAATACATGGCCCAGCTCGGCAATGTTGGACCGTGAGGAGAGGTGAGTTCGGGCAGACAGGTTTCCCCTGCCCAATGCCGAGGCGGTACGCCTCAGCGATTCCAGGTCCCGCCAATGAGGACGTAGCCAGAGCAGCAGGCAGGCCAGAAGCGCTGCGCCTGTCAGGACGTTCATGGCCCAGAACAGCAGATTGATATCCAGCGGAAGGGGGGGACTGGACTCTTCTATGAAATGCTCATTGTCCAGCGGAGCCAGGACTGTATCAGGCAGGCCATACTCACCGAGGTGTATGACCATGAGCCCCTGTTCAAGTTGTTCGCGTTCATCCGGGCTCAACTGAGCGTTTGCCATTTCTCGAAGACTGACCTCAAGCGGTGCAAAAGAGGTCTTGAGTTCCCTTTCCAACTGATCCCATTCTGTTTTGGGGCGCTCCAGGAATTGTTGCTGGATCAAGGCCATCTGACCTCTGAACTGATCCAGATTCCACGCAACGTAACGATCTTTGGATAATGAAACGACAAGTTCGGGCACTACATAGTTGGCGAGGCTGAAGGTAATCAGCACCACCAGGTATAAACGGATCAGAACCTTCAGCATGACCGGTGCATCCTAGTCTTCCCACTCGGAGCGGCTGAAGAGATAGCCCTTGCCCCAAACTGTTTTGATCTTGCGTGCTTCGCCAGAGGTATCTTCGAATTTGCGGCGCAACTTCGAGATGGCGACATCAATGGAGCGATCGATACCGTTAAACTCGATACCGCGTACCTGTTGCAAGAGCTGATCTCGACTCTGTACTTCACCGGCATGACGAGCCAGGGCCACCAGAAGATCGAATTCGCCTGATGACAGCTCGATCGGCTGGTCCCGCCACTGAACAACCCGTTCGGTTAAGTCGATTTCCAGACGACCAAAGGTGACACGCGAAGCGTCCTTGCGAACTGTTTCCGGCTGGCTGCGCCGGAGCAGCGTACGAATCCTGGCCAATAGCACCCGCGGTTCACAGGGTTTGGTGACGTAGTCATCCGCCCCCAACTCGAGACCGACCACTTGATCATGACTATCATCGCGAGCGGTGAGCATGAGAATAGGAAGGCCGGCATGATCTGCGCGGAGCTGGCGGCACACCTGCAAGCCATCAAGCCCCGGCAGCATAAGATCCAGGATGACCAGATCCGGGTATCTTTTTCGGACATGCGCTTGAACCTCGTCGCCCCGGGACAGTATGGAAACCGCGAAGGCATGACGTGTCAGGTAGGTGGCAATCAGTTCAGCCAGGGCGGTATCGTCTTCGACCAGCAGGATGGTAGGCATAGCAGGACACGCTGAAGGGTTTGAAAGAGCATAAACAAACCCGACAGCTTCTGTAGCGGTCATTACACTTTTTCACAAATGCCCTACAAGCTTTTACAAAGCCGACAGGGCAGGGCTTTTAGCATGGCGCTCTTCCTGAAGGATGCACACCATGATGCCGCCCGTTAAGTTTTCCCTACGTCCCCTTTGCCTACTGATGTTACTAGCGCTGACAGGATGTGACCGCCCAGCGCCCTCTGCACAGCAAGCACCCGATACGTCTGTCACCGTCGAGACGATCAAACCTCAGCCGCTCAGCTTGGTGACTGAACTCAATGGCCGTTTGGTAGCGCCCCGTGTGGCGGAAGTCAGAGCCCGCGTAGCAGGCGTTCTGCTGCAACGGGTTTACCGTGAGGGAAGGCAAGTCAAGCAAGGCGACGTATTGTTTCGGATTGACCCCGCGCCGCTGCAGGCGGACGTCGACAGCGCCGTGGCAGGCCTGAAAAAAGCCCAGGCCAATCGCTATCAGGCCCATTTGCAGGCCGAGCGTTATTCTGCATTGATCAAGACTCACGCCGTCAGCCAGCAGGACTTCGAAAATGCGCATGCTGCCTTTTTGCAGGCAGAAGCCGAAGTGTCCGCTGCACAGGCCACGCTCAAACGTGCCCGGCTCAATCTGGGGTATGCCACCGTCACAGCACCCATTTCCGGGCGCATCGGCAAGGCATTGGTCACGGAAGGCGCGTTGGTAGGGCAGGATAGCGCCACGCCTCTGGCTATTATTCAGCAGCTCGAGCCTATTTATGCCGATGTGACTCAATCCACCCGACAGATCAACGCGTTGCGCCGTGCGCTGCGGGAAGGGCAGTTACAAACCGTAGGGGAGGATCAGGCCGCCGTAACGCTCGTACAGGATGACGGTACAGCGTACCCAATAGCCGGAAAACTCTTGTTCTCGGACCTTACAGTGGATCAAAGCACAGGGCAGATCACCCTGCGTAGCCAGTTTCCCAATCCGCAGGCTGACTTGCTGCCCGGCAGCTTTGTTCGAGTGCGTCTTGAGCAGGCCAGGAACGAGCGAGGTATCAGTGTTCCGCAGCGGGCCGTTCAGCGCGACTCGGCAGGGCAGGCTAATGTTTTGCTGGTCAACGCTCAGAATCAGGTTGAGGAACGGACGGTCCGTCTTGGCGGTGCCCAGAATGATCGCTGGATCATCGACGAAGGACTGCATGAAGGTGACCGCGTAATCGTTGCAGGCCTGCAATACGTCAGGCCGGGGATGTCTGTCCAGGCAGAAGAGGCAGGAATTACAACCGATGCACCTGCCGACAAGGAAGCCCGATAATGCCAGACTTCTTTATCAGGCGCCCGGTATTTGCCTGGGTCGTCGCCCTGTTCATTCTGCTGGCAGGTGTGCTGGCCATTCCCAATCTTCCGGTGGCGCAGTATCCCAATGTTGCGCCCCCCCAGATCGAGATTACCGCAACCTACCCGGGCGCCACGCCGCAGACCCTGGATGAGAGTGTTGTCAGTCTGATCGAGCAGGAGCTTAACGGGGTCAATCACCTGCTCTATTTCTCCTCCAGCAGCAGCCAGGGAATGGCGACGCTTACGGTCACGTTTAAACCAGGTACTGATCCGGAGCTGGGCAAGGTCGATATACAGAACCGCTTGAAAACGATCGAGTCCAGACTGCCTCGAGCGGTTACGCAGCAAGGTCTGGAGATCGAAGAGGTCTCGGCCGGGTTTCTAATGCTGATCACATTGACGTCTACCGATGGACGCCTGGATGAAACTGGTCTGAGCGACTACATGGCGCGTAACGTCGTTAATGAGCTCAAGCGTATCGAAGGGGTAGGCAAGGCCCAGCTGTTTGGTGCCGAGCGCGCCATGCGAATATGGATTGATCCGCAAAAACTGGTAGCTTTCAACCTGACACCGGCCGATGTTAGCCAGGCGATCAGCGATCAAAATGTGCAAGTGCCCGCCGGTAGTATCGGCGACTTGCCTACCCGCAGCACGCAGGAAATTACCGCAGCCGTACAGGTGAAAGGGCAGCTGTCTACACCTGAGGAATTCTCGGCCATCGTACTCAAAGCCAACGCCGACGGATCGACGGTTACCGTAGGTGATGTCGCACGGGTCGAAGTGGATAGCCAAAGCTATCAGTTCGGGACTCGCCTCAATGGCAAGCCGACCACCGCTGTGGCTATCCAGCTAGCGCCAGGCGGTAATGCGATGAGCACGGCTACCTTGGTCAAAGCCAAGATGGAAGAGCTGTCACACTACTTCCCGGCCGGTGTGAACTACGACATTCCTTACGATACGTCGCCGTTCGTCAAGGTCTCGATCGAAAAGGTGGTTCATACCTTGATCGAAGCCATGGTGCTGGTCTTTGCCGTCATGTTTCTGTTTCTGCAAAACCTCCGTTATACCCTGATACCCGCACTGGTGGTTCCTGTGGCCTTGATGGGGACATTTGCCTGCATGTTGGCCCTAGGATTTTCCATCAACGTGCTCACCATGTTTGGCATGGTATTGGCGATCGGTATCCTGGTGGACGACGCTATCGTTGTCGTTGAGAACGTCGAACGAATCATGGCGAGCGAAGGCCTGACGCCTCGGGATGCCACGCGAAAAGCCATGACAGAAATTACCGGTGCGATTATCGGAATCACGCTGGTGCTGACGGCGGTGTTCATCCCGATGGCATTCATGCCGGGCTCGGTCGGAATCATTTACCAGCAGTTTTCTGTCTCGATGGCGGTTTCGATTCTATTGTCGGCGTTTCTGGCGCTGAGCTTGACACCTGCGCTGTGCGCAACGCTACTCAAGCCGATACCGCACGGTGTGCATCACGAGAAGAAAGGATTTTTTGGATGGTTCAACCAGCGGTTTGATCATGCCGCGGACGGCTACCAGCGTTGGGTCGCCAATGCCATACGCCGTACAGGTCGTTACATGCTGGTCTACGGTGTGCTGCTTGCAGGGCTCATGCTGCTCTTTACTCGCCTGCCGTCTTCGTTTCTGCCTATCGAGGATCAGGGCTTTACCATTACCGATATCCAGCTGCCGCCCGGAGCCAGCCAGAACCGCACGATTGAAATCGCACGGCAGATCGAAGCGCACAATGCTACGGAACCCGGCGTAGCCAATACCACCATGGTGCTGGGCTTCAGCTTTTCCGGCAGCGGGCAGAATGCAGCTCTGGCATTTACCACATTAAAGGATTGGGCCGAACGCCGTGTCGAAGATTCGGCCGACGCCATTGCCGAGCGTGCCAATATGGCATTTGCCGGACTGCAGGATGCCATTGCCTATTCGCTCAGCCCACCGCCAATCGAAGGGCTTGGGACTTCCAGCGGCTTTGAGCTACGTCTACAGGACAGAAGCGGAAAAGGATACGAGGCTTTGCAGAAGGCGCGGGATACATTGCTGTCTGCCGCTGCAAAAAGCGCCCTACTGGCAAACGTACGAGAGACCGCGCTGGCCGAAGCGCCACAGGTAGAGGTCAAAGTCGATCGGCTCCAGGCGAGCGCTCTGGGTGTCTCGTTCGCCGATATCAGCAACCTGCTTTCGACTGCCATGGGTTCGGCCTACGTGAATGATTTCCCCAACCTGGGCCGCATGCAGCAGGTCATTGTTCAGGCCGAGGCCGATTCCCGCCTTCAGGCAGAGGATATCCTCAAGCTTGAGGTGCGTAACGCGTCCGGCAAGATGGTGCCTCTGGCTGCCTTTTGCGAAGTAACGTGGACCACGGGACCGGCGCAGCTGACCCGCTACAACGGCTATCCCGCGGTCAGCCTTTCGGGTGAGCCTTCGGCGGGGCACAGTACAGGCGAAGCCATGGATGAAATCCAGCGTATGGTCGATCAGCTGCCTCAGGGGTTTGGTCTGGAATGGACAGGGCTTTCGCTTCAGGAAAAGACCTCCGGCGCACAAGCTCCCTTGTTGCTGGGACTGTCCTTTTTGATTGTCTTTTTGGTTCTGGCCGCGCTTTACGAGAGTTGGTCGATTCCAACAGCCGTTCTGCTGGTCGTCCCACTGGGCATCCTGGGTGCCGTAGTGGCAGTCGTCCTGCGGGGCATGCCAAACGATGTGTTCTTCAAGGTTGGGCTCATCACCATCATTGGACTGTCGGCAAAAAATGCGATTCTGATCATCGAGTTTGCCAAGAGTCTTCATGACCAGGGCCATAGCCTATTCCAGGCCACCGTCGAGGCAGCACGTCTGCGTCTGCGTCCGATCGTAATGACCTCGCTTGCATTTATCCTAGGTGTGGTTCCCCTGGCTATTGCGACGGGTGCCAGCTCCGCCAGTCAACAGGCCATTGGCACAAGCGTGATCGGTGGCATGCTGACTGCTACCTTCGCGGTTGTCTTTGTTCCGGTATTTTTTGTGAGCGTCATGCATTGGGTCTCTCGCCTTACCCGCTCGCAAGCCAGAGGAGGGCAGCGCCATGAGTAAGTTGTCTGTTCTTCTACTGGCCGGCCTGCTGGGTGCCTGCTCTTTGGCGCCTACCTACGAGCGGCCCCCTGCACCCATACCAGCGGACTATCCGGGAATATCAGCCCCGGTGAACCCAGCTGAAACGGTTCCGGACTGGCAGGCATTGTTTACAGATCCGCGCCTGCGTCGGCTTATCGAGATTGGGCTGAATCAGAACCGTGACCTGCGTATGGCAGTGCTTCGCGTTGAAGAGGCGCGGGCGCAATACAGAATCCAGCGGGCGGACCTGTTGCCGAATGTGAGCGTAAGCGGCTCGGCAACCCGTCAGCGCTCCCCAGCGCTCGGGCTGGAAAACACCGGTGGGCTACCGGCTCAGGCCGTAAGCAGTGGAAGCCAAGTCACCAACTTGTATACCGTAGGGGTAGGGCTGAGCACGTACGAAGTGGACCTCTTTGGCCGTGTCCGCAATCTTCGAGATGCAGCCTTGGGTGAATATCTGGCGTTGCAGCAGACGCGACGTTCGGTTGAGCTATCACTGATCTCTGAAATCGCTACGGCTTATACCAACCAGCGTGCCCTTAGCGAAAGAATGGCCGTAACCCGGCAGGCCTATGAGAGCCGTCAGCAGAGTCTGGAATTGATTCATCAACGTTTCGACTATGGGATTGGTTCTGAACTGGATATCGCTCAGGCTCAGACACTGCTAGAGACAACTACCAGTGATCTTGCCGCATTGGAGCGTAGTATAGGACAGGCGGATAATGCGATGGCCCTCCTGCTCGGTCAGCCATTGCCTCATGATCTGCCGCCCGCCCTTTCGCTGGAAAGGCAAGGGTTGGACAAGCCCTTACCCGCCGGGCTTCCGGCAGAACTGCTGACCCGCCGACCGGATATACAGGCTGCCGAAGCCCGGCTGAAAGCCAATTACGCCACTATCGGAGCTGCGCGCGCTGCGTTCTTTCCAAGCATCAGTCTCACGGGCAATACCGGTTTTAGCAGCGCAGAACTTTCAGACCTGTTCAACGGCGGTAATCGCTCATGGAGTTTTACGCCTCAGATCAACCTGCCAATTTTCACCGGCGGTCGTAACCGCGCACAGCTTGAGGTCGCGACGCTGCGCAAAGAGATCAGTGTGGCGGAATATGAAAAATCCATACAGACCGCTTTCAAAGAGGTGTCCGATGAGCTGGTCGCGCGTCAGCCACTTCAGCGTCAGCTCGACGCCCAGGAGCGGCTTCGTGACAGTGCTGCCAGAAGCCTTGTCCTTGCACAGCAACGGTATCAGCAGGGGCTCGATGAGTACCTGACGCAACTGGATAGTCAGCGCACGCTGTATCAGGCTGAAAATACCCTGATAGACGCCAGGCTTCAGCTGGCCTTGTCACAGATCAATCTATTCAAGAGCCTTGGCGGAGGTTGGAGCCGAGACCGGCCTTAATCAAAGTAATGCATGTCTTCTGATGCTCCTTTGGATGGAAGACATGCCCTCAGGCGCCTACGTGGCGCCTTTTTTATAGATCAGACCATCGGCTGAATTGATCATGATCCCAACCATGCAGTTCGCCCCTGCGGTCAGCCGGTGCGCCCTTATTATCTCAAGAGATAATATCCGTCCTGATGTGCGCCGTTATAGCATCCATCCTGCCAGAGCCTTCCGCTCAGGAAGGCAGCCTGCCAACAATAAAAAGGATTGGGTGACGCTCATGATCACACTAGGTCAAGCCCAGGTATTTCTTCAACAGAGAAGGGTCTTGAGGAATGACGTAGTTCAACCCTTGGGGGCACGTGCATTCGACATATTGGAGCTGTTGCTGGAAGCAAGAGGGCAGGTGGTCAGCAAGGACGAGATCCTGCAACGCGTATGGCCCTCAACAGTTGTTGAAGAGAACAACCTCCAGGTGCACATCTCCGCCTTGCGCAAATCCCTTGGTTGCAACAAGGACCTGATACGAACAATACCAGGCAGGGGATATTTGCTCATTGAGCAGGATGAGAAAATTTCTGCTTCCCAGACTCTGGCAGTGCCGATGAAGGTTGAAACAGGCAACCTCCTGGTAGGGCGCGACGAGCTTCTGCTACAGATCTACGATGCGCTGACACGCAACATGCTGGTAACGCTCATAGGGTGTGGCGGTATTGGCAAGACGGCTGTGGCATTAGCTCTTGCGGCCTCCATTCGAGACGAGCACACCAGAACGGTTTTTCAAGTTATGTTTGGCGATGAACAATCGCCTGATGGACTCTTGGAAAAGCTGGCCAAGGTCATGGAGATCGAGCCGGGTTCCATCGAACAGGTCATGAACCGGCTCAAGCAACGGTATGCAAACGATGAGCTGTTGATTGTGCTCGATAACTGCGAGCATCTGATAGAAGCCGTGGCCTCGCTGTGTGAGCTTTTATTCGAGACAGGGCTTGCCTTGAAGATTCTGGTGACCAGCCGCGAACCATTGAGAATACGCAACGAGCATACGATCCGTATCCCACCGCTTGAAACGGCCGATGCCCAGTCCAGTCCTGAAACCATACTGGCCTGCAGCTCAACCCAACTACTGCTCCTTCGACTGTCAGGGCTTGATCCCTCATTCGTTACTGATGAGGCCAGTCTGGACTTGTTGGGCGAAGTGGGCCGTCTGGTTGATGGGGTGCCGCTGGCGCTGGAAATGGCTGCAATTCGCGCCTCAGCATTGGGATTGCAAATTTTGATCGACGAGCTCATCGACAGACCACACATGCTCGATGCCAGTCTGAGGACGGCACCTGGTCGTCAACAAAGCCTGACGGCCTGTATCGAATGGAGCTACCGGCTGCTGGGGGTAGAAGAGCGTACCGTATTACTCATGATCAGTCGCCTGGAAGGGCAGTTTTCACTTGATGCGGTCTGTGAAGTTGCCAGCGGCCTGGGGTTTTCTCATCGACAGCTGATGAACAGCATGATGGGGCTCATTACCAAATCCCTGTTACTCACTGTTCCCTGCGGACCTTTCCACCATTATCGGCTGATGAGGGCGACCCGCAGTTATCTGCAGCATCAGGGGCATCCCGGTCATGACGCTTCGCTCAGACTGTGCTCATGAACAGGATGGTTCATGCTATGAAGGGAGGTGTTCATACCTGTGAAGAGAGTTACTGCATGACCGAGTCGTTCTGCCTTGAAGCCATCGCCTCATTAAAGGCACAGGGCTATGAGCCAGTGGTATATATCATTGATGACGAGGCCAGTATCTGTCAGGCGTTGTCACGTCTGCTCCGCTCGTACGACATTCGTTGCGAAACCTATTCAGAGCCCGAGCCGTTTCTAAATCAGCCTCGCCCTCCACAACCGTGTTGCCTGTTGCTGGATGTCAACCTGACGCAGGGAGATGGGTTTTCGCTACAGGATGAAATGAACCAGCGAGGGCTCACGTTGCCGATTATTTTCATTACTGGCTTCGGCACGATTCCGATGTCCGTACGGGCGATGAAGGCTGGCGCGCATGAATTTCTCACCAAGCCATTCAATGATGACGATTTGCTACGGGTCGTTGCTCAGGCCCTCACACTGGATGCCCAGCATTTGGCCTACCGATTGGAGACGGAAACCCTGCGGCAGCGCTACCAGAGCCTTACACCGCGGGAAAAAGAGGTCCTCGAGCTGATTTTGAGCAGCCACATGGTCAAGCAGATTGCGCTGACACTGAACATCAGTGAAATCACGGCGAAGGTTCACAAGCGACACGTACTCACCAAAATGAAGGCAAGGACGCCCCTCGAACTGTTGAAAATCTATGAACGGCTCCAGCAGTGAGCCTGCCGGTGCGGCGAGACTTGCCACTCATGAGAACGCTATTATGACTGTCATCTGCATCGTCGATGATGATGCTTCGGTACGCAAGAGCCTGGGAAACCTCCTCAAGTCAGCAGGCTATCGCCCAGCCAGCTTCGCAT
Source organism: Pseudomonas sp. C2.3V (assembly GCF_058536325.1). NCBI lineage: Bacteria > Pseudomonadati > Pseudomonadota > Gammaproteobacteria > Pseudomonadales > Pseudomonadaceae > Pseudomonas > Pseudomonas sp. C2.3V. The sequence goes on along the minus strand of NZ_JBZUBN010000002.1, from coordinate 254,040 downwards.
CGGGCGAGGCCTTTCTCGAATCAGACGCGGCGGATACGGCAGGGTGCGTGCTGCTGGATATGTGCTTGCAAGGCCTGCATGGTCTGGAGGTTCAGCAAAAGCTATTGGTAACAGGCAAAAAGATTAGTGTGGTATGTATGTCGGCGCATGCCGATGACCAGATCAAGCAATGCGCTTACGCTGCAGGCGCTATCAGTTTTCTTGACAAGCCATTCGATGACTTGACGCTTCTGGAACGGATCAGCGTTGCGTTGGCCCGGTATGACCAAACAAAAATATGACGGATTATGGGTATGAGTGGTCAAGTACAGCAGGCGCCATTGGATAAGGCCTGGTTGCAGCGGCTTTCCTGGCAGCCGTTCGATGCCGGGAGGACTCACCGCTTCAGTGTCCGCGATCCGCTGACAGGTGAAACCTGGCTTGCCTGCACTGCTGCGCTACGGAGCGACAGGGGCGCCTGTCAGAGGCTTGAGCGGGAGTTCGCCCTACGCCATGTGTTGCAACCCGAGTGGGCACTGGTACCTGTTGCCTATATCTCAACGCAGCAGGGGCCGGCCCTCCTGCTCGATCATCAGCACGGGCAACCGGTCGGGCCACTTGCACCCGACGGCAATCGCATTGAATGCTTTATCGTCAGGGCCCTTGCCGCAACTCACGCCCTGGTTTGCCTGCATGCACAAGGTTTGCTGCATCAGGACATCAAGCCAGACCACTTTGTCCAGGTTTCTGACAGCGGAATACGCCTGACCGGATTTGGCAACGCGATATCGCTGTCGCAGGCCGAGGCTCCACGCAGCAGTGCCTTGCAGGGTACGATTGACTACATGTCGCCCGAGCAGCTCCACGGGGCGCAGGGTTGCGTAGACGTTCGCAGCGACCTGTATGCGCTTGGAATGACATTTTATGAGTGGTTGACAGGCAGGTTACCGTTTTCGGGAAGCGATGCGGTTGAGTGGTTCCACAGCCATCTGGCCCGCCAACCTGCACCACCCAGTCATTTCGACACGACCATTCCGCCTGTACTGGATCAGATCATCCTGACCCTGATCGCGAAGAATCCCGCCGAACGTTATCAAACAGCCAAGGCGTTATCGCTGGAACTGGAGTGCTGCCTTAAGATGTTGAGGCAACCCGGACGCTCTACTTTTTCGCCCTCTATCACTCCTATTCTCAACATGCGCGATACCTTTGTTGGGCGGGAGCAGGAAATCGGCCATATGGCCGCAGCGCTTGATCGTATCAGGCGTTCGCAAGGATGCGAATTCATTCTGATAGAGGGTACTTCAGGCACTGGCAAGTCGGCGCTGGTCAGGCAGTTCGCCTCTGGTTTGCGCAGCCACGATGCCTGTTTTATCGAAGGTAAGTTCGACCAGTTGAAGCAGACGCCGTTTTCACCTCTGGTTCAGGCACTGAACAGCCTGGTGATAAGGGCAATGGGAGAGGGTAACGAGCAATTGTCCCTTTGGCGGCATTGCATTGACCAGGCGCTTGGCAAACAGGTCGGGCTGTTGATGAGTATTATCCCGGATCTTTACCTGATCACCGGCCCGGTCACCTATACACCCAGCTTGCCTTCCTACGAGCTACACGCTCGGCTAAACGAGGCACTGGTGGCATTGCTAGCGGTATTTGCCTCACCGAAACGCCCGCTCATTCTGTTTCTGGACGATCTGCAGTGGCTCGATACGGCAACGCTTACGTTTATCCTGCACGTGGTCAGGGCAAATATTCCTAACCTGCTGTTCGTTGGCGCATACCGCGAGAACGATGCGCGTCTGCAGAGTGAGTTTCAAACATTCCTGCAGCAGTTGACGCATTCTTTATCCAGCCTCACCACGCTGCCGCTAAGGCCTCTGTCTCTGGACGAAACCGGCAAGTTGATTGAGCACTATCTCAAGAGCGGTGCTGTTTCCATCAACTTACTGGCTGGCGCGGTGCAGGACAAAACCGGTGGCAATCCGTTCTTTACGCAGCAGCTTATTCGCCATCTACTTGAGGAAAAGCGCCTTGAGCAGAAAGAGGGGCACTGGCAGTGGAATCTGGGATACCTCGAACAGCATCACTACGCCGATAACGTTATCGATCTGATGCTTAGCCGTCTTGAGCGGTTGCCTTCCAACTGTCTCTCGTTGTTACAGACATTGGCCCTGATGGGTAACGATACGCCGCTTGCCACGTTGGCAGGCTTGAATGGCTTGTCTGCAAATGATGCACAGCATCAGCTACAACCTGCGCTGAATGCTTCGCTGGTCAATCAGCAGGACGGCCGCTATCGGCTTTCCCATGATCGAATACAGGAAGCGGTTTATTGCTCGATACCTGAAGCACAGCGTCTGAAGCAACATGCCCGGGTCGCCTGTTATCTGATCGACCTTATCGATACTGCAGGCCAACCCGAATCACGTTACGCCATTGCCTCACAGATTCTGCGGGCCGGTATTGCCGCATTTCGGGCTGCTGATTATTCGCTGATTATTACCGCACTGCTGAATGCGGCGCGGTGTGCCAAGGCTGCGGCTGCTACTCACGCGGCGCTGGAGTATCTGCAGCAGGCCGAAGCCTTGATGGATGCAATGCATCGGCCCATGGACGAGCAGCGGCGCGCCCTGAATCTGCTATACCTGCAATGCCTGTTACTGTCCATGCAGCTGGAGGTAGTGCCCCACCGGTTGGAGCTGGTCCTCGCTCAGCTGACATCGCCTGTCGAGCGAGCCGAGTTTCATCAGATCGGTGTAGAGCTGCGCGGCCTGCAATCCGACTACCAGGGTGCTGTGGACGTCGCCGTTATTGCATTAAAGGAGCTGGGTATCGACCTGGCCAGCCTGAGTGCCCCATGGGACGAGATTGATCGCTGGCTCGACACTCATGGCATTGAGTCAGTCCTGCACTTGCCGCTGATGGCCAACGACGCGATGAGGCCTGTTGTAGGGTTGCTTTCCAGCATGATCATACCTGCAACGGTCGTCGATTCTGAGTTATCGTTTCGGCAGCAGTGCCACCTGATGCTTTTTACACTCAAACATGGCATGACTGGCGCCGGTGCAGAAGGCATGGCTTGGTTAGGGGTATTGATTGCGCAGCGCCATGGCTCATATGCCAAAGGCTATGAGCTGGCTAGAACCGCGTTGCGTGTCGTGGAGCAACATGGCTTTCATGACGCGCGTGCAGCTGTGTTGGTGCCGCTGGATCAGGTCAGTGTCTGGACGCAGCCCATAGAATACGCACTGGACTATGCGCGACAAGCATGTTCTGTAAGCTATACCGAAGGTAACCTGACGATATCGAGCTATGCCTGTATGCATATCGTGTTCGATCTCATGGTTGCCGGCAAGCCGCTATCCGAGGTTCAGGAGCACCTTGAGCTTGCCCGCTCCTTTACCGATCGTATCGGTTTTCGGGATGTTCAGCTGGCCATACAGTACTTTGAGCAATATATACGGCAGCTCGGCATAGCATACGACCCTTGTGCACCGGCTCGTGACGGTATTCAGAGTGAGACGACAATAATCTTGTTCTGGGGGGGCCTGCTGCAGGGTATCAGTGCCTATCACTTTGGGTACTATGCTGACGCCCAGTCGGCGCTCGCACAGGCCGCTCAGTTGTCCTGGTCTGTACCGGCGCATATTCATCTGATTGATCTGCATGTGTTCCAGGCGCTGACCTACGCAGCACTTGCCGGGGCATGTCCGCTTGAGCAAACCTTGGCTGCTATAGAGCCCCATCGACAGCAGCTCAAAGTATGGGCCGATATCAATCCCAACGTCTTCAAGGACAAGGCAACGCTGATTGACGCCGAATGCGCTCGAATTGCGGGCGACGGACTCAACGCTCTGACCTTGTACGAAAAAGCTGCCATGCTGGCGGGGCGTTATGGGTTTACGCCCATTCAGGCCCTGGCTCATGAGCTGGCAGCCAGGCATTGTCTGGTTCATGACCTGCATGTCGCCAGCCAAGGCCATCTGGACAGTGCGAAACGGTGTTATCAGGCATGGGGCGCACATGCAAAGGCCGCCCTCCTGGAAAAGTGTTATCCGTGGTCAGAGTCACTGCTACCTGGCAAATCGGCCACCCCAATCGAGGGCCAGGAAAGCCTGGATCTCATCTCGGTACTCAAGGCTTCCCAAGCGTTGTCACAAGAGCTTGAGCTGGACAACCTGATTGCCCGGCTAATGACGAATACCCTGATCCACGCAGGCGCCCAGCGTGGTGTTCTGCTCTTTGTGGAGCACGAGCAGGCAATGGTTGCGGCCAGCAGCTGGGTTGAGCCGAATCAGGAAGTAGCCATCGATTTGATACACGAACCTGCAAAGCCCGAGTGGTTGCCTCTCTCGATTCTCAATACTGCAATAAAGAGCAAGCAACCGGTTGTGCTAACCGATACACGTCAACCGTCGCGCTTTTCGGGGGACCCGTATTTCGCAGACCATGAGGTACGTTCACTGTTATGCCTTCCGCTGCTCAAGCAGGGCGAGGTGGTAGGTGCCCTGTATCTCGAAAACAGCCTGATGCCGGGTGTTTTCACTCAGGAACGAACCCAGGTCCTGGAGTTGCTGGCGGCCCAGGCCGCCATTTCGTTGCAAACCGCTCGTCTTTACGAAGAGTTGGTAGCCGAAAACCAGCGTCGGCAAGCCGTTGAAATGGCGCTTCGAGAAAGCGAAAGCTTTCTTAAACTCGGACAGCAGATCAGTAACATTGGTATTTATCGCTGGAATCCCATTACAGACGAGGCGGTATGGACTTCAGAAATGTATGCTCTGTTTGGTGTTATAGAGGGCGATGTGCCTCCCGGCTATGTAGGGCTGTGGAACCTCATTCATCCCGATGACCTGGCTGGGTTTCAAGCCCACGTAGACATGGCGGTGCGCGCTAAGAGGCCGTATCGCTATGAGATCAGGATCACTACACCCCAAGGACTGGAAAAGCGCCTGGAAACCATGGGACATCTGGATGGCGAAACCTATATTGGGGCCGTTATCGATCTTACGGAAGTCAGAGCGACCGAATCGGAGCTGCGTAACGCTCGCGCCGAACTGACGCGAGCGGCGCAGGCAACCATCCTGGGTGAGCTGGCAGCCTCTATTGCGCACGAAATCAACCAGCCACTGGCATCCATCGTATCCAATGCCAGTGCTGGCATTCGCTGGCTGGACAGACCTCTGCCTGAGCTTTCGGAAACCCGGGAAAGCCTGGAAGAAATCGCCAAGGAGGGTAAACGGGCTGGTGACATCGTGCATGCATTGAGGTCTTTGACCAAGCAGACCACTCCCGATCTGCAACCCTTGCCTATCGACGAGGTGATCGCCACGGTGCTTCGGCTGATATCCAGTGAAATCGAACATCGGCACGTCATGCTTACCTCCCGCCTGACTGCGCGTAGTGTTAGGGTTCTCGGCGACCGCATCCTGTTGCAGCAAGTGGTACTCAACCTAGTCAACAATGCACTCGAGGCCATGCTGCAGGCTAGTCAGCCTCCCTGTCGGCTGGAGGTGTGTTCAAACGTGGTGGGATCGGAATATGTAGTGGTGTCGATCGAAGATACCGGCGTAGGCATCCCTGACACGAACCTCGGGCAGCTGTTCGACGCGTTCTTTTCCACCAAGAACAGCGGCATGGGAATGGGGCTGGCGATCTGTCGCTCCGTTATTCAGTCCCATGGCGGAAGTATCCATGCCTATGCGGCCCGTAAGCGCGGCAGCGTGTTTGTGTTTACATTGCCGTTAGCGGCAGTGGGACAGGCATAGCCTGAAAGGGCCTCGAGTAGTCGAGGCCCTTATCGGTCATGGCATCATGGGTAATTCGTTGGGACGCAGATCGAAAATGATGACCTCGGCCTGTTTACCGTTGGCCAGCGTAAGCACCTGTTCGTTGCGTACACGCACGCCGTCGCCTTCCACCAGCGGTTGGCCATTGAGCTCGATCTGCCCCTGGGCGACATGCACATAGGCGTAGCGATCTGATCCCAATGTTAGAGTCGCTTGCTCTTCACCGTCGAACAAACCGGCGTAGACACGAGCATCCTGACGAATTTCCAGTGAGCCCTGCTCACCTGTAGGTGAAAGAATCAGGCGCAACTGGCCACGTTTGCTATCCGCACTGAAGTGCGTTTGCTGGTAGCGAGGCTCAGCACCTCGAGCGTTGGGCACGATCCAGATCTGCAAAAAGTGTACGGGATCATTCTGGGAGTGGTTGTATTCACTGTGGGCGACTCCCGTTCCGGCGCTCATGAGCTGCACGTCGCCCGGACGAATGACGGAACCTGTACCCAGGGTATCCTTGTGCTCAAGCGCACCTTCCAGTACATAGGAGAAAATCTCCATGTCCCGATGGGGATGAGTGCCAAACCCTTGCCCCTGAGCGACACGGTCATCATTGATGACCAACAGATCCGAAAACCCTTGTTCTTGTGGGTTGCGGTAATTGGCAAAGGAAAAGGTGTGGAAAGACTTGAGCCAGCCATGGTTGGCAAATCCACGTTCGGTTGCTTTGCGAAGGGCTAACATATTCGGTCTCCTGGTCAATCAACAGTATGTTGTTACCTGTATCGGTATGCGACCAAGAGTAAAGCGATCAAGCGGGGTGATAAATCACTTGAAATGCGTAAAAAAGTCTCCATCTGGTTGACAGTAAGACGAGTCTGCTCGATCAGACAGGCTCCCTTTAGCGATACGCACAAACGTTCAATACAAGCCTCGTAAGTCAGTCTATTGTTATTGCAACCCGGGCGGATATCCGTATCGCCTGTCTGCCGGCTGACCCTGCTGGTTTCTAGGAGAATCTTCTATGGCCCGAACGACCTCTATCGACCGCTATCGCAACATCGGCATCGTCGCTCACGTGGATGCTGGTAAAACCACCACAACCGAGCGAATCCTTTTCTATACTGGCGTGAACCATAAAATGGGCGAGGTGCATGACGGCGCCGCGACCATGGACTGGATGGTGCAGGAGCAGGAGCGCGGCATCACCATTACGTCCGCGGCGACTACTGCATTCTGGTCTGGCTCGACCAAGCAGTTCGACAAATACCGGATCAACATCATCGATACGCCTGGGCACGTGGACTTCACCATTGAGGTGGAGCGCTCGCTGCGGGTACTCGATGGTGCGGTCGTGGTGTTCAGCGGCGCGGATGGTGTGGAACCTCAATCCGAGACGGTCTGGCGTCAGGCAGACAAATACCATGTGCCTCGTATTGCGTATGTGAACAAGATGGACCGTGCGGGAGCGGACTTCCTGCGCGTCGTTGACCAGATCAAGAAACGCCTGGGTCATACTCCGGTTCCGATTCAGCTGCCGATTGGCCGTGAAGAGAACTTTGTCGGCCAGATCGATCTGCTGAAGATGAAGGCCATCTACTGGAATGATGATGATCAGGGGATGACCTATCGTGAAGAGGATATTCCTGCCGAGCTGCAGGCTGAGGCCGAGGAGTGGCGCGAGCGCATGGTCGAAGCTGCTGCCGAAGCCAATGAAGACTTCATGAGCAAATACCTGGAAGGGGAGCCCTTGACCAACGATGAAATCCGCACGGGTCTGCGGCTGAGGACACTGGCGGGTGAAGTCGTTCCGGCTGTATGTGGCTCATCCTTCAAGAACAAGGGTGTACCCTTGGTACTCGACGCGGTCATCGACTACCTACCGTCACCTACCGAGATTCCCGCCATCAAAGGCGTGCATCCTGACGACGCCGAGCGGACTGACGAGCGCCATGCCGACGATAACGAGCCTTTTTCGGCGCTGGCGTTCAAGATCGCTACGGATCCCTTCGTGGGCACCCTGACTTTTGCGCGGGTGTATTCGGGCGTGCTTTCATCAGGTGACTCGGTACTCAACTCGGTAAAAGGCAAGAAGGAGCGCGTCGGCCGTATGGTGCAGATGCATGCCAACACGCGGGAAGAAATCAAAGAAGTTCGCGCAGGCGACATCGCAGCCTTGATCGGCATGAAGGACGTGACGACCGGCGACACTCTGTGTTCGGTTGAAAAGCCGATCATCCTGGAGCGTATGGATTTCCCCGAGCCGGTTATCTCCGTAGCGGTTGAGCCTAAGACCAAGGCTGACCAGGAAAAGATGGGGATTGCCCTAGGCAAACTGGCCCAGGAAGACCCTTCTTTCCGCGTCAAGACCGACGAGGAAACCGGACAGACCATCATCTCAGGCATGGGCGAGCTGCACCTCGATATCCTTATCGACCGGATGCGGCGTGAGTTTAACGTTGAGGCGAATATTGGTAAGCCTCAGGTGGCCTATCGCGAGACCATACGCAATACCTGCGAAATCGAAGGCAAGTTTGTTCGCCAGTCGGGTGGTCGTGGGCAGTTCGGTCATTGCTGGATTCGATTTGCACCCATTGATGAAGGCGAGGAGGGTCTGGTGTTTACCAGTGAGGTCGTGGGTGGCGTGATTCCCAAGGAATATATCCCGGCTATTCAAAAGGGTATCGAAGAGCAGATGAAGAATGGTGTGCTCGCCGGGTATCCCTTGCTAGGTCTCAAGGCCACGGTCTTCGACGGCTCTTACCATGATGTGGACTCCAACGAGATGGCATTCAAGATCGCCGCCTCGATGGCAACCAAGCAGCTATCCCAGAAAGGGGGCGCGGTACTGCTCGAGCCAATCATGAAGGTCGAGGTGGTGACACCTGAAGACTACATGGGTGATGTAATGGGAGACCTCAACCGTCGGCGGGGCCTGATTCAAGGCATGGAAGATACCCTTTCCGGCAAGGTGGTTCGGGCCGAGGTTCCGTTGGGCGAAATGTTTGGCTATGCGACTGATGTACGTTCGATGTCACAAGGTCGTGCCAGCTACTCGATGGAGTTCTCACGCTATGCAGAGGCACCCAGAAATATTGTCGACGCGTTGATTAAGAAATCTTAAGGATCGGTTCAGATCTTTTCCAAGCAACGCTAGTACTTTTAGGCCGACTCCCTCTGGGGAGCCGGCCTTTTTCGTTTCGCCTGAGATAAAGGCGTTGCGATCACATGTTAATCATTGATGACAAGCAGGTATTTTCGTTTAAGAACGCTTCAACTTCAGACAAGGACCTTAAGGGTGCCTAAGGCCAATACTGGACTCCAACCTTACTGTTTCAAGGAGCGTTGGAATGGCCTCGCTGGATTTCATCTCATCGAACCACTTATCTGCAGCTACGGCTGAAGAACCTGAGTCAAGCGTTACCAACGCTGCACAGGTATTTGTACGACGCCTGCTCGAAACGCTGGATAACGTTCAAGACATGGCGGGTCCGATCAGTCGTACCTTGATAGATGAACTACAGGCTCACCTTTTGCCAGAGACTGTACAGGTGACCTTACCGAGTGAGGATCGGATTGCCTTGTCTCGCTGGCAGGAGCAACTGGCCAAGCGTCTGATGATGGAGCAGTTGGACGATGGCCTATCGGTATCCGAAATCGCCAGTGCCTGCTCGTTGTCAAGAAGCCATTTTTCCCGAGCCTTCAAGAAAAATACAGGCGTTTCGCCACGTGACTGGTATCAGCAATTACGAATTGCCAAGACCAAGCGGATGCTTCTGAACACGTGTTTGCCGATAAGCCAGATCGGTGCGGAATGTGGTTTTTCAGATCAATCCCATTTCACCCGCGTATTCACGAAGACAGTAGGGTGCACACCGCTTAGCTGGCGCCGCTCGGGAGATCAGCAGGCCATACGTCAGGCCTGAGGGTTGCGCGGAGTATAGGTACATCTATACCGTCAGATGGTCCTTGAGGAAGTTGGCGAATGTCTGCACAGCTCGGGATGACTGACGATGCTGAGGGTAGACCGCATAGAAGGCTGAAGTGGGTGGCTGGTGCGCTTGTAAGACCGGCTGCAAACGCCCATCGTTGAGCGCGTCACTGACAATGAAAACCGGCAGATAGGCAATGCCAAGACCGGCCACCGCCGCGTCCCGGACAACTTCCCCGTTGTTGGTCCGCAGCTTGCCTTTCACGGGTACGCATACGAGCTGGCCCTGGGTTTGAAATTTCCACTCTACGCTTTTCACATGGCCGTAAAGCAAGCACTCATGGTGACGCAAATCATCCGGTGTTTCGGGGGTTGAGTGGCGCTCCAGGTACGCCGGGCTTGCGCAGGCCGTCATTGGAATGTCCATCAGACGCTTGGCGATAAGTGTAGAATCCTCCAGCATCCCGCCGCGGATCGCCATGTCATACCCCTCGGCCACCAGGTCTACTGCTCGATCATTAAGGTCCAGTTCCAGACTGATCAATGGATTCTCTTGCATGAACCTGGGCAACAGCGGGCTGACATGCAACGTACCAAACGTCATCGGGGCCGAAACACGTAAAGTCCCGCGAACGTTCACCCCCTGGCTGGATACCAACTCCTGCGTCTCGTTGACTTCATCCAGAATCCGAACGGCACGCTCATAAAGGGTCATGCCCAGGTCAGTAGGTTTCAGGCTGCGTGTCGTCCGGTTGAGCAGGCGTACACCCAGTTCCTCTTCCAGCGCCATGGTTCTTCGGCTGACGTACTGTTTGGAAAGCCCCAGCTTTTCTGCCGCAGCGGTAAAGCTCTGCTCGTTGATCGTAGTTACAAACAGCCTTAAATCCTCGAATTGCATGGCCTGAGTCTCTTCCTGGTTGACAGTCATTCCTAGTGTACTGGCTTTTTCCAGACCTGGATGACTATTAGGCTCCTTCCTGTCATCAAACGTGAGGGAAGCGCATCATGAACACCTTTTTGCATAGTGCGGTTTACGTTATGGCTTCAGCACTGGTGTTGTATATGGCCGTAAGCGGATAACGGCATACCGCATGTGATTTAAAGTGAAACATTTTCTCAGGCAGGCTTTTTGAAGCAGGGCAGCTAGACTCAGAAAGAGGGTCACTTAAATAAGGACACGCCATGCCGTATACCCAAGAACTCATCGAAGAAATGAACCTTCTGGCTCGATATGACCTCAGCAACAGTCTGGCCGGTTTAAAGGTGCACCACGACGCCACGCAAGAAGTCCTGGCCGCTATCAAGCGACTTCATGAAAAGGGCCTGATCAGTCAAGTCGACGGTGGTTATCTGACAGGCTTGGGAAGGGATGCAGCAGAACATGCTCAGGTGTTGTTGACGATCTTGAACCCAACGGCGTAAGGACTGCAAAAAAGTCCTTCGTTGCGGGGTTAGTCTGAGTAAATCGTTATGATGGCAGGCTGCGGTACCGTACTGAAAACCCAGTAGCCTGCCTGTTGATGCTGATACACCCGTCAAGTGATCGCGTCTATATGACGGCACACTCAGGCTGGATTGTATCAACCTCCACCTGTGAGTCCGAGTGTGCCACGCCCTCTATCAACGTATAGCGAGTAAGCAGTTCTTGTACAGACTCCGCTGAATTGAACATCAGCACGTCGATAATGGAAAGGGAAGGGACGAACTCAGCAGAAAGCTGCGGATAGGTCACTTCATCCATCTTGATGAAGCGCAATTGCAGCCCATGATCGGCGAAACAGTCAGGATAGTAGAGTGGGACACCGCCGATTGAGTTGAGGTAGCGGGTGCCTTCCAGCTGCTGAACGATCCGAATGATGCGGTCCTGCTTATCCATCGCCCGGGTATCCGCCAGCTCTGAAAGAATCAGGATGGGCGTCCCGATTTTCATATACTGGCACAGGGCTCGAATCGAGTTTTCGGTGAACCGCGCAAGGTTACGATCCGGATTGGCAAAGATGCTTTTGAGCAGCGCCAGGACTTCTGTTTTATAGGGAGCTTTCTTGTAGGTGTGCTCAAGCATGGTAAGCAGTGCGTCTGCTTCCTGGTCGAACGTCTCTGACAGCCAGCGCTCATTGATAGCGGCCCGGCGACTGCCCTTACGCAGCGGAAAGGTAATCAGCTTGGGCTGACCATCGTGAGTTAATACCCGGTTGCGGTTCATCCAGGAGCCTTTGACGAACTGCAGGTCATCGACCAGCACAAAGACGTCACTGGCGGCGATCAGCTGAAAGTAGCCCAGGTAAGGAAACAGGTAGGGCTGCATCATCGAAATCGTTTTAAGCATGGTGCTTCTCCTTGCACGGCATGACGGGAATCGGGTAGGCGTGCGTTCGCGTGAGCGTTCTTGGGCCAGAAGCTGCACCGCAGGGCAGCAATACTGCTGAGGAAAGCCTGATCATTTTCGAATGACCGAAGGAATGATGTTGGTGAAGGGTTTGAATAGAACCTTGCGGGCCAATTGCAGGAAGGCCTGAATGCGGTTGCGGTGGGTCATTACAATCAGGGACTGGCTGAATACCTGAGTCATGAAATATTCATATAGGTCTTGCTGGCCGATGCGCTGGTAGTAGCGGGCTAGGCTGTAGTAGGCGTGCAGGCTCATGGCGGTGCGGTGCTTTTGCGGACGCATCGACAAGACGCCATTCTTGTGCACACGGTAGGCAGCCGGACGGATTTCTTTCATGTACTTGCCTTTGCCGTGAGCGCCCAGCAATGACCACCAGCACATGTCCTCCATACGCACACCGTGCAGCTCGGGCGGAAGGGCCTTGATCACATTGCGAAAGCAGACGGTGAGCGTAGAAAAGTACCGAGCCCGCAGCAGTTCCTGCTGACTTGCATCGCGCCGATGCAGTCCGGCCAGTTGAACGTTTCGGATAATGCCCTGCTCGTTGAACATATAGGCGTCGTGGAACGCCATCACATAGTCTTCGTGGCGCTCAAGAAAGTCGACCTGCAGCTGTAGCTTGTGCGGGTCCGTCCAAAAATCATCACCTTCGCAAATGGCAATATAAGGGGTGTCCAGCGAGGCAAAGATTTTAGTAATGAACGGAACACCCAGGCTGTATTGGTTCTGCTGCTGGTAGATAGGCTTGATGATGGAGGGATAGCGTGCGGCATATTCCTGGATGATGGCTTGTGTTCCATCCGTCGAAGCGTCGTCATGCACGATGACCTCGAAGGGAAACCGCGTCTCCTGAATCAGAAAGCCCTCCAGCGTTTCTCGGATGAACGCCGCTTGGTTGAAGGTCAGGCAGACAACACTGACCAGCGGCTTCTCATCAGCACCCCAGTGCTCCCTAATGACCTGTTCGGTTCTTGCTTCCATGATTAAACGCTCGGGGTTTGATCCAAGAGATACGGTTTTGAAAATACGGCTTTGGCAGACACAAACACCAGCAGCAGACAGAGCAGCCCTCGTCCCGCCAGACCTATAAAGGTCTCGATCCGTTGGCTGCCATCCAGGGCTGGCAGCAGCCAGTCGCCTACCGCCAGGCCGAGGGCTGTCATGGCGGCTATACGCAAGAGGTCCGACAACCAAAGGAAGCTAAGGCCCGGTGAATACCGCTCATGAACGATATGAGGCCAGATGACCAGGGAGGCAAGGCTGACCGCAAACCAGACGCCGGCAGCCCCTAGCGCGCTATGGGTCAGAATCCCATAAGCCATAAGCGGCACGCTGATAACCGTTGAGCAGATACCAAACCAGACATGCATCCGCAATTGGCCATGGGCATATTGCAGATAGAATTGAAACCCGCTCATGGCCAGTAACGCGCTGCCAAGGACGTACCAGACCAGGACTGGACCGCTCCAGAGCGCTGCCTCGGCGTTGCCTGTCCAGGCATGGAGAAGCGCTTGTCCATGAAAGGCGATCACACCCGCCATGGGAAACAGCACACTGCAAAACAGACGTGATACGTTCAGGTATAACGCCCGCATCTCAGTTATTCGGCCTTCCGCTGTCAGCATGGTCAGGCGTGGCAACAGCGTTTGTACAAGGGGGTTGGTCAGCGACAGAATGCCGGTCGCGATCAGGGCAACCAACGAGAAATAGCCGTATTCCTGCAACGTAAGCGCTTTGGAAAGCAGCACCTTATCCAGCTGGGTTTGCAGCATCCACAGTACGGTACTGGACGACATACCTAGGGCAAACGGTAAAACAGGCTTGACCAGTCGCCAGTGAAATCCGGTCAGGCGACGAGGACGGGGCATCAGATCATAGGCTCGGTGAGCAAAGGACAACGTTTCCAGCAGCCCTACGAGTGTTTGATAGAGAAAGAAGTGCAGGGGCTGTGCGCTGACATAGGTAATAAACAGCAGCGCGCCAAAATACCGGAGCGTTGCAAAAAAGACATTGATGCCGTTGAGCCAATGATGCTGCTCCATGCCTTGAATACCGCTCTTGTAGAGCGTGGCGTAAAGCTTCAGCACTATCATCAGCCCCATCAGGCTAATGCACTGCCCAATCATCACGGGATCGAGCTGGTTCGCCTGCAGCCACCCATGGGCTATGGCATTACTGCCCATATGAATAGCCAGGCCGGTCAGCACGGCTATCGGCAGGATAAGCAGTTCGAACGAGCGCAGCAGACGGCCGGAGGTGTATCGGCTGTGTTGCTGAGTGCCCCGAAAATGAGCGATCTGACGGGCAAGCGCGGGCGACAGTCCCGCATCCAACAGATAAAGCCACGCCTGCATGGCCGTAAAAAAACCGATCAGGCCATAGGCTTCGGCACCCATATGCCTGAGGTAGAACGGCATGATCAGGATGCCGGCCAGCATTACATAGATCTGACCCAGGTAACTGAGCCCGGTGTTCTTGAGCATAAAACGTTTTAGGGAAGTGCTCACAGGGTGAACTTCTTGCACATGTTGGACAGAGGCAGGGCACTCATAGTGTTGAAAGTAAAGGCGTCCTGGTAAGGCCCGGACGTCTCGCGCTGCGAGCGTACAAGTTGTCTGGCCTCGACTTCTCTGAGCACCGTTTCGATAACCGTGCGCTGCGACTCCCAAGTAAGTCCGGGAAAGATCGGCAGACAGAGCACGCGTTTACTCAAGCCTCTGGAAATCCATTGAGGCTGCTGCGGCTGAAGGTATTCAACGGTATCGAGAGAAGGGTAGAAGTAGCGGCGTGGATTGATCTGCCTTTCGTTAAGCTGACCTGTCACTCTGAGCAGCTCGCTTTCTTCCTGCAGAGCGATTGGAAAATAGCTGTAGTTACGTTCGCTACCCGGCTGCTGATGCTGAAGATCTAGATAGCCTGCCAAGGCTAATTCATACCGATGACCGATTTCAGCCCGCTCCTCTAGGATCAGATCAATATCGTCAAGAACACAGAGGCCCATTGCGGCAGAGAATTCGTTGAGCTTGGCGTTGATACCCGGACCACTCAATCGATTGCCTTCGGAGAAACCAAAGTTGGCAAGTTCACGGGCACGTTGAGCCAAATCATCATCATTGGTGACGATGGCGCCCCCTTCGATGGTATGGAAAACCTTGGTAGCGTGAAAACTCAAGGTACAGATATCGCCCCAATTGGCAATCGATTCTCCCTTATAGCGAACGCCAAAGGCATGGGCGCCGTCATAGATGGTTTTCAGACCGTTACGGTCAGCGATTGCTTGGATGCGCTCCACATCGCACGGATTACCAAATACATGGGTTGCGACAATGGCTGAGGTGTCCTTTTGTAGCCTGGCTTCGATCTGGCCGGGATCAAGGTTCCAGGTGACAGGATCGATATCTGAGAAAACCGGACGAATATGCTCCCACTGCAGTGTGCTACTGGTTGCAATGAAGCTGAACGGTGTTGTGATTGCGCTACCTTGAATACCCAAAGCACGGTAAGCGATCTGAAGAGCCAGGGTACCGTTGCTTGTAAGCACGATATTCCGTACGCCTAGATACTCTTTCAGACGCTGCTCAAGCTGACGAGTAAGAGGACCATGATTGGTAAAACAGCCTGAAGCATATATCTGATCTATATAAGACTGGAGTTTGACTTTGTTGCCAGGGAAAGGCTGCGTAACATTGATCATTTTGTTCCTCGTCCAATGAGCAGTTAAACCTTTAAAACGGGATTGATTACTATTTATAGATTTCTCAATGTCGCCTATCTATACGGATGGTCCCAAGCAAAAGCAGCATCCCAATACAGCGGTAGCCTGAATCGTGTCTTTTTGTGAAACACGTAATAGGAATAGCCTGAGATTAATTAAGTTCAAATGGCTGGTAAGAATATTTGGTTATTGTTTTGCGTAAGTGGCTCAGGGACGGTTATATAAAGCTTTTTACATACAGGCTCATTAACAGGCTTGCATTCAGGCTTACGTTCGCCTGTAGGCCCGTGTTGGCGGCTTCTGTAAGATGCGGCGCTGGGAACAAGTAGAGTGTTGAAGCAGAGCGGTATTGAGCTTTTGATGCTTCGAGCATAGGAGGAAAACAAAAAAAGATACATTCTTTAATTATGAGAAATGGCTTGAAAATATTCCGGGTGAAAAAAGTTAAACGTCCGTTTTAATATATAAATAATTAATCCTTTTATTATCCAGGTATTAATGCCTTTACAGCGCTTGTTGTATATCGGTACAGTCACTTGTTTTTAAACTGCCAGCATATGGGCATGGCGA
The DNA here is from genome assembly GCF_058536325.1 of Pseudomonas sp. C2.3V. Taxonomy (NCBI): domain Bacteria; kingdom Pseudomonadati; phylum Pseudomonadota; class Gammaproteobacteria; order Pseudomonadales; family Pseudomonadaceae; genus Pseudomonas; species Pseudomonas sp. C2.3V. The sequence continues at coordinate 237,679 of NZ_JBZUBN010000002.1, read as the reverse complement.
TCAGGCAAGTACTTATGACGTATAAGATGGTTTTTTTGGGCAGTAATGCCGCTGTTCTAGATTATTTTTGTTGCAGTCAAGATTTTGAGGTTGTGGGTGTCATTTGCGAAAGTCAGCTTTTGAATGACGACCTTCTAACCTGTACCGTTCTAAGAAATATTCCACTCAGCGTAGCTTCTTCCCATAAGGACATCGAAACGGCCCTGGCAGGTGTTAATGATATTGATTTCTGCGTCATTTGTTATTTCAGTCGGATCATCAAGCCCAATCTGTTAAGCAGGTTCACCTTCTTCAATATTCACACGAGCTACCTGCCAACCTATAAGGGAAAGCACCCACTCTTTCATGCCATCGCGGCGGGAGAGAAGGAGATCGGTATATCGCTGCACAAGGTTACGGTGGCCATTGATGAAGGCGCGATCATCTCCAGAGAAAAGGTCGCTTTTTATTATTGGATGAGCGAAAAGGATCTGTTACAGGCACTCTTTGCGAAGACGCCTGTGCTTATGGGTGACCTTGTCCGTTATCTGAACGGTGAGTTGGAGCCCGTTCAAAACAGCAAGGGCTCTTACTATCCGCCCTTCGCGGCAGCCTCCATCATCATCAACGAAAGCATGTCTGCATCAGACATCCTTAATCTCTCAAGAAGCCAGGCATGCTACGCCGGTGTCCGTCTGGCGTACGGCAGTCAGTGGTTCAGGATTCGAACAATTACGGTTTCCCAGATGAGCTCCCTGGGTGATCATGAGGTTTTAGGGCGTCTGCTTATAAACGGGCAGCAACCTATCGGCATGCAGATTGATCACACCTACTGTCTTAAATTTGCAGATGTCACTGCCGAATAGCAGTTGTTGCACATGCCTGCATTGGGCCGCCTATAGTGGCTGCCGGCGGCCCGTTCTCCAGTGGTGTAGGTGGATTTCATAACCCTGCTCATCTAGTAGCTGAAGTCATGACCAAGCTCCTGCTGCAGCCAGGCGAGAAAGCGCCTAACACGAGGAAAGTCCGAGTGGCTGCGGGGAAATACCAGATGGTGTGCGCTGACCGGGCTACAGAATTCAGCACCAAATACCGAGACGAGCTTGCCCTGTTCTAGATATTCACGTGCCAGCAGGGTGCTTTCCAGTGCGAAACCCAATCCATGGCTGGCCGCTTCGAGTGTCATGTAGGAACGGTCAAAGCTTAGTGAAAACGGAGCCTCGGGAAGTGAAAGACCTTGTTGGGCAAACCATTGAGGCCATTGGACCAGGGTTGCCTCAGACAGAATCAGATTGCATGTCAGCAAATCGTGAGGAGCCGCTATCGGCTGTTTCTGCAGCAGTGCTGGAGAAGCCATGACGGCTACATGCTCATGGCGAATCGTTCGTACTTCGAGCGTATTCCAGTTGGGTACGCCGTGGCGGATATCCAGATCGACCTTGTCCCGGCTGAAATGTAGCGCCTCGTAGGAGCATGACAGGTTGATCTGTATGTCAGGATGGCTGGCTTGAAAGGCTTCGAGGCGAGGCAGTAACCAAAGCAGGCCGAAGCTGGGTGAGGAGTGCAGGCGCAGGCAATCCTGACTGAGATCACTGCTGGCCCGTTGGGTGGCTGTTGCAAGCGTATCGAGGACTCCAGATACGTCCCTCAGGTATTGCTCGCCACAGGGCGTTAGCGTCACGCCTTTGGCTGTCCGCCGAAACAACGGACGGCCAATTAACGTTTCCAGATTGGCGATCTGATGACTGACCGCGGAAGGCGTTAGATCCAGTTGTTCGGCCGCCCTAGCAACGTTACCCAGGCGCGCTGCCATTTCAAAGGCTTGGATGGCCTTAAAGGGCGGAAGCGATAATAGGCGGTTTCCTTCGCTGGGCATTATGTCTGTTCCCTCCTGTGAATACTAAAGCGTGCCAACGCTCTATGCTGAATTTTTTTCAGCATAGAGTGACTTTTTCAGGATTGCCAGCGCACTGCGAACCAAGGAATCTGCACATAACGGCCCGCCTTGAGCCGAATCCATAAAAATAATTCAGGAGCAGTCCTATGCTACTCGAAGGCAAGATCGCCATTATCACCGGTGCAGCTTCAGAGCGCGGTATCGGTAGAGCCACTGCCAGAACCTTTGCTGAGCATGGTGCCCGCGTCGTTATTCTCGATCTGGATGAGGCCGCCTCGGCTGCTGCTGCGGCGTCCCTGGGTACCGAACACTTGGGGCTTGCCGCTAACGTAGCGAATGAAGCTCAGGTCAAGAATGCGGTAGCCAAAGTGCTGGAGCAGTATGGTCGTATCGATATTCTGATAAACAATGCCGGTATTACTCAGCCTCTCAAGACATTGGATATCCAGCGTCAGGACTACGACAAGGTGCTGGACGTTAGCCTGCGCGGTACGCTCCTGATGTCCCAGGCGGTTATTCCTGCCATGCGCCAACAAAAGTCTGGCAGTATCGTGTGCCTGTCATCCGTCTCGGCCCAGCGCGGCGGCGGTATTTTTGGCGGTCCGCATTACAGCGCTGCCAAGGCAGGGGTGCTGGGTCTGGCCAAGGCGATGGCACGTGAACTAGGACCAGACAACGTACGCGTCAACTCCATTACGCCCGGGCTTATCCAAACCGACATTACGGGTGGTCTGATGCATGACGAGCGCCGTCACGCCATCATCGAAGGCATTCCGCTGGGTCGTTTGGGCGAAGCCAAGGATGTCGCCAATGCTGCGTTGTTCCTGGCCAGCGATCTCTCCGGTTACCTGACCGGCACCACACTGGATGTGAATGGCGGGATGCTGATTCACTGACGTTTCAAGGACGAGCCTGCGGGTTGCTCGTCCCTCGTGCTGCCTCTGACGTTCCGGCGAGTCTCTGAAAACTCGTCCGGCCACTATAAGAACAAGAGATCAGACACCATGACGACACTTACCCTCGACGCGGTTGCGACCGCGCGTTCAAACGCCTATCGCAAGACAGCCTGGCGGCTGATGCCTTTTCTAATGCTCTGCTATCTTTGCGCCTATCTGGATCGGGTGAACGTCGGGTTTGCCAAGCTCCAGATGATGAATGACCTGGCCTTGAGCGAGGCGGTCTATGGGCTGGGCGCTGGGATGTTTTTCATCGGTTACTTCCTGTGCGAAGTCCCAAGCAACATCATTCTGCACAGGGTGGGTGCCCGGCGCTGGATCGCCCGGATCATGATTACCTGGGGCATCATCTCAGCCCTGTTTGCCTTTGTCGAAACGGCATGGCAGTTCTATGTGCTTCGCTTCTTGCTGGGCATTGCCGAGGCAGGGCTAGCTCCAGGCCTGCTGCTTTACCTCACGTATTGGTTCCCGTCCTACCGCCGCGCCAAGATGACGGTACTGTGGTTTATCGCCATTCCATTGTCCGGCATGGTAGGCGGCCCGCTGTCCGGCTGGATCATGGAGCGTTTCGCTGGCGTGCACGGTTGGGCCGGTTGGCAGTGGATGTTTCTGATCGAAGCCGTTCCTACCGTTGTGGTCGGTTTGCTGGTACTGAGTTACCTGAAGGATGGCGTCAAGGATGCCCATTGGCTGGATGACGACGAAAAGAAACTGATCAGCAGCGAACTGGCTAAAGATGAGCAGCACAAGGTCACCCATGCCTCGGCAGGTGCGTTTATCCGTGATCGTCGGCTTTGGCTGTTGGCATCCATCTACTTTTGTGTGGTGATGGGCCAGTATGCAATCACGTTCTGGCTACCCACCCTGGTGCGCAACGCCGGTATCGCTGACCCCCTGCATATCGGCCTGCTGACGAGTTTGCCGTACTGCTGCGCCATTGTGGCGATGCTGCTGGCCGGCCGAAGCGGGGATCGACATCGTGAGCGTCGTTGGCATCTGGCTGTTCCCATGGTGGCCGGTGCGACAGGTCTGACACTCGCCGCGCTGCTGGGTGGTCATATCAGCGCCTCTATCCTGAGCCTTTGCCTCGCTGCTGCCGGTATTCTCTCTGCCTCCTCACTGTTCTGGATGCTGCCTACCAATCTGCTGGGTGGTGTTTCGGCTGCTGCAGGCATTGCCGCCGTCAATAGCTTCGCCAACCTGGCGGGCTTCTGCTCACCTTATCTGATCGGCTGGATCACCACGTCCACAGGCTCCAGTGCGATTGGCATGTACCTCATTACCGGTGTGCTGGCATTCGGGGCCCTGTTGGTCTTCCGTATCCCTGCTGCCCTGGTCAATCGTTGAGTTCAAGCAAGGAGTCATACCATGCAAACACAATCTGTTCCGACAGGCGCGCCCGATCTCGCGGAGCGCGCCTACAACATTCGCCGCCATGCCTTACGCATGGGGCAGGTGCAGGGTCAGGGCTATATCGGTCAGGCATTGGGGGCAGCCGATCTGCTCGCCGCGTCTTACTTCCATGCAATGCGTTATCAGCCGGAAAACCCCGAGTGGGAAGGGCGTGACCGTTTCTACCTGTCTATTGGTCATTATGCTATTGCGCTTTACGCCGCACTGATCGAGGCGGGCATCGTTCCCCTTGATGAACTGGAAACCTATGGTACCGATGACAGCCGTCTGCCGATGTCCGGCATGGCTGCCTACACCCCCGGTATGGAAATCACAGGCGGCTCTCTGGGACATGGTTTAGGGATTGCCGTAGGGGCATGCCTGGGCCTCAAGCGCAAGCACTCCGAGGCGTTTGTTTACAACCTGCTTTCTGATGGCGAACTAAATGAGGGCTCCACCTGGGAGGCAGCAATGTCGGCGTCCCACTGGAAGCTCGATAACCTGATTGCCGTGATCGATGTAAACAACCAACAAGCCGACGGGCGTTCCAGTGAAATCCTGGCGTTCGAGCCGATTGTCGATCGCTGGCAGGCCTTCGGCTGGTACACGCAACGGATCGACGGTAACGATCTCGGTGCGTTGGTAAAAGCATTCGATAATGCCAGGCAAAACACCGGCCCCCAGCCTCGCGTCATCATTTGCGACACACGCATGGGTAAGGGCGTGCCGTTCCTGGAAACACGTGACAAGACCCATTTCATTCGGGTGGACGAGAATGAATGGGAAAAAGCCCTGGAAGCCCTTGAAGTCGGGAGAGTCTGATGAATACGCCAACCTCTGCAACTGTAACGGCCGCACCGGCCAAGAAGCGCCTGACTACATCGGCGATGATCGCATCCATTGCCAGCGAGGGCCAACCCACACGCCCAGCCCCCTTTGGTCATGCATTGTCGGCGTTGGCAGAGCAACGCAAGGACATCGTCGGGCTCTCGGCTGACCTTGCCAAGTACACGGATCTGCATATCTTTGCCAAGGCGCATCCAGATCGTTTCTATCAAATGGGTATGGCCGAGCAGCTTCTGATGAGCGCCGCTGCAGGAATGGCCCGTGAGGGGTTCACGCCATTCGCGACCACCTATGCCGTATTCGCCTCACGCCGCGCGTATGATTTCATCTGCATGGCCATCGCCGAGGAAAATCTTAACGTCAAGATCGTATGTGCCTTGCCGGGGCTCACTACAGGTTATGGCCCGAGCCATCAGGCCACCGATGACCTAGCGATCTTCCGCGCCATGCCCAACCTGATGGTTATCGACCCGTGTGACGCATTGGAGATTGAGCAGGCTGTACCCGCTATCGCAGCCCATAATGGCCCGGTATATATGCGTTTGCTGCGTGGCAATGTACCGATCGTGCTGGATCGATTCGACTATAAGTTCGAAATCGGCAAGGCCAAGACGCTCTGTCCAGGCAAGGATGTGTTGATCATCTCGACAGGACTCATGACCATGCGTGCAGTGGAGGCGGCTGATCAGCTCCTTGCAGACGGTATCGACGCGTCCATCCTTCATGTACCAACTATCAAGCCACTCGATGAAAAAACCATCCTGGCGGAGGCCCGAAAGCCGGGGCGGCTTGTGGTAACAGTGGAAAACCATTCCATCATGGGTGGTCTGGGGGAGGCGGTCGCCAGCCTGCTCCTGCGCAACGGTGTGACGCCGACGTTCAGGCAGATCGCGCTGCCGGATGCGTTTCTCGATGCTGGCGCGCTGCCCACTCTGCATGATCGCTACGGGATTTCCACCCAGGCGGTCGCAGCGCAGATCAAGGGTTGGCTGTAGTCGAAGCGACAAGGTGCGGATCACTGATCCTTACCTTGTCATTCTGTCTTCCTGCAATCCCTGACCGATATGCTCCCTTATGAAGACTCATGCTTTAGTTGATCCTGACTATCTGGCCTATGCCCAGCCACCCGGTGAGCCGTGGACCCAAGAAGCGCTACCCGCGATTCGCGATCGCCTGCGAGCCGGTTACCCGAGCGCGACATTTCCCGGTTATGACCCAGTTGCCATTCCAGGTCCGAGTTTAGGCATCAGTCTTCAGCTATGTGTTTATCGACTTGAATCCAAGCTGCACACTAACCGACCGGCCATTTTGTACCTGCATGGAGGTGGTTTCGTCGTTGGCGACACGGCCATGGTTGACGATTACCTGACTGAGCTTGCCCAAACATTGGGTGCAGTAGTCGTTGGCGTTGATTATCGCCTTGCGCCTGAAACGCCGTTTCCTGGGCCGCTGGAGGACTGTTATGCCGGTCTGGAATGGCTTTTCAAGCAAGCCGATACACTCCAGATCGACAGGCATCGAGTATTAGTGATGGGGCATAGTGCTGGCGGAGGACTTGCCGCTGCACTGGCGCTCCTGGCACGCGACAGAGGCCGTTATCCTCTCGCTGGGCAGGTGCTGATCTATCCCATGTTGGACTACCGAACCGGTACGGCTGAGGCACCTCTGTTGAATTCGAGTACGGGAAAATTCTACTGGACGCCAGAAGATAACCAGTTTGCCTGGAAATGCATGCAAGGCGCATATGAGCTAAGCGCCAGCCAGATGGGTTACTTCTCGCCCGCATTGGCTGATGACCTGTCCGGTCTGCCGACTACGTTCATGGCAGTAGGCGCGCTGGATCTTTTCCTCGAAGAAGACGTGCAGTACGGTATGCGGCTTTCGCGTGCAGGTGTGCCACTGGAGCTTCATGTTTACCCGGGCGTATTCCACGGGTTTGACCGTCTTCCTGGCCAGCGTTCCGACACCTGCCGTGCCGACATAAGTGCCGCGCTCAAACGCATGCTGAAGGTATCTCTTTAACTACAGTCACACCACAGCCGACCCTGTCGGCTGTGGTAATCAAGAAGCTGCATCTGAATCTAGGACCGGCTTCCGAAGGAGAATAACAATGAGCGACTTGCCGATCATTGATGCACACCATCATCTGTAAGATCTGGATAAGCATTACTATCCCTGGCTCCACGAGGGCGTAAAACCAAGCACGCAATCGACTCAGGCTGAACAGATGACCGCTGCGGTCAACGAAATGACGAAGGTGGGTGAGGTTGCAGACTATGGAGCCTCCGCAGCCCAAGCAACAGGCACAGGTAGAGCAGGGTAATACGCTGATCGTCAATGCAGGCAAGGCGGTTCAGGCATTGGTTAGGACTATGGAGCAAGCCACCAATACGGTACAGATGGTATCTACCAACAATGCAGATATCGAGAAAATCGTGGCCGTCATTAAGTCAGTGGCTGAGCAGACCAACTTGCTGGCACTCAATGCGGCAATCGAGGCAGCACGGGCGGGAGAACATGGACGAGGCTTTGCAGTGGTAGCCGATGAGGTACGTTCACTCGCCCCGCGTACTTAGGAATCCACCCGCGAAATTGAAAGCATGATTGCAACCCTACAGGAAGGCACGGCTACCGCTGCCAAGGAAATGCAGTTAAGCCGAAGCATGGCGCGTGACACCGAGGTGCTGACAACGGATGCTGTTGCCGCGCTTCAAGGTATAAGCCGTGAGGTAGGCGCAATCAACAGCATGAACACTCAGATAGCCTCAGCGTCTGCACAGCAGAGCGTGGTGGCAGAAGAGGTAAGCACCAATATCAACCGTATTCATGGGGCAAGCCTGGAAACCTCAAAAGGCTCACAACATATCGCAGATGCCAGTCGTCAGCTTGCTGGCCTGGCAAGTCAGCTAGCGGATCGAGTCGGCGTCTTCCAAGTGTAATTTAGGTGACTGGATGGTTCAGGCTTCACAAGATTTTCTACTTTCATATAACGTCTGAATGAAATGCTACGTAACGAGTTGAAGGGCATGTTTGTCCGTCAATGACGGTCGGATTTGTCATTCAGGTCAGTGTGGTTCTGGTCATGCCTCCGATCCTTCCGCTTGTTCGGCGTTTGGCACGTTTCAGGTCTATGGGGCTTATTGTCTTGTGCTGGATGTCTATCAGCGCCTCTGCCAATCCCAACTTGTCCCAAGTGCTGGATGATGCTCAAGCACTTGGGCCGCTGGAAACGGTGATTGTCAGTCACGATGGGCAGGTGATGGCTGAGCGCGGCTATCGAGGGCACCGCACAACTACACCCACCAATATCAAATCTGCCTCCAAGCTGGTGGTATCAGCGTTGATCGGTATCGCCATTGACAAGGGGATTCTCAAAGGGACTGATCAAACAATCGCTCCGCTGCTGTCAGAAGACCTTCCGGCAAAACCGGACCCGCGGCTGAAGGACATTACGATTGGCAATCTCCTGTCCATGCAGGCGGGACTGGCGTCTACCTCAGGGCCGAACTATGGCGCCTGGGTTGCTAGCAGAAACTGGGTGAAAGCTGCCCTGGCGCGTCCTTTTGAAAACGACCCTGGTGGTCCCATGATCTACTCCACCGGCTCAACTCACCTGCTTTCAGTTATTTTGACCCGGCAAACCGGGCGCTCGACCTTGCAACTGGCCCAACTCTGGCTGAAACCTCTTGATGGTTTTGCCATTACCAGCTGGAGTCGCGATCCGCAGGGTATCCATATCGGCGGTAATGAAATGGCGATGAGCCCGCGGTCATTGCTGGCATTTGGCGAACTTTACCGGAGGCGGGGGATAACCCAGGACGGTAGTCGTCTGATCTCTTCGCGTTGGATAGACGAGTCCTGGCGGGTTCGTACCTATTCGCGCTATACCGGTGATGGTTATGGATATGGCTGGTTTATCACCCGGATCGCGAACCAGGAGGTGTATTACGGCTGGGGATTCGGTGGGCAGATGCTGTATATCGTGCCCCGCCAGAAGCTGACGGTCGTCATGACCTCAGATGGTAGCGCCTCGGCTGCGCGCTCGGGGCATCGGGACGACTTGCACCGCTTGTTGGGCAGCATTATCGAGGTTTACGCGCAGTAAGGCTTTGCGATAAGAGTGAGGCAGTCTTCCGGACAGGTGGTTGCTCACCTGTCCGGTTTTACGTTCTGTCAGAGTATCAGGCTGCCTATCCAGGCCAGCACGAAAGCGATAGTACCAATGAGCGTTTCCATCACGGTCCAGGTCTTGAGCGTGGTTTTTTCGTCCATATCAAGGAAGCGGCCTACCAGCCAGAATCCGGAATCGTTTACATGGGAGAGCACAGTAGCGCCCCCGGCAATCGCCACGACGATAAAGCACAGGTCGAACTGGCTCAGTCCGCCGGTTGCGGCTACGGTCGGTGCCATGAGCGCGGCTGCGGTTGTGAGGGCAACGGTTGCCGAACCTTGGGCTACCCGTAGCGCCGCCGAGATCACAAAGGCCGCAACGATTACCGGAAGTCCGGTATCTGCCAGCATTTGAGACAGTGCGTCGCCAATGCCACTTGTACGCAGCACACCACCAAACATGCCACCTGCGCCCGTCACCAGTACGATGGAGCAGATAGGGCCGAGTGCGCCGTCACATACTTTTTCCAGATGCTTACGGCTGTGTCTACCGCTAAAGACGATCAACGCAAAAAATACCGTGATCAGCAAGGCCACTGGTGTCTTGCCCAGCATCCGCAGGAACTGGACCCATGTACTTTTGCCATCGACTGTACCCATAACGCTCAAGGTATTCAGGCCGGTATCCAAAAAGATCAGGATCAAGGGCAACAACAGGATAGCAAGTACGGTAGAGAAGCGGGGCGGGGTAACTGTCGTATCACGGTCAGCATCGGTCAAAAAGCTTGCCGGAATACCAACATGAAATTTCTTGCCCGACCACAGGCCGAACAGATAAGCACCAAAATACCAGGTAGGCAGCGCGATGATGGCTCCAACGATAACCAGCAAACCGATGTTCGCACCCAGAAGTTCTGCCGCAGCAACCGGGCCTGGGTGCGGCGGAACCAGCGCGTGCATGGCGGCGAATGCACCGGCCGCCGGTAACGCATAGCTCAGCGTAGAGCCGCCCAGACGCTTGGCCACACTGAAGATGATCGGCAGCATCACGATCAGCCCCGCATCAAAGAAGATGGGAAAGCCGAAAAGCAGCGATGCTACGCCAAGTGCGAAGGGCGCACGGTGTTCACCGAAGCGATTGATCAGGGTGTCGGATAGAACCTGGGCACCGCCTGTAATCTCCAGAAGACGTCCAATCATGGCGCCCAAGCCAACCAGCAATGCCACCGAGGCAAGGGTATTACCAAAGCCGGTCAATAGTGTCGGGACTACCTTGTCAAAAGGGATCTGCGTCGCGAGTGCCGTCAGGATACTTACCAGCACAAGCGCCAGAAAAGCATGGACCTTGAATCGCATAATCAGGAGGAGCAACAGAATTACAGCGCCTGCTGCTATGAGGAGCAATATACTGGCGCTGAGCGCAGTAGGTTCAGTCATGGTGGGCCACTTTCTATTGTTGTTGGTCGTTAGCGAAAGCCATACATGTGTGCGCCTGACGCCTGAGGACTACCAGAACGTCAACACCCTCGCTGCAACATGCAGTGAGGGTGAGGTAAGGAGCAAAGCCATACATGCCGGACATGTCGCCTCACATGTTATTGTTATAGATGAAGCGTTAATGGGAGTCCGGCCGGTCAGGCGCTTTTAACAGCCGCAAACGTATCGTTCCACCAGTCGGACGCCTGCTGGCTGATCACCTCGATGGGCAGTGTCGCGTCCACAACAAGGGTCGCGTCTTCCTCAAGAGGCGGCTCCAGCGCTGCAAACTGGCTATCCACCAGGCTTGCAGGCATGAAATGCCCAGGCCGGTTGGCAACACGCACGGCTGCGTCTTCACGGGTAAGATTCAGAAATACAAAGCCCAAGCCTGGAACGGCGGAACGGAGCTTGTCACGGTACTTCTGTTTGAGGGCGGAACAGGTGAGAACGGGCTTGATACCTGCGTTTACGGCATCAGCCATTTCCTGACCCAGGCGAGTCAGCCAGTCGGCGCGGTCTTCATCGGTGAGCGGAATGCCAGCACTCATCTTGGCGATGTTTGCAGCAGGATGAAACTGGTCACCTTCGATCAGGACGCCACCGCTGCGTTGAGCAATGGCCTCACCAATGCAGCTCTTGCCGCAACCAGCCACGCCCATCACAACCAGGGCAGGGATATACGTATTCATAGGATTCTCCAGCCGAAGATAGCGCTATCTTTAATTAAGAAATCTGAACAGATAGCGGCTTCGTATGTTGTAGCTCTTGTTTGCCAGATGATGCATCTCGAAAACAATGACGATTGACTGCTTTAATTTTCGAGACAGCGCTAACTTAAGCATACCGCCCGGACTTGGCAAGCGCTTTTAGTGCCTAGGCCCCGCCAAAAACGTGACGGGGTATAGGCTGACGCCTGCTGAAGGATGAGTTGTTCGTTACCGTTTTGGGCTCATAAGGCCAGCGGTCTCAGCACCGTCAACGGTGAGCGTAGCGCCATTGATATAGCTTGATGCAGGCGACAGCAGCCAGTAGATCGCTTCGGCTACCTCTTGGGGCGAGCCCAGGCGGCTTGCGGGTATCCGTGAGGTAAGCGCAGCAAGATGAGCGGCGTCCTGAATAACCTTGTCCATCATGCGCGTAGCGATCTGCCCAGGGCACACCGCGTTGAAGCGCACCTCTGAGCCATATTCCAACGCCAGCGCCTGGGTGAGTCCCAGCAGAGCGGCCTTGGTTGCACAGTATGCTGCAAGTCCTTGTTCACCCGTCTTGCCTGCAATGGAAGACACTGTAACGACCGCGCCATGTGCTGCCCGCAGGCCCGGAAGCGCATGCTTGATGTAGAAAAACACCGAGCGCGTGTTTACCGCGAAAAGATGATCCCAGGTGTCCTGAGTCATCGTGCCGAACTCACCACGGCTGGACATGCCGGCACTGTTGACCAGGCCGGACAGTCGGCCCTCTCCCAATGTCATTGCATGCGATACGACCTTTTGGCAGTCCTGCTCACTCAAGACATCGCCTGCCACGAAAACTGCTGTCTTCAGCCGTGTCTGTAGGGCTTGCCCTGCACTTTCGTCCCGGCCGGTAAAAACGACCTGATGCCCTTCAGCAACCAGTTTTTCAACCACCGCCGCGCCAATGCCCTGGGTGCCACCCGTTACGATAAACATGGTTTGCTCTCTACGTGGTTTCAGGGCGTGCCTGTTCTTAATCAAGTAAAGCGGGGAATCTCTAACGAACCAATGGCGGTGTATTGGCTCAGACCTATAACAAGCCAAGCCGTAGCCTATCGTGGAGCGGTTGTTGCTCTACCCGCATACTGACCTTCAGGCGTACCTTTTAATTATGGATCAAACGACCCAGCCTCTTGATCTTGCGCAGTGTGACAGGGAACCGATTCATATTCCCGGATCGATTCAGCCACACGGCATCTTGCTTGCTATCGACCCTGATACCCAGACTATTCAACAAGTTGCCGGTGATACTGTGCGGTTTTTAACACAAAATCCTACTGACTTGCTGGGGCAGCCAGTCGATACGGTTTTTGGGGCCGAGGCCGCGACATCTCTTCTGACGCTCGAGCCTGATATGACTGAACCTTTGTATTTAGGCTCGTTATCGCCAGCAGGCAACCTTGGTATGCCCGTAGATCTGACAGCACATATTTACAATGGTGTGCTGTTTCTAGAGCTGGAGCCTTCCTCAGAGCATCAAATCACTGCGGCGCAGAGGGTCGGCGAGATCCATCGGGTTCTTACAATTTGGAGTGCCACAACCAGTCTGCACGCTCTGCTTAAGAGTGCGAGTGAGGAGTTTCGCCGACTGACCGGGTTTGATCGGGTAATGATTTATCGGTTTCTAGAGGATGGGACAGGGCTTGTCGTGTCTGAAGACAAGATCGATAGTCTTGATGCGCTCCTCAACCATCACTATCCCGCCTCCGACATTCCGAGGCAGGCGCGAGCGCTTTATCTTCGGAATCCCATCAGAACAATAGCGGATGCTGGGTATATACCTGCTCCGCTCGTTCCGGTATTGAACCCCATCACAGGTCAGCCATTGGACATGAGCGGATGCAGCTTGCGCAGCGTTTCGCCCATTCATATTCAATATCTTAAAAACCTGAACGTTACAGCCTCTATGTCCGTCTCGATAGTCGTGGATGGGCAACTATGGGGACTTGTCTCCTGCCATCATACCTCTCCCAAACGGGTCTCTTATGATATGCGCGAGACCTGTAAACTATTAGGGCAGACGCTGGGCCAATCGATTAAGGCGCATTTAGAAAAAGCGATTAACAATCAGGCGCAGCAATTGGCCTTTGCTCGTGAGGAGTTACTGAAAAGGCTGACAGGGTTTTCTGCTGTTGAAGAAAGCATTCGGCGCTATTTGAAGGATGTTCAGCACCTTGTTCACGCAGAGGGTGCAGCACTGCTTCTTCACGGCAAGCTTACCCTGCTGGGCAGTACGCCATCTGAGGAGCAGACCCGAGCGTTGATAGAGTGGCTTCTGGAGCCATCCATGCCGACTACCTTTGCGACCAAAAGTCTTGTAGATCATTATGAGCCTGCAAAGGTGTATGCCACCCAGGCCAGCGGCTTACTGGCCGTTATAATCTCGCACACCCCTCCGTTTGTATTGCTATGGTTCAGGGCCGAATATCTTGAAACCATTAATTGGGCAGGTAATCCCCATAAGCCAATTGAGCCAGGTTCTACTCCTGGGCAGTTGACGCCGCGAAAGTCATTTGAAGACTGGAAAGAAACGGTTCGCTATCAGGCTAAGCCCTGGTCAGAGGCTGAAATAGATTCAGCCCGAAAGTTTGGCCGGGCGCTTCTTGATATGCGCATGAAAGATATGCTCCAAGGGCTGAACGGGCAGCTACAGAAAATGCTGGTCGATAAAGAGGTTCTCCTTGCCAGGAAAGACTCGCTAACCAAAGAGGCGCAAGAGCACATTCAAACGCTGCATAAGCGTGAGGCCGAACTAAGTGCCATCTTGGAAAATACCAGTGACGGGTACATCTGTACGGATGAAAGGGGGGCTGTTACCGCCTGGAATCGCAAAGCCGAAGAGATCTTTCTCTGGAGTCGAGAAGAAGCAATAGGCGCGTCTATAGAGGATCTGATTATTCCGCCGATGATGCGTCAGGCTTATCGTGACGATTTGAAAGGCTTCCTCGCCACAGGAGAAAGCAACAATGTGGGCAAGGTTGTCGAACATTCGGCGTTGCGTAAGGATGGGATGCTGATTCCCGTCGAGACACGCATCACGGCGATCCAGATTGACAGCCGTACGATCTTCAGCGCCTTTGTACAGGATATTACGCCGCGCAAACTCCAGGAAAAAGCGCGATTAAGAGATGCTCAGGAGGACGCTCTGACGGGCCTGGCCAACCGGCGTATGATGTATCGCTTTCTCAAGGCGAGGTTGGAGGCCAAGCCTACCGCGGAGAATCCGCTTTGGCTCCTGTACCTTGATCTGGATGGTTTCAAACCCATAAACGATACCCTTGGGCACGCGGCTGGTGATCAGATGTTGGTTGAGGTTTCTCACCGGCTGAAACAATGTATGCGTGAGGATGATCTTGTCTCCCGTATTGGGGGCGATGAGTTCGTCATTGTAGCCAGCGGTCTGCCAAACCGGGCTTTTATTGAAAAACTCTGCAAGCGACTCCTTAATAGCCTGCGAAAGCCTGTGTTGATCAATAAGCATGAGGTGAGTGTAGGATGCAGCATAGGTATCGTTTCGGCGCCGGAGGATAGCTGTCAGGCTGACGATCTCTTGCGTTTTGCCGATATAGCGCTTTACGAAGCTAAAGCGTCAGGCCGGAACACGTGGCAGTTTTACACCTCACGGATGAGTAGTCGTCTTCTGGTTCGGCGGCAACTCGAGACGGATCTTAGACTGGCCTTACGTCGAGACGAATTGCGCTTGGAGTTTCAGCCCCGTTATAAGATACGAGGCGGTCATCTAACAGGGGCCGAAGCCTTGGTACGGTGGCAGCATCCTCTACGCGGCTACTTAAGCCCTGACCATTTTATTTCCATTGCGGAAGAAACTGGCCTAATCGTGCCGTTGAGTGACTGGGTATTACGCAGAGCGTGCCTAGAGGCTACGCAGTGGAAGGACTCGGCCTTTGTCTCGGTCAATCTTTCACCGATAGAATTCAAGCGCAGCGACTTGGTAGCTCGCATACAAGCGGTTCTAGAGGAAACCGGGCTTGCGCCTGAGCGCCTGGAGCTTGAGATTACCGAAAGCGTTATGCTTGATAACACCAACGATGCTTTGGCTATTATGCGAGCACTCAAGGAGTTGGGCGTTAGGCTAGCCATGGATGATTTTGGCACCGGCTACTCGTCATTAAGCTATGTCCATACTTATCCCTTCGACGGCATCAAGATCGACCGTAGCTTTATTGCCGCGTTGGATGGCTCGTCTAGTGGCGAGGCGATCATCGAAGCCATTATTGGTTTGGGTCGTGCTTTATCGCTCACTGTTACGGCTGAAGGCGTTGAAACCCAGGAACAACTTGAATTATTGACTCGGCTTAATTGCCATCAGGCACAAGGGTTTTATTTAGGCCGCCCCGCGCAGGGTGATCTGCTTATGACTCACTAGCATGATTTGTAGATACGCAACTTCCCTGGTACCACGGGGGCTTGGTTAAAGCAGCAAGGGATTTAACACTATCCGCTAAGTTTTTATTTAGAACTTCTGGCAGCGGAGGATGCGCCAGCAGCGCAGACCTGTGTGGAGGCAAGGACAGGGTTGCAACAATACAGCTGGCAACCCTAGGCACCGCTTCATGGTCGTTTGACTGGGGCAGGCAACGTAACCAGGTTTACATAATCATTCCAAAAGGCTTGTTGATCGATACCAAACACCACCTTGGCTTTCTGGGTGCCTAATGGGGGGTTCTTGCGGTAGCCCAGTGACCTGCCGTAGTTCGGGCCAAAGTGGGTATCAACGTCAACCCAAAGGTCTTTCGATTCGGTTACCAGTTCCGGGTGCACCAGGAAGAGCGCCGGCAGACTGTCCCAGGTAAAACTCTGGTAGGCAGGGTCCTTGTCGAACTCAGGGCCCAGGACTGTCTTGTAAAGGTCAGGGATAATCCCTTCAGCGGCCACGATGCGCTTGTAGACGCCTGCGTTGAAGATGACCTTTTCGCAGACGTCGTTGGGGAAGATCACATGCTCTATCGGCGAGCGTAAAACGATCCGTGCAGCCTCCGGGTCGAACCACCAGTTGAATTCTGCTGCGGGCGTGGTATTGCCTGGAATCTCGATGGCGCCGCCCATGTACACGATCCGCTTGATCAGCGGCACGATCTCAGGTGCGCTGCGGATGGCCAGGGCAAGGTTAGTCAGCGGGCCGACAGCCAGAATTGTGACTTCATGGGGGTGCTGCTTGATGCTGTCGATAATGAACTGGGTCGCTGATTCAGGGCGTACTGTCGTATGGGTGGCGCGGCCATCTGGAGGCGAGATGAGCGCATCGGCTGAGGTCGGTCGTGGACCTTTAAAGGCGCCAGGCCAGCCCACGCCAAACAGTGCCTGTTCTTGCGGGTACGTCGAGAGGTCATGTAGAAGCGGGTAGGCTGCGCCAGAATAAACGCCGACCTCCTTTTCCACGCCCATACGCTCGACGGCCTTGAGGGCGTCTACCTGCTCTTGATCCACCCAGGCATTGCCGCTCACCAACGTCATGCCCAACAGTTCGATCCGTTTTTGCGCATGCAGTTGCGCCAGCATGATGAACGCCTGACCGTCATCATTGAGTACATTGAAGTCGGTATCGAAAATAACCTTGTCTGCAGCCTGTATAGGGCCTGCCAGAACGCCAAAGGCCAGGACGGCGGCGCAGTATTTGAAGAGTGCTCGCATCGGTTGGGGGCTCTTGTTTTATAGTGATGCAGCAAGTGAGACAGGTCTCATCTGCCCGAAAGCTGTATTGCCAAGCATAACGCAGCGGCAATGAACTCTGCCAACAATGACGTTCATTTTGGCAGGCCAATTCCTAGGCATAATGCAGAAACAGCGAAGCCCGGATGAGATTTCCGGGCTTCGCGTAGGGGTCAGCTCTGATTACGAATTTTACTTCGTATCGGGGAGGGCGTATGCAATCAGATAATCACCCATTTTGGTGCCAAAGGAGCCGTGCCCGCCCGCCATGATGACAACGTACTGCTTGCCATTGGCTTCGTAGGTCATGGGTGTTGCCTGGCCACCTGCCGGCAGACGTGCCTCCCATACCTTGTCGCCATTGGTCACGTTATAGGCGCGGATATAGTTGTCCTGAGTACCGGCAATAAACATCAGGTTACCTGCTGTCGAGATCGGGCCTCCCAGCATAGGGACACCAATTTTCAACGGTGGCAATTGAAGCCCCTGAAGACTGTCCCGAATCGTACCGATTCGCTTACGCCAAACTACTTCGTGGGTTTTCATATCGACCCCGGCGACATAGCCCCAGGCCGGCTGCTTGCACGGAAGGCCCAGCGGTGACAGGAACGCATTGATCTCTACACCAAACGGCACACCATATTGGGGCTGAATGCCCGTTTCGGTGCCGGTCCCTTTGGCGCCTTCTTCCGGCCACATGGGATTACCCGGGCCGCGCGGAATCAGCTTTGACACAAAGGGCAGCGCCATCGGGTTCATTAACGCTATTTGGCGATCGGAGTTGACGGAGATCCCACCCCATTCAAAGACGCCAAGGTTACCGGGGAAAACAATCGTGCCCTGTTCGGACGGTGGCGTGTATTGACCCTTATAGCTCAGGCGCTTGAAGATCACGCGGCACATCAGCTGATCGAACATGGTGGCGCCCCACATGTTCTTGTCAGTCAGTGTCTGAATGGGCGTCAGATTCAGGGCGGAGCGAGGTTGCGTCGGGCTTACCCAATCGCCTTCTGCGGCGCCCTGTGGCACCGGCACTTCCGTAATGGGCACAATGGGCTTGCCGTCACGACGATCCAGTACGAACAGATTACCCGCCTTGGTCGGTACGTAAACAGCAGGAACCGTGTCGCCAGATTCTGTCTTTACATCAGCAAGAGTAGGCTGGGAAGGTACATCCATGTCCCAGAGGTCATGGTGGGTAGTCTGATAAGACCAGACCAGTTTACCGGTCGAGCCGTTCAGCGCAACGATAGCACTGGCATAGCGCTCCATAAGCGGCGTACGGTGGCCGCCCCAGATATCAGGCGTGGCGTTACCTGTCGGTACATAGACTACATCTGCAGCGGCATCATAGGCCAAGGGTGCCCAGGCGTTGGGTGAGTTGTTAACCAGGGTCTTGCCGTCAGTCGGGATCGCATTGGGATCTTCTGCACCCGTATCGAATATCCACTGCAACGCGCCGGTATTGACGTCATAACCCCGGATAGCGCCTGATGGCTCATGGATAGAGAAGTTGTCAGTAACTGAGCCACCAATGATTACTGTAGTGCCCGTTACAACCGGCGGTGAGGTGGGCTGTAAACCACCTGGATAGGTATAAGGATGCATCTCCTTAAGATCCAGCTCGCCATTATTGGCAAATTCGCTACATGGTTGGCCATTGTCTGCGTTGATGGCAAAGAGACGGCCATCATTGACGGGCAGGAAGACCTTGCGTGGGCAGCTGGTTTGAGCCTGGGGTTTACCGGCGAGGCTGGCTGCAAACTCCGTGGTGTTGGCTTGATCGTAATAGGATACCCCACGGCAGGTCAGGTGCTGGTAGGAGGGTTCCGATTTAAGCTTGGGATCGAACCTCCATTTTTCCTTGCCTGTAGCCGGGTCCAGCGCTACCAATATCTGGTGCGTGGTGCAGATATACATGTTATCGCCAATCTTGATTGGGGTCAGTTCGTTAGTGGTTTCCCCCGAATCATTCTCGGTTCTGGACTCGCCACTACGAAATGTCCAAGCGACCTGCAGGTCTTTGACGTTGTTCTCGTTGATCTGATTCAGCGGCGAGTAGCGCGTACCGCTTTGGGTCCTGCCGTAGGCAGGCCAGTCCGCCGGGCTGATACCCTCTACCGGCTGAGCCTGGGCAGGCTGGGTAGACGCCAGGCTGCCATTGATCTCCTGCGGATCATTGAAGATCGAATACACCAGTACGGCAATGGACAGCACCAGCGTTGCAGATAAAAAGGTTTTGCTGGCTCTAAGACCTGCGCCAATGCCACGCGTTACTCCAGGAATCAACAGCCAGATGCCCAATAGCCCGAGAATATTCAGGCGTGGTACGAGAGCCCAGAAATCGGTGCCTGCTTCCCAGAGGCCCCATACGAGCGTCACGAGCATCAGTACCGCATAAAGCCAGATCGCGGCGGTAGAGCGACGCGCGAGCAGAATAGCGCTGATCAGCAGAGCAATACCGCTGATCACGTAATAATACGAGCCGCCTAATACTGCAAGCCAGGCCCCTCCAATCACTAAAATTACCGCGAATATAACGGCGATAACCGCAGTGAAAGTTCTCAATCCAGACCTTGTCGATAAAGTGCTCATCAACTGTTTCTCTCTTTGTAAAAACGCGCGGATCCTTTAGTGAACTATCAAAGGCGTTATTGAATACCGAAACGGAATACGGTCGTGCTATTAAATACCTCCCCAGGCTTTAATACCGTACTAGGAAAGTCCGGTTGGTTCGGGCTGTTTGGATAATGCTGGGTTTCAAAGGCAAACGCTTCAGTCTGCCGATATACCTTGCCGCCTGCGCCCGTTACGTTCCCCTTGAGAGCGTTACTGGTATAAAACTGCAAGCCGGGTTCTGTAGTCAGGCACTCAAGTGTGCGACCCGTTCCATGATCAACGACCTTGGCCGCATCTTGTAACGCCTTTGGATCAGCGCCTTTGTTCAATACCCAGTTGTGGTCAAAGCCATGGGCATAAAGGAGCTGTGGGTCGTTGGCGCGAATGTCTTTGCCAATGGCTTTAGGCCTTCGGAAGTCAAAAACACTGTTTTCCACCGGTTGCAGGGTACCGGTAGGGATCGACTGAGCATCGGTGGGAAGATAATGATCGGCATTTATCTGCACCACCTGATCCAGGACTCCATGAGTACTGTCAGGTCCGGCCAGATTGAAGTAACTGTGGTTGGTCAGGTTGATGACCGTGCTCTTATCCGTCTGGGCCTGATAGTCAATACGAAATGTGTTGTCGTCAGAAAGGCTGTAGGTAACGGTTAGCTGGAGGTTGCCTGGAAACCCCTGATCGCCTTCTGGGCTGTTTAGCTTCAGGGCAGCCTTGACCACAGGGCCTTCAGTTACCAATGGCGTGACCTGCCAGATGCGCTTGTCATAGCCCTTGCTACCGCTGTGCAGCGTATTAGGACCATCATTTTGTTCGAGCTGATAGTTTTTTCCGTCAAGTGTGAACTGCCCTTTGGCGATGCGATTGGCGTAGCGGCCAATCAGAGCGCCAAAGTGGATGCCTTCACGAGCATCCACGACTTCGTAACCATGCAGATCATCGTACCCCAGCACAATGTTGGCGCGTTTGCCGTGTCGGTCAGGCGTAATGATCTCCGTAATAACACCACCAAAACTTAAAAAAGAGACGCTTACGCCTTTGTCGTTAGTCATTGTGTAGCGTGTTACAGAATGGCCATCTCGCGTGGTGCCGTAAGATTCCTGAGACAGCGTCGAAGCAGCGCTGTATTGGCTGGCGAATATGCCTAAAGCAGCTACGAACAAACCTGAAGCCCGCATTGTTATAAGTCCACCTAATTGAGCAATACAGGTCAGAGTCAAAATGTTACAACTCGTTCGTTGTCAAAGTGCGATAAACACTGGATTAGATCTTTCACGTACAAAGTGTCAGGAAATTAGGCGGTTTGGACTTCTATTCGTCTCTGCGTTAATAACTGAACGTAGCCTGATATGGCCGATTTGCCCGAGGTTTTCTGCAGTCGTGCGATATGCAGACAAGGCTGTACCTAATGAAAGTTTTAAGGGTCGTGAGCAAGCGGAACGAATAGTAATCCTTGAATTCTGTGAAAAATTTAAATGCTTTTAAAACGATTCAAAATTTGTTTTCGTTGTGTAATTTATTGCATGCCGTTTCGAGTAGAGGCGTTATCGGCGCGACATGTAATCGCGGCATTGAACCTGCCCAAGCGATCAAGTGAACGACATAGCATTGAGAAACCAATATTCAGTCAAATTAATGAAGGTTTGCATAGACGACGTCTAAGTGACTCTCGAAGCACTAGCGGGCCGCTTGTGTCTCATTCGTTGTGTTCTCGATAAGCATCGCTTGTAAAGTGGTATGCGTGCCCTCGCCAGAATGTACTTTCTAACTAGCGATCGCTTGGCTCTGCAATGCACCTCCTGATGAACTTGGGTTTGCTGCTGCGGTTCTACTGGTGCATACCTTCCATGATCCAGAGAGGCTGACATGACTCGTTTTACTAACAAGGTGGTGCTCGTGACAGGAGCAGGATCGGGCATTGGTGAAGCAACTGCCAAACGCTTTGCGGAGGAGGGCGCTAAGGTCGTGCTGGTGGGCAGAACGACCGAAAAGCTTGAGCACGTGGCGCGTACGCTTCCGGCGGATAGCAGCTACATCAAGACCGCTGATGTCTCGGACCGGATTCAAGTAGAGCAGCTGATCGCGGATGTCATCCAGAAGTATGGCCGCCTGGATGTGCTGGTGAACAATGCGGGTACGGTGGCCCAGGGCAAGATTACCGAGGCTGATGTCGGCGACTGGCGCAAGGTCATGTCCACCGATCTCGACGGTGTGTTTTATTGTAGCCGAAGCGCCTTGCCTGAGTTGATCAAGCAGAAGGGCTGCATCGTCAATGTCTCCTCGGTCTCAGGCCTGGGCGGTGACTGGGGGATGAGTGTTTACAACGCGGCCAAAGGGGCAGTGACCAACTTTACCCGTGCCTTGGCAATGGACTTTGGTGAAGAAGGCGTCAGGGTCAATGCCGTATGCCCCAGCCTCACTAAAAGCGAGCTGACGGAAGATATGCTTGGCAATGAATCGCTTATGGCCAGCTTCAGGGAGCGGATTCCGCTGGGAAGGCCAGCCGAGGCCGAAGAGGTCGCCGATGTCATTGCGTTCCTGGCCAGTCATGATGCCCGTTTCGTAAACGGCGTGAATCTTCCTGTCGATGGTGGGCTCTCAGCCTCCAACGGGCAGCCCAGACAGGCTTGAGTTCTTCAAAACCCGGGGTTGCGGCATGTGGCCGCAGCCCGGCGTTTACGTACGGTATTGCTGTATATCCACCGTTCGACAACAAATCCCGCATCTGGTCTGTGTTTGTCATCAGTGCTAAATTGGTTGGTATGAAGTCAGTTCGAGCCCATTTTACTTCTCTTGCCTGGATGCTGGTCGCCGCCGTCCTGCTCAATGGTCTCGCCTGCAGTTTTGGTCACGGCATCATGCATGGCCAGACATACCGTCTCCCGTCGCCCCACGAAACAACGGTGGAGATGGACCATCACGTACATCACCATGCTATGACCGCCGCGCCTGATACGCACCAGGGCAGTATGCCCATGGTTGACTCATCTCATGATTCAGCTATCAAGCAGCTTGCCATGAGCGATTGCGCCTTCGCTGGTACGCTTCCACTGGCGCTCATGGTTTTCACGGCGCTGAGCTGGCTGCTGCGTCATAAACGGCAACGCCTGTATTATCTGGACGCCGGTTGTCGACGACCTCCCCGTGACGCATTTCCCTGCCTCAATCCCCGCGCGCCCTGACAACCACTGGCGGCATTTACTTCCTAACCCTTAGTTGGCGGCAGCCATGTGTTGTCGTTGTGCTTAGCCGTGGTGAATTCTCATGTCAGGTTCTTCGCCAGCGTCGGTCCATAATAGACCGGGCGCCTATATCCAGTTACTCAAACGACTGCACTTCTATATCGGGCTTTTTGTTGGTCCTTTTCTTCTCGTGGCGGCGCTGAGCGGTATTGTCTACGCGTTGACCCCTCAGCTTGAGGACTACCTTTATGCCGATGCCCTGCATACGGATAGCCAGGGCGCTCCTCTCAGCCTTGCCGCCCAAGTGCGTGCGGCCCAGGCAGCGGTAGATCCGTCCTCTCGCATCACTGCCGTACGCCCTGCGCCTGCAGCCGGTGATACTACCCGGGTGATGTTCAACGCGCCGGGCCTGGGCGCCTCCGAGAGCCGCGCCATCTTTATCGACCCGGTGACCGGTGAGATCAAAGGCGATATGAAAGTATACGGGACGAGTGGTGTCCTGCCATTACGTACCTGGCTGGATCAGTTTCACCGGGGCCTTCTGTTGGGTGATGTAGGCCGAATCTATAGTGAACTGGCGGCATCTTGGCTATGGGTCGCCACCTTGGGCGGCTTGGTGTTATGGGCGTCACGACGGAGTCGTACGCGTGGTAAGACGCCGGCGGGTCTACGCTCTCTGCATGGGTCCACAGGGGTATGGCTGCTGGCAGGGCTGCTGTTCTTTTCGGCCACGGGGCTGACATGGTCACAGTATGCAGGGAGCAATATCGGCATTCTGCGTGCATATTACGGATGGTCGACGCCTGTTGTTTCGACGGAGCTGGGTAGCTCAACCACCATGAAGATGCCCATGGACGAGCATGCCGAACATCATATGCACATGGATAACATGCCGAAGATGGAAGCGGTTGATCCCGACGTGTTTGATCAGGTGATGGCCGCTGCACGTACCCAGCACATTGACGCGGCAAAGGTGGAAATCAAACCTGCCATGCAGCCGGGAAAAGCCTGGACGGTTAATGAAATCGACCGTCGCTGGCCTACTCATGTGGATGCGGTTGCTATCGATCCCGGCTCCTTGGCGGTGGTGGATCATGTCCTGTTTGCTCAGTATTCTCTGCCAGCCAAACTGACCCGGTGGGGTATAGATGCGCATATGGGGGTACTTTTCGGCCTTGCCAATCAGCTGTTGTTGATTGGATTTGCGGGTGGCCTTGTGGTCATGGTGGTTTGGGGATACCTGCTCTGGTGGCGTCGGCGTCCGACCTTTAATGATGTTCCTCAACCGAGTCTTATCGATGCATGGCGTGAACTGGGCCTGGTTCAACGAATCCTGGCGATTGTGATCTCGACGGTACTGGGGATCTGTCTGCCTGTATTAGGCGCCAGCCTGCTTGTGTTTCTAGCGGTGGATTTCATTCTGGGCTTCAAGGCTTCGTTTTCAGATCTCAAGCAAAGGCAGTTGTAGTACAAGGGAGAAAAACGCTGGCTGCACCGTGAGCGGTTAGCGTTTCTCCTCTCCAGTTCGCGTACTGCCAAAGCTGTCAAGATGATTAAGTAGGAACCCGAAACTTAAATTGACCACACAGGCAATACCCTATTTGTTCTGTGGAGGCTGATATGTCAGTAAAAGTGCTTGGGCCCGCTGAGCCAGGTTTTAGCCTTGGCAGCAATGATTATGGCCCAACGCCTGGGCTCACGGTGGCCTGGCTCAGCCATACGGCGGACAGGTTAATTTCGGTTCGCCTTCTGAGCTTGCCAGCCAGGGAAGGGAAATTACGTTCGGCAAGGCTGGGGCTGGTCATTCCCCAGGTGGCGCCAAGGGAGCTAGCGAAGAAGATTTGATGGCATTGGTGCGTGACCTGGTGCAGCAAATCCTTCAGATGATTGCGCAACGGTTACAGCAAAACCAGAACGACACGGGAGCATCCTCTCAGGGCCAAAGTAAGGGTAGGGAGGTAGGAAAAGCCACCGCACCAGCGGCTGGTAGTCCGGAACAACCTTCTGTAGCTTCTGGCCCTGCTGTAACCCCCGAAACTCACCCGCAAAAGGTAACGTCTGCAAGCCCAGCCAGTAGTGACGGGCCCACTGCCGGTAGCGGTCCGCGTGCATTCAAAATAACCAATACTCAGGACCATCCGATCAAAATAGGCCAATTCGATAAGAACGAACAGTTGACCGCTGAGCTAACGCTTGAGCCAAGGCAGACAGGCGTTATGAGATTCGAGAACGATACCACCGGACTGCTCAAGCAGGCGGATGCAGACGGATATTACCGCCCTGATGCCAGCCGGCTGGAATTCTTCAACGGCTTTATCAATACCAGTGACATCGATGGCCGAAACGCTTCGATCCATGCCACGGATAACAAGGGATTCGAGATTGGTGATAACAAGAGTATTGCTGACGCTGCGCCCGGCAATATCGTTACAGTCGATTCTGCTGGTAACAAGACCATTGCTGGCTTTTACGATGGTTCGACAGAAACCATGAATAAAGGCGGCCAGTTCATGACCGAGAAGCTCGGTACAGGCATGACTTACATGCACCCTGATGATGATCGTCTGCCCACTGGACAGAATCCGATGCGCCATACTGATTCGATGACATTGGATGTCACGTTTGGGAAGCCATAAATAAAGTCGGTGACGCATCGTGTGGCGATATACAAGTACAGAAAGCCCGAGGTGCCTAGGGCTTTCGTTAAATCTTTTGCAGACAGTGCTAGCGACGACGATTCAAATCTCTCAGGCCAAACCAGAGCACCGCCTGGGTGCTAAAGCCGATAATCAGGACAAAAAGCCCAACTGCCATGAACGTCCAATGAGATGAAGCGTAGCCCAAGCAAACAACGACCGCCGCTACGATGCCAATGAGCAAAGGGATGCGGCTGAACCAGAGAGCTTCGTGATGAACTCGGGATTCAAGCATGGCAATCATTTCTTCCCTGTTTCTGCGCATTGGTGTCTACCTGTTTTACTAATGCGGAATGTGGCTCCTATGAGTATAGTCAGCATTTGCATTAACGTAGGCTGTCTAGCCGTACGTTTTACCTTTACGACCCACGGTCTGATAGAACTAGTGCCCGGCAGGCACAGTGCGGACACATGATGCTTTAAACACATGCTTTGGAGTGGAAGAAGCAACGCGGCCATATTCCATTACAGCATCGCAGCGGCGTCTTTCCTCGCTAGGGCACCCTAGAGCAAACGCTTTGTTGATTATCCCTCATCCTAAAGAGGACACAACGTTCTGTCTTTAAGGTAGGTCGTTCAATAATGGCATCTGAGAAATTAGGTTCCCGATACAGCAAAGTAATAGTTTGAGGCTCCGCGAGTAATAATTCACTTACGGATGGCGGGTCGCTCCTGATGCGCCTGCTGGATACCAATCTTGTATCCGAGCTGCGCAAGGCCGAACAGGGCGTTCTGGTACGAGGGCCGATTTGAGGTTTACACAAGAGGTCATTTCCCGTTCAGCCGTTGATTAAAGGCGGCGTGTCTTACAAAAATGTTGGAACTACATCCTGACCTAATCCCTTGTATCCATTATTTACTTACCTTTACCGTTTCTGACGAACTTCTCATCCCCCTAATTGAGTATCTTTACCGTGCTAGCGGTCCTGCTAGTAAGTTGAAGCTAGGCCTTTAGCCTGGATGGACGTTGTACTGTCTTATTCCTCTCAGAACAGATATCCGTCCGGGCTATTTTTCAGCTCGCCTCTAATAGCCCGTGCTATTGCAACGCTTCTACTTTGATATCGGCTCAGTATTTCTTGGTTCAGAAAAGGGTTGCAGTCTGACAAACAGCTATACCGTTTAGCCGGTCCTGTAGTGATACAGCGTTTTACGGCTGTCTATTAGAAGTACTTTCAGAAATGGGTAATCGTTCTTTGCAGGAGGTGTGGCATGCGCATACAAAGCAGGTTGTTGCAGAGAATATTGAAGAAGATACAGGCTGGGATGTCGGCCTTGGGTAGTTTTGCCTTACTTGCCCTTTTTACGATAAATCACTGATGTGAGACCTGCTAAAAGAGGCTCAGCGTCTTGTAAAGTGATCCTTCATAAACGGCAGGATGGTAGCCTCAATCGATCCCAACTGATGTGCCTGTGAAGGAGCGGCGTCGGGGCTCTGGTCCTGGTAACGTCTTGAGCACTGAATTGATCCGCCTCGCTGGTGCCAGTGAGGCCTTCCTGCCGGTCGTCTTTCATACTGGATAGCATGTGGCTTCTAAGGTGCCGTATTTGCCTTGCTTATAAGCAAACCGCAACCGGGCCTGCACACTGTTTCGAATTGTATCTAGATACCATGCTTACGAAATGGCACAGTACGGTACCAAACAATGAGTATAACGAGTACCGTTCATGTCCGTGCCTACTGCCCAGGCTGACACTTCCATCCGTTCAGCCTCTGCCGCCAATCCCCTTGTGATGAGCATTGTTTTCTCTTGCGCGCTCGCGCATCTGATCAATGACCTTATCCAGTCGGTTCTTCCGTCCATCTATCCCATGCTGAGGGAAAATTACGGTCTGACCTTTACCCAGGTAGGGCTGATTACGCTGACCTTTCAAGTCACAGCCTCTTTGCTGCAACCATGGATTGGTTTCTATACGGATCGATATCCAAAACCGTTTCTGCTTCCGGCTGGCGCTGTCTGTACATTGATAGGCATCCTGATGCTGGGTTTTGTCGATACCTTTTCGACCATACTGGTAGCCTCGGCGCTGATTGGGGTTGGCTCATCCACCTTTCACCCTGAAACCTCGCGAGTTGCCCGTCTGGCTTCCGGTGGCCGCTTTGGTCTGGCTCAGTCTACTTTCCAGGTAGGAGGCAACGCAGGAACCGCCGTAGGGCCATTGCTCGCTGCAGCGATCATCATCCCTTTTGGTCAATCCCATATCGTGTGGTTCGGCCTGTTCGGACTCTTTGCCATCGGCGTGCAATATCGGCTTAGCCTCTGGTATCGGGGCCACTTAAATACGGCGGGGAAAAAGAAGGGGCGTGAAGCTACGCATGGGCTGTCTCGCCGCCAGATCACGGGAGCCTTGGTCGTCCTGGCCTTGCTGGTTTTCTCCAAGTATATCTATATGGCCAGCATCACCAGCTATTTCACGTTTTATCTAATCGAGAAGTTTGACTTGTCGGTGGCCAGCTCCCAGCTGCATCTGTTCCTGTTTCTGGGCGCGGTGGCAGCAGGTACATTCTTTGGTGGTCCCATTGGCGACAGGATCGGGCGCAAGGCGGTAATCTGGTTTTCCATTTTGGGGGCCGCGCCGTTTACGTTGGCCATGCCGTACGTTGATCTCTTCTGGACCAGCGTGTTGAGCGTGATTATTGGATTTATCCTGGCGTCGGCCTTTTCTGCCATTGTGGTCTATGCCCAGGAGCTGGTGCCCGGCAACGTAGGCATGATCGCCGGTGTATTCTTTGGGCTTATGTTCGGCTTTAGTGGTATTGCAGCCGCAGCGCTGGGCCATCTGGCGGACCTGCGTGGTATCGAGTACGTCTACACGCTGTGCTCATTCATGCCGCTCTTGGGCATTCTTACGATCTTTCTACCCTCCACCCAATCTAAACGCACGCATTGAGCCGACATCTAACGTACTCCAAAGGGCAATTCGCTTGCCTCTTGGAGTCGCTGAGTTTGTTCGCCCCTAACTAGAGGTCTTGGCTAACTTTTTATTGCTTTTCCTTTTGGAAATTCCTGTAGTCAAGATAACCACCAAAAGCAAACATGACAGCGCTCAAAATACCCATCGCAGCGTAGTTTGTTCCAATCTTCATCTTTATAAGGAAGTAAAGGCCGCTCAAGCCTGAACCCGTATGCGGGCACGGAGCCTTGCATTGTCCATCAAACTATTACCCATACCGAAAGGATGCCATTAACATCCTGTAATGAAAGGACATTTTTTTAGCCAATCAGTAAGGGTGAATGACAGTCCGGCCAGTTATGCTCATATCTAGCGGTTGAATACTGGACACGTTAGAAGGAGTTCTATGGAGCACAACATTCCCCTTATTACGACGATTGCTGCGGGACTTGTTGTCGCGTTGATACTGGGCTTTTTGGCCGAAAAGATGCGAATACCCGCACTGATTGGTTATTTGTTGGCAGGCATTTTCATTGGCCCGTCCACACCCGGTTTTGTTGCTGACATGCACATCGCCTCGGAGCTTTCCGAGATTGGTGTGATGCTGCTGATGTTTGGCGTAGGGCTGCACTTTTCCATTGGTGACCTGCTTTCGGTCAAGCGCATCGCCATTCCTGGCGCTATCGTACAAATGAGTCTCGCCACGGTACTGGGCGCTGTACTGGCTCACTGGTGGGGCTGGAGCTGGGGTAACGGCCTTATCTTTGGTCTTTGCCTGTCGTGTGCCAGTACTGTCGTGCTGCTTAAAGCATTGGAGGCGCGCGGAGTGCTAGACAGCATGAACGGCCGTATTGCCGTCGGCTGGCTGGTCGTTGAAGATCTGGCAACCGTACTGGTGCTGGTGCTGCTACCTCCACTGGCAGGCATGCTCGGTAGTACCAGCGAAGCATTGCCCGCGCAGGATGGGCCACTCTGGGTAACGCTTGGGAAAACCCTTCTGCAGATCGTCGCCTTCGTCGCACTAATGCTCATTGCCGGACGCCGAGCGCTGCCATGGCTGCTCTGGCAAGTGGCGCGAACAGGCTCTCGCGAACTCTTCACGCTAGCGGTCGTCGCGATTGCCATCGGTATTGCCTTCGGTGCATCCAAGCTCTTTAATGTGTCTTTTGCGTTGGGTGCTTTCTTTGCCGGTATGGTAATGAGGGAGTCCAAATTCAGCCATCGGGCTGCCGAAGAGTCCTTGCCATTGCGTGACGCCTTCTCGGTATTGTTCTTTGTGTCCGTAGGGATGCTGTTCGACCCAATGATCCTGGTCCAGGAGCCGGTCCACGTGCTGGCCGTTGTGGCTATCATTGTGCTGGGAAAATCGCTGGCAGCGCTGGTTATCACATTGTCGCTACGCTATCCGCTCACTACCGGCATGACGGTAGCTGCGAGCCTTGCCCAGATAGGAGAGTTCTCTTTCATATTAGGCGGTCTCGGTTTGACGCTGGGACTGCTACCGCAGGAGGGGATGAGCTTGGTATTGGCCGGTGCGCTCGTCTCGATTGCGATCAATCCGCTATTGTTTACCCTTATCGAGCCGGTACGCCGGTGGGTGCTGGCGCGCTCGTCGTTTGCACGCGAGCTTGAAAGCAGGCAGGACCCTTATGCTGAACTTCCCATGGATACGGACCGTAAATACCTGGAGCGCCAAATTGTTCTGGTTGGTTATGGACGAGTTGGGCGGCGGATAGCAAAGGTATTGGACGAACAGGGGATTCCTTACGTCATTGCTGAGCAGAACAGGGAAATGGTGGATCAGTTGCGTAAGGAAGGCAAAGCGGCTGTCTCCGGCGATGCTGCGGACCCTGCTGTGCTTATCCAGGCCCATATTGCCAAGGCTGCCATGCTGGTCATCGCAACTCCTGATCCACTCAACGCGCGCCAAATGGTAGAAACCGCCAAAACGTTAAATCCGGAAGTAGAGGTTGTCGTTCGCACTCACAGTGAGGATGAATCACAGCTCCTGCGGCGGGATGGAGTCGGTACGGTGTTCTTCGGGGAAGAGGAACTGGCGAAGGGCATGGCAAGTCATGTTTCAACTCGTTTTGTGGAGTTGATAGCTCATCGGTAACGGAGAGCGTATCCCAGACGAATCAAGTTTGAGGATTATGTACATAGCCATTATGGGCTAGTGAAGCAAGGCGTAGCTAATTACGCCTTGCTTCACTATTGGTGATGAGCGCTCAGATAAATTCCAACTCGGATATTAAGGTATAGATTTCAGTCTGCAAGGCTATAAGCGGTTTACCGGGCCTCTAACCCGCATTGTGGCTTGAACATTCGATACACCAAGTGAACAGAAATTGGAGGTTCCATCTGCTAAAAACGAGCTATACTATTGATAACCTATTAAGGTAACTCAGGTATAGTGGTATCTAGAGGCGACCTGCCTCTATCTCAACGATTACTCGCCTACCTGTTACACATACCTGTCATTAGACTGCTGAGAGAGCCATGCGCGCCCGTACATTGTCCTTCTTGAAACCTGGAGCACTTGAGCGTGAGCACTTTGACCTGTTACTGGAGGGTACTTCCATCCGGGGGGAACGGGTTATTCGCGCCTTGGAAGACTTTCTGATAAAAGGTGTACCCGTAACCGAGGCCTGTGAGAGTAATGGGGTAAACCGCAGCCAGTTCTACCGCAGGCTTTATGCCCTAGAAAGCGAGAGTGAACGAGCGAGACGCTTGAGCAAGTTTTATAACTACGCCAGTGATTGATACCCAGCCTCCCAGGTTACTGTTGAGCTGGCGGAACGTAGATTAATGCTAGCAATTTTTGCTTGATATACGCGTCGTAGGAAAGGTACTCATCACCGCTGAAAGCTGAGCCGAAAGAGAGCCTTTTGCAAGGCATCTCTTTGCGGCGCCTAAGGGCTTAGCTTGCTCGTGCAGCGTTTCTGAGTGCCTTGACCTGGTCATGGTTTCGTTGCACCCCTTGCAGCTGCCGCTCTACGACAGCGCGAACATCCGCAGGCAAATCCTTTTCAAGCGCCTGCTTGTAGCTCTTGAGAGCGACATCTTCGCCGCGCTCGCATTCATTAAGAATCGCTTCGTCACTCTTACCTGTAATTGACGATTTGATATCGACCCACTTGCGGTGGAGGGCGCCCGATACGCTGGCCTTTTGCTCCGGATCACCGCCTAGCTTGGTTACGAGTTGCTGAAGCTCGGTTGCGGCTGTGCTGCAATCCTGGGCGCGGGCTGCCATGGTTGACTTGAGTTTCGGATCCTTCAGGTCATCGGCGCATTCCTGAAACCCTTTGTAGCCATCCAGACAGGTTTCAATCAAGTCGTTCAACTCAGAAATTACCGCTTTGTTATCCATAAAGATTACCTCCAGGCAGTTCAAATAGGTGTAGCCTGGTCTATACGACGAGGCTATTTAGCTGACCCGTTCCGGTGTGGCTTCGTTCAGTTCGTGATGGATGAACAGCGGTTTTGATGCAAAGGGAAGCTCTAAGCGCTTGGTTGTTTGAGCTGTACCAGGAGCGGATCAGCTACGGAGTAGGGCGCGTTTTCAATGGGGTCTAGGTGAGACATGAAGCGCGCTACGTTATTGAATGGATGAGTTTAACGGCGTAGCAATTCTCTATCCGTTGCAGGCCCGATTTCGATCAATATGAAAATAAAATAGGCGAGAGGTTATTACTCAAGTCCTCTCGCCTTAGTTCCGTCAGCCCTGATTACGCGGCCCTGGCAGTTGCCAGTAGGGACAATTCCTTTTTCATCGCTGCAATTATGGCAGTCCATTCCAGCTCTTCGACATCAATAGGAAACTTGGCGAGAGCGTCCTGTGACATCCACTGCAATGGCCGACGTACCTGGGCATCGTTGAAAATGAAGCGGTTCTCCATCGCGAATCCATACGCTTCAACGATGACTCTATTAAGCTTTGCCTGTTTTTCATTCAGGTGAGCCAACGCCTCGTCAAACTCGTACTGATTCTCGAAATAGCTGATATGGCCAGCCATTTCAGCCACCTGACCCAACGTAGGGATATTGCGTGTAGCGGATGAACAATGGACAACCTGAAACATGCTATTTGAAGGGTCTACGGCATTTGCCAGTAGCATATTGACGCAAATATCCACGGGGATCATGTCGTTGATCGCCGTTTTCATGGATACCGGGAAATGTTTAACGCCTCCAAGCGCAATGGATCGGATGAAAGCGGGCAGGGAGATGGAAAAATTGCAATAACCTTGACTTGGATAGGCCCAGGCGCCTGTGACTGAGGTAATGCGCGCGACCATAATAGGGAGGTGAGGGTAGCGCTGGTGTAATAGGCGTTCCATCAGATTCTTTGAATAGGCGTAAGCATTAGGCCATTCACAAAGCCTTGCGCTGCCTCCTTTCGTGACGATCTCTTCCAGTTCAGATTCCGCTGTTGAGTCCTGATAGATTCGTTCCTCGATATGCTCCGTCGCTGAGCGATTACATAGCGCCCAATAGCTGGATGTAACCAAAAATAGTGCACGTTTTTCAAAGGTAGCGACAAGCGTTGCACCCTGTAGAGCAGACAGCGTGTTGGCGTGTACCTGATCCTGTATGTCGGTATCCCAACGGGTATACGCAGCCAGGTGGAAAACAATGTCCACATCCTTCCTGATTTCCTGCAGCCAAGAGGTGGCAATGTCCCAATTTTCCTTCCTGATATCGCCCTTATCCATACGACTCGTTTGTCATGA
The DNA here is from genome assembly GCF_058536325.1 of Pseudomonas sp. C2.3V. Classification (NCBI taxonomy): domain Bacteria; kingdom Pseudomonadati; phylum Pseudomonadota; class Gammaproteobacteria; order Pseudomonadales; family Pseudomonadaceae; genus Pseudomonas; species Pseudomonas sp. C2.3V. Next base: position 204,491 of record NZ_JBZUBN010000002.1, on the reverse strand, counting down.
GCATAAGCTTGGGAAGGAGGCGTTGTATGATAAAGGCAGTAAATCCGGCCGACACCTTCGAGTTTTTCCGACAGGGTCTTGAGCAACATCGAACCAATAAAGCCCGTAGCGCCGGTGATCAGTACATTCTTTCCTTCGTAAGCCTTGTCCACTGATGTTCTCCACATGGGTTTATTACAGGACAAGTGGCCAGGAGTTACCATGTTGCTTTAAGCACATGAACTGCCTGCGCCTGACCGCAAGTCAGCACATCCACACTTTAGACTCTTCGCATGAAGCCTTTATGAAAGGCCTGAGATAGAGCGGCAGGAACTGCTTGTGTAGGTTTTACACCATAGCCTCATTAAGCCTGATAAATACAAAAGCTAGGAATAGCTTTAGCCAGTTAGTTACCTTTTTAGAAAACCCCTGATTTGCTCAATTCTTCGTATCAGCATTTGTGAACCGGCAAACGGATAATGCAAGTGGGGGACAATCAGTCACGGAAGGGACTTAAAAGTGGCGTTAAGCGCTGGCCATAAGCCAAATAGAAAATCTGATAGCAGAGTCATGACCCTATTTGACGACTTTAAAGTCAGTCGCAGGTAAGCCTTAGCTGCTTACTCGTACAGGTTCCGATCAAAGGCTACGTAACTTATTTTTTCAGCAAGGCAACTTTTTAATTTGGCTCTGTCCTACCATTTAGCGGCCAGTCACTAATTACCTATCTATTGAACGTAGGGATAGCAAAAGTCGCCAAGGGAATGGATAACATCAATAGAGGTGAGAATAATGACAACTACCCTCCAGCAGCGCCGTGAACAGTTGAATGCTCTAATGGAAGAGTCGCGGGCCAAGGCAAAAGCCTTGGGAATCCACTTTGACTTCAGGAAAGCGAGGCTCGCGGCGCGTAGCGTTGTGTTGGGTAAGTAAAAGGCAACATGGTTTAAAAGCCTGGCCGCGATGCGGTAAAGACTGTCCGTTTCGTATCGCAAGAAATGCTGGTGCAGGTTATTCAGATAACCTGCACCACGCTTCGACACAAACGTGCGTTAAGGTTAGGGCATTGCGTTGAGTAGGTATGGCTAAGCAGTTCGTTTGAGTAAATCTATTCATCACGAACCAGCCGTGCAGTATGTTCAGGTGCTTCTGCTTTAAACGAACGCCTATCTGCTTGTCGCTATAGACACGTTTCGTTCCGGTTGAGTGAGGTAATTTACTACAGGAGGAGGGCTCCTCTTGCATGATGGATAATCCCCTTATACAGTCTGCGCACCTCGCGAACGTTCTCCCTAGACAGAAATAATGAAGATGACAAGGATGGTTATCCGTCAAACGCGCCTAGCGTGTTATCCCTCACATGACGTCTAGTAATAGTTAGGTGTACGTAGCATGGACCCGATAGATCCCAATGACGAAATTGCAAAAGGCAGAATTGCTCTCTGGCTTTCCCCACAGCAGATCGCCTTTATCGCTAATGAATGGCGAAAAATTCCCAACAATGCGTCGCCGGAAGTAAAGGAATGCTGGAGCGATATCGCCTTTAGATTAATGTCCGCCCTACATAAGGCGGGTGTTGCGTATGAACCGTTGTTTCCTAACGACAGTGATGCGTACCACCTAACTAGTCACTGCAGCGGACCCGCTAAATCGGGCCGCTGAGCTCAAACGTTAGGCAAAAAGATGAAAATGAGCCCATATTTGTTCATTTGCCTATTTGGCGGACTGTTCCTGCTCTTAGGCGCCAAGTTCATTTTTGGTATGCAGGCGCTACCAGCAGATTCTGACTCAAGCTGTAGAAGTGTCTGTGGCTTAGGACTGATATTTTCTCTAGTTTTCGGTCCTCAAACAGGTGCTTATGTCGTTGGAGTTATCTGGTCTGCAATCGGAATTTCTCTATTTGTCTTTGCCTATCGCACACGGCGGTAGTTTAGCCTAACAATGTATATGGACTCTCCCCACAAGCAGTGAGGATAGCTTTTTCGATCCTGTCGTCAGCGCGGTTGCATTCGTATATCCGGCCTTTACTGGGTACTGCCCTGGCCATTCTGTAGTTCGCGCAGCAGGGGCCAAGCGTTCAAGCGATCACAAAGATCATCATTGTTATCGACCTTGCTCTGCTGCAGGACTCGCCTGTTCCGACAGTCTCGCTTCTCACCACAACCACTAGAAACTCACGTCATTGTTAGCCTCGCCGTCAGGCAGGCTTTGTGCTTTGCCAGTTACCGCTGAACCGTCGCTCATGGCACCACACCGCCCAGCAGATCCTTACCAGCTTGTTGGCTAATGCCACGGCGGCCTTGTTATGGCCGATGCGTTCAGCAGTGTCCAAGACCCAACGCTGCAGTTGAGTCAGCCGCTCAGGTGTTCGCGCCTTGCAGCGTTTAGCTGCCAATAGCGCGGCTCGCGCACCATGGATCAGCAAAGTACGAACGTAGACGTTGCCTTTGCAACTGATCCGTCCAAGCCTGCGACGTTCCCCACTGCTGTATTCGTTCGGCGTCATGCCCAGCCAGGCGCTGAGGTGTCGGCCGCTGGCGAAACGTTCAGGCTTGCCAACGGCGGTCTTCAACGCACTGGCTGTCAGCAGGCCAATGCCACTGACCTCGTCGAGCTTATGGACTATTTCGTCATCGGCATGCCAGCGTGCCAGTTGCTCCTCGCACTCGCGCATCGACTGTTCATAGAGATTGATTTCAGCCAGCACTACTTGCAGCGCTCCGCGCAAGGCACGTACTTCGGCCCGCTCGATCAGCTCGCACGCCTGGCGCAGAAAAGGCTTGATGCCGTTCGGTGCGTCAACCCCTGCCTCACGCAGGATGCCGCGCAACAGATTGATGCGTTGAACACGGGATTTCTTCCAGCCCTCGCGCAGCTTGTGGAGTTGCTGCACCTGCTGTTGCTGCATACTCTTGACCGGAACCGGGCGGATTTCCTGGCAGCGCGCTGCTTCCAGAATGGCGTCACAGTCGTTGCGGTCTGTCTTGTTACGTCGCCGATACGGGCGCACGTAACGAGGGTGTAAGAGCACGACACGATGTCCTTTCTCCTGCATCAACCGGCCCCAATGGTGAGCGGTGCCACAGGCTTCCATCACCCACTCGACAGGCTCGAGCTGCTCCTGTAAATATTGCGCAAATGCCCTGGAGTCGAGCCGCTTGCGCCGATCCACCCGACCGACCTGAACACTCTCGGCAACCTGGTAAACGGACTTGGCCAAATCAACCGCTATGCGTTTCATCGCACCTCTCCCAGCGAACAGTCACCACTGTGTTATAGAAGAAATGTGGTGCAGGGAGAGTCCATTACAGCCTTCAAAAGTTCTCTTCGATTCTATAATGTGATTGTTACGATAATAGTATTTCTTACAGATCCAGGAATATTATTTTGGTAGTTATATTTGAATCCTAGGCTAGCCAGGAAATGATCATTTGGAAGATTTCTTTGCCTAACTAATAGGATAATGAACTAAGATTCATATGAATATTTGTTGTCTAATGTTCATATTCAAAAATATCCACTCTTGAAAAGACTGTCTTACGCAAAGCATCTCCACGTCACTGCCTTTTCCTATGAATTTCATTCTTACTCGTTGAGTCAGAGTGAAATAGTGCTCTGGTCGAAAGAACGGCTAACCAGCCTACCATCGAGAATGAGCCACACCTTGTGATCCACTCACTTGGTAGGGTTTGTCTGAAAAGTTATGTTGTACAAGTTCTTACGTATATCCCATTGACATATCCCGTTCTGGTTCTATTATGGGATATACATTAAATATATCCCGCGAGGTGTGCTGTGGAACAAGGCGCAGTTTTTCAGAGCAATCGCAGTCAGGCCGTAAGGCTACCTAAGGCTGTTGCCCTACCAGATGACGTAAAGCGCGTCGATATTGTTGCCCTTGGTCGGGCTCGACTCATCACTCCCGCAGGGGAGTCCTGGGATAGCTGGTTCGATTGTGAGAGGGTTACTGCAGACTTCATGGCGGAGCGTGAGCAGCCGGCAGATCAGGAGCGCGAAACGTTCTGATGCTCAAGTTCATGCTCGACACCAATATTTGCATATTTACTATCAAGAACAGGCCCCAGGAGGTTCGAGAAGCCTTCAAACGGCACCACGGTCAAATGTGCATCAGCACTGTAACGCTGATGGAGTTGATCTATGGAGCGGAGAAGTCTTCTAACCCTGAGCGCAATCTGGCGGACGTAGAAGGCTTTGCGGCTCGCCTGGAGGTGCTCAAGTATGATCAGGAGGCTGCTGCCCACACTGGACAACTTCGTGCTGAGCTTGCCCGCCTGGGTAAGCAGATTGGTCCCTATGACCAAATGATTGCCGGGCATGCACGCTCCCAGGGGCTGATTGTCGTTACCAATAACCGTCGAGAGTTCGACCGCGTACCTGGCTTGAGAATTGAGGACTGGGTTGCCTCACCCGAATAAACGAGGGTCAAAGTGAGTACTTTAGTTGTGCGCTTGGAGCGCTTAAATTTCAGGATCGTTCATACTGCCGAAACAAATCTGTAGTTTGTCCAGACATCGTCATGCTCAGGCCTTTTACTTGCCTGGATGTCATAACAACAACGTAAAACGAGGCAACCATGGTGAAGAAAAGAGCGTTCAGCGAAGCCATGCAGGGACGAAACCTTCGTTATATGGGTAGTACAAGCCAATCCTCCTCAACCTCTCGCGTCGGCTTTGTACTCCTTGAGCACTTTTCCCTTCCTGCCTTTACCCAGGCGCTCGATACACTTGTGACGGGAAACCTGATCCTGGCAGATACCTTTTCCACCGTAACCCTTAGTTTTGATGGCGAGCCGGTCATGAGTGACCTTGGGCTTGCGATCTGTCCTGACGCGGCGCTTTCTTCAGGGCAATGCAATAGTCTGGATCTGCTCGTCGTGTGTGGAGGGCTGCGTACCGTCCTGTACCCGATCCCTGCGCTCAGCCGCGCGCTCAAGGTTGCTGCAGAGAAGGGGGACGCTGTAGCAGGGCTGTGGAATGGCGCGTGGTTCCTCGCTCAGGCAGGTCTACTTGATGGATACAAGTGTGCTGTCCATCCCGAGCACCGAGTGACCGTCGCTGAACTGGCGAAAGACAGCCAGGTGACCAGCGAGAGCTTTATTGTTGATCGTGATCGGCTAACCGCGGCAAGTCCTGCAGGTGCGCTTAATATGGTGCTTGGCTGGATTGGTAGGCGTCATGGACATCAGCTGTCGGATGCCATCGTAGATATACTGGCCTTTGAGGAGTCGCGTTACCGTCGGGTGCGTCCCACCATGCATGAGAAGATGAGCGAGCCTCTGCGCGAGGCTATCAATCTCATGAGCGCAAACATTGAGGAGCCACTGAGCCAGGAGCAAATATCCCAGTGTGTAGGCCGCTCCAAACGGCAGATCGAGCGACTCTTCCAACTGCAACTGGGAACCTCTCCGGTTCGCTATTACCTAGAGCTGCGGATTACGGAAAGCCGTAGGCTGATTCAGCATTCTGACCTTTCTCTGCTTGATGTCGCCATAGCCTGCGGGTTTGTTTCTCCGAGCCACTTCAGTAAATGCTACAAGTCGTTCTATGGATATGGACCATCCAGGGAAACGCGTTATGGCTGCGTTAAGGGTAAGCAGCGAGTCATGTAATTTTTAGCAGCTCAATGGGATAGGAAACTCTAAGAGCCTGTTCACGATCTTTCGAAGAACATGCATGGCCTATGAATGAGAACCAAAACCTATCCCAGCGACATAAGTCGAGAACGATCCGACCGAATAAACGCTCTTCAAATCCGCTCAGCCATATAGAGTGACTTATGGCCCGGTATGATCCTGTCCCAGGATCCAAAGCTTGCGTGGGAAGGCTTCTATGATTGATCAGGGTCCAGATCATATGCGCGCCGCTTTTCAGGATCTTGCAAAATTTCATAGGCTTCTTGGAGCTCTCGAAACTCAGCCGTTGCCTCGGGACTTTTGTTATGGTCAGGATGCTTTTCTAAAGCAAGCCTTCGATAAGCTTTGCGAATTTCTCTTTCTGTTGGCGACGCGGTAAACAATCCTAAGCGTGCATAAAGCGATTTGACCGCGGGCTTGGCTTTGATGTCCTCGGCCACGTTGGCTGCGCCGTTGGTAGTTGTTTCATCCTCTTGCGAGTGCGTGGATGGTTTATCATTGTCGATCCCGGGTTCCCTCGTTTGGCGAGGCGGCGGAGCACTACTCGCACGCGGTTTACCAGCAGATGGCCGCTCGCCATTGAATTCAGGGCCATTGGGCTCAGCGCGAGTTGAGTTCTTTTCAGGCCTGGGTGACTTGGCATTTGCGCCTTCATCCGCTGGGCGCTGACCGTTGAGCTTCGCATGTAACGCCACTTGGCTCAAATGTGACTTCAGATGGGGCTTGGGTGCCTCCTGGCTTGCCTTATTCTCAGCCGCTTGCGCCTCATTGGGGTCCATTTCGTAGTTTTCATAATCTGCATGCGAAAAGCTGCTGGCCGATGCATGCCCGAAGAAAGGCGCTTCCCCAGATGCTTGTTCCGGGTTGATCTTGGGACCCTGACCTGGACGAGGTGGAAGCGGCGGTGGAGTCTCTTTCGGTGTTCGTCCGGTAGATGGCTTGAATTCTGTACTAAAGCCAGCCTGTGCCTCACGGGCTGTACGTGGAAAACTGTTTGCCCGTGGCCTTTGAGGAAGAGGGGGCGGTCCATAGGTACTATTAGGATTACCGTTCTGGCGGCCAGGACGCGGAGGAAGCGGCGGCGGAGCTTCCCCATTACCAGATAATTGAGCTGCTGGGTTATTGATTGCGGAGACGAACCCTCCCGTGATATTTCGGATTACGCTACCTAAACCAATATTACCTGGTAAGGCACTGCGCGCCTTTGCCATCAGGCTGCCGTTACCAGCTTGTTTGGTGCTGGGTGACAGTGTATTTGCCAGCTTTGTACCTAAAGAGAGTAATGCTTTGCCCTTACCATCACTCATACCGAGAAAGCCTAATACCTCAGACATCGGCTTTTCGAACCCAATACTAATGGTGGTAGCCCCATAGGCAGGGCGATCCAAAAGAATTTCTCGGCCCATACCATTGGCTTGAACAGCTCTGGGCTTTTCGTCCCCACTTAACACTTTCAGGGCAACATCAAACATTTTTTGTTGGAGTGGTCCAAGCGATGCTCGCTGCTGATCCAACCATGAGCCAGGGAAATGCATCTTGGCGCCCATAGCGATGTTTTCTGCGACATGAAGATCCAGATGCACCGAAGGCTTGTCAGCTTTGCCCAGCTCGACCTGCAGTGATGTTAACGATGCATTGGATATATGGATCATCGGGCGCCTCCTAGAGCGGATACCCGACTGAGTGGCTCAGGAGCAGGCTTTGTTCCAATATACGCGACGATAGTTTTTGAGGTGACTTTACCCCTGCGAATATCGCCCAGCCGTGGACATATTCTCTATTACTATCCATAAATGTTGGAGCAGGAGTTAAAGGGTTGGCTGGAAAATCCAACCGGCTGGCCTATATTTTGTGAAAGCATAAGAACACGGTTCTGCCGCATTCATGTTTCAGCCTCAATTAGTGCCCGGCAAAGCGTTCCGGATCAAGGAGGCGAATGCGTTAATCACCTCATCCTTGCTATAGCGCCCTCGTACTAATGCGCCTGAGAGTGCTTCTCCCGCGCCAACAAGGCCCGTACAGCATCGCTCCAATTCGCCAGACGAAAAAGCTGCGTGGGGTTTGAGCACGGCTATGAACATTTGCACGCAGTTATCCAACAGCTCCTGAAAGACTGCTGCTTTCTCTTCGCTGCCTGCCAGAGCTGCGCCTATTGCATAGAATTCGTCGGTTGTGTCTCCTGCGCACTGAATGTAGGCGCTTGCCAGGAGTTGGGCAGTTTCTTCAAGGCTCCGCGGGGTTAAGGACATTGCGTCACGGAAAGCGTTAACCCGCTCGATATCAATGCCTCTGTAGAGCTCGATCAACAGGCTCGAGCGGGTATCGAAATGATCATAGACCACCGGTTTGGAGACGCCTGCGCGGACGGAGAGATACCCCAAGGTCAACCGGTCTGCTCCTTCCTCCCGCACGATCAGCAATGCGGTATCCAGCAGTTGTCTACGCCGCTCGGCTTTTGGAAGCCGGCGTGTAGAGGAACGTATAGCGGAGGGCACTGTTTCTTTTTGCACTTGATCATTCCCGAACCAAAAAAACCTACCAATGGTAGGTTCAGATAAGTGATAGTCGTGATAGTTTACCTACCAGTAGTAGGTTAAAGCTTAGAATTAGGAGATCATGTAATGTCACTTAATCCTATCCTGTTAATGGGCGGTTCTGGCGCAGTTGGTCATCAAACTGCCCGGGCGCTGCGCGCAGCCTATCCTGATGTACCACTGCTGATTGGCGGCCGCGATGCTGCCAAGGCCCAACAGGCCGCAGAACAGATTGGCGGAGCGCAAGGCGTGGTCATTGACGCTGGCGCCGACGATCTGGGCCTTGGGGATCGCACCGTCAGCGGCGTCGTAGTCTTCTACATGGACCATGCTATTGCCGGGCTACGCTACGCCCAAAAGCACGGTGTGCCTCATCTCAGTATTTCATCTGGCATTTTCGAGATCGCACCGGAAATCGCAACCTACATGCACATGCCTAATGCTGCACCCATTGTCCTCGGTTACGAATGGATGGTGGGCGCTACAACGGTATCCACACTGAGCATTGCCAGTGCGTTTAGCCGCGTGCACGACATACGCATCAATGCGCTGATCGATGAACAGGATACCGGAGGCCCGACTGTTGCAAGCGACTTTGAGCGTCTGAACAGGATGCTGCCAGCCGCGCTGACCCGGCGTGACGGTGTATATGTTTGGCGGGAAGGAGAGGATGCCAAGGTCAGCTTTCGTGCAGTTGATGGTACTGAAATCGAAGCGTCCGGGTTTTCATCCATTGACGTCGTTGGCCTAGGGGCCGCAACAGGCGCAGCCAATATCCAGTTCAATATGGGCATCGGGGTTAGCTCAACCCGACGTCAGGGTAAACCTATGTCGACGGAGATCATCATTGAGCTTGAGGGCGAGGACCTAAATGGCGAACCACTGCACACACGTCATGCCGTCATCCATCCAGAAGGCGCGGCACCGCTAACAGGCCTTAGCGTAGCAATGGTCCTTGAAAGGCTGCTCGGGCTGGACGGTCAACCGCCCACCTCACCGGGCCTTTACTTCCCTTACCAGTTACTGAGTACCACCGCGTACTTGAATCGCTTAAGGGAGGAGGGGGGTGAGCTACGTAAACTTCAGGTGTAATGAGGATACCAGGTCAACGCCCAAAGGTTGTCCCGACGGCTTCGATACGGGCTTGTTTCTAATACGTAGATGCCTTGAGTGAAACGATTCGTGATGTTTTATAAAGAGTGGCTTCATGAGCACTTGCATCGGGGCAAGCAGATGATTTCATCGTTTATGGCCGAGTCGCCATTTTCTGTTTAGGCATTTAACTCGGCCATACACTGGCAATTTTAACTTGGAGGTACCCTCGATAGAAAAAGCTCATTCGTGTCAGTTCGGTGATTGCCATGCACCATTACTGCATCAGTAGACTTGCCGAGGCTTGCTGGAAGCTCTCGCTTAACGTGATTAACAGCAATAGGCTAATAGCTTTGAACTTTAGCCCTGCTGCGGCAAACTTTTAGACTCAACGGAACAGGTTCGAGATGCTGAATGATGAAGCTTTGAAAACATGTTTCAACGGGCTGCCAGTCTTTTGCCCCAGTATCCCATCATCAAGGTTCCGATAATGGGTTCGTTGATATTGCCGCGGATCGATTTGACCCTGGTGTCAGGTTAGACGAGGCCGTAGCGCAAGACATGATCGCTGTGCACATTAGCCCTGATGTTCATTTTATAGTGTTGGCACCCGCCGCCATTTAGCATTTAAAGCATCACTCTCTTAATGCATCACGTAATTCTTCTTGGGCCTCCGCCAGTTTATGTTGGCGTATCTTGATTTTCTCGGCCGAACCGCTATCTATCGCTTCCTGAAGGTCCGCTTTACGCTCGACAACCTCGTTACGAGCATCATTGATGGCATGCTGCCGCTTGGCGCGCAGATCTGAGTTGGTACAGTTCTCCTGTACTGATTTGAGTGCGGCTTCCAATCCACGAATACGACCGGAGTTACGGTGTTCTCTGGCATTCTCAAGTTGACGTTGGATCTCAACTTCTTTTTGAGAGCAGTCTTGTGCCTGCGCCAGACCAGAAGTCAGTAGTAAAGATAAAAGAACCATTGCATATCTCATCCGTGTCCTCCTTCCGGTGAATCTTCGCAGTAAGGTTAGCAAAGGAAAATGGCATCACGGGCACATTACTGTTTTACATAGTTTGTGGTCATCATGACATCCAAAGAGTTGGGTAAAAGCGTGCCGTAGCGGTACAGCTAAATGGCTTTTGAACTTGCCAGCAAAGGATGGAGTATCGTTTTTGATGATAGAAGACTCGGTATAACCGTCTAGGCGGTCGATGCCTTTGCAGTCTGCTACTAGCGGATAAGAGGCGCAGCCTGGTCAGTCAGAGGTGATCGTTTCTACGGCAATATCCGCAAGTGCGCATAGCCTGTCCGTTTTCCTCATGTCCTGATGATAGCCCATCCATATGTCATGGCTAGGCGGTGCCTCGCCGACATCAAGCAGGCTAGTGTGAGAACCTTAAGCGAGCGACTCAACACGCAGCGCCTGCCCACAATAATCAAGATGCTAAATTACCTGGCCTGGAACAGTTTTCCGTGCGGGGCTTTGTGTCATGTAGGTGTATGCCGGTCGGCAGCAGAGCCGTGAGTAGGGAAACCGCTGGACCTTGAGGGAAAAGAGAAGGTACTGCTGGTAAACACGGTTCAGGTGGGTGGATCCTATGTCAACTGGCAGGGTTCGTAGCGCCTGTTCCCTTGTCCGATGCTGCTTCGTTGGGTGTCATCAGTTCGACGATCCATTCGATAAACACACGTAGCTTGGCGCTAACATGCCGATTTGGGGGGAACGCCAGGTACATTGGCATCGGATCGAGGCGCCAGTTCTCAAACACCGGAACCAGCTCGCCTCGAGTCAGATAGTCTCTAGATATATAATCGGGTAGCCAGAGAAGGCCTAGCCCTGCCAGCCCAGCGGCCAGGTAGGCGTTACCATCATCAACGGCAAGCGCATAACGACCCATGACATTGACGCTCTCGTTACCGGAATGCATGGCATAGGGAAAGACCTTGCCGGTGCGTGCCCAGTGAAAGCCTACGATACGATGGTCAGTGCCTTCCAATTCCCTAGGGTGTAGCGGCATCCCTGCGCGTCTCAGATAGCTCGGCGCTGCGTACACCCTAAGTCGTAAATCGCCTATATGACGAGCGACCAACGACTGATCAGTAATCTGGCCACCACGCACAACGCAATCAAGTTGGATATCGGGGTACTTTTCGTAAAACGCTGGAAGTGAAGGAATCAAAACCAGACGGGCAAAAGGGCTGGGAACATCCACCCGTAGCCTGCCCCTGGGAGCCAAGGAGGCGCTGGATAAGCTCGTTTCGGCATCATCCATATCTGCCAGCAGTTTTACCACACGCTCATAATAAGCGGCCCCATCGACCGTCACATTGACACGGCGTGTGGTCCGGTTGAGCAGCTTGACGCGTAACCGGGCTTCCAGCTGCTGCACCAGTTGGGTAACACTTGTCTTGCTCATATGAAGTGTTTCGGCTGCTTTAGTAAAGCTGCCTGCCTCCACGACGCGAGCAAACGCCTGCATTGCATCAAAACGATCCATCGCTGTTCCTGCTGTCTCGGAGATTATTTGGATTTTACAAATAGTGATGACTGCGCTTGCTAGTTTATTCAACAGGTAAGCGTTCCCTAAAGTCTCTCTACATCGGCATAACGGGTCGATCCGGCCACAGGAGAGTAACCATGAGCACACGCAACGTCGTTTTTCCAGCTGGGCGTCAGGCATTATATGAGCGTAATCGATATTCACCCGCGATTCGCTCCAACGGTTTCTTGTTTGTTTCAGGACAGGTTGGTAGTCGTGAGGATGGCTCACCCGAGCCGGACCTAGACGCCCAGGTACGGCTTGCTTTTGAAAATCTGAACGCGATTCTGGCTGCAGCAGGCTGCTCGTTCAAAGATGTCATTGACGTAACGGTTTTCATCGTTGATCCCGAAACACACTTCGATATGATCTGGAAAGTACTGCCCGAATACTGGGGAGAAGCACCTTATCCGACGTTAACCGGCATTGGCGTTACATGGCTCTACGGCTTTCAATTTGAGATAAAGGTCATCGCCAAACTTCCAGAGGCTATTGCTAGCTGAACTGTGTAGCGAAAAATTACTGCAAGCTCGGCAATTGAGCTGACTTTCTACTGCAGCCCAGCCTACATATTGCCGAGCTTGTCAAAAAGCTGTTTTATCATTAAACAAATGGGGAAGGCTGTGCTTTAACGGCCTGCAACATAGCGGTAGGCTTAATTTAAGATCAGTTGAGTGATAGCCCTGATTTACGTTGCTTGAGAATCGGCCAACCATAAGGCTCGCTTTATGGTTATTGTAAGCAAAACACGCTTTACTATCTTGTCGTTACAGGCTCACACCCTGTTATGCAGAGAGTGCCCGGCTAATGTCTTTTGGCCCTGACCTGTTTGCTCACACGCTATCTACTGCGTTATAGCAAAGTCAGGAGCTCTTTATGTCTACTATCAAACCTTGTTTCATGGTTGCTCTGCTCTCATTCAGCATTTCTTGTCTTGCAGACAGCAACACGGCTGATTTAATACAGGACGGTAGCACTGCGATGATAGACAGCTTGAAACAACGCGTTATTAGTCAAGCGGCTACCAGACCAAAATTGCCTTTGGAAAATCGCGTTATTCAAATAATTTTTGGGTAGGCAGCAAGAAACCATAACTCCATTGAGGTACAGGGAGGTAACGAAGCATATGGAGCGATCAACCAAAAGGGCGATAGAAGTATGTCCTGCTCAGCTTGTCAGGCTCGGCAGGTATTGACCAAACGGGTAATTACAACTACGCCTCATTTAGACCTCAAAACAGGAAGGCTCAACCAATGAGCTATTTATATCGCAAATAGCCTATAGCGGCGGGGGAGTTGATAGGTACTACCGCTGGTAACGGTAATGTGGTCAGGATCGACCAGCGTGGCGAGTATCAAGTGAGTCTTAAATACCTTCAACAGGATGACGGGATTCAGCTTGCTATTCAGTAAGGCAGTTGGCTGAGTGGTCGCGTTGATGTAACACAAAATGGCAACAAAGATTGTTGTCGACTAATCAGAGTAGCGCAGTAGGGCGGTGGCGGCTCGATTGACATTGATCAGTGCGGAGACCTGACTATCGCTCGGATCGAAAAAGTCTCCCCTATGACTATTCGCATAGCGCAACGTTGACTCAGACGGGACTTGGGAATGAGGCCGTTGTTCAACAATTGGAAAGTTACGAACACAGTAGCATCGCCGTGCTAAGTCATACAGGTAATGGCAACAAGGCCAGCTATTTGGATTAATTGATGTCAGGCAGCGCGACCACCTGGTCGGCTCTGTGACTCAACGGCTGGGTTTAAGGCTAATTGAAGAAGAGGGTGGTCTTGTCGAGTAATCACTGTACGCGTTGCGTTTTCTAAGCATCATTACCAAGCAATTCAGTAACAGCGTTGAATACAGATTTAACCGTAGCCCATAACATGAATTTCCGTGGCGCCACGTGTTGGTGAGCATTCCGTCATACCTATCCTTTCCAGATACAGAATATCTTTACCTATTCTTAGTAAGAATGTCATGGATGATCGGTAAACCTTGACTCATACACCGTTGATTAAGGTTATTTGATGCCTCGCATTATCGTTGCAACCACACCCCAGGTAGGTCATGTACTTCCCGTTTTGTCATTATTGCCGTGCCTGAAAGAGCAGGGTTATGACATCACTTTCATCACGGGGTCTGCGTCCAAAGAACGTGTTGAGCAGGAAGGTATCCGGCATGTTACGTTACAAGGTACAGCAGATTATGATGCGCGGGATGTCAACCAAACCTTTCCTGACCGTAAAAAGCTGCGGCCTGGTCCTCAGCTGCTTGACTTCGATTTTCGCGTCCTATTTATCCAGCCATTGGTCGACCAGACCAAGACAGTTCAAAGTGTACTAGACGAAAGTGATGAGCCCGCTGTGCTCATAACCAATCATATGTTTGCGGGAGGATGGCCATTCCAGCTGCGATTCTCTGGCACACGACCTGCCGGCTTGATCTCACTCGGGATAACGCCCCTAATGCTCAGTGCAGACCATCTGGCACCCTTTGGTAAAGGACTTCCTCCTGCTGCTACGGAACACGAAAGACAACGGTATATACAGTTAAGTCGTGATTTTGGCAGGGAGATGGGGGGCTCAAAAGCAGCCCTTGATGCCGCCCTGGGCACATTCGGTACAAGGCCTATGCCTTATTCCTTTATGGATGCCACCACGCTACTTCCGGACATATTTCTGCAGATGACTGTTCCAGGACTGGAATATGCCGGAGCCTGTCTTCCTCCCTCTGTAAAATTGATAGGTACTGCGCCAAGCCAAGTACAAGCCTATTCTTTGCCAGCTTGGTGGGGTGAAGTCGATGCAGCGAAAGCAGAGGGTCGGCCTGTTATTTTTGTCACTCAAGGCACCGTAGCTCGTAACCTGGGGAACCTGGTATATCCAACGCTTGATGCTCTTGCAGCTAGTAACGCGCTGGTAATTGCTACAGCCGGTAAACCAGGGGAGCACACCAAGCCATTTGTTACCCAAAATGCCTACATGGCTGACTATTTGCCTTATGAGCAGATGCTTCCGTACGTCGATGTCATGGTTACCAACGGCGGGTACGGTGGCGTACAACAGGCATTGCGACATGGCGTTCCGCTTGTGATTGCAGGCACCTCGGAAGACAAAGCAGAAGTTGCAGCGCGGGTAGCGTGGGCAGGTGCAGGTATCAACCTCAAAACAGATCGTCCCGCCACGCAGGATTTATCAGAGGCCGTCGCAACGGTTTTGAGGGAGGCGCGATTCAAAAGGGCCGCGATGACATTGAGTCAACAGTATAGCGAACTCGATCCGGCCTTGGCACTTAAACAGGCGGTTGATTCTTTTTTCCAGTCTGAGTTATCACTTTCAAGCCCATGACTGATCGAGATCTTTAAACCTAAAAGCTTATCGAAAGAGATAAGGTGGTCAGAGCACTAACAGGGAACGTTACCAACCTTATGTCTGCAGTTGTACGAGGCTCAATCAGCTAATCTGTAACGCAGACATTATCAAAAAACCGTTTACTGTACAGAGATATCAGGTAGAGACCATGGCGAAGTAAAGGCTGTCGAGTTATTAGCGAGGCACCATCAGGCTCATCCTAAAAACGTCAGTCATCCATCTTTATGAAGCGGAAATTGATCGTAAGAGTAAGACCTGAATAGTTTGTACTGCAGGTCATGAATTTCCGATTAGTGCTTTAATCGGAAATGAAATACTGGGGAAATGTGTCGATCATGTTCCTATGAGACTTATCCTTACATTCGCATAATATATCTTATGTTAAATAGAGTATTAGAATTACTATTAGTCCCGGACCTGCGTATAGAGCCCATGTCCGGGAACCCCTCTCACGTCTCCTCTGCTAATCACGTATGACTACTCTCAGTCACCACCATCCGGTTTCGCCCATTACGTTTGGCTTCATATAAAGCACTGTCTGCACACTCAATCAATGTTTGTCCAGTCAGGACGCCGTCCTCGCCGGGCATATATGTATGAATGCCACCGCTGACAGTGACCATGCCGAATGGACTGTTGTGATGCTCAAGCCTTAGCTTACGTATCTGGTCCTGGATACGCTTAGCGACTATCCGGGCGCCTTGGCTGTCGCAGGCTGGCAAGATGGCTGCCATTTCCTCACCACCATACCTTGCCGCAAAATCACCCGATCGTGGGAGACTATGCTTTAGCGCCTGTGCGACCTGTTTCAGGCAATAGTCGCCTGCAGGGTGTCCGTAATAGTCGTTGTAGCCCTTGAAAAAGTCGATATCCAGCATGATCAGGCTTAGCGGTTGCCCCGAGCGTTCTGCCCGCTTGAGTTCCTGATGCAATGCCATATCGAAATAGCGACGATTGGCCAATTCAGTCAGTCCGTCAGACAAGGCCTGCCTTTCCAGCGCACGGTGCGCCTCGATCAGTTCAGCCTTGACTGTATTGGCATGCCCGATCTGGCGCATCAACACCAAGCCGAACAGCGACATCACGATAATGAGGCTGGCGACAATGATGGCTGAGCGTTGCGTATCACCGGTCCAGTCCGACAAGAGCTCTTTCTTGCTCATTGCCACCATTACCAACAAGGAATATTTATCTATCAGCTGGTAGCCATACAGGCGCTCAACCCCATCAATTACCGCTTTGATAGTCACGATGCCGGAAGGCGCCTGAGCCAATGCTGTGGTAATGACGTAGCTCTGGGCAAGGTGTTTGCCCACTAGATATTCGTCTTTGAAGGGGCGTCGACTCAGAATCGTGCCGTCCGGCATCGCCAGCACAATGGCACCTGAAGGCCCTAGCTCGATGTGCCTGTAGAAATCGAGAAAATACTCCATCCTGACTGTAGCCAGCACTACACCCGCAAAACGCCCTTGTTTGTCGGTAACACGCCGGGATATCGGAATAATCCAGTTACCTGTAGAGCGGGAGTGAATGGCACGGCTAATGAAGGGGTCTTCAGTTGTGTTCTGATTGTGAAATCTAAAGTAGCCTCGGTCTGAGTTCTGGCCTTTCCATGGCGTTTCACCTAAAGAGGTTGCCCTCCAATTGCCCTGCTCGTCAAAAACGAACAGGCCCTCGACCTGCTCTAGGGAGCCCGCATATTTCTCAAGCAGCGTATGCAGCGCTTCTGGTTTAAACGATATCTCATTACCCTGCTCCAGCAAGTGCTGAAGGCTCATGAGCGCTACATCCACTTCCTGGAACGAGTCCTCAGCATGTTGGGCCAACGCGCGAGTCAGGTTGAGCGTTGTGCTCTCGGATTGCTGCAGTTGAACGTCTCGCGCATGCCAGCTTTGCCAGAAATCAAACCCTACCAAGGACACAAACACCAGGCCCAGAAAGGCCATCGTTAACGTTTCCAGAGGTAGGCGTTTGAGTTTCTTCGAAACCATTGAATCAGGATGAGACATAAACCTACCTTAGGGCATGGACTGCAACGAGGGCTTACAAACGCCCTTCCATAAAGGGCGCATTTATTACATTCCGTTGCGTTACCTAGCCGAAACGTAGGGCAGAACGATGTCTGTTAATCAGCATCATCCTGCCGGTCGGTCAGACTCTGAACCGGCGAACCATGCCGCTTAGGTCTCCAGCCAGGCGAGAAAGCTCCTGGCTGGCTGTATGGGTCTGTTCTGCACCCGCGGACGTCTGGATAGACAGATCACGAATACGAACCAGGTTACGATCCACCTCTCGGGCCACCTGTGCCTGCTCCTCAGCAGCGCTGGCAATGACCAGGTTACGCTCATCGATACCGTTAACCGCATCGTTGATTGTGCCTAGTGCATGACTTGCCGCCTCAGCCTGCTCCTGGGTTTGCCTGGCCTGATCCGCACTGGTCAGCAAGGCGTCTACGGTATGAGTAGTCCCCTGCTGAATGCTACCAATCATGGCCTCGATTTCGCGGGTAGAATCACTGGTCCGGTGTGCCAGTGAGCGTACCTCGTCTGCTACAACAGCAAACCCGCGACCCGCGTCCCCTGCTCTGGCCGCCTCGATTGCAGCGTTCAGCGCCAGCAGGTTGGTCTGCTCCGCTACGGACCGGATGACATCCAGCACCTGGCTAATGTTGCGTGTCTGTTCGGCCAGCTGACGTGCCTGCTCAGAAGCGCTCAGAACGTTGTCCGTCAGGACACCAATAGCACTGAGGGTATCGTTAAGCTGACGCTGCCCTTGGCGCGCGGTTTCGGCTGCTGCTTTGGAGGCGACTGAGGTCGACGTCGCGTTACCCGCTACTTCTTCAACGGCCTGGCTCATCTCGGTGACTGCAGTAGCTGCCATCTCAATTTCGCTGTTCTGCTGTTGCAGTCCCTGCGTACTTTCGCTCATGACTGCGCTCATTTCTTCAGTCGCAGCAGCCAGCTGTTCAGCCGACCGGTTGATCTGCTCAAGCGTATCGCGCAGATTGCCCTGCATTTTTCCCATAGCCTTGAGCAGCTGAGCGGCCTCATCTGTACCGGTTGTTTCCAGCCGGTGGGTCAGGTCACCCGACGCGATGGTCTCCGCAGCCTGCACAGCTTCGCGAATAGGCTTGGACAGACTCAAGGTTAGACGCCAGGCGAGCAGGATCGTAAGGCCCAGGGCGCAGCCGATAACCGTCAGGGTAATGGATACGGAGTTGCTATACACTGCCTGTGCATCTTCGCCAAAGGCTTTGGCTGCTTGCTGGTTCAGGGTACGCAATTTCTCGGTCTGTTCGTTCATGCTCAAGCCAAGGCTGGCCATGCCACCCATGACCTGTTTACGGGCATCATCGATCCGGCCGTTGACCATTAACGCTACGAGCTGATCGGTATTAGTCATATAGTCGCGGTAGATAGCCTGCAACTGCTGTAGCGCCTTGCCCTCCTCCGGCGTGCTGATTAAAGGCTCATAGCGTTTGAAGCCAGCTTCAACAAGCTGTCCCAAGTCTTTGATCTTCTGCTGAGTTTTCCGAAGTGTTTCAGCATCTGGCAAGGCAATCAGGCGCAACGCCTCTATACGAATGCGTGCCATTTGCAGGGCCAGATTGTCACTTTCAACAATACTGGGCAATGAGTTCAGTTCCACTTTCCGAGACTGATCCTGGATATGAGACATCTGTGCCAGGCTGAACACCCCCAGCCCGGTCAGGATGACCGCGATAACGCCAAAGCAAAACAGGCTTCGGTATGCAATTTTCAGGGAGCGAAGGCTCATAGACATAACCTTGATAAGGGGGCCAGAGAGGACATGCAAAGTGATACGTATTGAAGCGGCATCAGTGCGGAATTCTTGAGTCAAAAGTTGCCGGATGGTCTGTTGATCCGCCCGGTTGTGCCTCACATCGCCTGAACCGGATTATTTGCTACAGCGGCGAGAACGGAAGCCGATATAAAACAACCTGATAGCAGATTATCGAATCGCCTCCCTGACCATGCCTATTTCTCCGCCCCCGCCAGCCATGAAAAAGGACGAGCCGTTTCGTTCACAAAGCCACACTGAGCTGACCCGTCGCTCTGTGTTGATGTTTACCGTCCTGATGTTGAGCCTGTTCGCCCTGGCAGGCGCCGTCACGAGCTATATTGCCTGGTCGTTAGATAATAAGGCCATTACCAGTGGTGAGCAGGCCTTGCGCAATGCTATCGATACTCGTAAGAAGTCCACGGTGGCGACACTCATGGACTATGCCCGCTGGGAGGAGAATTTCATGCACCTCTATCCTGCGGTCGATACGAAATGGGCGCGTGAAGAAGATAAGCTGGCCGGCTCGCTGCTGTCGCAATATGGGCTTGACGCCGTCCTGGTTGTCGACGGCTCGCAAAATACCCGTTATGCCTTTTTAAAGGATACGGTCGACCCCAAGGATGCACTCCAGTGGATCGAGGGCGACTTGCCGGCAATGCTGGAGCGACTCCGAGGCGAGCCTCCGCTTACGCATGTTCAGGGCTTTTTTCAGGTGGAGGGTGCACCGGCGATTGTTTCGGCAGCTCTGGTCCAGCCCGCCCAGACGACGTATCTACCCAGGCGAGACCAGCTTCCCATCCTGCTCTTTGTTGAACGGCTGGATCAGCCGAAGCTGGCGTCGATGGGTGCGGCCTCTAGCATTGTCAATCTGAAGGCCGGGCCGGCAGAAAAGGATAGCGCCAGCCTTATCGTAAGCGAGAACCATGGCGTTCCTTTTCTGCTCAGCTGGCAGGCAGAGCGTCCTGGCGGTGTACTGCTAAGCGTAATGCTGCCTCTGCTGGTACTTACGGCATTTGCCCTGTATCTGGTTTTAATCAAACTCAAGCGCCGATCACTGCGTGCGGCTGCATTGATCGATAGCAGCCATGAAGCCCTGGAGCATAGCGAGGCTCGTTTTCGGGATGTCGCCGAGGCTTCTTCAAACTGGATCTGGGAAACGAATGCCCGACGTGAGTTGACCTATCTTTCTGACCGGTTCGCAATCAGCACCGGCTTTGGTGTTCACGAGTGGCTGGGAAAGCCGCTGCAGGAGCTTATTGATTTCAGCGAAACGGACTTCCAGGCAAGCGCCCAACAAGATCAGGAACCAGCAGGTGCCCCAAAAGCCCTGGAATGCTTTTACATGGACCGCGAAGGACATAAACGTGTGGGGCACCTTTATCTTCGGTCTGTTTGGACGGAGGGCGTCTTATCCGGATATCGCGGGACTCTCAGCGACATTACAGACGAAATGGAAGCTCAGGCCCATTACGAGCATCTGTCCAAGTATGATCCGCTGACGCAGCTTCCCAATCGGACGTACATGTACCGGTATCTCAAGGAGCAATTGGGAAACGGACCTACGCCAGAGAGTCCTTTGACCATCTTTTATCTGGACCTGGATGACTTCAAGCACGTTAACGATACTCAAGGGCACGGCTTTGGTGACAAGGTCCTGATCGAAGTGGCCAACCGGCTCAAACGGTGTATGGATAGCAGCGTATTCATTGCCCGTCAGGGTGGCGATGAGTTTGTCCTTGTGCTTACCGGGCAAAAGCAGCCAAACACTTCTGTATTGGCAGAATGTCTGCTGGCCTGCCTTTCTGCTCCGATCATGATTGACGAACTTGAAGTTCGTATCAGCGCCAGCATTGGTATTGTGCAGGCGCCTGCCCATGGGGTTATCAAGAGCGAGCTACTTCGGTTTGCGGACATTGCACTTTATGAGGCCAAGGGGGCGGGACGTGATACGTGGCGGCTGTACGACAGCGCGATGAACGAGCGGCTGCTTCAACGCCAGCAGATCGAGGAAGACCTGCGGGCCGCCCTGCAGCGCGATGAGTTACGACTCGTCTTCCAGCCGCGCTTTAGTATCCAGAACGGGAATATCATTGGCGCAGAGGCGTTGGTACGCTGGAGCCACCCTACCCGCGGTTTGCTGAGTCCTGCTGTATTCATACCGGTGGCCGAGCAGAGCGGGCTTGTAGTGCCTTTGAGCGACTGGGTTTTGCGCAAGGCATGTCGCGAGGCGCTCGAATGGAAAGATCCTATCTTCGTCTCGGTCAATCTTTCCTGTATCGAATTTCAGCGTAATGACCTAGTAGAGCGTATCCGGCAGGTATTGGAAGAAACGCAACTTGAGCCTGCGCGGCTTGAGTTGGAAATTACCGAAAGCGTGATGTTGGATAATGCTGAAAGCGCACTGGCCCTGATGCATGAACTCAAGGCGCTGGGTGTGAAGCTTTCCATGGATGACTTTGGAACAGGCTACTCCTCGCTTAGCTACTTGAGCCAGTATCCATTCGATGGCATCAAGATTGATCGCAGCTTCGTCATGAGCTTAAGCGAGGGTGACGACAGCAATCAGGCCATCATCAAGGCCATTGTTGCACTGGGCAAGGCGCTCTCGATGTCCGTGACCGCAGAAGGTGTCGAAACAGCCGAGCAGCTTAATGCACTAGGTATCCTGAGCTGTGATCAGGCGCAGGGGTTTCTGTTGGGCAGACCGGTTCCGGTGGAACGCCTGGTTGAGCAGTTGAATGAGCAGCTTACCCCGGAGGGCAAATCTCAAAGCTGATGCGATTCCAATCGCGCCTCCAGACGGGCGATCTGCCTGATCAGGTCCTTGCCGGTGGCGCGCTCCAGATCGAGTTGACGGGCCAGGTCATCCAGATGCCGGGCCTGTGTGGTATGCAAGGCCTGGAGTCGCTCATTATCCCGAATCAGTTGGATGTTCTGCTCCCGCAAAGAGGCATTCTCGGCCAGAACCGCTTGATGCTGGTTGCGCAAGTCACTGACGGCGGAATCCGACTGCACCTGATCCTGCAGCCGCTGGCGCTGCATCACTTCCTGATAACCTTCCAACGCATCCCGTGCCGTCTTGAGTTCAGCGCTTAGCGTTTCGATACGCTGGGCACGGGCAGCCGACTCTCGCTGGCTATGAGTCAGGTCTACCGCCTGCCTGGCCAGCTCATTATTGGCTGCGTTGTATCGGTTTGCGTAATCTCCTGCGAGCGCTTCGGCTTTCGCTAGTCTGGCTTCCAGGTCCTTGATACGCTCTTGCTGGGCGTTCGCACGCTCATCGGCAAGTTGGAGCTTTTCATTTATCGACTTCGCCTGAACCGCGAGCGTCTGCTCAGCCTCGTCTATTTCCAGCTGGGCCCTCTCCAGCAACTTGCGTTCGAGTTGTTCGATTAGTGCCAGCATGTCCGCCCTGATCCGTCCGCTCGGTCCTGAAAGGCTTTGCTCGTCAGCTTCGATTTCTTTTTTATAACGTTGAATAGTTGTAAACGAGCCTCCTGTCAGCGCCCGGATTTCAGGTACAGAGGCAGACCGGCCCGCTTCCTTTAGCTGCCGAATGGCAGTGGCCACCTTCTCCTTGTCTATACCGTTACGGCTCATGGCTACTCGCTTTACGTAAAGAATAAAAATCGTAAGGCTAATCGTAGCGCAACTCTGTGCTCATCCCAAGTAGGGGATGGCGTAGCCAGAAAAAGGCAGGACTATATTTAACACCTTGATTTACAGCGCTTTTCGCCAGACGGTGCTCTCCTGCGCATTACGATGTCAGCTATGATGGAATGAAATCAACTCAGGAGCGCCCATGGCTACCAACATTGAACGGTTCGATAATCTGGTCGGTCGGCTTTTTGGTGAGTTGTACGAGGCCTTCCCTATTCCGCGTAATCTCTTTTGTACCGATATGCAAAAGCACATCGAGGCGGCGGGCCTGAATGAAATAGATGACTTTAATCCCTGTGCGGATGAGGCTCGATTCTTTACCGCCTCGGTCAGATGGCTTGGCAATGCAGGCTTGATCGAACATGGCGATGTAGTGGCTGGAACCGCTCATGATTGTGTCCTCACTGCCAAGGGGCTCGAGATTTTGAAGGCAACGCCTGCATGCCTTGAAGGTGCTCTGGGTGATCGCCTTGTTCAGGCAGCGAAACACGACGCTGACGAGGAGCTTCGCCAACTGACCGGGCAGGCTTTGAGCTATGGGATATCCCTCGCGCTTCATAAATTCTGAGCCATTACAAACCTTTGCACGCTTGCAGATAAACCGCTTTCGCTGTGGTCCAAGTAGTAGCGCGTTTGATAACTGAGAAGCTTTTCAAAGGCAGTGTTCAGCCGACGAAAGGTCAGGCAGCTCGGGGCTTTCAGCTTGGTTTTAGCCCGCTTGCCCCCATATAGGATGGACTGCCTGGAAAACCTCTTTAAACCCTTCTCATCAGTTCTCGACGTTCACCCCTGTCCCGTCGGTAAGGGGTATGTTGCCTTGGAGATATCTGTATGAAAATGTCAGAAAACATCGACGCCCTTGCCAAGGCCCTGGCCGCCGCACAGGCTGAGATTGAAAACGCCACAAAGGGAAGCATCAATCCGCACTTCAGAAGCAAGTATGCGGATCTGGCCGAAGTATTGAATACAACCCGACCGATTCTGAGTAAGTTCGGCCTTTCGATCGTCCAAATGCCGGGCTTTGAAGATGGCAAAGTCAGTGTCGAAACGGTACTGATGCACGAATCGGGTCAGTGGATCAGCAATACCCTGCTGGGCCCCTGCATGAAAATGGACCCTCAAGGGGTTGGTAGCGCGATTACGTACTATCGCCGTTATTCCCTGGCAGCCTTTGCAGGTATTGCCCAAGAGGATGACGATGCCAATGATGCTTCTCAGACCAATGCCAACCGCCAGCCTGCTGTTTACATTAACAAGAGTCAGCTCAAGCGTATCGAAAATGCGGTAAGCGAGTGCAGCCCGGCCGTTCAGAAGAAGTTTGAAACGGATTACCCGGACGCCAGCAAGATGACCGTTGACGTCTATGACAGCATTGTCAGCAGTCTCGAGTCAGCCGCCAAGAAGTACCAGGAACGCAAGAGTCAGGACAACGCGGCATGATTTCCCTCACCTATCCATTGGCAAGCCTGCAGGGACGCTTGGCTTAGCTCTAACACTCAAAAATAGCAGACTGATTTTTACTAGCCCGCATCAAATGCCCTTTTGGCTATCCAATGAGCCAGCACCGCTT
This sequence comes from Pseudomonas sp. C2.3V, assembly GCF_058536325.1. Lineage (NCBI taxonomy): Bacteria > Pseudomonadati > Pseudomonadota > Gammaproteobacteria > Pseudomonadales > Pseudomonadaceae > Pseudomonas > Pseudomonas sp. C2.3V. Next base: position 180,285 of record NZ_JBZUBN010000002.1, on the reverse strand, counting down.
AGACGGTATATGCAGCTTCTACGGTAGCCTGTCCGTTTTCCTTGGTTATAGTGATGCTGTTACGAATCCAATCGCGTAGATCCGTATGGCTGATAACCAGGACCGTTCCCTTGTCATGGGACTTTTCCTCCAGCAAAAACATTAATCGCTCAAGACCGGCCTCATCAAGGGCCTGATCAATCTCGTCTGCCATAAACAACCTGATGGGTTTACTGGCTCGCGATGCGACCAGATCTTGCAGTGCCATGGCGGTTGCTAACCTGACTTTACGCTTTTCTCCTCCTGAGAGACTTTTAAAGGTCTCACCCCCGGTTGCGCTGACCACATCGATAGAGAACTTCTCGCGTAACTCTCCCTTGGCCGTCAATGCAATGGTAGACCACACTGCGGTCACGTTTCCGTCCGTCAATGTAGACAAATAGTGAGCCGTCCGAGCATTCAGGTAGGGGGTTACGTTATCCAGAATATGCGCACGAACGCCTGACGGGCTGAATACCCGGGCGGCTTCTTCCGCCAGTGCAAGCCGTTGCTGCGCTGCGCTCAATGTAGCCGTCAAGGCTTCTTGTCTCACCCTTGTCTGTACCAACTGCTCACGTGCACGCTGTATGGCTGAATCGTGCGGATTCTTTGCTGATTCGAGCTGCGCGATGCGCTCCTTCAGCACCTGTAGCTGCCTGGCCTGTTCCTGCCAGGCGTGCTGTTCAGCCTGGGTTTTTCGTCTTTGCTGCTCAAGCGCTTCCAGGGTTGCACTCTGCTCGGAAACATCAGTCATTTGCTGGCGATAATTGCGTAGGCTGTTTTCCAACTGGTCAAGCGCCTCTTTCGCTGTCTTCGCTTGATCTTGTAGCGCAAGTACCTTTTCCTGCTGCGTTTTCACGGATTGCCAGGTCATGTCTCGTGAGGCATCAAGATCCTGTGGTTCGATGACATGACCGCATTGAGAACACGTAGTACCTACTTGATCGTCAATGTGCTCCAACGTGTGAGCGAGCCGCTGGGTCTTGGCTTGTTCACGCTCTAGGGTCTGTTGGATTGCGGCATAAGCAAGCTCCGCCTCCCGAAGCGCCTTGGCATGGATACGCTCCTGCCGGCGTTCCTCATCGGACGCGGTGATCCTGCTACGAACGGCCGCGGCCTGCTCGTCCAGGCTTTTCAAGCGTGCCTGAAGATACTCTCCCAGGCTTGTATCAAACGCATCCCGAACGGCATGGTAGTGCTGGGTAGCGGTCTGGACGGCGGCGCTCTGCTGACGTATCCACGCCTCGCGATCCTGCTCAGCCGCCTCGACATTGGCGGTAAAGGTAGTGATGGCTGTTTCCAAGGCCTTGGCCTGAGTGGTGAGCTCTCCTACCTCGACCTTGCATTGATTAAGTCGGGCCCGAGCGATCTCATAAGCCTGTTGCAACTGATGGATACCTGCGGCCTCCTCTACCAGGAGCTTGAGGTTTCGGTCTGTCATCCCAGGTAGGTCGGGCATAGCCTCCTGACCCAGATAGATCGCGTTAACGAACACTTCGCGCGAACAGCCCATGACCTTATCGACCAGCACCTGGGTCAGCTTATCCGAGCCCTTGGTCAGGTCCTGCCATTCGCCCTCCATGAAATGCTCAAGGCGCAATTGATTCTTGTATTGGCGATGCTTGCGATGACGACTGATGCGATAGCGTGCGCCCGTCTCGTCAAGCAGCTCAAGTCTGACCTCTGTACCCTTTCCTGCGGTACGGTTGATCACCGCATCACCAGACTCCTGACGAGCGGTTTCGCCATACAGGGCCCAGCACAGTGCGTCGGCAATTGACGACTTGCCAGCGCCGTTACTCTTTTGGCTCGTATCATCCAGGTTCTCGCCCTGGATCAGTACCAGACCTTTGTCGTTCAGGGGAAGCGACTCGACATGTCCAATCGCCATGAAGTGAGTAATCGAAAGGCTCTGTATCCTCATGGATCGATCGCCTCGGCTTCGCTGAGTATGTCGTTGCACAGTGCTACCAGCGCGTCACCATGCGTGCTGTTTTCCTCCACCCACCCGCGGATCGATTCGCGTAGTGTCGGTGCGCTGGAGACCGGCGAGCGACGCTGCATAACAGCAGAGCGTGGCAAGGGGATGGCCTGTACCAGGCTTCCCAGCGCACCCCATGTCTTGAGCTGATCACGAAGGTGGGAAATCTCCTTCTCGGTCGCCTCGCCCAGCCGTGCCCGCACATAATTACCTTTGCACTGCTCCCTGGCTTCGTGCTCATCCCAGCGAATATCTAGATCCATGAAGCGGGGCGCAGAAGAGGTACGAAATACCACGTCGGTATCGCTGACCAAGAGATAGCCTGCCCGGGTCCCTATATCGTTCCAAGTCTGATGGGTGGTGGCGCCTACGCTATAGACCTCACCCTTGAAGCGCTTATGGTTATGGTAGTGCCCACTAAAAACGCGCTTGAACCCGTATCGGGCCAACTCTGCTGCGTTAAAGCCATGGTCTGGCAAGCCGGTTAGAACACCATTGACTGGCGCATGAATCATCAGGGTCCATGCGTTGGGGGCTTCCCCTTTTGCATTCAAATCTGTCAGGCAAGCGTCGATATGCCGGCGGACATCATCGAGTCGGTCATACCAAGGCACCATGACAACATGGTCATCCTCGAACAACGTTGGCGTTGAAATCACTTCAATACCAGGAATGGTACGCAAGCTCTCGCAAGCATTGCCCAGCGCGCTACTGTCACGGGACTCAAGGTCATGATTACCTGGTAACACACGAATGTTCAGATCCAGGTCTTTCGTAAGCCGTGTGAACAGGTCGATAGTTGGATTAAGAACCGTGGGCGAAACGGAGCCACGTACATGAAAAAGATCACCTGTAATGTAGAGCGTATGTCCTCCTGCCGCACGAAGGTCATGCGCCGCCACCTGAATCTGATCCAGAATATGACCGAGACGGCTATTGAGCCCATTCTTGTCGACACGGGAAAACGCTGACCAATTATGCAAATGTGCATCCGAGCAGATGCCATAGACGAGGCTCATAGGCTGTCAGATCCTGCTGTAGGCGATAATACGTTTGACGTCGAGAAGAGACAGAGGTTGAACACCTCTACTGTATTACAGCGCCAACGGCGCAACGGCACGCAGCGGTAATGGAATCAAGATGGGGCAACGGCAAAAAAATAAACGGTAGCAGGTGATCTGATGAGCCTTTAGCGAGACACCTGCCCTACGGGCGTTCCTACCAGGTCGTCTATTTGCAACTGCGCCTTCTGCTTGTTGTGTTTGAGCAGCTCATGCTCGATATCGTCCAGCAGCGTCTGGAACAGCGCACCATTTTTCAAATACCGGGCGGAAAAACGCCAAGTATAAGGCTCGCCTCCATCAAGAGGCGCTGCGGTAATCGTCAGGCTACCCTCTTGGTCGATGATGCCTTTAAGAGCAAATGAGTCAGCAAAAATATAGGTAAGGCGAGACAGACACTTCATGATGCAAGCAGAACCAGGCAGTAGTGTTTGTTAGAGGCAGCGTTTTGCTATTTATTCGCCACTACAGCGTGCCGTCTGTCTAAAGGGATAAACGGTTAGCAAAAAAATCATCTTTTTTAAAAAATTGCTCAAGTTATTGATTTGGCAGCCGATGAAATAGGCAGGCAGACAGGATACCCTGCCTAGCTGAGCATGCTGCCCCAGGGACGGGGCCCTTTCTTCCGACCCAGTCCCTTCATTCCCATGAACATCTTCGGGTTTCGATGTTCAATGTCATCGTGGTGCTATCGCTGCCGTTGCAGTCGATACTGCCTTTTCGGAAAGTCTACCAAGCTAACGCAATGATCTTGGCTACACTTGCCACAAGCCGGAATCGCCCGCTGCGCTGAGGGGCGTCATGGTTGTATCACCTTGTCCCACTGCTACAAGGAAGGCTGTTATGGAATTCAAATGGCTACTCCGTGAGCTACAACGAGATCCCAACGACCAGGACTGGGTCAAAGGCTGGGGAGTTTATCGGAACACTCCATGGCATTTGGCTTGCGTTTACAACAGCGAGGCGGTAGCTGTCTCCGAGGCGGTAAGGCTTGGCCAGGGCTACGCCGTTTCCTGGGGAGCACACAAATTGGGCACCAATCAGTTCATTATTACTGAAAAATCCTGATCTCCCTGCCTGGGTGCGATATGGCTCTGCCCAGTCGCACCGATTCATCTGGCAGACACGCGCGTCATAAACCTGCCTATAAATTCCAGATCGTTTCGCGGTGTCATATTTTTGCTACCTGCTACCCGTACAAATATGTAACGAGTTGTTCCGGCTAACCACCTCAGCACGTACAGGGAGCGAACGAGTCATGCCTTCTCTCACCCGCAGAAATCTATTGCAGGCAGCGGCCGTCGGGTCGGCCATCGCCATGCTACCCGCCTCGATCCAACGGGCATTGGCCATTCCCGCCCACAACCGTACCGGTACTATTCAGGACGTCGAGCATGTAGTCATCCTGATGCAGGAGAACCGATCATTCGATCATTATTTTGGCACGCTGCCGGGCGTACGCGGCTTTGCTGACCGGCTGACGATTCCATTGCCGGGCGGACGCACTGTCTGGCAGCAGCAAGGTCAAGAGCGCGTTATCCTGCCTTATCACCTCGACAGCCGAAAAGGTAACGCCCAGCGTGTCCATGACACGCCACATTCATGGGCAGACACCCAGGCGGCCTGGGACAGCGGTCGTTTGAGTGCATGGCCAACCTATAAGACGCTGACTTCGATGGGATACTACGAGCGTAACGAGGTGCCCTTTCAGTTTGCCCTGGCCAATACCTTCACGCTGTGTGACGCCTACCATTGCTCGCTGTTAGGTGGAACAGCACCAAATCGCCTGTTTCTTTGGACCGGTACCAACGGCCCCACTGGCTCTAACGTCGCAGCGGTTGTCAACGAGTGGGATGCTCCGGGGCCGCCCGATGAGGGATATGACTGGACGACCTATGCAGAGAGACTTGAGGATGCGGGCGTCTCGTGGAAGGTCTATCAGTACCTGCCGGACAACTTTGGTGATAATGCCTATGCAGGCTTTCGCCAATACCGTGCCGCAAGCGTCAAGGTTGGCAACCCCGCCCAGCCCTCTGCAGACTTTAACGACTTCGTCGTCTATCGCGAAGCGTTGGAGGCCGTCGCCCCGTTGTACAAAGGCAACGGTAATACGATGCCAGCAGCGAACAGCAACGACCTTGAAACCATGTTCGAGAGCTTTAGACGCGACATCCGACAAGGCAAGCTGCCTCAAGTGAGCTGGCTGATCGCACCGGCAGAGTATTCGGAGCACCCCGGTCCCTCCAGTCCTGTTCAGGGAGGCTGGTATACCCAGGAAGTCCTTAATGCACTGACTGAAAACCCAGAGATCTGGAGCAAGACGGTACTTCTCGTCAACTATGACGAAAACGATGGCTTCTTCGACCATGTGCCGCCACCTGCCGCTCCTTCCCTACGCGCAGATGGAACACTGGCAGGTAAATCAACCATTGCCTTCGATGCCGAAGTGTTCCAGCACAAAGCACCTCCTGGCTCGAAGGAGCAGCCGGCTCCCGATGGACGTGTGTACGGACCAGGGCCCCGTGTCCCGATGTTTGTCATTTCGCCGTGGAGCCGAGGCGGCTGGGTGAATTCGCAGGTCTTCGACCATACTTCGGTACTGCAATTCTTGGAAAAGCGCTTCAACGTAAAAGAGCCCCATATCAGTCCTTGGCGGCGAGCGGTATGCGGAGATCTGACGTCTGCCTTTAACTTTGTCGATCCGAATCAGGAGTTGTTGCCGCCCTTGCAGACTACCTCTCGCCGTGCAGCGGATCAGTTGCGGGAAAAACAGGAGCAGCTACCACAGGTCCCTGTTCCGCCTACTGACCAACAACAAGTCCCTGTGCAGCGACGTCTAGCTCGCCCTTCCCGAGCATTGCCGTATCGGATCGAGGTCGAAGCGGAAGCCAATCCGGAGACGCGCCAGCTAACCCTGACCATGCGCAACACAGGCGAGCAAGGTCTCGTGCTGCATGTATACGATCGGCTGCATCTGGAGGATATCCCTCGCCGTTATACCATCGAGGCAGGGAAGCTGTTGAGTGATGTCTGGGTCCCCACTATTACAGATGATGGCACCTACGACCTGTGGTTGTTGGGGCCTAACGGCTTTCATCGAGCACTGCGTGGCAACCTCAAGGCTCCGCAGCCAGAAGTAAGGCTGCAGCGTGACGGTAAAAGCCACAATCTGGTCATGACAATCACCAATACAAGCCTGCAGGCTATGACCGTTCAGATTGATCGGTGTCCCTATACGTTTGAAAAGCCCCACGAGTTTCAGCTTGGTGCGGGTGCCACACATAAACAGCGTATATCGACGCGCGTGAGTGGTGGATGGTACGACATTACGGTTCGGGCTGATCAGGGCAGCTGGGAACGGCGTCTGGCTGGCAGACTTGAAACTGGCCGCCATTCGATTAGCGATCCCTTGATGGGCAATACCTGACCGTCGGAGGTGTCTCACAGGCATCCCTGAGCTGGATGCCTGCCTTCCAAAACCGGTTACGCCTTAAGCTCGGGAGGAACCGTCCCGTCGTGCTCGGCCAGCTTTTGCATAACGGCCTTGTGTAGCCAGTTGTTCATCTGCTCCGAATCTCCAAGCTTATCGGCAGGACACCCAAGCTCGGCGGCCATCTCCTTGCGTGATTCATAACTGCTGTCCAGATTAAGTACCTTGAGCAGGTCGACGATGGAGGAGCGCCAGTTCAGGTGATCACTATGATTAGCAGCCATTGCATCGAGACGCGCCGAAATATCCATCGAATTTTGCACGCCGGTAGCTGCCGGAGCCTGTAGTTGCTCGGCACGAGCGCTGTGGGCAGCGTTGGTTTCTTCAGAATCAGTAACGATACGTGTAGACGTTTTGCTGGCATCAATGACGCCGACATCAGCCTTTCGCTGCTCTTCGTTACTAACGCCGTCCAAGCCAAGCTTGTCAAGAATCGAGCTAAACAGTCCCATGATTGACCCTCGTGATTAAACCTAGATTACTTATGGACCCTCAGAGAGGGCCTGTGATTCAACGCTTTATGCAGCTGTAAGCGAGGCGATCACAAAAAACCATTCTTGCAAAATAATATGTATAAAAATCAATAGCTTGAAAACATAACCTAATGTTGACCACTAATTTTAACGAGAAATCACTTTAACTCTTTGACCTTTTAACGCATTTTCTAAGATGTAGACGGCTTGGCCTCACGATAAATTGAAGGAAGATATCTATGACCTATCAAAATAAATTTTTATCTTATAAATCAATATCCTATAATCATATCCTAAGAGGTTACATTTAATGTAGTGGTTCAGCTGAGGGTATGGCTGCTGTTCAGCAACGCACCATTAATGTACTTTGACATCGTTGAGTAACAGAGCGGCCTGAGAAGCCTTCCGCCATTATTGCCGCGCTCAATCGCCTACTACTCCGTATCCACTCGGGTGCAGAAGCGCAGCGCGCCTTTCTCGATAATATGGCGCACCCGTTGCGCACCCCGCTTGTCGGCTTGCATATCCAACGCTAATGGTTATGCGAACGATATGCAGGCGCTCCTGATAGCAGTCGCATCTTGAGTTTTATCAATCAGACAAGCGAGCGGATGATTCACCAGGCTAATCAACTACTGACCTTGGCCCGAGCCTCAACCTCCCACTTGCATACGTTCGCCCTCACCCCGCTGCGCCTGGACTAACAGGTTGAATACTGGGCGGCAGATGCTAGACACCTCGATCTGGAGCTTGAGCTGCAGGCTGCCTTAACACAAGGCAATGCCTTTCTGCTGCGTCAATCTTGTCGACAATGCCATCCGCCGTATCCCGCCTGAAGGTTGCACCACAATGCGAGTCAAGCTGTCGGACCAGGCGGTCATCCTAGAAGTAGAAAACAGTGGGCCAGGTATTCCATCGGATGAACGTGAGCGTATCTTCGAGCGATTCTATTGGCTTGAGTGGGGTATGGTACGGGCGTTGGAATTGCCATCATGCGAGACATCGCCCATGCCCGTATTCAGCTGAGGATGGAAAAGGGCTTATGGTTCATCTGATGTTTTCCTTCGCTACATATTTCGGATTTCCGTCTACGCTCATAAGGCCAGATAACACCGGCCCTGTAATAGCAAAGCGCGTACAGGTCATTACTAGATGTCATGTTCAGGTTGAAACCACTCGCACTGCTTATCGGACTACTCGGCACCACCCATAGTTACGCCGCGTCAAATACGGCCGACTTGACTCAGAGCGGTGTGCAGAATACGGCCGCGCTGACACAAACCGGGCAAGGCAACCACAGCGTTCAGGTCCAGCTGGGCACCGACACCCGTCAAACGGTGCTGCAAACGGGCGAACTCAATGCGGCATCGATCTACCAGGGAGAAAGAACTCGCGGGACTATTGATATCGATCAGAGTGGTGAAAGCCACCTGGTGGAGATTTATCAGGACACTCGAGGATGGTCTACCGTGGCGGTTACACAGCGAGGCAGCGTGAACGAGGCGCGTATCGATCAGGGCAGCAATAACGCCGGGCGTGTCACGAGCTACCAGGAGGGTACTCACAACCTGCACGACTTCCGGTTGGAAAACATGAGTGGGACGCCCAGCCTCAGTGCCCGCACCCTGGGCAATGGCAATACCATGAGGGTTGTGCAGGGCGAGGATGCTCAATACTTCATGGATGCAGACCTTGTGCAAAACGGTGACAACAACCTGATCGACCTGCAACAGCAATGGCGTCGTCAGGAGGCCGAGGTCAATCAGCAGGGTAATGGCAATATCGTTCAGGTGCAGCAGAGCGGCTTGGGGCCTATCGAGGGCGAGCTGAGCGGGTCTCTGACGCAGGCCTCCCAGAATGGGAACGACAACGTTATGAACATCCGTCAGGGAAGTGACGGCAATACTCTCATCTCCAGCCAGAACGGTGACCGTAATACTCTGGATGTGCAGCAATGGGGGTGGTCTGGCTACCTGACCACCAAGATGACCAACCGCCTGGAAGCTACGGTAAACGGCAACGATAACCGCATGACCGTGGTGCAAATGGGGGGTGCGGGTGCCCATGAGATTACGGCCGAGCAGACCGGTAACAACAATGAGATGAACTTAAGTCAACGAAACACGACTGACAGCTCCCTGGATATGGCGCAGCGCGGGGATGGGCTGGTCATGACAGTGACTCAAATGAATACTCAGAATGACCATTTCGCGCTGGTGCAGGAAGGCACCAACCACACCCTAAGCCTTGAGCGCTCAGGCATAGGTAATGAAGCGATCGTTTCTCAACTGGGTACAGCCAATATGGCCTCGATGATTCAGCGATGATCGCCTGAGCCAGGCGGGGTATTCTCCCCGCCTTTTGTTTTACAGACCGGATACAGTAGTACCGTCTTTCAACGGATCACGTGGCCTGTTCAACATGAGTTCCTGGTACGAGCGTCGTGTTTTGCCTTATCTGCTCGATATTGCCTGCGGGATTAAACCCGTACGCCTGCAGCGGCAGTCTCTTATCCCTTTGGCGTATGGTCAGGTGCTGGAAATTGGCATCGGGACCGGGCTCAACCTTGAGCACTATGACAGGTCTCGGGTAGAGCGTATCGTTGGGCTGGACCCCTCCCTGGATATGCACCGGCTGGCTCGGTCTCGTGCTCAACGCGCAGGCCTTGACGTCGAGCTGGTTGATCTGTCGGCCGAGCGGATTCCCTTTGAGAATCGCTCCTTCGACACGGTTGTGGTGACCTATTCGCTGTGCACGATTCCAGATCCGGCCGCTGCACTTAAAGAGATGCATCGCGTACTCAAGCCGGAAGGACAGCTCCTGTTCTGCGAGCATGGACAAGCCCCCGATGAAGCGGTGCGTGTATGGCAAGATCGGATGACGCCGCTCTGGCCCCAAGTAGTGGGCGGCTGCCACCTGAACCGGGAAATAAGCAAACTTATCCATGACGCCAAATTCGAAATGATTGAATTCAAAACGTTTTATTTAACGGGCTTACGCCCATTAACGTACCATTATTGGGGCGTTGCCCGTCCCTTAGCCTGAGTCTTACAACGAGAAAACCTGCTGATCGCTACGGCGTTTGAAGAACAGGCCCAAGTAGCCCGGGCCGTTGACTACAATCTGCTCAGCATCCGTGAATTGTCGATACAGACGTCCGCAGGTGCCAACCAGACCACTATGGCCAGCGCGGAACTGCCTCGCCTAGCTGTGGATATGAACCGACTTGTGATGCGGTTTGCGACGCAAAGCCAGATAGAGAAAGCCCCGGAACACCGGGACTTTTCTTTTTCAGTCCACCAGCACAACCTGAAAATGACGTTTCTTGCCCAGGCTCAATCGGCTGCCCTCCAAAGCGGCAGAGAGAGGCTCGTCCGGATTTTGGACCTGCACGTCGTCCAGGCGTAGCCCACCGCCGTCCGCGAGTCGGCGCACGGCACTGCGCGAACCCTGTAGTCCGCTGGCCACCAGAAGATCGGTCAGGGTCAAGCCCTTTTGCAGCGCGGCGCGGCTGGCTTCCACTTTGGGGAGTGTGTCGCTCTGGCTGCCCTCACTGAACAACGCCCGTGCCGCTGCCTCCGCGTCACGCTGGGCCGCTTCGCCATGGCACAAACGGGTCGCCTCGTTGGCCAGAACGATTTTCGCCTCGTTAAGCTCTGCACCCTGCAATGCGCCTAGGCGACGTACTTCGTCCATAGGCAGTTCGGTAAACAGTGCCAGGAAACGCTGTACGTCCCGATCATCGCAGTTGCGCCAGAATTGCCAGAAATCATAGGCAGATAGCTTATCGCTGTTGAGCCATACAGCGCCTTGTGCCGACTTGCCCATCTTCTTGCCGTCACTCGTGGTCAACAGCGGCATCGTAAGCCCGTAGAGCTGCAGGCCATTCTGGCGACGTGACAGCTCAACGCCATTGATAATGTTGGCCCACTGGTCAGCGCCACCCAACTGCAGAGTGCAGCCATACCGATGGGCCAACTCGACGAAATCGTAAGCCTGAAGCAGCGTGTAGCCAAATTCCTCGAAGGACAGAGAGTGCTCACGATCCAGGCGATTGCGGATGGCATCGAACGTGAGCAGGCGGTTGATCGAGAAATGCCGTCCTACGGTATTGAGGAAATTCAGGTAACCCAGCCCATCAAGCCACTCGGCATTGTCTACTACCCGGGCTTGCCCGTCCGTATCGCCCACTTCCAGGTAGGTCGTAAATGCCTTGGCAATACCGGACATATTCTGAGCGATCTGGGCGTCGTTCAGCACCGGGCGGCTGCTGTCCCGAAAGCTGGGATCGCCAATGCGCGTCGTGGCGCCACCGATCAAAAGCAGGATCGGATGCCCTGCACGCTGCATCCAGCGCATGAGCATGAGACCTTGCAGATGCCCGACGTGTAGGCTATCAGCCGTTGCGTCAAAGCCTAGGTACGCGGTCACTGGTCCGTTATTGAGCGCTTGGCCAAGACCGTCACGGTCGGTGATCTGATGGACGAAACCACGTTCTTCCAACAGGTGAAGCAGGTCTTGCTGGGGCTTGTTCATTGAGTACGTCTCCTTGGCTTTCTGGCCTGCGGAGACTGGGAGAGGTTGCATTCACCGAGCCGCCACAGGCGGTTCGGAATGCAGCGCAGCACCTACCACCCGAAAGAGTTCAGGTAGTAATAATACGCAGCGATGGGTGTAATAAAGGTATTCATGGGTGACAAAGCTAACCGGTTCAGCAGGAAAGTCAAGCGAAACGGCAAATCACTAGAATTCCTTTCTTTCAACAGCCTATGACTTTTTCTCGTTTGTAGTGAGGGAAGCGGCAGACGCATAGTCTTCGCATCGTGATTAACGGCGAATCCCTCATGCGTATCTTCAACCCTGTCTTCGAGTCGCCACAAGGTTCTCCCATACGTGAGCTGTTCAAGTATCTCTCCGTCCCTGGCATGATTTCACTGGCGGGCGGCTACCCTGCCTCCGATCTGTTTGATGAGGCAGGGCTGGCAGAGGCGATGACAGTGGCCTTTCGCAATCCCGTCGGCTGCCTGCAATATTCCGGCAGTGAAGGTCTGCCGGGACTACGCGAGGCACTGGCCCAGTTGAGCCGCCAGCGCGGTATTCCCTGTAAGGCGGAGGATCTGATCGTCACGTCTGGCTCGCAACAAGGGTTTGATTTGCTGGTTCGTGTCCTGCTGTCGCCGGGCGATGTCGTTCTGGTAGAACAACCTACCTACCCCGCTACGCTTCAAGCCTTACGGTTGGCTCAGGCCAGAATAGAAACCGTCGCCTCGGATCTGGACGGTATCGATCCTGCGCAACTGGATAGTCAGCTGGCCCGCTGTACGCAGGAGCAACGACCGAAGTTTCTCTATCTCTCCCCCACATTTGCCAACCCTACCGGACTTACGCTTGGTCTGGAACGCCGCCGCGCCTTGCTGGAGGTGGCGATGCGTCATGACCTGCTGATTATCGAAGATGATCCGTATGGTGATCTACGCTTTACCGGTGTTGCCATTCCCACACTGGCAGAGCTGGCTCGCACGCAGCCGGAAACCCGAGATCAGGTAGTCTATTTGTCCAGCCTTTCAAAAATCGTGGCGCCTGGGGTTCGTATTGGCTGGATGATAGGGCCTGCCGAGGTACTCAAACGCTGTACGATCGCCAAGCAAACCGCTGACTTGTGTACCTCCGGCTGGATGCAATCCATTGCCGAAGCCTACTTGAAGCAGGGTTTACTGGAGCGGCATCTACCGGTGCTTACCGCGGCCTATCATGAGAAGTGCCTGGCGCTAGTGAGTGGTCTACAGACACACCTTGGCCAACGATTCGAATGCCGGATGCCGGCAGGCGGGCTGTTTGTCTGGGGACGATGGTCGGATGGGCTGGATGCCAAAGCGGTTCTTGAGCAGGCTCTTGAGCATAAGGTCATGTACGTTCCAGGCAGCGCCTTCTACGCCGAAGCCCCTGACCACTCTACGGTACGGCTGTCGTTTGCTGCGCCATCGCTCGAGCAGATCGGCCACGCGGTAGAGCGGTTGGCCTTGGCCGTTCAGGCATTCGAGCATGCGGGCTAACCTACTATCCCGCCTTGCTTCCAAGCATTGATTCTGGCGTCGCCATAGCCCAGAAGATGCCGCAACACCTGCTCAGTATGCTCACCAAGTAGCGGTGGAGGACGTCGGTACTCTACGGGCGTTCTGGAAAGACGCATCGGGCTTGCCACCTGCGGAACGGTTTGTCCCAGCGGATGCGTCATCGTAAAGGCCAGACTGCGTGCCGCTACCTGCTTATCGGCAAAAACTTGGGCCAATGAATTGATCGGACCACAGGGCACCCCCACCGCTTCGAGCAGGGCGATCCATTCTTCAGTACGCTTGAAAACGGTAACCTGCCGAATCAGCGGAACCAGTTCCATACGATGGACGACCCTCGCCTGGTTGGTGGCAAAACGAGGATCATTCACCCAATCCAGCCGGTCTGCCACCTCGCAGAACCGGCGGAACTGAGCATCATTGCCAATCGTGAGGATCATATCGCCATCGGCTGTTGGAAAGGCTTGATACGGCACGATGTTGGGATGGGCATTGCCAAGGCGCGTTGGCGACTCACCGGAGACCAGATAATTCATGGCCTGGTTGGCTAGGCAGGCGACTTCTACATCGAGTAGCGCCATATCGATATGCTGCCCTTCACCGGTCTGAGTCCGATGGTTCAGCGCAGCCAGAACAGCAACCGTGGCATACAGCCCCGTCAGGATATCCACCAGCGCAACCCCTGTCTTGACCGGGCCACCGCCCTCGTCATCATCCGGATGGCCTGTCAGACTCATAAGGCCGCCAAGACCCTGTATCAAGAAGTCATAGCCTGCCCGCTGTGCATAAGGGCCGCTCTGACCAAAACCGGTAATCGAGCAGTAGATCATTTCCGGGTTAAGAGCACTGAGCGAGGCGTAGTCCAGGCCATAGGCTGACAAGCCTCCAACCTTGAAATTTTCTAGCACCACATCGGATTTAACAGCCAGATCCCGAAGGATCTGCTGACCGTCGGGCTGGGTGAAGTCCACGGCTATCGACTGCTTGTTGCGGTTGGCTGATAGAAAGTAGGCCGACTCGCCCGTGTTCGCCCCTAGCGGGTCTTTTAAAAAGGGCGGCCCCCAATGACGTGTATCATCTCCTCGCCCGAGGCGCTCGACTTTGATGACTTCTGCCCCCAGGTCCGCCAGGATTTGTCCTGCCCAAGGCCCGGCAAGAACCCGTGACAGGTCCAGGACCCGTATACCTGCAAGTGCTCCAGCCATGAGCCAGCCTCCCTGAGAGCGATCAAAAGAAGGCCTGGATACCGGTCTGAGCCCGTCCCAGGATAAGCGCGTGCACGTCATGGGTTCCTTCGTAGGTATTGACCACCTCAAGATTGACCAGATGCCGCGCAATGCCAAATTCGTCAGAGATACCGTTGCCTCCAAGCATGTCCCGGGCCATACGGGCAACGTCCAGTGCCTTGCCACAACTGTTGCGTTTCATGATTGAAGTGATCTCCACGGCGGCCGTTCCCTCGTCTTTCATTCGTCCCAGACGCAGGCAGCCTTGCAGGGCCAACGTGATATCGGTTTGCATGTCGGCCAGCTTCTTTTGAATGAGCTGATTTGCAGCAAGAGGTCGACCAAACTGCTTGCGATCAAGGGTGTATTGCCGAGCGGTGTGCCAGCAGAACTCGGCCGCACCCAATGCGCCCCAGCTGATCCCGTACCGGGCGGAATTGAGGCAGGTAAAGGGACCTTTCAGGCCGCGTATTTCTGGAAATCGGTTTTCCTCAGGGACAAAGACGTTATCCATTACGATTTCACCCGTTACTGAGGCACGCAGTCCCACCTTGCCGTGAATGGCAGGTGCGGTGAGACCTTTCCAGCCTTTTTCCAGAATGAATCCGCGGATATCACCGGCCTCATCCTTGGCCCATACAACAAACACATCGGCAATCGGACTGTTGGTAATCCAGGTCTTGCTACCGGTGAGGCGATAGCCGCCCTCCACCTTTTTTGCGCGGCTGGCCATTGATCCTGGGTCGGAGCCATGATCCGGCTCTGTCAGCCCAAAACAACCAATCCATTCGCCTGAGGCCAACCTTGGCAGGTATTTCTGGCGTTGTGCCTGAGTACCAAATTCATAAATAGGCACCATGACCAGAGACGACTGGACGCTCATCATGGAACGGTACCCTGAGTCGATCCGTTCTACCTCACGGGCGATCAAGCCGTAACACACATAATTAAGTCCACTGCCTCCGTATTCACTAGGGATTGTGGCGCCAAGCAAGCCTGCCTCCCCCATTTCGCGGAAAATCGAAGGGTCGGTCTGCTCATGCCGGAACGCCTCCAGGACACGAGGTGCCAGTTGGGCCTGTGCAAATTGCGCGGCGCTGTTGCGTACCATCCGCTCTTCATCGCTGAGCTGTTGCTCAAGCAGGAGAGGATCTTCCCAATTGAACGGTGCATTGGCTGCCATTGCAGGTCACTCCGGTGATCTTGTTGTGAAGCAAGCCTAGAAGACGCCCAACTGTGCTGCAATCGAGCAATATGCACAGGGTTGTGCGTAAAACTCACTTCACGCCATGATGATTACCGCTGCTGTAGGCATCTGTCTGTGAGCAAGAGGTACATGTGAGAAGAAAAATACCCAGTACGGCTGCGCTGATTGCCTTTGAGGCTGCTGCCAGACACCAGAGTTTTACCCGGGCCGCAGATGAGTTGGCTCTGACACAAAGTGCGGTATGCCGGCAGATTGCAGGTTTGGAAAGCTTTCTGGGCATTGAGCTGTTTCGCCGTACTCGCCGGGGTGTTCTACTTACTGAAGCGGGATTATCCTATAGCCGGCAGGTAGCCCAGCACCTGGATGCAGCCGAGCGGGATGCGCTGGCTGTTATGGGTAAGCATGGCTCAGGCCGGCTCGAACTCGCGGTAGTACCCACCTTTGGTACACAATGGCTCCTGCCACGCCTTAAGCGGTTTCAAGTACTTCATCCAGACATAACGGTCAATCTGACCAACCGTACCCGCCCTTTTCTCTTTGCCGACACTGACTTCGATGCCGCGCTTTATTGTGGAGACGGTGAGTGGTCAGGCACACAAACCCATTTTCTCATGCACGAATACCCAGTGCCGGTGTGCAGTCCGGCACTGGTCGATCACAAGGATGGCATTACCGCTCAGGCTGTTGCAGCGCTTCCGCTACTGCAACAGACCACACGGCCTTATGCCTGGCGACAATGGTTTAATGCGCAGGGCCTGTCATTCCCCTATGACCTGCATGGTCCGCGTTACGAGCTGTTTTCCATGCTGGCTCAGGCCGCCATCCATGAAATGGGGGTTGCGCTGATTCCGCCGTTCCTTATCCAGAACGAGCTGGAGCAGGAGCGGCTTATTATCTTGAATACCTCTAGCTACCGCAGTGACCGTGCGTATTATCTTGCTATCCCCGAGCGTACGACCACATCTCAAGCATTACAGTCCTTTCGCGACTGGCTGCTTGGCGAGGCACAGGAGTACCGCACAGGCAGCTTATTATCAGAACACGGCATGGAAGAGCCAGTACAGCAACCCTGAAAGCATCATCGCGGCGGGTAAGGTAAATACCCAGGCCAGGGCCAGGTTGCGTACCGTAGACATCTGCAGGCCACTGCCATTGGCTGCCATGGTTCCCGCTACACCCGAGGACAAGACATGCGTGGTCGAGACAGGCAGGCCATACAGGTCGGCTGCGCCAATAGTAGCCATAGCGACCAGCTCGGCACTGGCGCCTTGAGCATAGGTCAGGTGCGTCTTACCAATGCGCTCGCCCACGGTAATGACGATCCGTCGCCACCCAACCAGGGTGCCCATACCCAGCGCAATGGCCACTGCCACCTTTACCCAAAGCGGAATGAACCGTGTCGCCTCATCGATCTGGCGCTTGAATTCATTGAGATTGTTGCGCGTGTCGTCGGAAAAGGTATCGAGCTTTTGTTTCTTGAGCAGGCTGATGCTTTCTGAAGTCAGGTACATGTCGTTACGCACGTTCATCATGGCCTGGGCAGGTACGTTGGCCAGCGTGCCGTAACTTTTCACCTCATCGGCGATCAACCCGGTCACTGCACCCAACGCCGGAATGACCTCCTCCGTGGACTTGCGGGTACGTACATATTCCAGAAGTACGCCACGTGGATCGGCCGGTGCAGCGCCAGGTACATCCTTTACAATTCCTTGTTGAGTCACCTGAGCTACAGCAACGAACTGCGGCGTTTGCGTGGCGGGCACTGCACGGTTCAGCGCATAGGCCATTGGCAAGGTACCTACCAGGATCAGCATGATAAGCCCCATTCCCTTCTGACCGTCATTGGAGCCGTGGGCAAACGACACGCCGGTGCAGGTAAGGATCAACATTCCCCGAATCCAGAACGGGGGCGGATGAGTGCCTTTGGGCTCCTGATAGAGTGCCTTTTGCTTGACCAGCATGCGCAATGTCAGCAGCAGGAGCGCTGCACAGATAAATCCTACCAGGGGTGAGAAAAGAAGCGCATATCCCACCTTCAGCGCCTGACTCCAATCTACCCCGCTGCTGCCGTCTCGCCCTTCCAGCCAGGCATTGGTCAGCCCGACGCCCAGAATCGAACCAATCAAGGTATGGGATGACGACGCTGGCAACCCAAGCCACCACGTTCCCAAATTCCAGACAATGGCGGCAATCAGCAAAGCAAAGATCATTGCAAAGCCATTGCTGGAACCGACCTGCAGGATCAGGTCAACCGGCAACAGTGCAATGATGCCGAACGCCACGGCGCCGCTGGAAAGCATCACACCCATGAAATTCCAAAAACCGGACCACACGACAGCGACCTGGGCAGGCAGTGAATGCGTATAGATAACGGTAGCAACTGCATTGGCCGTATCGTGGAACCCATTGACGAATTCGAATCCAAGCGCAATGACTAGAGCCAGGCCCAGCAATGCGAACGGCAACCAGGTGGTAGCCACTGATCCGGCTTCACGGACGTCGCTGACGATACCGTAGGAGCTGATGAGAATGCCGGCAAAAAGCAATGAGAAAAATAGGAAAACACTTCGGCGACTGAACGTCTGGTCCAGCCGGGGACGCGTGGCTGCGGGGGCCGCATCATGAGCCTGGATCGTCGACATACGAGGGAACCTTATAGGACTGTTCACCTCACGCTATGCCCTCTTTGTGACATTTTGTATGCAAATATCGACCGTTTGTCCTTAAAGCGTCATCTTGTCATGAATGTTTCTTCTAGACATTTTGGGTACTGCTCAGACCCGCCGCCAATGATCGAAACCTAGTGTCAGGTCTTCAGACGCCATTTACTGCAAAAGACGCTAGCCACTTATAAGTCAGGCCTTTCATCAGTAGTGCGTCTGGTAAACCAGGCGGGTCGCTGATCTCAAGCGACCCGCCTTGCCGGCTTATCCAGCCGGCATCTGTTTAGAAGATACTGATTGGGTAGTCGATGAAGATACGCACTTCGTTACCGTCATCGTTGTAGGAGCGGACATTGTTTGACGTGCGCAGGATGGAGTTACGCAGACGTACCGAAAGGTCCTTGGCCGGACCGTTCTGGACAACGTACTTCACCTGATTGAACAGCTCGCGCTCCTTGCCACGCCCATCTCCGGCATCGATATGATCACCGCGAACATAAGCCAGCTGATAGCTCAGGCCCGGAACCCCATAGGTGGAGAAATCCAGCCCATAGCCCAACTGCCAGGAACGCTCGTCCTTGGCGTTGAAGTCCGACCAGTAGGAGTTGGCAAGAAAGATCGTCATGCCGCCGTCACCTATGCCGCCCGCGTTCTGATACCAGCCGTAGGGATAGCCAATATCACCCGTGCTGCGCTGGTGCGCCAGAGTGAAGGAGTGAGGCCCTGCCGAGTAGGTAGCCGCCAGACTCCAGATCTTGTTGTCGCGGGCATCGGCATCACCTGAATAAGTCTGGGCAAAGCTCTTGTCCAGCCGCGTCTTGTAGCCATTGAAGTCAAACGTCAGAGACTGGTCCTTATCGATGGGCAGGACGTAGTTCAGGTTGATGTACTGCTTTTTCAGGACGTCTTTGACATCGGACGCATAAAGCGATGCCATGAACTGATCTGTGAACTTGTAGCTGCCACCGATGACATCGATCTTTTTCAGCCCACCGCTATCATGCCCTTCGGCACTCTTGCGGGACTCCTCGGTGAAACGCCCTACGTTGAAGACAAGCCCATCGATTTCCTTCGAGGTAATCAGCGTACCGGTATAACTTTCCGGCAGTAGGCGTGAGGTGTCCGAGTTCAAGACCGGCAGCGCCGGCATCTGATCACCGTAGGTGATGGTCGTGTTGGAAAAACGTGCCTTGATCGAGGCGCCGCCCTTGGCGATATCGCTGGCCGCCTCACCGCTGTCGCCCTGTTTGAAGAAATCGATACCGCCAGCACCCGAGCGGCCTTTGCCACCGTCCAGGCGCAGACCGTACAAAGCAAATGCGTCGACGCCAAACCCTACGGTACCTTGTGTAAATCCAGATGCAAAATTGGCTGTTACGCCCTGCCCCCACTCCGCCTTGTCTTGATTACCGTGCTTATAGTCACGGTTCATGTAGGCGTTGCGCAGGAACAGTTTGAGGCTGCTGTCCTCAATAAACCCGTTGGAGGTCTGGGTTTCAGCCGCCAATGCCTGGGTAGCACTCAATACGCCACAAGCAATCAAGGTAATCCGTTTGTTTAACATCTACTGCCGTTCCTTTCTGACTAATACGGTGTGACGATCAGGCTTGTTTCTATAGGTCTTTCCTGACGGACTGGAAGGATTCCCGCACACGTGAGTGACAGGAATGCTCATGGCTTACCGGTTGGGTGTCGCCTCGGCGGGTAAGCCTACGCGAGCGCTCCAAAAGCCTTATAAGGCCTGGCAAATCATGAGTTCTCTCGTGAAAGGGTATGTACGAGAGCAGCCACCTCGCACCCGCAAGAAAACAGGTGCCTGTTCTTCTCTACTGGTGATCGCAAAGCGATAGGCCATTGTACTGCCATATCAGGGGGTTATGTAACTGTAAGAAAAGGTTGCCGAACATGAATAGGTTTCAGGTTAACGCCGACGCCAAACGTGCTTGCGGGCGCGTTTGGCCCGGCCATATCAAGCCGTATAAACGGCTCGGTTAGTGCAGCAAGCGTAGAATGTGAATCCTCCTGTGCCAAAAGATGTCTATACCTCATCAAGGGCGCCTGTTCGCGCTTGGAGTTTGGCAATCTGATTATCACGGGAGATACGATGACGGCACATCCAGCACCGGGCATCCTCAATACAATAGAAGGTCAGCGGCTTTCCGGCGTCGATGCCGAGCACTGGCGGAAATGGGGTCCCTACCTGAGTGAACGCCAATGGGCAACGGTGCGTGAGGACTATAGTGCCGATGGCAACGCCTGGAGCTATTTCCCGCACGAACATGCACGCAGCCGTGCCTATCGCTGGGGCGAGGACGGGCTGGCCGGTTTCTCCGATGTAGCCCAGCAGTGGTGCCTGGCGCTAGGGCTCTGGAATGAGCGCGACCCTTTTATCAAGGAACGTCTGTTCGGCCTGACGAACGCCGAAGGCAACCATGGCGAAGACGTCAAGGAACTGTACTTCTATCTGGATGGCGTTCCAAGCCACTCCTACATGCGCATGCTCTACAAGTATCCTCACGCCGAGTTTCCTTACGCCGACCTCGTAGAAGAAAACGGTCGCCGTGGGCTGGGAGATGCAGAGTACGAAATTCTCGATACGGGTGTCTTCAACGACAACCGCTATTTCGATGTAACCGTTGAATACGCCAAGAACACGCCGGACGATGTGCTGATGCGTGTCACGGTGGTAAACCGCTCTACCGAGGCGGCACGCCTACATGTCATGCCCCACCTGTGGACACGCAACACCTGGGTATGGACCGGAGCGCCGCAGCGACCGCTGCTATCCATGATGGACGATGGGAAGGTCAAGGCAACCAACTATAACTGGGCGGATTACGTCGCTACCGCATGGGGTGACGTTACACCCGAGTGGATCTTCTGCAACAACGAAACCAACAAACCAAAGCTGGAGGGCGTCGAGGCGGCCGGTCCGTTCAAGGATGGTATCAACGATTATGTGGTGAGTGGTGACGAGCAGGCGATTCGCCGAGACTCCGGCAGCAAGGTGGCTGCACGGTTCGTCCTGGATATGCAGGGAAATGGCCGGTCGGTCATCTATCTGCGATTCGCACCAGAAACCGCTGACCCTCATCTCGATGTAAAAGCGGTCTTCGCCAAACGCCGTGCTGAAGCAGACGCGTTTTACACAGAGTTGCAACACAACATCATTGATGAGGACGCCCGCAACGTACAGCGGCAGGCCATTGCCGGCCTGCTCTGGTCCAAACAGCTCTACTATTTTGAAGTCAACCGCTGGATTGATGGTGATCCCAATCGTCCTGCCCCGCCCCAGGAACGCAAGAGCGGTCGCAATACTCAGTGGCGGCATCTCGTCAATTTCGACATCGTATCGATGCCAGACAAGTGGGAATACCCTTGGTATGCGTCATGGGACCTTGCGTTCCAGGCGGTGGCCTATGCCATGATCGATCCGGGTTTTGCCAAACAGCAACTTCTTCTGTTAGTCAAAGACCGCTTCATGCACCCCAACGGGCAGCTACCGGCCTACGAATGGAACTTCGAGGATGCCAATCCTCCCGTACACGCCTGGGCCTGCTGGCATGTTTATCAGCAAGAAAAGGCACTGACAGGACACGGTGATCGCGAGTTTCTGGAGCGCGTTTTCCATAAGCTGTTGCTCAACTTTTCCTGGTGGGTCAATCGCAAGGATGCCGAAGGCCGCAATCTCTTCCAGGGGGGCTTCCTGGGCCTGGATAACATCGGCATTTTCGACCGTTCCGCCGTCTTGCCGCCCGGCTCTCACTTGGATCAGGCCGATGGAACTGCGTGGATGGCTGCCTACGCGCTTGACCTGATGCGCATTGCACTGGAGCTGGCCAAGGAAAACCCGGTATACGTCGACATTGGTGTGAAGTTCTTCGAGCACTTCCTGCATATCGCCGGCGCGATCAACGCGGGTGAAGAGCGCCATGATGGACTCTGGGATGAGCAGGACGAATTCTTCTATGATGTGCTGCACCGTGGCGATGGCACCTGTGAGCCGATGCGGCTGCGCTCGATCGTAGGACTCATCCCGCTGTTCGCCGTACAGGTTTTAGAGTCCAAGGAATATGAAGGCCTACCTGGGGTGCGGGATCGTCTGAAGGAGTTCGTACGGCAACGTCCTGATTTGGCACGACTGGTTTCCCGTTGGACCGAGCCCGGTCAGGGCAACCGATTCCTGCTGGCGCTGCTGCGTGGCCAGCGGACCAAGAGTCTCCTGGCGCGAATGCTGGATGAGAAGGAGTTTCTGTCACCATTCGGCATCCGCTCACTGTCCAAGGTACATGCCGAGGCCCCCTTCGAGATGCGGCAGGAAGACGGCTCCATGCTTAGTGCACGTTATCAACCCGCCGAATCTGACTCCCGGCTGTATGGTGGTAACTCCAATTGGCGGGGGCCGCTGTGGATGCCGATCAACTATATGTTGATCGAATCGCTGCACGAGTTCTATCTGTATTACTCGGACAACTTCTCGGTGGAGTATCCGACTGGATCCGGCTACCTCGCCTCCCTGGAAGAGGTCGCCAGCGGCCTGAGCGAACGTCTGACGCGGATGTTCCTCAAGGATGAAAACGGCCACCGTCCCAGCATGATGGCCTATCCACAGCTTCAGAATGATCCGGACTGTGCAGACCTTGTGCTTTTCCATGAGTACTTCCATGGTGAGAACGGGCGCGGTCTTGGAGCTTCCCACCAGACCGGCTGGAGCGCATTGGTCGCGCTGCTGCTTCAGCCTCGTTGATAGCGGTGCATGAAAGGCCGGACCTCGTCCGGCCTTTTTACAACCGGCATTTCAATGCAACCCAGCAGCCTTTAGTATCCATAGCGATGTGCACACGCGGTTCCACCGGTTCAATGTGCTACGCCTTATAACAATCCCAACAAGGAGACCTTGATGTTCGCCCGATGGACATTGCCATTTGCTGCAGCGGTATCACTTTCCATCTCCATGCTTCTGTCACCGGCACTTACGTTTGCGGCCTCAAGCCCTGCCGTGGAGGCCAGGCATGGAATGGTCGTCTCGTCGCAACAGCTGGCTTCACAGGTAGGCGTGGATATTCTCAAGAAAGGGGGTAACGCCATCGACGCCGCCGTTGCTGTCGGTTATGCGCAGGCCGTGGTCAATCCCTGTTGCGGCAATATCGGTGGCGGTGGCTTCATGACAATCCACTTGGCGGATGGCAAAGATACCTTTATCGACTTTCGCGAAAAGGCGCCTGCTGCCGCCAGTGCAGATATGTATCTCGATAGCAACGGCAAGGTCCGTAAAGACGCCAGCCTATATGGCTATCTGGCCGCTGGCGTGCCCGGTACGGTATTGGGCCTGGACACCGCTCACCAGCGGTACGGCAAGCTGACCCGAGAGCAGGTCATGGCGCCGGCGATCCGGCTGGCACGGGAAGGCTTTGTATTGACCCGGGCGGATACCGATATCCTCGACACTACCGTTGAACGCTTCAAGCATGATCCGGAAGCCGCACGACTTTTCCTGCGCAAGGACGGCTCTCCACTTCAGCCGGGTGACCGTCTGATACAGACCGACCTTGCCAACACCCTCGCTGCCATCGCCAAAGAGGGACCGAACGCCTTCTACCAGGGACGCATTCCCCAGGCTATCGAAAAAGCGGCCAAGGCAGGGGGCGGCATCCTGACGGCAGAGGACTTTGCGCGTTACACCATCAACGAAACCGCACCGCTTACCTGTACCTACCGAGGCTACACCTTTGTGTCTGCCCCACCGCCCAGCTCAGGAGGTGTGACCTTGTGCGAAACCCTCAATATTCTTGAAGGTTATGACCTGAAAAGCATGGGCTTCAATTCGGCGGATTATATCCATACCCTGACCGAAGCCATGCGGCAGGCCTATCTGGACCGCAACACGTCCCTGGGCGATCCGGCCTTTGTCGATAACCCCATCGAGCAGCTCACCAGCAAGGACTACGCCGCCCAGGTACGCAACCGGATTATTCCCAACAAGGCCACCCCGTCGGCGCAGGTCATTCCAGGCATGGAAACACGAGAAAAGCCAGAGACCACGCACTATTCCATCATGGATGAAGACGGAAATGCCGTTTCCACGACCTATACCATCAATGGCCGATTCGGATCAGTCGTTATTGCGCCCGGAACTGGGTTCTTTTTGAATAATGAGATGGATGATTTTACCGTGAAGGTGGGTGAGCAGAACCTGTATGGTCTTGTTCAAGGCACAGCCAATGCGATAGCTCCTGGCAAGCGGCCGCTGTCGTCGATGACGCCCACCCTGATCAACAAAGATGGCAAAACCTTCATGGTCCTGGGCTCACCCGGTGGTTCGCGCATCATCTCTATCACGTTGCAGACCGCCCTTAACGTCATTGATCATGGAATGCCGCCTCAGGAAGCAGTCGATGCGCCACGAATTCATCATCAATGGATGCCGGATGAGGTGTATTACGAGCAACGCGGTGTATCAGCCGACAGCCTCAAGCTCTTGCAGGACATGGGCTATACCATGGTGCAGCAGACACCATGGGGCGCAGCCGAGCTGATCATGGTGGGCCTGCCGGGTGCGCCTGGCGTCACGGCAGATGACTCCGGCAACGACTCGGCAGTATCCGGGCGGGTGCGGGAAGGCTTTCTTTACGGCTCCAACGATGTACGCCGTCCCGCAGGCGCCGCAATCGGCTATTGAGCCCTCCAGGCGGCGCTACCAGTCGCCGCCTGCCTCTGGCATCTCGTATTCCCGGTACTGGGTTACTGCCATGCCGATCTCCGGATCGTCATGGAGGGTTGGCTCCTGACTCAGTCGTTCGACCAGAAAGTCGATAAACACCTTGAGCTTGGGTTGCAGGTGCCTGGTTGCTGGATAGAGCAGCCAGGCTCCTCCGCAGTATTGCGTCTGGAATGACCACTCAGGCAGCACTTGAACAATCAGACCCTTGCGTAAGGCGTAGCGCGCGGTGAAATAGGGAAGACTGCCGATACCGATATGGTGCAGCACAGCGTCCAGTCGCGCACCAGTATGATTGGCGGCATAACGGCCGCGAACGTTGACGCTCACGCTCTTGTTGCCTTTTCTGAACCGCCAACGTGAATCGGCCGGCTCCTGCCCAAGGTAAATGCAGCTGTGCGTTGTCAGCTCCCGAGGATGCTCCGGCGTGCCATGCTCTGCCAGATAATGGGGCGTCGCCGCCAGTAGATGGTCGATCTGCACCAGTTCTCGTCCCATCAGGCCGGGCGGTGGCTGATCCGTAATGCGGATAGCCAGGTCCACATCACCATCGATGAGATCGACATAGTGGTCGCTCAGATTCATCTGCACATCCACTTGCGGGTAAAGCCGCAAAAATTCGGGCAGGTGCGGATGAATCAGAAATCGCCCGACTGCCTTCGGCACACTCAGGCGGATAACACCCTCCGGCGTCTGACTGAACTGCCCGCTGACCTCCATGACGGCGCGCGCAGCGTTCACCATGTCGACACAGCGCCGATAGACCTCTTCGCCGCTTTCGCTCAGACGAAGCTTGCGTGTCGTCCGGTTGAGCAGGCGTGTCGCCAGGGCCTTTTCAAGCCGGGCCACGCTTCGGCTGGTGGAAGACGGTGTCGTGCCCAGCTGACGGGCGGCCTCGGAAAAGCTTCCGGTTTCGACGACCTTGACGAAAACAACCATTTCGCCCATTAGCATGATTGATAGATTTGTGCTCACCGCGCAAAAGTCCTTTGGAATGCAGGCGGATTATCACAATATCACCCCTTCCCTAGAATGGGGCAGGCATCTGCTTTGCAAAGGGCTTTAGACATGACTCAGCGTCTGTATTATTCGAGTGACATTCTGGTCATGGAGGTTGAAGTTACCGCCTGTGCCCCTTGGGAAGATCTCTATGCGGTGGAGTTGGCCGCCACGCCCTTCCATCCCCAGGGCGGCGGACAACCCAGCGATACCGGCTGGCTGGGCGACACAGAGGTCGTCATGGTCAAACAGGACGGCGAGCGTATCGTCCACTACACACGAGAGCCTGTAACACCGGGCTCCGTGCAAGCCCGTGTCGATGAGAACCGACGTCGACTGCATACACACTTGCACTCGGCCGGTCATCTGATCGGTCATATCGGAGAGGCGTTTGGCTGGCGACCCGTCAAGGCACACCATTGGCCAGGAGAAGGCCGTATTGAGTTCATGCCCGGTCAGGAGGCTCGGCCTCTGGATGCGGAGCAACTGGAATCCTATTTCGACCAGTACGTGCGGCAGGATCTGCCGGTCAGCATCACCCTCGATGACGAAGGCCAGCGTAGGGTTGGCTTTGGCGATTTTACGCCTTACGGCTGTGGCGGCACGCATGTTCGCTCCTCGCGGGAGCTTAACGGACTGAAGGATCTCCTGCTCAAGGAAAAGAAAGGAAAACTCTCCGTTCATTACGATGTGACTTCCCCATGACGTGATCACACGATGGTCAGGGTCTGCGACGTGTAACAACCATACGAGCACACCAGGAAGTCACCCTATCACCCAAGGAACCTGCTCATGATGCTTGAAAAGCAGCGTCTCGAGACGTCGTCCATCAACGCTCTCGCTAACGAAGAGGTCATGGCGATCCACGTCAGGCAGTTCATTCTTCAGGAACTGGCGTCGAAGATAGCTCAGCAAATTCTCGGACAGGGTTTCGAAAGCTACCTTAACGCACCCAGTATCGGCCGTATCGGCATGGCCTTTTACGAGGCTGAAAATCAGCCGCCCCGGCTGGCGGACTATTTTGAAAGCGTCTACGAAAACATCGAAGAACTGCGACGGCGTTGCCAGCCGTATCTGTCCCCTATCGATCTGCTGCGCTGCACGCTCGATGAAGTCTGGCCTGCGGGCGCCCGGCTGCAAACCCTGTATGGACGCAAGATGTATGTAGGGCTTTCCCGCGTCGTCAAACCGGGCGTTCGCTTCCTTGCCCATCACGACATCTTTGCCAAGGATGCTCCGCAGAGCACCGAGGCCATGAGCCTTGAGGCCCAGATGGCCTGCAACGTTTACCTGAACATGCCAAGCGAGGGCGGCGCCCTGCAGCTCTGGCGAACCGAGCTTACGCCCGATCAGTTCGACGCCCTGCGTGGCACAAGCTATGGGATAGACCCCACCCTGCTGGGACCACCCGATGTTGAAATCCGACCGGAGCCGGGTGACCTCATTCTCTTCAACTCAAGAAAGATGCATGCGGTCACTCCCGGTTCGGACCATTTACGCCTCAGCCTGTCGTGTTTTGTTGGATACCGAGGCGCTGGCAGTCCGTTGACCTTCTGGAGTTGAAATTGACGTCCTCTTACTTCACCGAATTTTTAAGCCTTGCCATCATCCATTTTCTGGCGGTGGTCGCACCAGGGCCCGATTTTGCCATCACGGTACGCCAGAGCGTTCGCTACGGACGTCTGGTCGGGCTGTTTACGGCGTTGGGCATCGGAGCAGGCATTTCGGTACATGTGCTCTATACGCTGCTGGGCATCGGTGCCCTGATGCACGCCACTCCCTGGCTGCTCAGTGTTGCAAAAGTCATTGGGGGCGCCTACATCCTTTATCTAGGCATCAGCCTGCTCAAAAGCAAGCCGACCCAGGCATTGGATGAAGTGCAAGGCGGCACGGTGGCTGTCGATGAGCAAACCATCGGCAAGGCATTCCGTATTGGGTTCCTCACCAATGCTACCAACCCCAAGGCAACCCTGTTTTTTCTGGCGATCTTTACTACCGTGGTGAGCGCACAAACCCCAATGAAAATCCAGGCGCTGTATGGCTTGTGGATGTGTTGTGTGAACGCAGCCTGGTTCATGATCGTCAGCTTTCTGTTTTCTAGCCCTCGTGTGCGACAACTGTTCCTGCGCATGGGGCACTGGTTCGAACGTACGATGGGGCTAGTGCTGGTGTTCTTCGCCGGCCGGTTGTTGCTGTCGATCATCTAAGTGTTTCACGGCTCGATAGTCACAAGCTGCCGGGCCGTGTCGAAACCTGGCTGGAGCGGTTCACTGCACAGCTGTTTGTCCCTACCCCAGCACGGAGCTGAATAGACTCATGCCACAAGCCATTCGATCCTACTCGACCCGTACCGCCGAAAAATTCGTCCTCCGGCTGCCTGAAGGCATGCGTGAGCGTATTGCAGAGGTTGCTCGCAACCACCACCGCAGCATGAACTCCGAAATCATCTCGTACCTGGAGCATAGTCTGGTGCAGGACGGCCTTCTGGAAGCTGATCCCGACATGCGCATGGACAGCCCGACCCTGAGCCTGCACGAACGGGAACTGCTCCAGCGCTTCCGCCAGCTGTCCGGTCGACAGCAGAATGCCCTTATCTCGCTGATTGCCGATGACCTTGAACGCGTAGGCGAGCACTGAACCAAGGTTCTCCCTCCAGGGCTCCCAACTGCTTTACCAGGCTGCCCAGCACCACCGGGCCAGCCAGGGGCACGCGACTATCCGGCCACCCAATCGTGCTCCAGAGGATATAGAGATGCGCCTGGCGATAGCGTAAAAAGCTGTCGCTTTCTTTAACGTAAGGCCCGCACTGGCGGGCTTTGCTCTACGCTCAGAAGCCTTTGCCTGAAAAGCCAGAAACCCATTCCGGCGAAGTCCATGCCCTCATGATGGATTCTCTTTTCCTCCCCGGACAGCCTGGGTACTGTAGCCATGGGCGAGGAATCGCCTGAACCGATCCATACAATTCATGTTACAACCCGCTACGCCCTGATCCGAACATCTGCAAACCTCATGGGGTCGGACCCCAAGGACCGGCCGTAGGCCAGCATGTATCTGGATCATTAGGACGACTTATGCCGTTGTTGAAGCTGCTGCATTTTCTGGGATTGATTGGGTGGTGCGGCAGCCTGCTCTATCTACCGGGCCTGTTGATGGCCCAGGTTCATGACATACGCAAGGCCGACAGACCTTATCGGTCTGGTACAGGCGACATTACTTCAGAGCTAGACACTCCCGTTCCGGCCCTACAGCTGCTAAGGCCTGAGCTGCTGCGCTATGTATTCACGCTCATTGCCACCCCTTGTGCGTTGGTGGCGATTATCAGCGGAACACTTCTGTTCATCCGTCACAGCCTTTTCGATCCCTGGTTGATCCTGAAGCTCAGCCTGGTAGCCGTCATGGTAGTAGGACACGCCTTATGTGGTGCGCTGATTCTGAAAAGCGATAACCTGGCGCCCAGGACCATACGGGCATGGAGCATAGGCCTGGCGGTTGCGCTCAGTCTGGCTATCGGGGGCACGCTGTATCTTGTCCTGGCCAAGCCAGGTTGGAGCGGCGCATGACTAACCGATCAGCTTTCCACGTCCACCCCAACCGCATGTTCGTAGACCAGACGGCCTCCCAGATAGCTGGCAAGGGAAATCAGTACAGCGGTAACGCCGGTCAGGTAAAAGCTCCAGAGCACGAGCTCTTCACCCCCCTGATACCGCACCATCCAGTTGAGCGAAGCCAGGGACAACATCATTACGGCCAGAATGGCATGACACCATGCTGTAATACGTCGGCGTATATCCGCCACGGTAGTAATGTCGATCAGTCCGGCGATACTGGCTACCCAACCACCCGTAGCCCCTACACCTGCCAACCACAGTCCGGCTCGTGCCCAGAACTCATCACCCGTCCACCAGAAGCCGAAATCGGCACCCACCAGTGCGATCAGTGCCGCGACGGGAAAGTGAATCAGCATGGGATGAATCGGGTGGCCCGCTACGGCGGCGCGGCTTTCGATGTTGTCGGTCGCAGGCATGCAGGACTCTCCAGTCGATGGCAGACCTTTAAATGGACCGCATGGGGACTGACAGTTCCCTTGGTAAGCGGCTGTAGCGGTACACAGTCCATGCTCGACCCCTATGGCCCAGCAGCCCGGGCCGTCGCCTGGACCTGGTGGGCCATGTTTGGTTTCTCCGCCGTCGTCCTGATAGGTGTAGTAGCGCTCTGGTTGATCGGAATGCGTCGCCCGCCGGCAGCTGTACCGGAGGAAAAGGTTGCGCGCTACAACCGCCGCTGGATTGTCTGGGGAGGCATTGTGCTGCCTTGCGTCAGTATCGTGCTATTGCTCAGCTTTGGCATTCCTCAGGGTAAACGCATGCTGCCGCTGCCAGTGGAAGGCGTACAGCCGCTCAAAGTTGAGGTGATCGGTCATCAGTGGTGGTGGGAAGTGCGCTATCCCGAAAGCGGCGTGGTAACGGCCAACCAGATGAACCTTCCGGCCGGTCGCCCGCTGGATATTCATGTCAGCAGCGCAGACGTGATCCACTCCTTCTGGATTCCGCGCCTGGGCGGCAAGATCGACATGATTCCCGGCCGCACAAACGTCATCCGTCTGGAAGCGGACCGACCAGCGACACACCGCGGGCAATGCAGCGAATTCTGCGGCATGCAGCACACCCACATGATTCTCTACAGCGAGGTCCAGACAACTGAGGATTTCGAAACCTGGATCCAGGCGCGACAGCAATGGCAGGCGCCTGCGCCAAAGCCCGAAGCCAGAGGCCTCTTTGAGCGCGAGTGTGCCGCCTGTCATCAGGTCAGCGGACTTGAGTCGCCGCTTGGAGGGATCACAGACGAAACGCTGCTGATAGGTCCGGATCTGGGCGACGTAGGTAGCCGCAGCCACCTGGGCGCCGGAGTGCTCAAAAATGAACCAGGCGCCATTCGCCGCTGGCTTTCAGAGCATCAGACCCTCAAGCCGGAAAACCGTATGCCGCCGCTGGATCACCTGGGGAATACGGAACTCGATGTACTTGCCGACTGGCTGGAGACTCTCACCCCATGAGCGACATGACCACCCATACCCACGGTGAGCAGGCCGAACAGGATCGTCTTCACCAGGATCTTGATCAGGTCTGGGGTAATCCCCGTGGCTGGCGCGCACTCAGTATCGTCAACCACACCACCATTGGGGTGCGTTTTTTGGTGACGGGCCTGTTTTTCTTTCTGGTTGGACTGCTTCTGGCCATGCTGATTCGCACCCAGCTGGCCATCCCGGGCAATACATTTCTGGGACCGGACGAATACAACCAGGTCTTCACCATGCACGGCACGGTCATGATGTTTCTGTTTGCCGTACCGATTCTGGAAGGTCTCGCCATCTACCTGCTACCCAAGATGCTGGGCGCACGCGATATGCTATTCCCACGCCTTTCATCCCTTGGCTACTGGTGCTACCTGTTCGGTGGATTGATCCTGCTGTCGAGCCTGCTATTGGATGTAGCTCCCAATGCCGGCTGGTTCATGTACACGCCCCTGTCGGACCGGGTGTACTCACCGGGACTCAACTCGGACTTCTGGCTGATCGGAATTACCTTTGTAGAAATCTCCGCTATCTCGGCAGGCGTCGAGATCGTCGTATCCATTCTTCGAGCGCGCGCCCCTGGCATGGGACTACACCAGATGCCGATCTTCGCCTGGTACATGCTCGTAGTAGCCATGATGATCCTGATCGGCTTTCCACCCATGATACTGGCAAGCCTGATGCTGGAGATTTCTCGTGCCGCCGATCTGCCCTTTTTCGATGTGGCCCGCGGGGGCGACCCTGTGCTGTGGCAGCATCTGTTCTGGCTGTTCGGCCACCCTGAGGTTTACATCATCTTTTTACCGGCCGCCGGTATCGTTTCGACCATTCTCCCGGTGTTCTGCGGGCGTCCGCTGGTGGGTTACCGCTGGGTTGTACTGGGTGTGCTGACGACAGGCTTTATCAGCTTTGGTCTATGGGTACACCATATGTTTACCATCGGCATTCCCCAACTGGCGCAGCTGTTCTTTTCGGCGGCCAGCATGCTGGTGGCGGTGCCAACGGGGATTCAGGTGTTTTCCTGGATTGCGACCCTATGGCTGGGTAAGCCTCGATTCGAGCTGCCCATGCTCTGGCTGGTAGGGTTTATCGTCATCTTTGTTGCAGGTGGGCTAACAGGCGTGATGCTCTCTCTCGTGCCGTTCGACTGGCAGGTGCACGACACCTACTTTGTCGTCGCCCATTTTCATTATGTGCTGGTAGGCGGCATGTTCTTCCCGCTGATGGCCGGCATCTACTACTGGCTACCGCATTTCTCAGGCCGGATGCCCTCCATGACGCTTGGGCGGTGGGGCTTCTGGCTGACTTTCATCGGCTTCAACATGACCTTTCTGATCATGCACTGGACGGGCCTTATGGGCATGCCACGGCGGGTCTATACCTATGAAAGCGGCCTGGGCTGGGATTTGCCCAACCTGATCTCCTCAATTGGCGGCTTCATCATGGCCTTTGGCGTTGCGACGTTTCTGCTCGACCTGTTCCTGCATTTTCGCTTTGGCGAGAAGGCCGGTAAGAATCCGTGGAAGGCGGATACGCTGGAATGGGCAACGCAATTGCCACCTACTGCCTATAACTTCGTCAGCCTGCCGGAAGTGAAGACCCGCCATCCCTTGTGGGACCAGCCGCATCTGCCGGAAGCGATCGCCAATGGCGAATATGGCCTTTCGGTCAGTAGTCATGGTCGCCGCGAAACCTGGGGTGTCGATCCGGTTACCGGACGGGTACGCCATGTGATTCACCTACCCGGCAATTCGATGTGGCCCTTTGTGCTTTCGGCTGTACTGGCTGTGATGTGCATCTGCCTGTTAGTCAGTGCCTATACGTTAGCGGGTCTGGGTGCGCTGGCGGCGCTGATCATCTGTCTGCGCTGGAGCTGGGAAAACGGCGCTCATCCCAAGGCAGCGCCTGATGCGCATACCCAGCCGGATGAGCCTCCCTTGCACTCCCGTACGTTTGACGGTCCGGGCCTCTGGGGCATGGGAACCACATTGATTTCCAACGGCTCCCTTTACCTCTCGCTATTGTTCGGCTGGTTCTACCTGTGGAGCGTGTCGCCCAATTGGCAGATTCCTTCGCAGAACCCGCTCAACCATGGACTTATGTTGGCCGCGTTGCTGCCGGCATTCATCGTCACCGGCTGGCTGCGCCGTGTCGTGAGTCAGCTCAGGGAGAAGCACATTACGCACCTAGGGTCTCAACTGGCAGGTATCACTGTGCTTGGCCTGGTGCATACGCTGCTGCTGGTCTTGGTAATCATTGAAGCGCCTTTGAAGCCTACCGAAACAACCCACGATGCCGTGCTGCTGACCATGCTGGGTTACAGCCTGCTCCACGCCGTGGTAGGTGTCCTGGCTACTGCGCTTCAGGCCTTGCGGGTGTATTGGGTGTATGTAGGGATCAATGCACCTTATGAGCCCAAGATCGTGCTGCAGTGGTGGGTTTACACCACAACGGTAGTTGCCATCAGCTACATCGCCACGGTGCTGTTTCCTCTGACCTGGAATCCTTACTGATGCGTCCAGCCCATCCCTTGCAGTTGGTTGCAGGCCTTGTTGTCTGGAGCGTGTGGTTTATCTCTATCTATGGGGGGCTTACAGTAGCCTGCCAGATCACGCCGCCTGCTGCAGAAGCTGGTGCCCTCAATCGTATAAACCTCATGCTGGGTTTGCTTACGCTCGCCACACTGGTTTTTTTGCTATGGAATGCGCGGCGCTGCTGGCAGGCTATTGGCCTCGGCGATTCCGAGGAGGCGCGTCGGCAACGCTTCCTGGCAACGCTGGGCGCTGGACTGCACCTGGTCAGCGCAATCGCCACGCTGTTTGTGGGTATTCCCATTCTGTTGATGCCGCCATGCCTCTAGCCCTGATAATCCTGCTGGGTATTGCACCTTCGGCCTATGGTCATGGGTTACTAGAGGGTCATCTGACCGAACGTCTACCTATATGGGGCTGCGCTGTACTGCTGGCTGCCATGTGGGGGCTCTATTACATAGGGCAGCGCCGGGTTCCGCCTCATCGAGGCGAGGCGCTCTGGTTTCATGCCGGCATGGTCGTCGCAGCCCTGGCAACGTTTGGCCCGTTCGATGGCTGGGCGGAAACCAGTACAGCCATGCATATGGTCCAGCATATGCTCTATATGATTATCGTTGCGCCCCTGTGGGCGCTTGCCAGACCACTGCCCCAGTGGCAGGCTGCGTTACGTGGACGCGGCCGACGCGTCTGGCATCCTATCCTGAAGGCCGGTCGCTATCCAACGGCTGCAGCCCTGCTCCATGCGCTGGCGATCTGGGGCTGGCATGCCCCTAAACCTTACCAGCTCGCCCTGGATAACCTCTGGTGGCATGTCACCGAACACATCTGCTTTCTATTTACCGGTTGGTTATTGTGGTGGTCGTGCCTGCATGCCAGTCATGCGCGTGTTCCTCAGGCGTTGCTTGCGCTTCTGCTCACACTCATGCATACCGGATTACTGGGCGCGCTTCTCACCTTCAGTACCCAAACGCTTTACCACGAATCAGGCGACCTGCCTGACCAACAGTTGGCAGGCCTCATCATGTGGGTTCCTGGCAGCCTCGCCTATATGCTGGGTCTGGGCTGGATTGCCTGGCGATGGCTGAGCCGTCAATGGCGACGGACGTCGGAGCGGGCCACCTGAGAGCCTGCCGTCAAGATTGACAGGCTTTCAGGTGCTCACGGCAAGGCGAGCCGTACGGAATGCCGCTTGTTTCCTGAGTGGTGTTGACAATAGCCATGGGCGGAGGCGGGCTCGCCATGTCTCACATCAACGATGCAGGCTACTGGATCTTCACTAAACTGGCTGGGCTGAACGTGGGCGACGGCCTGCGAACCTGGACCGTACTGACCACACTGCTGGGCTCCCTGGGGTTTATCTTGACCCTGTTGCTCTGGCCCTTTGTCTGAACACTCGAAGGAGAGACCATGCCCCGCTTCGCTGCAAACCTGAGCATGCTATATCCCGAACACGACTTTCTCGACCGCTTTGCTGCGGCCGCGGCCGATGGCTTCAAGGCAGTCGAGTACCTGTTTCCTTACGACTACCCAGCTGCCGAGCTCAAGGCACGGCTCGACGACTACGGACTTGTCCAGGTGCTGTTCAACGCACCGCCTGGGAATTGGGCGACCGGGGAGCGCGGTCTCGCCTCCCTCCCCGGTCGCGAAGCTGAATTTCGGGATAGCATCGCCCGTGCGCTGGACTATGCTGCCGCTCTGGGTAATGACCGCTTTCATGTTATGGCCGGGCTGCTGCCGTCAGGCGCAGATCGCGCAGCACACCGTGAGGTATACCTGCAAAACCTCACCTATGCGACGCAGGAAGCGGCCAAGAGTGGCCTGACGGTAGTCATTGAGCCTATCAATACGCGTGATATGCCCGGTTTCTTCCTGAACCGGCAGGATGAGGCTCAGGCCATCTGTTCAGAAGTGGGTGCTGCCAACCTCAAGGTCCAATTTGACTGCTACCACTGCCAAATCGTAGAAGGAGATATCTCTGCAAAACTACGTCGTGACATAGCAGGTATTGGGCATATCCAGATTGCTGGCGTACCGGACCGCCACGAACCAGACAGCGGCGAAATCAATTATCCCTATCTGTTCCAGCTGATTGATGAATTGGGATACACCGGTTGGATCGGCTGTGAATACCGTCCCCGTGGAAATACATCTAAAGGCTTGGCATGGATGCGTCATCTAAGCGCTTAGGTCCTTTCTTCATGTCGGCGGGCGTTTCTGCGTCCGCCTCCTCTCATCACCTCCTTTAACAGCGTTACGCTTGCTCGGTTGCATTGGGCCGACTCCTACAGACCGCTTACGTTCCTGTAAATCTTCTGGTTTTAGACACAGCTCTCAAGCAGTCTAGAACCGGCCCTACCGCTCGTAAGTTTCTCTGAACGAACCGTTCGTGACTCACTCCATTTTCACGAAGGGCATGAAAACACCCAGTTAAATCAACAGCAGGATAGACGGATGAACAACGACCAGTCTGATAGGCAAGCAACCGAAACGATACCTATCGTTGAAGAGCGTGCCGAGCTTCATAAAGAGACTGTCGAATCCGGCTGCGTCCGGATCAACAAGACCGTCGAGTCCAAGGAATACACCGTTTCTGACGCCTTGCGGTATGAGGAAACGGTTATCGAACGGGTTAAATTCGACACGCCAGTCGACCCCGCTCACCTTCCACAGGTGCGACAGGACGGTGATGTCACCATCATCCCTGTTTTCGAAGAAGTTCTGGTTGTTGAAAAACGCTTGATGTTGAAGGAAGAACTTCATGTCCAACGCGTCACTCGTGAAGCACAACGTACCGTGCCGGTCACATTGAAACGCGAAAACGTGACTGTGGAACGCAGCCACTCTCATCCGGAGTCAGATCACTCCGGTTCCGCGCGGTAATCGCAGTCTGCACCGCCCAATCGAATCGCAGCACAGCTGCCGAAGAGAACGAAAGGTGACTTTATGAAACAGCACATTCTAGTTGCAGCATTTGACCACGTTAACGAAGCAGAACAGGTTAAGCGTGAGCTTTTGTCCAAAGGCGTATCCCAAACGAACATCCGCATGGCCGCCTCTAACGAATCCCCCGTGCTCGACGGCACGACAGATACTTCCATGCGGTCCGACACCCGTACTCACGACGATGAATCGATGACCGACAAGATCGGCGGCTTCTTCCGCTCAATCTTCAGCGACAGCGACACCCATAATAGCCGCTACGCCGATACCTATCCTGAAGCGGTACGCCGTGGATCCACTGTAGTGACTGTTACCGTCAATGACGACGCACAAGTAGGTGTCGTTGAAGAAATCATGGAGCGCAATGGCGCAATTGATATCGACGAGCGCAGCGCCAATTGGAGCAACCAGGGTGCGATCGGCTCTTCAGCGACCACCATGGGCACCAGCGCCGCTACCGGGCCGGTATCGAGTGACTACCCCAACACAGCTTCTACACTGGGTGCAGGGTCCACTACCCTCGCTGACCAGACGCCTACTGAAGCGACTGACCGCACGGCCATTCCAGTCATGGAAGAAGAGCTGAAGGTCGGCAAACGTGAAAACAGCCTGGGCCGCGTACGAGTGGTATCACGTATGAGTGAGCGTCCCGTTGAAGAAACGGTCAACCTCAGCGAACAGCATGCCGTTATCGAACGTCGCCCTGTCGACCGCCCAGTCTCCACTGACGATCTTTCTGCCTTCAAATCTGGAACGGTAGAGATCCAGGAAACGGCAGAAGAAGCCGTTGTTGAGAAAACCGCTCGAGTTGTGGAAGAAGTCGTGGTAGGTAAGGAAACGACTCATCATAACGAAACGGTTCGTGACACAGTACGCCGTACCGATGTAGACATCGAAAATGACAATGTCGCAACCCGGGCTGGCATGCGTGGCACCGATCATATGGACGATGTTGATCCTACCACCCGCACCAAACGCTAATCGTCTGTTTAGCGAAAAGGCCACCTAATGGTGGCCTTTTTGTTTTTACGTTTCTGATTACTTGTTATGTGCTTGGGTTTGGTAGTTTTCTTAAATCATTTATAGGGCTGGTATTATTTTGTAATTCCGTTATTTGTTTTAAGGGGCAACAACAACCGCGTCCCATTTATGAGTGATAGCCGTCACAATTTATGGGCAATCTGGTAAAGACTCATTAACAGAACATTAATAAATAGCGCTTTTCTTTCCATACAAAGCAAACTAGATCACATAAATAAGCAAATCTGCCGCTTGAAGCGGCGAGCTTTTTTGGCAGGCGCTAAGCATAGGTGCTACACGGAGATATAGGATTTTTCTGTGGCCGAGCGCACAAACGTTTTGGATCAAAATCCCCGTACGCGACGGTGAAAGGCACTTATGCGCGGTCGGTAGTAGATGGCCGCGGTGGATATCAGTGATAGCCATTCATGATGCAGTGCCAAGGAAACCACCCCGCTCTGGCTTGTCGCCGGGCGAGCCCTTGGCCATGGAACGGCGTTGTTAAGAGGATCAGGACGATGCTTTTTAACTCGTTTGCGTTTATAGCCGGATTTCTTCCAGTCGTACTATTAGGCTTTTTTGTATTGGGTGGGACGGGTCGACAACGCCTGGCGATCGTCTGGCTGACACTCGCCTCCCTGGTATTTTATGGTTGGTGGAACCCAGCCAACGTTCCGCTGTTGGCCGCAAGCATGATCTTTAATTACCTGCTGGGTGGCTATCTACTTCGCAACCCTTCCCGCTGGGCCCTGACACTAGGTATTGCCGCCAACCTGGCACTGCTGGGGTACTACAAATACACCGGTTTTCTGCTCGGTACGCTTGATGATGTGCTCGATACAGGCTGGACGGTCAGTGACATCATTCTACCCCTGGCCATTTCGTTCTTCACGTTCCAGCAAATTGCCTATTTGGTCGATGCACACGACGGTGAAGTTGTTGAACATGATTTTCTCAACTACTGCCTTTTCATTACCTTCTTTCCGCACCTGATCGCCGGACCGATTACCCATCACCGTGAGATGCTGGAGCAGTTTCGCGAACGCAACAACTTCAAACCCCGCCTGGATAATCTCACTATTGGCACCACTATCTTCCTGCTGGGGCTATTCAAGAAGGTTGTTATCGCCGACCCGCTGGGTGAAAAAGCTTCGCCGGTGTTTGCATTGGCAGCCGACGGCGTGACGCCGTCTTTCTTCGACGCATGGACCGGCGCGCTTACCTACACCCTCCAGATCTATTTTGATTTTTCCGGCTATAGCGACATGGCGATCGGCCTGGGGCTTCTTTTTGGAATAAGCCTACCGGCCAACTTCAACAGCCCGTTCAAGGCACGCAACGTGATCGACTACTGGTCTCGCTGGCACATGACGCTGACACGCTTTCTGACCGCCTATATCTACAATCCCATCGTCATGCGGATTACCCGTGCACGGCTGGCTGCCGGTAAGCCCCTGCCCAAGCGCGGAAAAATGTCGCTTGGTACCTTTGTAGCGCTGGTGGCCTACCCTACCCTTTTCACCATGTTCATTTCCGGCGTCTGGCATGGGGCCGGCTGGCAATTCGTAGCGTTCGGGCTACTCCACGGTTTTTACCTTGTGGTCGCCCATGGCTGGCGCGCCTATAAGGTCAGTAAAGGCTGGAAGCTCGACAGTGACAACCGAATCCATCAGGTCGCTGCATTGCTGCTCACCTTCACCTGTGTGGTGGTGGCCATGGTGTTCTTCCGAGCCGAAAGCGTGTCCGCTGCCATGGCAATCCTTACCGGCATGGTGGGCCTGAGCGACGTCTCGACCAAGCTCGACAAGTCCGATTTTCTGGCCATCGCTATGTTGCTGGCCTTTGTCTGGACCATGCCCAATATCGGCCAGTGGATGCATCACTTCCGCACTGCCCTGAACTTTCGGCCAAAGGAAAACTGGATCGAACACTGGTTCCCCTTCGTGGCGTGGCGGCCTACGCCAGTGCTAGGCGCTGCCTTGGGTGTACTGGGCTTTTTTGCCTTGGCCTCTGCGTTCTCTGCGGCCCCGACCGAGTTTCTTTACTTCCAGTTCTAAGTGTCGAAACAGGAGCATTCCATGATGGACCTATTACCCTGGCTTCCCCCTCATCCAGATCTCGGCGCAGCGATCAGCGAGGCCAAGCGAGAGGCAGACCCTGCCAAGCGGCTTAGTCAGGCGGCTTACTTATCTGGATTTCGACGCGACTTCACCCTTACCGCCCGACTGGATAAACTTGCCGCAGAAGGACTGAGTGATCTCACCACAGCAGGAGATCTGGTAGCCCTAGGTTTGCGTCCCTTGCGCATCGCCCTGCTTTCCTCCCATACCGTGGACCATCTCGTTCCTGCCATTCGGGTCGCAGGTCTCTCCCGGCGTCTGGCCTTGTCCGTGTATGTTGCCCCGTATGGCATGTATCGACAGGCCTTACTAATGGACGACCCTGCGCTATCGTCCTTTGCCCCTCAGGTGATTCTGTTGGCCGTGGATGCAAAAGACACTGCCCTGCAGCTGCCCCTGGATGCATCAGAGGCGCAGGTTTCAAGCGCCGTTGAGACGCGTATTGAGGAGTTACGCCACCTCTGGCGCCTCGCCCGGGAACGTTACGCAGTGCAGGTTATTCAGCAAACGCTTGTCACTACAGAACCCTTGCTGTTCGGCTCATTCGAAGCCCATGTTCCAGCCGCGCCCTTTGCCGTAATCGAGCGGCTCAATACCGCCATCCGGGCAGCGGCAAGGGAAGAAGGTGTACTGCTGATGGACCTGGCGTGGCAAGCTGCACAAGGGATGTATGGCACCGGTCTGGCTGAGCCTGTGCGGTGGCATCAAGCCAAACAGCTGGTCAGCCCAACGCTGGCCCCCCTTTATGGCGATCAGCTGGCAAGGGTTGCTGCTGCCGGGGTCGGTCTCTCACGCAAGTGCCTGGTCCTGGACCTTGATAACACTCTGTGGGGCGGCGTGATTGGCGACGATGGTGTTCATGGCATCCAGATAGGCCAGGGATCACCGGCCGGTGAAGCGTTTCTGGCATTCCAGCATTACGCAGGGAATCTGGCCAAACGAGGCATCATTCTCGCGGTCTGTAGCAAGAACGATCTGGCAGTAGCTGAAGCGGCGTTCGACCACCCGGAAATGGGTCTCAAGCGCTCCGATATCGCCGCCTTTGTCGCCAACTGGGAAGACAAGGCCGGCAACCTGCGGCGTATCGCCTCCCTGCTCAATATCGGCCTCGACAGCCTGGTCTTTGTCGACGACAACCCGGCTGAGCGTGACATTGTTCGCCGTGAGCTACCCGAGGTGGCGGTGCCGGAACTTCCCGAGGATGTAGCCGACTACCCTGCTCGCGTAGCGGCTGCCGGTTATTTCGAGACAGTCTCGTTCACCACAGACGACACTGCACGCAGCCGTCACTATGCCCTTAACGCCGAACGCAAGGTTGCCATGAGCCAGGCAACCGACATGGAAGGTTACCTGCGCGGTCTGCAGATGGTTCTTACCGCTACCACCATCGGTCCGGCAGAGTTGATCCGTACCACGCAGCTGATTAACAAGACCAATCAGTTCAACCTTACGACGCGCCGCTACAGCGAA
The DNA here is from genome assembly GCF_058536325.1 of Pseudomonas sp. C2.3V. Classification (NCBI taxonomy): domain Bacteria; kingdom Pseudomonadati; phylum Pseudomonadota; class Gammaproteobacteria; order Pseudomonadales; family Pseudomonadaceae; genus Pseudomonas; species Pseudomonas sp. C2.3V. The sequence goes on along the minus strand of NZ_JBZUBN010000002.1, from coordinate 139,226 downwards.
GCGGAGGTCGAACGCCTTGCAGCAGATAATCGTGCAGTTGCCCTTGCGGTGCGCCTGAGCGACAAATTCGGTGATAACGGCCTGATCAGCGTAGTTCTTGCACGCGCAGATACCGCATGGGCTCAGGATGAACTTCTTATCGATACCTGGCTGATGAGCTGCCGCGTCCTGGGCCGTCAGGTAGAAGAGGCCGTCCTCGACGTACTGATCAAACGCGCAACGGCAGCTGGCTGGGCAGCGCTCATCGGCGAATATCGCCCTACCGACCGGAACGGCATGGTTGCCGAACATTATGCAGCGCTGGGCTTCGATCATTGCCCAGTACCTGAAGGCGCTATCCCCAACGCCAGCTTCTGGCGTTATGACCTGCTCTCACCCCGTACTTCCCGCCACTTCATCGAGGTTACTGACGTATGAACGATAAGGACATTCTCAACGCACTGACCCAGGTCTTCCGCGACGTGTTCGATGACGACGACATTGTGCTTGCACCAGACATGACCGCTGACAACATCGACGGCTGGGACAGCCAGACGCATGTCATCCTGATCGTGGCGGCAGAGCAGCGTTTTGGTATCAAGTTCAGGACCGCAGAGCTTGAGTCACTCAAGAATGTGGGCCATTTCGCTCAGCTGATCCAATCCAAACTCGAAGGAGCGGCGGTGTCATGAAGACTTCAGCAGCAGATGACAAGCCCACCTCCAGTTCCGGCAGCAGGATTTCTGCCGGCTACCTGCTGGCACTGTTTGGCGGAATGGCGGGAGCCCTCGCGGCGTTCTGGATGCTGCTGCTCGGCCTGCGCGGCACAGATAACCTGCCCCCACCGGCATTTTCCAATAGCCTGTGCGTTGACGAAAAACTCAGCTTTCTACGTGAAAATCCCATCGAATCGCCAGACCTGCTGGTGATAGGGTCATCTGTAGCCTGGAGGCATATCGATGGTGATGCCATCGTCAGGCATTCCCCAGGTACGCGCCCGCTGAACGGCGCCTTCTGTGGTCTGCATGCCAATCAATCGGTATACGTTGCCAACTGGCTACTTGACCGGGAACCTACCGTCAGGCATGTCCTGATGGTAGTCGACCCCCAGGACTTTGCGGGTTGCTGGCGTGTTTCGGCTGCCGTATTCAATCGCAACGATGTTGATCAGTACGTGTATGAGAAAACGTCACCCTGGCTTTATTACATGCACTATTTCTCACCCGGCTCGCTGATGCGCAATGCCTTGAAGGTAAAAGATCAGCGCGCCAACCGTATCGAGTTCGATCCCTTGGTGTTCAATCGCCATGGGGACGGCCCGCTCAATACGGTGAACAGTCGTGAATTGCTTTATGGCCGCCCGGAAGCGCTGGATTCAACCTGTTTCAATGCCCTGCAAACTCTGGCTACCCGTTTGTACCAGGAGGGACGGCAATTAACGGTCGTATCCACGCCATTACATCCTGACTGGAAAGCCCAGCAAGATCCAACAGGTGTATTTCTGGCTAATTTCGACCAGCAGCTTGCTACCGCCCTGGCGCCAACCAAGGCCCAGTATTGGAATGGCGACAAGGAATGGATTACCGCCAAAACATCCTTCATAGATGCAATCCACCTGCGCTGGTCGGCCGCCCAGAAGTTTTCCGAGGCCATGGTGCAAGAGATCCGAATCGCCAGAAATGACGTCGCGCCTGGAACCTGAGCGTTCTGAAATACGCCGACACGGAGGTCGGCAAGTCTCATGCTCACCACCTTGCAGCTATCTGCGATATACACTATGTCTTGATACTGGTGCGGCACCGATAAATAGAGGCATTGGTGGATTTACTATTTCTGGGCACGTCCGCCGGCGTACCGACCAAGAAACGCAACGTGACCGGGCTTGCCCTACAGGAAGAGATAGGCAGTGACTGGTTTCTGATTGATTGCGGCGAGGCAACTCAGCACCGGCTACTGCGTACACGTCTGTCGCTGCATGATCTGCAGGCCATCTTCATTACACATGTCCATGGTGACCACTGTTATGGCTTGCCAGGCCTCCTGGCCAGCGCAGGCATGTCAGGCCGAAAGAAGCCACTTCCCATCATTGCCCCGGCGGGCATTGCCGAATGGTTTAACGCGACTCGACAATTCACCCAGCTGTACCTGCCCTTTGACGTAGAGTTTCTGCCGGCTGAGGCGCTGGGGCACTGGGCATTTCCACGGTGGACGGTCGATGCTACGCCCCTCTCCCATCGCGTGCCCTCTTTCGGCTATCGGTTTACCGAAACAGCCCGTGAACCTCATCTAAACACTGAAAAATTGAATGCCGAAGGTATTGCACGCGGCCCAATCTGGGGACAGCTGCGTAAAGGCATTGATGTGGTACATGAAGGCCAAACGTTTAAAAGCGCCGATTATGTGTACTACCCCCATGCGGCTCGCTGCCTGGTCGTCTGCGGTGACAACGATCAGCCCGAGCTGTTGCGGACCTTTTGCCAGCCAGCTCAGGTGCTTGTTCATGAGTCGACATATACACAAGATATTGCAGACAGGGCTGGCGATACATTCGGACATAGCTCAGCGGCCGGGATTGCGAGCTTTGCCCAATCCAGCGGGCTGCCCAATCTTGTCCTGACGCACTTTAGCGCCCGCTATCAAGCCAATCCGGAGCAGTCTCCCTCCATTGAGGATATCCGTAGTGAGGCTGAACACCATTACCAGGGCTCGCTGTTTCTGGCAGAAGACCTTGCTCGATATCGGCTAGCCAAAACAGGGGTACTAAGCCTTGTTTCTGTGTGATTACTAGGTAGATGAGACCGGTAGCATCGTATGTCCTTGAACGCTCACGCCATTGGCTCACTGCTTACGTCCAGCGTCGGCAGAAAGTAGCAGCCGTAATCCGGAATTAAAGCTTATCTGTTTCAGCTACGTAGTCGTATATAAAGATTGATGAATGTTTCAAGATATTACAGGATTAAGACCTAACAGATAGGTCCATAGTTATACACGTACAATTTTCATGTAGAAGATTAAAAAGCAAATCTGCACAATTGCGCCGTTCCAACGAAGCGCTATCTTAATCAGCGTCTGGTATCTACTTAGCAAAACTTGTATTTGAATAAAGTTCAAAGAATTTAATAACTTAGCAATTCTGCAACTTATCTTTTACCCAGCTTTCCATTGAATACAGGTTGTATTTGAACCTGTTCTGTAGTGATGTCATAGCTCATGAAGTGTGCTCCTCTGTATCGCCGCGTTTAGTGTGTTGGCGAAGTTGTTGTACTCGCGGCGATACAGTTTTTTATTCCCGTTGTTTTTCCGTCTGTACGCAGCCGCATACGGAGCGTGAGGGCAGTAAGCCGGAGTTACCTTTTCATCAGGACATGCTTTCACAGCGTTTTGCATGAGAAGTTTAAGATGAGCTCAATCAACAACATTGTAGTTATTACCTCCTCCCTTCCTGGTCTTAGAGCCTTATGCCAGCTCGCCAGCACGTTTCCTTCCCGCCTGGAAACCTGTGTCGTTGTGATGCTTCGTGTAGCAACCGACAGCCCTGTAGAGGCGCTCGTAACGCTTATGGGACGCTATACCTTCCTTCCCGTAAAAGTATGCACACCCGGCGAGTTACTCGTGGCGGACTGCGTCTATCTCACTCCGCCTGGGTATCAAGTCACTATAGAGCCCAAGGGCATGATCAGGCTTAAACGGCTTGACTGTGCAAGGCATGAGCATGCCTCAGCAGATGAACTGTTCACGTCTGCAGCCAAGGTATTTGGGCCGCGTACAATAGGCGCGGTGTTATCAGCATCGGGACGAGACGGCGTCGAGGGCTTGCGCGCCATCAAAGGCGCCGGGGGATCTGCATCGTAGAGGATCAAAGACAGGCTATTAGCTCGACCACGGCTATTCATGAACTTAGCGCCTGTAACCCGAACTACTGCGTGCCGGTAAAAGAAATGGGGCTTTTGCTTGCCCAACTAACGACTCAGCACTAACCCGCTTCATGTGACATCGCGACGGATCGTATTTAACCGTTTTTGCTTAATGATCAATGCTGCAAGAGGTATCTTATGTCCGTGCCTGAGTTTTCTGACAAGGAAATCCTCACCTACACACTGGATGTCTTGAGAGAGCAGATTTGCCTGTATCGCGAACAGGTACCTGCCCCACTGCTTAACAATATCGAACAGGTTTTGGGTGGGCCGGTATGCAAGCCAGCCGAAGAACTCGAACAGCTGCGTTTCAACCAGTGGCTAGCATTGCACGCGTTCGATGCTCCTCTGGATGTTCATGAGAGAAAATGGTTATGGAAGGGCTGGCTGGCTCGAGCCAAATATCCTGAAAGTACTACATGAAGACAGCCATAGTTAGGCCAGACAGTTAACTATGGGACAAACATCAAAGCAGGCTCAGCCAAGCCGATCCCAATAACAGCAGGCCCATGAGACGGTTGAAGTATCTGACACGGGTGGCAGAATCGAGCCAGCGCGAAACGCTTGCGCCCAGCACTGCCCATGCCGTCAGACACGGAATCGATATCGCAAAGAATACAGATGTCAGCTGTACCACCTGTGCGGCCTTGTCTGACCCTGCTTGCGTAAACACGCTGATAACGGCGATGGCCATCATCCAGGTCTTTGGATTTATCAGCTGCAACCCGGCCGCGCCGCCAAACCCGACGCGCTTGTCATTGGCCATGGACTCACTCATCTCATTCAATGGCGTGGCTGGGCTGCTAAAGATCTGCCAGGCCAGATAACTCAACCACAGCACGCCGGCAGTGCTCATCACGAGCTGGATCAACGGGTAGCTCGTCAGGCTTTCGCCAATCCCCACGCCTGTTACCAGCACGATACCGGCCGCGCCCGCACACCCACCCAGCACAATAGGTAATGCCTTCCAGAATCCATAGCGGGCACTGTGACTTAGCACCAGGATGTTGGTAGGCCCTGGAGTGATGGAGGCTACCAGAGAGAACAGAATGAACGGCACAGAAATCATCATATTGACTCCACAGTTATACGGCTGAAGTCGATTGTGGTGTTAGCTGCGTGAGGCGTCTGGAAGATTTGAGCAGCGCTTGCGGTAGCTGGCTGGAGTCAGCCCATAGGCGCGGCGGAACCAACGGCCCATGTGGCTCTGATCCGCAAAACCGAGTCTCATGGCAACCTCGGCCGGTTGATCGCCTTTCGCCAACATAAAACGAGCCTTGGCGAGTCGCAGCTGGATGAGGTAAGCATGCGGTGCCAAACCAAAGGCGGCCTTGAAGGCTCGGGTCAAGCGAAATCGATCCACACCTACGGTATTAGCAAGCTCATCCAGGCCTACATCGTCCTGCATGTGAGCGTGAAGATAATCTCGAACGCGATAAGCCACCAACGGAAGTCTGGGATCATAAGCTCCCCGCATTCGCCATTTCACATGGTCGGTCAGCTTGATCAGCAATTGATCCAGCGCGGTCTGCCTTACTATTCTCAACTCATTGTATTCGAGCGCCTTGAACGCATCGGCAATAGCGATCATGAGTTCGGTCTGATCGGTCAGTGTCGCGCCAAAACTGGGAAGGCATTGTACAGGCGCATCCTCATGCAACATCCTCAGCTCACGCTCGATCCACTGCGGCTCCAGATAAAGCATGGAGTAGGTAAACCCACCCTCTGCCGGCGCATGGCCGTCGTGAATCTCACCCGGCTCAAGCATGAAGACCTTACCAGGGGTGCTGACGTGCAGCGCATTCCGGCAGCTGAACTGCTGCACGCCTTGCTCGGTAAACCCTACAAGATAGCTGTCATGCCAATGGGGATCATAGGCATGACCCTCAAAATGAGCACGAATGGTCTCGATACCGGTTTCGGCGTCCTGGTTCAGGTGAACCCAGCTTTTCCTGTCGTCTGTCATAGTTAGGACTTTCGCCTTGATATCATGGACGGCAACAAACAGATCGTCTTGGGATCGTATCAGCCTCTTTCCGATTGAATCTGGAACATTTGTGCAGTCATATTGAGCGTTGGCTTAATTGGCGCGGCCAGGACCAACCCAGGAATCTGTTCAAACGACATGCGTGCAGACCAACATCCCGCTTGTTTCTTGGAACAGTAGCGGTCAGATCTCGAAGCGATTTAACCCGGTTTCTAGAACCAGTCTTTCCGCCTGAAAAGAGTACCATCGAAAAACACGGGACGTATTGGTGCTTACGCCTAATAGCCGTAGTGTGCGATTTCTTGCTCTCCGTGAATAAACAGTAAAGTAAATTCTATGTTTGACAAACGATCGTTAACGGCGGTTAAAAGCGAAAAGTGCATGCGTCTGCAGCTAAATTTCCTTTGCAGACTCAGCGCCGCTTGTTGGGGCCGGAACAGCCCTTATATAGGAATGTGTAATGAGCGATGCTTGGGAAATTATCAAGGCCACTCTATGTGAGGAGTTCGCCGACTTTCTTGATCCTGCGCAGACAACACGTCTTGTGCTTCGCCTAACGCTGGCAGCCTTTTTAGGAGGGCTACTGGGTTTAGAGCGTGAACAATCTGGCAAGGCGGCAGGTATTCGTACCCATATGCTAGTTGCCTTGGGTTCAGCCCTCTTTGTCCTCATTCCTTCGATGATGGGAGTTGGTAGTACCGACCTTAGTCGTGTCATACAGGGACTGGTTACAGGAATAGGCTTCCTTGGCGCAGGCACAATAATAAAAGGCCACGACTTGAATCATGTGAAGGGCCTGACGACCGCTGCCGGGATCTGGTTGACCGCTGCGATCGGCATGGCGGCGGGTTCGGGCCGGGAAATGGCAGCTATCTTTTGTACCCTCCTAGCACTAAGCATTTTTTTCCTGCTACCGCGGATACTCCCACTAAATGACCAACCCTCCACCAAGTCAGACGATATCTAATCCTATGGGCTTAAAGCCTGCCTGAGGTGATAAACCCCGCGGGATGGCTTACTGCTTCCGGCTTGCCAAAACCTGCATGCATGAGCATTAGGGACGGGTTATCAGCCGCTTATGGAAAGGCGCCTCTCAAGGAATCTTCACGCGTCTAAGCACGTCAGTATAGAAGTAGGTAAGCACTCGGAGCGCTGAGTGGACAGCATTATCCAGTTTCCGACTGTTTTGATTTAGGCGTTGTCAGGAGTTTTCATGAGAGAGGATTCGTATCGTCGGTACGTCCTGACGCTAACGGTTGTATTTGGAGCGATCTGGGTTTTACTGGCGATTTCTCCCGTTAAACGGGGGGATTGGCTGATGGAAAATCTGCTTGTCGTGCTGTTTGTGTTGGTTCTAGCGATTAGCCACCGGAAATTCATGTTTTCACGTACCTCATTCAGCCTGGTTTTTCTGTTTCTCTGCATTCATGAGGTAGGTGCTCACTATACATATGCTCAGGTGCCATACAATGCCTGGTGGCAGGCATTAACCGGCCAGACGCTTGATGAGGCCATGGGGTTTCAACGTAATCAATTCGACCGCTTGGTGCACTTTAGTTATGGCTTGCTGCTGGCTTACCCTATCCGCGAGGGTTTACTGCGACTAGTCCCGGTGCGTGGTCTTCTAAGCTACTTCCTGACGCTCAATCTCATACTCTCGTCGTCGGCCGTGTACGAGCTTATCGAATGGATCGGAGGTGCCTATCTGGGTGGCGATGCCGCTAAGGCATTTGTAGGCGCCCAGCAGGACCCATGGGACTCGCAAAAAGACATGGCAATGGCGACGGTAGGAGCGATTGTCATGCTCTTAGGTGCTGCGACAGTCAATGCATTTCACCGACAAGATTTTGCCCTGCAGTGGGCAAACCGCTTCAAGCAACGGTAGAGCTGCTTGATATAGGGGCTCTCTTTGTGCCACCGGTAGCCGAAGAATACCGGTGACGGGCAGTACAAAGCCCTTATATCCCCTCTTATACTCTGCGCTTAAGGCTACGGACATTGGCAAATATCCCCGGCCATACCATGCTGCCTCCCTTACAGACTAGTTGTGCTTGCTACAGACAATTCTCCGGGCATTCCACCACCGACACGAGCTCCAACAATCATCTCGGTTGCCCAGCTAACGAGAATAGCGGTATAGGCTTGCTGATAGGTCTCTCCATTTAGACCATGATCTGCACCCTCTATAATCCGGTGTGTCAGAGAGCGGGTATGCTGAAAGGCCGCACGGTAATTCATGATGGTCGTATGGGGGACAAAGTCATCATGCTCAGACTCGACAACCAGAACATCACCCTTGAATTGAGCGCAGGCAGCCAACGCCCGATTTTCAGAGGAATGAATACGGCTGTTTCGATAGTGGCTTAAATCCTCTTTGTTGAGCTGCCGCTTAGGGACCGTCCAGTCCTCGTCACGGTATAAGGCCGGAACTCTTAAGGCTAGCCATTTAACAGGCCGCATTGAGGTCAAGATGGCGGATAGGTACCCCCCATAACTCGTACCGACCACAGCGATAGCCTCAGCGTCCACCTGAGGGTGTTTAGCCAGACGATCATAAGCTGCAAGTACATCACGTAAACTGTCCTCACGCGTGATGTGCTGCTGCTTGTCTTGAGTCAAACCGTGACCACGCATATCGAAAGTCATGCATACACAGCCGAGGCCGGCTATTCCTTTGGCCCTGCCTAGGTCACGTTGCTGACTGCCTCCCCAACCGTGCACGAAAAGAACACCGGGAACCTTGGCATCGGGCGTCAGGAAGGTTCCAGCAATGTGTTCATCATCCACTTGGAGCTCCAGCTGTTCACTACGGGTTGCCATACGGTTCTAGCCTCGCACTTTTCGTTATAAAACCGATCTCGGGATCGTGGCCTTGATAAAAGACTACGGCTTGTGCAAAAGGCTTTTCATGGTAGTCATAGGACTCTCGAGACGTGGCCTTGAGGATATGAAGTGAGTCGTCGGCTGCAAATGCTTCAAGAGCGAGGATCTCCGCACTCGTTGCGCCACCCATTCGCCAGGATTGTTCAAGAACGCCAGAAACCCATTGGTTAGAGATATTGTGCCCTTGGACAACATCATAGTTGCGGCGCGATGAAAAAAAGCCTGGATAACACATGGCAGCCGCTGCGTCATATCGCCTAGCCTGCTCTATCGCAAGCTTTATCGAGGCGTCGGGCGAGTGCACGCAGAGTTCATCAAAACCACCCCTGACTACTATTAACTCAGACCCACCATAGACCCAGCAGCCGTTGTGGTCCTGAACCAGACGTTGAGTACCGTAGTAAGAAGCTAGGTGATCACCAATTTTTATCTGACCAACGCTTAGGGTCGTGACATCCTCAAGCGCTTCTTCCAGTACCAGACCGAAATGGGACAATTCATCGTTATCCTGTTCTGCAAGAGCAGACTCCGCCTGGGCACGTGTGGAAACTACGATTTGCCCACGTCCTGCCGTTGCCCTGACAGGTTTGATCCGAAACGGCCCCTTTTCCAATAATCGCCTGGCTGCTTTTCGCGCATCCTCTTGGCTAAAGACTGAAAAGCCGTTCAGGCATACGCCCTCTAGATGATTGCAAAGATCATAGGACCATCCTTTTGGGGCATATGCACCTGGGCTGACAAGGGGATGAGTAATCGCTTTTGTACCCATAAAGGCTTCAGGAACAACGCCACCCAGGAGATCTCTTTCAGTCTTTATGCTCAACGCGTTGGCAGCTTCCACACCTACTATCGTCTGCGAAGGAACGTAGTAGAGGGGTCTATCAGCGGCTAACTGAGGGGCGTATTCGCCTTCAAATACACTGTGCCTGAGAATAGCGACCCGTCTTGCTATTTCGGTATGCGATTGCTTTTCATGCTCCGGGGCGTGCTCACGATTAGACAAAGTGACAACGGCTTCCTGAGCGCTGCCAGATGAGTTTACTGCCAACATGAGCATGGCTCCTCTTTCAGCTCAGGAAACCTTCCTGAGACTAGGTATCAGTGTCCCTAAAATCCTCTATTCATTCCTAACTGCTACCAGGTTGTCTTAAATGAGTCATAAGAGCAGCGCTAATAACATTAGCTTACTTACATAGACAGACAGCCTATCCGGATATATCCATGATCTGAACGAAGCAGCAGCATTTATTTACAATATCCTTATCAGAAGCTGATGTCAGGTTTTAATGAGGCTGGTACTCGAGCGCTTGGCTAACCATGTTAGATCTGACAACCAGACTAACGGCAGATAAGTTGTGGAACCATTAACTATTTATCAGTTCATTGCTTTAGTAACTGAAAAAATCATATGCCTTAGTAACGCAGAAGTAGTGCTCTGATGGATAAATCAATACCGGCTCGAGCCACCATAATCTGCAAGCGAGATGACAAGGTTTTGCTCGTTCGTAAGGCGGACTCAAAATGGAACCTACCTGGCGGCAAAATAGAAATTAATGAGACACCTGATACAGCAGCCATACGTGAGTTAAGCGAGGAAACGGGGTTACAGAAATGTGAATTTACCTATTTAGCCAGGATGGAGCTTACCCGGACTTGCCATTATATATTCAAGACTTTCATAGAGGATAAAGAAGTACCTGAGCCGCTTAATGAAATAGCCGCCTGTCGCTGGTTCTCAATGAGCGAGATGAAAAAAAGCAAGGTTCGTAAAACGGCTAGGCGGGTTATTAAGAGCTTTGATGAAAACGTGTAAAGTTTGTCAAAACCGCTCTCTTTAATAGTATCCGCTGGTTTACCTAGAATAGATTTACGTGCTTCTCTACCTAGCACTACGCTACAGTTACTTTAGGCTTTATAAGCATTCCGTTATTAGTTAACGTTGATTTTCTCTGTATGCGTTGCCTTTGTGTGCTATACGACTGCACTCTGACTCTAAGAGAAGACTGCTTTTCAACAGTCGCCGTCTTGTCTAGCCTACTTAAGACCAAGCCATGTAAGTTTACAATACTCGATCGAAAAACATGCCTCTCTTACAGCGCAGCGCCATACCCTCCACATAATCTCCAACAATCTGCGGCCACTTAGAACTGCTAACAAAACCCATTTTTATAGGCAAGCATAAGCTTGATACTCGCTGAAATTTTTTATCCTTGGCCTGCTGCAGGGCTCTCTTAATAAGGTTTTGTTAGCGGCTCTTACTAGGATTAATGATGACCCTTGTTTAGGCACTGTACATTTAAAGGGTGCGATAGTTTTCCCGAATTCAGACCAATGGTGCCTGTATGGTTGAGCATCAAGACCCGCGGCCTTTCCAATTAATACAACTTATCTACTCGCCATGTGAGGTAGTCATGACCAAGGAACGTAATCAGCCAGTACACCAAAGCCCACGCGGAACGCCTGATACACCGGCTGGAGATAAGGCTGATACCGATGATGATCGGGTTGGGCCGGCACCTATTCCAGGAGGCTGCGACATGACTGAAAAAAACAGTTAGCGCTTATAGGCGCACATCTTAGCTATCGCCTGTAGGCACCTGGTTCTTTGGCCTGATCTTTCCACGAAAAACCCAGAAGCCAAAGGTGCTATACACCAGCGTAACGGGTATCAGAATAGCAAAGCCTCCTAGCACAAGCAGTTGGCTCAAAGGGGCCGAGGAGGCCTGCGAAATTGTGAGAGTGGGCGGTATAACCAAAGGGTACAACGCAACGATCATTGCCCCATAAGTCACTATGAACCAACCGAGTACAGCAAATAGGGGTAGAAAATGATGCGTCCAAGAGAAAGCGCGCCAAAAGACGATCATCAGCCCTACCAGCAACAGCGTAATTGGTCCTCCAATTGACGGCTCCAGCCAGCGCTCCTCATTTACGTATTCAAGCCAAACGTCCAGGTGACAATACCGGCAAGCAAAACCAATGTGATCGGGGCAAGGATCCATCTTATTTAACGGCTGGCCACTGCCCTGAAACAATGACCAGCTCATAATGAAAGTAACCTATTGTGGCAACAACTCCACCTTGATCCATCCCTCTTTGCGCTTGTCGAAGGTTTTGAAAGCGCTCAAGGCATCCGTCAGGTGCTGGTGTTGGGTAATGATCTTGGACGGATCGATTCGGCCTGACAACGTGAGATCAATCAGCTTGGGAATATATTTGCGGTGATGGCAATTACCCATGTTGATCGTCAGGTTCTTGTTCATCGCCGCGCCAATGGGGAATCCACGAAACTCGGGCGGATATACTCCGATGATCGAAAGCGTACCGGCCTTGGCCAATCCTTCCACAGCCCATTGCAGTGCCTGGCTAGGTGCATTACCAGGAACCCAATTACCGTTCTGCGGGTTCTGCTCAGGTGCATTAGCTTTAGCCTCCTGCTCCTGCCCTTTTATATCGCTACTTTCGACGGCTTTTCCACTGTGTGCATGGACGGCATCGATGCCAACTGCATCAATTGCGCGATCGGCACCGATCCCTCCGGTTAGCCGCACCAGGGTCTGTACTGGATCTTCCTTGTCGAAATTGATGCATTCAGCACCCAACTCGCGCGCCTTTTCCAAACGGTCCTCAAGACAATCGATTGCAAAGACACGTCCAGCGCCCAGCAGCTTGGCGCTGGCAACGGCAAAAAGGCCTACGGGACCACAGCCGTACACCGCCACGGTGTCACCATCCTTGATTTCAGCCATCTCGGCTCCAAAGTAGCCGGTCGGGAAGATATCCGACATGGCAATCGCCTGCTCATCGTTAATTTCGTCCGGAATCTTGATCAAGCCAATGTTGGCGTAGGGAATACGGGCCTTTTCTGCCTGCAATCCATTGAAAGGACCAGTAGCTGCCGGACCGCCAAAAAATGACGTACCAGCCTGGTTGCCATTTGGATTGGCCACATCACACTGAGCAAAATAGCCAGCCCTGCAATAGGAACAGCTTCCACAGGCTATAGTGGAAGGAATGATCACCCGATCACCGACCTTCAGGTTCCGTACATCGCTGCCCAGCGCTTCAACAACGCCAACGCCTTCATGTCCAAGAATGGTGCCCTCTTTCATGCCGGAAAAGCTGCCGCGTATGAAGTGCAGATCAGTGCCACAGATGGCTGAAGCCGTCAGCCTGACAATGGCATCCGTCGGCTCCTGAATGTTGGGTTCGGGCACATCATCAACCCGGATATCACCGATACCATGAAATACGACAGCTTTCATTTTGCCTCCTGATCTAAGGGGGATGGAATGCCAAGGCCAACGATCCACGAGGCACACGGCGCCATCATGATCGAAACCGGTTCATATGCCAGCAGCTATGCCGTGGATACTGTAGAACTTGCGACTCCCAGGGTTTCAGAGGCGTTCCCTGATTACATATATTTCAGACCTGCGTAGACGTTCGTTACGTTTGAGAATTAACGTCTGGTACACCAGAAAGGTGGTTTGCAAAAAAGCCGGAAATTTTGCGGGCTGACACGTCCTTAACGAATCCGTTGAAGAACCTCGTGTTCCTCTACAGCGGCGTTAAATGGGCCTTTATCCTCCTGCTACACCTGTAATCGCTAAATAGAACGCTATCAGCGAAACAGCCATACCTAACAGGACGACCACACCATCCTTTGCTGTCAACCCAAGACCAAAAAGACAAATAGCCGAGAATGGAGCCAAACTAGCAAATGGTATGAACTCCAGGGGAGGTACAGAGGTTGTCAATATCAGGCATATTGCCGCAATAAGACGAACAAAGGTTTTCTGCGTAGCCCAGCCGAGGCGCGGCCTGATGACCTTGTCCAGCCCTCGTATGACTTTACGAACCTTGTTCAGGCCTGACTCGATCTTCTGACTTTTAACAGAACGTTTAGCCAGGAACTGAGGCATCCAGAAATGATTACGTCCAAACAGCATCTGAAGTGCGAAGACCGCAACGATCAGCGCAAAGAAAGTAGATGCGCCCGGTACGCCGCCTACCGGACTGATTTCGATGATAGACGGGACGAATAAAAAAGGACCATAACTACGCTGCCCTATCTCACGTTTGATATCACCAACCGATACCTTATCTTTCTCTTTACCCAGCTCAATAACACCATCGATTACGTCTTCCAGGCATTCCGATTTTGCAGTGTTGTTTCCGTTTGACATCTATCCCCCATAGCTCTCTGGCACAGGCTCACTTTTTTTGAATATTAGTGTCTTGGGACAGCAGTACGGGTCAGCATTGATCACGCACAGTGTCTTCAGCTAGATCAGGGTCAAGGGTAGAAGCATGTATCGGCAGGGCACGGGTCATGAAAGTCTCCAGATTCAAGTGTTGAAAGGCGTGGCTTGAGGTGCTGTTCATACCGTTGTGGCAGCAACATCAGCATCCATTGCTAAATGGCCCAGCTGCGGCTAGGCCATTTAGTATCCCATCAACAACTCATCAGCGTTTTGTACCTTCCTCATGAGGTGGTGCTGAGAAGTCATCATTGGCAATAGCGTCACCGTCTGGATCCACCTCGTCTCCAGGTGCCAACGGATCCGAACCCTGTGCTTTCGAAATGTCTTGGCCGTCGGTATTCATATGCCTGTCTCCACTATTCATTGTTTATGCCTAAGGTTAGAGACCATGACCCTAGGGCTGTTCAACTTCTGCGATACCGGCGGTCTTACTGTTCGAACTCAATATCAAGCCATGGGTTATCCGACCAAGAGGTACTCAAGCGCTGATCTAAGCGAATGCGCCGAGCTGATCCTCACTAACCTGGACGTTAGTGAATGATAAGGTTTGGCAATTGCCTAAACGCTCAAAGAGTCGTTTTGACTTTTCCTACCTTATTAGCGAGAAAATAAAAAGGCTGCACCAGATCAGGCAAAGCCTGCAGCCGGAGGGCTCTTTTACCTGTGTCTCAAGCGGATCGCTCAAACCGGTACACATCCATCGCCAGTATTTGATGGTTTATCTCGCTGAACCATACGCGTGCCTCGCTTTGCTCACCCGCTGCACCCAATGCAACGAAAAGAGGTAACAAGTGCTCATCACTCGGGTGAGCCTGGACGCCCTCCAGTGACTGCTCACGGTAGCCCAGCAGAGCGGCTATATCTCGAGCCTTCAAGCGGTCTTGCATCCATGCCTGAAAGTCTGTGACGTAGCGGGGAACGGACCGGTGCGGCCTGCGAAAATCGCCCAAGTTATGTGTCAGACTGCCTGACGCGATAAGAAGTACGTCGTCAGCCAATGATGACGCTAATGCCTGACCGAGCTGGTAGTGATAGGCAGGGCCCTTGTTTTCATCAATGGACAGGTTGACGACTGGAACATCGGCATCAGGATACATGTAACGCAGTGGCACCCACGCGCCATGATCCAGCCCGCGATTAGGATCAGTACGTACCGGTAACCCTTGAGCCTGCAACGCCTCTGCCAGCTGAAAAGCCAGGTCAGGTTCACCCGGCGCGTTGTAGCGCAGCGCATAAAGCGCCTGAGGAAACCCATAAAAGTCATGGATAGTGTCATGCTGCGCGGTCGTTCCGAGCACTGGATATGGCGCCGAAAAATGAGCGGATACCATCACAATGGCTCGCGGACGTGGTAACGCCGCGGCAAGCTCCGTCCAGGCCTGCCCTGCCCGCCCTGCATCCAATGCCTCCATTGGCGAACCGTGGGATATGAAAATCGTAGGAAGTCGGCTCATGGTGTTCTCTTCAAGGGTGCAGCGCGGTTTAGAACCTTAATCCTTACGAAGCGATGGCTTCAGAGCCAAGGCACCAGGCCCCAGGAGTGCCAACGCAGCGGCCGTGACCGCCAGAAAAACAGGATATTCCCAGCCGCCATCAGCTGCGGTAAATGACCAGCCATTTCCAAAGTGTACGGAAGAGGCTGCCAGTAATTGTACCGCCGCAACGGCTGCAACCCAGCGAGGCAGGATGCCCAGTATCAGCATTGCACCCGCCAGAATTTCGAAGAACGTAACCGGATAGGCCAGCACGCCTGGGAAACCAACCGATTCAAAGAACTGTGCGGTACCCGACAAGGTAAAAACGAACAGCTTTGTAAGGCCGTGGGCCAGAAACATGATACCTAGCGCTAAGCGCAACAGGAGCGCGGCATAGGGAGCGGTACGAGTATCCATCGTTAAATCCTTAGAAAAAAGTGCGGTCGGTCAGATACCGCTATTCTTTGTATTTCCCTTTTAGAGATAAATAGGGTAAATAAAAATGAATTATTTACATTTTGGAAATTGATATGGATACGCTTTCTGCGCTATCTGCCTTCGTCAAAGTAGTGGAACTAGGGTCATTCGCTGCGGCCGCTGATCGACTTGAACTGTCCCGCTCGGGACTTACGAAACTGATCGCCTTTCTTGAGCGTAAATACGATTCGAGACTGCTTAACCGGACGACACGCAAGCTAAGCCTTACCGATGCGGGTCGTGCACTCTATGAGCGCATTCTTCCGTTACTGGCCGAGTTTGATGACCTGGAAACAGCCCTGCAGTCTGATGTCCAGCATCCGCGGGGGCGGCTACGGGTCAATGCCCCGTTCTCCTTTGGCATCCTGCAGCTGGCCCCGGTAATTGCCCGATACATGGAGCAATACCCAGAGGTATATGTTGATCTTGAACTAAATGACCGAGTCGTTGACCTTGTAGAGGAAGGTTTCGATCTGGCAGTACGTATTGGCCAGCTCGACGACTCCAGCTTGGTCGCACGTCAACTGGCCGTACTCGACGTAGTGGTGTGTGCCTCACCGCTCTACCTGAAACAGCATGGAACGCCAGCGCATCCACTGGAACTCAGACAACACCGCTGCCTCAACTATACGTACGCGCGCCAGGGTAATGAATGGCTCTTTCAACGCGACGAAGAAGAAGTACGAGTCAAGGTATCCGGGATGTTTCGGGCCAATAACGGCGATGTTTTGCGAACTGCAGCCTTGGCAGGTCATGGAATTATTCTGCAGCCAAGCTTCATCATTGGCGATGACATAAAAGCTGGCCGCCTGGTACCGCTACTGCAAGCGTGGAAGACCAGCTACACCCCCATTCTCTATGCTGTTTACCCTCACCGCCGCTTCCTTTCAGCCAAAGTGAGGACATTTATCGAGCATCTGCAACATAGTCTAGGAGGCGGTTTGCCTACAGGTTAGCGATAGATTTCACGATACTGGTCTCTGCAGATGCAGCGGGTTCTACACGCACTGTTCGGATAGCCTCTACCAGATCCTCCTCCGCTACATGCGCCGCCGTTTCCTGGAGCAAAGAACGCAGATTCTTTTCAATCGTTGTGCACAGACTATCCATGGCGATCTGGTGCTGGCTGTCGGCAAAAGGTGCCTGAAGCTCGGTTCCTATTCGCTCTAATGCGAGCAGCATGAAACCTACCACAGAGGAAACAACAGGGGTGTACCAGCCTAATGTACTGACTAGCCCCATGGGCATGATGATGCAAAAGAGCGTTGTAAAAAGTCTTGGAAAATAGACATAGGGATAAGGTAATGGCGTGTTGTTAATGCGTTCCATGCCGCCCTGGCAGTTGGACATATCCACGAGAGTCGATTCAATTCGTGCCAACCGGATACTATCGAGGCGACCCTGGTTTAGCTCTCTGACCAATAGTTGTGCGGTGCTGTTGAGTATGTCATTGGGGAAATTGCTACTGCCTTCAGCCATTGATAACTCGTGCCGGGCCAGGTAGGGTCCCGCAGCCTCTGCGCATGAGGTACCCTTCAGATGTGCGCGCAGTGCATTGATATAGGCCATATGACGTAGCAGAAGAACCATCTTTACTCGATTACGCCCTACGCCCACATCATCAATAAGTGTCATCACCTGCCGGCCGAAACTGCGAGAGCTATTGACCATTGCGCCCCACAAGGTACGCGCTTCCCACCAGCGGTTATAGGCACTGCTATTACGAAAGCTGATCAGCACTACCAATGCTGAACAAAGCAATGTCAGGGGCGTGAGTGGCAAGTCAATCGGGTCTTTTACGTACAGCATGGCCTCTGCTGTGACAGCTATGTCCCACACAAGCAGCCAGAACAAAGACCAACCTACATAAAAGAAGGTCTTGCGTAACAAGGCGACTTTCTTATGGATCGACCTGGACATCGGAACACCTTTAGCAGCGCAATGAATGGTTGCCTATCTCTACTGGCTCGCCGCGGACTTGCCGTAAAAGAGTTTTCGAATCAGCAACCTGTTCTATTCAGAACGTGTCGGCCATCTGATTCATAACCTTTGGCAAGGCTCGACAGGTGGTTAGGCTAACTAGCGCGCTAAAAGCGTTTTATAAGGTCTAGCCAGGGCAACGGACCGCCTATCGATATCTCTCAGCTTCCTGATTCACCAGTAATATTCAACCGATAAAACTCATGCAGCTTTTCCTGCAACAGCTTCTTGTCGGGCAAATGGGTCTGGTATTCCGCTACAAGCGCAGGCGACAAAGATCGATTCAACGCGTACTCAACGACTTCATCATCCTTGCTGGCACAGAGCAGAACACCAATTGCCGGATTTTCATGCGCCTTGCGTACGGTGCGGTCCAGCGCCTCAAGGTAGAACTCGAGTTTACCCAGATATTCCGGCTCGAATCGGCCTACCTTGAGCTCATGGCCACCAAGCAGTTCAGGCCCCGATGGAAGAACAGCAGGTCCAACGCGAAATCCCGTCCACCCACCTGTAAGGGATACTCGGAGCCGACGAAGCAGAAATCCCGCCCGAGTTCGATCAGAAAATCCCTGAGTCGCTGCAGCAGTCCGTGGTGCAAATCAGCCTCTGCATGTCCCTCCGGAAGCCCAAGAAATTCGACCATATAGGCATCCCTGAACACACTCATCGCCTCAGGATGACTTTGTCTCAGCACTGCCGAGACTTTTGCAGGCTGCGTAACGGAGCGCTCAAACAGTGCAGACTTGAACTGCCGCTCCAACTCACGGCTGGACCACCGTTCCTGCATGGCCAGCCGTAAATAGAACTCACGCTCTTCGGGGCGCTTGCTCTGACTGAGAACAATGAGGTTGTGGGTCCATGGTAACTGCCGTACCAGAGCGGCTAGTGATGGTTCGTTACGGTACGCTTCATAGAACTGGCGCATTCTGAACAGATTGGCGCGAGTGAAACCCCGCAAGCCGGGTTGAGTCTGTGCAAGATAGCGCGCCAACTGATCGACGACCCCATCTCCCCACTCCGCGGTTTCAAGCTTGGCGCTGATATACGCCCCTACCCGCCAATACAAATCGATCAACTCGATGTTGACGGCCTGAACCGCTCGCTGGCGAGCGGTTGAAATAAGACTGGCTACCTCAGCAAAACGCTTGTCATCCAGAGGCAGATTAGGCGTGGTCTGATCAGACATACCGTGGAGAACGTCCAGGATAATTATTGGAAACGGCCGATTTAAAGTGACTCTTTAGGTTATCTTGACTTGGTAACGAAAGCCTTCTGCCGTACCTCGAGACACTCTGTACTCAATGGGAAGCCGGTCATAGCCCAGCGCGATACGCTCGATCACGACAACCGGTTTGCCCTCCTCGATTTCCAGAATCCGAGCCGTTTCAGCCGAAGCCGATTCCACCGTCAGCGTTTCCTGCGCTGATGCGACATGCTGGCCGCATTGCTGCTCGTAAAAGGGATAAAGCAGATTGCCGAACCTGCCCGGGTCTACGTCTAGAAGCCTGGAAAACTTCGAGCCGGGAAGCCAGATATCCTCATAGAACTTCCGCTGCCCCTCGATAACACGGACGCGCTCCAGATGTACTACCTGCTCATGCTTCTTGAGAATTAGTGCATGGATCACGGCCTGAGGAGGCTGCTCGAGCGTGCGGCTGAGTACCTGACTGGTCGGCACAGCCTGGCTACCGGACGAATCTATCTGGCGAAAAAAACGAAAGAATGAGGCATTGAAGCTTGGCCGACGAACAAACGTCCCCCTGCCCTGGCTTCGTTCGAGCAAGCCCTCGCTCACCAGCGTATCCACTGCCTTTCTCACCGTCCCGATGGCAACGCCATAGAGCTTGGTCAATTCAGCCTCGGTGGGGATCGACTGGCCTGGCAACCATTCACCTGACGCAATCCTGGCCAGTATTTCATCACTCAACCGTTGATAGAGCGGTAAACGCTCATCCTGTCCCAGCTTTGCGTTGTTCATATCGTCATCCAAACGACTGGTAGACCTACTTTACCACGAGCACCGTCGGGTGATGCATTGACAGCCAACACGCATCGCTATACGGTCCTCTATTCATATAGATGAATATATGTTTTATGGGCAAGGGCGGTGGTGACCTTTGCCAAAAACACACAACAAGGGTAGTGCCCATGTCTCAGCCATATATGCCTATCACGGGTATCGATACACATGCACATATTTTTTCCCGTGACCTTCCCCTGACCGAAAACCGGCGCTACAGCCCTGACTACGATGCCCTTGTGGAAAGCTATCTGGCTCATCTGGAGCATTGCGGGCTTTCCCATGGCGTGTTGGTACAGCCCAGCTTCCTGGGGACCAATAATAACTTCATGGTAGGTGCGCTGCGGGTCTATCCGGAACGGTTACGTGGCACAGCGGTAGTCGATCCCGAAGTCAGTGACGACGAACTCAATGAATTGGAAAAGGCAGGAGTAGTGGGTATAAGACTGAACCTGGTCGGACTTCCGCTGGAGGATTACTCACAGCCACGGTGGCAAACCTTTTTCAAGAAGATGGCAAACCGAAACTGGTCGGTCGAAATCCAGCGTGCCATGGAAGACCTCTGCCTTATCGTTCCAACGCTATTGGATGCAGGGGTCAATGTTGTAATCGACCACTTCGGCTTGCCCGCCGGCTGTATAGATCCTGAAACGCCAGAGCATCAGGCCTTCCTGTCGCTCCTGCCTGACTCGGCTATATGGGTCAAGCTGTCCGCCACCTATCGAAGCAAGGCCAGTCTAGAGCAAGCCACCCAAATGATTGATATATTGCGCAACGCCTATGGGCACTCAGATCAGCTGTTATGGGGTAGCGATTGGCCTCATACCCGCTTCGAGGACCGGACCGATTATGATGCCCAGTTTTCAATAATGACCTCCCTCCTCCCGGATGCGCTGGAAAGAAGGAAAGTGCTGGTGGACAACCCGGCCAGACTGTTCAAGTTCAAGCCCTGAAAACCAGACAATAACAACAAGGAAAGACAATTATGATGAGTCTGCTCGTCGTGACGGCGATTGCCGTTGCCATTGTTCTCGGGTACAAGACCCGGATCAATATCGGCCTGTTTGCTATCGCCTTCGCTTACCTGATCGGCTCGTTTGTGATGGGTATGAGTCCGTCGGAGGTCATCAACCTCTGGCCACTCAAAATCTTCTTTATCATTTTCTCGGTATGCCTGTTCTACAGTTTTGCCATCGTTAACGGCACCTTGGAAAAACTGTCGGAGCATTTGCTGTACAGCTGCAGAAAAGTACCCTATCTGCTGCCCTACGCCGTCTTTGTTACTGCCGCCCTGATTGCTGCCTTAGGCGCGGGTTACTATACCGTACTGGCCTTCATGGCGCCGATCACGTTGCTGTTGTGTGAACGTACGGGCATGAGTCTCATCGTGGGCGCGATGGCGGTGAACTACGGAGCCCTCGGAGGGGCCAATTTTGTTTCCAGCCAAAGCGGGATCATTTTCCGCAGCCTGATGGTGAATGCGGGAATTCCGGAAGAAACCGCCTTTATAAACAGCTTTGGTATTTTCGCCAGTACGATCGTGATTCCTTTGCTGGTCATCACCGGGTTTCTCTTGTTCAGCGGGCACAAACAATCCATGCGGGAGGCTGCGTTCAACATCAGTGCACCTACGCCGTTCACGAAAGATCAGAAAACCACGCTGTGGCTGACCCTTCTAATGATGGGGCTTGTCTTGGTGGCTCCTATCGCCCACCTTGTCTTCCCGCAGAATGACACGATCAGCTTTATCAACTCGAAGATGGATATTGGTCTGATCGCCAGTGTTTTCTCCGTGATTGCACTGCTGCTCAAGCTGGGCGATGAGCGCAAGGTCATGGCTACGCTCCCCTGGTCTACCATCATCATGATCTGTGGCGTAGGTATGCTGATCTCGGTTGCGATCAAGGCCGGCACGGTTGATCTCCTGGCGTCTTGGATCAGCGCCAACATACCGGCCGTCCTCGTACCTGTTGCTTTTGGTGTCGTCGCGGCGCTGATGTCCTTGTTCTCAAGTACATTGGGCGTGGTAACACCTGCGCTCTTCCCGATCGTGCCCGCAATTGCCGCTAACCTGTCCATTGATCCGATGATCATTTTCATCTGCATCGTGGCGGGAGCACAGGCAACCTCTATTTCGCCTTTCTCTTCCGGTGGAAGCCTGCTGCTGGGCTCATGCCCCACTGAACAAAGCCGCTCTGCTCTCTTTCCCAAGCTCCTGTTCAAGGCAGCGCCACTCGGCTTCATCGCCGCCCTGGTGTTCAACTTTGTTTTAACATTCTGCTTGTAACATTGGCGTGTTCGCCAAGCTCCGGGTTAAACACCCGGGGCTTTTTCGTCTTGATTACAGAGGTGTTATGGTAATTCGGTAGCTTTATAATGGGCTGGTATTACTGAGAAAAATTAAGCATTTAATGCAAAACGAAGGCACCAGGGTTGATTCAGTGGTTTAGACGCTTCACCCTAACGTCGAGCCTGTATTCGAGCGGTGAGTCCACTGTCTAACGTCAATTCTTCTCGCGCCCTACGCTGGTTTCGGCGTTTAGGCTGGGCCAGTGTAGTTTTCCTGTTATTGCTGGCATCCGGTTCGCTCGGCCTTGCGTTGTTGATTCGCTCGCTGGGTATTACACACTGGAATCTACAAGGGCTGTATCTGAATACTCACTCGATAGGGTTACAGAGCCTATCGCTTGTCCAAGCCGATAAAGATGGTACAGAGCAGTCACTCAACACCGGGCCACTGATGTTTGAGTGGACCGGGCGTCATCTCAGGATCGATCACGTTGAGCTCGCGCTGGCTGCTATTCCAAACGGTACCAGCGGTGAGCCTATTGGCCCTCTGCACCTTGACGCTCCTCTCGCCATACCGACATGGCTACCCGATCGTCTGGATGCACCTGATTTCACGTTGTCTCTGCCCTGCGCACAAGGCCAATGCAGGTTGGAAGGCTCCTTGAGTGCAAGCCAGGCAAGCAACCAGGCCTTGCCCCTCAGCCTGGAGCTCACGCTTCGTCATGAGGGGCGCACATTACAAACCCTGGCCTTGCTTGAGGGCACACCAGAGGCACCGCGCCTGACAGCCAACCTTGCCATTGATGATCAGCCAAGGCTTGTGCTACGGACTGCGCTAACGCCCCACGGCGACGGAGTGGCTTGGAGCGGTGATCTCCTGATTCCTGCCTTTAATGAAGGCCCCTGGGTTCTGGACTGGATCAACCAGTGGTGGCCAATGCCTGCCGTGAACGCTGAATCCCTGCCGGGTGCTCTTCGACTACAAGGTGACTGGCAGTTGTCCCTACCTAACACAATTGACAACCTCCAGTCCCTGCTTAATGCACAAGGCAGTATTCGGCTTGATGCGCATTTACCCCAAGCCTGGCCATTGCCAGGACTGGGATCACTTCAAGGCGATGCCAGCGTGGATGCTACAGTGGATCACGGCTATGTAATGCCTCGAGCCCTGCAAGCCGATCTGCAACTTGCAATAAGGAACCAACCTTGGCAGCTCCAACTCCCGCAGGGTATACGACCCGACCAACTCCATATCCGGGCGCAGACACCTGCATCTATTGATCAGCCGGACGTGCTGCTCCCCCTCGACTTTACCCTAGCCTCTCGTGGCGAAGCAGCTCTGGACCTGAAAGGACGCCTTAAGGTTGCTACTCAGGCCCCTTGGCGCCTCCGGGTGGATGGGCTTGATTTGCATGGAACCGTTCCAAACTTTAAGCAATCCAGCGTTGCCGTTCACACTCTCGACATCAAACTAAAGGCGCAAGGGAAGATGGATCAGCGCAGTGCTGAGCTGACCTTCTCCAATATCATGCTAGGTGCGCGCCAGCTGGACATCGGTAGCGGTACTTCGGGGACACGCCTGGACAACGTATCTGCAACTTCGCCTGAGCTCAACCTGATGGGGCGGCTGGACGATCAGCAGGACGTGCATTTCATATTGAAGGGCAACACTCAGCTCGAGACCAAGCGCATTGCTCACCCGCAGCTCAAAGCTGCCAAATGGAACTGGAATGGACAGCTTGAGTTGACGGATCGGGCGCCAGGTCTAAATGGTACACTCAGGACCGATACAGGCCTCAGCCTCAAGACCCGGCTTCGTCAGTCTCCTGATCAGTCATTCGTCCTGGAAGGCACACTGGACACATTATTCATGCGGGCTGGAAATCCCTTTGCAGCCACATTTACCGCCTGGCCGGCCTTGCTGGAATTCAATACGGGACGTCTTGACGGTCAGCTTGCCCTTCGTATCCCTCAACAAGGCGACATGAACCTGCATATTGATCTGGATGCTCAAGGTCTGGGCGGCATTTACGATCGTCTGGAAATGAATGGCGTTGGTGCAAAGGTTGCGCTTGATTTGAATAAGGATCAGCTGAGCGTAGCATTGCCTGCGTTCAAAGCCGATAGCCTTAACCCAGGGTTTACTCTAGGCCCTCTTGAATTGAGCGGTGCCTATCGCGCTCGGCTGGATGATCCACTGGCCGGCACGCTGTCCTGGCAACAGGCTCAAACGGCCATATTGGGAGGTCGCCTGTGGATACCGCCAGGCCAAGGCAACCTGGGCGACTTCACGCTTGCGCTGCCGGTGCATCTCTCAGGTCTGCAAGTCGCTTCACTATTGGAAGCCTACCCGACCGAGGGGCTCAGCGGCGAAGGTACAATTGACGGGCAGTTACCCCTGCACTGGACGCGCCAGGGTATTCGCGTCGAGCAAGGCGTTGTCGGCGCACGTGGAGCAGGCGTGCTACGCTTCCGCTCGGATCGAATCAAGGCGCTGGGGCGGAGCAATCCCGGGATGAAACTGGTAGCCGATGCGCTCGACGATTTCCATTACGAGGTACTGCGTAGCGGCGTTGATTACCGTGAAGACGGTACACTGATGCTTTCACTCCGCCTGGAGGGCCGCAACCCTGATATTGAAAAGGGACGAGCGTTCAACTTTGGAATCAACCTTGAAGAAAACATTCCGCAACTACTGACCAGTCTGCAACTGACTGACCGAGTCAGCGACACCATTCAACGTCGTGTGCAGGAACGCCTGCGTCGTGATCAAACTGGCCCCAAACCCGAGGAGAAGCCCTGATGGGGTTGCGCCCACTATTCGGCATGTTGCTCTTATGCCTCCTGACAGCAGCCTGTACACCTACCGTACAGGTCGCGGTTCCAAACGAGCCGATCAACATCAACCTGAACGTAAAAATCCAGCATGAAATCTACATCAAGGTAGACAAGGCACTGGACAACGTTCTCAGCGAAAACAGCGGTCTATTCTAAGGAACCAGCCATGCGAATCCGTGTTGCCAGTTTGATGCTGGCCTTGCTTTTCACCAGTCCCGCCTGGGCCATGAGCCTCAACGAGGCGATGGCCACCCTGAGCCATGCCAAGGCAAGTGGCCAGGTGGGCGAACAACCCAATGGCTACTTGGGCGCGGTTGACGGGAGCAGCCAAGGCACCGAAATTGCCAATCTGATCAATCAGGCCCGCCGCGATGAGTACCAGCGTCTGGCTCAGCAAAATGGCATCCAGCTGGGTGATGTAGAAGCCATCGCCGGCAAGAAGGCGATCGAGAAGACACCCGCGGGGCAATACATCCAGCTCAATGGAAAGTGGGTCAGAAAATAAACGGTACCTGCATGAAAAGCCAGCATCTTGCTGGCTTTTATACATCTATTTTACTTGTAAGCTACTCGTCCAGATCCAAGCCTAACGCTTTGGCCAAGCCTGTACGGATACAACAAATTCGCCAATATCATGACTCCGGCTGGCACTTAATCACTCTCTTTGTGTCCATTTCTTCGAACCACATAGGGAACACGCCGAGTCCTCCGAGTACATCCGTTTGACGACGGCTTCTGGCAGATATCTGGAAAAGCACTGACATATGTATAGTCAACAATCGACACAAGGTACCAACCGCACCCCCTCCACTGTTCTCGTTGTAGAAGATGAGGAAGTGATTCGGGAATTCGTCCGTGAGCTTCTGGATGGCGAGGGTTTCAACGTCATGACCGCAGAGTCGGCCGACGTGGCTCATGCCCTTCTGCAGGACAAGGCGGCAGATATCGACCTGCTGATCACCGACATCCGTATGCCAGGCTCGATGGACGGTGCCCAACTTGCCAATCATGTAGGCGCTACATGGCCTCATATCCCAATCATTGTAATGTCCGGTTATGACACGCCAGCCACTGCCAGCATCAAGTACAAGGTCAGGTTTCTGCCCAAACCGTGGTCGATCGGCCAGCTAATCGATATGGTAACGGGTGTTGCGTACTCTGCGACTCCCAGTACCTGACCCTTCTTGAACGGGTTGAACAATACCTCCAGTTGATCAACCCGCTGCGGCACACGATTAAACCACTATCCATGAAGCATGCTCCGTGTTCGACCTAGGCCAACTTGCTCTGCTGTTTTCCTAGCATCTCTCGAGCAAATAAACCTGTCCGCCCAACGCTCTAAAAAGTTTTCACGGGCCTATATGTACACCTATGAGTATTGATACGCCCCCCTACCCCGTTACGCCTGATGGCCGCTATTTCGTGGTACGTGGTCAACTCTGGCGATGCACCAATCCTGCACTTTCAGAGGCGCAACGCAAGGTGCTTACCCGCGAGTTGATGACGGCGCGCAGAGAGGTGGGGCAAGCGAAGCGCAACCACGACAAAGCGGCTGAACAGCAGGCTCGCCACCGGGTCGATGAAGCCAAGCGCGCTTTAGGTGAGCGTGGGCCAGTGTGGTGGACAGACGGAGCGCCCGACTATAACCGTCGACGAGTTACCAACACGCCCTATGCAGGCTGGTTTGAAACATTGACGTCCTGAGAAATACCCAACCATTTCAGGCAATGGGTAGAATCAGCAGTAACCTCTAAAGGGAAATACTATGCTGACGGTTCTGGGAAAGGCGACGTCGATCAATGTTCGCAAGGTCATGTGGACGTGCGAAGAGCTTGGCATTCCCTTCACTCTTGAAGAGTGGGGCACAGGGTTCAGGCCAACGGATGATCCGAACTTTCTAGCTCTGAATCCCAACGCCATGGTCCCGGTTATCCAGGACAAGGGGTTCGTCTTGTGGGAATCGAATTCAATCATTCGCTATCTGGCGAACCACTATAATGGAGAGGCTCTATATCCGGTGGAGAATAAGGGTCGCGCCATCATTGATCAGTGGATCGACTGGCAGGCCTCTACGCTGAACCCCTCCTGGAGCTATGCCTTCCAAGCGCTGGTGAGGCGGTTATCCAGCCATCAGGATCCAGAACAAATCAGCCAGAGTCATCGCCAATGGTCAGCATGTATGGCCATACTTGACGCCCAGCTTCAGAAAACCCAGGGTTATGTAGCAGGTGAAGTCTTTTCGCTTGCGGACATTCCGATCGGTCTTTCTGTGAACCGATGGTTCGAAACGCCTGTAACACATCCCCATCTACCCGCCTTGAACACTTATTATGATCGGCTGGCTGAGCGCTCCGGTTTTCTGGTCTATGGTAGAAATGGCATTCCGTAATTCAGCACGGACCTCATAACTGTAATGTTCAATCTGCTGCATTCTGTATATGGTTGTCTCTGGAGGCATACCGTTAAGGTTACATTGATTCTCTAACGGAGCCTTGCGCATGTACCTTCCGACCCCTTTCAAGGAAACGGACCCAGCCGTTCTGCATCGCTTCGTCAAGGAGCACCCGTTGGGTGCCTTGGTTATACAGGGAAGTCATGGTTTGTCTGCCGAACATCTTCCGTTTTTGTTGGAAAGCGAGGAGACGGGTCTAGGCATTCTCAAGGCTCATGTGGCGCGTGCCAGCCAGCTCTGGCAGGAAGCGCTTAATGGCCATGACGAAACGCTTGTCATCTTCCAGGGGCCAAGCGCCTATATTTCACCTTCCTGGTATGCCAGTAAACTTGAAACGCACCGGGTCGTGCCGACTTATAACTATGCCACCGTACATGCCTACGGACGGATCAAGGTCAGAGACGATGCCCAATGGGTCAGAGGCCTTGTGGCTCGCCTGACCCGTGCACATGAGGCTACTCAGGACACGCCCTGGAGAATGACCGATGCGCCAGCCGACTTCATTGACGAGCAACTGTCTCGAATTGTCGGTATAGAAATCCACGTTTCCCGCTTGGAAGGAAAATGGAAGATGAGCCAGAACCGCAGCGAAGCGGACCGTAAAGGCGTACTTCAAGGCCTACACCGTGAATCTACACCTCAGACCACCGAAGCAGCAGCCGAAATGCTCCGCACCTCACCAGAATAAGCTTAACCCCCCCCCTAAAAAGCGGCAGGTTACGTCTGCAGACGATACCCCTTTAGAAAGAAGGCTACCGCCCTTTGCACGGCGGGGCCGATCAGGCTCGGGTCAATGGCGGGCTCTAACGCCAGCATAGCCTGCTCATGGAACTCGGCCTCCAGCAAAGCCTTGAGATGTAGCGCCGCTACCCAAGGATCAGAAGGTTCCAATACACCGTTATCCATGGCGTTACGGAGCACCTCTGCCATTCGAGACCAGCCAATCCTGGGTCCGTTCTCATAGTAGATAAGCCCTACCTGGCTGTTTCCGGCACTCGATTGCACCAGGCGTCGGCCCTGCATGATTTCAGGTCGAATAATGGTCTGGACATATTCATTACCAAACCGCTCCAGCATCTCGGGCAAATCGGCGTCTAGCGGAAGGTGCGCAAATATTGGCTCAAAATGCTTGGCAGCATTGGCGCGGATACATTCGGCAAACAGCTCTTCCTTGGAACTGAAATAGTTGTAGAGCGTCGCTTTTGAACCGCCTACGCGGCTGGCAATTTCAGACATAGATGCCTGATCAAAGCCCAACTCCATAAAAACCGTCGAGGCAACGTCCACTATTTCGCGGCGTTTGCTTGGGCTTTTCGTTCTCATCCTGCGTCCATGATCACCAACATAATCCTGCCATGCTAAGGCAGATCGTCACACCAGAAAACTTAATAGCGTTTTAATACTCATAGGCCACCAGATAAAAGCAAAGTAATAGCGCTTTGCTTTCAAAAGTGTGAACTTGTCCAATAACTAAACTGAACAGTACGGTTATTTTAAGCGCCCTTCATATTCCAAATGAGATCAGCCTCACGCTGATTATGTAAATCCTAGGATGGACCCCCACCAACATGCAGAAACCTACTCGTGTTTTTCCTGTGGCCAGCAGATCCTTGCTAGCCGTAGCCTTGGCAAGTGCCAGCTGCGCCTGGGCTGCCCCCCTCAAGCAAGGTCCGGAAGTCGAAAGCAGAGTCGAGTCGATCCTGTCCCAGATGTCCCTGTCGGACAAAATCAGCTACATCAATATCGATAACGGCTACATGATGCGTGCCATGCCCAAGTTTGGCTTGCCGGGCACTCTAGCCCGCGATTCCTCTCTTGGCGTAACCGTTGAAGGCACCATGTTCGGGGTGCAGTACCCTGCCCAGTCCGCGCTGGCAGCAACCTGGAACGTGGACCTGGCCAAAACCTACGGTCTGGCTATTGGCTACGACACTCGCGCATCGGGCGGACAGCAACTGCTCTCTCCCGGCCTCAACATGTACCGTACGCCTTACAATGGCCGCTCTGCTGAGCACCTGACCGGCGAAGATCCCTTCCTGGGTGCCGTGCTGGCGCCAGCTGTCGCCAATGGCATCGAAGCTCAAGGTATCTGGACAGGTGCCAAGCACTTTGTCGCGAACGAGCAGGAGGCCAACCGCCATTACCTGAATGTGAAGGTCGACAATCGCACCCTGCGTGAAATCTACCTGCCCGGCTTCGAGTCTCTGGTCAAGAATGCCAATCCCGCGTCAATCATGTGTGGCTTTAACAAGATCAACGGCGATTATGCCTGCGAGAGCCACAGCATGATCGCCGACATGCTCAAGGGCGAATGGGGTTTCAAAGGTTTCGTTGTCAGCGACTTCAACTCCATCCAGAACGGCTACAAGGCGGCGATGGCTGGTGCTGATCTGGACATGCCCAGCGGCCTACAGATGAACGAATCCGTTCTGATGCCGTACGTGTGGAGTGGTCAGTTGCCGGTGTCAGTGATCGACGAGAAGGTCCGTCGTAACCTGCGCGCCATGATTGGCTTTGGCTTTGACAAAGGCCTGCCGACCGCATCGCACATAGGTAACGATCCGCGCAGTCTGAGCACGTCCCTTGATATGGCCCGGCAGGGCATCGTTCTGCTACAGAACGAGAAAGCAAAAGGCTCTTCCAATAACCTGCTGCCGCTGCCTAAAACCGCACGCATTGCTGTGATTGGTGATATCGCAAAGCAGCGTCCACCCTACCCCTTCGGTACCGGTTGGTCTGCCGCCAATACCTATACCACCGAGCTGCAAGGCCTGCAGCAACTGGCTCAGGATAAAAGCCAGATCACCTATATCCAGGCACTGTCTCTCGATCCGCAAACGTCGGAGTGGTACACCTCCAATGACAGCACCGGCTCCACCGAGACCGTAGCAGGTCTGACAGCTGAATACTTCAACAATCCAAACTTCTCGGGCGAGCCCGCCGTCAAGCGTATTGAACCCGGTATAAACTGGGATTTCCTGAAGGCACAGAACGTCACGGCCAATGGCGTCACTACCATTGATGGCTTCAGCCCGGACCAGGATAATTTCTCGGCCCGCTTTACCGGCAAAATCAAACCGACCGTCAATGGCGACCAGGTATTCAAGGTACGTGGTGATGGCGCTTACAAGCTATGGGTAGACAACAAGCTGGTCATCGACTTCGATGGCAAACCATTGTCCAACGACCTGGCGGACTCAATCTCTCACTCGGGCAAGGCATATAACCTCAAAGCCGGCCAGACCTACGACATCAAGCTCGAATATAGCCGCGTCAACGATCACTATATTCCAACGTCGGGTAGCCTGTATGGTCTGCAGATGAGCTGGGCGTCGCTGGCTGCGCCTAAAGACCTGAGCCAATATGACGCTGTCATGGTAGCCGTAGGCTTCAACAGCGAGTACGAAGGCGAAGCATCGGATCATGGATTCGATCTGCCTGAGTACCAGAGCGATCTTATCCAGAATGTCATCAAGGCCAACCGCAACACTATCGTTGTGCTGCATGGCGGTGGCGGCATGAACCTTGAGCCCTGGGTGAAGAAGTCCAAGGCCGTATTACATGCCTGGTATCCTGGTCAGTTGGGCGGTCAGGCCCTGGCGGAAATCTTGTTTGGCGATACCAACCCCTCTGCCAAGCTGCCGATCTCGATCGAAAAGCGTATCCAGGATAACCCTGCCTATGCCAGTTACCCGAATCCGGATTTGTACGTGGGTGACAATGCCCAGACCGAGATGACATATTCGGAAGGTGTATACATGGGATATCGTGGGTTGGATAAGCAGCGTACCAAGCCACTCTTCCCGTTTGGTTTCGGTCTGTCATATACCACGTTCAGCTTCTCTGACCTGAAGATTGGTCCGAAGTCGCTGACACCTGGTTCAACCATCGACGTCACCTTTACCGTCACCAACACCGGCAATAAGGATGGCTATGAAACAGCCCAGGTTTATGTCAGCCCCAAAAAGGCAATGATCGACCGTCCGAAGAAAGAGCTAAAAGGCTTTACTAAAGTGTTCCTGAAAGCCGGCCAGTCCAAGCAGGTCACCGTTCAGCTGGACGCGCGTTCGC
Source organism: Pseudomonas sp. C2.3V (assembly GCF_058536325.1). NCBI lineage: Bacteria > Pseudomonadati > Pseudomonadota > Gammaproteobacteria > Pseudomonadales > Pseudomonadaceae > Pseudomonas > Pseudomonas sp. C2.3V. The sequence continues at coordinate 107,594 of NZ_JBZUBN010000002.1, read as the reverse complement.
TGGCCTACTTCGATGTGAACACATGGAATTGGCTTGCTGATGCTGGTCGTTACATGATCTCTGTAGGCGACTCTTCGGATAACCTGCCGCTGGAAGGTATGCTGACCAACCTGTACCAACAGTCACTGCCAACCAATACTAGCAACCCGCTGCCACCGAAGATGCAGAAGGCCGTACAGGTCGATACCTCACAGGCGTATTGAGTTAATCCCGCAACAGGAAAAAGGCGCTGCACAGGCGCCTTTTTTGTTGAGGATGAAAGCTTGATCAGAAATTCCATCGCTAAAAATCAAAATGGTCGGCCTCAAGAAACCAATAACGTTCCAGGTAGCCTACCTGCTGTCATGAACGCTCAAGGATTGCCCAAGAATGCCGATCTGCTTATTAGGCAGTAGCCGCTGCCAATATCGCAGACCCAATCCTTGAGTCGTACCCATCATGACCACACACGTTATCAATTTCACTGGCCCCATCAACTCAACCACGTGTGGTCAGCTGATCGAGAAATGCTCCAATGCCTTGCAGCAGGACGCCTCTAGCCTGCTCATAAAGATTGCGACCATGGGTGGCGACTGCAGCTACGGCTTCTCGATGTACAACTTCCTGGTATCGCTTCCGATTCCGGTCCATACGCACAACCTCGGGACCGTCGAGTCCATGGGTAACATTCTGTTCCTGGCGGGACGCCACCGCACAGCCTGTCGCCACAGCAAGTTTCTGATTCATCCATTTCACTGGAGCTTGCATGGGGCAATTGACCATGCGCGGATGTCTGAATATGCCATGAGTCTGGATTATGACCTGGACCTCTATGCTGACATCGTCATGGAGCGCACTGCGGGTGCGAGCGAGCGAATGGACATTCGTAATTATCTGAAGGCTTCTCCCCGTATCCTTAACCCTGAAGCAGCGTTGGCTACAGGCATGATCCACGCCGTGGATGACGTCGCCATGCCTGTTGAAGCCGTGCACAGCTGTATTCATCTATAAGAGGTTTCACTGTATGCAACCAGGCGCGGTTCAATAGATCGCTCCTGGTTACCACAAGAGGGCGATCAGACACGTTTTTTGCGCTTTTCGTTAGTGGAACAGAACAGGGCCAGCGTCTCGCATGAAGATTTCCAACGTCTTTGGCCCGACGCCCTTGAAGGCTAGCAGGCGCTTTTCGAAATCCGAACGACTTCCGCTTTGATTTTTGATATCCATGATGCTGCCACCGTATTCAGCTTGAAGTATCTGGCATACCTCCAGTAGCCGCGTGGCGGTAGACTCGTCATAGCGCGTGTAACGCCCCTCCCGTAACAGCCTTACCAAGCCGTGCCAACCACACGCCAACACTTTTAGCGGCGTATCATGGCCGTGAGACTTGAACATCAAACGCCATGTCTGAGCGGCAATCGTTTGCGAAATACGCTTGCCAAACAGGTAACTGGCCAGAAACCAGCCAAACAGCGCTTTCTCATCTCCACTATATAGATCCAGTCCCAGCTCCTGAGCTGAAATCTCGCTTTTCATCTCGACGCCTTCTTCAGTCTTACCTTCTTGCGACTGGCATCAGACAGGTACGGTTCATCATGGAGGCCTTATACGGTCAATATCGAGACACGTTTTTACAAGTGTTTTCATGGATCTGCTTAGGATTGGGAACAACTCGATTGGGATGTCAGTCACAACTAGTAGGCTATATAAGCCCAGCATCATCGGAGATGAGACTAATTGCTAGTGCTGCCTCGCCAGGCACGCCAAGCGATCCGGTGTTTTTTAAAGCTAGATCAGGAGAATCACCATGAGCCCAGCACTGCCTAAGAAATTTGCCTTCACGTGCGCCCTTTTGCTGTCAATGGGCACGGCGACTGCCTTTGCCCAAAACGCTACCCATGCTGATAGCGCACACGGCACTTCCGGCCATGCACAGTCGGCCAATGCTAACCAAGCTGAAGCCATGTCGCCTGAAGACTTCATTAACGATGCATCGGCAAAAGGCATTGCTGAGATAGAAACGGCCAAGCTTGCGCTTGAAAAGAGCCAGTCCCAAGACGTCAAGACCTTTGCACAGTCAATGATCGATGACCATACCAAGATGAATGAGCAACTTCAGCAACTGGCCCAGCAAAAAAAGCTGGAAGTTGCTGATAATGCGATGCTGATGGACATGGCCAAGAAGATGATCCTTCAAGTACGCGATGAGTCGTTCGATGCTGCCTATGCCAACAACCAGGTCGTCGCCCACGAGCAGACTATCGAAATTTTCCGTAACGAAGCCAATACCAGCAAGGATCCGGAGCTGAAGGCGCTGGCGCAGGCTGCACTGCCTAAACTGGAAGCGCACCTTGAGCATGCCAAAACGCTACAGAGCAAATATGCCGAAAAGAAATAATGGCATACGCTAACAAAAGGCAGCCCTAGGGCTGCCTTTTTTATTCTTGAGCATGTCCCATAACTGTTTGACAACACCGATTCTCTGAGGAATGTAATTGTGCAGCCCGGCTGGTCTTCTTAAAACGATGTGAATACACAATCAGGAAACATTTCTGTAAAGGGCTTCTCAGTACCATAGGTAACCATCTTTTTAGCCTGCGACAGCAATGCAGAGCAAAACGTATCAGGTAAATATGATAGCTGTTAGCAAAGCGCTTCTAATGCAGCGCCAGGACAATGCCACGGAAGAAGGGATTCTACTTAAGGCGTTATGGATAACCAGGAGCGCATGCAGGCCAAACATGCATTTAAGGAAGACGCTCTGAATAGCGCGAAGACAACATCAATAAAGACGCAAAGGCCAGTCTACTAGGCTTGCATAGCTACAATCAGGCGCGAGGTCTTACTGATTACACAGGCCCTTCGTGATCAGATCAACTCGCCTAGCGCCTCCTTCAATAAGGCAATGCTCGCCTCGTTACGCTTGTAGTATGTCCAGGGACCTATACGCTGAGAGGTAACCAGCTGGGCGCGCTGCAAGGTGCTCAAGTACAGCGAAACCGTAGGTTGGGAAAGCCCAGCTTTGTCCTGGATAATACTTACACATACCCCAGTGGTTTCAGGATCAACTTCCTGGCTTGGAAAGTGCCGGCGAGGCTCTTTCAGCCAATTCAGGATCTTGAGACGGGTAGGATTATCGAGCGCTTTAAGCGCCAAGCTGACATCGATACTCATTGCTGGTATCCGGTAACGGTTCCTTTATAGTAAACAGCCAGTCAATGTTATCACAGCGGAACCCCTTGGCATTTTTACCAAGGGGTATTTGAACAATTTCTCAGGACTCGTATCGAGAATAGTCTATGTAGCCGACCTCTGTGCCCCCATACATCGTGGCAGGATCCACTGGAGTCCACGGCCAATCATTGGCAATCCGTTCAGGCAGATCGGGGTTGGCAATAAAAGGACGGCCAAACGCAATCAGATCGCCCCACCCGTCCTTTAGCACTCGCTCCGCACGCTCTAACGTATAGCGTCCCGCATAGATGATACGGCCCTTAAACGTGTTGCGGACCGCCTTGCGGAAATCATCGGGAAGCTCTGGTGCGTTATCCCAGTCTGCCTCGGCAATTGACAGGTAGGCTATTCCTACATCTTGAAGCACTTTAATGGCTTCCAGGTAGGTTTCCTGAGGATTTTCCTCAACCAGCCCCAGATACACCCGCGCCTCATCCGTTGTCTCAAAGAGCGGAGCAAAACGTACGCCCATTCGATCCTTGCCAACCACTGCAGCAACTGCTTCGGTAACTTCCCGCAGGAAACGCAAACGATTGTGCAGCGAACCGCCATACTCATCGGTACGCTGGTTACTGTGCGCCGAGATAAACTGATTGATCAGATATCCATTGGCGGCGTGTATTTCAACTCCGTCGAAACCAGCGTCCAATGCATTACGGGCTGCCTGCGCGTAAAACTGGACCAGCTCTTTTACCTCAGCCGTACTGAGCTCACGAGGCGTTGAAGGTGCACTGAGGACTCCAGTCCCAGGGCCGGTTTCGATGAATACGCTGACGTTCTCAGCGGCTATGGCTGAGGGCGCAACAGGCGCGGCCCCTTCTGGCTGCAACGATGTATGCGATACACGGCCTACATGCCAGAGCTGAGCGAAGATAATACCGCCTGCCTTATGCACCGCGTCGGTTACCAGTCGCCATCCCTCGATCTGCTCAGGTGAGTATATGCCCGGCGTCCAGGCATAACCTTGGCCACGAGGCTCGATCTGTGTTCCCTCAGTGACCATGAACCCTGCGCTAGCCCGCTGCTGGTAATAGGTTGCCATTAGCGTGTTGGGTATGTTGCCTGGCTGGGTGCTACGCGAACGAGTCAATGGCGGTAATACAATGCGACTCTTAAGTGTATAAGGGCCTAGCGTGGTAGTTTGCAGTATGGATTTGCTCATTTAAATACTTCAATATCAATGAATAAATGTGACGCTTCGTCAAAAGCCTAAGCTCACGGCTGCCCAAGTGAATCTACAGAATGGCAACCATGAGCCAATGAAGTAACTACTCTACGCATCATATTTATAAATTTCAATATTAGGATGTCTAGTGCGCTGGCTTTACTCCTTGAATAACTACTCTAGGCTCTATACGAAAAGTACCTGCGCTCGGTGGTGCTTCGTTAAAAACCGATTTGGAATGCTCATTTACAACACGTAAACTCCGCCTCCTTACCGATTCCTGCCTCGCCTGACCTTCGCTCGAAGACTTTTCGTATAGAGCTTAGCACCTTAACCTGCTTACTATACTAACGATGAAAAGCCCCGCGCCAATGACACAACGCGGGGTGGTCCATAAACCTTTCCTAAAGCTGAGCCTCTTGAGCCTAGCCTTATGTTGATGCGCTATTTTTAACAGTTGGCTCGGGCTGCTGACTGTTGCATTGCTCGTTGAAAAGTTTTTGTAACTTCAACATACAAGCCTGCGCATCCTGGGCGCTGTTACAAAGCTTTGCTACCTGAGGTGCAGAGTGCATGACGCACTGCTCCACCGCACTGGATGAAACAGGTACCTTTTGATTTGGGGATGATTCGCGTGTAACAAGGCCTACAAGACCGCCCATAACAATAAAGGCAGCAGTAATCAGGATCAGTCGAATGACTTTAGAAAAATCGTTGCGTCGCCAGTAAGCAACCAGCGCATCGAATGGGGTACTCCCGGCTGGCAGGCGTACAAAGCAGGCGCAAGTTACTAGTCCCATGATTCCAAGTGCAATAAGCCCGGCCTTTTGCCCCATAAATAAGGCCATAACGGCTAGGGGAATACCGTTGCGTAGCAGCGTCCAGTGCGAGGTTTCTGGGTTGAATAACCGCCCAGGTAGCACCTTATAAGTGAGGATCAAATCGAGCGGTTCTAGCCATTTGGCTACCGGTCGCCACAAGCGCGTGAGTAGTTTGGTTACCCATACGGCAACAAGCGGCCAAAGCGTCAAGGAATAGAACAAGGTAAATATGTCAAGACGCCCTTCCTGCCACCGCTGTGGCAAGGTATAAAGAAGTGCAAATAGAGCAGCGCCTGCCCATACCCAGCCATACGAAAGTGGCTTGCCTTCTTTAGGTTCTATCTTGACAAACGCATCGAGTCGCGCATCTGGAAAACGCTGCTTCAAACCAGGGTAGCGATGATTCAGACTATCCCTTAGGGTCTCACGCGCCGCTCTGTCTTCTGGCTTGAAAGCCTTGGCGAGACGAATCTGCTCGGAATGAGAGATAGGCCCCAGCAACAGATGAGCAGCCCTTCCTTCAGGGGTTGTCGGCTCTGCATTGAGGAGCTGTTGCAGGCGGAGGGCATAAGCCTCCTGCTCACAGCGCTCTACCAGGGCACACCATGTCTCGTACGGCGCAGGTACAATGCCCTTCCGGTCATCCCAGCCAAACAGGCAACATACGCCCTCGAACAATGAAGGGGTAAGATAGTCGGCCTCGTCCAGCATCTCCAGCACCCAACCCTGCAGTTGTTGCTGTCTGTCGAATGAATTCGCCCAGGGTTGCTTGCTCAGTATCCTGAGCTGCGCTAGAAAGCCTAGCTCGTTACCTGCTTCGCCAAGGTCATCGAGATGCTCACGCTGATGTCCCAGAAGCTCTGCAGTCAGATAGGCTTCCTGACCGGCGCTGAGCACGACACTCTGCCAGGGTGTCAGCCACTGCAGCAGTTCAACCGCAGCGAGCAGAAGCGCGGTTTCATCGTGCCTAAGACAGCGTTCGAGCAGTCCCGCCTGGAATGGAGCTGCGCAGTTCAACTCCTGTGCCTGAGCCCATTGCTGACGTAGGTTCTCGGCAACGGTTTCCTCCAGCAGACGCCTGGCGTGATGTCCGGCCAAGGCCTCGGCATTCAGAGCCGGTTCGGGATAATCAGGCGCTGGGCGAGGCCGAGGTGCATCACCTGGAAAGAATGCCGGCTCTTCAACCTCGTCCGAGCCATGAGCCTGGGTTGCTTGTAGCCAGACACTATTGTCTTCAGGCAGCACGGGCTCAACGGCCGCATCGGAAAAGGTTTCTGGCGTGCGTATGGAGGGCCAAGGGGCATCCTCGACCTCCTCGACGGTTCGCTCTCTGGCCCAGCTCAGGGCTTCCTCATAAGCTTCGCGCAGCCGCTGAAACGCCTCGGCATCATCATCGGGGCGATGCACCTTGAGCAGCTTGGCGTACTGCCGCTTGATAGTACGCTCATCGGCCTCATCATCGAGACCCAGAATTTCCCAGCAGTCCATAGGGCTTACCATGTCCCCCGCTCAAGCCTGTCGAGCTGCTCTGCAATCTGCTTGCGCACTTCACTGATCTTGCGCTCGTCCTGCGTTTCCAGGATCTGTTGAAACTGGGTAGCCAGATACCCCGCGGTCTCGCGCTCGTCGCCCAACAACTCTTGGTACAGACGTTCCAGACGCGCCACCATATGGGTATTTACCTGCTGGTCGCGCGGGTGAATCTTGAGTTTTTCCAGGGCTTTGAGACGCTCTTGAATCTCATCGGGGCTCAGAACGCCGGGGTTGTTTTCAATGACCAGCCGATGGTTGGCACCCGTCAACGGAATGGTGACATCGGTTTCCAGAATACCGTTGTTATCGTAGGTAAAACGCACGTCAATGCTGACCTCGCCTGCCTTGCGAGGAGGAACATCAATCTCGAGTTCGCCCAACTTGATATTGTCCTTCACCAGTCGGCTTTCGCCCTGAAAGATCCTGAACAGGACCTTGCTCTGGTTGTCATGGAGCGTTTGTACCGACCTGACACGGCTGACAGGCACTACGCTGTTGCGCTCGATAATCGGCAGGTAATGCCCGCTTTCACTCTGCTGACCAAACGTGATTGAGGTTTCGATGCCAAGCGTATAGGGACAGACATCGGTCAGGACAACCTCCTCAAGGGCTGCGTCACGACTTTTGAGGGCCGCCTGAACGGCTGCTCCCTGAGCAACGACCTCATCAGGGTTGAGGCTGATGGAGGGGAAACGGCCAAACAGCCCTGCTGCCAGCCTGCGTACCAAGGGCATGCGTGTCGTACCGCCGACCAGCAGCACTTCATCAAGATCAGCCACCCGGATTCGCGCATCCCGCAGTGCACGCTCAATCGGGCCCCGCAGGCGCTCCAGCAGCGGAGCAAAGAGCTCGGCAAGCTGTGCCTGAGTAAACGTCTGGCGCCACTCCTGCTCGTTATACCGCAGGACAAATTCGCTACTGGATTCCTGCGCCAAGGTTTTACGTACGCGCTCCGCCTCACGGCGCAGCGGCTGGCGGACCTGCTCCAGAGTAGGAAAGCCGCTCTGCTGGCCTTGAAGCGCGACGAAACGTTCCATGAGCATGAGATCGAAGTCTTCTCCACCCAGGAAGTTATCGCCTGCACTGGCGCGTACTTCCATGACTCCGTCGTATAACTCAAGAATGGAGACATCAAAGGTGCCGCCGCCGAGGTCAAAGATCAGAAATGAGGTTTCGCTATCTTTCTGGTGAAGCCCATACGCCAAGGCCGCGGCTGTCGGCTCGTTGATCAACTTTTCGACCTTGAGTCCTGCCAGCTCGCCCGCGATGCGGGTAGCCTTGCGCTGTGCATCGCTGAAATAGGCCGGAACACTGATGACCGCTTCGGTCACCGGCTCGCCGTATTGACGCTCGACGTCAGCCTTCAGGCTTTTAAGCACCAGTGCGGACAGCTCTTCCGGCCGGAAGGTGCGCTCACCCAGGCGAACCTCCTGCGCGCTTCCCATGTACCTTTTGAACAAGGCGGCCGTTCGTGTGGGGTGGGTATGCAGCCGCTCACGTGCTGTCTTACCCACCAGTATCTGCCCCTCATCGTCGAGGCCGACTACACTAGGCGTCAGCGTATCTCCCAACGCATTCCTGACCAGCTCCGGCGCACCCTCACGCCAGACGGCGACCAGACTATTGGTGGTTCCCAGGTCTATACCAACGATCATACCAAGCGAGCTCCCTGCTAGAGGCCCTTTCCCTTGCGTAGCCGAAGCGTCGGCACTCAGGAGACAAGACCCAAGACACTATCCCTATAAATGGGCGTATTGAAATGAATGGCTATTGTAGCGAGACCACTGCGCGCAGGCATCTCTTTGATACAGAGATCAACCAGGGCGTGACAGACGCCCGCAACTGGGTAGTCACCCTGGCTGTAAAGCCAACAGCGCTGAGCTGGATATGTCCGCTTGGAGAGTCAGTGCACGGCGAGTACCGTGCACTGAGGAGAGGATCAGACGCGGAAGCGGCTGACCATGGATTGCAGCTCATTACCCAGGCGCGCCAGCTCAACGCTGGAGGCCGCGGTTTCTTCGCTTGCCGCCGCCGTCTGCTCGGACACATCGCGAACATTGACGATGCTGCGATTGATCTCGTCAGCCACGGCGCTCTGCTGTTCAGCCGCCGCCGCAATCTGCAGGTTCATCGACTGGATGTTGGATACCATCTGAGTGATGTTTTCCAGCGAGCCGCCTGCCTTGCGGGCAAGCTCGACGCTGCTGTCAGTCAGCTTGCGGCTATCGTTCATCATAGACGCGACCTGTTGCGTACCAACCTGCAATCCAGCCACCAGCCCTTCGATTTCCTCTGTAGACTTCTGAGTACGCTGAGCCAAACCGCGAACCTCATCCGCCACCACCGCAAATCCACGACCGGCTTCACCAGCACGCGCGGCCTCAATGGCAGCGTTAAGCGCCAGCAGGTTGGTCTGCTCAGCGACAGACTTGATGACATCCATCACGCTGCCGATCTTGTCACTTTCCTTCTGCAGATTGGTCATGGCCTCGGAAGAACGGTTTACTTCAGAAGCCAGACGCTCGATTTGTACAATCGCCTCGTTGACCACCTTGTCACCCATGCGGGCCTGCTTGTCCGCCTCGCTAGCAGCCGTGGACGCATCACCGGCATTACGGGCTACTTCCTGTACGGTCGCGGCCATTTCATGCATGGCGGTAGCCACCTGATCAGTTTCGCTCTTCTGGCCGTTTACACCTGCGCTGGTCTGCTCGGTCACGGCGGAAAGCTCTTCGGCAGCACTGGCGATCTGGGTCACACCATCGCGGATACCGGTAATCAGCTCACGCAGTGTATTGCCCATGTTCTGGATACCCTGCTGAAGAACACCCAACTCATCGCGGCGGGTAACACGGGCAGAAGCCGTCAGGTCACCCGAGGCAATACGCTGAACTTCACCCAGTGTTTCTTTCAACGGCTGGGTAATCTGGCGGGTAATCACCCAGGCAGCCAGTACACCCAACAGCAGAGCCAGAATCGTGCTGCCGATCTGCAGCTGACGCGCATGGCTGCTTTCAATTGCCAGACGATCCAGCTGGAACTGATACAACTCCTCACTGATCTTGACGATCTCATTGCCCTGATCGGTCATTTCCTTACGAGCCTGAGCAATATCCGCATTGGCCTTCTTGTAGCCGGCGACAGCCGTGCTATAGCGATTCAGCGAGTCCTTTACCTGCTGGGCCGTATAACTTAGCTCATCCTTGAACACGGACATCATGTGATCAATGCCCTTGCCCGTTGTCTCGATCTGAGCCAGCAGTGCCTGTTCATTCTCGGACGTTGAATTAGCGGCATAGACACTGACCAGGAACTGCGTTTTCAGCAAGTCTTCTTTGGTCTTTGAGATAGTCTGAAACTGGGAGAAGCGACGGTCATCATAGCTGGGAAGCAGCAGGACGCTATTGGTCATCTTGTCGATCAGCTTGGCCGCGTCAGCCGACTCGCTCTTGATCGTCTCACGAGCCGAATTCGCAACCTTGTATGCGTCACGCATGTTGCCCAGGGACTTCTGATAATCGCCGTTGATGCCGTCCTGCTTTTTCAGCAGCACAACATTGGCCGGGTTGGTAAAGCTACCCAAGAGCTTCTTTTGCTGCTCAAGGTAGATACCCAAATTCTTCTGCAACCGCTCGGTGCTGGTTTCATCCCCATTCGCCAGCATGAATTGCAGACGTGCGATACGCAGGTCTGTCAGCGTTCTGTTCAGCTTGGAAATCTCCGTCATCCAGAGGCTTCGCTGAATGACGCTTCCCAAACCACTCCAGCCGCTCCAGGCAAGAAACAGCGTCAATGCCAGTACCACACCGAACCCCAGCGTAAGCTTGCGCGTAACGCTGATATTCCCAAACCAGCTATTCATAAGTCCTTCCGTCAAATGTCGTTTTGAGTCACTCAGCTGGTGTGTTTGTTCTTTTTTGGGCCAGCCTATCTATCTATGCGGAAGGGCTATCGGCAGATGCCGGGATAACTGAAGACGGAAATACCACAAAAAATCTGACGGAATGCGCCAGGGACAACGCCTGCAGTAATATTTCGACACTGCCTCTTAGCGGTCGCCTGCTCAGTTGCACGCCCTTTAGATCGACACTGGGTGCCAGAAGCATGTGTCAAGCAATCACTTGCCTGCCGAGTTCTTGAGGGAATAACCCAAAAGCACTCTGGCCATAAGGCCTATGCACTGCAGACAGGCGCTACAAGAAATTAGTTTTAATACGCCTACTTTTACTAATTAATTGAGCAAGAACATAAATCAGTTATGACAGCATAAACTTATCTATTCATAAAGCTGTATTTCTTCTCCCCATACAAGCCTATCTTTCATAACGAGCATTACACGCTGCCTTGCTTGGCGCCCCTTTCAATTTATTTTTTATTCATTAAGTGACCACTCAGTCATCTGGATATAATCAAAACCAAGTCAAACAATATTGAAAAGAATTAATGCCGTTTATCGGATTTTTTAGCCATACGTTATATTGATCCATTCATACAAGAGAGCCAATCAAATTATAAATCCATTATTTATCAATAACTTATAATTAACATAACATGCGCTCATGCCATCACATTTTTTCATTTTGAATCTCAATTCAATATCACAAGAATGGCATTTAAAGAAACACCTCCAGCAAACAGTCAATACACCTGATTTAAAAAACGAGACGTTAATTCTATATTCGTATCAGGAAAAACGAATCTGGGCGTATCGTTAATCCTGCCTGGCTAAATCTCTAGATAAAGCGAAGGACCGGAATAATGCTCTCATCCAAACAACCTGTTTTTTTATTAGTTTCGCTTTTTGCAGGGGGAGTCTGCGGTATTGCATACGCTGCCGAAGACACTGCATCATCACAAGCCGCACAAAATGTTCAGAATGGCAGCGACCCACTGTTCATTTACCAGTGGCATTTACGCAATAGAGGACAAAAGGTAATCGGTGATGTCACGCCACTTGCCGGCGTGGATCTGCGGATGGGTGTATTGCATGAGCTGGGTATACGAGGGAAGAACGTCATTGTCGGGGTGGTCGATGATGGCTTGGAAATACGTCATGAAGACTTGTCAGGTAACGTCGTGCCAAATGGCTCGAAGAACTTCGTAAACGGATCAAACGATCCGACGCCGAGTGTCGATACCGATGAACACGGCACCTCGGTGGCAGGCATCATTGCCGAAATGGGATGGAACGGAAAAGGAGGACGAGGCATCGCACCCGAGGCGAAGCTGAAGGGCTTTAACTTCCTGGCCAGCGATGCAGACCCGGCGAGCCAGGATGCAAACATTCTGTACGCCTGGGGCAGCGGCGACGAATCCAAGGATGTGGCCGTTTTCAATAATAGTTGGGGCAGCAGTACACCTTACTATCCTGCATTCTCTACCAGCGAGCAGGCCGCCTGGGAACGTTTGATGCAGTCCACGCGTAATGGCAAGGGCGGAATTTATGTCAAGTCGGCAGGCAACTCCTTCAAGGAGTTCTTTACCTATACTGCGTTTGGCCGAGTCAATATCTGTTCTGAAAAGGCAGCCGAGCTAAATGTGACTTGCGCATCTTCAACGGTTGATCCCAACAACAACCTGATCACGATTATTACCGCCGCCGCCGTGAATGCTCGAGGGCTCCGCTCGTCTTACTCCACAGCCGGATCGTCGGTGTGGATCTCAGGCTTTGGTGGCGAATTTGGCAATCAGAGGGCCTATAACCCGGACCTTACCAATGTACGGGAAGCGATCAGGCCGACCTACTATTCTCCTGCCATCGTAACCACTGATCTGATGGGCTGTTCCCGCGGAGCCAATACCGCAAATACTGTTTCCAACGCCTTGGAAGGCAGTCAGTCACCTATCGACAACTCCTGCAATTACTGGGGACGCATGAACGGCACCTCTTCTGCCGCGCCCACAGTGTCAGGGGTGGTGAGCCTGATGTTGGGTGCCAATCCCAAGCTGACTCAGCGCGACGTGAAATATATCCTGGCCAGCACTGCGCGGCCGCTTGATCCTTATCAGCCGGTAGTGAGCTACGGCGGAACAGTGATCGAGCCGGGATGGATCACCAACGCGGCAGGCCATCACTTCAGCAACTGGTATGGGTTTGGATTGGTGGATGCAACCGCGGCCGTCAATAAAGCCATGAGCTTCAAGCTACTGCCGGCGATGAAAGATACGCATTGGAAAGCCTCCAGTGATCCTGCCAGCCCGATTGGCGGTGTGAATGCTCCGGCAACATTGCGCGTGCGGATCAATCAGAGCATCAAGGTTGAGGCGGTACAGCTCAGCTTCCAGACCAGCCATATGAAGCCATCAAACCTGAAGGCCGTTCTAACCTCGCCAAGCGGTACCAAAAGCTATGTCATGACGCCTTTCTCGACGCTATCGGATGTTACGTCCGGGACCGGGTTCACCGTTTCACTGGCGGCGAGCAACGCGTTTCTGGATGAGCCGGCGACGGGTGACTGGACGCTTTCGTTAACGGATGTGGTTGATGCGGGGGGTAATGCCGCCAAGCTGCAAGACTTCAAACTTCGCGTGGTGGGGCACTGATCATGAAAATAGCCACTTTATTCTTCTTAACCGTTACCCTGGCTGCAACACCTCTGGTACAGGCGCAGACCACAGACGCGGCGCGTCTTCAGCAGGCGGCAACCGGGGCCAGCTTCAATGTCGGAAACACCCCGTTTCGCCTCGTGCCCAACGCAACGGTTCAGCGTATCGACTCCACTGCCTCTGCTCAAACGCCGTCAACCACGCAAAGCCAGAGCCGCCAGCAGACGCTACAGGCAGACAGTAATGTGGTGGGACAGATAGGGCCGTATGCGATCAGGCTGCCGCAGGGTAATCAGGCTCAGCTCAAGTCGCAATCCGCGGCGGCAGCCAGCACTGCCTCAGGTCCGAGCGAGATGGGCGTCGCAGTGAACCTGACCTCCGGGCAAGCCGTGCTCGTGCCTCCGCGCCTGAAGGTATTTGTACAGGATGCGTCTGTTATTGATCAGGTTGCAAAAGCTACTGGCGGTATGATGGTTCAAGCCTCTTCGGCGGCAGGCATGGGCGTCATCCGTTACAGTTCGGTAGACGCTGCTCAGTCAGCCCTGAGCAAGGTAAAGGGCATGCAGGGTGTGAGCGACGTGTCACTGGACATCATCCAGGGCTTCATTCAAAAGCAGTAAGTTCATGATAAACACCGCGCTGTCGTCGAGAGACGTTCAGCGCGGCATTTATTTTCATGGTTAAACGTTACTGCTGGGTAATTGTTGCGCGGTTTGCCGTACCTGTTTGCGTAATGCCTGCAGTGTTGCCATAGAAGGTATCGCCACCCTGAGTAATCAGCGCCTGGTTGGCGATGCCGTTCTGGGTAAGCGACACTGAGTTTTGTGTCTGATATCCCACCTGATCGATCTGAGCAATATTCAGGTCCCCGGTTTGGCTGTAGTTGATAGTGCTGGTGTCACTGTACTGGCTGATTTCAACGTCGTTATCATTGCCAACGGTGGAGCCAGAAAGGTTGGAGCCTCGTGTCCCTTGCACGACATAAAGCTCGTTATTCAAGCCTTCTTGTGAGACACCCAGACCGCCAAACATATTGCTCTGTCTGACAGAGGCAAAATTGTTATCACCCGACTGGGATATCCCACCGTTGGCGAACTCACGCGTGGATTGTTCCAGCGAAGCGCTGTTGCCATTGCCATATTGGCTAATGCCAGCACCGCCACCTCCTGACTGTCTGAAGTAAGCCGTATTGTTATCGCCTTCCTGCGTAACACTGCCTGATGTGGTGCCGCCGTACTGCACAGCTTCGACCCAGTTGTTATTGCCACGAGAAGTAACACCGAGCACCGTATCAAACCCGTTTTGGGTTACGTGCATAGTATTGCCTGTTCCTTCCTGGGTGGCTCGCAAATCAGCGACTTGCGCTATTCCGCTACCCTGATTCAGCGTGGCCAGGTTCGAATCGCCCCGCTGCTCAAGCGCCACACTGTTATCTTGACCGCCGCCCCCCTGGTAGATCTGCCCTTCGTTGGCAGAACCCTCCTGAGTAATTGATACCTGACCGTTATTGACCTGTTGCTGTTGGATAACCCCGATATGACTGCTTCCCAGCTGACTGATAGAGGCCTGGCTATTGATAGCGGTACCAGCCTGCTCAAGGGTTGCCGTGTTGTTTTCTCCGTCCTGCATAACGTCGGCAGTATTCATTTCAGCCCATGAGGGCATCGCGAAGGCCAGCAGGATGGCAGCAGCGAGTGGTTTCAAGCGGGACATATGATTTCCTTTCCTTGTATCCATAGGGATCGCTACCTGGCGACCCGGTTAATCGACCAGATCAGCACCGGTTGGCGTGCTGAAGAACGGCGTATTCCTGGCTATCCGTAACGCGGTATTGCCCTGCGGTAGATGAACCTTGTGCATGGCTTCCACCTGCGAGTGCATCACCAAGACGCCGGTCGATTCTTCAAGGAAAAGGCTAAATATAAAATCGATCCAAAGGATGTAAACGAACCGCTTTTGAGCCTTCTGGTATTAATTCCTGTTACCGAACCTTTGAGATGCATGGCTATTTGAGGCTTTCAAACAGAACATGCATCTCGATAGGTGACTGTGTCGCCCAAGGGACCACGGCAGGCTATTGGCGATTACGCAACGGTGGCGCTAGGTTGATAGCTGAGTCGCCGTGGCATAAAGCCGAACTCCAGCCGCGAAGGCTCTTTGAACATGGAGGCCAGGTTCTTTTCGATATTGCTGCACAGCGAGTTCATCTGGATCTGGTGCTGGCTGTTGGCAAACGGGGTTTGCAGATCGGTCCCGATCCGCTCGATCGCCAGCAGCATGAAGCCTACGACGGTAGAAACCAGTGGCGTATACCACCCCATAGACGACACTAGGCCAACCGGAACGATCAGGCAGAACAGCGAAATGAACAGCCGCGGGAAATACACATAGGGAAAGGGTAATGGCGTGTTGGCAATACGCTCCATTCCACCCTGATGGTTCGAAATCTCCACGAGAGTAGATTCCATACGGGCCAGACGTATGCTGTCCAACCTACCCGCCTGGTACTCCTGCGCCACAATCGCTGCGGAGGCGTTCAGGATATCGTTGGGAAAGTTATTGGTGTCATGTCGGCGGGCAAACTCATCGGCAGGTAGCAGCGTCGCGACATCCGCGGGGCAAGCTTGGCCCTTGAGGTGAGCGGAAAGCGCCTTGAGGTAGGCCACGTGTCGGCGAAACAGCAGCGCTTTGATTGGATTTCGCCTATCGTCTTGATCATCGATCAAGGTCAATACCTGGCGACCCAAACTCCGTGAACTGTTTACCATGGCACCCCATAAGGTACGTGCTTCCCACCACCGGTTATAGGCGCTTGTATTGCGAAAGCTGATCAGGACGACCAGTGCTGAACAGAGCAGCGTCAGCGGCATAAGAGGCAGGTTTAGCCGATTATTCATCAGCAACATCGAATCGGCCGTAACGATGACATCCCAGATAAACAACCAGAACAGCGGCCAGCCGACGTAGGAAAAAACCTTGTGCATCCAGGTCAGCGTTCTCGAAATCCGAGCAATCATGAAACGACTCCCTTGGTGACAGTCTGGAGATCAGTGGCTGTATATCGTTCAGAACGGCGTTAACGCAGCTGCTGCCGGGTTTTCCGCGTGTCGTCAGCAAAAGCCAGGACCCAGGTTGTCCAGATAGATATAGGTGATCTCATGTGATGCATCCTCAATGCAGCTTTTGATGTGATCACGCTAACGGGGCTGGCTTAATTCTTCCTTAAAGGTTGCAAAATGTTTTAAATCAGGATGAGTAGTCGTTATCCAATGGACATAAGAGGCATGCATCCACATGGCGCCCGCTGCGTTCTTGAACGGCCTGAACTTCTTTCTTGCGGATGTTCGTGACGGGCTTGGCCCATTCCTTGGAATCTTTCTTCAGCAACAGGGCTGGACCGCGGACCGAATAGGACTGGTCATGACACTAGGCGGGTTAGCCGGCTTGCTCCTGACCACACCGCTGGGAATGCTGGTGGACGCACTACAGGCCAAGCGCGGTATTGTTGCATGGGCTGCCTTGTGCATTCTTGTGGCCTGCGCCCTCAATTATTTTCTACCTACTTTTCTCTTTACCAGCATCGCGCAGATGGTTGCCGGTATCGCCAGTGCCGCTATTCCACCCGCCATTGCAGGACTTACCCTGGGCCTTGTAGGAACACGAGGGTTCGACCATCAGCTAGGTCGAAATGAAGCGTTCAACCATGGTGGTAATGCCTTTGCTGCAATCGGCGCTGGCGTATTCGGCTACTGGTTTGGCCTGGGCGCTGTATTCGTCCTGATGGGCGTTCTGACATTGGCCGCCTTGTATATGCTAGCCAGGATACGGGCTGACCAGATTGATCACGAGGCAGCCCGCGCTGGCTCGCCGGATCATGCGCAAAAGCTTTCCTGGTCAGCCCTTTTCCGCAACCGCCCCCTTCTAACCGTGGCAGTTACAGTGCTGCTCTTTCACCTTGGCAATGCGGCAATGCTCCCGCTGCTGGGCCAGGCAATGGTAGCGCGCGGCACCGCTGGCGACCCCAGCGCCTATACCGCGGCTACGGTAATCGTGGCTCAGGCCACCATGATCGTCATGGCACTGCTGGCGGCCAGATTGGCCCAGACCAAGGGCTATTACATCGTGTTTATACTGGCACTGTTGGCCTTGCCTCTTCGCGGCCTGCTGGCCTCATTCATCCAGGCACCCTGGGTTCTGATCCCTGTCCAGTTGCTCGACGGTATTGGTGCGGGCTTGCTGGGCGTAGCCGTACCGGGATTGGTAGCCTGCATTCTGGATGGTTCCGGGCGATTCAACACCGGCCTTGCTGCCGTCATGACAGTACAGGGCATCGGTGCTGCCTTGAGTACCAGCCTGGGCGGATTTTTCGCAGCCCGTTACGGCTATGCTGAAGCGTTTAAAATACTGGCGCTGGTCGCCAGCGCAGGTGTGCTGTTGTGGCTCTGTGCGTCTTCCTGGATGTACCCTCTCTGCACGCAGCAAATAGCGCCTCGTGGTGCCAGGCAATGAGTCCGTCCGGCTGCTCAATCAGAGGGGTCATAACGTGTTTCACATTCGCAAGGCAAACCGCGCAGACACGGCGGACACCTGGACAGTCCGCTGTGAGGCCATTCGTCATCAATGCCCATCGTCCTACAGTGACGAGCAGATCCGGATCTGGACCAGTGGCACCTTTACGCAAAGCTATGAAAATGATGTCGAGGACCATTTCCATGTCCTGGTCTCGGATGAGCGCATCATCGGAACAGGTATGGTTGACCTGACATCCGGCAAGATCGACGCAATCTTTGTATTACCCCACTACATGGGACAAGGGGCTGCGCGCCAGATGCTGGAGCATCTCGAAACGCTTGCCGTTCAGGCAGACCTGGACTACCTTCACCTGGATGCAACCCTGAACGCGGCGCCGTTCTATCGAAAGTGTGGTTTTGTAGGTGAAAAGGTATCCACTTACCATTCGCCTCGTGGTCTTACGCTGGACTGTATACCGATGTACAAGATGCTTCGGCCAACCGGAGATATCCCTCGGTAAGGCCACAGATAAAGTCTGCCAACGCACCACAACAGAGATCGTCCACGCATGTTAACCGTTCGACGTGCACAACCTGACGATGCCGGCTACCTCCAACGGCTATACAGCCAACTTGTGGACAGTGCATTCATTACTGTGCTTCCGGCTCGTCTGGAGGAACTTCAGCATGATCCTGTCCATGAGCTTTTAGTGGCCGAATATGGCGGCACCGTTATCGCCAGCGCGTTGCTGATCTTCTGCAAGGATGCAATGTTTGGTTTTCAACCGTTTGCGGTGGTAGAGAATGTAATCGTTGACGAGGCGCAACGCGGAACGGGCGTCGGCAGGCAGCTGATCAGAGCCATCGAGCAACGCTGTATCAAAAAGGATTGCTCTAAGATCATGTTATTGAGTTCAGCCCACCGGACTCAGGCCCACGCCTTCTTCGAGCGGGCAGGCTTCAAGGGTGACAGCAAGCGCGGCTTCGTCAAATATCGGCGAGACTTGCTGGCATCTGGCTTGCCACCTGACTAGTCAAGCCAGACGCAGAATCATTGCCCCGATAGCCATGACACATACCGCCGCAATTCGACCCCGACTCATGCGCTCTTTCAGAACAAGCACGGAGATGAGCGCCGCAAATATAATCGAGGTCTCTCGCAAGGCAGCGATGACGGCCACAGGCGCCAGGGTCATCGCCCAAAGCGCCAAGCCATAAGACGCCAATGTTCCAGCTCCCCCTACCAGTCCCACCAGCCATTGAATGCGGAAAAATGATCCGAAGGCATGCGCGTTGCGCAATAGCATCCAGGCCGTCATGACCGCGCCTGTCAGAAGAAAAATCCATAAAGTATAGGCTAGCGGTGCGCCCGATACTCTGACGCCCGCCCCGTCTACCAATGTATAAGTAGCAATAACCAGGGCGTTAAGTAGCGCCAGACAAACCCCTGTCCCGTGCCTGGATGCACGTTGGCGCGCCATCAATAAGATACCCAGACAAAGCGTGCCGATACCCATCCAGGCCGTCGTGCTCAGATGCTCGCCTAATCCCACCGTGCTGATGACCGCTACCAGCAGCGGCGCCGTTCCCCGCATCAACGGGTATGCCAGGTTCATTTCAGCGACGCGATAAGTCTGTGCCACCAGGTTGTAATACACCACCTGCAGTACAGCAGATGCTCCAATGAAACCCCAGCTGGGCGCTGCCGGCGGAGGGACAAATGGCAGGATCAAGGCTGCTATCAATGCCGCTGCAGCGGTAATCACTGCAGTGATAAGGATCTTGTCGCTTCCACTTTTGACGATCGCATTCCAAGTGGCATGCAAGGCCGCCGCGAACAAGACGACACCATAAACGGTTACAAGCATCTGTACCTCTGCAGGGTGATTGGGCCTGTCGCACCAACGACTCAACCGCTTCAGGCGTAACGTTCACGCGCGGCGCTTTTGATTGCCTCCAGAAATGCGCGCACTCGCTGGGGCAGCTGGGTACTGGCATAAACGGCATGTATCTGTGGGTCATGCCCGGTTGAGGAGGTCAGTCGATAATGGCTGCATACCCGGACTAAACGTCCCGCCTGCACCGCCGGTTCTGCAAGCCAGTCTGCCAGCCGGCAGATACCAAGACCTTGGACAGCAGCGTTATATAACGCTACGCCTGAACTGAGACGGTAACGGGGCTGGGCCTTGTAACGGACCTGAGCATCGCCCTGCCTGAAGTACCAATCCTTGAGAATTCTTGGGGAGGTATGCATCAGCAGGTCATGCTCGACAAGCGCCTCGGGCGCTTCAGGCACGCCACGTATGGCGAGATACGCCGGACTTGCATAGAGGTAACGCCGATAGCTCCACAATGGCGCGCCGATCAGCTCGCTAGGGTAGGCAAAGCCACCACGAATAGCAAAATCCAGTTTGTCTGCAATGGGATCATGCGCCGCATCGCTTACCTGTATATCGATGCTGATCTGTGGGTTCCGCCGCCCAAACTCCGCCATGACGCTGGGCAAGAAATCCATCATCAGGCTTTCAGGGGCGGAGCAGCGAATCCACCCTTGCGCCAACGTACCCTGTACCGAGAGTGATTCCTCTGCCTCGGCCTGCAGCGACAGCATCTGCCTGGCGTAGCCATAATACGCCTCCCCCGCCTCGGTCAATCGGACCTGCTTTTGTGAGCGCTGCAAAAGCTCATGCCCCAGCTGCGCCTCAAGGCTCTGTATGGCGCGCGTCACTGTACTGGGAGAGCGTCCCAGCAGGCGCGCCGCACTCACGAAACTATGGCGATCCACTACTGCGCAAAAGGCTTGTAGCTCCCATAACTGAGCCAGTGACATACCGCCTTCCTTGTTGCGATTTCTGCAATACCACATTGCAACACAAAACCCGGCATTGCTCTATCGTATCCGTCTCGCGTCATCAAAGGATGTTGAAATGGATATAGTATTAGATCCCACCTTTCTGCTGTTACTCGGGCTGGTTGCCTTTGCGGCAGGCTTTATCGATACGCTGGCAGGTGGCGGCGGGCTGATTACCGTGCCTACCCTGATGCTGGCTCAGATCCCACCGGTACAAGCCATTGCAACCAATAAACTCCAGAGCACCTTTGGGGCGCTAATCGCCACATTGACCCTGCTTCGTAAACGCAAGATCGCCTGGGCAGATGTCAAAAAGCCCTTCTTGACCTCCTTTATTGGTGCAGCCGTAGGCGCCGTGGTTATTCAGCGTGTGGATGCCTCCGCTCTTGAAGTCCTGGTGCCTTTCATATTGGGTGGTATTGCGTTGTACTTTCTGCTTGCGCCAGGCGCAGGTAGTGTTGAGCGCAAGCCGCGCATGGGGGAGCGGCTGCACCGTCTCCTGGTTGTCCCCCTTATCGGGTTTTACGACGGTTTTTTCGGCCCTGGCACGGGCTCGTTCTTTTCACTCAGCGAGGTAGCCTTACGGGGCCGCGACCTTATTACCGCTACGGCAACTGCCAAGTCCCTTAACCTGGCGAGCAACCTTGCATCCCTTGCAATCTTCATCGTGGGCGGCAAGGTACTTTGGCTAGTAGGTGGCATCATGGCAGTCGGACAGCTTGCGGGTGCCTATCTGGGCTCACTGGCCGTTATCGGTGGCGGTGCCCGACTGATCAGGCCTCTCATCGTAGCCATCTGCTTTGTAATGATTGGCCGTTACCTTTATCAAAACGATTACCTGTCTTTTATAGCGCATGTATAAGATCGCACTCAGAGACCATGCAGAGCGAGCCCAGCCATGATGAGCAACAGGATTCCGCACAGGGCATGGCTGGCTCTATGCCAGTTTGGCGAGCTGGCACGCCGGAATCCCTCAACAAGCGCTGCCGTCAGAAAGCAGCACAAAATGGAGGCACTCATGACTCCGCTAAAGAACATCGCTGTGTTTGCAATACTGGGAGTGTCGCCTGTTATACCCGACAAGGCGCTTCCCAACGCACCCCAATACACAATGTTTTTTGGATTAGTCAACGAGATGGCAGCACCCGCCATCAAGGCGCCCTGCTGCGGTTGACCTGATTCACTTGTACCGACCGGCAGGCGCCACGCATCCTTGAGACTCTGAACGCCTAGCCAGGCCAGATAAACCGCACAGAGTAGCGTTAGGGGTATGCGAATCGGCTCATGGCCCAGCAGGACTGACAGCCCTACCAACCCTAATACAGCCCACACGGCATCGCCCAACAAAGATCCTACCTGAACCATTAAGGCCGGCCTGAAACCATTGGACAAGCCACGACGCAACGTTTCAGCCAGGACAGGTCCAGGCGACAGGCAGAACGCAGCGCCAAACAAAAAGGCCGATAGGAAGATTGTCAGCATATCAGGCGTCTCGAAAAGAAAGGGCGATCAGTATGGGTTGCCCCTGCTCAATAATCTTGAACAGGATTGCAGGACCTGTAGAGGCGTTGATATTGGCCAGGCGGTATTCCATAAGCCGAACGAAAGTGGCGACTCAAGTGGCTCTGATCAGCAAAGCCAAGCGTATAAGCAACATCCGTGGCGGGCATACCCTGCCGCAGCAGTCCCCGTGCTCGCCGCGTTCTCAGCTGCATGGCCCATTGATGTGGGCTCAACCCCGTTTCCTTTTGAAATGTCCTCAGCAATTGATACTTGGATCGCTGGGTCAAAAGGGCTAGTTCGTCCAAAGTAGGCATTTGCGCCAAGGAGTCGGCAAGACACTCCTGAATACGAAGAACCACCTCTGGCTCGGCTGAATGCGTGGTCAGTGCAACACCACTCAGCTCCGTGATCTCTGCGAGTAACAGGACCAACGCCTGATGAACGTGTGGGTTGCTCATGGAGCTGCCTCGTAACGCCATTTGCACCACGCAGGCAAAGCGGTTTGCAATGTCTGGCTGATAAAGCAAAGGACGCTCGAACTCAACTTGATTGACCCCAAGGCTTTGGGCCAGCCAGTCCGCCGATACATAAAGCCCTACGTAGCGCCAGAAGGCTCCCTCATGGGCCCCGCCGCCTTGTATTTGGCCGGGGTTATACAGAGTGATGGATCCCTTGCCGGCATTGAATATCCTGCCATCCAGCCAGATGTGCTCCTCGCCTTCCAAATTAACGCCAATTACACACTCATCATGGCTGTGCTTGGCGAATCGGTGACCCGTACCGCTGGCATCCACCAGCTCAACGGGACCTGACCAGGCATGCCGCAGGGTAAGCACGTCTTATAGCCTCTCATCCGATTTGAAGAGACTACAGCTTAAGCCAAACGAACGTACGATAGGTTAATTGGACGTTCGGACCTACTGTTTCAGCTGGTGTTCGGGGCTCTCGCTTTCTGCCGGCTCACCCCCGGTTGCATTGAACGTATCCCAGTCTTCACCAAACAGCTCAACCGGATGCATGGTACGGCTGGCGCCATTACCGCAAGCTAACGAGTTTGCAGGACAATACATATCGCACCCCCAACAGATGCGCTCCGGATGCTTAGGCTGCAAAGGAAATTTCTTGGCCATCCGAGACTCCTGAACGTATGAGGTGAACCCCTAACGTATCGAAATCTGGATAAACGTTTTTGATCTCGCTCAAGTGTTACGACGATTATAGCGGTGTTGATACCCACCCAATGATATGACCCTACTGTGTGACTTGTAGCAGCTTGGCATGCTACGACTGTCTAAGGACTCATCGCACCCCAGCGAACAGCCATACATTTTGTTCGATAGAAGTCGATGCTGACGATGTATCAATGGATTTAAACGTTAAGACAATGGGTTTGCACGAGGGAATGCATACGTGCCCACTTCATAGGCAAACGCTGACTTATCAAATGCAACCACAAACTATGTAGTGATAGTTTTGAGAGCCAGGATCTGGTTATGAAGCCACACGCTAGTAAACCTTTAAAGGTAACATTTACACGTTATAATCCTGAACGGTTTGTCAGAACTATTACACAACTGTCTGACTTTTTAGTCTGGTTGAGTCAGCCGCATGTACGATAGATCCACGATGCCTGCCGGTATACCTAACCAAGCAATAGCGGCTATTTCAATGCTCAGGTTGCCAAACCTTAAAAGATACGCCAACCATGGTACTTCACTGATTCAATACCTTCGACGTATCTAAGTGATTGAAAAGCTAAATTTTCCAACTATTACACACTGGTCACTTATCTGGAATGAATGATAGCGCTTTTACTGTAGCGTCAAGTTGACTTCATCTGTAAACTTACCGCCCACCTTGAAGCTATGGACTGGCTTCTGTGAAAGATTATGGATGATCTGGGAAAGATTTCTCTTGCATTGCTTGCTCTCATGGCAAATAGCAGCTCTGTGCAATCATCTGTTCTTTTACTGATTCCCTATCCTAAACTTCATTGTTTTTTAGGATGCTGCCGTTTTATGCCTGGCTTGTATAAGGAAGATGTAATAAATGGAATGGTATCTC
Source organism: Pseudomonas sp. C2.3V (assembly GCF_058536325.1). Lineage (NCBI taxonomy): Bacteria > Pseudomonadati > Pseudomonadota > Gammaproteobacteria > Pseudomonadales > Pseudomonadaceae > Pseudomonas > Pseudomonas sp. C2.3V. The sequence continues at coordinate 83,387 of NZ_JBZUBN010000002.1, read as the reverse complement.
TCGGTAGTCAGTAACTACGTCAAGTTTGATGGCCGTGCTCGACGGAAAGAATATTGGATGTTCGCCCTGTTCAGCGCGATCATTACTGTTGTACTTGCCGTTGTAGATGGAGTAATTGGCTGGGGCCCTTGGTTATGTGGTGTCTATACCCTGGCTATGATTCTTCCAAATGTGGCCGTCACTATCCGACGCCTTCATGATACCAACCGAAGCGGTTGGTGGGCTCTTATCAGTGGCGTTCCAGCAGTAGGCGGAATCATTTTCCTGGTGCTTATGTGCCTGGAAGGAGATCTTGTCGATAACCGCTTCGGGCAGAACCCTAAAAACGTCTAAGCCTAATAGAGGGTTATGCAATTGAAGTTTTGAAAACCGCTCATTGCGTACCAGATCGGACATGAATTGATCATGTCCGATTATGCTCCATCTACTTTTCTTGATTGCTCGTCAAAAATATCCCCTGCTAAATAACAGGCCCTCATGTGCAGATAAGAACAGTCTTATCTTCCAAGGTTATTTAATTCACGAGTAGCAGCAGTGTTGAAAACGATAGCGCTTACACTGATGGGTGCGTCTTGATAGGCAGGCTTGTTGGTGGTGTGTTTCTATGGGTTGGACGCCAGCCCGGGGTATCGGCGGTAAACATTCAAACCCCAGGCGGCCAGTTAGATATAAGCCGAGATTACGCTTACTTAAATTCCACGACGATTATTGATTGCCGTCAGCCCTTTCACGATTCGATAAATCGTCCAGATTGCCCAGCCAAGCAGCACGAACCATCCGATGATAAGCAGGGTTGAAGCAAACCCCAGTACAAGCCACAGAAGTCCCCACCAGAATGTACGGATCTGATAATCCAGGTGCGAACGAGAAATCGGATCTGCCGTATCTCTGTTGACATAGGCTAGGATAAGTCCAATCAGCGCGGTAACGCCGTTGAAGAAACCTACAATGTACAGAACATAGACGATGCCAGCCATATTCGAATTGCTGACAATCGGCTGCTGCAATGGAGCAGGCTGGACGGTTTGATTGATATCGGTCATGGCTAAGTCCTTTTAATGAGCAGGTGAAACGCGCACTCCAAATGCGCCTGTGCACATGATAATACGTTCCAGGACATCAAACTACCCTGGCCTCTGTATTAGCAACCTGAAGAGTTGTTCTCGGAACATTTGACGGCCGTATTGAGGCGTTTTGACAAGCGATGACGTCAGCCGGAATGCTTACCCTTTACCGAAAGGCTGAACCTAAAACGGCAATGTTTGATCTTGGTCCGGGCTTGACAGTAGCGCATGTACCTTTCGTACGACTCAATGTTCTTTGGCTCCCTATGAGTTCTTTAAACGGTAAATAGACACCCCTAAGCGCAAATAACCACACAAAAAAAGCGTGTAATTACAAGAGCCTAGACGTATCTATCTTCCAACGTCCTCAAGTGCATGCTCGCCACAAAACGTGCCAACTTGCTTCGCTCGACCAATACCGCTTATCGGAATTAAACACTCCTATTCGCGAAGCAAAATAGTCGTTGCTAGGCTCGAAAGGACCGAGACAAGGGAGCCGACGTTTTGAGCCAGTTCGTTGATCGACTACTGTTCTTCAAAAAGTACAAGGGATCTTTCTCGGAAGGTCATGGAGTAACCACTGACGAAAATCGCGCCTGGGAGGATAATTATCGGTCCCGCTGGCAAAGCGAGAAGATCGTACGATCTACCCATGGCGTCAATTGCACAGGCAGCTGTAGCTGGAAGATCTATGTCAAAAATGGATTGGTGACCTGGGAAACTCAGCAGACCGACTACCCGCGGACCCGTCCTGATCTTCCCAACCATGAGCCGCGTGGCTGTCCCCGTGGCGCCAGTTATTCCTGGTATCTCTACAGCAGCAACCGCATCAAATATCCGATGGTACGCGGTCGCCTTCTTGCGCTTTGGCGCGAAGCACGCAAGACGCTTTCCCCTGTTCAGGCCTGGGAATCCATCCAGGGCGATGCTGCCAAACGGCGGAGTTACCAGGAAGTGCGAGGCTTGGGTGGCTTCGTACGAGTGGATTGGGATGAGATCAACGAACTTATCGCCGCTGCCAACATTCACACAATCAAGGCCTGGGGGCCTGATCGGGTGGTCGGGTTTTCACCGATTCCCGCCATGTCGATGATCAGCTATGCGGCCGGCACACGCTACCTCAGCCTGATCGGAGGCACGTGCCTGTCCTTTTACGACTGGTACTGCGACTTGCCACCCTCATCACCTCAGACCTTTGGCGAGCAGACAGACGTTCCGGAAAGTGCAGACTGGTACAACTCTGGCTATCTGCTGCTCTGGGGCTCCAATGTGTCCATGACACGGACGCCCGATGCTCACTTCTACACCGAAGCCCGGTATCGCGGGGCCAAAAGTGTGGTGATCGCGCCAGACTTCATCGAGGTGGCCCGCTTCGCCGACTTGTGGCTACATCCCAAGCAGGGCACCGACGCGGCCCTTGCCCTGGCCATGTGTCATGTAATCCTCAAGGAGTTCTTCGTCGACCGGCAAGTGCCTTACTTCCAGGAATACGTCCGTCAATACTCCGACTTGCCCTTCCTGATTGTGCTCGAACGTCATCCCGAAGGGCTCGTTGCTGGCCGCATGCTTCGTGCCGCCGACTTTGCCGATAACCTCGGCCAGGACAACAATCCCGACTGGAAACCCGTTGTGATTGACGAAACGACCGATGCTATCGTAGCGCCACAGGGCAGCGCCGGGTTCCGCTGGGGTCAGAAAGGCAAGTGGAATCTGGAACCCAAGGATGGCGCCAGCGGAGCAGAGATCTCCCCGCGCCTAACGCTGCTAGGCGAGGCGACTGCAACCGTTGCTTTCCCCTACTTTGGCAGCGAAGGCAAGTTTGGTCTTACTGACCATGCCCCTATTCAGAAACGCCGGATACCTGTACGTCGTGTGACGCTCAAGGACGGACGCGAGGTCGAAATCACGACTGTGTTCGACCTGATGCTTGGCAGCTATGGCGTCAGTCGCGGACTGGGCGAGGACGGCGCAAGCAGTTTTGACGAAAATATTCCAGGAACGCCCGCCTGGCAGGAGTCGATCACAGGCGTTCCGCGGGATCGTTGCATTGCCGTAGCTCGTGGTTTTGCAGCCAATGCCGAAGCGACCCAAGGACGTTCCATGGTGATCCTCGGTGCGGGCTTGAACCACTGGTACAACATGGACATGACCTACCGCGGCATCATGTCGATGCTCATCCTGTGTGGTTGCGTAGGGAAGTCCGGAGGCGGCTGGGCGCATTACGTCGGGCAGGAAAAGCTGCGGCCTCAAGCCGGCTGGCTGCCGGTCGCGTTTGCGACAGACTGGTCGCGTCCCCCACGACAGATGAACGGGACGAGTTTTTTCTATGCCCACACTGATCAGTGGCGCTATGAGCGTATGGAGTTACGCGAGCAGATCTCGCCACTGGCAGATCCCACGGCGTGGTCTGGAACCATGCTCGACTGCAATGTTCGAGCCGAGCGCATGGGGTGGCTGCCCAGTGCGCCGCAGCTCAAGACCAATCCCTTGCATGTGGCGCGTGCCGCACGCGCTTCAGGCCAAGACCCGGCTGCGTATGTGGCCGACGCCCTTCATGCAGGGTCCCTGCAAATGGCCTGCGAAGATCCAGACGCGCCCGAGAATTGGCCACGCAACCTGTTCGTCTGGCGCTCCAATCTGCTCGGCGCTAGCGGCAAAGGTCATGAGTATTTTCTGAAACACCTGTTAGGTGCACGCAACAATGTACTTAACGAGGAAAGCGATCAGCGGCCCGAAGAAGTGGTTTACCGAGAGCAGGCTCCCGAGGGCAAGCTTGACCTGTTGGTTACCATCGATTTTCGCATGAATACCACTACGCTCTTCAGCGATGTGGTCCTGCCAACTGCCACCTGGTACGAAAAGGCTGACCTCAACACCTCCGACATGCATCCCTTTATCCATCCACTGCAAGCCGCGGTGGACCCGGTTTGGGGCGCACGCACGGATTGGGCCATTTTTCGAGAACTGGCTAATACGTTTCAGCGGCTTGCGCCTGGTGAACTGGGCGTTGAGGAAGACGTAGTGCTGACCCCAACCCTGAAAGATACGCCATCCGAACTGTCCCAGCCCTATGGAGGGCAAGACTGGAAGCAGGGAGGACCGGCTGGCATTCCAGGACGCACCATGCCTGCTATCACCTTGGTTACCCGCGACTACCCCGCGACTTACGACCGCTTTGTCAGCGTGGGTCCCCTGCTTGAGGAACGCGGGAACGGTACCAAGGGCATGGTGTGGGATACGAAGGCGGAGGTAGCACACTTGCGTGATGTCAATCTACCTGACCCCGGCGCAAACAATCGTCCACGTATGCGGTCGGATCTCGACGCGATCGAAACGGTGCTGGCGCTGGCACCTGAAACCAACGGACAGGTAGCCTATAAAGCCTGGCAGGCCCTCTCGGAGGTAACCGGCCGTGATCACACTCACCTGATTGAACGACGTGCCGGTGAAAAGATTGAGTTTCGCGACATCGCTGCCCAGCCTCGCCCCATCCTGACATCACCGGTCTGGTCCGGCATCGAAAGCCACGAGATCTCCTACAACGCTGGCTGGACGAACGTGCACGAGCTGATCCCATGGCGAACACTAACCGGACGCCAGCAGCTCTATCAGGATCACCCCTGGATGCGGGATTTTGGCGAAGGCTTCGCCACGTATCGCCCTCCGATCGATACGCGCTCGGCGTCTCTTGAGCTAGCTCAGGCGCATGACAACGGCAATCCGCCGCTTGCCCTCAACCTCCTCACACCTCACCAGAAATGGGGCATCCACAGTACCTATACCGAAAACCTGATTATGCTGACCTTGGCGCGGGGTGGGCCCATCGTCTGGATCAGCGAGCGTGATGCCGCCAAGGCAGACATTGAAGATAACGACTGGATTGAGGCGTTCAACCGTAATGGTGCACTGGTCGCACGTGCGGTAGTCAGCCAACGCATACCTGAAGGGGCCGCGTTCATGTATCACGCGGCCGAGCGTACGGCAAATGTGCCGGGCAGCGAGGTTACGCAGAATCGCGGCGGCATACACAACTCCGTCACCCGTGTTGTGCTTAAGCCCACACACATGATCGGTGGTTATGCCCAGTTGTCTTGGGGATTCAACTATTACGGCACCGTTGGATCGAACCGGGACGAATTCATCGTGCTGCGCAAGATGAGAAACGTCGACTGGCGCGATCGACCGCTGTCCGAAAAGATCGCCGTGATGAAAACCGAAGAGGAATCTCGCGTGGAAGGGCAGCGGACATGAAAGTCAGGGCGCAGATCGGCAAGGTTCTCAATCTCGACAAATGCATTGGCTGCCACACCTGCAGCGTGACCTGTAAACAGGTCTGGACGACCCGTCAGGGAATCGAGTACGCCTGGTGGAACAACGTAGAAAGCAAACCGGGCATTGGCTTTCCTAAGGACTGGGAAAACCAGGAGCGCTGGCGTGGTGGTTGGGTGCTTGGCAAGGGCGGTGAACTGCGACCGAAGACCGGCGGCAAATGGCGGATTCTGTCCAAGATATTTGCCAATCCGGAGCTGCCGGAAATCGATGACTACTACGAGCCGTTCGATTACGAATATTCCTATATTCATGGCGTGGGTGAAAGCGAGGCTGCCCCAACGACTCAGCCGGTTTCGATTGTGACTGGCGAGCGGATGGAAAAGGTCAGCTGGGGACCCAATTGGGAGGAATCACTCGGTACTGAGTTTCACAAACGCTCGCAAGACTACAACTTCAAGGAAGTCGAGAAAGCGATCTATGGAGAGTTTGAAAACAGTTTTCTGATGTTCCTCCCTCGTCTGTGTGAGCATTGCCTGAACCCTACTTGCGTTGCCGCGTGCCCGTCAGGGGCTATTTATAAGCGCGAAGAAGATGGCATTGTCCTGATTGATCAGGAGAAGTGCCGCGGCTGGCGCATGTGCGTAACCGGGTGCCCTTACAAGAAGGTTTATTACAACTGGCATACGGGCAAGTCCGAGAAGTGCATCTTCTGTTATCCGCGCATCGAGAGCGGTCAGCCGACCGTGTGTTCGGAAACCTGCGTGGGCCGTATTCGCTACCTGGGTGTGATGCTATACGACGCCGACCGGATTCTTGAGGTTGCCTCTCAGGCCAATGTTCAGGATTGCTATCAGGCGCAGCTGGACATCTTTCTTGATCCGCACGACCCGGCCGTAATCGAGCAGGCCCGTAAGGACGGCGTATCGGATAACTGGATCGAGGCGGCCCAGCGCTCGCCCGTTTATAAAATGGCCTGTGAGTGGAAGGTAGCCTTCCCGCTTCACCCTGAATACCGAACCGTTCCGATGGTCTGGTACATCCCTCCCCTGTCGCCGATTCAGGAGGCGGCCGATGCAGGCGCCCTGGCTACCCTTGAAGGCATCCCGGACGTAGATAGCCTGCGTATCCCGGTCCGCTACCTGGCCAACCTGCTGACGGCGGGAAAAGAGGAGCCCATCCGCGACACGCTACGCAAGCTGCTGGCGCTGAGAGCCTACATGCGTCGGCGCAATATCGAAGGGATTGTCGATACCACCGCGCTCGATGCGGTCGGTCTGACAGAGCGACAGGCCGAGGAGATGTACCGCGTAATGGCAATTGCCAACTACGAGGACCGGTTCGTGATCCCGACCTCGCATAAGGAAGTGGCCGAAAATGCTTACGACCAGCGCGGCATTGCCGGCTTCCATTTCGGGCAGATGACTTCCGAAGGGAACAGCCGTTTCATGCTGTGGGGCCAGGACACCCGCAAGACCCGGGGTGAGCGCTTCCCTCTCGACAGGAAGTAACGTGATGATAACGTGCAAGGCACTTGCCGGACTGTTGCTTTACCCCGACCAGGCCCTCATGGAGGCCTTGCCGGATATTCGATATATCCTGAATGACTCACCGCTGCCCGCCACACAACGTGACCAGGTCATCGCCTTTTGCGACCATCTGGCAGCGACTGACCCTATACAGGCGCAAGGGAACTATGTGTCGCTGTTTGACGGTGGCTCACGCGCCCTCTCGCTCTATCTATTCGGTCATGTGCACGGCGACTCACGGGATCGGGGCCAGGCCATGGCTAACCTCGTCGAAGATTATCGAGCCGTTGGGCTAGAGCTGTCAGGCGATGAGTTGCCTGATTTTCTACCGGTCTTTCTGGAATACGTTTCGTGTCATGCACCTTCCGACGCCGCCGTCCTGCTCGGTGAGATTGTAGAGATCGTTGCGCTTCTGGCCAGTCGTCTCGAGAAACGCGGAACACCGTATGCTGCAGTGCTGCGCGCTATCGAGGCGTTAGGCTCACGGCCAGCAGACACCGAGGTAGTCGCCTCCAGACTGGCCGAGGGAGAACAGGAGGATACCCCTGAAGCACTGGATGCCCGCTACGAAGAAGCACCTGTCAGCTTCATGGAGCCCGCAGTTGCCGATAGTGCCTGCTCGAACGCAGCCGCCTTGGTTGCACAGTTCGAACGTGATGTGCAGGTTTCACCCATCCGTCTCATAGAACGCTAGAGGTATGCCGCATGAATTGGCTCAACCAGTTCCTGTTCGGGTTTTACCCGTACCTGTGCATGATCTGTTTTTTTCTGGGCAGTTGGGCACGATTTGACCGCAGCCAATTCTCCTGGCGAAGTCAGTCAAGCCAGTTTTTGAGACGTCGCCAGTTGGTTTGGGGCAGTAATCTTTTTCACATCAGCATTCTGGGCCTTTTTGTCGGGCATACTGCGGGGTTACTTACGCCGCCTGAGGTCTACCATGCCCTCGGCCTGACCGTGAAAGCCAAGCAGATCCTGGCTATCGTGACGGGTGGTGCGCTCGCCGCCCTCGGCGTAGTGGGCGGAATTTTGTTGATACATAGGCGCCTGACAGATGCCCGCATTCGCCAGACCAGCAAGCCGACCGATATTTTCATCCTGCTCTTCATCTTCTTCCAACTCTGCCTCGGGATCAGCACGCTACCCGAATCGTCGCAAAATCTGGACGGCACCTACATGCTGGTGCTTGCCGAGTGGTCTCGCAGCATTCTCTTGTTCCGCCCGGGCTCGGCGCAGCTGGTGGCCGACGTGCCTTGGGTCTATAAGCTGCATCTGGTTTGCGGTATGACGCTGTTCCTTCTTGTGCCTTTTACCCGGCTCGTCCATGTCTGGTCTGCGCCTGTCTGGTACCTGGGCCGCCCTGGATGGCAGATCGTTCGCAAGAACGCCAACATTTCCAAGGAGGGCGTATGACGCCTTTCCAGCGAATGCTCTGGCTGTTATCCGGTGTTCTGTTCATGGAGGCAGCCCTGGCAGCGGGCGCTGCCGATGATGTAGCGCCACAACCGGGGATTGCGCCGTTCGGGGATCAGATTGCCGAGCAGCGATTGCCGCTTTACCACCGTGTTGCGCCGCTGGTGGCTATCGCTGGACCGATTGAGGACGAGGGTGTGGTCGAAGCCAAGCGCGTAGGTTTCGCCATGATTGTGGATCTGAGGCCAGCGGAAGAAATCGCATCCGAAAAACAACATGCGGAATTCGCACGCATCCGCTACGCCAACCTTCCCGTTCAGGACCTGCCGACACAGGAGCAGGTCAAGCAATTTTCGGACTTGCTGGCCGATCGCAGTAACCTACCGCTGTTACTGCACGGAGGAACCACCGACCAGCCCGGTGCCATGTGGGCCTTGTACAGGGCCTCGCTCGGCGTTCCGCCCAACATTGCGCTGGACGACGGCATAACAGCCGGACTACAGCAGAGCACTTCTGCTGTCCGTACCCGGCTCGACGAGCATAAAAAAAAGTAGGGACATGACAATGATCACCGTTGACGGTATTGCCATTACTGATGACCTACTTTCGCTGGAGGCCCAACTGCAGGATGCCGATGACCCAGCCGCTGCCTGGGAACAGGCCGCACGTGCACTCGTCGTTCGAGAGCTGCTTTTGGCCGAGGCTACACGCCACGGTATCACCGGTCAGGATGCTGAGCCCGGTGAGGAGGCCGACGAGGCCGCCATCAGGCGTCTGCTCGAAACTGAGCTGAAGCTTCCAGAGCCAACCGAGACAGAGCTGGAGCACTGGTACCAGCACAACCTTGATCGTTTGAAGCGTCCTGACCGTTGGCAGGTCCAGCACTTGCTGATCGCAGCGAACCCCGGTGATGAACGCGCCATTGGGGCGGCACGGGAAAAGGCAGAAACGATGCTTGCAGAAGTGCTTGATGACCCGACAGCACTGACCGTGTTGGCGGCCCGCTTCTCTGACTGTCCATCAAGCACGCAGGGCGGCGATCTAGGATTGATCGAGCGTGGAAGCACAGTGCCGGAATTCGAAACCCACCTTGCCGGACTGGCAGCAGGTGAGGTATGCCCCACAGTCGTTCAAAGCCGGTTCGGCCTGCATATCATCCGTGTGCTGGCTTGTCATAAAGGACGGGTACCGCCACTGCAGGCAGTACGCCCGCGAATTATCGCCTTTTTGCAGGAAACCAGTTGGCGGCAGGCCGTGCAGGGCTATATCGCCTCACTGGCCGCACGCGCCAGCATCAAGGGCTTCGACCTTTTTGCAGGCGAAAGCGCCCCTGCTCGCCCATCAGCGTGGCCGGCAGGATCATCGTGCACCGCCGCGGGCGCTTCCGCTGTTCACGCCCCGAACCGAGACCCCGTGATCATTCCCGCGAGGAACTGCTCTTGAAAATCGGATCGGCAGCAATCGCATCCTCAAACAGCACACAGTCCTTGCGTGTGCTCGTGATGAGCACCTTGGCATTTCTGATCTCCTTTGCCGTCTGGATGATGTTTGGTGTGATCGGCATCCCCATTCAGACCTCCCTAGGGCTCAGTGCATCTGAGTTCGGCCTGCTTACCGCCACGCCAGTCCTGACCGGCGCCATTTTCCGGTTGCCGCTGGGTATCTGGACAGACCGCTTCGGTGGTCGAACAGTGATGACCCTGCTGCTTCTGACGTGCACCGTTCCCCTTTGGCTAGCCTCCTACGCAAACCAGCTCTGGCAATTCCTGTTGTTGGGGCTGGCACTTGGGCTTGTGGGAGCCTCATTCTCGGTTGGAACGCCCTACGTGGCTCGCTTTTTTCCCAGCGAGCGCAAAGGATTTGCGATGGGGGTATTCGGAGCAGGTACCGCTGGCGCCGCCATCAACATGTTCCTGGCGCCCACCCTTGTTGCCCTCTACGGCTGGGAGAGCGTGCCGCGTGTGTATGCCGTGGCGCTTCTCGTGACGGCGGTTCTGTTCTGGATAATTGCCGCACCGGATACCAGAGCCCCTGGACGCTCCGTTCCGGTTAGACAGCAGCTGGCTGTTCTGCGGGATGGGCGCGTCTGGAAATATTGTCAGTATTATTCCGTTGTATTCGGGGGCTTCACAGCGCTCTCGATCTGGATGCCACAGTATTACCTGAACGAGTACGGTCTCTCGATTGCTCAGGCTTCACTGCTGGCAGCCTGCTTCTCCCTTCCTGGAGGTGCCCTTCGAGCGCTCGGCGGCTTGCTGTCAGACCGGCTTGGTGCCCATGCTGTAACGTGGTGGGTATTGTGGATCGCGTGGATCAGTCTATTTCTACTTTCCTATCCGCAAACCGATTTTACTGTTCAAACTATCCGGGGACCGATGAACTTTCATCTTGGCCTTCCGGTTTGGGGAGCAACAGCACTGCTGTTTATTCTAGGTATCGCTTTTGCCTGCGGCATGGCTTCTACCTTCAAGTACATCGGCGATGATTTTCCACAAAACATGGGCATCGTTTCAGGCATCGTCGGCATGGCGGGAGGACTGGGAGGGTTCCTGTTGCCTATCCTGTTTGGCACACTGCTCGACTTCCTGGGTATCAACTCAAGCTGCTTCATGCTGCTCTACGGCATCGTGTGGGTGTCGCTGATCCTGATCTACATCACCGAAGTACGACGATCACCTCCATTGGGTACCTCCTCTAAAGAGCAGACCCATCATTCGTAGCCGGGCAAAGGGCAGTTCTCCTCTGCCCCAACGCAGTAACAGGTCCGTCTTGCGAGTGCGCCTGATTACTCAAATAGCAGGTAATCAGGCGATTGCACTGCTGGCATCCGCCAGGTGTATAGTCGCCGGGAGCGACCCTAGCCACTACGCGCCTTCAATGACAGCTAATGGGCAGAAGCAGCGGCCCTGGCACGTGCCGTATGCAGTTTCTTATAGCTGTCGATCAGTCGCAGGTGTCTATCCAGCCCCTCCAGCTTCATGCTGGTGGGCGTCAGGCCAAAGAAGCGGATGCTTCCATCCACTGAGCCCAGCACTGCATCCATGCGCTGATTGCCAAACATCCTGCGGAAGTTGACTTCATAGTCGGCCAGCTCCAGCTCCTCGTCCAGCGATACCTCAAGTACTGCATTCAAAGCCTGATAGAACAGGCCACGCTCAACGGTATTGTCGTTGAACTGCAGGAAGGCACCGACCAGTTCATGCGCTTCCTCGAACTGCTTCAGTGCCAGATAGATCAGCAACTTCAATTCAAGAATCGTGAGCTGTCCCCAAACCGTGTTGTCATCAAATTCGATGCCGATCAGGGTAGTGATGTCGGTGTAATCATCCAGCTCACAGTTTTCCAGGCACTCAACCAACGCTTCCAGAGCGGCGTCATCCAGACGGTGCAGATTCAGAATATCAGCGCGAAAGGACAGCGCCTTGTTGGTGTTATCCCAGATCAGATCCTCTACCGGATAAATCTCCGAATAGCCCGGCACCAGGATACGGCAAGCCGTTGCCCCCAGGTCCTCATATACCGCCATGTACACTTCCTTACCCATATCCTCGAGGATACCGAACAGCGTCGCGGCTTCCTCAGCATTGGCATTTTCACCCTCGGCTGAAAAATCCCATTCGACAAATTCGAAATCCGCCTTGGCACTGAAGAAACGCCACGACACTACACCGCTGGAATCAATGAAATGCTCAACGAAGTTGTTCGGCTCGGTCACGGCCTGGCTTTCAAACGTAGGCTGAGGAAGATCATTGAGACCTTCGAAGCTGCGCCCTTGAAGCAGTTCTGTGAGGCTGCGCTCAAGCGCTACCTCCAAGCTTGGATGCGCGCCAAACGAGGCGAATACGCCGCCGGTACGTGGATTCATCAAGGTGACGCACATCACCGGGAACTCACCTCCGAGCGATGCATCCTTTACCAATACCGGGAAGCCCTGCTCTTCCAGTCCTTGGATGCCAGCCAGAATAGCCGGGTATTTTGCCAGCACGTCCTGCGGTACGTCAGGCAGGGCAAGCTCCCCTTCCAGGATTTCACGCTTCACCGCGCGCTCGAAAATTTCCGACAGACATTGCACCTGCGCTTCAGCCAGCGTGTTACCAGCACTCATGCCATTGCTCAGGTACAGGTTTTCGATCAGATTGGACGGGAAATACACCACCTCGCCGTCCGACTGACGTACAAAGGGCAGCGAACAGATGCCGCGCTCGACGTTGCCGGAGTTGGTGTCATACAGATGCGAGCCGCGTAGCTCCCCATCAGGGTTGTAGATTTCCCGGCAGTATGCATCGAGAATTTCAGATGGCAATGCATCCTTACGGCCTGGCTTGAACCACCGTTCGTTCGGGTAATGCACGAACTCTGCATTGGCAATGTCTTCACCCCAGAACTGATCGTTGTAGAAGAAGTTACAGTTCAGACGCTCGATAAACTCGCCCAAGGCTGACGCCAACGCGGCTTCCTTGGTGGCCCCCTTGCCATTGGTAAAGCACATCGGCGAATGAGCGTCGCGTATATGCAGCGACCACACGTTGGGAACGATATTTCGCCATGAAGCGATTTCAATCTTCATGCCCAGGTCGGCCAGAATCCCCGACATGTTGGCAATAGTCTGCTCAAGCGGCAGATCCTTGCCTGCAATAAAGGTGCTCGTGTCAGAGGCCATGCTCGGTATCAGCAGCGCCTGGGCATCGGCATCCAGGTTGTCCACTTCCTCAATGACAAATTCCGGGCCGGTTTGCACCACCTTCTTTACCGTACAACGGTCGATGGAGCGCAAAATGCCCTGCCGGTCCTTGTCAGAGATATCGGCAGGCAACTCGACCTGAATCTTGAAAATCTGCTGATAACGGTTTTCAGGATCAACAATATTGTTCTGCGAAAGACGAATGTTGTCGGTAGGGATATTGCGTGTCTGGCAATACAGCTTCACGAAATACGCAGCACATAACGCTGATGAAGCCAGGAAATAATCAAAAGGCCCAGGCGCCGAACCATCCCCCTTGTAGCGGATAGGCTGATCGGCTATGACCGTGAAGTCATCGAACTTAGCCTCAAGCCGAAGGTTATCGAGAAAATTGACCTTGATTTCCATGCAAAACTACCGAAACGTGAATAAGCGAATTGGCTGCCATTATCCCGCATCTCGACAAGAAGTTTTTGCTTTTGGACGAAAGCGAAAATAGATCATGAAAATATTCAAGAAATATCGAGCCGGATAGGCGAAAGCGCCAGAATAGTCTCGTCTGAAAGCCAGATTTCTGACTGCCCAACGGGTCCCTTCTTGACCAGGTACTGCCTACTCGACCTGAAAAATCAAACCCGATAAACGGTCTTCCTGCTGAAAGCATTGCGCCATCAAGTATTTAGCAAAGCTATCAGGACTTTAATCCTAAATGTTTCCTTATATGTAAAGGTTTTGGCACGTCACTTGTAATCAAGGCCACAAGCGTCAGGATGCGCCTCTTGGTATCTCCTAGTACCAAGACCTCATTACTTTTTATTTAGGGCAGCCCCCTCGTATTCATGGACGCGAGACCTAGCCCATCACTAGCAGAGCAGTATGGTGATTATGAGCACGTCCATTCATTTTTCTAAGCGATTCTTCAAGAGCCTGCCCCTTCTCGTGGGTCTTACCTTTGGCTCGGTAGCCGCCCAAGCCGAACCGGTCGATCTGGTTAGTCTGAACCTGTCCGGTGCGGGATTTGCCCCCCATGTTCTACCTGGAATCAATGGCACCAACTATATTTTTCCAGTGGAATCCTATTTCCAGCAGTGGAGCGCCAGGGGTATCAAGACATTCCGCTTCCCCATCATCTGGGAGCGTCTGCAACCCAAGCTGGGCGGTCCTCTTGATCCTACCTATGTAGCCCTGATAGACCGCACCTTTGGTTATGCGCAAAAGTACAACATCAAGATCATTCTGGACCTGCATAACTATGCACGCTATCGCGGCCAGGTGATTGGTACCAGTGGCGTTCCGTATGCGCGCTACCAGGAGATCATGACCAAGATTGCCCAGCAGTGGAGTAATCAACCCGCCCTGTACGCCTATGACATCATGAATGAGCCCAACGGGGCCCTGGCCTACTGGGCGACCGCTGCGCAATACGGTATCAACGGTGTGCGCGCCGTGGACAAGACCCGCCCGATCATTGTGGAAGGTAACGGCTGGTCGAGCGCTACGCGCTGGGCGGAGTGGAATGATCCCTTGCTGAACCTGAAGGATCCGTCCAACAACATCATTTTCTCGGCGCACTCGTATTTCGATGAGAACGCCGGTGGCAGCTATGGTGACGTAGACGTCAACAAGCTGGACGTGATGTATGGCGTGAATCGGGTCAAGCCGTTCGTAGAGTGGCTGAAAAAGCATGGTCAGCGTGGCTATATTGGTGAGTTCGGCGTACCGGATAACAACCCGCGCTGGAACATCCTGATGGACAATATGCTGGCTTACCTGAAAGAGAATTGCGTACCGGCATCCTACTGGGCGGCAGGTCCGGGCTGGGGCAATTATTTCATGTCGGTTGAGCCGGTAAATGGGCAGGATCGCCCGCAGTGGCCGACGCTCAAGAAATACATGGATAACACCAGCTGTACGGAAATAGGCCCGAAGAAGGCAGGCGCCTCCACGACGCCAACGCCATCCACTCCGTCTGTGGGTACAACTCCGGTTGCGACCACACCGTCTACGGGTACTGGCTCTTCCACAGCACCGTCGACTTCGGTACCACCGGCAGCAACTCCAGTAACCACCACACCTGTTGCTGGAGCAGACGGTGCAGTTAGTAGCGTAATCAACAACTTTACTAACGCCGATTGGCTCAATGGTGTTTATCGCAAGAAAGCCGGTTTCTCGATCCCTGCTACGGCCGCTAATAAGGCTGCCTTCATAGTAGGTGCTTCGGTGCGACTTGCTAACGGAGAGGTCAGAAAGATCTCTGCTGTCCAGATCGGTACCAATATGGCGGTGTACCTGGAAGGCGCTCCGGTAAATGGATCGATCGTAGGCTATCCTAATAAACTGGCGCTGGTATCGGCAGTACTCGCCACAAGCCCGATCAATGACTTTACCAATGCTGACTGGCTCAACGGCGTGTACCGCAAGAAGGCTGGCTTCTCGATTCCCGGCACTTCAACTAACCAGGCGGCATTCAAGGCAGGAGGATCCGTACGCCTTGCCAATGGCGAGGTTCGCAAGATTACCTATGTCCAGGCCGGTAAAAACCTTGGGGTTTATCTCGAGGGCGCTCCGGTAAATGGATCGACCGTAGGTTATCCTAAGACATTGGCGGCGCTAGCCAACTAATCGGAGCTATGCATCCAGAGCCTCTTTCGCCAAGAGGCTCTGGAACTTAATCGTTGTCCTGCATAGCAATTGATTCGGTTCATCATAAGTCCTTGAAACATAATGAAAGCATTTATAAGCGTAATAATCAGGCATCCTTGTAGTTACTGTCTTTAATGAACCAACACGTTCATAAATACAGCTAGGTGAACCTACTATTGAATGCTTTTATAGAATGGCTGCTGAGCGAGCCCGAGCGCACCAGTGATTGGGACTGGTTAGGTGATCTGGAAGCACGTAGCGCTGAAGATGAGCGTGACGATACTGACGTGGAGTTTTAAGCGTATGAGGCGTTATCGGTATGCTTCATTTTCTGCAGTTTGCCGCAGCCTTAAAAGCCTTTATCCGCTTAATATAACGTTAGCCACCTCTTCCCCATAATGCGATCCGTGAGAGGAAAGCTGCCTCAAGCTTAAAGCTTCTGCTTTAGCGGATAACGCCCTTTCTTTTCGACCGATAAGGTTTGATATACAGAGAAGCCTTATCCTTACAACCGAACATCCGCCTTGCCACGGAATAAAAACCAAGCGCTCTTTACCAGCAAGCTTTCAACGGCAACTGGCTAACAACTGGAAGGAGCGGAGCATACTTTTGCAGGGTCAGTAACTCAGGGACAGCGGGCAGCACGAAGCCCTGCATGCTCCAGCAAACCTCGTTATCTTTGCTTCCGCTCCAATAACTCATCTCACTTGACCACTCTTCATCAGGCGAAGCCAACTTCCTTCGTTAAGATCTCTCCTTCTTCAGATCACGCCGGTTTTCTGACGGGCCCTGCGCCAAGCGTATCAATCACCATTGTAATTGGCGCCTATCGGCCATAAGTGATCGTTCGGAGGATGATGCTCGGAAAAGCATCGTTGCAATGCTATTAAAGTAGCCAGGCAAGCAATCAGACTTGCCAGGTAGTTGGACTATGGAAACGAGTGATCGCCCCGTGAAACCTGACAATGTGGTTCATGAGTACACGTCTGCATTAGTACTGGGCATTCGCTTCGTCTGTGTATTGGCGCTGTCTGCAATGATTGCCGGTAAGCTTTCCAGGCTTATGGGTACTGACAATGTTGTTGTTTATTTCCTGGTGTTTATTGCGCTGGTCGTGCTGTTGAACAAGATTCTGGAAAGCCTGTTTGCGCGCCGCAAGTTGGTGCCGGAAGAGGAATGAGATTTACATTACTGCTTCCTATACCATCGGTACCATTGATCGCTGACGCGGTTAGCGATCGCACTTCATGGTATCGCTTGCACAAAGGAGCAAAAACGGAATCCGTCATCGCTCTATGATTGTCTATGCTGCATGACCAGACGCCCCACGGATCTCGCAGCCATGACAACAATTCCCGCCAACAAGGCAGCCGTGCTGGCTCAAGCGCTTATTCGCAACCTGAGCAGTGCGTCGCTGACGCATGAAACCTACGGCCCTTTGTTTGAAAGTCAGAGCGGCAGCCTTTCTGAAGGAACGGCTGCACAAAAGCTTGGTTTTTCGCTGGATATCGTTCCGCCAGGTAAGCGCTCATGTCCCTATCACTTTCACCATGCTCAGGAAGAGGCATTTCTCATTCTAGAGGGCACGGGTACGCTGCGGGTGGCAGGCGAGTATGTGCCGATACAGGCCGGCGATGTGCTTTTTATTCCTGCCGGCCCTGACTATCCACATCAGATCATCAATACGTCTCACGCTGAGTTGAAATACCTGTCAATCAGCACGAAAGAGTCGCCCGAAGTCGTGGAGTATCCAGCTTCGGGTAAGTACCTTGCGACTGCCAGTACCAAGGGAATCAAGGCGTTTCGCGCTCTACAGAGGACCGAGGCCAACTTGGACTATTGGGAAGGTGAAATCTGAACACGGCTGTGTTCTGGAGGCCTCTCTATGCCCGAGGTTATGTCGTTAGAGAGGCATTGCTTGCTGCCGTGACCTGTATGGGCGTGCGCTTTTTCCATTTTCAGCCAGCAGCCACCTTGTTACAGGCACGGTCGTTATAGAACACTATTCTGCTAATACGGTAGCGCTTCACGCTCAACAGCGTCCCACTGTGTAAGCCTCCGGGCAAGCCTAAGCCAGGGATGTGTCATGCAGGCGGCTCTTGAGCCATCCGAGGGTAAAAGACGGCAATGGCAAGCGACTTTGAAAGTCGTCTCCCTGGCCAGGAGTCTCACCTGTGTAAACTGTATACGTCCAACGGTTGTCAACGAAACGATAATCGCGTTCACTACCCTGATCTATCGTCAGGGGCAGCCGTGAAGTACGCCTCGCTTCAAGGTATAACTCATGATGCGTACACTCGAGAATGATCTTTCCATCATCGCTAGAATCAGTGCTGTTGGCGTTATTCTCAAGGTCATATCTGAAAGCACCCTTCTTCGTTTTGTCGCAATCGCACGGGTAACTGAAGATTCCTGGACAACCTGTGCCGTATTGGACCTGATCGGCTTTGGGCTCAAGGTAGGCGATCCTCTGGATGTCACCACAACACTGTGCCGCGAAGTCCATGCAAGCCAGGACTCGATCCTGATCAATCACGCCAGTGCAGATACGCGTTACTGCAGCCACCCAACCCCCAAGCAGTATGGTTTTGAAAGTTATATCTCGGTTCCCATCTTCCGACGCGATGGCAGTTTCTTCTGCACCTTGTGCGCACTGGATCCAGAGCCCGCGAATCTGGACGAGACGAAAACCTTGGCAATGATGAGTTCGTTTACTCATCTGCTTTCGCTGGAAATAGAAACCCAGGAAAACCTTATCGAAACCGAAAGCAAGCTGCTTGATGAAAAGCTGACGGCCAAATCCCGAGAGCATTTTCTTGCCTTGGTTGGCCATGATCTGCGCAATCCACTGTTCTCCATTTGTGCGGGTGCACAGCGGCTACTGAAAACACCGCGCGAGGATCAGGAGCGCTCGCTGGTCGAACTGATCCACGCTTCTGCCCAGCGAGCCCTACGAATGGTGGAAGACATCTTTGATTTCTCCAGAGGACAGCTGGGTAACGGCATCCCGCTAGCCAAGGAGGAACGCGGCAACCTGGAACTGCACCTTCGGCAGGTCGTCAATGAGCTACAGGCAACCTACCCTGATCGCTGCATTGAAAGCGCGGTAAATACATTGGGGACGGTCTATTGCGATTGCGACCGCCTGGCGCAGCTTCTGTCGAACCTGACAGCCAACGCCATTCAGCACGGCAATCCGCAAAGCCCTATTCTGATCCGTGCAGAGGTGGAGAATGGTTTACTGACGCTATCCGTTCACAACGATGGCGAGCCTCTTTCTGAAAACATCCTGTCCGGCCTGTTCCAACCGTATTGGCGAGCCAGCCGAACGACGCTTCAGACCAACCTGCAACAGGGGCTGGGTATCGGGCTGTACATCGTCAATGAAATCGCCCGCTCCCATGGTGGCCATATGAAGGTAAATTCCAACCGAGACAGCGGGACGGTATTCACCCTCACCATGCCAGTAAATCGCTAGCAAGCAAGCGCTCTAGCATCGCCTTTCGAGCCGAATGGCAGGAACATCGGCGGTGCTGTACCTGTCGAAGTGAAAACATCAACAGAATGGTTTTATGACAGTGAACGCCTTGAAATACCGCCTTGCCTCGCTCGATCCGCCCGTCAAGTACACACTTGAGAGTCGCGGCGATGTATTTGTCATTACGCTCATCGACCCGCGAACACCTGCCAAGGTTGAGCGGAGCCTGCTTAATCGTCATGCCGCGAATCAGGAACTCATGAACACCATCATTGAAGATGCCATCCATGAACTCCGTCGCAAAAGTTCTGCCGTTGCACGGGATCTATAAGCGCAACCGCTTACGAGCAAGCGAACGGTAACGATTCTGTCCTCGTTTTAGTACCCAACGGTAAACCGCTTGCGGAGATGCCTGCCTTGCTCCAGTTCGTCAACCATGGCGATTGCATAATCTTCGAATGAAATGTGGCTCCGTCCCTTCTGATCTACCAGTAGGCTGTCTTCACCCAGTCGAAACGTCCCAGTGCGTGGCCCATGTACGAATTCGGCCGAGGGCGAAAGAAGTGTCCAGTCAAGCGCTGGCTCCCTTTGTAACCGCTCGAGAAAGAGAGCGCCTGCCGAAGCCTCTGGCTTGTATTCCGCTGGGAAATCAGCCGTATCGATTACTCTGACTGCGGGTGATACCTCAAGGCTTCCCGCGCCACCCACTACCAGATAACGTCTGATCCCAGCCTTTTTTACCGCTGAGATAAGAATTTCCGGGTTGCTGCTGGTAAACATAACGGCACTGATAACGGCGTCATGACCCTTTAGGACACCCGTTAGTTCAGCTTCGTTATTCGCATCGACCGCTACCGGTAGTACACCTCCTGCCTTTTCTATACGAGAGGCATTTCTGGCAATTGCAGTCACTTGATGCCCTCGCTTCACCAACTCATCCTGAATGCACGAGCCGGCATTTCCTGACGCGCCAATTAATGCAACCTTCATGTATAGTCTCCTTCCGTTAGTTAGTAACTTTCCGAAACCACGTTAATTGGCGCCGTACGTTCCGACAAGAACGCACCTTTTTCTCACTTGGTTACCTTGAGGTGACTGCCAATGAATCAAGCGGCTCTGGCACCCGACACATTTAGCGCTGACTGTCCAACCCGACGGATACTGGATCGAATTGCAGATAAGTGGACGGTGCTGATACTCGATCTTCTGCTGGAAAGCCCCCTACGGTTCAATGAGCTATTGCGCCGAATCGGCGGGCTTTCACAGAAGATGTTATCGCAGACATTGAAAACGCTCGAGCGGGACGGTCTGGTCTTGCGTACGGCATTTCCCACCGTTCCGGTCACCGTGGAATACCGGATCACCGAGCTGGGCGTTACCCTCGCCGAGACGCTCAAGCCACTTCGGTTGTGGGCAGAGGCGAATATGGAGGCGATCGATCAGGCCCAACTGCGCTACGACAGCACGCCTAGGTAAACCAAGGCGTGCTGCACGTTACTTCGCACGCGCCAGACAGCGCTGGTAGCGCTCCTCGACACGCTTGGCAAACCAGGCGGTGGTTAGTTTGCGGGTAATCTTGGGGCTTTCGAGCGTAATGCCTGGCAATATGGCCCGAGGTAGCGATTTACCCGCTTTCTTCTCAGCCAGCTCGAAAACGCGGGTGTACAATTTGGATTCCTCGAAATCGAGTGTTTCTCCTTTTTCAAGCGCACGTCGTATGGCCAGTTCACTCATGTCCAGTCGTTTGCCCAACTTACGTACGGCCAGTTCGGTTGCACTCGGCTCCAGTGAGCCATAGCGGATCAGATCGCCGTCCAGCGCAAGAGAAACACCTGTCAGACTGCTCACTGCCCGTTGAAACGCAGCATTACGGCTCGAATACCAACCGGCATTGTAATCGGCAAATCGGTAGATCTGTTGGGTGTAGCTGACCGGATAGCCAAGCAGGTGTGCCGTCCCGAAATAAACACCGCCGCGTCGGGTAAAGACCTCGTTACGGATCGATCCGTCAAACGTATAGGGATAACCTCTGGATTGGCGCTCAGCGAACGCCACGCTGACCTGCATCGGCCCGCCAGTTTCAACAGGGTTGAAGCTGCCAAAGAGTGTCTTGCCCAGCGGAACCATGCCAATGAAGTCATCAAAGATATCGCTCAGCTCTTTTTCGGTATGTGCCGCAGCAAGTCGCTCGTTATAGGTTTTGCCGTTGGGTGACCGTAGGCTTAATGCGGTACGGACCAGAAAGGCCGGTATATGCAACTTGCCTGCGCGGCGATCGATTTCCTTCTTCGCAATCGAGCCCATGCCTGGTACCCGAGGGTTCGCCTGGAACGTTGACTCCTGCTCGGTCACCGCCAATACGGAACAGATGTTTTCGGTCGTTGGAGGAATTTTTTGCGCATCGAACGCCGTATAAATATCCCTGGCCCAGCCCTGGCGATCAGACACACTACCAGGCATGAGCCTGACAATCCTGGCTTGTACTTCAGTTGGGCTGGGCGCAGATACCTGCTGCGGAGAGTGTGTTCCACATCCTGCCAGCATCAATAGGGCTGTAAGTCCAAGAGCGTACCGGCCATAGCGTAAACCGCTATCCAGTCCCCTGGAAACGGAGTGGAATGATACAAGGAACGTGGCCACCGTGGGTGTGAGACGGAGGGTCTGCAAGGGTTATGGTTCCCGTGTCGAGGTGAGATGCGTGTGAGACCTGCCCCCTATCGAAAGAATTCCACCTCGATAGCAAACGTAACGGTCTGCATCATCCTATCGGATATCGGCCTGAACAGCTGAGATCCGGATTGCCAGAGGGCCCATCCATTTTTAAGTTGTCATACTGCTGTCTATACTCTCGCCTCAATAACAACAACAGCCGGAGTCGCACCTTGAATATTCTGAAATCTCTCGTGCTTTGCGGGATCAGCCTTGCCGCAACGGCAAATGCCCAGGCCCAGTCAGCTTCCGCTCCCATTACGGCCGACGCACTTCCCGGCAATTACCTGCTGCTCAAACAGAAGATGACCTATCCAGATAGCTGGCTGTCAGGTCATTACAAGCACTTTTCAAAATGGCGTACCCATGCCCAAACGCTACTGCGCGAGGCGTTGCTAACGCCAGATTCAAAGCGTGCCTTCAACGCTCAGGTTATTGATCAGCAGCAGCGTTCAGGCTACAGCGCTCAGAAGATCAGGTTCACGCTGACGGATGAAAGTCGTGTCAACGCTCTGCTTCTTTTGCCTGATACGCCCGGCCCTCATCCCGCGGTGCTAATGCTGCATGACCATGGGGCGCGCTTTGATATTGGCAAAGAGAAGATGGTCAAACCATGGGGTGATCAAACAGTATCTGCTTCCGCGCAGCAGTGGGCCGACAAATATTTCTCTGGCCGCTTTCCTGGCGATGAGCTGGCCAAGCGGGGCTATGTCGTGCTTTCGGTCGATGCCCTGGGTTGGGGTGAGCGCGGCCCGGTGACATACGAACAGCAACAGGCGCTTGCCAGCAATTTCTTCAATTTGGGACGTTCCCTTGCCGGAACAATGGCCTATGAAGACATGCGCTCGGTCGATTTTCTGGCAACGCTCCCCATGGTCGACACACGTCGCATCGGCGTTGTCGGGTTCTCCATGGGAGCTTTTCGCGCCTGGCAGTTAGCAGCCCTTTCAGACAAGGTTACGGCAACTGCTGCCATTTCCTGGTTTGGGACTTACCAAGGCCTGATGACGCCGGGGAATAACACATTACGCGGCCAGTCATCGTACTACATGCTGCATCCAGGCATACCGGCCCGGCTCGATATTCCGGACGTTGCCGGAATTGCTGCACCTCGTCCGTTGTTGCTTTTCAACGGTGGAAAGGACACGCTGTTCCCTTCAGAATCGGTCGAAGCGGCTTACGCCAAGGTGCACCGCATCTGGCGTTCTCAACAGGCCGAGCTGAATCTCACCACACAGCTGTGGCCCGAACTTGGCCACGTGTTTGTGCAGGAGCAACAGGAAGCCGCTTTTGTCTGGCTTGATCAGTGGCTCAAGCCACGTTGATATAGGAGGAACGATAGGCATGAAGCTTGACACGATTGCCATTGGCGTCCTGGCGCTGAGCCTGACTGGGTGTGGAACCCTCAATACGGTGTTCCAAGACGATGCGACTACCAGCTACAAGCTCAGGCAGCAGAAAACCTATTGCGAGTCCATAAGCCGGGTCTATAGCGGCGTGGCGTACGATTTCTGCTCACTCAACGCTCCGCCCGTTATCTATCCCCCACCTCAGGAAAAACATGCTGTTCCACTGATTGCGGTAGATATAGCGCTTTCTGGTGTGTTGGATACGTTGGTATTGCCTTATACGATCTATCAGCAGAACAAATACGGCAGTATGGAAATCAAGGGCCAGAAATAGTTTCTCCTTTTCCTTGCAGCCAGTAGTACCCGCTCGTAAGCGTTTGGATCTGCACTCGGTTAACCAGGTGTAATCGAGTACAGATGCTTACAGCGTGAACTAGGAATCGACCGAAGAACGGCCCAGGGCCAGAATACTGCACGGAGGCGTAGCCAGCAGTGTCTCGGCAAAACTTCCCAGCTAGAGCAAGGGATAGTGCTCCGTACGACCAACTACCAACACATCCACCTCATCACGGCTGCAATAGTTGATCACTGCAGCAATGGGCTGCAATCGCCTCGACATAATCAAACATAACCAGGTGCAATGCCGCTCGGCTGGCTTGCGCCATCGCTTGGGCACGCTTAGAGGCAGCAGTCCGCTGACAGCTGTTGTCCACCACAAAAAGGAGGCGTTGATAGCGATTCATCGCGCGGCTCCTTTGGGGCTCTCCCCCTACCTGATGCCACTATCGTCATACGCCTGTAAAGCCAAGGCTTGATACACATCAAGGAAATGAAGCAGACCTGCGTATTGCGGGACACCATAAGTCACGGCACATGATGTCACCCAGGTAGAAGGTGTTTCTCAGCCTGCCCCCAGTTATGGATATCGGCAGCGCCGATTATCCATACGTCGCCAGGTTTCGCATATGACGCAAAGGAGTGCTTAGCTTGGAGGTACGTTCAAGTGGGGCCTACGGAACTGACTGACATGGTCCAGGCTACCGCGCTCCGCTCAAACGACAGTCTGTAGTACGGCACGTCGGTTACCTACGTAACCAAGGCCATGATCGCTGGCGGTGAAATAAGGCTGAAATGAAAAGAGCGGTATGTATACAGCACGCACAAGCCTTGATGTAAATCAGTACCAGACGCTCTACATGAGCGTAACTATGGACGAAACCTTACATGGTCCCTGCCCATGAACATACTTATCAAACAGTCACCAGCCCACTCCCTGCTCCAGCTCATGATTCACGGCTGCGATCTACAAGCCGGAACAATGTTGGCCCAGGAGCGCCAGCATGAGCAGTCAGGCCCCATTCGCCTGTCCAGACATTTGAGACAGGGCTCCACTGCTTTTTTGGATCTTTATCAAAAGCGCTAATCGCTGTCAGGTTAATGTGTCATCCCTTGTGCTTACGCAACAGCTCGCATCAAGCACGAGGGATGGCACCCGTTTCAACGGACTGGATCAATGTTGCCAGTCGCCTTTTTAAGCTGTACCTGTTTTTGCGTACCCAGCAGAAAAGCCGCTTTTTCGGCAAAACTGGTGTGGATATGCAAGGCATTGGCTGGATTACGAAACAATTGATGAGTCATGGCGCTACCCTCTTTAACTGGTGGGCTCTTCAAGGAAGAGACAGGTTCACCATAGGCAGCGCAGGCGCAGGCTAGAAATGTTTTGTAGCACTAGTCATCATCAGCCAAATCGATAATCGGAGAAACAGATTCCTTTTCAAGGGTTTAGCCGCTATCAACATGGCCCTCTCGATTTGGTCGTATACCAGAGTACACGACTAACTCCTCGTGTGATCGCGACATAAGAGAGCCTTGATGACTCATCGGCCATTGCTTGATCATAGGTGTTCTGAAAAAAACCAGACGCTCTATACAATGCGTTGCGCAGCGGATGGGGTAAGGCACCGGCTCCGTCGTCCACAACAATGGCTACTTCAGCCTGTAATCCCTTCGCGCGGTGAATGGTATAGCAGCGAACAGGTAGCGCCTTGTCGAGATGGCTTTGAAGAGTCTTGAGCGTCTCATTGCGTCGGCTCAACACCAACACCGCAGTCCGCTCCGAAGAGTTCCGACTTGCAGCGTGGGCGCACTGAGCCTCGATCTCCTTTACCACTTCCGGCAGGCGACTCTTGAAATCGAACCGTGTAACCGCCTGCACGCCATGATCACCTCGCTTGACAGTCCTGGCGGCCTGGCAGGTCTTTTCCTGCTTGAATACTACGCCAGCCAATACTCTCTCAGCGTCCCGAATAATGGGTTCCACGGAGCGGTAGTTGGTAGCCAGCGTCAGAACGGTACTTTTTCTGTTTCGCCCCTGGCTTGGAAAATGACGGTCGAAGTTCATGAAGAGTTCGGGAGAGCTTCCTCGCCAGCCATAAATGGATTGCCAGTCATCCCCTATCGCCATAAGACTGATTGCCCGCTTCTGACGGGCCAGATATCCATGGACGGCTTGCAGCCACAATACGATCTGTGGGGAGATGTCCTGAAATTCATCGATCAGCAGATGACTGAAGGGCATCAGCATTTCCGGACAGATACTCCGATCGTTTCGATTGAGCCGATCGGTAAGCTCCTGAAACGCACGGTTGAACGTCAGCAGGCCCCTCTCTTTCAGACAGGCTTCAAACGTTTTCCAGAAGAGCCCCAGGGCCTCGATAAAGATCTGCTCGCGAACGGAACACTGCACGCTATCGCTTTGTAGACGATCTATCCGTAGTCCCAGGCTTTCGATAAAGCCCGCCTGGACGTAGAACGCCTCAAAAAGCGGAACCGCTACGAACTCGCCCTCCAGCTTGAACGGCTTGAGTGGAGCGGGCCTGTTTCCTTCGCTTTCATCGCTTTCGTTAGCGATATTCAACAGCTTGTCGACCTTCCTCTTGAACGCCGGGACGTCTGAATAGGCACGCTGGTAGGCCTGTTTGAGCAGGTCCAACTGCACAGGATGAAGACGGCCGCCTGTCAATGGATTGTCCAGCTCGGTAGCCGATGCTTTGCGATCGGACAGCTGCTCAAACCATACCGGCGCACCTAATGCGTCCTTAGCGAGCATACCCATCGCCGAATGAAAGGTCCGTACGCAGCTGCGCGCCTGCTCAGCTGAAAAAGAGAACTTCCAGAAGGACAATACCTTGATAAGCTGCTCGCGCAGCTGCGCGCAGGAGTCGTTAGTAAACGATATGACTGTGAGCTGTTCGGGCTTGATATCCAGATGGCATAGCATGAAGACTACGCGCAGCACCAGCGTAGTGGACTTGCCCGATCCTGCACCTGCAAAGATGCGCGTAGCCGGGCTGCGGCTGACAATCATACTCCACTGCTCGTCTGACGGCGCCCGGATCACTCCTGCTTTGACGGCTTCGGCTACGCGCTCATGCATCGCCTGAACGTGCTGCTCGGTTATAGACAGTAACGCAGGCCCATAGAGTCCTTCCGTGGCAGCTCTATGGGCCTTGGGCTCAGACTCCAAAGGCTTCTTGGCTCGTCCGCTCGGCTTCGTCGATCGCTTGGTCGCAGTCGCACTCTTGCTTTGAGCTTTTTTAGCTGTGGGAGCCGGCTTGCCACGCTTTGGAGAACCTTTTGCACCGTTTTCAGGTTTTTTGCGTGGGTTGACTTTCTGGGTGGGCTTACGGGCGACCATGGACTTGAGTTTATTGGTCAGCAACGAGCCCGCCTGCTTGCTTGGCTTGGGATGAGACAGCGGGCCATCACCATTGCTCTGCAGGTATTCCGTGGTACGTGGAAAATAGTTCGATAACGCCCCTGCCAGGTAGCGTTTAACAGCAGACAGCATGTGAATTCTATCCGGTTGAAACTCACCCTCAATGATACGGCGTTTTGGCTCGTTGTGCTGGATAGATAATCAGGGGAATGCTCAGTGTGGCTGCAACGAGCAGAAGCAAACTACCGGCAGCCAAGCACCCTTTTGAAAAACCATGCACCATTACAGAGCACACCTGTGCACAGTCGGTGCGCATTTCATTACCAATATCTTTCTCAGGCGTAACAATGGTTTAGCGACTGTTACCAAATGTATACAGGCTTAATGATATCGAAACTGCCCTGATTTTTTGCATTTACGCCATAAATATATGTGTAACGGACAAACATAAACCTGACTAATCAGTCATGTTTCCTTAGGTACAGCTTCTGCATAGAGCCCTGCGACGGACATGAAATCCTGGAACTGTTTCCATGGATCTCCATGCCGTTAAACGGCCTGCTTGGTTGCCTTGGCCCTGTCTCGATACGCCATTCGGGAAGTGAGCAAAGCGCAATAGAAGCAGAAACCCATTTTATTCAAATTGACTCGGCGAGACGGGTTTCTAAGCCATGGGCCTAGTACGTCTCGATTGAGGGAGAGCAAATACGTAAGCGTTGCGTTAACCGTCCTGGCAGAGCGTATAGCGCTGCGCCGCGGACACTTTCCTTCTGCCTGTCAGCAGGAAAAGCACCATGGGGCGTTTCACTCGAACTCCTATAAAAATCATAAGGAAAATAGATGTCTACTTTGTACCGCGCCGGTTTTACCCTTTCGCTACTTGCACTTTCGCTTGCAGCTCAGGCTCAGTCTCCGGCCCCTGATGATCCCAGCTACATCAATGAAGTCCAAAGCCTTCCCAATGTACAGCAGCCGGTCAAAGGCCAGGCAGGCGCCAAGGGATTTTTTGAAGACGATACGCTAACGCTGACCACGCGGAACTTTGCTGCTCGGGAGATCGGGCAAGACCGTTTCGGTTTCACCTATCCCAAGAACGGCTCCCGTCACTTCACTCATACTCGTAATACCTGGGTTCAGGGCACAGCGCTCAAATACAGCTCCGGTTATACGCAAGGTACCGTGGGGTTCGGTATCGATGTTGCTGGGTTCAATGCCATCAACCTGGAGCGAGGCAAGGGACGAATCGGTGGTGGCGGCAACCGTACGCTGGCAGACAGTGACGGTCATGGCCACGATGAATGGTCAAAGCTAGGGGTAGCTGATGTCCGTTTGCGTGTGTCCAATACCGAGCTTAAGGTCGGTCGCTTTCTGATTGATACACCCGTGGTCAGCTATAACGACAACCGCGCTCTGCCCTCCAGTTTTACCGGTTTCGGGATCGTCAGCGATGAATGGGACAACCTGTCGCTTCAAGCCGGCAGCTTCCGCCGTGCCAGTCCGCGAACCGGTGCAGGCGATGAGAAATTCACGACCGAATACGGTACACGTGAAGTCATTGGTGATCATTTGAGTTACCTGGGCGGTAACTACAAGCCGCTGGACGGGTTCGAGATCAGCCTCTACGGCGCACAGTTTGAAGACGTCTGGAACCAGTATTACTTGGGATTGAGCAAGACCGGCGGTGATATCAAGACGTTTGGCTGGAAAGCTGCATTCAATGGTTATCGTACCCTCGATCAAGGCGATGCGAAGGCTGGCAATATAAACAATACTGCCTGGAGCATGGCGCTTACCGGCAGCCATCAGGCTCACAGCCTGACGTTCGTGTATCAGCAGATTGAAGGAAACGAGTACTTCGACTATGCCCATGAGACCGCTGCGATCTACTTGGGCAACTCAATGTTTTCGGACTATAACGGGCCAAACGAGAAGTCCGCCCAGGTCCGGTACGAGACCGACTGGAGCTACTTCGGTGTTCCGGGTCTGACAACGGGCATCTGGTACGTTAAGGGCTGGGACATCGACGGTACACATTACAATCCCGGCAGTGGCAATTACGCTAACTATGCCGAAGTACTACAACAGGACGGGGAAACCCACCACGAACTCGGGCTGGTCGGCACATACCAGGTCCAGTCCGGCCGAATCAAGGACAGCAAGTTCCGCCTGATGCTGACCCGTCACAAGGCTAGCCAGAATCAGGTAGACGGCAGCTTCAAGGAGATCCGCCTCGTTTCCACATTGCCATTCAACTTCCTGTAATACCGAAGGACGCGCTTCGGCGCGTCCTTTCTCACCCTGCTGGTCCATAGCAAATTGTAATAGTTTCGCTTTAGGCAAATGTCTATCGCCCGGTTAAGCTCTAGGCTTTCCACTCTATCCAAGGTGTTATGAACACGTCCTCCGAACCTCCCAGTCGACGCTTCCCTTCCATATCGAGCGGCCCTGCTCAGCGTCACGTTGCCACTTCCTTACGCCCTTTCTGTTTACCTCATAATGCCCTCTCGTTGCCACGGTGCCTGCCCGATCATCCCATCGCGCACACCGATACTGCACACGGTCGGCTATTCAACTTCCAACAGATAGAGGCCTGATCCACATGGAATGGATTGCTGATCCCACCGCGTGGCTGGGGCTTGCCACGCTGATCGTGCTTGAGCTGGTCCTAGGCATCGATAACCTGGTGTTTATTGCCATTCTGGCAGACAAACTGCCGCCTCACTTACGTGACCGCGCCCGCATCATCGGCCTGTCGCTGGCGATGCTGATGCGTCTGGGTCTGCTGGCCGGCATTTCGTGGCTGGTAACCCTTACCGCTCCGTTGTTCGAGGTATTTGGCAAGAGCTTTTCCGGGCGCGACCTCATTATGCTGTTTGGCGGTATTTTCCTGCTCTTCAAAGCCACAATGGAATTGCATGAACGCCTTGAAGGACATGTCGTTCAGGCACGAAACAGCAAAACCTATGCGGCTTTCTGGCCTATCGTCGCTCAGATCGTGGTGCTGGACGCGGTCTTCTCGCTGGATTCCGTGATTACCGCGGCCGGCATGGTCGACCATCTCTCCATCATGATGATCGCGGTGATCGTCTCGATCGGGGTAATGATCGTTGCGAGCAAGCCTCTGACCCACTTTGTCAATGCACACCCTACCGTCATCATGCTGTGCCTGGGTTTCTTGATGATGATCGGTTTGAGCCTGACTGCCGATGGTTTGGGCTTTCATATTCCGAAGGGCTACCTGTATGCCGCGATTGGCTTCTCGATTCTGATCGAGCTGCTCAATCAGATCGCACGCCTGCGACGTCGTAAGAAGCTGCACGGAAACCATCCCTTGAGGGAGCGCACGGCATACGCGGTCATGCGCCTGTTGGGCGGGCGTAAGTTTGAAACGGACGAGGTGGATGACGAGATCACCGACCTGCTGGATGATGACCATGATCAAAGCGTCTTCCATCGCCAGGAACGCATTATGATCAGCAGTGTATTGAACCTGTCCGAACGGCCGATTCGCAGCCTCATGACTGTACGCTCCGATGTGGACTACATCGACCTTGCCAATACGGATGAGCACAATCGCCAGCGTCTGATGGACTCCCCTCACTCACGCCTGCCGGTCATACGAGACGGTAAAGTTGATGAGCCGCTGGGATTTATTCATAAGAAAGACCTGCTTCGTGAGTTGTTGGCAGGACACGATGTAGCATTCGATAGCGCTGTTCATGTCCCTATCGTATTGCCAGAAACCTGCGGGGCCTTGCATGCGTTGGAGCAGCTTCGCCATGCGTCGACGCACATCGCGTTTGTAGTCAACGAATTCGGTGATTTCGTAGGTGTGCTGACCATTACCGATATGCTTGAGGCCATTGCAGGTGATCTACCAGACGCCAGCGAAATGGAAGTGCCTGATATCCGCAAGGACAAGGACGGTTTTATCGTCAGTGGTAGACTCCCGCTGGGTGTTCTCAGGCAGCGCCTGGGCTTTCAGGCCAAGGCTACACAGGACTATCAGACGCTGGCCGGCCTCGTCATGAGCCTGCTGGATCGGTTGCCTGTCAAAGGTGATCGCGTGGAATGGCTAGATTGGAGTCTCACCGTGACCGATATTGACGAGCGACGCGTTAGCCGCGTTTATCTTCGCAAGCGATAAGGCCATTGACAGGACTCTTGGAAAAGGCGGCTTCACGCCGCCTTTTCTGTTCGCCCGCATTTGCTCGTTCCCCTCATAGAGTCGCAACGTTTTGTCAAACTTGTCAGTTGAGACGCTGCAGGAAAGGACTTAACGTAATCAGCGTGACGCCGGGCCCCTCTGACGGTCCTTACCGCCATGTCGGAGTCACAGCTGGTACAACTTCGACTGTAAGGAGGGGCTCATGAACACCCTAGAAGCGTTTCTGTTCGCCGATTTTCTTGGTACGGCCACATGGTTGTGGCTCGCATTTCTGGCTGTCGTTATCACCCTGCTCACGCTTGATCTTGGGGTTCTGCATCGTGACAATCACGAGATAGGGATCAAGGAAAGTCTATTCCTCTCGGCAGGCTATATCAGCATGGGCCTGTTGTTTGCCGTATGGGTATGGTTCCAGAAAGGCGGTGACGCCAGCATGGACTACCTGACCGGCTTTCTAATCGAAAAGTCGCTCTCCATGGACAATGTGTTTGTCATGGCGATCATCTTCAGCTTTCTTGGCATTCCTCGACAGTATCAGCACAAGGTGCTGTTCTGGGGAATCATGGGTGTAATCGTCCTCCGAGCGCTTATGATTGGCCTGGGCGCAGCCCTTATCCATCAGTTCAGCTGGATCCTTTATGTGTTCGGGGTATTTCTTGTCGTCACCGGCATCAAAATGCTGTTCGCCAAGGTGGATGAAGCTCCAAACCTGGAAGATAACGTCCTGGTCAAGTTCTTGCGCAGACGGATGCGCGTTACAAACGAGCTGCACGAGCAGCACTTCTTTGTAAGGAAACCTAATGCTGCCGGTCACACAGTCTGGTGGGCAACACCGTTGTTCCTCGCGTTGATTCTGATTGAGTGTGCTGATCTGGTGTTTGCGGTGGACAGCGTACCGGCGATCTTCTCGATCACACAGGACCCGTTCATTGTCTACACCTCGAACATCTTTGCGATCCTGGGTTTGCGTGCACTCTACTTTGCGCTGGCTGCCCTGATTCATCGCTTCGCCTACCTCAAGTATGCGCTGGCGTTGGTTCTGGTGTTCATCGGAAGCAAGATCTTCCTGGTGGGCATCATTGGCAAAATACCTGCCGCCTTGTCATTGAGTGTAACGCTGAGCTTGCTGGCGGGTGGCGTACTGGTATCACTCTGGAAAACCCGGTCAACGGAACCTGCCAAGATCGAGCGCCCCAACGCTGAGCGCTGATCAGGTTAATGCTCAAGCCCTGGCGCCTTACTCGCCAGGGCTTCTGCCTTACCAATGCCACCAATAGGCGTGCGTGTTTGTCTTTGCCTGGCAGATTGGAAGCCATGATGTCAGTGCAAACTGACAAACGAATGGCTTAGGTAGGGGAGCCGGTGCAGGCTGAGGTACTGGCGCGGGCTCAGGTACGGGCTGCGGTTGTGGAGCCGGTACTGGCTGTGGAATGGGCACGGGCTTTGGTTGAGGTTGCGGCTCAGGCTTGGGTTGGGGCACGGGCGGAGTTGGGCTTGCCGCTTTTTGTGGCCCAATAGACACACACGAATTACTAGTCTCCACGTACTTACGCAGGATCGGCCATTGGATGCGGTCCTTGCCGTCAACAGGCTCCACACTCAATACATAGTCATCACCCCATCCTGGCCCAGCAGCCCAGACAGAAGCAGGGATACAATTTTCAGCGAGGTACTTGAGAGTATTGTCGAGCGCAGGTAACCAGGCAGGATTATTGTTCGGAACACCGATTTCTCCCAGATAGCCTTTCTTGTTGTTGGCTTTCAACCACTCTACAAACGGCCTGACCCGATTGACACCAACCATAGGATCATTCATCCCAGCATCCCGAGGATTGGTATAAGTGCCAGAGTTGTTATCGTCCAGGTAGGTATGCGCTGAATAAAGAATCTTGTCGGCCGGATCCTTGACGGAAAGCAGACCTGCACTTGAAGACGACGACCATAGCCAGGCACTAGAGAAGTTTTCACCTTCCACTAATATGTAATGGGTATTATCGATGCGGCGAATACCATCGATACCCGCCTGCATGATGGACGCCACCGTACCCGACGTCGCATAGGGTTCATTCATCACGTCATAGGCGAACAAGGCAGGATGACTTCCCCATGTCATTGCCATTCGATACGTGACATCACGAAAAGCGTCTAGCGGGACATTTCGACTGCCAATCAGCTGATGCTTGTACCGTGCAAAGTTATGCAGGTCCAGAATAACCCGCATATTGTATTTGTGGGCGTAGTCCAGCGTCTGGGTTACAAGCCCAGCATAAGTTGGATCAAACGATGCGTAGGTGGTTTTCTGCAAACGTTCCCACAGGATGGGGAAACGAATGGTCTTTATGCCCTTTGCGCTCCACGCCT
Source organism: Pseudomonas sp. C2.3V (assembly GCF_058536325.1). NCBI lineage: Bacteria > Pseudomonadati > Pseudomonadota > Gammaproteobacteria > Pseudomonadales > Pseudomonadaceae > Pseudomonas > Pseudomonas sp. C2.3V. The sequence continues at coordinate 50,008 of NZ_JBZUBN010000002.1, read as the reverse complement.
TGAAATACTGCTCCGTAGGAAAGATGTAGTTAACGCCATTAGCGCCCGGCAGCACCTCGGCTGCAAAACTTGCACCCGACATGTTCAGACTTACCAGGTCAATGCCTGCTTCGGCCGTTGATAACGCGGATAACAATCCAGCAGCCAGCACTACCTTTATGGCGGCCACGGCAAAACCTCGGGGCTTTAAGATCGCACCCTTCATAGCAGCTTCCTTGCATGAGTTGATGTCTCCCTTCCCGCCTCTGCGTAACAGAATGCGGAGGTAAAGGCCTCCCCAGCGCAGCGCAGGGAGGCCAGGAAGAACTATACGCGCTACGTTTGAAATCAAAGTGATAGCAGCGTCATAGTTATTTAGCTTTCTAGATATGCCTCATAAGATTTGACACAATCTTGTGCGCCAGATGTACTTTTGGGTTCAGGCGAAGCCCGCCTAGAAGATTGATCACACCTCCACGCGCGACACTCTCTGAATCGCGTATCGATGATCCAGAACCCCAGACCGGTCATGAATAGCGTTCCAGTGGGAAGGAGGGAAACATCCCATTCAGCGTTACACCAAGCCAAAAGTGCAACGCGCAGCCAGGAGAGCTACCGGTTACAGCGGCGGGAAAAGAAACGTACATGATTGACCTTTCCTGATGTGGGAAAGGTACAGGCACATGCCTACGAATCCTTCCAGACAGGGTTCGTAGGCATCATTAGCCCAAGGGCAGTTAAAGGAGGAATACCCTCTCCTGTACACCAGTTTAACTACCCGCTGCGCATGAGCGTAGCGTATGGGCTGGAATCAGCCTGTCACCCATTCAGCCACAATGCGCGCCGCATCGGCCAGCACGTCATTGCGCGCTTCCGCCTGCTGGTTTTCAAGAGCGGAATAGAGAGCCAGCACAACGGGTGCACGGCGAGGCGGCCAGAGGATAGCCACGTCGTTGGCCGAGCCGTAATCACCCGTACCTGTCTTATCGCCTACCTGCCAGCCAGCCGGTACCCCGGCCCGGATACGCTTGCCGCCTGTGGTATTGCCTTTCAACCACGCCTGCAACTGATGCTGTTTATCCGCAGCCAGCATGTCACCCAATGCCAGACGTTGCAGGCTCATTGCCATGGCCTGAGGGGTACTCGTATCACGAGGATCTCCCGGAATAGCCGAATTGAGTTCGGTTTCCCACCGATCGAGGCGAAAATGCGTATCGCCTATCGAACGGGCAAATGCGGTGACCGCTTCAGGGCCCCCCAGCTTTTTCATGAGCACATTGGCCGCGGCGTTATCACTGTACTGAATGCCTGCGGCGCACAATTCGGCAACGGTCATCCCAGTGGAAACGTGCTTTTCCGTCACGGGAGAGTATGTGACCAGATCGGCCCGGGTGTACGTGAGCCGCTCTTCGAGGAGCCCCGGTTCGTCTTGGCTTCGGGCGAGAAACGCTGAAGCGAGCATGACCTTGAACGTGCTGTTCATGGCAAACCGCTCATTGGCGCGATAGCCCAACTGTGCTCCATTTGCGGTATCGATGGCGCATACTCCAAGCCGTCCGTTCAGCTTCTGCTCCAACTTAGCCAGCCGATCTTGAAAGGAAGCATCATCCCGATTAGCGCCAGCCAGCGTACCTAGCGAATAAGACGCAGACACCACAGCGCTAGCCAATAAAAACGTTCGACGGTTCAGGATGACATTCATGGCGCGGGCTCGTAATCGACTATGTAGGAAAACAACCTACTGGTTACAGACGTCACGTCGCCTGTAACCAGTAGGGAAACGGTGCAAGCGTAGCGCTGATGGAAGTCGGCTTACCAGCACAAGCTTTCTCAGGATGTTTGCACAATTCGCAATTTTCGTGCTCAGGCTCAGTGAACCCCACGTTGAAGTAGCAGCCTAGACGGTTTCGTCTAGGCTTGGGGTATCTGTCTCAGATGTGGGCATTGCCATACTGGCCGTGCAGTAGCGGACGTCGGACGACCATTTCGTTCTTTTGTGACTTGAGGAGATCGCATGAAAATCACTGTTTTCAGCGCCCAGCCCTACGATCAGCGGTTTCTTGACGAAGCCAATAGACACCATTTCGCCCATCACAACTTCGAGTTCACCTATCAAAATGTCCCGCTCTCGCTTCAAACCGTTGCGCTCGCGCAGGGCAGCGACGCCATTTGCACCTTCGTCAACGATCAACTCGATGCGCCTGTTCTCGAAACACTCAAGGAATATGGGGTCAATGCGATTCTCCTGCGTTGTGCAGGTTTTAATAATGTAGACCTCGACGCTGCCGAGCGACTAGGGCTCTTTGTTGCGCGTGTCCCTGCCTATTCACCCGAAGCAGTGGCCGAGCACACCATTGCGCTTATCCTTACGCTTAACCGGCATACGCATCGGGCTTATAACCGCGTCCGCGAAGGCAATTTCATGCTGGAGGGGCTGCTGGGGTTTACGCTGCATGGCAAAACGGTCGGGGTTATCGGCACCGGCAAAATCGGTTTGGCAACGGCCCGCATCCTGAAAGGATTTGGCTGTCGCCTGCTGGGATACGATCCCATGCCTGCGCCTGAATTCAAGACGCTTGGGGATTTCGTTGACCTCGACATGCTACTGGCACAATCGGACATCGTGACGTTGCACTGCCCCTTGATGGACGCAACCCGTCACATCATCAATGAACGCACCTTGGCCGAGATGAAGCCCGGCGCCATGCTCGTCAATACCTCCCGCGGCGGACTGGTGGACACGGCCGCTGTTATAGAGGCACTGAAGAGCCGTCAGTTAGGCGCCCTGGCCATTGATGTGTATGAGCAGGAAAGTTTCCTCTTCTTCCATGATCGCTCATCCGACATCATTGATGACGATATCTTCCAGCGGCTGATGACCTTTCCCAATGTAATTGTGACCGGACACCAGGGCTTCTTTACCGTCGAAGCGCTACGCGAGATTTCCGAAGTAACACTGCGTAATCTGGAATGCCTGGTGAACGGGACAGCATGCTCCAATGTGCTGATCAATAGGGATCCGGCCGGCCGCTAAGGGAGCCCCGTCATGTGGCAACAACTATACGACCCGCTTGGTAACGCCTATCTCTCGGCTTTGGTGGCCGCGGTTCCCATCTTGTTCTTTCTGACAGCACTGACGCTTCTCAAGTTGAAAGGGCTGACCGCCTCCCTGTTGACCCTGGGCATTGCCGTGGTCTCCTCTCTGTTTCTGTTCGGCATGCCCCTTGGCAAAATCCTGAGCGCCGCACTGTTGGGCATCGCCAACGGTTTATGGCCGATTGGCTATATCGTGCTGATGGCGGTGTGGCTTTACAAACTGGCAGTCAAGAGCGGCAAGTTTGATGTCATCCGTGGCAGTATTGCCACCATTTCTGAAGATCAGCGCATTCAGGTCATCTTGATTGCGTTCTGCTTTGGTGGCTTTCTCGAGGGTGCTGCAGGCTTTGGTGTACCTATTGCCATCTGCGCGGCGCTTCTGGTCGAGTTGGGTTTCAAGCCGCTCAAGGCTGCCATGCTGTGCCTGCTGGCCAATGCTGCGGCTGGCGCCTATGGCGCCATCGGAATCCCGGTAATTGTTGGCGCGCAACAAGGCTCTGTGCCGCTGGATGACATGGCGCTGATGATGATCGCCATTGTTCAGCCAGCCACCCTGCTTATTCCGACGCTCTTGATCCTGGTACTGGATGGGTTGCGTGGCATCCGTGAAACCTGGCCGGTCCTTTTGTTGATCGGCGTGCTCTTCAGTGGTCTGCAGACGCTTACGCTGTATCTGCTAGGACCGGAGCTGGTGGATATCATCGCTCCGCTTGTATCCATGGGGGCCCTTGCGCTGTTCATGCAGGTCTGGCAGCCCAGCCGTATCTATCGCGAGTCTGACGCACCGCCACGCTCTACACAGCGTTGGTCTCTGATGCAGGTTCTGGCAGCCTGGTCGCCTTTTTATATTCTGACCGGAATCGTGCTGCTGTGGAGCCTGCCCGCATTCAAATCGCTGTTTGCAGCGCAGGGCCCGCTAGCGGCCAGCGTGCTCAAATTGAATGCCCCGTTTCTTCATCAGCAGATCGAAGAAATTCCACCAATTGCCGCTGTAGCTCATACCTTACCTGCTACCTGGAGCGTTGCGCTAATCAGCGCGCCGGGAACAGCCATTCTACTTTCAGTACTGTTAACCACACTGCTTTCTCCTACGCTTTCATGGCAGGGTGCAGGCGAGCAGTTGAAACAGACCATAAAAGAGCTGTGGCGTCCCTTGATCATGATCTGCCTCATCATGGGTGTTGCTTATATCGCCAATTTTTCAGGTGCCTCTTCTACCATCGGGCTTGCCTTGGCAGAAACCGGAAGCATCTTTCCACTGCTTTCTCCTGCTATCGGCTGGCTGGGCGTTTTTATCACCGGCTCGGTGGTCAACAACAACACGCTGTTTGCCCATCTGCAATCCGTGACAGCGCTTCAGATTGGCACCAGCCAGGCACTGCTTGTCGCCGCCAATACCAGCGGCGGCGTGATGGCCAAGCTGATTTCACCACAGTCGATCGCCATTGCCGCAGCCGCCGTGGATCAGGTAGGTGCTGAATCTTCGATTATGAGAATGGTGCTTCAGTACAGCCTGGCACTGTTGGCGTATGTTTGCGTCTGGACATTCATACTGTCGCTGCTGATTTGACGGTTACATCATCCACCAGCAGCGTTGAAACGTTAGTGATCATTCTTCAGGAGTTTGCTCATGTTCGTGCCCGGCCACATCGAAGTCGATCAGGTTGCCAATGGATACCTTCCTGCCATGCATTTGCTGCTGGAATATGCGGTCGACCCTGTTTCCTCAAACCAGCATGCTCACTTTCATCTCTCAGGCCACGTGGGCCAACGTGCGGTAGAAGAAAAGTTTTCCATGCACCGAGACGAAGCCTATAACTTCCTGGCGGAAATTGATCATCGCCTGCGCCGCTATGGTGTGCCTCTACCCAAGGCGAGCGTCTTTACGCATCACGAGGATTACGACCAGATGTTTGAAGATTTAAGAGGAAAACTGCATACCCAGCCGGGAGACCCCATAGATCTCGACCGGTTGGTAGGTGGTGAGTAAGCTGTCAGGGAGCGTTTAACAGCTCCTGCTTTATCGTTTGTGCGAGTCGATGCCTGCCTGAGCTCTAGAACTCAGGCGCATGAGGCGGACTTTTATTACTGCTTGATACGCTCAAGAATCTGATTGGTCGTTGCGATGGCTTGCTTGTTGTTCTTTTCAACATCTTCACGAATCAACATAGCCAGAACGGTCAGAATGGAGGACCGGCAGATCTGAGACATCTCGCCTGACTCTTCCATCAGCAGGCGATAGAGAATCGACGAGGCAAGCTTACGGTCATAGGGTGGCAGTGAGTCGCTGCTGGCTAAAAGGGTAAGCTCTTCATTAAGCACGGCGTAGGCGTCCATTCGGCATATCCATAATGTTGAGCCTGGGCGCGGCTCTGATAAAAATGCCCTGAAAGTGAAGATCCTGACGATGGATCCCTGTACGCGAGCTTTGAGACACGACGTTTAAAAGAGTTTAGTGCCAGCTGTCGCCTCCATAGGCCATTGATGAGATTAGTCGACTCCGTCTCAATTCAGTTTAGGAAATTGCATCCCTTGTTTCCGCTGACAGACGGCGGTCTGCTCCAGCAATGACTGCGTCAAGATGCAGGACCCGGTTTGACTGCACGTCGTCAAAGCAGCTGCAAGAATTACCTGACTATTGAGCCTGAAAGGACCTAGCCATGGATGTTTTCGAGAAAGCGGCACTCTTCAAGAAGCTTCATACGTATGATCAACCGCTGATCCTGCCCAATCCATGGGATGCCGGTAGCGCCCGTATATTGAGCCGGCTTGGCTTCGAGGCCTTGGCAACGACCAGCGCAGGATTAGCCTTTAGCCTGGGGCGCCAGGATGCACGCGGGAGCCTTTCCCGTGATTGCGTGTTGGCCAATGCGGAAAGTATCGTTCTGGCAACCGACCTGCCGGTCAGCGCAGACCTGGAAAACGGCTTTGGTGACTCGCCAGAAGCAGTGAGCGAAACGATACAGCGGGCGGCTGAAATAGGACTGGCAGGCGGCTCGATCGAGGATGCCACCGGCAACGCAAGCTCGCCTCTCTACGACTTCAACCATGCGGTGGAGCGTATCGCGGCTGCAGCTGAAGCCGTAAAGGAGCTGGGTTACCCTTTCATGCTGGTCGCACGTGCTGAGACCTATACCTGTGGTGGTGCAAGCCTCGATGATACGGTGCGGCGTCTCCAAGCCTACGAAGCAGCAGGAGCAGATGTCTTGTATGCGCCCGGGCTGCCTGATCTGGAAGCCATACGGCTGATTTGCGAGTCCGTATCCAAGCCAGTCAATGTTGTGATGGGCCTGTCTGGAGCGAACTATAGCGTGAGTGAGCTGGCCGAAGCGGGAGTCAAACGGATAAGTCTGGGTAGCTCATTGGCGCGAGCGGCATGGAGTGGATTTATCGCAGCGGCATTGGAAGCTCGCGATGAAGGCACATTCGGCTTTGCCGAAAGCGCCGTTTCTTTCGCAGAAATCAACAGCTGGATGAACAGAGACGGAGAGTAAAACGCATCATCCTACTGAAGGTACCTCATTGCTTCCAGGCTGGCCCATCAATTGCCCAACCAGGGCACGTGCCAGCTTGAGGCATTCGAGGGCCGCCTGCTCCAGTGTTTCCTGACCGGAAAAAGAGGAAGCATCGATCAGCGTCATGGCAGCATCAAGCATCTGGGCCTGATTGGAAAACTCGCTCCTCAGCTCTGTATCTGAAAGATCAGTCATTAAATTGGCGTCTGCCGCTTGACCATCTGCACGTCCATCATTGGACGCGTGCTCCCTCAGGATCAGATTGATGAACGCATATTCATCCTTTGTAAGATCAAAAGCGCTACCCTCCTGCTGTGCAGCAGGATTTAGCAATCTGTTCGCCGTGCCTGTATAACGTGTTTTCATGATTGATCGTGATGAACTACATCTGAATGTTCAGTATCAATTCGCTCGACCAGTGCTATTGACAAGTCATTAAGCACATGATCCACCTGTTATACGTATCGGTTATCGAGGCGTTAACTTAAGGGCAGCAAGATAAAAGCAACAGTTGTGCCAGTTAGCAACAGCTATGTTTGAGCGGAGAGCAGCATCCTTACCTAAATGTCTCTAACGCATAATCAACAAAACTGCGGAGTTTGGGTGAGCGATAACGGTCCTGGGAATAGACTAGGTGCATGGGCCTGCTGGGCAATTGATAATGGTCCAGCAGCTTGACCAACCTGCCCTGCTGCAGATCTTGCCACACGAGGACGTTAGGTAGCATAACGATTCCGATCCCACTGAGCGCGGCCTGCCGAAGCCCCTGGGCACTGTTGACTATGACACGGCCACTGATATCGATGGAAACCTCGCCTTCCGGTCCGCTCAAGCACCAACGCTTTTCGGTCCATCGCCACTCCGTGCCGGCAGGATAGGCGAAGGACAAGCATTCATGGTGGGAAAGCTCTTCCGGCCGCTCTGGGTAACCATGCCGCTGTAGATACTCAGGCGATGCACATATCGTCAGGCCATAGTCCATCAGTGGTCGGGCAATGAGCCGTGACGCATCCAGCGTGCCCAGGCGAATGGCGACATCGAAACCCTCCTCAACCAGATCGACCACTCGATCCGTTAATACCACGTCGAGCCTGATTTCTGGGTACTGGGCCAGATAGTCTGCCAAGGCAGGCATCAGGCATTCCGAGCCAAACGTGGGCGGTGCCGTGAGACGTAAGACTCCATGAGGGTTAGCCTGCGCCTGCTCAGCCAGACGCTCCGAATCGGCTACGAGACCCAGCACCTCGACGCACCGCTGATAATAGACCGACCCGAACTCTGTCAGGCTTTGCCGCCGGGTAGTCCTGCGCAAAAGACTCATGCCGAGGCGCTTCTCCAACGCGCGGAGATGGTTGCCGACCATCGTAGTGGACAACCCACACTGTTCACCTGCTGCAGTCATGCTGCCACTTTCGACTACACGTACAAACACCGTCATGGCTTGATAAAGATCCATTTTAAAGCCTGGATTCAAAGTGATAGAACAATCATAGCGTTTATCTCATATTGCTACATAAAGATACTCAAGCCTTCTCTAATAGGAGGCTTTATGACAGCTATCTCTTCAACCTCTACCTTCGGATTTGGCCAGACGTCTGCATTTACAGGCTCATCCCTGCCCTTGATGCAGACATATAGCCCGTTGACGGTCAGCTTTGTAAGGGGCAAGGGAACGCGACTTTGGGATCAGCAAGGAATTGAATATCTAGATGCTGTTGCGGGTGTCGCAGTAACCAATATCGGTCACTCCCACCCGCGGATTACTCAAGTCATTCAGGAGCAGGCCGACCTGCTGTTGCACACCTCCAATCACTACAGCATTACCTGGCAGCACGAGTTGGCCGAGCGCCTGACAAAGCTTACAGGTATGCAGCGCGTGTTCTTTGGCAATTCGGGTTCGGAGGCCAACGAGGCCGCTTTCAAACTTGCCCGTCGGTATGCTCAGCATAAAGGCGTCTTAACACCCAAGGTGGTCGTGATGGAAAATGCATTTCATGGGCGTTCACTCGCCATGATATCCGCCAGCGACAGCCCTAGTGTTCGCAACGGCTTCGGGCCGTTGATCAACGACTTTGTCAGGATACCGTTTGGTGACTTGGATGCACTTGACGCCGTAACCCAACGGTATGGTGACCAGATTGTAGCATTGCTGGTTGAGCCCATTCAGGGAGAAGCCGGCGTGATAGCGCCACCCGTGGGTTACCTTACCGCGTTACGTACGCATTGCACGCGCAACGGCTGGTTGCTCATGCTGGATGAAATTCAGAGCGGCATGGGTCGTACAGGTGCCTGGTTCGCCTATCAACATGAAGGCATCCAACCCGACGTCGTTACACTCGCCAAGGCGCTTGCCAATGGCTTGCCTATTGGCGCTTGCCTGGCAGCCGGCATTGCTGCCGATCTTTTCACACCAGGAAGCCATGGCAGTACCTTTGGTGGAAATCCGCTCGTATGTCGAGTGGGATGTGCGGTGCTGGATGTTATCAAGGAAGAAGGCTTGGTCCTGCATGCGGCACAACGGGGTACACAACTCAAGGACCGCCTCGAGAACCGCTTGAGCCACCTCCCACAGGTTCAGGCAGTACGCGGTCATGGTCTCCTGCTGGGCATTCAGTTGAATAAGCCCTGTCGATCACTGATGCAACGGGCGCTTGACCGGCATCGCCTGCTAATCAATGTCACGCGGGAAAATACTATTCGCCTGTTACCGCCATTGATCATCAGCGAAGCGGAAGTCGACACGCTTGCGGACGCCATACACGATCTGGTTAGCCAGGAGTGGTAATCATGGATATCTGTCTTGATGACAAGACGGCGCTGGTCACGGGTGCAAGCGCTGGCATAGGGGCTGGTATTGCAAAGCTATTGGCTGCCGAGGGTGTCAACCTCGTTCTGCTTGCCAGGGATACGGAGCGGTTGCAGGCCGTTGCTTGTGAGGCGTCCATGCTGGGCGCCCCTACCGTAAAGCTTCTTACAGGGGACCTGGCTGACGAAGATGCGTTGCACAGTGTGCTTGAAGCGATCGAAGGCAGCGTCATTGATATTCTGGTCAATGCCGCAGGCGCCTCGCGTCCTGTCGCATTGATGGCAAGCGAAGAGGAGTGGCGCCAAGCCTTTCTGATCAATTTCATTGCAGCCCGGCGGCTGACCCATGCCGTACTTTCTGCTATGCAGAACAGACGTTGGGGTCGGATCATTTCAATCAGCGGGTCCATGGAGCCGCGCAGCCTGAACGCGGCGAGCGCAGCCAAGGGTGCGCTGCATCTCTGGTCGAAGGGACTGTCCTGTGAGGTCGCCGTGCAAGGCATTACCGTCAACTGTATTGCGCCGGGTCGAATCCATAGCAGGCAGGTCATGACCCAGCTGCACCCTTCTGCTGAAGCCAGGGCCGACTTCGTTCAGCGTCATATTCCGGCCGGTTATTTTGGCGAGCCTGAAGACGTTGCTGCATTGGTCGCGTTTCTCGCCTCACCACTGGCACGCTACATCACCGGCGCGGTTATTCCGGTAGATGGCGGTATGCATTATTTTGCACACTGACATACGAACCCTATCTGATTTTATCTCCAAAGGGTCCAGAAAGGCTTCGTTGCCTCTGCCACGCAGCCGCTCGACTCAAACCGGGATGCGAGTCAGCTACCCTAAATGGAAAGGCGGTCGGTGCTGGACCAGACTGACCGCCAAGGTAGCACCTAGCGAGGCTGTAAACGCCAGCTATGAGACTCGAACTGAGCGGCAGGCTTAAAACGCATCACGATTGCCATCAGCACCACAATACCGAATGCCATCAGCAGCCATGCCTGGGAAAGATTGGTTGAGTGTTCTCGTATCAACCCCGCCAGGAAGGGCATACCGCTGGCAATGATGTAACCGCCCCCCTGTACGAACCCCATCAATGCGCCGGCGCCTTTGGCATCGCTGACGTGATCCATAGTCACGATCAGGGAGAGCGGAAACAGTGCGCCGATTCCGATACCGAGCAATACGGCGGCGGGAATGGCCATTGACAAAGGCGCGATCATGAGTCCTGCCAACCCCGCCAATATCAGCAGCAACATACCTAATAACGGAACACGCCGATCAGGAAAGCGACCAATGAACATTGATACGGAAAGCCCTGCAGCTACTTCCGTTAGCGTCAGTGCGCCGAGCAGATAGCCGCTGTCAGCTGCAGACCACCCCAACTGAACATAGAACGGCGGGAGCCAGGCGAGTACCAATGTATACGCACCAGTACCGATACCAAAAGCCGCCATCAGCAACCAGGCTCTACCGGCACCCAACGGGAGCCGGACGGGCGCGGTGGCGGCCGGTGCAGTTTCATGTGAGGCAGTCTGCCTCCACGCCAGCGCACCCAGGACTGCAGGAACGGACCACAGGGCAAAAGTGATTTCCCAATTACCGGTGATCTGTGTCAGCGGCGACGCTGACGCTGCAGCAAGCGCGGCCCCACCCATGATACCGGTGGTGTAAAGGCCCATCAGCATACCTACACGGGTAGGAAAGTGACGTTTGATATAAGCGGGCAGTAGCGCCTGTACCAACGCGATACCCAGCCCTGCAAGCATGGCCGTCAGGACAAGCCCAGTTGTCGAAGGCAGCAGCCAGCGTAATACACCTGCAAACGCAATCGCCACTACGCCAGCCATAACCCCTTTATGTTCCCCCAAAAGCACCTGAAGCCGTGAACCAAACAAGGCGCCCACGCCCATTGCGAATACGGGCAATGTCGTCAGCAGACCTGCCGAAGCATTGGTAAGCCCCGTCGTATGCTGGATTTCATCGAGCAATGGTCCAATCGCAGCCAGGATGGGCCTTAGGTTAAGGCTGACCAGCATCAGGGCCAACACTACTGACCAGGTTCTATAGGTGTGGTTCGAGACAGTCATGCACAACTCCTTTTTGATTGTCTGGATTGACCTCTCTATAATTACCTTAATGCAAAGTATCTTAACGTCAAGATATGGGGATAAAATATGACTGATCGAGCCCTGCTTGCTGCTCAGCAGTGGAAAACCCAACGGCCGGATATAGACCCCTTCCCCATGCAGGTCCTGGGGAGATTTGGTGAACTTGCCCAGCTGATTACGCGGGATTACATCAATCCCTTCTTTGCCCGCTATGAATTGCATCCCGGGGAGTTTGATGTATTGGCCACCCTGCGGCGCTCGGGAGAGCCATTTGCATTGACGCCAACGGCGCTTTATGAGGCGGCAATGATCTCTTCAGGTGGCATGACCAACCGCCTGGATCGTCTGGAGCGCGCCGAATTGATAGAACGGCGCAAACACCCCTCTGACCGCCGCGGTACACTGGTCGCCTTGACAGACAAAGGGCGAATGCTGATCGATGAGATGCTGGCGCCACATGTTGAAAACGAGCGCCAGGTATTGGCCGCACTGACCGCTGCAGAACAGCATCAACTGGATCAGCTCCTGGGCAAGCTGATCGCAGGCCTTTCGAAGGGTGTGTAATACAGAAGGTCATTAAATAAAAAGAAAACTGTCTATGCCGCTTCGCTTTTCTCTCGGCTACAGTCATGTCACGTCACATGCTGTGACCTGCGTCGCTCGGACGGTTCCGGGCGCTTACGTCTATCGAGGAAAACATGGCTGACTCCAGCTCCATGCGTCGCTTCACGCGTATTGATCGTCTCCCCCCTTACGTTTTCAACATTACCGCTGAACTCAAGCTGGCCGCTCGCCGTCGTGGCGAGGACATCATCGACCTGAGCATGGGTAATCCGGACGGCGCCACACCGCCTCACATTGTGGAAAAGCTGTGCCAGGTCGCCCAGCGTGAAGACACTCACGGCTACTCCAGCTCTAAAGGCATCCCTCGCCTGCGCCGCGCCATCTCGCGCTGGTATCAGGATCGTTATTCAGTCGAAATTGATCCGGAGTCCGAAGCCATCGTCACGATTGGGTCAAAGGAAGGTCTCGCCCATCTTATGCTGGCAACCCTGGACGCCGGCGACACGGTACTGGTCCCAAACCCCAGCTATCCGATTCATATCTATGGTGCTGTTATTGCCGGTGCCCAGGTACGCTCCGTACCGCTGGTACCGGGTATGGACTTTTTTGCCGAGCTTGAGCGGGCTATTCGCGAAAGTATTCCCAAGCCAAAGATGATGATCCTGGGGTTTCCATCCAATCCCACGGCTCAATGCGTTGAGCTTGAGTTTTTCGAACGCGTCATCGCCCTGGCCAAGCAATACAACGTTCTGGTCGTTCACGACCTCGCCTATGCCGACATCGTGTTCGACGGCTGGAAGGCACCGTCCATCATGCAAGTACCGAGTGCCAAGGACATCGCCGTCGAGTTCTTCACTCTGTCAAAAAGCTACAACATGGCCGGCTGGCGAATCGGCTTCATGGTAGGCAACCCCGAGTTGGTCAACGCGCTCGCGCGTATCAAGAGCTACCATGATTACGGGACATTTACGCCATTACAGGTAGCTGCGATTGCGGCATTGGAAGGCGATCAGCAATGCGTTCGTGACATTGCTACGCAGTACCAGCAACGTCGGGATGTGCTGGTGAAAGGTCTCCATGAAGCGGGCTGGATGGTTGAGAACCCAAAGGCATCGATGTATGTCTGGGCCAAAATCCCTGAAGTCTATGCGCACCTGGGCTCGCTTGAATTTGCCAAGAAGCTGCTGGCGGATGCCAAGGTATCGGTCTCACCCGGGATTGGATTTGGAGACTACGGCGATGACCATGTCCGTTTCGCGTTGATTGAAAACCAAGACCGTATTCGTCAGGCCGTACGGGGTATCAAGGCCATGTTCCGGGCCGACGGCATCCTTGCCAAACCCGCGGCTCAAAAGGCTGTAAGCTGTAAGCTGTAAGCTGTAAGCTGTGAGGCTAAGGCAGACTGCCTTAGCCTTCTTCTCGACTAACGTGAATGCTTAAGTGCACGCTCCTGGGCATGACGCTCCTGCGCCAGCTCAATTAGCCGAGTGATCAAATCCTGATAAGACAGCCCGCTAGCTTCCCAGAGCTTGGGATACATGCTGATATTGGTAAAGCCCGGGAGTGTATTAACTTCATTGATCAAGACCTCGCCACTGGCTGTCAGAAACACATCGACCCTTGCCAATCCCGAACATCCCAGCACCTTGAATGCGTCCAACGCCAGTGAGCGTATGCGCTCGCTGATCGCAGACGGCAGATCCGCCGGGACATTGACCTCAGCCGCTGCGTCATCAATATATTTGGTGTCGTATGAGTAGAAACCACTGTGCACAACGATTTCTCCGCACGCACTGGCGACCGGCTCCTCGTTTCCGAGAACTGCACACTCGATTTCACGGCCCTTGACGGCCTGCTCCACCAACACCTTGGTATCGTAGGCAAATGCCTGAGCCATCGCATCAAGGTATTCGGCTTCCGTTTCCGCCTTGCTGACACCTACGGACGAACCTTGATTGGCAGGTTTGACGAACACCGGCGTCCCTAACGCTGCGGTGACCTCACTGAATGAAGTGCGGGCAGCGGTCAGGCGGCTGAATGTCAGGAAGGGAGTAACCGGTAATCCTGCATCGCGCAGTAGCCGCTTGGTAACATCCTTATCCATGCAGACAGCAGACCCCAGCACGCCAGACCCCACGAAAGGCAGATCGGCCATGCGGAGAAGCCCTTGAAGAGAACCGTCTTCGCCCAAGGTGCCGTGCACAATCGGGAAAATGACATCAATTTGCCCCAGCGCCAGGGCAGAAGAGGTTTCAATCAGTTGCTGCTCACGCTGTCCTGGCACAAGGGCCAAGGCTCGATTGGACCGATTGAGTGCAATGAGCGCGGGGTTCTCAGCATGAAGCAGATAATCGGACGCATCATTGAGATGCCATCGGCCTTCCTTGTCGATTCCGATAAGAATGACCTCGAATTTCGCCTTGTCGATGGCGTCGACAATATTTTTGGCGGATTGTAATGAAACCTCATGCTCCGAAGAGCGACCGCCAAAGATAACCCCTACTCGCGTCTTGCTCACGACCCTGCTCCTCAAGCGTTATACGCAGCCATAGGATACAGGGCAGAAGCGATTTGAAAATCGGGACTATTGAATTATCGATTAGAAAACTGATTACGCGAACCAGAATCGCCCAGCCTGAATAAAACGCAGTTGTCAGGCACTAACGCCCTGATGCTGCCATTCGGCTTCAAGCTGAGCCTCCAGCAAACTCAAGGTATTATAGGCTTCCGAGTAATCCAGAAAAGTTTTCTGGACGAGCAGGCGGGCCTGGTCTACCTTTATCTGGTACTGACGAATTTCCTTCTGCAGCTCTACGAGCCGTCTCGCCTTATCTCTTTCCGCCACGCCATCACCCTCCATGAGACCTGAAAAGAGGCGGCCTATTATGTGCTGCAGATCACATTGCGAAAATACCGCCTGTCTATATTTTTAGACCGTTCAGCGGCTTTATCATTGACTAATATCAAAATGATATCTAGCGATATGGCTACGGTCTTTTACCTTTTCTAAGATAAAAACAGACATACCAATCCTGGGTCTTTGTTCTTGATGATCGGAGACCTACTGGTAAGCCGTCATGCTTCCTTCATCGCGCATTCATCATTTCTTCACATTCGATACGTAACATTTATATCGACCGCTTTAGCTTCCCCACGGTTACCCGTTCTAAGGCGGTCATTTATTCTCTTCGCCTGATTTAACTCAGCATCTAATTTCTTTACTCAATCACCCTTCCCGCCTGTATTCCCGGCTCTGCCCAATGGCTGCACTTGCTGGTGTGTCCGATGCCAGGGTTGAAGCTATTGCATGGATCGAGCTTGCGGTAGAACGCTTTTAGGCCCGGCTTGGCATGGTAGAGATGGCCCACGTTGTGTTCTGCCGGATACTCTGCACCACGCTGATCCAGTAAGTCCCACATGCGATGCTCAATCGCCAGACAGTCATTACCTTTCTTGACGATGTAATCCTGATGGAAAACATGGCAGAAGAAATGACCGTAGTACAGCTTATGAACAAGCTTGCCATCGAGGTCAGCGGGAAGCGTTTCGAACCATTCTCGGTCATTGCGTCTCAATGCAATGTCCAGCGCCACGATGTCTTCCACCTCATGCGGATGAACATCCCGATAACGTACCGCTGCGCTGGCGGCGGCAAAGCGATGCAGGAACGCCTTTCGCCCCTCTTCAGCCGTGCACCTGAAATAGGCGCCTCGGGTTTGACCGAAAAAGCTGTCCAGATAATACTGCGTCTCTTCAATCAAAGGGCCTGCGACCTTGAGTATCAAATGGTGCTCATACTGATCCCGATACGCTTTCATTCGCTTGGGCAGATGGCTTGGGAACAACCGGCTCAGTGCCTGCAGAACCCGGTCACCCAGGTGCGATGGTAGAAAGCTGAAGCGATTGAATACCTCATCGAAACGGCTCTTGAGCGAGAACAACTTGGGCAGCCGTTCGGTGCCTAGGCGGTCGATGATGAGAAAAGTGTCTTTGCCGTAGGCTTCTGCGACATCGAAGGCATCCCGATGCATGTACTCACCGGCAATGGGTAATTGCGGAAAGTTGGCGAGCATATGCCGCCGGATTTCCGTAAGGTCGGCGGTATCGTTAGTGCCGATATAGAAAACCGCGGTATCTTTCTCGATGGGAAAGGTATCCAGCCGAACCGCAAAAACAGCCAGCTTTCCTGCGCTGCCAGAAGCCTCATACAAGCGGCTCGTGTCGGCGTTGAAGCGCGCCGGGGTATCGGCATCTACCTCCCGCACATGGCTGGTGTAGCCCTTGTCAGAACCGGCCCCTGCGTCACGTTCGATGTCGGCTTCACTGTACTGGTGATTATCCAGCCGCGTCAGGATTTCCTCCGGCGTACTGCCTAGCGCAACACCAAGGTGATTGACCAGATGAAGCTCACCACGCTCATCCAGACGCGCATAAAGCGCCATCTGGGTATACGCCGGGCCGCGCTGGATGAGCGAACCGCCTGAATTGTTACAGACGCCACCCAGCACGGACGCACCGATGCAAGAGGAGCCAATCACCGAATGAGGCTCCCGGCCGTGAACTTTCAGCTCTCGCTCCAGCTGATCAAGGGTGGACCCAGGAAAACAGATCACCTGCTCTCCATTCATGATCAGCTGGATCTTCTTCATGCGCATGGTATTGATGAGCACAATGTCACGGTCGTAATCGTTGCCGTCGGGGGTTGATCCGCCTGTAAGTCCTGTATTGGCCGCCTGCATGATGATAATCGTATTGGCTTTCACACACGCCTTGACCACCTCCCACTGTTCCAGAAGCGAACCGGGCTGAACGACAGCAATCGCATCACCCGTACCAAAGCGATACCCGCTGCGAAATCGCTTCGTGCGGGAGGGGTCGGTCAATACGTGCTGAGGGCCGACCACTCCTTTCAAATGGTGAATAAGCGCCTCCCTGTCATGAGCAATGGCGTCGTCTACAGCAGGAGCGACGGACGATGACGCGTGCATAAGAACTCCATAGGCAGTAGCTAAAGATTGGCTTCCTCTATGGTAGACCTGGCCTACCCGCGCTTCCACCCACTCGCGGCGAAGGTTTAATCCCGTGAGAAACTGCCGTTATCTTTTCAGAGAAAAAGAAATAATGCGGTAATTGTCAGGCTTTGCGATTTGAAGTCGAGGTCTTCAAGAAGACGTTAATTACAGGTTTGAGCGGGTACAAGGCCACTTGGGAAGAAAAATATCTAGAGTCGCTACAAAAAGTCAGGCCTGTGCAGGCGAACGCAGGCTTGATATCTATTAACTCTGCTATTCCCAATCCCTAGCATCGTCTGTCTGCGCTCATTAGAGAGGTTTTGTTAACCGCTCTTATTCAGGACTCGGTCTTGGCAGGGTCATCAACGGCCAGAATGGCATGGATCATGGCAAGATGACTTAAACCTTGAGGGAAGTTGCCCAGTGCTTCGCCGGTCTTGGGGTCCATCATCTCGGTCATCAATCCCACCCCGTTGGTTGATACTTTCAGCACATCCTCCATCAATGCCTTGGCGCGCTCGTTGTCACCCAGCACAGCATAAGCTTCAACCAGCCAGAACGAACAGGCCAGAAACGCGCCCTCTTCTTTCTCCGCACCGCTATAGCGATACACCAGCGGGCCGCGCGCCAGTTCATGATGGATTGCTTCACACGTGGTGATCAACCGCTGCTTGCTCTCAAAGCCGAAGCGAATAGCAAGCAAGAGGCCGGCGTCCAGCTTGTCAGTACCGGCATAGAAGGTATAAGCCTGCTTGGCCTCGGACCAGCAATGTTCATCAATCCAATTACGGATACGGTCACGCTCACGCTCCCAGCGCTTTTGCATCGTATCGGGAATGTGACCCTTTTCTGCCAACTTAACTGCTCGATCCAAGGCAAACCAGCAGCCTAACTTGGACATGGTGTAATGCTGCTCTTCTTCCAGCTCCCACATCCCGGCGTCCTTGCAATGCCATTGATCAGCGCAGAGATTGGCCAGCTCGACCAGCATTCCGGTGGTATTAAAATCCAGGATATGACCGCCCTCCACATACATGAGGATGGTTTCTAAAAGATCGCCATACAGGCTCAGCTGGCATTGATAACTTGCTCGGTTGCCTATTCGAACAGGGCTGGACTTTCGATAGCCCGGCACATTGATCACCCGCTCTTCCGGCGCCTTATCGCCCTCCAGAGTAAAGCAGGTGTGTAGACGGTGGCCGTGCCGGCGGATGACGTTCTGCAACCACGCCAGCGCAGCCTGTGCTTCTGCCATGGCACCAATGCGCAGAAATGCTTTGATGGTAAACACCGCATCTCGTACCCATGCATAGCGGTACTCGTAATTCTTGTCGCCTCCCAATCTTTCAGGCAGCCCACATGTAGGTGCCGCCACGATAGCGCCACTTGGCGAATACAAGAGAAGTTTTAGCGCGAGAGCCGAACGAATGACTGCTTCCTTGAACACCCCCTGGTATTGCAGACCTTCAGCCCATTCCCGCCACGCCATGTCACTGCGATCAATACGCTTGTCGACTTCCTCAAGTGTTGGCACAGCCAATGGCTCATTCTCGGCCGCCATCAGCGCCAATACGGTACGGTCCCCTTGTTTCAACGTAACGCGTGCACGCACCAGCCGGTCGGTACATTCATCAATCACCACCTCATCGCCGTAGCACAGCATGGCCATCAGACCATCGATATGCATCACTTCACCGTTCGGTGTCTGGCGAATCCACGGTGAGATGGTCTGGCCTCGCGTACCAGGCACTAACTCGATACTAAGCGTTACCTCACCCTGTACGCCCTCAATACGTCGCCCTAGCTCGGACCAGGGCAACCGGCCAGCAGATCCACTGTTAAGCGACTCGGTCAGGCGGACCTGACCCGAGTCGGTCTCAAACAACGTCTCCAGTACATTGCTGCTTTGCAGATAGGCACGTCGGGCTGTGTAAGGTTGGACAGGGGTAATCGAAAAATAACCACCGCTGGGCGCATCTAGCAGACGATCAAACAGAGGGGGTGAGTCCATATTGGGGGCACACCACCAATCGATGGAGCCGTCAGCCGCTACCAGGGCGACCGAGCGGCCATCACTTAACGCAGCATAATTTTCCAGGGGCGCGTACCCCTCAATGCGGTGCGTCTCGAACGTCTGCATGATGCGATCCGTCAGGCCATGCCGCCGGTTGCGCCGTATACTTCACCCGTCACATAGCTGGACTCCTGGGAAGCCAGAATGACGTAGATCGGAGCCAGCTCTGCCGGTTGGCCAGGCCGCTTGAAGACGGTCTCGCTGCCAAACGACGGAATCTTCTCTTGAGGCTGGCCGCCGCTGGGCTGAAGTGGAGTCCAGAAGGGTCCGGGTGCTACCGCATTGACGCGGATACCCTTGGAAATGACCTGTTTGGCCAACGCCTTGGTAAAGGCAGTGATCGCCGCTTTAGTAGGCGCGTAATCCAGTAGGGTTTCCGACGGTTGCACGGCCTGAATGGACGTGGTGTTGATAATAGCGGCACCGGCCGGCATATGCGGAATTGCCGCCTTGCATAGCCAGAACAGCGCATACACATTGGTCTTGTAAGTGGCGTCGAATTGATCAGTGGTCAAATTGGCGATGTCTTCAACGGCTGTCTGCTTACCTGCCACGTTGACCAGAATATCCAGTCCACCCAGTGCATCCTTGGCTTTGCCAATCAATTCATTGCAAAAGGCCTCGCTTTTCAGGTCGCCCGGAACGCAAACCGCTTTACGACCTTCCGCTTCGATCAGTTGTACAACTTCTTTCGCATCCGCCTCTTCTTCAGGCAGATAATTCAGCACGATGTCGGCCCCCTCGCGCGCATAAGCGATTGCCGTTGCTCGCCCGATACCCGAGTCCGCGCCGGTAATAAGCGCCTTGCGGCCCGCAAGACGTCCAAATCCCTTGTAACTGGTTTCACCGTGGTCAGGGCGTGGCTGCATGTCCTGAGCGAGACCGGGCGGATTTTGCGGCTGCTTCGGAAATTCTGGCTGGGGATATTGGGTCAGGGGATTCTGCATGGTGTACTGGTTATCAGTAGGCATAAAATAGTCCTCTCGTCAGTGACGCCGCGATGAAAAGATGAAGGCGGCTTGGATAAGGACAGCGGACGTGTCCAAGTGCTGTCTAAAAATGGGAAAGCCTGACTGCGGAGATGGTTCCATCCGATTTTGGATCGAACTTAATGCATCAAGTGCTTGACGATCCTAAGTGGACGTAACGTGACGAAAGAAATATTAAATAAAAAGCGGTCTGAAGCTTTAAAATCGTCCCGCAAAAGATATTTAGAAAAATTCACCTGCTTTTAGCTGGCTCGTCCACAGGATGGGTTTGCTACAGCATATTCATACCAGTAATCGAGACTATATAAAATTACTCTCAATTCATTACGCTCTTCTGCTGACTGCGCCCAAAGGAACCGTAACAGACTCCATCTTGGTCTAGCCCTTTGTGCTGTAATAGCGCTCGGGCTAACCTCTCGCCAGTTTCCTATCATCATTCCTGACGCTCTTGGAAAATACCCAGGCGATGCGCTTTGGGCGCTCATGATCCTTACAGGTCTGGCTTTGATCGCGCGCCGCGCCAATGCTGCATGCCTGGCGGTAACAGCATTTAGTATTTCATGTGCGGTGGAGGCAACGCAGCTTTACCAGGCGCCCTGGATCAATGCGATTCGCCACCATCCGCTAGGCCATCTTGCCTTGGGCACTACGTTTTCCTGGATGGATATCGTTGCTTACGGTATCGGCATATTGGCGGGCGTTTTGATCGATGGCCTGGCCAGACTCACAGTAAAGGCTAGCCACTCACTCAAAGCAGACGCCTGAAATGATTCTGGCGCAGCAAGCGCTTACTGTCCTTTGTTCTGGAAGGTCGCAAGATAGGCAAGCAGGTCGGCAATCTGCTGCTCATTACTCATTCCCCAGAAACGCATCTTTGTGCCGGGTACGACCTTGTCCGGATCCTTTAAGTAGGCAGCGAGGGTTTCCTCATTCCAGACAATTCCTGACGCTTTCATGGCCTCGGAATAGTCGAAGTCTTCAGTAGCCCCTGCCTTGCGTCCGAAAATAGCGTTGAGTTCGGGGCCGAACGAGCCCCTGGCATAGGTCCCCACCTTATGACAGTTACCACACCAGGACGTAAAATACTTTTTCCCTGCCGTTGCGTCACCGGCACCATAGGCGACTCCGTGCACCAGCAAGGCCAACGTCATTAACACCCAGTTTCGCATGTCTTCTCCCGAATACGATTAGCGACGCCTGACAATCATTATGCCTGTGTAATACAGCCACGTTCATTGATATGAAACGTAATGACCAACCATGGCCAGAAGTCAAGGCCTGCACTCTCCTACTTTGCATAACGTCATCGCTCAGCTGGCAAGTACTCCTGCTTGTCAGCGCTTCAGGACCAATGGCTTTGCCAGCCTGTTGAAGGTGGTCTATAGGTTCCTCTCTCGGTCTTGTGACTGACTGAGCCCTAATGGACACACAAGGAAAGTTATCATGTTCAAGCTCACCCCCCTGGCGCTTATCGTCCTTGCCTCGTTCAGCAGCCTTGTCGTAGCTGAAAACAACCGCGCCACACAAACGCAGAGTGGATTCGACAATGAGGCTTCCCTGGAGCAGCGTGGCGACGGTAATAACGCGACACAGGAGCAGCTGTTAGCAGACCACCAGAGCTCAACCGTTATACAAACGGGCAATAACAATGACGCCGACGTACTGTAACAAGCCTCTGGCCATAGAATGACGCTTGACCAGACGGGTAATGGCAATAGCGCTGCTGTCCATCAAGCTACCGCCGGGAGTGGAAGCGAGGCTTCGATCCTGCAGGTTGGCGATACCAATATTGTCACTGTAAACCAGCAGGGCGGTGACTCTGGTTACGACGCCACCTTATACCAGGAGGGCAACAACAATACTCACACGATCGAGCAAGCAGGCGATGGGCGCGCCACGTTGACAGCCAATACCCTGGGTAACGGCAACACGATTAATGCATTACAACGAACGGGTGTATCGGCCAGCCTTACTCAGCTAGGTGAAAATAATCAGATCACACTTGAGCAGAGCGGTTATAGCAATAACAGAGAGGGAGACAACGCTTCTGTAGTGCAAAATGGCGATGCGAATGTACTTACTTTGAATCAACTGGGTTACAACCCAGGTAAAACCGCCACGCTGTCTCAGGAAGGCAACAATAACCTGTACACGATCGATCAAATCGACGATGGCGTAACAACATTGGTGGCGAATACCCTGGGTAACGGAAATACCATTACAGCGCTTCAGGAAAAAGGCAAATCAGCCACGCTTTCCCAACAAAGCGATAACAATCAGATCGCACTGGCCCAACGTGGCGGCCCGATGGAAGCTGATGTAAGTGTTGTGCAAAACGGCAACGAAAACAGCGCAACAGTTGAGCAGTCGACAGGGAGTCGTTATGGCGCTTATTCCACTCGTCTGGCTCAAGAGGGGGATGCCAACACTGCTTCCCTCACTCAAGGAGGCGGCCTAAACGTGATAGACGTCGCCCAGGACGGTAACGGAAACGAGCTGACCGTCGACCAGGACACAATAGCCGGGACCCTCATTGGTCGATCTACCGGCGCCAGCAATTTTGCAGACATCAGCCAGGAAACATCCATTACCACGCTGTATTTTACACAGGAAGGAGACGCCAATCAGCTCACTGTCGATCAGGCCGGCATCAATAGCCAGGCACGTGTCGACCAGTTTGGTACTGCCAATGAAGTCTTTATCTCCCAACGCGGACCTACAGAGTTATTTACCGGGCCGGCTAATTCAGCAACGGTCATGTAGAGCGGAGCAGGTAACACCGCTACGCTTTATCAACAATGAGCGGTGCGGGTCTTGATAAAGCAATAAGCAGGGTGGCCTGTTCGGTATCGCTCCTAGCTCAGCGTTCTTGACTCTCGGGACCTGGTTGGACTGACTGGCTTATTTCCAGTCAGTCCAAATCAACTCATGCCGTTGCGGCTGTCTTCTGATCTGCAAGGTAAGTCCCCACCGGTGGCCGCTGGCTGAAGTAGGTGTGTACCCCATGAAATATACGATCAGCGACTACTTGCTGGTGACGGGGATTGAGCAACCGTTTGCTGTCCTGAGCATTGCTCATGAACCCCGTTTCTACCAGAATCGACGGGATGTCAGGTGACTTGAGTACAGCAAAACCAGCTTGCTGGACCTGCTTCTGATGTATCTTCGCAACGGTACCCAGACTCGTTAGTACGCTGTGTCCCAGATCCAGGCTCGAAGCAATGGTAGTGCTCATGGACATGTCCAGAATAACGTTGGCGAGGTCTGGATCCTTGTCTTGCAGAGGCAGGCTATTGGCTCCGACAAGATCGGCATCGTTCTCCCGCTTCGCCATCCAGCGAGCCATAGCAGACGTCGCACCGCTGCTGGAAAGCGCAAAGACAGAAGCCCCACGGGCACGGCGGTTGGGTGCTGCATCGGCATGGACCGAGATAAACATGTCGGCGTCATACTGGTGAGCGATGTCCACGCGCTTGCGCAGTGGAACGAAAATATCCTCGGTCCGTACCAGCTTGGCCTTGTAGCCTTTCTCCTTGTTGATCCGCTTGGCTAGATTATGAGCAATCGCCAGGGCGACCTTCTTTTCATAGGCACCTTTAGCACTGATGCATCCAGGGTCCTTGCCACCATGACCAGCATCTACGACAACCACCAGATCACGGCCGGGACGCTTCTTGGCGCGAGCTGTCGATGCCGCATGCGCTACTTGTGTGGTTGCAGGCCCCATTGGGTGAAGGTCAAACACCAGTCGATCACCAAAGGAGCCGGACGGGCCAAGCACCAGGCTGTCGAGTTTTACTGGCTGCTTCAATTCGAGGACGATACGACTGCCTGTCGTACCATGGGCTCCACCCCGAATCGTTTTGATTGCTGAGCCGGTAACATCCAATTTTGAAACATTGGTGGCTAACGTCGTATTAGGTAAATCGATGACCAATCGATGAGGTGAGTCGAGCGTGAACGTGCGATAGTGGCTCGGGCCATTGAGATCCAGTACCAGGCGAAAGCGACCAGCGGTACGTGATGCCCTTACGGAGCGTACCTCGCTTGAAGCGGCAAAGGCGTTGGGAAAGGCTGGCAGCGTCAGCCCTGCCAGGATGAAGTTTAGAAGGTGACGACGGTTCATAACTACAACACATTTCGGCGAAACAATTTGTAACCATATAACATATCTAACTAGCAGGCCAAGGCTATGGTGGGCACAATGCGCTATATTCCTGATTTATCGATCCTGTCACTTACTAGTGTGGTGAATCACAACTACCAAGCATAAGTATGGTCTGAAGAATGAGTACTCAAAACTGACTCAAGGAGGCATGCGATGAGAACAGGCCGTCCTGCTGTACAGATCACCCTGACCAGGCAAGAACATGCCGAGCTCAGCCGTCGAAGGGCTCAGCGTAAAGGTCCTGCGGATTCAAAACTACGCGCTGAAATCATCCTTTCTTGCGCTAGCGGTGAACCCGGCTCATCGATTGCCAGGCGCCTGGGTATTACAGCTCAGACCGTATCGCGGTGGCGTCTTCGCTTCTCACAATGGGGACTTGAGGGGCTTAATGATGAGCCCAGATCTGGGCGACCCCGCAGTATCAGTGACGAGAAGGTTCAGGAGGTTGTTGATCGGGTCCGGCAAACCAAGCCTGAGGATGCCAGCCACTGGAGTTCGCGCCGCATGAGCAAGGCTACCGATATTTCCATGGCCAGTGTGCAACGTATCTGGCGAGCCTTTGGCCTTAAGCCTCACCTTGAGCAGACGTTCAAACTCTCAACCGATCCGGCCTTCGTCGATAAAGTTCATGACATCGTTGGGCTATACCTGAACCCACCGGATAAGGCTCTGGTGCTGTGTATTGATGAGAAAAGCCAGATCCAGGCCCTGGATCGAACCCAGCCAGGTCTGCCTTTGGCACCAGGCCATCCGGTCACTCGAACACATGACTATCAGCGCTTTGGCACAACGTCATTGTTTGCTGCGCTGGATGTTGCCACAGGCGAAGTGATTGGGCGTCTCAAGCGTCGTCATCGTAGCGCTGAGTTTGTGGAGTTTTTGAAGGCTATTGATGAAGAAATCTGTACGGACCTACCGGTTCACTTGATCATGGACAACTATGCGGTACATAAGACCGATCAGGTAAAGGCCTGGCTAGCCGCACACCCTCGTTATCAGGTGCATTTCACCCCAACCTCGGCTTCCTGGCTAAACCTGGTAGAACGTTTCTTCTCGACCCTTAGCCAGAGATGGATCAAGCGGCAATCACATACCAGCGTAAGCGATCTTGAGCAGTCTATTAACCATTACCTGGCTACTTACAACCAGAACCCGAGGCCCTTCCGCTGGAGTAGAAGCGCTGGTGAAATCCTGGCTTCAGTAGGTAGAGCAGCACGAGCTTTTCGTAGAAACTAATTAAACGTACTTGTGATTCATCACACTAGAAGGCCCACCTTCTACATTCACGTGGCAGCATCGAAACGCCAAGCGCTCTAGGGTGGGGTTGTTGTAGAGGAATAGTTTGCCTAAAACATTCTGCCGAGCGTAACGTTCCGAATGGATAGTTATGTGCCCACAGTTAGATGTACGTATCTCTTAAGTTGAGACGTTAGCTAATCTCATCTTCATCAATCATACACTAGTGACCCTAAATAGCGACTAACCGAGAGGGATTCCAGCGGGGTCGTTTCTGATCTGGGCTGTAACACTGTGGAGTACCGCCCTACTGTGCTGATCTGCCTTGCGACAGTTATACGTTACCAACGCAACGATTAGGTGGATGGCAAGGTACTTTTAAATGACTTTTCTCGGCCCAGCGCCTAACGGTCAGAGACGCTCTATTTGCGATACAGAATTGCCGTACCGTTATTTCATTGGAATAACGGCACGGCAAGCGACTGATCTTCAGTCCAGAACCGCGCTATGCATCCCTTATGGAGGCATGCTGAAAACCGTCGCTTAGCGCGCGGCTCGTCACTACATCAACGCAAGGCCGAGACTTGCCATAGCGCTGCACCCATGGAGCTGACAAACCAGACGCGCTTAGTCGCCGCCTGGTTTGTTCGTTATCGATATCACCTAATCGGCCTATCAATCCAAAGAACGCTAAACAGTCCTATGGGCTGGAAACTCTTTTCCAGCCCATAGAGACGCGTTACAAGCTCCACCTTAAACTGAACATGACGTTACGCGGGTCACCATAGACACCTGTACCGCTGGAGTTAGGTATGCCTTGCCAGTACTTTTCATCAAACACATTGTTCAGGTTTACCTGACCATCCCAATGTTCATTGAATTGATAGCCCGCCATAAGCCCGACCACAGCATATGAATCCTGAACGGCGCGACCGGTACCAACACGGTTATAGGTTTTGCTCTGGGCAAGCACATCTGCACCAATGCGCCAGTCGCTCAGCGCTCCGGTCAAGCGATAGGTAGTAGCCGCTTTGAACAAGTGCTTGGGTTGCTCAGGGGCAAACAAGGTACCCTTATTATAGGTTTGATCTTTCACGTATTGGCTGAGCACCAAGGTGTAGGAGGCCGAAATGTCCCAGTTGGGCGTCAAGGCACCTGACAGCTCGGTATCAATACCGCGGCTACGCACCTCTCCTGCCGCTTCATAACAGGTACGGTTCTGGTTTCGGCAAAGCGTAGGCTGATCTGGCACTGCGTATGCCCGGTTCTGCTGGGTCATATCGAACACCGCGATGGAGGCGTTCAGATTACCCTCCATGTACTCGCCCTTTAGACCGATCTCGTAGCTCTCCCCTGTCATAGGCTCAAGCGTGGACCCACTTAGATCCTGTTCGGTCTGCGGCTTGAAAATCTCGGTGTAGCTGGCATAGACCGAGTAGGTGTCATTCAGGTCATAGATAACCCCTGCATAGGGCGTCACCTCACGGGTTACCGTGTAATCCCCGGTATCGCTCGCACGGTTATCGTAGTCGTACCACGTCACGCGGCTACCCAGGATAACGTGCAGCGGATCAATGGGATTAAACCGGGCGACACCGTAAACAGCTTTTTCCGTTGCCGTATTTTTGCTCGAATAGGGAAGCCGGTCGCTCAGGCTGGGCTTGGCAATGACACCGGGATCAAAGTTGTAGGTATCAACCGGCGTTGCTGTCGGCCAGTATCCTCCTTTTTGATCAAACCGCTCTTGCCGGCGGCTGGCGCCCAATGCCAGTTCATGCTCGCGTCCAAACAACGTGAATGGGCCGGATACGGTTGTGTCCAGGTTAGTCTGTACGTCCTTGCTGTGGTATTGACCGGAAGACTGCGTATAGGCATTACCCACCGGAGGATTAAGGTAACTGGAGAAGGTATTCGATTCCGCCCAGATTCGAGCAGCTGCCAGCCTGGCACTCCAACCGTTGTCGAAACGGTGGGTGACATCGGTGAAGGCGGTAATGTTATCCCGATCCCAATATGCCCAGTCGTTACTAAGAAAGGTCGACCGCGACAGGTGCAGATTTTCCCCATTAGGCCCGGCGGGCAGGCTTCCCCAGTCCGATACGGCATCGTCGCGCTGTTTTGAGGCTCCGAGAGTCCAGGTGGTGGAGTCGCTGAGATCGGCTTCGAGGATGCCATAAAAGGTCTGCCGCTGCTTTTCTCGCTCATCAACAAAGCTGCCATCGTCTTCATAGGCTGCTACCACGCGCCCGCGCAACGTACCGCTTTCGTTCAGCTTGTTGGATGCGTCCAGCTGGGTACGGTAACGGTCCCAGCTGCCAGCGCTGGTGGTGATACTGACTTGCGGAGTAGCGGTGGGACGCTTGCGCACTAGATTCAATGTCGCTGAAGGGCTGCCAGCGCCAGTCATCAGGCCTGTAGCACCGCGCACGACTTCCACGCGATCATAGATGGCAAGATCAGCGCCGCTGATGGTATCGAGCGTAAACGTGCTAATGCTAGTGGGCAAGCCATCGTACATCAGGTTGTCGATGGTGAATCCACGCGCGAGAAACTGCTGGCGGTCTCCACCGAGTTTACGCAGTTGTATGCCGGGTGCGTATTTGACGATGTCATTGAGTTCATTAAGGGCCTGGTCGTCGATACGCTGGCGCGTCATTACACTTACCGATTGAGGCGTCTCGCGTATCGACAGAGGCAACTTGGTAGACGTACTCATGCTACCTGTCGTGTAAGAGCCGGACCCTTCTGTTGCAGCTATATCGCTGGTAATACTGCCTGAGCCCTCTGCTACTACCTGAGTGATACCCAGCTGCGCCACTTCCTCACCCGCAACCGATCCTGCCTCGGCGATAGTCAGCACGTTACCCTGAATACTGCCTACCAGATCACTCCCGGCCAACAGCGCCTGTAGTGCCACTGCAGGCTCCATCTGGCCCCGTACGGCAGGCGCTGTCTTGCCGGCCACTGCTGCCGAAGTATAGGAGACCTGAAGACCACTGGCCTGGCCTAGCTGTCTCAACGCATTTGCCAAGGGCTGGGACGCAAGATCAACTGTGATCGGGGCGGCAAGTACTGTACCGGTAGTCAACAGCGAAACGGTGAACACCAACGGCCGCAGAGGAAACGCTTTCATTATTCAGAAGTCCTTGAAAAGTGCGAGCACCGCTATACCAGGCCGAACGATGTCGATCTGGGACGTTTTGTACATATGAAAAACGGCGTACAGGCAAAACTGGCAAGATGCTATAAAAGTGACCTATCAATGTAAATGATAAATATTAACAATTAATAATCAATTACAGACATATGACGGATGCCATGGTGACTTCATGTTGTCTATGTAGTGGAAAACGCTTGAAAAATTGCTAATCGACATTGGATCTACGTCATGATGACCAGTGCAAAAAGGCATGAATGCGTATGGTTTGAAGTAACGGAAGGATTATTCTGGCCGCAGGCGGGCGAGTTGCCGGTTATATCTGCTGGTGCGAGATTGGCTTGTAAATCTTTACAGCCCTACTGCTCTCCAATCAGATAATGGAACGGCAGTTGGACCCTAACGATGCCACAACAACGCCGGTTTGAGATAAATGCCAAGCGCCTGACCTTGTCTTTGTTTCGCTCGTTGTCTCTGCCCTGACAATTATGGAATGTTGGCAGGTATGGACAGGCTACAACGAAGCGCTTGAGCAAGCCGAAGCCAATACATTCAACCTGACTCGCTCGATTGCGCAGCATGCAGAAAACAGTATCAAAGAAGCCGATACCCTGATCATAGGTGCCTCTGCTTTGTTTCAGTAGCTTAGAACACAATAGACGAGATCTAGCCTCAAGAAAGAAAGGCCGTCTAGTAAGCCGCTCTGCATCGCTAAAATTAGAGACTTTCAGCGCTTGGTGAGCGCCAGGCGGGCGGCAAAGAGGAGGAAAACGCCCCCAGTGAGTCGGTCCATCCACTGGATCACTTTTTCACGACGTAAAATCTGGGCCAATGGGCGAGTCGCACCGATCAACGCCATGGACCAGATGAATCCAATCACCACGTGAATGCTTACCAGGCCAAAGGTCCAGAGGATCAAGGGGTGTCCCTGAGGAATGAATTGAGGCAGGAAGGAGACGTAGAAAATTCCAACTTTAGGATTCAATACGTTACCCAGCATCCCTTTGAGAAACCAGTTCGTGTTCTGCACGCGGGTAGTGTCGTTGGCGGCCATTGAACTGCGGGGCCGCACAATCATATTCAAGCCCAGCCAGCACAGGTAGGCAGCGCCACAATACTTGAGCACATCATAAGCCAGCTCGGATACGGCAATTAAAGCCCCAAGGCCAAAGGCAACGGCGGCGCCCCAGATCAAACACCCCGCATTGATGCCCAGTGCTGCCCGGATGGCCTGCGCTCTTCCCTCAACAGCCGCTGTGCGTAACACCAGGGCAGTATCAAGCCCTGGCGTTAATGTAAGTAAGGTAGCAGCCAAAGTAAACGCAACGACGTTATCAATGATGGGCATGGCTCAAAGAACGGTAGAGATGAAAACCAAACCTTAGCGCGTTTTAGCGTAACCCGACTATACCGCACGTGGAGTAATTCCTTTCCGGGAGCGCAACACTCTGTCATTACGGTGTGTAGCGCCCCTGCCTGACTAACCGATCCTCAAAGGCAAACTCCTGCCTCATAGGTGCCACGCCCATAGATTGATCAAGGCTTTTGCAAATAGCCGGGCAGCGCTTCCAGCCGCCTCATCCACCGTGCGACATGATTATAAGGCTCTAGATCCACATCGCCTTCTGGCGCCAGCACGACGTAAGGATAGACCGCGCAATCTGCGATGGTTGGGCGGCCCATTGCAAGCCAGTCGTTGTGCTCCAGATGCTTGTCGAGTAGCGAGAGCGTTACCACCGCTTTCTCAAGCGCCTGCGATTTATCCAGGTCGTAGCCAAATTTCTGCACCAGCCGTGCAGCACATACGCTGTGCTGCACTTCATTGGCAGCAAACGAGAGCCACTGAACGATCTCGGCTTGGCCTTGCGGATGCGCTGGCCACCATGCCAAACCACCATATACACCTGCCAGATAGACCAGAATGGCCTGCGAGTCTCTGACGACCTGCTTGCCGTCTTCCAGGATAGGTAACTGGCCCAACGGATTCAGCTCCGACAGCGGCGGCTGCTTGTGTGCTCCGCTCAGAAAATCCACTGGCACACGTTCAAGCTCGATATTGGCCAATGACGCAAAAAGCCTCACCTTGTAGCAGTTTCCGGAAGCCTCCAGATCATACAGTTTCATCATGCATCCCCTTCAACAAGCTGATTGAACTCGAGAACGTTGCCATCGGGATCGCGGATAAACAGCGCGACGCGTCTAGGACCAATAGGATGCGGCCCTTCCGTAATCATGATCCCCTGCTCGTTCAACCACCTCTGGAGTGCCTCAAGGTCATCTACAATAAAGGCAGGATGAGTCATACCCGGCAGCTTTATCGGTTCATCCAGTAAAACATTGTGAGCATGGGGTATACGGGTCCCGTTAAAGATCAGGTTTATACGAACCCCATCAGGGCTGAGCATCTCATTGGCCTCATACCGAGGAAAATGTGCGCTCTCCATAAATCCGAGGGCCTGATAAAACGATATCGCTCGGTTTTTATCACTGACACGAATCCCGATGTGGTCGTATGAGAGAATGCGAGCAGGACTTGGTTGCTGGTTCATAGGTTGCACTCCGGTTGACATCAGGCGTTCTAGTTTCTGCTGATCCATCCGTTTCACCTATGCCGTGAACCTGAGAAGACTTATGCAGTAATTGCACAGATAAAGGCGCAGCAATGGACAAGCTCAAGGCGATGGCCAATTTCATTCGGATAGTGGAAAACGGCAGCTTGAGTTCAGCGGCAGAGGCAACCGGCCAATCGGTGGCGTCGCTTGTACGCTCACTGGCGGCCCTGGAGCGTCATCTGGGGGTTCGGCTATTGAACCGCAGTATGCGCCGTATGGCCCTTACCGTCGAGGGTGAGGAGTATCTTGCCTGGAGTCAGCGGATGCTGGCTGATGTCGACGACATGGAGCAGCGCCTGGAAGCTCGCGATGGCGTAGTTAGAGGTGTGCTCCGGCTAACGGCGCCTGTCGAATTCGGACAACACTACGTTGCACCTGTCCTAAACGACTTTCTTAAGGAGCATGAAGAAGCAAGCGCCGAACTGACTTTAAGCGACGAGATCCTCCCGCTGCTGGATGAGCGCCTCGATCTTGCCCTGCGGATCGGCCACCTTCGTGACTCGACCATGATCGCACGAAGAATAGGAGGTACCCGCCTCGTTACCTGTGCCAGCCCTAATTACCTTCGCGCCTCACCTGTCATTGATAACCCAGGCTCATTGCGTGAACATGCTTGCATCCTGTTGTCATCACAAGGCCGGCACTGGTACTACCGACACAACGGAAAGGCGCTGGCCGAATCCATTACACCTCGGCTGGTCTGCAACCAGGTTAGAGCAGCCACCCTCGCCTGCCTGCAAGGTTTGGGCATCACACGGCTGATGCATTATCAGGTTGCCGATGAGCTTGCTGAGGGTCGTTTGATTAGAGTCCTCGAATCGTTCGAACCTGCGGACCTGCCCATTCATCTGGTCTATCCGCACGCCCTGCAGCTTTCGCCCCGTGTGCGCGCCTTCGTGGACTGGGCTTGCCTGCAGCTGGAAAAACGTACACCTGATCCGCGGGTACGCCGCCTGTAAAAACCAGGCGGCCTCAGGTTTTCACACTTTCAAACACGCAGAATCAGAGGCATAACATAACGCTACCTGCTCAAGCGATACGCCTTGTTGTCCATACACTATTGAGTTTGGAGCTCGGCCTTGCAAAAAGGACAGAGCCAGGCAAGCGAGTCGCTCTCAGGATGAAGCGAATAAATACAAGCCCGGAGCTCACCGCACTCTTCGCACTCGACACGACGGTTCAGTTGGTCATCGTCATCATCAGGCATGCCAGACATAAGAACATCCATTTAATATGAGTCGGTTGTTACTAGAGGCAGACAGCATGGAATTCAGGACGGCCTCATGTCCTGAAGGCTTTTCTAGAGCCAATCAAGCCAGCCGACACTAGTAAAAGGGTAAAACACGTAAAAGGGAATAGCCGTTTGCCACCTTGATACTGCGCTTATCAAGCCAAGCCGTCTATTACCAAGAGGTATTAAAGAAGGTATAAGGCGGGGCTCAAGGCTGCGAAGATTGAAACACTGTGCTAGCTACCAGTGGCCATCCATACCGCAAATGGTTTTCATCTAGGTAATAGACTCCTGCTCGACTAACTTTCTCTTCTACTGCATGTTCCGCTGCCTGTTTCTATCGCACCCCTTCGTGGAGAATGGCCGCCTGTGCTTCAGAAAAAGGAGTCGTGTGTTTCTACCTCTTCGAATAGCTTGTATATGGCCGGATGATCAAAAGCACCGGCCGCTGCGCTAGATGTCGTATCATAAAAGGGCTTCTTCTAGTCAGCCTTGGCTGGAATGCTCGTGCGCAGCAGGCTTTACCTTTGTTGAGGATCTACCCTTGGCTTTACCCGGCAAGCTCACCCCCAAGGTTCGTCTACGCAGACGTCTTCTGACGCTTTCATTGGCAGGCATTGCGCCAATTGCGCTGATTGCCGGGCTTGGTCTCGTGGCCATCATTCATGAGCAGAAGTCGATAGCCGAGCAGCGGAGCCTCGAGGCCACGCGCCTGACAGCAACGGCAGTAGACGTTGAAATTAACCGCTCGCTGGACCTGCTACAAACCCTTTCGCAATCTCCTTTTCTCGATGATGGCAACCTCGACAGCTATCAGGAATTGGTGCGCCGTGTCGTCCCGCTGGTGCCCGGTTGGAAAACCGTCATTATTGCCACACCGGATGGTCAGGTACTGAGAAGGATTACCGCCCATCATGTGAGTGCAGACGGCCCGTTGGCAGAACCGGAAAGCTTTATGCAGGTCGTGAGCACTCTAAAACCTGTGATCGGCCAGTTGGCGGCCGGCCCCTCAGGCACATCGGCTATCCCGCTGCGTATGCCGGTCATGCGCAATGGCAAGCTGGTTTATGTCTTAACGGCGGTGCTCAAGCCTGAGGTGATCTTTAACGTTATCAACCTTCGACGTCTACCCAGCGATTGGGTCGCCACCGTAGTCGATGCCAATGGGCGCCGCATTGCGCGTACGCGCGACCATGAGAAAACCTTGGGCAAACCTGCTGCCCCTTCACTGATGGCAATGGTCAAGCAGAACACAAACGAAGGCAGCGGGCTGACACAGACGGTAGAAGGTATAAGGGTATATTCCGCCTATGTGCATTTGAAGCAGAGCGGATGGTTTGTCGCGACGGGCATTCCCGCACACGATATTGCCAAGGGGGCCCTCAAGGCGTTTGCCATTTATGGTGGAGGCCTTCTGTTGTCCCTGATTGTCGCGCTGTTGGCCACACGATACGCCTCGCGCCGCATCAATGACCCGATGCGCGCCTTGCGGCATGCTGCATTGGCCATGGGTCAGGGCCAGGCACCTCATCTACCGGAAACCGAGATTCGAGAGATCGATGACGTGGCCCAGGCGCTGATCGCATCGGCGACGGCA
The DNA here is from genome assembly GCF_058536325.1 of Pseudomonas sp. C2.3V. Taxonomy (NCBI): domain Bacteria; kingdom Pseudomonadati; phylum Pseudomonadota; class Gammaproteobacteria; order Pseudomonadales; family Pseudomonadaceae; genus Pseudomonas; species Pseudomonas sp. C2.3V. Next base: position 15,868 of record NZ_JBZUBN010000002.1, on the reverse strand, counting down.
CGCCAGGAGAGCGAGCACCAACGTGACCTTTTAGTATCACGCCTGCAAAAAGCCCAGACGGCTCTCTCACAGCAAGTCGAAGATTTGGAAGGACTCTATGCGCTCAGTCAAAGCCTGCTGCAGTTATCGTCGCTGTACGACCAGTTAAGTGCGATTCTGAACTTGGTCTGCGAGCTGCTGAACGCACCTGGAGGGTTCATCGGTTTGGAAGGTACAGCACCAGCGCCCGATCGGCTGGTCAGCAAAGGAATATCAAATGCTGCCCTACCGGTGTCATGTCTCCATGATCAGGTGCAGGGCAACCTGGTAGAGCACTCAAGCCGGCTGCGCGCTGAGGGTTTCAGAACGCATCACGATGTAACGATACGGCGTGATGGTCAGGACACACTGGGCTGGCTAACGGTGCTGTTCAGAGAGACCCATGAGCTTTCACCACGGGAGATTCGGCTGGTCGAGATCTGCGCAGCGACAGCTGCCCTCTTTATAGATCGCGCCAGCCAACAGGAAAAAGCCCGGCGCTCCGAACAGCAACTTCACGTAGCGCTTAACTCTTCAGCTATTCCCTTCGCCATTCTCTCTCCTGCTACAGAGGCACAGACATCGGCTGAAGACTTCACCCTGGTCTATATCAATGACGCTGGGGCGACGGCCCTACGCTCCCGTGCAGCGGCGCTTACAGACAAGCCCATTAGCGGAGTGCTGTCTGGTTGGGCGCAGGGCGACATCTATCATGCGCTGCGTGAAACAATGATCAGCGGCGAGCCTAGATCGCTCGAGTCGCTGGTACAAACGAGCACCTGCGAAGGCTGGTTCCATATCGTAGCCACGCCGTTCCAGAACAATATTGCTGTCTGGTTTGCCGATATCAGTGAGCGCAAACTTCAGGAGCAGCAGCTTCGCGAGGCTGATCGCCAGAAAGACGAGTTCCTGGCGACATTGGCCCATGAATTGAGAAACCCGCTGGCGCCTATTCGTCAGGCAGTCAGCCTGCTGGAAACAGGTCAAATCAGCGAAGAGCAGCGCCGGTGGAGCCAGGACGTCATCAAGCGTCAGGTGACCCATATGGGGATGCTACTGGACGATCTGCTTGATGTTTCCCGCATAACCCGCGGCAAGATCGAACTACGTAAGCAGCCCACGCAGCTAGCCTCTGTGATACGTGCCGCCGTCGAAACGACTAAGCCTTTGTTCGAGACGAAGGGGCACACGCTGACTGTCGAGCTCCCTTCAGACTCTATCGCTCTGAATGTGGACCCGTTACGACTGGAACAGATTCTGATCAACCTGTTGAGCAACGCAGCCAAATATACGCCCCAGAAAGGTCGGATTACGGTTACCACAGCCCTTAATGGCAACAAGGCCTGCATCACTGTTTCAGATAATGGGATTGGTATTGAGCCTGACGCCCTGGCCTCCCTGTTCGAGATGTTTGTACAGGTTCCCAGATCCAGCGAAGAAACCAATAGCGGATTGGGTATTGGATTGGCCCTGGCTCAATCCCTGGCTCAACTGCATGACGGCACGCTTACTGTTGCTAGTGAGGGCTCAGGCAAGGGCGCCTGCTTCACCCTCAGCCTGCCTTATGATGAGACCCTGGAGGCACCGCACGACGTCGTCTCAGCGCCTGCCATCTCGACAGCGGCCCATCGCCGCATCGTAGTTGCCGATGACAACCCTGACATAGCGGAAACCATGGCCGAGCTACTGCGCCTGGAAGACCATGAGGTCTCATTAGCCTACAACGGCTTTCAGGCGCTGGAGCTGTTCAAAACGCTCAAGCCCGACGTGATGCTGCTGGATGTAGGTATGCCCGGCATGACGGGGCATCAGGTCGCTCAGGCTATTCGGGCATTGCCGGAGGGCAGACACACGCTGCTTATCGCGATCACGGGATGGGGACAGGATCAGGATAAGGAAAAGGCCCTGCAGGCCGGCTTCGACTACCACTTTACCAAGCCAGTAAGCATTGCCGATATTTATGCCCTGCTCCAATAGCCAAACGTTATCTGGAAAGAACGCATGGCTCATAGCATGACACTTTCAAACCCTGCTCTGGAGCACCGGCGGGCCATATCGCACCGAAGAGGCAGACGCTCAATGGCCTTGCTCTGGTTGTCATGAGGAAGACTGCATAGCGGGCGCCATCGCCGAAGCCTGGGGTGGCCTGTATTACCTGGAGCGGTTAGCGAAGGTACAGATACGCGCAATGAGCACAGGCAGGTAAGCTCTTTGCTCGCGTGACCCTGCGATCATACGTAAGACCGCCGAGCAGATGCGCGAAGGCGATCTGGAAAGCGCTCGTCTGCACCTTGCCAGCATCAAACGGATGCTGGATCGTCATGAACCGAACTATGCAACGTAGTAGGAGCAGATCCCGCTCCGGCGATGCAGAGCGGAACACACTTACTGACGCACTAGGGACGGGTTCGGTACTATGCGGTACGCCACTTACTCACCTATTCCGAGAGCTACGGATGACATTGCCCACGCGACCCTATTCTGCCTTTCTTTTTGATATGGATGGCACACTGCTGACCAGCATCGCCTCCGCTGAGCGTGCCTGGACGCAGTGGGCATTGGGTCATGGCCTTGACCCGGCTGACCTTATTGCCGTCATGCATGGCGTACGCGCCGTGGAAACCGTTCGCCGTTTTGCGCCACCCGGCGCGGACATTGAGGCAGAGACGCGGGCCATTACCGAGGCCGAGATAGCCGACACCTCGGATGTAAGGGAAATTGCGGGAGCGGCAGCCTTTCTTGCCAGCCTGCCGGAAGGCCGCTGGGCACTAGTGACCTCAGCCTCACGTCGTCTGGCTGAGGCACGCCTTGCCGCGGCGGGTATGGCGCTGCCTGCCGTCATCATTTCGTCTGAGGACGTTGAGCATGGCAAGCCCGCCCCTGACTGCTTCCTGGCAGGCGCCAAAGCCCTTGGGGTCGATATCAGTGAGTGTCTGGTATTTGAGGATACTCATGCAGGCATTACGGCGGCGCAGGCTGCTGGCGCCGATGTAGTGGTCATTACGGCTACTCACAAAACACCACTGGATGTCGCCCATCCTGGCCTTGCGCACTACGCGGATGTGCGTATCAAGCATGAGGCGGAAGGCCGGTTCCGACTGGTTACGGCGAGCAATTGAGATAACAGGGCAGGCCTCTAGATGTCACTGTCAGGCCCACCCGTAACTGGCAGGCGCGCCGCAGCACAGGCTACGGCGCTTACCTTTTAGGGTGCCAGATAACGCTCGTCGAGCCGTACTCGCACCTTGTGCGGACGATCCATTGCATTAGCGCCTGCACTTACGTTGTAACTCTCTGCATGGATATGCCAGCTGTTGAACCGCTCATCGAACCGGGCAACCAGACGCGGATCAACCGTCACTTTTACCCGCTTGGTATGCCCTGGCTTGAGCTCAACGCGATCCCAGCCTACCAGGCGACTCGTGAATCCGTTTTTCCTGGATGGGTTTTCGATATAGAACTGCGGCGTATCGATACCCTTAACCCGCCCACAGTTGGTGATGTCCATGCTCAGCACCAGCTTGCTGCCACGTGTTTCGGCATTGAGGTTACTGTATTTGAACTGGGTATAGGACAGTCCATAGCCGAACGGAAATAGCGGCTTCTTGCCCTCTCGCTCATACCATTTGTAGCCCACGTCAGCACCTTCAATGTTGTAGTTCTCTGAGAAAAACTCATCAGGTACTACAAAGGGACTGGAGGTTGTAGTTGAAGGGTCACGCATGGTAGGCCGTGGCAGTTGGCTTTCATCCTGGGGAAAGGTAACCGGCAAGCGGCCAGACGGGTTGACACTACCAAACAGGACACCCGCAATGGCCTCACCGCCTTTGGCTCCGGAATACCAGGCCTCCAGTACTGCTGGCACTCGGTTGAGCCAAGGCATCTTTACGGGTCCGCCTGTCTCAAGCACAACGGTTGTTCTTGGGTTGGCCTTAGCAACCACTTCAATTAAGGCATCCTGATTATCAGGCAGGCTTAAATCAGGAACATCGACTCCCTCGGTTGCCCATTGCCGAGCGAAGAAGATAACGGCATCTGCGCCTTTGGCCAGTCTGGCAGCCCGCTGAATATCCTCTCCGCTGTCATACACAACCTGGGCGCGCGGCGCTTCAGCCTGAATAGCCTTTAAAGGTGATGAGGGATGATAGACCTGGCTGACATAATCAGAACCCGCCGGCAGAATCAGGCTTCCGATGGGTGTCACCTGGGCAGAGCCGCCACCTGATAAAACACCGGCATCCGCATGGCTACCTATCACAACGATACGTCTTAACGTACGTGAGAGCGGTAACTGATTACGGTCGTTTTTCAGAAGCACGATACCCTGCTCTGCCGTCGCCTTAGCCACCTTGGCATGAGCCTTGAAGTTTATGTCGGTCAGCTTGGGCGGATGATCAACCGCGCCCACAGCAAACAGGCTGCGCACCACGCGCATGGCCATATCATCCAGCCGCTCCTGGGAGACACGCCCTTCCTGCACAGCCTGCTTCAAAGGCTCGCCAAAGTAGATGACTGGGTCCAAATTTTCACCGGACTCCTGATCCAGTCCCGCAAGCGCTGCTTTCTCTGTACTGGCAGTAGCGCCCCAGTCAGACATGACCCAGCCCTTGTACTTCCAGTCACCCTTCAAGACCTGATTGATGAGAAAGGCATTTTCCGAGGTATAGGTGCCGTTGTATTGGTTATAGGAAGTCATCACCGAGCCCGGCTGACCTTTTTCGATAGCCAGCTCGAAGGCCAGGAGATCGGACTCACGTGCGGCCCCTTCCTTGATATCGGAGCTCACCGCCACGCGGCCCGTCTCCTGAGCGTTCAAGGCATAGTGCTTGATCGTCGAGACAACGTGCTTACTCTGTATCCCTTTGATGGAGTAGCCTCCCATGATGCCTGCCAGCAGAGGATCCTCTCCCACGTTCTCGAAATTACGACCACTGCGGGGTTCCCGAACCAGATTGACGCCGCCAGCCAACATGACATTGATACCTTTGGCATGCGCTTCGGTGCCGATAACCTTGCCACCTCGGTAAGCCAAATCAGGGTCAAAAGTAGCAGCCAGCATGATGCTGGAAGGCAAGGCCGTGGCATTGTCATCTGGGCGAATGTTTGAGGGGTTGGCCACCCCCATGCTGGCGTCACTTTCCTGCAACGCAGGAATACCAAGGCGAGGAACCCCTGGTGCATAGCCTGCTGAGCCGACAGCTCCGTCAGGCTTGGGCGTATTGCCGATTGGAAACGGAAAGCCCACTTGGGTGTGCAAGAGTGAAATCTTTTCGTCGATCGTCATCGCCTTGACAGCAGCTTCGGCACGACGGTCTGCTGAATCTTTATGGTCAGTTGAGTGGGCCGCCCAACCATGCTCAACGTTAAATAAAGCAGCACCCACTATTGCAAGCGAAAAACAACTACGCAGGTTTGTTATTTTCATGTCTTATCCCGAGCCGAGCGATTACCTTCTTATTGAATGTGCTTGGGATGTATCACTGCTTAAAGACCTATCCTAAACACGTTTGTCCGGAGCGTAATGAATGGGATATAGGGAATAGATGACGATGACGCCGAGCCCTTACTGATCCTTGAATTCAATCCTTCTTCTCTGTCCTTGATCGATACTCAACCGGTCGGCTCAGCTTACGTTTCTTTAACACACCGCTCTTCCGTCTAGAGGCTGAAAGGCCCTCCTCCTTCTAGCCGAGGAGAGCCGGCCTGCGTGACCAACCGGGAGACAAAGGACAGGATAACCAGGCGATCAAATCCATGATGCTGCTTATAACGCTCAGGCAATACAGGTGCGGTACTTTACAGAGGCTCAGCATCAACTACCGTAACGGCATGACAGGAATACTCTTCTTTACGGCAGGCTTTCGCTGCTAAAGCGAGGCTATTTTACAGGCAACAAAAAACCCGCCGAAGCGGGTTTTTGCTGACCGTGCTCGATATCCGTATCAAGCTGCCATCCTGGCTTGGTCATCATCCTTGACCTGACTGAGCGCGTCCTGCGCTCCATCCAATATGTGTAGATTAGGACATGACTTAGCTGAGTAATAGCGCTGCTTTTCCAACGCTTGTGTAAGCCTTTTGCTATAGATAAAGCAGCTTGGCCCTACACCAGACTTATACCGACTAGAGCTCACTGGCAAACCGTTTGACTGCTCCCACGACCTGTTTTGCCCCATCCTGAATCTCGACGATCGCCGTACCGGCCTGTGCAGCCAGATCCAGTCCCCGCGCGGCCTGTTCACGGCTACTGGCCATGCTACGTACGGCGGTTTCGGTCATCTTCTGATTCTGCTGCACGACGCCTACAATTTCTTCAGTCGCCGAGCTGGTACGCCCTGCCAGTTGCCGTACTTCGTCAGCGACCACGGCAAAGCCTCGCCCCTGCTCGCCGGCACGAGCGGCTTCGATTGCGGCATTGAGCGCCAGCAGATTGGTTTGTGCAGCAATGCCACCAATCGTCTGGACGATGGAGTTGATCAGCAGTGACTGACGGTCCAGCGCTTCGATCCCCTCGGCAGCAGCTTGCATTTCAACCGAAATCTGCTGCATGGTTTCGACGGCATTATTCACGACCGCAGCGCCCCGCTGAGCGATGATGTCTGTTTGCCTGGAGATATCAAAGGCTATTCCGGCCGCTTCGCGCACCTCGGCCTCCCGAAGTACCTGATCCGTCACGACTGTTGCGAATTTCACGACCTTGTAAAGCCGGTTATGTGAGTCATAGACCGGGTTGTACGTGGCCTCGAGCCAGACTTCGGCACCGTGGCTATCGACTCGCCTGAAGCGGCCGGCAACAAATTCGCCCCGGTTCAGCTTGGCCCAGAACGCCTCATACTCTGCAGAGGATGCTTCTTGCTGTGTGCAGAAAATACGGTGGTGCTTACCTGCTATCTGCGGCTCTGAATACCCCATCGTCCTGAGGAACAAGTCGTTGGCTTTGATCACCGTACCGTCAAGGTTGAATTCAATGACTGCAGTAGAGCGCAGCAACGCATTGATAAAATGCTCGTTCTCCTTGGCTAGTTCGATGGTTTTGGTCACTTCCTCGCCAAAGCCCTGGATATAGGAAAGCTTATTCTCTTGGTCGCGGACAGGTTGCCAATGGATGTTTAGCCAAGCGAGCGTGCCATCCTTGCGGATATAGCGATATTCGTCACTGACCGGGAGCCCTTTGGCAACGGCTGCACGAAAATTGTGGAAGCATGGCAGCGTCTTCACATAGGGAGGCACGATATCCGCCATCGGACGCCCTATCACCTGGTCAGCCGAGTAGCCCAGCGTCTGAAGAAATTTGCTGTTGGCACTCTGAATACGGAACTCAGGATCAAGGGTCAAGGCAACCATGGAGTCATTCATTCCATTGACGATCTGACGTAACGCTGTCAGCTCTTCGGCCTGGACTTGCAAGTCCTTTTTCAAGCGAGCATTGAACATGATGCACCGGCTAAACCAAGAAAGGGGTCGATGGTTAACGGCAGGGCTGGAGTATTTCTTGAGTAGCCAAAGGCAACTTTTTTCTTAATATCCAAGGTACATCAAATCGCTCTAGCTGAATGCTTTCAGCATAGAACTCATGAGCAACGGCGGCTAACTTGGTTACCTGTTTACTTTGCTCAAATGTGTCTTTCAAGTATGTACATATATGTGGGCTGGTATTATAGCTTGATAAGTCTGTTGAATGCGCCGTTGTTGGACGAGGCCACAGCAAAGGCTCTATAAATCGCACCATTGTCAGCGTCCGATGCACAAGAGGTACGCCATGCAGATCGACAGGATCGACCACCTTGTTTTGACCGTTCGCAACCTTGAGCGGACCTGTGACTTCTATACTCGTGTGCTGGGCATGGACGTCATCACATTTGGCGAAGGACGTAAGGCCTTGGCGTTTGGCGAGCAGAAATTCAACCTGCATGAAGCGGGAAAGGAACTCGAGCCCAAAGCCGAGAGGCCGGCACCGGGTGCCGTCGACATTTGCCTGATTACCCGTATGCCTATTGAGGATGTCGTGACCCATCTGCATTCGACAGGCGTTACAGTGATTGACGGACCGGTACGGCGTACCGGTGCCACCGGAGCAATCGTCTCGGTTTATTTTCGGGACCCGGACGGTAACCTAATCGAGGTATCGAATTATTAGTTACCTTCAAAGGAAACTTTTACAAAAGCATCCTGGCAGCGAATCGATATCGTCAAAATTCGATCGGCGGCCAGGAGTACTGCAAGGAGATCCGCTTTCGCTACACGGAAGTCTTGGCCGCGTACGCATCCATTACACGGGCTGAATACACCATAGCCGCACCCGCATTGATTGCTACCGCTACGCCCAGCGCTTCGGCAATTTCTTCTTTACTGGCGCCTTTCTTGATAGCGGCATCGGTATGGACCGTGATACAGCCATCGCATTGACGGGTGACGGCAACGGCCAGCGCAATCAACTCACGCGTCTTGGCATCTAGGTGGTTGGTCTTGTTACCCGCCTCGCTCAAGAGCGAGTAACCGCGCACCGTATCAGGGCTCAGCTTGCCAATTTCGCCAATGGTGCTAACCAGTTGCTTCTGATAGGTGTTCCAGTCGTACATCATGGTGATTCTCCTGCTATCGGTTGGAGTGATGCGCTCACACTGTTGAAAAGCGGTATCGGAGCGTCTATAACGATAGTAGGAGTGCTCGTAGTGGACAAACACCACCACAACGCGATAACACTTTCACTCGATTCAAGAAAATAGTGTTATCAGGCAATACGTTTCGTATCGAGCATGGAATAGGCCTGAATCAGGTCTGCAAATCCCGACTTGAGCCACTCATACAGTAGCCTGACGCCAGGAGAGAATTGCTTGCGGTGCGGGCAAACCATATGCAGCGCACAGCTCTCGCCGGGAATCTCCGGCAGCAGGACCTCCAACCGCCCGGCTAATACATCTGCACTGACATCCAGCCATGACTTGTAGATAATCCCTTCGCCCTCAAGTGCCCACCGGCGAACAATATCAGCATCATCACTCATCAGCGGGCCTTTGACGGTGATGGTTTCACGGCGACCGTTGACGTCGGGAAAGACCCAATTGTCATACACCCGACCATTGAGCATATAAAGCAGGCAAGGGTGCTCCGCCAGATCCTTGAGAGAGGCCGGCCGCCCGTGCCGCTCGAGGTAAGCAGGGGACGCGGCCAGCACCCGCCGATTCTCGGGCGCCAGTGGTAAGGCAATAAAGCTTGCGTCCTCCATCATTCCGTAGCGCAAGGCCACATCAACCGGATCGCGAAAGACATTCGCCACCTGATCGGACAGAAACAACCGAAGCGCAAGACGAGGATGCTCGCGGCGAAATGCCGTGAGTCGTGGCAGGAGCACGTTACGTCCCAGGTCTGAAGGTGCAGCCACCTGTATGACGCCCTCTAGAGCAGTGCTTTCCGGTTGAAGCCGCTCGCGCCCCTCCCTGAGTGTACTGAGCACATCATTGGCATAGGGCAAGTACCGCTCCCCCTCCCCTGTCAGCCGGAGGCTGCGTGTTGAGCGCGCAAAGAGACGGATATCAAGCTCGCGTTCAAGACGTTGAATTGCAGCACTGACCTGTCCTGGCAGGAGATCCGCCTCTCTGGCCGCCGCCGAAAAACTGCCAAGCGCTGCCGTGCGAACAAACAAGGCCAGATCGTCGAAACGGATCATTTTCACTCCTCCTGAGAAAGTGCTGCTTGATTCTGCGGGTTTTTTTGGAGCTTGGCGACAGTGAAGATGCGGTCATGGCATGCAACGTCCCGATGCGAACGTAGCGACCCATCCCGTTATCCCGACACCACCTCAAGGAACTCTCATGCGCCGCTTACTCGTTGAAGATACATCCGCCGAAGCCCAGTTCGAAAAAGACCGCGACACAGCCGAGAAGTGTACAGAGGCGAAGCCGTCATGCCATGACAAGAGCCCAACGCTGCCAACACTCGAAGCGGTAATAGAGCCGCCTTTCTGGATCACCAATGGTCTGCCTTGATCACCCACAAACCCATCCGGTTTCAGAATGGAGATATTCCATGCCTAACACTTCTCGTTTTTCCCTGGCCGTTACAGCGGCATTTGCGTTATCCGCACTGCTTGCTGGCTTTACCCCTCAGGCTCAGGCTGCTAGCAACCCCTTGATTGAGCCTCGTGTGCTGATTGTTGACCCGGCGGCACAAGCTGATGCATCGGTTCAGGCAGCACGTCGATATGGCACTTTCTGGGCCACAGGTAACGAAGGGTTGGCCCGGGAGGCGCTTGCGCCTCAGTTCATGGATCGCACCCTTCCGCCAGGCAGAGCTCAAGGAGTAGAAGGGCCTCTGGCGGCCTCGAAGGCTTTTCGCGCCGCCGTACCGGATCTGGATTGTCAGATCGAGCAGATGATCGTGGCGGGTGATCGGGTTGTGGCGCATCTGCGTTTTACCGGTCACTTCAGCGGGCAATTCCAGGGTATTAAAGGCAAGGGACAACCGATTGATTTTATCGCGACCGACATCTACCGCATCGCCAATGGCCGCATCCAGGAGAACTGGCACATCGAAGATAACCTGACCCTTTTGCAGCAACTGGGTGTGGTTGGAGCATAGCGGTAAAAATTCAGACGTCATCTTTTTCCAGCCCCGGCTCCGTCAAGGAAACCGGGGCTTTGTTTTTCCTGGAGGGTTCCCTGGCGCGGCGTCAAAGCACTCATGCAGTATTGCTTTCCGCTTACTTCACTCCATTTTCACTGCGCCAGTGAAAGTCCTGCCCGTTTCGATGGCTGTTTGCTCCCGTCGTGAATCGCGATGATGGCTCCACGGTTAACGCCCCTGTTCGTATGTTCACTTATGGAGTCCAGCATGAAAGCGATTGCCTATACCCAGCATGGCCTGTCCATCGATGATTCTCGCTCGCTGGTTGATATCGAGCTGCCCACGCCAACCCCTGGTCCACACGATCTTCTAGTTGAGGTTCAGGCCGTTTCGGTCAATCCTGTCGATACCAAAGTCCGTGGTGGCTCGGCTACTGACACGCCGCGCGTGCTTGGCTGGGATGCGGTGGGCGTCGTACGTGAGGTGGGGTCAGAGGTGACACTCTTCCAACCGGGTGATGACGTTTACTATGCCGGCTCGATTACCCGCCCTGGCACCAACAGTGAGTTTCATCTGGTGGATGAGCGTATTGTAAGCCGCAAGCCCGCCTCGCTAGGTGCGGCCGATGCCGCTGCACTCCCTCTGACATCCATAACCGCCTGGGAATTGCTCTTTGATCGACTAGGCATTCTGGAGAACGGTGGCAAAGGCGAAAGTCTTCTGATAGTCGGCGCCGCAGGCGGGGTCGGCTCAATCCTGACGCAACTGGCCCGACAGCTCACCCAACTTACCGTTATCGGTACGGCTTCGCGCCCTGAAACCCAGGAATGGATCCGAGCGCTTGGCGCGCACCATGTGATTGACCATAGCCAGCCACTCACTGAAGAACTGGCTCGCATCGGTCTCAAGGAGGTCAGCCATGTTATCAGCCTGACTCATACCGATAGCCATTTCCCACACCTTATCGAAGTGCTTCGCCCACAAGGGCGCCTCGCGCTAATCGACGATCCCGATACGCTGGACGTAGTACCCATGAAGCGCAAATCCCTGTCATTGCACTGGGAGTTGATGTTTACCCGCCCGATGTTCGAAACATCCGACATGATCCGCCAGCATGAGCTGCTGAACCGGGTAGCGGAGCTTATCGACCAAGGCGTGCTGCGCTCTACGCTAGGAGAGCATTTCGGCCGGATCAATGCGCACAACCTGCGCCGTGCCCACGCCCTTATCGAGAGCGGGAAGGCCAAAGGCAAGCTTGTCCTGGAAGGCTTTTAGCCTCTGATAAGGAGTAGCCCCATGTCACGTATTGCTGCAGTCAGCACGACAACATCCCTGCTTCCGAAGGACATGCTCGACATCGTGTCCTTCTGGCGGCAGGCAGGTCATGAAACCTGTATGTTCTTGTGCGATGACCAAGCTCCTCTGGCACATATTGACCCTGTCGAATTCGACGCCCTGGTAGTGCTTGGTAGCAGCGATACGCTTTGCCCACTCGGTTACAACGAGTCGCTATGGAGTAGCGTGCAAGGCTTCGATGCCATCAAGAAGACGGTTGCCGGCATAGGGACTGGGGCATTGGTACTGGCCCATGCCGGCCTGCTGGTTGGCAAGCGTGCCACCTGCAACCCAACACCCGCTGTGATCGCTGACCTCAAACTACACGGCGCCCTATACAGCAATGAATCACCGGTCGTGGCCGGCTGGATCGTAACAGCGACACGAGGGGGCACTCATTCTTTTGCCGAAGCCGTTTTGGATAACTTAGCCGCCGCCAAGGCACCCCGTTTTCATTTACAAGGAGCCACCCAATGAAGCATTTGATTCCCACCCTGCTGGCCGCAACCATTGCCGCCGTGAGTACGTTGTCGTTTGCGGCAGGTCCTGCATCACAGGACCTGCCACATGAGACATCCATTGGCCAGCTGGAACCTGTGTTTGCGTTCTATGACGCCATGCCGACCGGCGTTACGGTTTCCGAGCAAGGCCGCCTCTTTGTCAATTTCCCACAATGGGGGGACAACGCACCCTTCAGCGTTGGCGAAATACGTGACGGCAAGGTAGTCCCCTACCCTGATCAGGCCATCAATACGCCTGACCAAAAGGCACCGGCCAGGCACTTCATCAGCGTGCAAAGCGTTGTAGCGGACGGACAAGGACGTTTGTGGGTACTAGATACTGCTGCGCCGAAGTTCAGTGCTCCTCAACCTGGCGGCGCCAAACTGGTCGCGATCGACCTCAAGAGCAATAAGGTTGTGAAGACGCTGGTTTTCCCTGCCAACGTCATCCTGCCGAGTACGTATGTCAATGACATGCGCTTTGACTTCCGTACCGGGAAGGAAGGTACGGTGTATGTCACCGACTCGTCTGTCAGCGGGCCGGGCGCCATCATTGTCATGGACATCGCCACCGGCAAGGCGACTCGCCGCCTTGATGGAGACGTCTCGACCTCTGCCGACAAGCGTTTTATTCCTACCGTGGAAGGCGAAGCCATGCTGGCACGCGGCGCAGATGGAACCGCTAAACCGTTTGGTGTGGCATCCGATGGTATTGCCCTGTCGCCGGACGGTCAGACCCTTTACTTCAGCCCACTTTCGAGTCGCCACCTTTATGCAGTGCCAACCCGTCTGTTACGGGATGAGCATGTGACTGAAGCACAGCTATCGGCTGCGGTACTGGATATGGGCGAGAAAGGCGCCTCCGATGGCCTTGAAGCCGATGCCAATGGTGCCGTCTATGCCAGTGACTACGAGCACAACGGTATTCGCAAACGGCTTGCCGACGGCACTTGGCAGACCATCGTCCACGATCCTCGTGCAATCTGGCCTGACACCCTGTCCATCGGGCCGGATGGCTATCTCTATTTCACGGCTAATCAGCTAAATCGCCAAGCTGGCTTTCATGGCGGCAAGGATCTGCGTACCAAGCCTTACAGCCTGTTCCGTGTGAAGATCAACGCCGCTCCGGCGCCAACCCGCTGATACGGGAGAGCTCATCATGCATAATCCGATTCGTATAGGTCATATTGGGCTGAGCTTTCATGCCGCCAGTGCCGCCGTGGTTCAACGCATTGTTGAGCGTCATGGCTATCGCGTAGAGAGCGTAGCTGCTCCCCATGAAGCTATGTTCAAGCACTATGGCGCTGGGGAGGTGGACTTTTTGGTATCGGCCTGGCTACCGGCCAGTCATGGGGGCTATCTGGCCCCCTATGCCGAACAGACCCGTACCCTGGGCGTTCTGTATCAGCCGTACTGTATCTGGGGCGTGCCGGACTATGTGCCTGCCGAGGCGGTGGCAAGCATCGATGATCTGAAGCGACCTGACGTTGCGACACATATGAGTCTGCTGATACAGGGCATCAATCCGGGAGCCGGTATCAGCCGCTTTTCGCGCGACATCATCGAGCAGTATGGCCTTGATCAAGTTGACTATCACTTCGCCAACGGTACGCAAGCCCAGTGTTTCGAGCGATTCGAGCAGGCCGTAGAGCGTCGCGAATGGATCGTCGTCCCCCTCTGGCACCCTCAGTTCCTGCATTACCGCTACGCCATCCGGGCGCTACACGAACCACGCGGCCTTCTGGGTGGCCAGGATGACGCCACGCTGATTGTGCGCGAAGAAACGGCTGCCCATCTGGCGCCGGCACTGCTTGATGAGCTTTCTCAGCTCTCGCTGGGAAACGCCACAGTCAGCGAACTCGATTACTGGATCTGCCGGGAAGGGCTTTCGCCTCTGGAAGCGGCTGATCGCTGGCTGGCCCAATCTTTCACCTGACCTGAGAGAAGATACCTATGAATCTATCTACATTACTTAGTCAGCGGTACACCACCAAGGCGTTCGACCCTTCGCGAAAGATACCGCACGCCACGCTTGAAGAACTGCTTGGTTTGCTACGACAGAGCCCTTCATCTGTAAACTCACAGCCCTGGCATTTCGTGGTTGCCTCAACTGACGAAGGCAAGGCTCGCTTAGCCGTCTCGACACAAGACACGTTTGCCTACAACCAGCCCAAGGTGCTCAATGCGTCCCACGTCATAGTGCTCTGCACACGCACCGATATGACCGAAGAACATCTTGGCGTCATCCTGGAGCAGGAAGATATCGCTGGTCGCTTCCGGTCTGAAGAAGCCAAGGCCACACAGGACAAAAGCCGTCGTCATTACGTGAGTCTACATCGCTACGACCAGAAGGATTTGCAGCATTGGATGGAAAAACAAACCTACCTGGCCCTGGGAACGCTATTGCTGGGTGCTGCCAGTCTGGGTGTCGATGCCACGCCTATGGAAGGTTTCGACTCTCGCAGACTGGATGAAGAGCTCGGCCTTCGTGAACAGGGCTTCACAAGTCTGGTTCTGGTAAGCCTTGGCTATCGAGCCGATTCAGACTTCAACGCGAGCCTGCCCAAGTCACGCTTGCCAGCTGAGCGCCTTTTCACTTATGTATGAACGGGCCAGGTGCCAGACAAAGAAACTGTTTGGCGCCTACCCTTTTGGATACAGGCATGAGCAGCTTGCCTTAATCACATATGCCGCTATCGCTCCAGCCAGTCGAATAACGCCTTGTATTGTTGGGTCAGCTTGTGGCCAGGGTCCAGATGGATAAGCGGCTTGCTCTGCTGGTGGGACTCTTTCATCTTGACCGACCCCATAAGGTACGTCGGGATAATCGGCATGTCCGTCTTTTCCAGTTCACCTAACAGCGCTCGGGGAACACCGGCATTGGCCTGAAACTGATTGACGACGATACCTTCCACACGCAAACGATCACTAAAGTCCTCCTTGATCTCTTCAATATCAAGAAAGAGCTCACGTAACGCATTAAGCGAAAACGTATCGCAATCAAAGGGAATAAGGCAGCGGTCGGCTGCAATCAGGGCCGATACACTATAAAAATTCAGCGCCGGTGGTGTATCGAGATAGATACGATCGTACTCCTCAATCAATTTCTCAAGGTACTTTCCCAGCTTCTGGATCTTATATTTGGCTTCGAGCTTCATTTGAATATCTTCCAGCTCGCGGGAAGCCGTGATGATGCTCAGATTATGAAAGGGCGTCTCGAGAATAGAAGCCTTGGCTTTCTTGGCGGAATCAGAAACCGTTTGCTTGAAGAAGTCGGCAATACCGGCCGGAATCTCGTCGCCTACAAAGCCTGTCAGATAATGAGTGGAATTGGCCTGTGGGTCCAGGTCAATCAGAAGTGTGCGAAAGCCCTCAGCTGCGCTGATGGCGGCGAGGTTGCAGGCAATACTGGTCTTGCCCACGCCTCCCTTTTTGTTGAAAACCGCTCTGATCAT
>NZ_JBZUBN010000001.1:3752500-4212327 GCF_058536325.1 Pseudomonas sp. C2.3V | reverse complement strand
AGTCACTCCAGAAAGAAAGTCACCCTGTTATTGCCTCTGTATGTAAAGAAGCAACGTGTTCAGGCAAAGGTGAATGCAGCACGACATTGTACCGTCGCCCCTGTCACTTATCCACATCAACCATTCAATCAGTTACATAGAGAGCGAAAAATCAAAAAATCTTTGTTGTGGATAAGCGCAGATCGAAAGCGGTTTGTTTGTAGGGTAACTGCTTGTTGATAACTCAGTTGTGGCTAAGTACCTTAGATATCCACAGCTAGTATCCAGGCGCAGCACAGCAGTTCGACGGCTTTACCGCATAGTTATACAATGACAGACGTGAGCAGGAATGCAGCCCTCACGCTCTTATCCACAGGAAAAGGCTTTTATATACATTAACACTGCATCTATCTTCTTTTTAATTCGTTCTTTTGTTGTTTTTTGCTGAATTTTTATTGACAACCGGTGCTGTATGGAAATTGACCTATTCACTGGCTTTCTCTAGAATCGCCGGTCTATTTAAACGGGGTGATTTCGCCTCGCTTCGTTCACACCTAGGTAAATGACCATGAAACGCACTTTCCAACCCAGTACTCTGAAGCGCGCCCGTACTCACGGTTTCCGTGCTCGTATGGCTACCAAGAATGGCCGTCAGGTTCTATCCCGTCGCCGTGCCAAAGGCCGTAAGCGTCTGGCAGTCTGATAGCCCCGGTACAGGTGGTGAGTCGAGACTTCAGCCGCGAAAAACGGCTTCTGACTTCAAGACAGTTTCAAAATGTCTTCGACTCTCCCACTCTCAAGGTTCCTGGTAATAGTGTTCTTCTGCTTGTACGTCAGAATGGCTTGTCGCATGCCCGCCTTGGGCTGGTGATAGGTAAGAAGAGCGTCAAGCTGTCAGTCGAGCGTAACCGGCTCAAGCGTGTCCTTCGAGATTCCTTTCGTCACCATCAGCACATGCTTGAAGGTCTGGATATCGTTGTGATTGCACGTAAGGGCTTCGGTGATATTGAGAATCCCGACTTGCATCAGCACTTGGGCAAACTCTGGAATCGTCTGGCACGTAAACAGCTACAAAAGACCGATCCTTCCGAACATTCGAAACAGGCAAACGGTTCTTATGCGTAAGCCGGCTCTGCTGCTTATCCGCTTCTACCGTTATGTCATCACACCGATGATGGCATCTCATTGCCGTTTCTATCCCAGTTGTTCAAACCATACGTCCCAAGTGATTGCGCTGTGCAATTTCTTGCACGATGGCTGGATGGCAATGCGCCAATGGCGTCTTTGCCATTTCAGGCTCGCTGATGGATATGATCCGGTACCAGCAGACCCATCCCAAGCACCGACCTCTTAGATGGCCGAGTAATCATGGATATAAAGCGCACGTTTCTCATCGCCGCTCTAGCGATTGTGTCTTACACAGCGGTGTTGCAATGGAATAAGGATTACGGCCAGCCCGAAACGCCTTCTTCAGCACAATCCTCCGCTGCGGCGCTGCCGACTGACACGCCAACAGGCAATACTGCTGCGGCCGATGTTCCAACCGTTGCAGGCGAAAGCTCGACGAACGGAACGGCTCCACAGACTGTAAGTGGCAATGGTCAACCCATCCATGTCCGTACGGATGTCATGGATGTCACGATTGATCCCCGTGGTGGTGACATCGTCAAATTGGGGCTTGTCCAGTATCCTCGTCGCCAGGATCATCCGGATGTACCTTTCACCCTGTTTGATAATGGCAACGAACGTCTGTATCTGGCGCAAAGTGGTTTAACTGGATCCAACGGTCCGGACGCACGTCAGACAGGCCGCCCTGTTTATCAGAGTGCACAGCAGAACTACGTATTGGCAGACGGTCAGGATCAACTGACTGTCGATCTGAACTTTGCTGAAAACGGCGTCAACTATGTCAAGCGCTTTACCTTCCATCGCGGCCTGAAGCTTGATTGCTCGGATACCGAAAAGGCACAGAAGAAAATTTCCTGCATCAACCCCAATGCCTATCAGGTGCAGGTCAGCTATGTCATCGACAACCAGAGCAGCCAGAACTGGAATGGTATTTTCTATGCACAGCTGAAGCGTGACTCCAGTGGTGATCCATCTTCCACAACAGCCACAGGAGTTTCGACTTACCTGGGCGCTGCTGTCGGAACGCCGGAGGAGCAATATCGCAAGGTGTCGATGAAAGATATCGACAAGCAGGCTCTGCAGGAAACGGCCAAGGGCGGTTGGGTCGCCTGGTTGCAGCATTACTTCGTGACGGCTTGGGTGCCCAACAAGGATGAGCAGCACCAGATCCAGGGTCGCAAGGACAGCCAGGGCAATTATCTGGTGGGCTTTACCGGTCCGCAGCTTAGCGTAGCACCGGGTACCCAGGCAGAAACATCGGCAACGCTTTATGCTGGTCCAAAGCTGCAGGAGTATCTGAAGGAGTTGTCCCCAGGTCTTGAATTGACCGTCGACTATGGTTTCCTATGGTTCATTGCTCAGCCGATCTTCTGGCTGCTGCAACATATTCACAGCATCCTTGGAAACTGGGGATGGTCGATCATCGTGTTGACTATCATCATCAAGGCTATTTTCTTCCCGCTTTCTGCAGCCAGCTATCGTTCCATGGCTCGCATGCGTGCAGTTTCTCCGCGTCTTCAGGCGTTGAAGGAACAGTATGGTGATGATCGCCAGAAGATGTCCCAGGCGATGATGGAGCTGTACCGCAAGGAGAAGATCAATCCGCTGGGTGGCTGCCTGCCGATCCTCGTACAGATGCCGGTATTCCTGGCCTTGTACTGGGTTCTGCTGGAGAGCGTGGAAATGCGCCAGTCTCCCTGGATGTTCTGGATCACTGACCTTTCGTCCAAGGATCCTTTCTTCATCCTGCCGATCCTTATGGGCGGTACCATGCTGGTTCAGCAAATGTTGAACCCCACGCCTCCGGACCCCATGCAGGCCAAGATGATGAAGATGATGCCCATTATCTTTACCTTCTTCTTCCTGTGGTTCCCGTCTGGCCTGGTGCTGTACTGGATCGTGAACAACTGCCTGTCGATCGCGCAGCAGTGGTATATCAATCGTCGGATCAATGGCACTGCCAAACCGGCCTGATAGCCTTACGTTTTACACAGCGCCCCTTTCGAGGGGCGTTGTGCATTCTGGAGAATGAAGAATGAATCCAATTCAAGACACCATTGCTGCTATCGCTACAGCCACAGGCCGAGGTGGGGTAGGTATCGTCAGGGTTTCCGGGCCTGCGGTAAGAACCATCGCAGAAACAATCTGTGGTGGCTCTTTAACACCTCGCCATGCTCATTATGGTCCCTTCAAGGATAGCGCTGGTCTTACCCTTGATGAGGGAATCGCCTTGTTCTTCCCAGGACCCCACTCTTTTACAGGCGAGGACGTTCTCGAGCTCCAAGGCCATGGCGGTCCAGTCGTTCTGGATTTACTGCTCAAGGCTGTCATTGCGGTAGGTGCGCGTTCAGCCCGTCCAGGAGAGTTCAGCGAACGTGCCTTTCTCAACGATAAGCTGGACCTTGCCCAGGCAGAAGCTATCGCCGACCTCATCGAGGCGAGTTCCGAGCAAGCTGCCCGTAATGCGCTACGTTCATTACAAGGGGCATTCTCCAAGCGAGTAGAAAGCCTGACGGAACAACTGATCCAGTTGCGGATTTACGTGGAGGCAGCCATCGACTTTCCCGAAGAGGAAATCGACTTCCTGGCGGATGGCCATGTGCTGGGCCTGCTCAACGGTGTGCGCCAGGAACTGGCGCAGGTGGAAAAAGAAGCCGGTCGTGGCGCACTGTTACGCGATGGCATGACGGTAGTGATTGCTGGACGACCCAATGCAGGAAAATCGAGTCTTCTCAACGCGCTGGCAGGCCATGAAGCTGCCATCGTGACGGACATCGCAGGCACGACCCGCGATGTCTTACGCGAGCACATCCATATCGACGGTATGCCATTACATGTCATCGACACGGCAGGATTACGGGACACTACCGATCGGGTTGAGCAGATCGGCGTACAGCGCGCCCTGAGTGCTATTGAGAGCGCCGACCGGATACTGCTGGTGGTAGATTCCACGGCACCCGAGGCTCGGAATCCCGATGCACTTTGGCCAGAGTTTCTGTCACATCGACCTGATCAAAACAAAGTAACAGTCATCCGAAACAAAGCTGATCTTTCGGGTGAACCTATTGCGCTTCAGGAAACCTCAGAAGGTATTCATACCTTAAGCCTTAGTGCAATGACAGGTGAGGGCATCGAGCATCTTCGAGAGCACCTCAAAGCCTGCGTTGGATTTGAACAGACTGCCGAAAGCAGTTTTAGCGCACGCCAACGTCATCTCGAAGCGTTACACACAGCCCGTCATTATCTGGAGCACGGGCACCAGCAACTCGTAGTGAATGGCTCTGGGGAGCTCTTGGCGGAAGACCTGAGAGTGGCGCAGCAGGCATTGGGCGAGATTACAGGAGCGTTCAGTTCCGATGATCTGCTGGGCAGGATCTTCTCCAGCTTTTGCATCGGCAAATAGCCGCGTTTCATCGATTCAGGAAGCCCCGCGGGATTACCCGCTGGGGCTTTTTTTTTGCCTGTTGATAACCCTAGCTGAGGTCTGGGCAGAAGTCAGGGCTTAAGCTGTTCTGAAAAGGTGTTGTTGGTAACCTCCCTAATTATCCACAGCTACTCACGAGCTTTTGATAAGGAGAGTTACAGGTTCTCCTCTGACTTATCATTGGCTGTAATGCCCTGTGGGTAAAGGCAAGCGCATGTTATCCACAGAAAAGAGGCTCACCATACATAATCGCATTAACAATGCTTTTATATATTTCTTCCTTATTATTTCTATTACCTGATGCCACCAAGTCTGCAGTTGATCATTTTTTGTTCAAAAGGACTTCATAGAGAGCAGAGGAGCCCTTATACTTCTGCGCCTTCCCTAATCCCCTAACCAAACAGGCACGAGGTGCGTGGTGGATTTCCCTTCCCGTTTTGACGTCATAGTGGTCGGCGGCGGCCATGCCGGCACCGAAGCTGCACTTGCTGCTGCACGCATGGGTGTCAAAACTTTATTGCTGACCCACAATGTTGAAACATTGGGGCAGATGAGCTGTAACCCGGCTATTGGTGGTATCGGCAAGAGCCATCTAGTCAAGGAGATCGATGCCTTGGGCGGTGCGATGGCTTTGGCTACCGACAAAGCAGGCATCCAGTTCCGGATACTCAATAGCCGTAAAGGCCCTGCGGTGCGTGCAACGCGCGCTCAAGCCGATCGCGTCCTCTACAAGGCTGCAATCCGCTATATGCTGGAAAATCAGCCCAACCTGTGGATATTTCAGCAGGCCTGTGATGACTTGATTGTTGAACAGGATCAGGTCAGAGGCGTCGTTACCCAGATGGGTCTACGTTTCCTTGGGGATAACGTTGTGTTGACCACAGGCACCTTTCTGGGGGGGCTTATCCACATAGGCCTGCAGAATTACTCAGGCGGTCGGGCAGGGGATGCCCCTGCCAATGCATTATCCAAACGGCTTCGTGAGCAGCCACTGCGTGTATCGCGGTTGAAAACCGGTACACCTCCACGCATTGATGGTCGTACAGTGGATTTCTCTGTCATGACGGAGCAGCCTGGGGATAAACCTCTGCCCGTAATGTCATTCATGGGATCAGTGGATGAGCATCCTCAGCAGGTTAGCTGTTGGATAACTCATACCAACAGTCGGACCCATGACATCATCCGCAACAATCTTGATCGCTCGCCGATGTATTCAGGCGTTATCGAAGGGATCGGCCCACGCTACTGTCCATCGATCGAAGACAAGATCCACCGTTTCGCGGACAAGGACAGCCATCAGGTTTTCCTGGAGCCTGAAGGACTGACAACTCACGAGTTGTATCCCAATGGCATTTCCACATCCTTGCCCTTCGATGTTCAGCTGGAGTTGGTGCGGTCGATGCGGGGTATGGAAAATGCCCACATCCTGCGTCCTGGTTATGCCATCGAATATGACTTTTTCGACCCGCGTGATCTGAAATACAGCCTGGAAACCAAGGTCATTGGTGGACTCTTCTTTGCAGGTCAGATCAACGGAACGACAGGATACGAGGAAGCTGGCGCCCAGGGGCTACTGGCAGGTGCCAACGCAGCCTTGCGTGCACAGGGCAAGGACAGCTGGTGTCCACGTCGTGACGAAGCTTACTTGGGTGTATTGGTCGATGATTTGATCACGCTGGGTACGCAGGAACCGTATCGGATGTTTACCTCCCGTGCGGAATATCGACTGATTCTGCGTGAAGACAATGCGGATCTGCGACTGACCGAACAAGGTCGGCAGCTCGGTCTGGTAGACGATGCTCGTTGGGAGGCGTTCTGCCTGAAGCGTGAGCGCATTACCCTTGAGGAGCAGCGCTTGAAGAGTACGTGGGTGCGTCCAGGGACTGTACAAGGTGATGCCATTGCTGAGCGCTTTGGTACACCGCTGACCCATGAGTACAATCTGCAAAGTCTTCTGAGCCGTCCGGAAATCGACTATGTCGGCTTGATGGAGGTAACCGGCGGTGTCATCGAAGACGCGCAGGTTGCCGAGCAGGTAGAGATCAAGACCAAATACGCAGGTTACATCGAGCGTCAGCAGGACGAGATCGAGCGGCTGCGCAGCAGTGAAAGCATTCGTCTACCGGCGGATCTGGATTACACCGCCATATCCGGTTTGTCGAAGGAAATTCAGCACAAGCTGAGCCAGGGCCGCCCGGAAACACTTGGGCAGGCTTCGCGGATTCCCGGTGTAACGCCTGCAGCCATTTCCCTTTTGATGATTCACCTGAAAAAGCGTTCGGCCGGACGCCAGTTGGAGCAGATGGCTTGATGTTGGAAGGAATGATTCGTTACAGCGAGGAGCTTCGCTCAGGAGCTAAATCTCTAGGTGTCGAGCTGTCTGATGAACAGGTTGAGAAATTGCTGGCCTACATGGGCCTGCTGCAAAAGTGGAATAAAGCCTATAACCTGACGGCAGTCCGTGATCCAGATGAAATGGTTTCACGTCACCTGCTTGATAGTTTAAGTGTTGTCCCCCATATCAGGGCTGGTCGATGGCTGGATGTGGGCAGTGGTGGGGGTATGCCGGGAGTCCCGCTAGCCATCCTGTTCCCGGAAAGCGCTTTTACCGTTCTGGACAGCAACGGTAAGAAAACACGCTTTCTCACACAGGCAAAAATTGAGCTCGGCTTGGATAACCTTCAGGTTATCCACAGTCGTGTAGAAGAATTTACGCCTGACTATCGTTTCAACGGGATTGTGTCGCGAGCGTTCAGCTCGCTCGCTGATTTCACAAACTGGACACGACATCTGGGCGATTCATTGACACAATGGTTCGCCATGAAAGGACTGCATCCTGTGGATGAGCTTGCAGCGTTGCCAACGGATTTTAAGGTTGAAGCAGAACACGCCTTGCAGGTTCCAGGTTGCCAAGGGCAGCGGCATCTATTGATACTGCGCCGCATTGTTGAAGAGGGGTAAAGCGGCTCATGGCCAAGGTTTTTGCGATAGCCAACCAGAAAGGCGGGGTGGGGAAAACTACGACCTGCATCAATCTGGCTGCTTCGCTCGTTGCTACCCGACGTCGGGTACTGTTGATCGATCTCGATCCACAAGGCAACGCGACCATGGGAAGCGGTGTGGATAAGCACAATCTGGAACATTCGGTTCTGGATGTGCTGATCGGACAGTGTGATCTCATCGAAGCCATGCAGTTTTCCGAGCATGGTGGTTACCAGTTGCTACCGTCGAACCGTGATGTGACGGCTGCCGAAATTGAGCTTCTGGACATGAGCAAGCGCGAGAGCCGCTTGCGTGAAGCGCTGGCGCCCATACGGGAAAATTACGATTACGTACTGATTGACTGCCCGCCGTCATTGTCGATGCTGACCATCAACGGGCTGGTCGCTTCGGATGGGGTTATCATTCCCATGCAGTGCGAATATTTCGCACTTGAAGGGCTGACTGACCTGATCGGTAGCATCCAGCGCATCGGACAAGCTCTGAATCCAGGCCTGAAGATCGAAGGTGTGCTGCGCACGATGTATGACCCTCGTATCAATCTGGCGAACGACGTAGCGGCCCAGCTCAAGGCGCATTTTGGCGATACGCTGTACGATACGGTTATCCCGCGCAACGTGCGTCTTGCCGAGGCACCCAGTCATGGTATGCCCGCGTTGACTTACGACAAGGCATCAACAGGGGCTGCAGCCTACCTGGCCTTGGCAAACGAACTGGCTCGTCGGCAGCGCAAGGCTGCAAAAGCAATCGCTTAAGGAATACACATGGCTGTCAAGAAAAGGGGACTGGGCCGCGGTCTGGATGCGCTGCTGAGCGGGGCTACGGCTAGCGTACTGCAGGAAGAAGCAGTCAAGGCCGACCAGCGTGAGTTGCAGCATCTGCCGTTGGACATTATCCAGCGCGGCAAGTACCAACCACGCCGTGACATGGACCCGGTCGCGCTCGAAGAGCTTGCCAGGTCGATTCGCGCCCAAGGCTTGATGCAGCCGATCGTGGTACGTCCCATTGCTGACAATCGCTATGAGATCATTGCCGGGGAGCGTCGCTGGCGTGCCAGCCAGCAGGCAGGGCTTGAGCGTATCCCAGCACTAGTCAGAAATATTCCTGACGAAGCCGCCATTGCGATGGCGCTAATCGAGAATATCCAGCGTGAAAACCTAAGTCCGATAGAAGAGGCCATGGCCCTTCAGCGGCTGCAGCAGGAATTTCAGCTGACGCAGCAGCAGGTGGCCGATGCAGTGGGCAAATCACGCGTCAGTGTGGCTAACCTGCTTCGACTGATAGCGTTGCCAGAAGAGATCAAGACCATGCTGGCGCATGGCGATCTGGAAATGGGCCATGCCAGGGCATTGTTGGGCTTGCCAGCCTCAAAACAGGTCGAGGGGGCGCGTCATGTTGTCGCACGTGGATTGACCGTGCGTCAGACAGAAGCCTTAGTAAGGCAGTGGTTGAATAAGAAAGAAGCGGTTGAGCCTCCAGAGAAGGCTGATCCTGATATTATGCGCCTGGAGCAACGGCTGGCTGAGCGTCTGGGGGCTCCCGTACAGATCCGCCATGGGCAGAAGGGAAAGGGGCAGCTGGTGATTCGTTACAGCTCACTTGATGAGCTGCAGGGCGTTCTTGCTCACATTCGCTAATATTCTAATGGTAGCGAATAGTCGTAAAGACTACCGCATGGCTTGAATGGGCGCGTGCAGACTCCTATACTCTGCGCGCTTTACGTCGGCACAAAGTATGCCAAGGCTTAAATAATAAGCCGACGCCAGAGGACTTCGAGCGCGATGGTTGATCGCACGCCCAAACGCCTGCCTTTTCACCGTCAGCCAGCATTTAACCTGCTGCTCGTCCAACTGGCCGTCACGATATGTGCAGCGTTATTTTTGTTTTGCTTCGTTGGTAGGGTCGCTGCTTATTCTGGTTTGATGGGTGGTTTAATCGCCTGGTTGCCTAATACATATTTCTCTTATAAAGCGTTCCGTTATTCGGGCGCCCGAGCTGCTCGCGACATAGTTCGATCATTCTATGCGGGAGAGGCAGGAAAACTAATTTTGACGGCACTGCTTTTTACAGTGGCGTTTGCGGGGATAAAGCCACTCATGCCACTGGCGTTGTTTGGTGTCTATCTATTGACGCTTTTTGTCAATGGATGCGCTCCCCTACTTGTCAAACGATCTTCTAGACCTTAAAGCGTTCGAGGCAAACATGGCAGCAGAATCCGCTTCGGGTTACATCCAGCACCACTTGCAGAATCTGACCTATGGTCTGCATCCGGCAAATGGTTGGAGTTTCGCCCACACCCCTCAAGAAGCGAAAGAAATGGGCTTTTGGGCCTTCCACCTGGATACTCTGGGTTGGTCGGTCGTTCTAGGCCTGATTTTTATTTGCATTTTCCGTGCCGTAGCGGTCAAGGCCACCAGTGGCCAGCCCGGTAAATTGCAAAATTTCGTCGAAGTCATTATCGAGTTCGTCGACAGCAGTGTCCGTGACACCTTCCATGGCCGTAATCCGCTGATCGCGCCTCTGGCACTGACGATTTTCGTCTGGATCTTCCTGATGAACCTCATGGACTTGGTGCCGGTTGACTGGTTGCCGTCCCTGGCTGGCCTGATAGGTGGTGAGCACACATATTTCCGTGTGGTTCCGACTACCGACCCGAATGCCACTATTGGTATGGCCTTGTCCGTATTTGCCCTGTTGATCTTCTATAGCATCAAGGTAAAAGGAGTTGGTGGTTTCCTGGGCGAGCTGACTCTGCATCCGTTCCATAGCAAGAACATGCTGGTTCAGATCATCCTGATTCCGATCAACTTCCTGCTCGAGTTCGTAACGCTGGTGGCGCGTCCCGTTTCCTTGGCCTTGCGACTCTTCGGCAACATGTATGCCGGTGAGCTGATCTTTATCCTGATCGCCATGATGTTCGCCAACGGTCTGGCGCTGGGTGGTCTAGGTATTGTCCTGCAGTGGGCGTGGGCGGTCTTCCACATCCTGATCATTACCTTGCAGGCCTTCATCTTCATGATGCTGACCATCGTCTATATGTCGATGGCGCATGAAGAAAGTCATTAAGAGCTAGAGCACTTGATGATCCTCTCCGAAAGGGGAGGATGCCCGCGAGGGCAATGGGGAATAACAATTTTTTTGCTTCAACCTTAACCAAGACGACTTAAAAGTCGGGAGGAAAAATGGAAACTGTAGTTGGACTGACCGCTATCGCCGTAGCACTGCTGATTGGTCTGGGCGCACTGGGTACTGCCATTGGCTTCGGCCTGTTGGGCGGCAAGTTCCTGGAAGGCGCTGCCCGTCAGCCGGAACTTGTTCCGATGCTGCAGGTGAAAATGTTCATCGTAGCGGGTCTGCTCGACGCCGTAACCATGATCGGTGTTGGTATCGCCCTGTTCTTCACCTTCGCTAACCCCTTCGTTGGTCAGATCGCTGGTTAATCATCCGAATCGATGATTCGTATGATTGACAGACAACGAACGAGCGAGGTGTTGGCGTGAACATTAATGCAACCCTGATTGGCCAGTCCGTTGCCTTCTTTATCTTCGTGCTGTTCTGCATGAAGTTCGTGTGGCCTCCGGTCATCGCGGCTTTGCGTGAGCGTGAAAAGAAGATTGCTGACGGCCTGGACGCTGCCAACCGCGCGGCTCGTGACCTGGAATTGGCTCAGGAACAAGCCACCCAGAAACTGAGCGAAGCGAAAGGTCAGGCAGCTGAAATCATCGAGCAAGCTAACAAGCGTGCTACCCAGATCATCGAAGAAGCGCAGGTCAAGGCCCGTGCTGAAGGCGATCGTCTGAAAGAGCAGGCTCAGGCTGAAATCGACCGGGAAATCAATAGCGCCAAGGAAGCTCTGCGTGCACAGGTTGGCCTTCTGGCTGTCGCTGGTGCAGAGAAGATCCTGGGCAAAACGATTGATCCCCAAGCCCACGCACAGTTGGTCGACCGACTGGCTGCGGAAATCTAAGCGAGGCCATCATGGCAGAACTGAACACGCTGGCCCGGCCATATGCCAAGGCAGCTTTCGAGTTCGCACAGTCTCAGCAGAATCTGGCCAAATGGTCCGAGGAGCTGAGACTGCTCGCCGCGGTAACTCTGGATGGGACCGTGCGCCAGCTGCTTCAGCAACCGCAGTTGACCGCGGACGCCAAGGCCAAGCTGCTCATTGACGTGTGCGGCGATCAGCTGGATGTGCAGGCCCAGAACTTTGTTCGGACCGTGGCAGAAAACAACCGGATCGACCTGATGCCGACCATTGCTGAACTCTACGAAGAGTTCAAGGCCGAGCAGGAAAGATCCATCGAGGCGGAAGTCACCAGTGCTTTCGCTTTGAGCGACGAACAGCAAGACAAACTCGCCAAGGCTCTCAGCGCAAGGCTCGGTCGCGATGTGCGACTTCATGCATCCGAGGATGCAAGCCTGATCGGTGGTGTGGTAATTCGCGCCGGCGACTTGGTAATCGATGGCTCCGTTCGCGGCAAGCTCGCGCAACTGGCCGAAGCGTTGAAACCTTGAGTTTGAAGGGGCAGTAGCATGCAGCAACTCAATCCTTCCGAAATTAGTGAAATCATCAAGAGCCGCATCGAGAAACTCGATGTCTCTTCGCAACCGCGCAACGAAGGTACTATCGTCAGTGTTTCTGACGGTATCGTGCGCATCTTTGGTCTGGCCGACGTTATGTACGGGGAAATGATTGAGTTCCCGGGCGGCGTCTACGGCATGGCACTGAACCTGGAGCAGGATTCCGTAGGTGCCGTGGTTCTGGGTAATTACCTGGGCCTGGCTGAAGGCATGAGTGCCAAGTGCACCGGCCGTATCCTTGAAGTACCGGTTGGTCCGGAGCTTCTGGGTCGCGTTGTTGATGCCCTGGGTAATCCGATCGATGGCAAAGGCCCGATCAACGCCAAAGAAACCGACGCGGTTGAAAAAGTCGCTCCGGGCGTAATCTGGCGTAAGTCGGTAGACCAGCCTGTACAGACTGGTTACAAGGCTGTTGACGCCATGATCCCCGTTGGCCGTGGCCAGCGTGAGCTGATCATCGGTGACCGTCAGGTAGGTAAAACTGCCATGGCGGTGGATGCGATCATCAACCAGCGCAACAGTGGCATTCGTTGCGTCTATGTTGCTATCGGTCAGAAGCAGTCGACCATTGCCAACGTCGTACGCAAGCTGGAAGAGCACGGCGCACTGCAGAACACCATCGTGGTAGCTGCCAGTGCCTCTGAGTCCGCAGCCCTGCAGTTCCTGGCTCCCTATGCCGGCTGCACCATGGGTGAATACTTCCGTGACCGCGGTGAAGATGCACTGATCGTTTATGACGATCTGTCCAAGCAGGCTGTGGCTTACCGCCAGATTTCCCTGCTGCTGCGTCGTCCGCCGGGCCGTGAAGCTTACCCAGGCGACGTGTTCTATCTACACAGCCGTTTGCTGGAGCGTGCTTCTCGCGTATCCGAGGAGTACGTAGAACAGTTCACCAAGGGCGCCGTTACCGGTAAGACAGGTTCCTTGACTGCTCTGCCGCTGATCGAGACTCAGGCAGGTGACGTTTCCGCGTTCGTTCCGACCAACGTAATTTCGATTACCGACGGCCAGATCTTCCTGGAAACCAGTCTGTTCAACTCGGGTATTCGTCCTGCGGTTAACGCGGGTATTTCCGTATCCCGTGTGGGTGGTGCCGCTCAGACCAAGATTATCAAGAAGCTGTCCGGTGGTATCCGTACCGCACTGGCTCAGTACCGTGAACTGGCAGCATTTGCCCAGTTTGCTTCTGACCTGGACGAAGCAACACGTAAGCAGCTTGAGCATGGTCAGCGTGTTACCGAGCTGATGAAGCAGAAGCAGTATGCACCGATGTCCATCGCCGAGATGGCTCTGTCGCTGTACGCCGCCGAGCGTGGCTTCCTGTCGGATATCCCGCTGGACAAGATTGGCAGCTTCGAGCAGGCCCTGATTTCGTACTTCAACCGTGATCACGCCGCACTGATGGCCAAGATCAACGAGAAGGGCGACTTCAACGACGAAATCGATTCTGGCATCAAGGCCGGTCTCGAGAAGTTCAAGGCCACTCAAACCTGGTAAGCCCAGGCGGGAGCGTCAAGCGCTCCCGCTTGCTAACCCGATAGGTGTTACATGGCAGGCGCAAAAGAGATTCGCGGCAAAATCGCGAGCATCAAAAGCACACAGAAGATCACCAGCGCCATGGAAAAGGTAGCTGTCAGCAAGATGCGCAAAGCTCAGACGCGCATGGCTGCCAGCAAGCCTTACGCTGAGCGTATTCGTGCTGTGATCGGCCACTTGGCCAATGCGAACCCGGAATATCGCCATCCGTTTATGGTGGAGCGTCCGGTAAAGCGCGTGGGCTATATCGTGGTCAGCTCCGACCGTGGTCTGGCGGGCGGCTTGAACATCAACCTGTTCAAGACGCTGATTCGCGACATGGCAGAGCAACGCGATCGCAATGCTGAAGTCGATCTCGGTGTGATTGGCAGCAAGGGGGCGTCCTTCTTCCGCAGCTACGGCGGTAATGTAGTCGCAGCCATCAGCCATTTGGGTGAAGAGCCTTCGATCAACGACCTGATCGGTAGTATCAAGGTCATGCTCGACGCTTACCTGAATGGCCGTATTGATCGCCTGTACGTAGTGTCCAACAAGTTCGTCAACACCATGGTCCAGAAGCCGACAATCGAGCAGCTGGTTCCGTTAGTGGCTGAGCAGAACACCAGCCTGCAAAAGCATTGGGACTACCTCTACGAACCAGATGCCAAGACGTTGCTGGACGGCCTCTTGGTGCGTTACGTGGAATCCCAGGTGTATCAGGCAGTTGTAGAAAACAGCGCTTGTGAACAAGCGGCGCGGATGATCGCGATGAAGAACGCTACGGATAACGCGGGCGAGATCATCAGCGAACTGCAGCTGATCTACAACAAGGCACGCCAGGCAGCGATTACGCAGGAAATTTCGGAAATCGTCGGCGGCGCCGCTGCGGTTTGACGGACTGGTTCTAATTCTTCGAGGAACGCGAAATGAGTAGCGGACGTATCGTACAAATCATCGGCGCCGTAATCGACGTGGAATTCCCACGCGATTCCGTACCGAAAGTTTATGACGCTCTGAAAGTGCAGGGCGTGGAAACTACGCTGGAAGTTCAGCAGCAGCTGGGCGACGGCATTGTTCGTTCCATCGCGATGGGCTCTACCGAGGGTCTGAAGCGTGGTCTGGACGTTAACAACACTGGTGAAGCGATCAAGGTACCGGTAGGCGTGAAGACGCTGGGCCGTATCATGGACGTTCTGGGTAACCCGATCGACGAGGCGGGCCCCATCGGTGAAGAAGAGCGTTGGGAAATCCACCGCAAGGCACCGTCCTATGCTGATCAGTCCGGTAGCAACGAGCTGCTGGAAACAGGCATCAAGGTTATTGACCTGGTTTGCCCGTTCGCGAAGGGTGGTAAGGTTGGTCTGTTCGGTGGTGCCGGTGTAGGCAAGACCGTTAACATGATGGAACTGATCCGTAACATCGCCATCGAGCACAGCGGTTATTCTGTGTTCGCAGGCGTGGGTGAGCGTACTCGTGAGGGTAACGACTTCTACCACGAGATGAAGGATTCCAACGTTCTGGACAAGGTAGCCCTGGTTTACGGTCAGATGAACGAGCCGCCGGGCAACCGTCTGCGCGTGGCCCTGACTGGCCTGACCATGGCCGAAAAGTTCCGTGACGAAGGACGTGACGTGCTGTTGTTCATCGACAACATCTACCGTTACACCCTGGCCGGTACGGAAGTATCCGCTCTGCTGGGCCGTATGCCTTCCGCAGTAGGTTATCAGCCGACGCTGGCTGAGGAGATGGGCGTTCTTCAGGAGCGTATTACCTCCACCAGAACCGGTTCGATTACATCCATCCAGGCCGTATACGTACCTGCGGATGACTTGACTGACCCGTCCCCTGCGACCACGTTCGCTCACCTGGACGCAACCGTCGTACTGTCCCGTGACATCGCTTCCCTGGGTATCTACCCAGCTGTGGATCCGCTGGACTCTACTTCTCGCCAGCTTGATCCGCTGGTGATCGGTCAGGAGCACTATGACGTTGCTCGCGGCGTTCAGTATGTTCTGCAGCGCTACAAGGAGCTGAAGGACATCATTGCGATTCTGGGTATGGACGAACTGTCCGAAGCGGACAAGCAGTTGGTATCCCGTGCTCGTAAGATCCAGCGCTTCCTGTCCCAGCCGTTCTTCGTTGCAGAAGTATTTACCGGTGCGCCAGGTAAATACGTTTCGCTCAAGGACACCATTGCTGGTTTCGGCGGCATTCTGAAAGGTGACTACGACCATTTGCCTGAGCAGGCATTCTACATGGTTGGCAGCATCGACGAAGCTATCGAAAAAGCGAAGAAACTGTAATCCGTGCGCCCGGAAACGGGCGCCTTACGAGGCATGCATATGGCCAAGACAGTCCAATGCGATATCGTCAGCGCGGAAGGAGCCATCTTCTCCGGAGCGGTGGAGATGGTGATCGCCCACGGTAACCTGGGGGATCTGGGTATTTCTCCCGGCCATGCTCCGCTGTTGACTGATCTCATGCCTGGCCCGATTCGCCTGATCAAGCAGGGCGGCGAGGAAGAGGTGTTTTATATCTCTGGTGGTTTCCTCGAAGTCCAGCCGAATGTCGTCGAAGTGTTGGCAGATATTGCCAGCCGGGCGAGCGATCTTGATGAAGCGGCTGCTCAGGAAGCCATGAAGCTGGCTGAGAAGACGCTGAGCGAGAAAGGCTCGAACTTCGATTACAGCGCTGCCTCTGCACAGTTGGCTGAAGCCGCAGCTCAGCTGCGTACCATTCAGCAGCTACGCAACAAGGCCAAGCGCTGAAGCAATACGCTTCGGGTATATGAAAGGGGTAGCTTCGGCTACCCCTTTTCATTTCTGGCCGTGAGCACTTGCTGAGCCCGTTTCTCTTCTGAGACTCTTTATCCGTGTCTAACGGCTTAACGGCCCTATCGAGGCGTAAACATGTCCCTTGAAATTGTCATTCTTGCTGCGGGGCAAGGCACCCGTATGCGCTCCGCTCTGCCCAAGGTTCTTCATCCGATTGCCGGGAAGGCCATGCTGGGACACGTGATCGATCGCGCCCGCGAACTGACTCCGCAAAGGATCCATGTAGTGATCGGCCATGGAGCCGAAACCGTCAAGCAGCGTCTGGCAGCAGATGACCTCAACTTCGTCGTCCAGCAGGAGCAGTTGGGTACAGGCCATGCTGTCGCCCAGGCGCTTCCCCATCTGTCGGCGGAGCGGGTACTGATCCTATATGGCGATGTTCCGCTGATTGAGAAGTCTACGCTTGAGCGTCTGCTAGAGCAGGTTAGCGCTCAGCAGCTGGCATTGTTGACTGTAGAACTGGCAGATCCCACGGGTTATGGACGTATCCTTCGGGATAACCGCGGTGAGGTGTATGCAATTGTTGAGCATAAGGATGCCGATGCAACGCAGAAGGCAATCCGCGAAGGTAATACCGGTATTCTGGCCGTTCCGGGCGAGCGATTGGGAGAGTGGCTCGGTAGACTTTCCAACAGCAATGCACAAGGGGAGTATTACCTGACGGATGTCATCGCAATGGCCGTATCCGATGGCTTGCGCGTTGCAACGGCTGAGCCAGACGATGCCATGGAGGTTCAGGGAGCCAATGACAGAAAGCAGTTGGCTGATCTTGAGCGACACTATCAATGGCGCGCTGCGCAAGCGCTCATGACGCAAGGTGTAACACTACTGGATCCGACACGCTTTGATCTGCGTGGGCAGGTCCAGACTGGCCGTGATGTCACTATTGATATCAATGTTATTCTGAGTGGCACGGTGGTTATCGAAGACAACGTCGAAATTGGGCCCAACTGTGTTATCCACAACAGCACGTTGAAACGCGGGGCGGTTATCAAGGCCAACAGTCATCTGGATGGCGCAGTAGTGGGTGAGGGTGCCGATGTAGGTCCCTTTGCTCGGCTACGTCCCGGTTCTGTTCTGGAAGCCAGAGTTCATGTGGGCAATTTCGTCGAGTTGAAAAACGCTCATCTTAATGAAGGCAGCAAGGCGGGGCATCTGTCTTATCTGGGTGATGCTGTCCTAGGAAAGAACTGTAACGTAGGCGCCGGCACCATTACCTGCAACTATGATGGTGCCAACAAGTATAGAACCGAGATTGGCGATGACGTCTTCATTGGCTCCAACAGTTCGTTGGTAGCACCAGTCACGTTAGGCGATGGAGCAACCACGGCTGCAGGTTCTACCATTACGGAAAACGTGCCTGCACAGACGCTGGCACTGGGTAGGGCAAGACAGGTTAACAAGCCTGATTGGCAACGTCCTATCAAGAAGAAGTAACCCAAAAGGCTGTGAAATACTCACAGCCTTTTTCATTCTGGGTTGACTTTTTTTCCGTTAAGGGTTTTGATTCGAAGTATATAAATTTCGAATCGAAACTTATGGCCAAGCGCAACACTCCACAACGTCGCCACGACATCCTTGCCCGTTTGAATGAACAGGGTGAGGTGACAGTTGATGAGTTGACCAAACTGTTTGCCACCTCAGAAGTTACGATTCGAAAGGATTTGGCTGCGCTCGAAAAGAATGGTCTCTTACTACGCCGATACGGTGGCGCCGTTTCGATTCCCCATGAGCTTCTGAGCGATCTTGCTCAAGCGCCATCACCGTATAAGCAGGCCATTGCACGGGCTGCCTCTTCACGTATCCGCGAACATGCCCGGGTCATTATTGATAGTGGCAGCACGACCGCTGCGCTTATTCCCGAATTGGAAAACAAAGCAGGTCTGGTTGTGATGACCAACTCGCTTCATATCGCCAATGCCTTGCGTGAACTTGAGCATGAGCCGGTTTTGTTAATGACTGGCGGGACCTGGGACCCTCATTCGGAATCCTTTCAAGGGCAAGTGGCTGAGCAGGTCTTGCGCTCTTACGACTTCGATCAGCTATTCATTGGTGCTGATGGATTGGATCTTGAACGGGGCACGACAACGTTCAATGAATTATTGGGCTTGTCACGTGTAATGGCTGAAGTGGCCCGAGAAGTCATCGTTATGGCAGAAGGGGACAAGGTTGGTCGACGTATTCCCAACCTGGAACTGCCCTGGTCGAACATTCACACGCTTGTGACTGATGGGCGTTTCCCTGATGAAGCCAGACACCAATTGGAACAACGGGGCATTACTGTCATTTGTGTGGCTGTGGATAAATGATCTCCATCAAATATCCACAGCCACTCTTTAAAATTTGAACAAAGCATTCATATGCATCGCTTGTTTAGGAGTTTTCCATGTGTGGCATCGTAGGCGCCATTGCTGAGCGTAATATCACCGCTATCCTCGTTGAAGGGCTCAAGCGCCTTGAATACCGTGGGTATGACAGCGCAGGTCTTGCCGTACTGACGGCGCAGCAGACCCTTGAGCGCATTCGTCGCCCCGGCAAGGTCAGCGAGCTGGCTAGCGCGCTTAAGAGTGAAGGCCTGACAGGTCGCCTCGGTATTGCCCATACCCGCTGGGCCACGCATGGTGCGCCAACTGAAGCGAATGCCCATCCTCATTTCTCCCATGGTCAGATTGCAGTGGTCCACAATGGGATCATTGAAAACCATGAACCCCTGCGCGAGTGGTTAAAGGGGCTCGGTTATGTCTTTACCTCCCAGACCGATACCGAAGTCATCGTTCATCTTCTGCATCACAAGCTGAAGGAAACCGGTGATATCACGCATGCGCTGAAGGCAGCGGTGAAAGAGCTGCATGGTGCTTACGGTGTAGCGGTCATGAATATCGATCAGCCTGATCGTCTGGTCGCTGCCAGAAGCGGCAGCCCCCTGGTGATCGGCCTGGGTATTGGAGAAAACTACCTGGCGTCGGACCAGTTGGCGCTCCGGCAGGTAACGGATCGCTTTATCTACTTGGAAGAAGGCGACATTGCAGAGATTCGTCTGAATGGCGTCTCGCTGTGGTCGGTGGACGGTGAACCGGTAACACGTGAAGTTGTTCAGTTTACCGAAGGGGCCGAAGCCGCTGACAAAGGTTCGTTCCGCCACTTCATGCTCAAAGAGATTCATGAGCAGCCTGCTGTGGTTCAACGCACCCTGGAAGGGCGGTTGGGTCTTGATCATGTGGTGACCGAGGCATTCGGTCCTCAGGCAACAGACCTGTTTGGGCGTGTCAGGAATATTCAGATCGTTGCCTGCGGCACAAGTTTTCATGCCGGTATGGTGGCGCGCTATTGGCTGGAAGGGCTTACGGGTATCCCTTGCCAAGTCGAAGTGGCAAGTGAGTTCCGCTATCGGCGTGTAGCGGTACAGGCTGACACGCTGTTTGTGACCATTTCCCAATCAGGGGAGACAGCGGATACCTTGGCTGCGCTTAGAAATGCCAAGCCGCTGGGCTATTTGGGCAGTCTTGCAATTTGTAACGTCGCGACCAGCTCGCTGGTACGTGAGTCGGACCTGACCTTACTGACACAGGCTGGCCCTGAGATCGGGGTTGCTTCTACCAAGGCGTTCACGACTCAGCTGGTTGCGCTGCTGCTGCTTACGCTGTCGTTAGGCCGTGTTCAAAACCGTCTTGAGGCTGGCGTTGAGGCTGAATTGGTGGAAGAGCTTCGCCGTTTACCCGCGCGTCTTGATGAAGCGCTTGCCATGGATAAGCGCGTAGAGAAGATTTCCGAGCTATTTGCAGAGAAGCACCATACTTTGTTCCTCGGCCGTGGAGCTCAATATCCGGTGGCAATGGAAGGCGCGCTCAAGCTCAAGGAGATTTCCTATATTCATGCCGAGGCTTATCCGGCGGGTGAGCTCAAGCACGGCCCGCTGGCGCTGGTGGACACCGACATGCCTGTGGTTACGGTAGCGCCCAATAATGAGTTGTTGGAAAAGCTGAAATCCAACCTTCAGGAAGTACGCGCTCGAGGCGGTCAGCTGGTTGTCTTCGCGGATGCAGAAGCTGGTCTTACCAACGGGGAAGGCACCCACCTGATCGGGATGCCCAGCATTCATGATGTGCTGGCGCCAATCCTCTATACCATACCGCTGCAATTGCTGTCTTATCACGTCGCTATATTGAAAGGGACTGATGTAGATCAGCCTCGCAATCTAGCCAAGTCGGTAACGGTTGAATAATGTATTCAGCAAAGCCCCGTTAAACGGGGCTTTTTTTATGGGTTGGACGTGCAGCCACCAATACGGCCGCATAAAAGTGTTTGTCGACCTGCAGACGAGCTGGAGACGCGTCCACGTGAAGTCCAACCAATGGCCCGTGTAAAGCCGGACCAGATCTCGCCATCCGAGGCGTAACCCATCAAGAAACTGATTCGACCATAGTGTGCCTGGGTTTGCGTCCAGGTGCGCTGGGTTGCAGCATCGTATCCTTGGATAAAAATATGTTTATCCACAACCGATACATGATAGTGACTGCCTGCAAGGTCTTCGCAGCTGACTATTTGCCCCGTACTCATACAATTCACAGGTAAGCCATCGGCAAATGCAAAAGATGAGCACAGCAAGGAAGGGGCAAGTAGTAGAGACCAGGCTGGTGGTCTTTTCATAAGATAGAAAACCATCAAACAGATTAGGTTGTTATCTTATAACCTATTTGCCTTGTGCCAGTAGCCTTTGCCATCAGTAGGATGATCCATAGAGGCATCAGAGCCTGTCATCATTCAGTCCGCTTGGATGTGTCCAACCACGTGCCCTGGCTCTGCTGTTCACAGAACGGCTTCAAGAAGCGTGCATCCGTAGCAATACCGTAATAATGGATGTCCTGTCTGTACGGCATGCCTTGTACCTGGGCGTTCTGGCAGATACCGAATCCGCCGGTAGGGCATTGTTCAACAAAGGTAACCTCAACGTTCTGTTCTGCCAGTTGAGGCTTACAAAACCCATCATGAAATAGATTCGCTGGAATCGAGCGATTCTGCTGGCAGACTTTCACATCGACGCCTTTACCCTTGCTGTGGACCAGGCACGCTTCGGCCTGCACATAGAGCGGAGCGAGGAAGGCTAGGCAGGCAAATAGGCGATACATAGAGGTAACCGGCTTAAATCGGCGACTCTACCACTGACCGAATCGAGACATAAACATGCTCAAGCATATATCTACCCACGTGATAACAGGACCTTTGGGGGCAGGCAAGACCAGCCTCATCCGGCATTTGCTGACGCAGCGTCCTCAACACGAGCGGTGGGCAGTACTGGTTAACGAGTTCGGTCAGATAGGGCTTGATGCTGCGTTGTTGCATACCACGGATGCCGGTATCTCATTGACTGAATTGCCGGGAGGATGCCTGTGCTGCGTCAACGGTGCGCCATTGCAGGTAGCCCTGGTGCAGTTGTTGCGCAGGGCTCAGCCCCAGCGCCTTTTCATTGAGCCGTCAGGGCTGGGGCATCCGGCTACATTGCTCAAGCAGCTCGCCGAAGGTACCTGGCAGGGCGTACTGGCGATTCAACCGGCAGTCATGGTGGTTGATGCTCACCGCTTGGCGAGCGGGGAACAGCTGCCTGATGCTCAACGTGAGGCGTTACCCGGGGTTGGGCTGTTGGTACTCAACAAGTCTGAGTTGTTGAATGACAGAAGCCGACAGGCGCTTCTAGCCTCCTTGCCCGACATCCAGTGGCAATGGACCCAGCAGGGAAGGCTGCCTTTTAATCTTTTGCCCGGAAGCGCTTGTATAGCTGGCCAACGTGCTCCCGATTCACTCCCAGTGCCTCCCCCTGGTCAGCAGGGACCATTACCTTCGCTGCTGTTACCTGGACAGCCCTTAAGGCAAATTCATGAGGCTGAAGGGCGCTTCGCCATAGGGTGGCGGTTTCACCATAGCAGCCAATTCAACCGCCAAGCAGTTCAGACATGGCTGGGCGCATTACCTGCACTGCTCAGGGCAAAAGCCATTCTGCATGCAGATGGGCAGTGGTGGAGCTTCAATCAAGCCAGTGGACAAGGTGAATGGCGGATCAGTGAGTGGCGCAAGGATAGCCGGATAGAATTGATCTTCGAAACGGTCGTAGATGCGGCCGCCCTAGAGTCAGATTTGATGAATTACATGCAATAGGAATCCTGTTGTCGCTAAAAGTTGATAAATTCGTTATCTTAATGATAATGATTATTAAATCTGACCGCCTTTGTGGATCATTCCTATGTCGTTGACGTTGCCGGCGAGATCAAAATCGTCTGAGCAAGACCCTTCGCTGCAGCCTGAGCACCCTGCTGAATCGGCTGAAGGAGTACGTCTGTATGTCGTGCGCAGTGAGGTTGAGCCTGTTGATGGTGTAAATGCCAGCCGTACGGATCCAGGCGCAGAGATCATTTCGCTGCAAGGGTATTCACGAAGCGATGAGGTGCCTCCGCTGGAGGAGAACGTCGGCAACGCCGAGCCGACAACCGAAACAACGCCTCCTCGTCGTTGGTGGCTGGCCTCGGGGACTTCCTTTGTTATGCACGCGGCGCTGGCGGCTGCATTGTTTTTTGTCGTACAGACTCCGCCCGAACTCAAAATCAGCAAGGGTGATAGCCCAAGCGAGCTGAAGGTCAGCTTTATCCAGCTGCCCAAAAAGGAGCCTGCCCCGGAGCCTCCGGCAGCAGCGCCTACACCTCCGGCCCCACCAGAGCCCGAACCGCCTAAGCCGGAGCCTCCTAAGCCGGTTGAACCGCCCAAGCCCGTCGAACCACCCAAACCGGTAGTCGAAAAGCCCAAGCCAAAGCCGAAACTCAAGCCGGTTGAGCACACCCAGCAAAAACCGCTACCGGTCAAAAAGAAGCCTGAGCCCAAAGCAGAGCCTGAGCCAGCCCCTGCGCCTGCTGCACCGGCAGCAAGTGCTCCTACGCCTGCGGCTGCACCAAGCGCACCTGTTCAGGCACCCGTGGCCACGCCTGGCGCCAAGACCGCCGCTTCTGCAGGTCCTGCAGGCCTCCCTACTGGGAGCATCGACGACAGCGATATCCGTCCTTTGAAGATGGATCAACCCAAATATCCTGATGTGCTGCGTCGTCGCGGATTAAGCGGGGAGGTCAAAGTGCTATTTACCGTAACCGCAGATGGCCGTATTACTGATGTGGAAGTGCTGGAGTCGTCCAACAAGATGTTCGAGCGCTCCGTGCTCGATGCGTTGAGCAGCTGGCGCTTTGCTCCTCGCGTATCAGGTGGACAAATCGTACCGCGCAAGGCTACCAAGGTATTTATCTTCAAGCTGCAACGCCGCTAACGGCCGACAGGCTTCAATAAAAACGCCGCGGATAATCGCGGCGTTTTTGTTTAGGCCCTGATCAGCCAGATGAAGGAAGTACGTCTTCCTTGATCGCCTGATACCGCTCTTGCAACTCTCGGCGAATTTGCCGGCGTTGCTGTGCCTGTATGCAGCGGCGTTTCTCGTCGAACGTCTTGGGTTCCAGTTGAGGAACGGGGCAGGGCTTGCCGTCGTCACCCAATGCAACCATCGTGAAGAAGCAGCTGTTGGTATGGCGTACCGAGCGCTGTTGAATGTTTTCCGTAATGACCTTTACACCGACCTCCATAGACGTCGTTCCGGTGTAGTTCACCGATGCCAAAAACGTAACCAATTCACCTACGTTGACCGGTTCGCGAAAGATCACCTGATCAACCGACAGTGTCACCACATAACGGCCTGCATAACGGCTGGCGCAGGCATAGGCCACTTCATCCAAGTGTTTAAGCAAGGCGCCACCATGCACCTTGCCAGAGAAGTTCGCCAAATCGGGCGTCATCAGAATGGTCATACTGAGCTGGTGATTACCGGCTTCCATATAGGCCTCGTCATATCCTCAAATCACCGGTAATTCCGGCGGCGTCAGTATGCAATGTTATGGCGATTTGCCATAGGATTCGTGCGTTAGCTATATCCGTCTTATGAGCGACCCGCTGACAAGCCCCTATCGATAGGCATGTCTGCCCCCGAGATAGCAGAGGCCTGCGGCTGGCATAGGAAGTACACCAGTTCAGCGACTTCTTCAGGCTGGATAAAGCGGGCCTGATCACCTTGCGGATACCGATTGAGCAAGTTGCGCCGGTAGCCGGTAGGATCGCCCTGGCCATAATGGGCCGCCTGAAAATCCAGCATGGGCGTATCGATATCGCCTGGGGAGACAGCATTGACCCGCACACCGTCCTTGGCCAGCTCAATGGCGAGGTTCTGGCTGAAGAAACGAATAGCAGCTTTAGCAGCGCCATAGGCGGCAGCACCCGAGACAGGTTGGCGACCCGCACCGCTCGAAATATTGATGATCGTTCCGCGGGTTTCCTTGAGAAACGGGATGGCAGCGGAGCACATGAAGAAGGTCGACTTGAGGTTGACCGACATGACGAGGTCATAATCCTCTTCGCTGAACGTCTCGACAGGGCCTTCGCGCCAGACACCTGCCGCATTGATCAGAGCATCGAGGCGGCCGGTACGCGCCATGACCTTGCTGATGAGGTTACGACAGCCTTCGGCCGTCCGTAGATCAGCTACGACGCTCGAATCCAGGGGAACATTGCCATTGAGATCATGCAGGCCATCCTTGTCCAGATCTGCCGCTGCAACGCGCCAGTGACTCTGTGAAAAACGCTGGGCCAGTGCTCGACCGAGCCCGCCAGCGGCACCAGTGATCAGAACGACAGGAGTGCTCATCCAGGGATTACCTTCTAGCGGAAAAGATAGCTATATCCAGACCTTGCGCAGCCGCTTACGTTCAGCGTCTGGCCTGCCATTCTCGTGCAATCCGCTATAAGCGTCTCGTAAAGCCTGCCAATAGCGGCAGGCTAACGCTATAGAGCTGATCAATGATCAGCTTTCCAGCCAGACATCCCGTGCCCAGATCCAGACGGAATCCCAGGTGTCATCGTCCAGCTCACCATCCGTCCAGAGCAGAACCTCGCCTTCCTGACTGACGGCGTAGTAGCCGTCACCGTCCTCACAAATGGGTATCAGATCGCGAGGTAGACCTTCCGACCAGGCTGTAGCGGCCACTTCAGGAAGGTAGGTATGGGACTGCGGATCGGTCACCGTTACGGGCTCGAGCTTGCCGTATACCACATCGCTGACGGTGAGAAGAAACTCGCGAAACTCGGGCGGAAGGCTGATCAACAGTTCTTCTTCGATTTCGACCAACAGGTCCTCATCGGGCAGCTCGAGCGGTACCGGAACAGGCTCGTTCTCTTCGCGCAGCCTTTCAATCACGTCTTCCATCAATACATCCTCTAATGCAGGGGTGCGTGTTATACCCTAGTCAAGAATATAAAAGATGGAAAAGGTGCCATCGAGAATGCGCTACCTGTACGAGCAGCGCGACAAACGGTAGAAATGAAAAAGCCCGGCATGACCGGGCTTTTCTGAAACACAGAGCGATCAAGAGTTCTGACGGATACCGGCCAGCAGCCAGGGCTGGTTGCTACCTGCCAGGCGCTCCATACGCCAGCTTTCGCTGAAATTCTGACCCTGGTCGAAGCGAGACTCTTTCGACAAGCCAGAGAACGTGATGGTAGCGATGGTCTTACCTTCCAGCTCTTCCACGCCATCCAGCTCGGCCTGCAAGTTCTCGATGTAGGTGGACTGGAAGCCTTCACCCAAGCTGGCACGCTCATCTTTCAGCCACTGGAGCATCTGAGGCGTCACGAACTCGGCGATCTTGTCCATCTCGTTGGCATCCCAGTGCTGCTGCAGAGACATGAAGTGCTCACGGCCAGCTGCAACGAAACGCTCTGCATCAAACCAGGCAGGCGCATTCATGACTGGCGCGGCACCACCCTGACCGAATCCGCCAGGCTGCTGTACAGGCGCTTCACGATACATCGGCGCGTGGCCTGCCGGAGCGGGCTGATGCTGCTGATGTTGCTGATGTTGCTGATGTTGCTGCTGACGGCGGCGCGTGAATAGCTTGAACAGAACAAACGCTATCAGGGCCATGATCAGGAAGTCGAAGAACTGGAAGCCTTCGAAACCGTCGCCCATGAACATGGAAGCCAATAAGCCACCAGCAGCAAGACCGGCTAACGGACCCAGCCAGCGAGAAGCACCGCTAGCGGCTGGCGCCTGACGACCCGGTGCGGCTGCCGCTGCGCCCGGTTGCTGTTGAGGCGGTGCCGCCTGGCGTGTCTGGTGAATGGGAGCTGCACCAGCCGACTTGCCTCCACCCATGCGCTTGGCATTGGCATCAAGGCTCAGGGTCAGGCCCAGGCAGATGATCATGAAAAAACTCATTATGCGTTGCATCGTAAGATCTCTTATCGTGAACTACGTTGATGTCCATCTTGCGCCGGACATTGCGTAAGGGCTAGCGCTAATTGTTTCGGCTTTTTGCATGGTTTACTCAAGCCTTATCGTTTGCTGTTGGACTATTGCTTTATGCGCAATATTTCAAACCACTGGTCAGCTCCAAAAAAGCGTTAGCGCGTACTCAATTAGGGTGTTTTCTAAACATCGGCTGTGGCTAAAAGCACAGATCTGAAATTGATGGCTGAGCGCTATCATTTCATTAC
Source organism: Pseudomonas sp. C2.3V (assembly GCF_058536325.1). Classification (NCBI taxonomy): domain Bacteria; kingdom Pseudomonadati; phylum Pseudomonadota; class Gammaproteobacteria; order Pseudomonadales; family Pseudomonadaceae; genus Pseudomonas; species Pseudomonas sp. C2.3V. Next base: position 4,185,297 of record NZ_JBZUBN010000001.1, on the reverse strand, counting down.
TATCTTGAGACGGTATGCTGTCCAAACCATTTGCATCTTGGGCTACGGGAGTGGAGTGTTGTGATGCAAGGGATGGTAGCTATCGCTTTACAAGGATACCGGCCTGTAAATGCCTGACAGAAGCAGTCGTGGCGGGGCTCGGTGAGTAGGGCGCCTGAGCACCTCTATGCAGGGAATAGGCTTGTCTTGCATGCTTCGGCAATCTCCCACCGTTTGACAAGCCTTTCCTTGCGCCTTCAACCCTAGGGTTTCAGCGCCAACAGCACCACGCCAAAACCGATTGCGCCAATGCCGCACCATTGGCGCAGCGTCAGCTTTTCGCCTAGCAGCAGTACACCGAATAGGGCCACGAGCACTACGCTCAGCTTGTCTACTGGCGCTACCAGCGAAGCGTTACCCATCTTCAAGGCTCGGAAATAACAGATCCAGGAGGCACCGGTAGCCAATCCAGATAACACAAGAAAGAGATAGCTCTTTGGCGAAATCGAGCTTAAGGGCTGATACTGGCGGGTCGCATAAACGATCAGCACAAGCGACAGGAGCACTACTCCAGTCCGCAACAAGGTAGCAAAGTCCGAATTGACCTGGGCAACGCCAATTTTGCCAAAAATGGCTGTGAGCGCCGCAAAAACGGCTGACAGCAATGCCCAGAAGAGCCAGGAAGACGCCACGCAATGTCCTTCTTCAAACAGACAGGGCGGCGAAGGCCGCCCTGGATCGTATGTTAAACCGGTTCCAGCTTGGCGTAACTCACCATTAACCACTTGCTGCCTTCGGCGTCGAAATTCACCTGAACACGTGCATGTGGACCGGAGCCCTCGTAATTCAGAATGACCCCTTCGCCAAACAAGGCGTGATTGACTCGTTGGCCCAACGCAAACGTTGTATCCGGAATGGCGGCACCCGCAAACGGATTAGGTCGACCTACGCCAAATGGCTGTTTGACCGAATTGGACAGGCGGACTTCCTGAATCAGGTTTGGTGGCACCTCGCGGATAAAGCGCGAGAGCTTGTTATAGGTCTCGGTTCCATGAAGCCGGCGCGTTTCCGCATAGGTCATCACCAGACGTTTCATGGCCCGGGTAATTCCCACATAGGCCAAGCGGCGTTCCTCCTCCAAGCGGCCGGACTCTTCCAGGCTCATCTTGTGAGGGAACAGGCCTTCTTCCATACCAGCCAAGAAGACCAACGGAAACTCCAGACCCTTCGCACTGTGCAGCGTCATGAGCTGTACACAGTCTTCATGGCTGTCTGCCTGATTATCCCCAGATTCCAAGGCCGCATGGTCAAGGAAGTTAGCCAGAGGAGAACGATCATCGTCACCACTGAAATCAAAGGACTTCGCGGCGCTGATCAACTCCTCAAGGTTTTCGACCCGTGCCTGACCTTTCTCGCCCTTTTCAGCCTTGTGATAGGCCACAAGCCCTGTCTGCTCGATCACGATCTGAGTCAGCGTATGCAGCGGGACATCTTCAGACCTGAGCCCCAGTTCATCGATCAACTCGACAAAGGCATTCAGACTGGACGCCGCCCGACCGGATACCGACTTGGTACCGACCGCATCATGCAGCGCCTGCCACATGGAGTAGCCGTTTGTGCGTGCAGTGTTACGCAGGATCTCGACCGTCTTTTCACCAATGCCGCGGGGCGGGACGTTGATGACACGCTCCAGCGCCGCATCGTCATGGCGATGACAAATCAGGCGCAAATACGCCATCGCATTCTTAATTTCGGCGCGTTCAAAGAAGCGTTGGCCGCCATAGATGCGATAGGGAATTTTTTCCCTCAGCAACGCTTCTTCCAATACCCGTGACTGGGCGTTGGAGCGGTACAGAATGGCCATTTCGCTTAGCGAGAGACCCTTCTTCGATTCGCTTTCGATAGTTTCGACGATGTAGCGGGCCTCATCGTGCTCGTTGAAGCCCGCGTACAAAGTAATGGCTTCGCCTTCACCTGTATCCGTCCACAGCTCTTTGCCGAGCCGATCGCTGTTATTGGCGATCAGGCCATTGGCTGCCTGCAAAATCGTGCTGGTGGAACGGTAATTCTGCTCCAGACGAATAATGGCGGCAGAGAAGTCCTGGTTGAACTGCTGGATATTCTCGATACGCGCGCCACGCCAACCGTAGATGGACTGGTCGTCATCACCCACTACCATCAGGCTCTCTCCGCCCTGGGCGAGCAGCTTGAGCCATGCGTACTGCACGGCATTGGTATCCTGGAATTCATCTACCAGCACATGGCGGAAACGGCGCTGGTAATGGGCAAGCAAGTCCGGATTATCGCGCCACAGCTCCAAGGCACGGAGCAGCAACTCGGAAAAGTCGATGACGCCGGCACGAGCACACGCCGCTTCATACGCCTCGTAGATGCTGCGCATGGTGGCCAGGAACAGATCGCCACTGGCCTGGATATGCTGCGGACGTAAGCCTTCGTCTTTCTGGCCGTTGATGAACCACTGCGCCTGCCGTGCCGGCCAGCGCTGCTCATCCAGCCCCAGATCCCGAATGACCCGCTTGACTAGCCGCTGCTGATCGTCGCTGTCCAGAATCTGAAAGTTCTGGGACAACTTGGCTTCCTGCCAATGAGCTCTGAGCAGACGATGGGCAAGCCCGTGGAACGTGCCGACCCACATGCCTTGCGGATTCATGTTCAAGAGCTGCTCGATCCGATGGCGCATTTCGGCAGCGGCTTTGTTAGTAAAGGTCACCGCCAGGAGCGAGTGGGGCGACGCATGCTCGACCTGGATCAACCAGGCGATGCGGTGCACCAGCACCCGGGTTTTGCCGGAACCGGCACCCGCAAGCACTAACTGTCGGCCAAGGGGCGCCGCCACCGCTTCACGCTGGGCGGCATTCAGGGAATTCAGGAGGAGAGAGAGGTCATCATGCATGAGCACATTGTAACGACTCGCGCGCTGGACTGCATGGGCGGCTGGTCAGCTTCATGCACGAACCAGCCGCTTTTTTACCGAAATTGCGGGTTTCGAGTGGTCGTACCTGCTTCCAAGTTGCGCATCAACAATCCATAGGCGAGATCGATACCTTCCGGAACCGCCAAGTAGACGGTATGGCTACTGCCCGGAGCGGTTTCCAGGTGGATACCGCGCACGTTTTCCATCGCCTCGACTGAAAGGTTCAGATTGCCGTTAGGCGTCATGACCTCGATAGAATCGCCCAAGTCGAAGCGATTCTTTACGATTACTTCAGCCAGTCCGTTGCGACGTTCACCGGTCAACTCACCCACGAACTGCTGGCGCTCGGATACCGAATAGCCCTGGTTATAGTTCTGATACTCGTCGTGCACATGGCGGCGCAGAAAACCCTCGGTGTAACCGCGGTGAGCCAATGACTCCAAGGTATCCATCAAGGATTTATCGAAAGGGCGGCCCGCCACTGCGTCGTCGATAGCCTTGCGATAGACCTGCGCCGTACGTGCCACGTAGTAATGGGACTTGGTCCGGCCTTCGATTTTCAATGAGTGCACACCCATCCTCGCCAACCGCTCGACATGGTGAACGGCTCGCAAGTCCTTGGAATTCATGATGTAAGTGCCATGCTCATCCTCATAGGCCTCCATCAGCTCACCCGGTCGACCCGCTTCTTCCAGCAGGAAAACCTCATCTGTAGGCGTACCAGAGCCTAGTGTTGGTTCCGGTACGTTGAGTACAATAGGGTCATGATGCTGGACGATAGCGCCTAATGCATCCTCTTTCCCTGGATGAGCCTTGTACTCCCAGCGACAGGCGTTGGTGCAGGTGCCCTGATTAGGGTCGCGCCGGTTGATATAGCCGGACAGCAGACAGCGTCCGGAATAAGCCATGCACAGCGCACCGTGAACGAACACTTCCAGCTCCATTCCCGGCACCTGTTGGCGGATTTCTTCAATCTCCTCCAGCGACAGTTCTCGGGACAGAATCACACGCGACAGGCCTTGGCTCTCCCAAAACTTCACGCTCGCCCAATTCACCGCATTGGCTTGTACTGACAGATGAATCGGCATCTGGGGAAATGCCTGACGCACCAGCATGATCAAGCCAGGATCTGACATGATCAACGCATCCGGGCCCATCGCAATGACGGGCTCGATATCTTTCAGAAACGTCTTCAGCTTGGCGTTATGCGGCGCAATGTTCACCACCACATAAAATCGTTTGCCTTGCGCATGTGCCTCATTAATACCCAGCGCGAGGTGCTCATGGTCGAATTCATTATTTCTGACCCGGAGGCTATACCGTGGCTGCCCTGCATAAACGGCATCTGCACCATAAGCAAAGGCGTAACGCATGGATTTGAGCGTACCGGCAGGGGAGAGGAGTTCGGGTTTGAAGAAAGGTGTGATGCTCATGGAATAGCGACTTCAAAACCATGAGCTTATGAGAGCAGGCTGTGGACTGTATTGACCCAAGTCTATAAACCTATTGATGCTGCTCGCAGTAAGGATTCGCTAAGGCTTGGCGAACCCTTACTTGAATGCAATTAAGCGACTAGATTGCCCAGCAGCATTGCAAATCCCAGTACCCCCAACGGGAATGCCCAATAGTGCATCGGAATCCAGAACAAGGTGTGGCGCTTACGCAGCTCAACGGTTTGCTGGGCCATGATTTAATTTTTAACGCTCTAGGTTTTAGGAGTTAACTTCAAACATCCCATGTTTGAAGTTATACCCAGTCACATTCTCTAACTTTAGCCTGAGGTAAGCGTTGTTTTATAATCTTTATAACATCCTCAGGTTTGTCTTTTGGTAGATACATTTCAAAGCAAAATAAAGGGTGATCCGTATAGCTTGCTATAGCCATATTTCTTTTACGATCAAGAATGATCAGATCGTGATTTTTCCAGAGCGTATCGTCTGTTTTAGGCGTGTTTTTCCAAGCGAGAAAAAAGCGAGCTCCGAAGAAAGCCATGCCCGCTGGGCCAGAGAGTATCAGAGCCAGACTGAAGTCATAGACTAGCATAGCGACTACTACAAGCAGAAAAAGATAGGACAGCCACTTAAAGAAAATACCTGCAGCTTTGGGAAAGTCTAAGTAGTAGCTTACTTCAGCGCCATCACTTGTAAGTTTGTAGTGATAAACAGTCTTTTGGCCGATTACAAATTTCAAGAAGAATAATATAAGAAGTAATATATACACAGCAAACCAACCATCAGCAGATGTCGGTTCTGAGAAAATGTATAAACTACCGAACGCTATCATAACTATAGCGGTAAATAATAATCTTATCTTTAGTGTCGCAGTTGGCGGAGCAGGTATTGCTTTAACTTTCCAATCTATTATGACTTTCTCGCTTAATAGAGGAGAACTTTTTTCATTAATTTGTTGCTCCATACTATCTTCTGCCATGCTTTCCTTAGCTATTTTGGATAAGATAAATTATCCTAATTTGTTAGCTTATTTTACCTAGATCCAGTCGCATTCTCTAACTTCAGCCTGGGGTAAGCGTTGTTTTATAATCTTTATAACATCTTCAGGTTTGTCTTTTGGCAGATACATTTCAAAGCCGACCTCAGGCTCATCGGTATAGCTTGCAATAGCCATATTTCTTTTCTGGTCAAGTATAAGAAGATCATACTTCGACCAGTATGTTTGTTTATGGGTTGGTGTGTTTTTCCAGCTAAGGAAGAAGCGAGCCCCAAAAAAAGCCATGCCTGCTGGGCCAGAGAGTATCAGAGCCAGACTGAAGTCATAGGCTAGCATAGCGAATACTACAAGCAGGAAAAGATAGGACAGCCATTTAAAGAAGATACCTGCGGCTTTGGGGAAGTCCAAGTAATAGCTTACCTCAGCTCCCTCGGTTGTGAGCCGGTAGTGATAAATATTTTTCTGTCCAAGCACAACTTTTAAGACAAATATTAAAAAACACAGCAAATACAATGCAAATATACTATCTGCAGAGGTGGGTTTGGAAAGCATATATATTCCGCCAAAGAATAGTAAGAATAAAATAGTGAATATGATTCTTACCTTTAATACAGCACTTGGTGGGGCAGGTATTGATTTGACTTTCCAAGTAAATATGTTTTTTATTTTATTAATATGATTGTAATTATTGACCTGATGCTCCGTATTTTCTAATTCCACTTTACGTTACTCCTTTAATAAGCTACAGGCAGCTCAACACCTTGGTTACGTCCACCTAAGGTTTGAACCTGAAGCATACTGGAATCAAGGCTACTTAAAAGGCTGTCTTTTTGATCGGATTGGCCTTCTTTTGCCAGCTCTAGCTGATAGCGATAACCCCTATCATCTGCTCCCGCTGGAAGCAAATCTGTAGGGTACCAAAGTTGAAGCTCAAGGTATTGAGCCTGCTCTGGCAAGGGAACCCATGTCTGCCAAACTATTTCTTGGTCGTCCGCTGGCATAGGTGGACAGATCGGGGCTAAGGGATCACGTTGTAGACGATTATTAGATGCCCGTCCAAATGTTGATTTTTCTTTGAATTGGCCGTTGTTAATGAAAGACTCCTGCAAGGAGTCTGTAAGCCTACTCATAGGCAAAATGTTTAATGGTCTATAACTGGCAGTCAAGTTAACGTTGACTAGTGAGTCTCTCGTTTCTTTCGGCAGCAATATCTGTATCCAAGCCCCGTTGAGTTGAGTGCGTTTCGTCATCGCGCCATCTGCGTAAGGGTCTGGGTAATATTCTTCATTATAGGTTGGTTTGATATATAAACTTGGGCTGATTTGTATTTCCAGAAAAGAGCGGACTTCTTCTGCTCTACCCGCTGGAGTATCGGCCAAGCGCTCGTTAGGATAACGCGACCAGCAGCATTTATGTAACCACTGACCAATAGCATCCATTTTGAAGTAGTTTAGTGCCGCGCTAGCAGCTAGGTAAATTAAACCTGCTACGATAGCAATTCCAGCTACCCAAGGTCCCATAGCAAAAGCTGTTAACCATGGCGCTATACCCATAGAGGCTACCGCCCCCGCACTTAATTGGATAAGCCCGACAACGGCCATGGCTGCAACAGCTGTTCCCTTAAATATTAAGGCTTTGCTTTCTTTATTATTTGAAGAGCTTTCAAGATCATCACGTATATCCCATAGCTCTAACCCTGTTGCTATCAATGCGAAGAAGCCTAAGCCAATAAGCCTTTTACTAAATCCTCTCAGTTGTTTACCCCAACCTTGGGTTTCTATTGAATGCTTTTCCCAAAATTTTGCTGATTTTTCTATAATTCTAAAGCTGTCGCCTTTAATATCTTTCTGCAGTCCCTTTATAAATCCCCATTTAACCTCTACAAAAACTGCTGATAAAGCATTCCCAGTATAAGCAATACTTGAACCAATTTTAGCCAAATCTTTTTTGCTTAGAGTGGTATCCTTACTTACGGTTTGATAGGTGACAACTGTATTTATAAGATTGGTAACAACCACCCCCCATGTAATGGTTGAGCCCCATTTTTCACTTAACGCTTTAGCGCTATCATTCCATTTTTTCAGTGAGTCAATTTTATTGGATGTAAATTTAGTTACTTCATCGCGCAGTATTTGAATGTATTTATTATTTCTATAGTCAATAGCTGTAGGGATTTTGTGTGCTAGTAGTTCAAGTTCTTTTTCAATTTTGTTAAGCTCTCTACCTAAAGAGCGGCGGTTATATCTTGATGTGCTAGGATAGTTCCAGTGATTAATAATCTTAAGTCGTTTTGAAACTAAAGATATCCATTTAGATTTCCAGGCACTGAAGTTTTTGCTAAAGCCTATATCAAATTGAATTCTATCGGGATGATTGGTAAGTAAATGGCTTATTAGCGTATTGCGCAATAAAGCTGCTAAGTTATTATTTTTACTTTTTAATAATTGGCTGTCTACAGGCAGTAATGCTATTAACGTTTTTTCATAAATACTTTTTCCTGCCCCCTTTGCAATTATACTTATGGTATTTAGCGTATCTCGAGCAGGTTTTGTTAATGCCTGCATCCAGGCTTTGCTTGCGAGATCATCATGGGTTAAGAAGCCGTTAAGCTCCCCTATGCGTCCTGCAATAGTATTGTTGTCTCCAATACCTTGAACCAGCTCATTGGCTTTATGGTCTAGTAACGTTTTTATTTCTTCTGAAAAGCCAAACCGTACAAGGCCAAAAAGTGTTTTTGCCTGTATATCTTCTTTAGCTAGCCATTCGTGAGCGTCAAAATCCTGCACAATAATTTCTAATAGCTCAGAAATATCAGCCTGAAGACTTTTTAATGTATTTTCGTTGCCTGTATCAATAAAGAGTTTTAAGGGCTCTGTACCGATATGTTCTGCCCATATTTTCAAATCATGACGGATAGCCTTGATTCGCTCCAGGAGAACTTCTTTTTCAGGCTGATGGCGTTGTATATAAGCCCGAGCTTGATTAAGGTCAGCCTCTTTTCGCCACTTCCATCTAGCCTCCCAGTCTCTTCTTGCGTTATCAGAGGGTAGGCTGCCGTATTGCTGTATTATCTTCTGCTTCGTCCCGTCAGATGGCGCTTTGATAGGTAATGAAATTAAGGACTCCGCACCACGAGCCATTGTCTCTTCTGAAGAAAGTTGAGCGTAATAATTTTCGAGATCGCTTAAATATTGGCGAGTTTTATTTTCATCATTACGAATAGAGACGGGTAACTGACTCTTTTCCAGATTTATACCGCACAAGCCTTCTACAATTTTACCGATGTTCAGCTTGTGCTCGTATTTTTCCTGCCAATCAAACCAAGCGGCCTGTGCTGTTTGTAATTGTGCTCCCAGATCTTGCAGAACGGCCAAAGGATCATCTAAAGCAACGCATAAAGCGCTGTCTTGATCGGGCACACTGCCTTTCCAAAATACATCGGCAGCCAGGGGGACGACATAATTTTCGTAATCCTCGCCCGGGGCAGTGGATGAATAAGCACAGTCAGCAAAGCGATCGTCATTTATGATAGCGCCTTGATCAACATCAGCTACCGCCTCAGCGATGCGCTGTAATGGGAACGTATGCTGCGCGCTCATTGTTTGGCCATAGCGTTTCAAGTCCAACGCTCGCATCCATGAGCGACGATACGTTATGTTGGAGAACATGAGTTCATGAACTCTGGGCGTCCATGGCTCTTTTGAAAAAGCTATAAAAAGATAATGCTCACGCGGGTAGAGCAGATAAGGGAGTCCCCCCACGCATGAGCTAGTTTGCTGCTGATCTGTACCACTATTAGCAAGTGGTTGGTATGTTCCTGTCCTGGCTGTGTACGTATAGCTATCTAATACTTTAGTAGTTTCGTTATAAATATAAATGTAACCATCCCTTAGCTGTCTTAACGTGTAAGAACGTGTGTGCAGTTTGGGTAGGTTGGCCCAATGGCCATCGTGCAGAAGTGGAGTAAGTGTCGTTGGGGATTTATCGTAATAGGAGCGATCCAATGCGTAGCGCACCGGCACTATTGCGATTTTGCGTTCTTTTAAAGGGCAGCTGCCTACCGCATTTGCTGGCTGGCTACTGAATTGGGCGTTCAGCCGCTGTTGTGAGGTACCGGCTTTGTTCATATGCAAATATCCTTTTGCGTATTACGCACGCTGACAATAAGCGCTCAGTGCATCTATGCGGTTTTCTGGAGCGAGACGACTTTGTTCCGGGTGATCATTTAGCCAACGTTGGTATGGGCTGCCTGGATTTACCAGAAAGTCTTCTCCCCAATCGGCTCTCATTTCTGCCCACATAGCAAACGAGCGTTCGCTCACGAGTCCCCAGGCATGAGCACTGTTCAAGACCCGCTCTAGCCAGCAGTTCCATGCATGGTCATCAAAGTATTCAAAGAAACGGTTTTCTCTATGGATAAGCCAGTCATAGAGTCGGCCTTTGAAACGCTGCCGGTAGGCTTTTTCGAGTGCCGCTACCTGATCGTCTTGCAAGTGATTAGGTTTTTTTACGGTCGCTATTTGCTCATTGGTGCTTTGATAGTGTCGCCACTGTACAGACTGTTCCTTGCTCCATAGCGGCGGTGTAATGGCTACTGTCCATGTTTCGACAGGACCAAGTAACGCGTTATAACTGTCTTGGGTATAGCTATCCAGCCAATAAGCCGTGATTAACGGATCGGCAAAACGGAATAGGCTATGGCTACCCGAGTTGTCCGTCACGGTAATAAATTGGCTTAAGTGCTTGGCTACTGCCGCTATGGTGGCTGAGCTAAATAAAAGACTGCTACAGGCCTGAAGGGCAGGATCCGCTTTAACTGCCTTTATCAGGCGCGAACCTGTCTGGGCTTTAACTAAAATTGGTCCCAGGTCATGTGTTTCTTGCCAGCGTGTACCGATATAAAGCGGTACGATATCCAGCTGTTCATCCTGCCCGTATAACCATTTCAAGGCGTCTTGCCGCAAGACGCCATCTACTAATAGATAGTTATATTGATAACTCATAAAGCAGTTTCCGCCTGTTGCTTGGCTTGCTCGCAAATCTCACAACGGGGCGTTGCTCTAAGCAGCGCTTGGCGTTGAGCAGGCACTAAAAGCGCACCCGCCTTATCGGTGTCGGCTGGCCTTACAGGCCCCGGCAGCAGAGGGGATGCACCGGTTCCGCTGCCTGCGTTGCCTCCAGAGTTGATGCGGACCGTTGGACCGACGATAGTGATGCCGCTGGCGTCCAGTTTGATGAAGCTGCCGCCGGCCTTGAACGTAAGCTCGCTGCCAGCCTCTAAAACAACCTTCAAACCGCTGGATAAGTGGATTTCCTGCCCCGCACTGACGAACTGACCCGTACCGATCTTAATATGCTGGTTTTGCCCTACGGTGAGGTGGTCGTTAGTCTTGATCTCAACCTTGCGGTCTGCATCCGTGGTGCGGTGCTCCTCAGCCTTGTATTCCGTGTAGCTGTTGGCCTCGACAATGTCGTGTCGCTCATGCCCTACGCGGATCTTCTGGTCGTGCTCGATGTTCTCGTCCCAGTCCCGCTGAGCATGAACATAGATCTGCTCCTGGCCTTTCTTATCCTCAATGCGCAGCTCGTTATAGCCACCGCCGCCCGGTGTGCTCAGGGTCTTGAAAACGCTGCGGGTCTTGTTGGCCGGCAGGTCATACGGCACCTGATGTTCCATGTGGAACAGGCAGCCCGTGACCAGGGGCTGGTCTGGGTCGCCCTCTAGAAACGTGACCAGTACTTCCATACCGATGCGAGGAATGGCGATACCGCCGTAGCGATCACCCGCCCAGCTGGACGAGACGCGCAGCCAACAGCTGGTCTGTTCGTTGGCCTGGCCTTCACGGTCCCAATGAAACTGCACCTTGACCCGGCCGTACTCATCGCAATGGATCTCTTCGCCCTTGGGACCGGTGACCACCGCGGTCTGGCTGCCCAGGATCTTGGGCTTGGGATGCTCAAGCGCAGGACGGAAGGGCACGTCCCAAGGCGTCGCTGTGAAACGGTTGCGGTAGCCCTGGGTAAAGCCGTCGTGCTTGTCCACATCGCTGGTAACCGACTCTTCCAGCACCTGGGGCTGTTTACCCTCATGCCAGATAGCGGTGAGTAGCCACAGCTGGTTCCAATCACGGCGGGGATGCTCGGACAGTTCCAGAAAGTGGCCGGTCACCAGCTGGGGTTGATCGCTTTCACCTTCGGCCAGCTGATAGTCGCTGCGGTGACGTTCAAGGGCGCGCTGGGCGAGGTGCTTGCCGCGGGTGCGATCGGTAAAGCGGCCTGGGTAGTCATAGTCTTCCAGGTCGGGCTTGGCCTCGCTCTTGTAGGCGGCCTCCATGCGCAGTCGCGGTTGCTCAAAGTCATAGTCGCGGCGCGAGACACGGGCGGTACGGGTTTCCAGGCGTACGCCAAAGCGTTTGACCACCGGCTCGTCTGCCACCAGACCGGAGCCCTGCACATAGGCAGTGGGTGGGGTCAGCCTGGGAAAGCCGGTCTGGTCATCACCAAACACCAGGACGTGGTTATCCTGGGTATGCTCGAAGTGATAGTGCAGGCCTTCCTCTTCGCAGAGCCGCTGAATGAAGTGCAGGTCGGTCTCATCGTACTGGACGCAATACTCGCGAGGCGGATAGACCGTTGGCCCCAGCTGGAAACGGTAGGCGTCCGCCAGGATGCCGTGGTCTTCCAGCACCTGGGCGATGATCTGCGGGACGGTGAGCTTCTGGAAGATGCGCTGGTTGGTACGGTGCGCAAGGTAAGTCAGACGCGGCACCAGCACGACGTGATAGCGGGTGAGGCGCTTGCCGGCATCGCCCTGGCCGATCTGGTAGAGCTGACCATGCACGCCGTTACCGCTGGGCGAGAAGGCCAGAAAGGCGCGCTGATGCAGCAGGGCTTCAAGGTCGAGGTCGGGCCGTTCGCTGACCAGTTCGAGGTCAAAGCGAAAGGGCTGACTGATCGACTCCTGTCCCGTAAAACTCAGGACTTGGAAGTCAGGCATGACCCCATCTGAGGTCGATCCGTGAATGGATAGCGAAAAGTGAGTCGTATTCGCTGGGTTGAACATTCCGTGTTCCTCCAGATGGTCGTCGCAAAAACAATTTCGGCCAGGAAACCTGGCCGAAAAGGCTAACCGTACTAGCATGGAATGAGCCAATGCCAGACATCATGGCGCTTGACTCATTGTGCCACCTCAATCGGTTAGCAGGCAGTGAATCGGGTCTGTTTCTGACCAATCGGCTTCTGGAGGGGATCAGAAGCCGACACCGATTCACACCTGTCTGACGGATCGCCGCGAAATTAAGCAGAGATCGGGGAGCGCCAGTCGTCGGAGCCGGAAGTGCCGGATACTTCGTGAGTCCAGACGATCTTGCGGTACGTGAAGTACACGTCTTCCAGGTGAGTGAAATGAGCCATGTTCGGGTCTTGGCAGTTCGGCATGCGGGACTGCACGTCAACGATGATGGCGTCTTCCAGCTCGATGGTGAAGTAGTGTTCCTGAGTACCAGTAGCAGAAGTGCGGTACCACTCCAGGCGGCACTTGCTCAGGCGCTCGCCGGAGGTCAGTGCGTTGAAGATCAGCGGAGAGGACTTGTCGAAGACCTTGGTGATCATCAGCGGCTTGTGTACACGCTGACCAGTCGGCTGACCGGACTGCGGATCGCGTGGGATGATGACCTGGTGATTGAAAGCCTGAACCAGAATCTGGTCTTCATGGCCTTCCTGGAAGATATTGCCGACGGAGTCTTCCGTGAAGGTGCCTGCAGTGATCAGACCTTGCTTGGTGCCTTCGAGGGACAGATACGCGGGTGTTGGCATGATGCTCTCCTTGCCTGAATAGTGGGCCCTTGGCCCGGGAGCCATACCTATTACAAACCCTGTGCCAATAAAATAAATTCTTTATTAATCAATCAGTTATGATTTAATGAAGTGTGTTCCGCATGAGCTTTGCGACAGCTGTCACATAAAGGTGCGCAGCTTTTTGCGCATTAAGGCAGAAATCTTGCGCACTACGCTAGAAGCGAGTGAACTCGCCTTGTCTGTGCTTTTTTCGAGGATGTGGACGGGTGAGGGTGTGCCAAAAGTTGCGCTGTAGACGGGTTGTCTTATGGCTTCAGTGCAAAGATGTCCATTACGCGAAATACTAAGTGAATGAATGACCTGGCGTCGATGTAGTATAAAGACGTACCACTACATGCCTTTTCCACCTCTGCTAGTCGAGTGCCGCTTGTGAACCTGATGCAACATATCGCCCAGTCGCGCCATTTATTGCGCAAGTCTGAGCTCAAGGTGGCTGAGCACGTCATGCTGGATCCTGCGGCTGTCATGCACAGTTCGATGGCGGATCTTGCTCATGAGGTAGGGGTTAGTGAGCCAACTATCGTGCGGTTCTGCCGTGCTATTGGGTGCGATGGTTTTCAGGACTTGAAGCTGCGTCTGGCCCAGAGCCTGGCTTCAGGGGCGAGTTTTGGACAGTTCGCCATCCATGAGAACGACTCGGTTGTCGATTTCAGCCTGAAGATTTTCGATACCACGCTGCACACGCTGATGGATATCCGCGAGCGCTTGGACATGCAGGCGCTAGAGCAGGCTATCGAAGAGATTTCCAAGGCCAAGCGGGTAATGTTCTATGGCTTTGGCGCTTCTGGCGCCGTGGCGACGGATGCCCAGCACAAGTTCTTCCGTCTTCTGCTCAGTGCGTTTGCCTATTCTGATCCCCACATGCAGGCGATGTCGGCGGCAACCCTGACGCCGGATGACGCGGCGATCTGTATTTCCCAGTCGGGACGCTCGAAAGACCTGTTGATCACGGCCAACCTGGTCCGGGACAGTGGGGCCAAACTGATCACGATCTGTCCAAGCCAGACGCCTTTGGCAGAGTTAGCCAATGTCAGCCTGACGATCGATGTGCCGGAAGATACCGAGATCTATACGCCGCTGACATCACGTATTGCACACCTGGTCATTATCGATGTGCTGGCGATGGGGGTGGCGATGTCCCGGGGCCCGACGCTGGTCAACCACCTCAAAGGTGTCAAGCGCAGTCTGCGAAGCCTGCGGTTATCACCCAAGAGCATCAAACATCAGGACGAGCGCGACTCGCATTGATGATCAGGTGCAGCTCTTCGGCTGTCCCTTAAGCTTCACCAAGGCTTCGCCAAACCGTCATCTTTCCTGAGCAGGCTAAAGGCTCCACCTTTGCTTGGGAGATACGGTATGGCCATGTCTATGGACAGCGATTTTCTCGACGCCAAAACTCGCCGTAAACTGGCGGATCAACGCCGAATGGCCTTTCGACGTGCCATTGAGGATCGCAACGAGCAGTTACGTCTGGAGCAGGAGTTAACGGATTATCCCGAACTATTTTCTGCTTCGGTCGCTATGAGCGCTCAGCTCTCAGCGCACTGATTCGTTCGGCTAGCGCGGCGATTCGACTCCGTTCTTCCCGAATGAAGTTAAAAAACGCCTGTGCCACAGGAGACAGGCGTTTGCTGCGCGGATGAACCACGCACCAGCTGCGGCAAAGTGGAAGCTCCTGTACCGATAGCTCGCACAGTACGCCAGCCTTAAGCTCTCGGTGAACAGCCAGTCGTGGAAGCAGTGCAATACCCAATCCGGCAATGACACCTTCCCGTATGGCTTCCAGCGAGGTCAGTTCTTGCACGTCTGAAAAGTGGGCTCGCTTTTGCTTGAAGTACTCGTCACACGCCTGACGGGTGCCGGAGCCCGACTCTCGTACCAGCAGCGGACAATCGCTCAGATCCTTCAAGGTAAGGCTGCCGGTTTGGCTGACAGGATGTTCCGGAGCGGCCACTGCAACAATCTCGTTGTTGAGAAAAGGAAGAAACTCCAGGTCTCGGTCTGACGGTACCAGAGACATGATCATGATTTCGTCACGGTTTTCAGACAGCCGTCTGAGCATGTGATCGTGGTTGCCCACGCAGAGATGAACACTGACCTCCGGGTGCTGCTGCTTGAAGGCAGCGAACAGATGGGGCGCCAGGTATTGCGCGCTGGTTTCTACCCCCAGACGGAGTTGTCCGTGAAGCGAGCCCAGGAGATTGGAGAGCTGCATATCGAGACTGTTGAGGCGTCCAAAGATATCCTGCCCGGCGCGCAGCAAGGCATCGGCGGCTTCGGTCAGGTAAAGGGTTCTGCCACTGTATTCAAACAGTGGTTGTCCGAGCAGCTCTTCCAGCTGGCGAATCTGCAGGCTGACGGCTGGTTGTGTTAGAGCCATGATATCGGCTGCACGGCTATAAGAGCGTGTCTCGCATACGGCCTCAAACACTTGCAGCTGGCGTAAGGTGATACGCATCAAAGGTTTACGCATGGCTGAGCCGGCCTCATCGTTGATCCATAAGTAATACCTTATAGATACGCTAATAATTATTGATTTTCCATAATCCTTGTTGCCGTCTAGGTTTGTGAGCGAACAAGAACAAATGCCCAAAGGGCTCCTTATCTCGCTCAAGAGGCCGGCGTGTGATCAAGAAAATCCTCATCGCCAATCGTGGCGAAATTGCGGTACGTATCGTGCGTGCCTGTGCCGAAATGGGTATTCGCTCGGTAGCTATCTATTCAGAGGCTGACCGCCATGCGCTGCATGTAAAACGGGCCGATGAAGCACATAGCATCGGCAGCGATCCGCTCGAAGGCTATCTGAACCCTCGCAAGCTCGTGAACCTGGCAGTTGAGACCGGGTGTGATGCGTTACATCCGGGGTATGGCTTCTTATCCGAGAATGCCGAGTTGGCAGAGATCTGTGCGCAGCGCGGAATCAAATTTGTCGGCCCTAGTGCTGAAGTTATTCGGCGGATGGGAGACAAGACCGAGGCGCGTCGCAGCATGATTGCAGCAGGCGTGCCCTGTACCCCAGGCACCGAAGGAAACGTAGCCGATCTGAATGAGGCACTGATCGAAGCAGAGCGCATCGGCTATCCGGTGATGCTCAAGGCCACGTCTGGTGGTGGCGGCCGTGGTATCCGGCGTTGTAATAGCCGTGAAGAACTAGAGCAGGCCTATCCCCGCGTCATTTCCGAAGCAACCAAGGCGTTTGGTAGTGCTGAAGTATTTCTCGAGAAGTGCATCGTCAATCCCAAGCATATCGAAGCTCAGATTCTGGCGGACAGCCTGGGCAATACCGTTCACCTGTTCGAACGGGACTGCTCGATCCAGCGCCGCAACCAGAAGCTCATCGAGATTGCACCCAGCCCGCAGCTGACACCTGAGCAGCGTGCCTATATTGGCGATCTGGCGGTACGCGCTGCCAAGGCGGTCGGATACGAGAATGCCGGTACGGTGGAGTTCCTGCTCGCGGAAGGCGAGGTGTACTTCATGGAGATGAACACCCGGGTTCAGGTCGAACATACGATCACCGAGGAAATCACCGGGATCGATATCGTTCGCGAGCAGATCCGGATTGCCGCTGGACAACCGCTGTCGGTCAAGCAGGAAGACATCATCCATCGTGGGTTTGCCCTGCAGTTTCGTATCAATGCGGAAGACCCTAAAAACAACTTTCTGCCCAGCTTTGGGAGGATCACCCGGTATTACGCACCCGGTGGCCCTGGGGTGCGCACGGATACCGCCATCTATACCGGCTATGTGATCCCACCGTTCTACGACTCCATGTGCTTGAAGCTGATTGTCTGGGCGTTGACCTGGGAGGAAGCACTGGAGAGAGGCCTAAGGGCACTGGACGACATGCGAGTGCAGGGTGTGAAGACCACAGCACCTTATTACGAAGCGATTCTGCGCAACCCGGAATTTCGTAGCGGCCAATTCAATACGAGCTTTGTGGAAAGCCATCCAGAGCTGACGCAGTACTCGATCAAGCGTAACCCCGAGCAACTGGCCCTGGTCATCGCGGCCGCCATTGCCGCCCATGCCGGCCTGTGAGGAAAACAAGAATGTCCAAGAAGATCTTTGTTACCGATACCGTGTTGCGTGACGCACACCAATCCCTGCTGGCAACGCGCATGCGTACGGAAGACATGCTGCCCATTTGCGATAAGCTGGATCGGGTCGGGTATTGGTCACTGGAAGTCTGGGGCGGCGCGACGTTCGATGCCTGTGTGCGGTTTCTGAAAGAAGACCCGTGGGAGCGTTTGCGCACGCTGCGGGCCGCCTTGCCCAATACTCGTTTGCAAATGCTGCTGCGGGGTCAGAACCTATTGGGTTATCGCCACTATAGCGACGATGTGGTCGAGGCCTTTATAGCCAAGGCGGCGGAAAACGGGATCGATGTCTTCCGGATTTTCGATGCCATGAACGATGTGCGCAATCTGGAAACAGCTATCAAGGCTGTCAAGAAAAGTGGCAAGCACGCCCAGGGCACCATTGCCTATACAACCAGCCCGGTGCATACCGTCGAGGCGTTTGTCGAGATGGGGCGGACCATGGCCGGCATGGGCGTGGATTCCATTGCCATCAAGGACATGGCGGGACTGCTCACGCCGTACGCGACGGGCGAGCTGGTAAAGGCCCTGAAAGAGGCTCTGGAATTGCCCGTGTTCATCCACTCCCACGATACTGCCGGTGTAGCTGCCATGTGCCAGCTCAAGGCGGTGGAAAACGGAGCGGACCATATCGATACCGCCATTTCCAGCCTGGCGTGGGGGACCAGCCATCCAGGGACCGAATCCATGGTTGCCGCGTTGCGTGGAACGCCCTATGACACAGGGCTGGACCTTGAGCTGTTGCAGGAGATCGGCCTGTACTTCCATGCCGTTCGCAAGAAGTATCACCAGTTTGAAAGCGAATTTACGGGAGTGGATACGCGCGTACAGGTCAATCAGGTGCCGGGCGGGATGATCTCCAACCTGGCCAACCAGCTGCGCGAGCAGGGTGCACTCAATCGCATGGGCGAGGTGCTGGCAGAAATTCCCCGTGTACGCGCCGATCTGGGTTATCCACCGCTGGTGACGCCGACATCGCAGATCGTTGGTACCCAGGCCTTTTTCAATGTTCTGGCGGGAGAGCGCTACAAGACCATCACTAATGAAGTGAAACTGTATCTGCAGGGCCGTTACGGCAAGGCACCCGGCAAGGTCTGCGAGCTGCTGCGCAAGCGAGCCATTGGTAATGAGGAAGTGATCGAGGTACGTCCAGCCGACTTGCTCAAGCCGGAACTCGATAACCTGCGCCGAGAGGCAGGAGAGCTTGCCCGGTGCGAGGAAGATGTCCTGACATTTGCCATGTTCCCGGATATCGGGCGCAAGTTTCTGGAAGAGCGTGCAGCCGGAACCTTGCAGCCTGAAGAGCTGCTGCCCATCCCGGATGGAAGCGGTACGCCTCTGGCGCGTGAGGGCGTGCCGACTGAATTCGTGATTGATGTACACGGTGAAAGCTATCGGGTGGATATCACTGGTATCGGCCTGAAGAGCGAGGGCAAGCGGCACTTTTATCTGTCCATTGATGGTATGCCGGAAGAGGTGGTCTTCGAGCCGCTCAATAGCTACGTTTCAGGCGGTGATGGCAAGCGCCGTCAGGCCAGCGCGCCAGGGGATGTCAGTACGACTATGCCGGGTAATATCGTCGATGTATTGGTCAAGGAAGGTGATGTGGTCAAGGCGGGTCAGTCGGTACTCATCACCGAGGCGATGAAAATGGAGACCGAGATCCAGGCCTCTATCAACGGAACCGTCAAGGCTGTACACGTGGCGAAAGGCGATCGCGTCAATCCAGGCGAGGTTCTGGTCGAGATCGAGGCTTGAGCCAACGGCAGAGCTGGTAGCGCTTACAAAGCGGCCCGCTCTGCCGTCCAACGGGTGTGTTGATGTGCCAGAGCTTCCGGCAGGAGGGGCTCCGCCAGGAAAAAGCCCTGGGCCAGATCGCACCCCAGCTCACACAAGAGATCCAGGTGCTCCTGGGTCTCGATACCCTCAGCAATGATTCTGGCACCAAACGCGCTGCTCATGTCGACCAGAGACTTGAGCAGGGCCCGGCGCTTATCGGCATCTTCCACCTGAATAATGGAAGAATCGATCTTTACGGTATTGAACGGTAGCGCAAGCAGATAGGCGATATTGGAATGCCCAGTGCAGTAGTCATCCAGCGATAGGCGGATACCGGACGCTTGCAAGGTGGCAAACGTTTCACGGACCTGTGGGGTGATGTTCA
Organism: Pseudomonas sp. C2.3V; assembly: GCF_058536325.1. Taxonomy (NCBI): domain Bacteria; kingdom Pseudomonadati; phylum Pseudomonadota; class Gammaproteobacteria; order Pseudomonadales; family Pseudomonadaceae; genus Pseudomonas; species Pseudomonas sp. C2.3V. The sequence continues at coordinate 4,165,814 of NZ_JBZUBN010000001.1, read as the reverse complement.
AGGGAACACCTTCGGTCAACTCAAGGATCAGGCGTGAAGGCGCCAGCTTGGTTTCTCTCAAGACCTCGGCTACCCGCGCGGCGAAATTTGGATCGGCGAATTGCAGCGGCGAGACATTTACCGAAAGAGAATAGGCCTTTGGCCATTGAACGGCCTGATGGCAGGCGGTACGCAGGGCCCACTCGCCCAGCTCCAGGATGAATCCGCTTCGCTCGGCCAGAGGGATGAAAAAGTCGGGTGATACCAGACCCCGGGCCGGGTCATCCCAGCGGAGCAGGGCTTCATAGCCGACGACTTCTGTGCTCGAGCATTCATGGATCGAGTGGTACTGCATGTACAGCCGACCCTCATCCAGGGCGCGACGCAAGTCGGCCGGCTTCAATTCGGGCAGGCCATCAGGCGTCTCGAAGAGTTGGCTGTCCGCTCGGCTGGCCAATGCAATCTGATTACGTCCCAGCCGTTTGGCCCGATAAAGCGCGCGGTCGGCGAATTCAATCAATTGCGATTGGTCATCTGGCTGGGGTGATTCCTGATCGCTGCATGCTGCGCCAATGCTGATAGAGACGATGAGCAGCTCATCGCCCCGAGCCTGATGAGGAAGGCCCAATGTTTCAATGGCGGCCCGCAGGCGCTCGGCCGTGATATGGGCCTGTTCCAGGGTGCAGTTAGGCAGGAGAACGGCGAATTCCTCACCTCCATACCGGGCCAGCAGATCGACTTCACGCAGCTGCTCACGCAAGGCAGAAACAATGCACTGCAGACAGTTATCACCGGCCGGATGCCCATACAGGTCGTTGAAGCGCTTGAAGTGGTCAACGTCCAGGATCAGCAGAGAGAAAGGCGCACCGCCTGCTTCGTACCGATTCCACAGATCATCCAGTTGTGCGACGAAATAGCGGCGGTTGGCGATACCGGTCAGCGAGTCGGTATCTGAAAGCGTCTGCAGGGTACGGTTCGTACTGGAAAGACTCTGAACACGCAGTTTTTCCCTGAGATTAAGAAGGTAGGAATACCGCTCCGAGCGCTCCAGCCAGAAATTGGCCAGTAGGGAAAAGGCACCGGTGACCAGAGCAATGCAGGTAGCAAACAGCCCTTGGGGAAAGGTCATGTTTACGGTAAAGGCGCAGCCCACGATGATTGGAAGTACCAGTATCGTAAAAGGCAACGCGTATCGGAACGGCAACGCCGTGGTGTTATTAGCGTAGATCAGGATCAAAGGAAGTGAAAACAGACACAAGGCTCTGTCCGGTGACGAGGACGACAGGATAATGGCTACCGCTGCGATAAATCCTGCAAGGCAGGGCAGCCAGGCACAGACCTCCCTGAGTCGATAAGAATTCGTTTTCTTCAGGGTAAAAAGACAGGCCAGTGTTGGCAGCGAGGCGCAAAATAAATGCCAGAGAATGGCTTGAAAGAAAATGTCCTTCAACATTAGCCATTCACAAAGAAGAAAGCTGTTATAGGCGAAGAAAGCGGTTACATGTGACCGATAGATATGTCGCTTGCGCCGCCTGTGGATATCGTCTTGGTATTGATTCTCGACCATGGCGCTAAACATCAGCACGCGAGACGGATAAGCAATATCAATCTCGATTTGCTTGCCAAGATCGCTGGATAAGGTCATGCCGGAACCTGTTTAAAAGTGCGAAGGTCACGGTAGAGCTCATAAATGAGCAGCACCTGGCCTTTTAGGGATGTAGCGTTTTGCCATCACCAAAAGACCAAATTTAGCGAAATAGTTCACATCCTGTAATCTTCACCGGACCAGCGGACTAATAGCCGTCTTAATGGTGGATATGACATTTAGATATTGGTATCGCGCTAATTCTTGACTAAAATAGTCAGGCTTAATGATGTCGAGGATTCTCAATGAGCCTTTCTATTACGTCCACGGCGCCTCGCCAGATCACCACGCCAGTAGTGGCGCTGGGGCTGGTGGTTCTGGGGGCTGTGTTTTTGGATATGGCTGTCAGCGGACGGCAAGCTTTGCTGTTCATCCTGGGCGGTGCACTGGGGCTGACGCTTTATCATGCCGCTTTCGGATTCACGTCTGCCTGGCGGGTGTTCATTCGTGACCGGCGTGGCGCGGGCCTGCGTGCTCAGATGCTCATGCTGGCCATTGCCGTTGTGCTGTTTTTCCCGGCCCTAGGTGCCGGTACGCTGTTTGGCCAGCCGGTTACCGGCTTGGTATCGCCTGCAGGAACCTCCGTTGTAATCGGTGCCTTTATCTTTGGCATCGGTATGCAGTTAGGCGGCGGTTGTGCTTCCGGTACCTTGTTCACGGTGGGGGGTGGTAACGCACGCATGCTGGTAACGCTGCTGTTCTTCGTGATTGGCTCCGTTATCGCCACGCATCATCTGGGCTGGTGGTTCGCGTTGCCCTCACTGCCCAAGATCTCCCTCGTAACCAGCCTGGGCGTTATGCCTGGAATTGCGGTCAGTCTCGCGCTGTTTGCCTTTATCGCCTGGATGACTGTACGTCTGGAGCGCCGTCGCTATGGCAGTCTGGAAGCGACGGTACCCAATGAGCATCAAGGCGCAGCGCGTTTTCTGCGCGGGCCGTGGCCGCTGGTCTGGGGCGCTATTGCCTTGGCGATCCTGAACTTCTGTACGCTTGCCCTGGCGGGTCGTCCGTGGGGGATCACGTCAGCCTTTGCGGTCTGGGGGGCTAAAGGCGCTCAGCTGCTAGGTATCGATGTTGCCAGCTGGGACTTCTGGCAATTGCCGGCTAACGCCAAGGCCCTAAGCCAGCCTGTGTGGTTCGATGTTACCAGCGTGATGAATTTCGGCATCATCCTGGGGGCATTGATTGCCGCGGGTCTGGCTGGACGCTTCGCGCCCAGTCTGAAGATTCCGACGCGCTCGCTGGTAGCTGCCATGATAGGGGGCCTGCTCCTGGGCTATGGCGCACGTCTGGCCTACGGTTGCAACATCGGGGCGTATTTTAGTGGTATCGCCTCCGGCAGTCTGCATGGCTGGCTGTGGCTGGTCGCAGCCTTTATCGGCAACAGCGTAGGAGTCCGTATTCGTCCGGTGTTCTTCCCGGGTGAACGTCCTGTTACTCAGCTGACCGGTTGCTAAGCGGTAGGTGAAAAAAAGGGCCCTTCGGGGCCCTTTTTTTCGTATGGCTTATTCGCCAAGCTCGCCGCAGAGATCCTGCTGCAGCCAGTGGTTGACCTGCTCAGGCGCTAAGCCCGAGCCAATCAGCACCTGCAGTTTGGCGACAGCCGCCTCGCGTGTCATGCCGCCACCCGACACAACGCCGCAGGCATGCAGCCTGCTGCCTGCCTCGTAGACATCGAATTCGACGCCCCCTTCGTGGCACTGCGTGACGGCAAGCAGTACAACGCCCTTGGCAGACGCTTCGCTCAGGCTGGTCAGGAAAGCATCATTGTCGCTGGGACCTGTTCCGCTGCCATAGCATTCGAGCACCAGGCCCTGCACGCCGGTACCTACAAGGGCAGATACGTACTGAGCCGAGATGCCCGGAAACAGTGGTAGAACCGCTACTTGGGCAACCTGTCTGGCTTGGCCCGCCTTTAGCTCGGCGGGTACAGCCTGACGTGGTTGGGCCAGTCGCTGGCGCGCGAGTGTCTTGAATGGATGACGGCCAAAGCTGCGAATCTTGCTGCAGCGGGCCGCATGTAACAGCTCGCCGTGAAAGTAAACGTGCACGCCCTGGGGGGCACCGTCTGCAAGCGTCTGCAAGGCACCGTCCAGGTTTTCCCAGGCGTCGCTGTCCGGTACGCCGGCCGGAAGCATCGAGCCTGTCAGTACAACAGGAATATCGAGCCCCAGCAGGTGAAAACTCATTGCCGCCGCGGTGTAGGCCAGCGTATCGGTTCCATGCAGCACCAATACGCCGGTGTAGCCCTGTTCGGCTGCCTCGACTATAGCTGCACTGAGCGTCAGCCAGTAGGTTGGCGTCATGTTGGCGCTGTCCATCAGAGGCAGCACCTCCCGGAAATGCCACTCCGGTAACGCCCGCTCAGGCGCCTGGGCCAGAAAGGCACGCATGCGTGCCTCAAAGCCTGAGGCGGGCGCCAAACCGTTTTCGGTGGCCTGCATACCGATGGTGCCGCCGGTATAAAGCACCATCAGGCGTTGTGAGTGACCGGTTTGAATCATGGCTTTGTCATGTCCTTGGTCGAGGCAGAGGCTTTCCAGACCGCCGGATCAAGATCCAGATCGGCAAAGCCTTTGGGGTCGAATGTTGGAACCTTGTTTCCTGCCCGGATCTGACGGTCATAGTCACGCATGATGCGCAGACCCACCTTGAACAGGAATGCCAGGGAGATCAGGTTGACCACTGCCAACAAGCCCATGGTGAGGTCGGCAAAGCCGAACACGGTAGTCAGGTCTTGTTGTGAGCCCCAGATCACCAGCGCCACCACCAGAACCCGATAGATCATCAGCGCCACGCGGCTCTTGGTGAAGAAGCTCAAGGCATTCTCACCCAGATAATAGTTGTAGATGATCGTTGTGAAGGCGAACAGCAGCAGGGCGATACTGATGAAGATCCGGCCCCACTCGCCAACCGTTGCGGCCAGTGCCGTCTGGGTCAGAACAACACCGGGGATATCGGCGCCCGGCTCATAGACGCCGGATAGCAGGATGATAAGCGCGGTGGAGGTGCAGATGATCAGGGTATCAATGAATACGCTGAACGATTGCACAACACCCTGGGCTGCCGGGTGGGAAACTTCCGCTACGGCGGCCACGTTTGGAGCACTGCCCAGACCCGCCTCGTTGGAGAACAGGCCACGCTTGACGCCCATCATCAGCGCTGCACCCAGGCCACCGGCAAACGCAGGTTCAAGGCCAAAGGCACTGCGTACGATCAGGGTCAACGCCTCGGGAACACGATCAATGTGCAGAACGATTACACCCAGCGCAATGGCTATGTAAGACAGCGCCATTACCGGTACCAGAATGTCGGCTACCTTGGCGATCCGTACCACGCCACCAAAGATGATCAGGGTTATTACTGCCGTGAAGACCAGCCCGGTAACCAGCGTAGGCAGGCCCAGCGAGTCGGAGAGCGAGGAGGCGATCGTGTAGGACTGCAGTGCGCTGAAGCCCAGACCAAACGTTACCAGCAGCAGGATCGAGAACAGGACACCTAGCCAGCGCTGTTTCAAACCATGCAGGATGTAGAAGGCGGGACCGCCACGATACAGACCGTTGCCATCGCTTCGTTTGTACAACTGGGCCAACGCACATTCGAAATAGCTTGTGGCCATACCCAGCAGGGCTACTACCCACATCCAGAAGACCGCCCCTGGACCACCCAGCGTAACGGCAACTGCAACCCCTGCAATATTACCGGCACCTACACGGCCCGCCACGCTAAGCATCAGCGCCTGGAAGGAGCTCAGTTGTCCGGGTTTTCGTTGAAAGGCTTCACCAAGGATGCCGAACATGCTGCCTAAATAGCGGAACTGCACAAAGCCCGAAAACAAGGTAAAGACAATACCCAGGCCAATCAGGCCGACAATGAGCAGTTTGCCCCAAAGAAAGTCATTCAGGAGATCAAGCATGAGTGCTTTCGCCTAATTGTAGTAATGGAAGCACCTGGGCTCCGGATAATTCCTGGCCAAGGCATTATGTGGGCGAGCGGTAAGCCATCAATGGGATATCCGCTGCCTTCAGTGCCAACCCAAGGGTATGACAGAACCCCTAAATCGCAAGGTGTGCGAGCCGGAAACACGGCAGGCGGCAAGGTTAGCGCGCGTATCATCCAGAAGAGAGCAGAAGAGATCAAATCTAACTGCCTCAAAGGATCTATTGAAACAGTGCTGCTTGTTGCAACGGGCAAGCGGTAAAAACCACCTGCCTTTGATAACGTATGTGGCTGATAAGCCTGATTTAGAGAGCTTCAAAAAAAAGCGGGCACCCGAGGGCACCCGCTCAAAGCTCCTCACGAGGGGGTGTGAGGAGCGCCGGTTAAGCGTTGAGTTTTTTCGGCGCCAGGCGCGGAGCGATCATGTTTTCCGGGCGAAGAATGTCAGCCAGGGTCATCTCGTCGAGCAGGTTTTCTTCTCGGACCAGCTCCAGCACACCACGGCCGGTTTCCAGCGCCATACGCGCAATACGGGTCGAGTTCTCGTAGCCGATGTAAGGGTTGAGCGCCGTGACCAGGCCAATGGAATGCTCCACCAGCTCGCGGCAGCGGTCGACGTTAGCCGTGATGCCATCGATGCAGTGCTCGCGCAGCATATCCATGGCACGCTTGAGCAGGCGGATCGAGTCAAAGATCTTGTAGGCGATCAAGGGCTCCATCACGTTAAGCTGAAGCTGTCCGCCTTCAGCTGCCAGGGTTAGCGCCAGATCATTGCCGATCACCTCGAAGGCGACCTGATTAACGGCTTCTGGAATAACGGGATTCACTTTACCCGGCATGATCGAACTGCCTGGCTGGCGGGCTGGCAGATTGATCTCGTTGATGCCGGTACGCGGGCCGCTGGAGAGCAGGCGCAAGTCGTTGCAGATCTTGGACAGCTTGACCGCCAGGCGCTTGAGCATGCCGGAGAACAGTACGAAGGCACCCATGTCGGAGGTGGCCTCGATCAGATCGGCGGCAGGCTTGAGCGGTTGGCCACTGATTTCAGCCAGGCTGCGCACGGCCAGGGTTTGATAACCAGGGTCCGCATTAATGCCGGTACCGATAGCCGTACCACCCAGGTTCACTTCGGTCAGCAGGTCCGGCGCTATGGTTTTCAATTTGCCCAGATCCTCGCCCAGCGTAGTAGCGAAGGCACGGAACTCCTGGCCGAGGGTCATCGGTACAGCGTCCTGAAGCTGGGTACGACCCATCTTCAGAACACTGGCGAATTCCACCGCCTTGCCTGACAGCGACTCGATCAGGCTCTCCAGGCTAGAGAGCAGGGTGTCATGGCCCAGCAGCAAACCCAGGCGGATCGCTGTTGGGTAGGCATCGTTAGTGGACTGCGCCATGTTTACATCATTATTCGGGTGCAGGTATTTGTACTCACCCTTGCCATGACCGAGGACTTCCAGCGCCACGTTGGCGATAACCTCGTTGGCGTTCATATTGGTGGACGTACCCGCGCCACCCTGAATCATGTCCACCACGAACTGGTCGTGGTATTCACCGTTGATGATCTTGGTACAGGCCATCACGATGGCTTCGTACTTGTCTCCCGGCAGGTAGCCGAGGCGATAGTTCGCCTCGGCAGCGGCCTGCTTCACCATTGCCAGCGCAACGACCAGCTTGGGGTAGTGAGACAGCGTAACGCCGGAGAGGCGGAAGTTGTTGACCGCACGCAGCGTCTGAATGCCGTAATAGGCTTCAGCGGGGACTTCGAGGGTACCAAGCAGATCTTTTTCGAGGCGAGATAATGCAGATTCGGACATGATAGGGGATCACTTCCCGGTGGGTGGCAAAAGCCTGATGCGTTATACAATAAGGCTTCCAGCCAGACGCTGACCAATGCTGTATCGGCGCACCCTATGCCGAAATTGCATATGATGTGATGTGACGCGTCAGGATCGGCAGGCGTATCCATCCCCTTGAGTATGACCATGAACCTTGAACTGAAATGGCTTGAAGACTTTATTGCCCTGGCTGCCACCCATAGTTTTTCCCAGGCGGCCGAGCGCCGCTTCGTGACTCAACCTGCGTTCAGCCGACGTATTCGCAGCCTGGAGCAAAGCCTGGGGCTGACCCTGATTGACCGATCGCGTACACCAGTATCGCTGACCGAGTCCGGACAGCTCTTTCTGGTCACCGCGCGCAGTGTGGTGGAGCAGCTTGGCGAAGTGATCCGCCACCTTCATCACTTGGAAGGCGGGCAGGGCGAGGTTCTGCAATTTGCGGCGGCACACTCCCTGGCGCTGGGGTTCTTTCCGGGATGGATTGCTCGTCTGCGAAGCGAAGGGCTCAACATTGCGAGTCGTCTGATTGCCACCAACGTCGGCGAAGCGGTTCATGCCTTGAGGGAAGGCGGCTGCGATCTCATGATGGCGTTTTACGATCCCGACGCCGCCTTGCAGATGGATCCGGAGATCTTCCCTTCTATTCATCTGGCGCTGACCTCAATGCTGCCCGTGTGTGCAGCCCGGGAAGATGGTTCGCCGTTGTACAACCTGGAGAGTGGGCAGAACTTTCCCTTGCTTGCCTATAGTGCCGGGGCCTTTCTCGGGCGCTCCGTCAATTTACTCCTACGTCAGCGCAAGCTGCGCTATACCACTGTCTACGAGACGGCCATGGCCGATAGCCTTAAGAGCATGGCCTTGCAGGGGTTGGGTATTGCCTGGGTGCCGCATTTGAGTGTGACCGCCGAGCTCTCCCGGGGAGAGCTAGTACCCTGTGGCGGTGAGCAATGGCAGATTCCACTGGAGATTCGCCTGTATCGCTGCTCGCTCGTGCGCAAGGCAGCGGTGAGGCTGTTATGGCGCAAGCTCGAAGCAGGCGCCGGGACGACTGCGTGAAGTGCCTCTGGACAGGCAGCCAGACACGAAATAGCCCGTCGCTATAAAAGGTCGTTCAACCCCTTTGTCCGGTCTGGCTTTACGGTATACTCAGTGGCCCTTGAGGCCGGTCTACATACCGGTCTGCATATACAAGCCACGTGCGGTCCTCCGACGTGGCTTGTTGGTTTCTGATGCGCCTGCGGGCGCCTGACAAGAGGCACGACGATGAGCGCACTCGTAGGCGTGATCATGGGCTCCAAGTCCGACTGGTCTACCTTGAGCCACACCGCCGACATGCTGGAAAAGCTGGGCATTCCCTTTGAAGTGAAGGTGGTCTCTGCCCACCGTACTCCCGACCTGCTGTTCCAGTACGCTGAAGAAGCGGCAGGGCGCGGCATCGAGGTCATCATTGCAGGCGCAGGCGGTGCAGCACACCTGCCAGGTATGTGTGCAGCCAAGACGCATTTGCCTGTACTGGGCGTGCCGGTGCAGTCTTCCATGCTGTCAGGCGTCGACTCACTCCTGTCGATCGTACAGATGCCCGCGGGCGTTCCTGTCGCCACCCTGGCCATCGGCAAGGCGGGCGCTATCAACGCGGCGCTGTTGTCGGCCAGTATTCTGGGCGGCAAGTATCCCGAGTATCACGAGGCGCTGAATCGCTTCCGTGAGGAGCAGACGCGTACCGTTCTGGACAATCCGGATCCGAGGGAAGCCTGATGAAAATCGGAGTCATCGGTGGTGGCCAACTGGGCCGCATGCTGGCGCTGGCGGGTACTCCGCTGGGTATGGATTTTGCGTTTCTGGACCCTGCTCCGGATGCCTGCGCTGCCGCATTGGGCGAGCACATTCGAGCCGACTACAGCGACCAGGACCACCTGCGTCAGCTGGCGGATGAGGTCGATCTGGTCACATTCGAGTTCGAGAGTGTGCCCGCTGAAACCGTCGCGTTCCTATCCCAGTTCGTTCCGGTTTTTCCCTCGGCGCAAGCCTTGCGTATCGCCCGTGATCGCTGGTTCGAAAAAACCATGTTCAAGGATCTGGGCATCCCGACGCCTGAGTTTGCCGACATCCAATCCCAGGCTGATCTTGACGCTGCCGCCGCACGCATCGGTCTGCCGGCTGTGATGAAGACACGTACCCTAGGGTATGACGGCAAGGGTCAGAAGGTCCTGCGCAGCCAGGCGGATGTCGAAGGCGCCTTTGCCGAGCTGGGTAGTGTACCGTGCATTCTTGAAGGCTTTGTGCCGTTTACTGGCGAGGTGTCGTTGATTGCCGTACGTGCTCGTAACGGCGAGACACGTTTCTATCCACTGGTACACAACACCCACGAAAGCGGAATCCTGCGGCTGTCTATTGCCAGTACAGATCATCCCTTGCAGGCGCTGGCGGAAGACTACGTAGGCCGTGTACTCGACAAGCTCGATTATGTCGGCGTGCTAGCGTTCGAGTTCTTTGAGGTCGATGGTGGGCTGAAAGCCAATGAGATTGCTCCTCGTGTGCATAACTCTGGTCATTGGACCATCGAGGGCAGCGAAAGCAGCCAGTTCGAGAACCATCTGCGCGCTGTGGCTGGATTGCCGCTGGGCTCAACCGCGAAGGTAGGTGAGAGCGCCATGCTTAACTTCATCGGCAAGGTCCCGGCCGTGGAGCAGGTTCTGCAAATCGACGATTGTCACCTGCATCATTATGGCAAGTCATTCAAGGCGGGCCGCAAGGTTGGGCATGCCACACTGCGTTGCAGCGATGCGGCCACATTAAGGGCACGTATTGCTGACGTCGAAACCTTGATTAAAGCGTGACCGAAACGGGCCCTCTTCGCACGAGGGTCCGAGTTCCGCTTCGCTTGATAAAAATTCGCTGAACCCCTGCGTTTTTCTTGCTGTCGGATTAAGCAAGCGGCACATGCCGTATCGAGCAAACCACAGAAGGGGAAAGATTCATGGGCATTATTGGAACCATCATCATCGGCCTCATTGTTGGCTTGATCGCACGTTTCCTCAAGCCTGGCGACGACAGCATGGGTTGGATCATGACGATCATCCTGGGTATCGTCGGCTCGCTGGTTGCCACCTACGGCGGTCAGGCTATCGGTATCTACCGTGCAGGCGAGGGCGCCGGTTTCATTGGAGCAGTCGTCGGTGCCATCATCGTCCTGTTCATCTGGGGTATGGTGACCAAGCGTCGTTAATTTCCCGTCCGGGCAGTTGGGTTCAACGCCAAGAAGCTTCACACTAGTGCAACCCAATTGCCCGATACTCTTCTTGCCATGCGCTATCTCATCCTCGCCGTACTGCTTCTTTTTTCCCAGATTACAACTGCCGTAGCCCGAGAAGGCGAGCCGCCTGAGACCGATTGGCTGGCCCTCATGCCAGAATCGGATCGCAAGGCACTGGAAGACATGCCCGAGATCACCCATGACACGCCCGAATTACCAGGCGGTTTTGAGAGCAAGGGCGGACTCAAGCAAAAAGACAGCAACCTGCCGGCCGTCATGCACTCCACGCGCACAGTGGCTGCCATGAATGGGAAGACAATTCGCCTGGGCGGTTATCCGGTTCCGCTGGAAAGCAACAGCAAAGGCAATTTCACTGAATTTTTCCTGGTGCCCTATCCAGGTGCCTGCATCCATGTTCCACCGCCACCGCCTAACCAGATCGTACTGGTGCGCTTTCCAAAGGGCGTTCCCTTACCGGATATCTACGAGCCTTATTGGGTTATAGGGGCGATGAAGATCGAAAAGGTAGATAACGATCTGGCCGAAGCCTCATATGTCATCGACGCTACTAAAGTCCGTAAAGTAGAAGAAGCCGATCTGTAATCAGTGCAAGCGATAAAGCTATAAAAAAGCCCGACATGATCGGGCTTTTTCATTTAGCGGCTCGCGGGCGCGAAACGTTTGTTCAGATACGCAATGATATCGTTGGACTCATACATCCAGGCGGTACGGCCTTCTTCCTCGATCCGGAGGCAAGGCACCTTGATACGTCCGCCACCTGCCAACAAGGCTTCGCGGTGCTCCGGATCCTTCTTGACGTCACGTAGAGCAATGGGCAGGTTCAGCTTGTGCATGGCTCGGCGCGTCTTTACGCAGAATGGACATGCCTGAAACTGATACAGCGCAAGTCCGGCTGTTTGCTCTTCTACCTGCTTCTGCGCCTCGGCGCTTCGCTTGAGCTTACGCGGGCGTGTCAGCAGATCCAGCCCAACAATGGTTTGGCCCAGGCCAATTCGCAGCGCCTTGATCAACATGTATGGCTATCCCTATAGATGTGAGGCGGGGGAGTTTACCCCATTGCACCGTAGCGGAACGGCAATTGGTCGGCATGGAGCCGCTATCGATGCGATTGAGAAAATGGGTATGGGGCGGAGCGCTACCTGAATCCATGAATTCTTTGCCTTTCTGATCGGTCACATAAACAAGAAGCCGATTACGAAGGATGTCCTATGCCCCTCGACCCAAAGATGCAACAAGCCTTTCGTGAGATCGCTAGCACCATTGAAGGCATCGATACAGAGGTCTATGAGAAGTACCAAAAGGATCCACTGGATCCCATTATTGGCTTAGGGCGTAAGGATGCACCTGTTGGTTTCTTTGGTCGGGATCCGGGGCGTGATGAGGTCAAATACGGCGAACCCTTTATCGGTGCAGGCGGACAGATCGCTCGCAAGGTCATTTATGAGCACTTGCATGGCAAGCCCATGCCAGACTTTGACGCGGGCCGCTCCCTGAGCCAGGAGTTTTTCTGGGCTAACACCGTGCCGTATAAGCCCATCGGCAATAAAGCCTGGTCCGAAAAGATCAAGAAACGCTTTCACCCACTCATGCGACAGTTATTAATCGAACAGTGGCATGGCCGCACCATCATCACTTTCGGTCGCGAGGCCTTCCTCTGGTTTGCCATCGATCAACCCAAAGAAGAGAAACAACGCCTGGAAGCCTTCTGGAAAAGCGAAGATCGTTTTACAAACCATACCGAGGTCACGCTGACGGCAGAGGAGGGGAAAGGGCACGTGTTTACGCTATACCCACTTCCACATCCCTCGCCTTTGAATCAGGCATGGTTTGATAAGTTTCCGGATTTGCTAAATGAAAGACTTAGGCTGTTGATTTAAATTAATAACATTTAATTTGTTTTAATTTTTAGCTTGCCTGTATTTCTTTTGTTCTTTGTCATACTCCCATATTTGAGGTTCAGTTTTAAGGGTTTTTCCATTATATATTATGCTTCCATCCCCAGTCCTCTTGTAGGCTAAGAATACTATACGTTTATATTCTCCTTTTTGAGGGGTTTTTGATTTTCATCTAGTTTGAATCTGGAGAAATAGTCGCCACCAGTGTTAGCCAGAAAGCCATGGCATTGTATAAGTATGTTATAAGTTCTATCGCGGCTAAAGTAAGATTCAAAAATATAATCCTTATTTTTATCGACATTAAGGTCATCCACTTCGTGAGTCTTTCCATGCTCTTTCAAAAGATCATCTACATTTATTATTGTTAATATACCAACACTGATGTTGTCATTAACCCAATGAGGTGTGAAATTTTTTGGTCACGTGTAAGCTTTGTAAATATTTTGATCGATGGGAATAAGTTATAGATGAAAAAGTAAAAAGTAAAAAGTAAAAAGTAAAAAAACTTGGGTGGTATAAATTTATCGGTGTAAAAGTTTTCTCTGATTTTTATAGTGCCTTGGGGTTAGTTAGAAACTAATTCTAGTTATTCTTACAATAATAATTTTCTGCTTATAAAGGAAAGGCTTGCATCTGCTGGTATTCAGACCTTTAATTGATTTATTACATGTGCTTATTATAGTTTCAAGTATACTCAGATTTTTTTGGTGTCAGAATCGACTCATTATTATTATCTTTTACGGCAACTAAATGCTCGTCTAAAACATAGGTGTAGTTAAACTTAATTAAAAACACCTAGCAGCTCTGGTCTAAATCTATGGAGGGTGACGTTTGCTCCTTTGGAATATTAATCAAGCGTTGCCATTTATTATTGGCTTCGCTTTGCTCACTTGGTTTTATTCAATACTTTTCTGAAGTATCGGTTTGTAGGCTGCCATGTCTTTTCCGAATGAGACCAGAGATGACAGTTTATTACGATTTGGACGATTACTCATGGGCGCTGACTAGTAATCTGGTTTTGCACAGGTGGCAGTGGGACGGAAGTGTCTTTTGCTTAAAGGCGAATGCGGATAGCTTTCTGCAAGAGAGCTATAGAGGTCGAGCGGGAACCTATAAGCGTATTCTCGATAGTATAATGACTGCGCCATTTTCAGACCGTTTTTGAGTTGCGATTGTAGCGCCTGTTCAACGTTACAATCGAATCTTACAGTCGCTATATTTCTTTTCAACTAGGGTGCGTGATCGTGGCGCGTTTGTAAAGATTTGAGCTGTATATCTTTCTCCAACAGAGCGTCGTACCATAAACCAGTTCTCTCGGGAACAAAACACCTATTCATTTATTTCCTCTACATTTTTATATATTTGATACCCTTTTTTGTCGTATTTCTCTATGTATTTATAGGTCTGCCCTGAAGCGGGGTCGCAATAAGTGCCTTCTATTTCAATAAGCTTTAAGTAATAATTTTCTACACTGTATTTTTCACTCCATCTATCGCATGCGCTTGATGTAAAACAGCTTCCTGAGACAGTTTTTTCTTTTTTATTTATAGATAGGCATGGTAATTTACTTATGCTTTCGTTAAAAATATATTCGTTTTTTTCTTTATTGAATAAGTATACTTTTGTCTCTTGTGTCCTTCCTGAAGGCGGTTGCTCAACTAGAATATCTAATTTACCATCAAAGTTAACGTCCCTGCACTTTATTTGATCTATACTATTGCTGGGTATGTCTAGGGTGTGTATGTTTTTTCCTTCAAATATACAGACTTGATTTTTGCATTTTCCTACTTTTAATTGGGTGTTTCCGAGCTTGCATTCTAATGCGTGTGAGTACTGTGCTATAAGTAAAATAATTATAGCGTATAAATATTTCATTGAATTTGCCTTTCTATATTGTTTGGAAAAAAAGTATCGTCTACTGCTTGTGGGAATTTGTGCTCAGTCAACACAAGTAAACAGTTTGAAAATACTACTCTTCTTGGAATAAGCCCATTCACAGTCCCTGTGCTTTCAGGATTCCCTGTGTTAACTCCACGAGCAACACGCTCTAAAGCCTGACAGATATAGTAATCGCTAGAGCTTAAGGATGTAGAACACTCCTTCTGCCTGTAATTGTAGTTAGTGCAAACATTGCTTAGCTCAGATAGCTCTAATACGGGCCGGCGATCAGCATATCTGTTAAGGCAAATAGAACTATTAATTTCTTTTGCAGTGCTTATCCAGTAAAATCCAGCACTTTCACATGCGTGATTTAGGTCAGTCTCCACAGTGTCACAAATGATTGGTGCTTCTGACCCATTACGAAATCTGGTATAAATTTTATAGTTAGCTTCCCAAGTTAGTTGTAATACTCCTCGCCCGTACCAAGGTGCGTATCTTAAGCGAGGACCATTACTTTCCGATGTCCTAGATAGATATACTGTTTCTTGTATGGCATTGGCTAAAAAATAACTAAGCCTTTCTTTGTTTGAGTCTATTAAATATTTTCTTAAAGATTTGCTCAATGGTGTCGCAAAGCGTCTTGCTCTAGTTATAGCGGTATTCCATGTAATAGTAGATTTAGGGAAAATTCTTATGCTATTGTGGCTTGTTGTTTGTTCTATGACTTTTCTGGGTATACATTGAGCTAGCTCGTTTGCACTCAGCCAGCCGCATCTTCTGAAAATTTTTATGAATTCTTTAGGGGGGAAGTGCCAATGTTTAGAGTCAATGTTGTTTAATCCTGCCTCCTCCCAAAAAGCTAGCTCCTGATGGTGCTGGGCTAACAAGTTATAGTCATCGTCGGTAAATGGACCATGTGGAGAAACCTTTTTTAACCACCCATAGCGTATATCAAAATCATCTTTTTTCCACTCGGTAGGAAATTTGCAAATAAGACGGTTAATGTTTTTTTGCATGCTGGTGTCACGAAGAGCGGCTTCATTTTTCAGCTGCTCATTTGCATAGCGATCCGATAACTTTAACTTTTCATCATCGGGAAGCTCTTGGTATAAAGGTGATAAAGCAATGCTTACTGCATCCGCTTGTTCGGAAACTAGGCTGGTATCGTTCAGTCGTAATAGATTACGAATAAATATAGACTGACAATGACTATTTGAATCGTTGTCATCGTCAATTAATTGCCACCCTTGCCAATTAGGAAAGTCTGCATCACTAAATTTAGTAACAGTGGGTGCATTAAGATTTACCCATCCGAGTTTTGGAGCTTCCCCCAGGCGACTGGGTAGTGCTATTTGCCTCCAATGTGCTGCATCGGCCGGCTGTAGTTCATCTTCTCCTAAAACCCTACCGAATCTAAGAAGTTCAAATCCTGCGCTAGGACATCTTGGGTATGTCTGAGACGCAATCTTATATAGCTTATATTCATAATCTTGCTCTTCTTGACGGCTTCCAATCTCTTCGCCTGATAATAGGAATGAAGTCAAAGTGCATTGCCCATGCTCATAGCGCATTCTTATAAAAATGCCTTCTTGCAACTGGTGAGCTAAAGCCCAATCATAGCCTTGAACGAGAGGTGGCGACTCTACTCTTCTATTATTTCTAATAGAGCTATCTTCTTGGATAGCAGGAAGTTCAGATGGTATTGATGGGCAGCGATAAACTATAGGGGTATCATCCTGAGAATGTTGAAAATTATTTGGTATGTCCTGATAAGCAAATATTTCTGTTGGTAGAAAAAAATATGTATCTCCCCAGCAGCTATCTTTGCGCCCGTCTTTAGCTTGGTGGTTGAGTAAACGCTCACTACGTCCTATAAGTTTATTAATTTGACTTTGATCAGCTATTATCTCGAAGTGGATAAGATTATCCTTTCCATAAATTTGCCCTGCATACCCTAATTCTTCCTTTCGATAAATCTTTTGTCCTATTACAGGGTTTATAAGAGTAACCTTTGAAAGGTGCATATAGATTGAATAAAAATTTACAGTAGCCTCTAGTCCTTCACCAATCTCTGTCTCGTGCTTGAGTACAATACAGCCGTTATCTGTCCATTTGTCTTGATAGCGCAGCCCATGATTATTAGGCGCTATTTTTTCATCTGTAGGCATACGGAAATAAGCGAGAGTAGCATCAGCAATAGCTCTAACAGGCAAGATGCTTAATCCCTCTCTAGGTGCGTTTAAATGAATACCACCATGCCAATTTAAATCAAAGCTAAGAGGAAACCCTCCATTTCCGGGATTTCCTCCTTGCATAGCACGATCGATAAATGCTTCATCACTTTCTCCGGCTGCTAGATTAGGAATGAAAGGAGGGCTTATAAGCATGATTAATACACCTAATCCTTGTTTGCTATTTCAAATAGAAAGCGGGTAATACTTAGTGAATTTACTAGGCTTCGATTTATTTATAGATGTCTGAATTAGTGAATTTCCTGCCTTATCCATATCCGCCTCGCCTGGTAAGCGGGGAAGCTCAATCGCAATACCTGAGCCATTGCTGGCTGAGCCACCCGCGTTGATTTTGGCCATGGGGCCAATGATCGTAACGCCGCTGGGGTCTAGTTTGATGAAGCTACCGCCTGCCTTTAGGGTAAGTTCGATCCCTGCTTCGATGACCATTTTTTGACCGGCTTTCAGGTGGATTTCCCGGCCGGCTTGGGTGAGCTGGGCTGTTCCCAAGTGGATATGCTGATTCTGCCCGATGGTGAGGTGGTCGTTAGTCTTGACCTCAACCTTGCGGTCCGCATCCGTGGTGCGGTGCTCCTCCGCCTTGTATTCCGTATAGCTGTTCGCCTCGACGATGTCGTGCCGCTCATGCCCGACGCGGATCTTTTGGTCATGCTCGACATTCTCGTCCCAGTCCCGCTGGGCATGAATGTAGATCTGTTCCTGACCTTTCTTATCCTCGATACGCAGCTCGTTATAGCCACCACCGCCCGGTGTGCTCAGGGTCTTGAAAACGCTGCGGGTCTTGTTGGCGGGCAGGTCATAGGGCACCTGATGTTCCATGTGGAACAGGCAGCCCGTGACCAGGGGCTGGTCCGGGTCGCCTTCCAGGAAGGTGACCAGTACTTCCATGCCGATGCGAGGAATGGCGATACCGCCGTAGCGATCACCCGCCCAGCTGGACGAGACGCGTAGCCAGCAGCTGGTCTGCTCGTTGGCCTGGCCTTCGCGGTCCCAGTGAAACTGTACCTTGACCCGACCGTACTCATCGCAATGAATCTCTTCGCCCTTGGGTCCAGTGACCACCGCGGTCTGGCTGCCCAGGATCTTGGGCTTGGGGTGCTCAAGCGCAGGGCGGAAGGGCACGTCCCAGGGCGTTGCTGTGAAGCGGTTGCGGTAGCCCTGGGTAAAGCCGTCGTGCTTGTCCACATCGCTGGTAACCGACTCTTCCAGCACCTGGGGCTGCTTGCCCTCATGCCAGATAGCTGTGAGTAGCCAGAGCTGGTTCCAGTCACGGCGGGGATGCTCGGACAGTTCCAGAAAGTGGCCGGTCACCAGCTGGGGTTGATCGCTTTCACCTTCGGCCAGCTGATAGTCGCTGCGGTGACGCTCAAGGGCGCGCTGGGCGAGGTGCTTGCCGCGGGTGCGATCGGTAAAGCGGCCTGGGTAGTCATAGTCTTCCAGGTCGGGCTTGGCCTCGCTCTTGTAGGCGGCCTCCATGCGCAGTCGTGGCTGCTCGAAGTCATAGTCGCGGCGCGAGACACGGGCGGTACGGGTTTCCAGGCGTACGCCAAAGCGCTTGACTACCGGCTCGTCTGCTACAAGCCCCGAGCCCTGTACATAAGCAGTCGGTGGTGTGAGCTTGGGAAAGCCGGTCTGGTCATCACCAAACACCAGGACGTGGTTATCCTGGGTATGCTCGAAGTGATAGTGCAGGCCTTCCTCTTCGCAGAGCCGCTGAATGAAGTGCAGGTCGGTCTCATCGTACTGGACGCAATACTCGCGAGGCGGATAGACCGTAGGCCCCAGCTGGAAACGGTAGGCGTCCGCCAGGATGCCGTGGTCTTCGAGCACCTGGGCGATGATCTGCGGGACGGTGAGCTTCTGGAAGATGCGCTGGTTGGTACGGTGCGCAAGGTAAGTCAGACGCGGCACCAGCACGACGTGATAGCGGGTGAGGCGCTTGCCGGCATCGCCCTGGCCGATCTGGTAGAGCTGACCATGCACGCCGTTACCGCTGGGCGAGAAGGCCAGAAAGGCGCGCTGATGCAGCAGGGCTTCAAGGTCAAGGTCGGGCCGTTCGCTGACCAGCTCAAGGTCAAAGCGAAAGGGCTGGCTGATCGACTCCTGCCCCGTAAAGCTCAGGACTTGGAAGTCGGTATCAACGCCATCCAGAACCAAAGAAAAATGCGTTTCGTTGGCTGCGAAAAACACAGGCGCCTCCTTGCGTCTGATAGGGAGCGAATCATGTGATCTAGTCGGCTTTTACTCAAGTCCGCCGCTCAACGAAACAGTGATTGCTTCACGTTTCTTGAGCAGCAGCCGACGTAAGTCAGCGTTGTGGCTACGAACGGTCTAGGCGGACTGGCGAAGACCCAGCCAGCGACCCAAGGTAGAGGCCTGTTTGACATGGCGAAAACCTTCCAGCAGACCATTAGCATTGATCTGGCGATCGGGCTCTGCGAACTGCAGCCCGGTTCGCAACGCTTGCCAGCACGACTTTGGCAGCTGAGCAGGAGGTGTGAGTTCTATCTGCATGGCACGTGCCTGTTTCGCACTGAGGCGCCGATAGGGATGCTGACCAGTGGCCAATTCATACAGGACACAGGAAACGGCATATACATCAGCCGAGGGCGTCAACGGTGCTCCATCCAACAGTTCAAGGGAGGCGTAACGTGGTGTCCAGGCGGTAAAGTGGCTTCGCGAGAGGCGGGGCAGGCCGGGCAGTACGCCCTCTACCGGCTGACCAAGACCGAAGTCGAATAGGCGAAGGCCGTCTTCGGCCAGGATGACATTGCTTGGCTTGATATCACCATGCAGAACTCCCTGACTATGGGCAAAGGCCAATGCCTCCAATAGCGGAATGGCAATGTCTCGCAGCGCCTCCCAGCCCAGGCCTTGTGGGTGATCACACAGCAGCTTATCCAAGGTCAGACCCCGGAGCATTTCCAGCGTTATGTAGGCACGCTCGCTTTCCCGATCGATATCAAAGCCATGCAGGCGAACAATATGGGGGTGACGGAGGCGGGTTGTCAGGGCGAACTCGCTGTAGAGCAATGCACTGGCATCGGGATATTCCGCAAAGTCCTCGCTCAACGTTTTGATGGCTACAAAGGGTTCGGGGTCGCCGTACTGTTCGCGCATCAGGTCGCGTGCGCGGTAAACCGCGCCCATACCGCCTACACCTAATAGGCGCTCCAGTTTGTAGCGTCCGCTGAGCACATCGGGTAACGGCTTTACGCCGTGAGCCCTGGGCAGGGTTTCCGATGCGGAAGGGGTTTTGTTGGCGAAGGCGAAATAGGTCAGCTCGTCTTCGGCAGCTGCCGCGTTGAGTTCGTCCATGAGGTACATCCTTACTCCTGTCGACGGATGACGATGGCGGTCAGGTTGTCGCGTGCGGGGCCTAGCAAGGCAGTATCGAAAAGCCGCTCCAGGGCAACCTGGGCAGACGGCAGGGACAGCGCCGCACCGATCGCGTTCTGACTGATTCCTTTGTACAGGCCATCACTGCAGAGAAGCATACTGTCGCCCGGCATCAAGCTGAATTCAAGAATGTCGAGCGCCAGCGTTTCATTGGCGCCTATCGCCTGGGTAAGGGCGTGGGCTGCAGGATGGCGAGCAGCCTGTTCTGGCGTCAGTCTTTCTTCATCGATCATCCGCTGTCGTACCGAATGATCCTTGGTAAGTTGATAGAGCCTACCGCTACGCCAGAGATAACACCGGCTATCACCCGCCCAGACGCAGGCCGCACGCTCTTCGTCGCACAGCAAGACGACTACCGTGCTTCCAATAATGGTGTCCGTCTGGTCGGCCATGACCGTGAGCTCCTGGTTCAGTCGCCGGTTGAGCCAATGAAGGCACTGGCGGATCTGTTGTAGGCGTTCATCGAAGCCTGCGCCTACGGGGAGCTCTGCCAGGCTTTCGATAATGAGGCGGCTGGCCAGATCACCTTGACTATGACCGCCCATGCCATCTGCAACAGCCCAGAGACCTTGCTCAGGGCTGTCCAGAAAGGCATCTTCGTTACGCGCTCGTACCTTGCCGGCATCGGTACGGGCTGCGCTGCGCCAACGAGTGGCAACGTCACTCATTTAGAGTGACGCCGGCAGTTTGAAGCCGCGCAGGTTGCCTACGTCGAACGGATTCGGCGAGCGCTGGCTGAGCAGCAGATAGCTGGCATGCAGACCTTCCAGATCTGCCTTGACCATGAGGGCGTCCCGGCTGCCGTTCTGCTCAATCTTCATGGCATCTAGCATACGGAACAGGGACCAGGGACCGCTGTTCTGCTCGACACCCACACGGCGACCATTGAGCTCCTCCAGCACGAGGCTGACGCGGCTCTCGTCATTCTCGGCGGGCCAACGGAACGCTGTCTGCACGATCGGGCCATGACGGTATTCCATCTGGTTGTTACCGATGCGCAGGTTGGCACGGGTCAGACTGGAATCCAGTGAGTAGGGCTCAAGCTTGAACATGACCTGCGGCTCCGCCGGATTCTCGGCAAAGAAACTGCGGCGAATCGTCTGGACCCGACCCATCTGAGCGAGGAACTCGCGGGACAGCGGCAGGCTGTGCCCGTCGATGCTACGCAGACGGTAGTTGCCGGAATCACCACTGACGAAAGGCTTCAGGTAGCTGTCAAAGAATTTGTCCGCAACGCCCTGCATCTTGAAGAACTCACGGAAGTCCGCAATGGCTACGTCGCTCTCGCTGTCAGCTTTGAAGGGATACCGCTTGTTCAAAGCATTGTTGTAGAACGAATACATCTCGCTCTGGTAGCGCTGGTTCAGGTAGTCATAGGCATCGTTAAGCACCATCATCCAGCTGTCGTCCGCCAGCAGGCTCAGCCAGTTGTTTACCGGCTGCGGCAAGCGATTGGCCGCGTTGCGCAGGCTGTTGATGGCATCACGTTGACCTGCCATGCGATCACGCGCCATTTCAAAGGCGGCCTGCTCGGGGGCGCTGGCATGGGCAAGCCCTGCCATTTGCAATTGAAGGTCGTTCAGTGCAGCCATGACCGGAACCATATCGGCCGCTGGGCCGCCGTTATCGTCCAGCAGGCGATGCAGTGGCTCGAAGCGTTTTTGCAGCGCTTTCTTGGCCGTATCCGGCAGGTTCTTGGCTAGCGCGTCGCCCGCCTTATCGGCAGCCGCGCTGGCCAGTGCAGCGGCTTTGGCCAGCTTCGCATTACCTTTTGGTGCAGCCTCCGCAAGGGCAGCCGCTGCATCGTTGCCGCCAGACTGGAAGCGGGTGTTGTCGCGAATCTCATTGAGTACTTGCAACAGCGGTGAGTTGGAGGCTGTCAGCGCCGAGAGCTGCATGGCACCCTGATTCGCATCGCCAATCGGAGCCAGTACCAGCTGAGTGACTGCTTCGCTCCAATAGTTGGCGTAGTCGTTGAAGTACAGCTGTTCCAGCTCAACCATCAGGCGCTTAAGGTCCATACCGGAGAGACCGTCGCTTTCGCCCAGTACCCAGTTGTCTTCAATGATATTGCGGACCAGGTTGATGCCTTGGGTCGTAAATGTCTGCTCGTAACCTTTCTGCGTGTAGAAGCCGGGAATAGCATAGTCTGCACCGCCGTACACGGCACCCTGCGGACCCAGGTGTTGGCTGAAGCGGTATGCCGGCAGGCTGCTCGCCTGATCACGCAACATGCGGTACACCACGTTGGCCAGTGACTCGCTACGCAGGATCTGACGGGCCTGGGCAACGAGTGCATCGTTTAGCGGATAGCGGGTAAAGGATTGCTCCAGGAGGCGGGCAAAGTGGGAGTTGAGCCCATTCTGGACCACGGTGTCGCCGCTGTAGCGGGTCGACCAGTCAGCTGCTACCCAATCCTTCAGGAATCCATTGTCGCGCCGTTCTTCCAGGTTCAGCATCAGGTAGGCGCGCAGACTGCCTAGCAGGCGTTCGCGGTCGTTGAGGTTGGCATGGATCTGCTCTTCCAGCTGGCGCGCCACACGGGGCAGCAACTGATCTACCAGTTCCTGATGATAGGCCTGTTGCAGGGTTGGACGAGCCTTATTGCCCTGATACAGACCGCTGCGTTCATGCAGTGCTACATCGCTGGCAGCTGGAAAGACATTGGCTGCGGCATAGGCGCTATCCAGGGATTTCAGCGCTGCCATGGCATCATCGGAGGGTGCCAGCGTCTTGTGCTGATCAGTCAGCTGCTGACCCAGGGTACGCAACTGTTCGAGACGGTCATGGTTTGCACTGAATCCTGTGGCCCACAGTACACCGAACAGACCCAGGCAGGCGGCAGCGCCTGCATAGAGGCCGCGCTGGCCCCAACTGATACGCGACGTTTCACGCTGATCCAGACCTGCCAGGTCGGCTTCCGGGAAGATGACGCGACTGAGCAGCTGGTGGATAAAGCGAGAGTGGCCGGTGCGATAGGTCGGCAGGGCATTGCTGGGCAGGCCCAGGTTACGGCCGATGTTCATTGTGCTGGGGTCGAGGCTGTTGACCAGCTGTGGCGCGCTGGTGAGGTAGAAGCCACGTAGCTGGCTGGCACGCTGGTAACGGTTGCCGGAAAACGCCAGTTCGACGAACAGGCACAGACGCTCACCGATCAGTGCCAGTTGGTGAGGAAAATCGAGGATACGACCACGGCGCAGGGTATCGCGCTCTTGATGGATACGCTGAATGACCTGCGTATTCAGACGGCGCAGCAGTTCTTCGAACTCCTGGCGAACCACAGCCGCGTCTGTAGCATTTTGTTCCTTGCGGAAGCTGGTACCAAAGACCTGCTCGCTTTCCTCGCGGGACAGCTGGTCGAAAAACTCTTCAAAGCCCAGCACCTGGTCTGCTTTGCTCAGGACAAGGTATACCGGAACG
Organism: Pseudomonas sp. C2.3V; assembly: GCF_058536325.1. Lineage (NCBI taxonomy): Bacteria > Pseudomonadati > Pseudomonadota > Gammaproteobacteria > Pseudomonadales > Pseudomonadaceae > Pseudomonas > Pseudomonas sp. C2.3V. Next base: position 4,142,295 of record NZ_JBZUBN010000001.1, on the reverse strand, counting down.
TCGACCTTCAGCTGCTGATGGATGTCGTGCAGGCGAGCACGAATCTGGCGAGCCAGAATTTCCAGTTCGATTTCGGTGCCATTGAGCAACTGATCGACCGGTACGGTAACCAGTACGCCATTGAGCGGGCGTGCGCGACGGCGGCGACGCAACAGCGTCAGCAGCATTTGCCAGGTGCTGGCATCTACAGCGGCATCCGGCTGGCTGAGGTAGCGGCCTGCGGTATCGACCAGGACACCGTGATCGGCGAAGTACCAGTCGCAGTGGCGGGTGCCGCCGACATCCTTGGTCAGGCGGTTGGCGTCACGGTTAAGCGGAAACTCAAGACCGGAGAAATCCAGAAGGGAGGTCTTGCCACTGCCTTGAGGGCCGATCACCAGATACCACGGCAACTCCTGTTTCCAGCGTTCGCTGCGGGCGCGGTACAGGCTGGAGCTTTTCAGCGTTTGAAGTGCATCCTTGAAACGACTGCGCAGCTCCTGCTGTTCCTCGGTGATCTGCTCGTGGCGACGCAGGCGCTCCTGGCCGTCTTCGGTCTCGAGGGCGCGCTTTTTACGCACGCCACTACGCCAGCTGACGAATACAATGAAGAGGCCCCAGCAGAGGAACAAGGCGCTGAGTGTGACAAGCCGCGTGGTAGCCGGTGCCCAGAATTTATGATCGGCAACGGCCAGCAATGGCCCGACAAACCAGACCAATAGAGCCAGAACCAAAACCAGGGTCAGACTCCAGACCCAGGTCTTACGGAAAATAACCGCCAGATTGCGGAAGAACTGTTTCATTGCGCAAACATCCCTGTCGTCACGTATTTGGCTCGGCCATCTTGGCCGTAGTCAGCTGCTCGTATGGCTGCAGCACGCTTTCGCGTTGCTCGCCCAATACCCAGGCGAAGCCACCGTATAACACACCCAGGCACATCAGGGTGAACAGGGCGACCAACCACCACGGAACAATGCGTACAAGGCTGCGGCGACCATCCTGCAAACCTTGCCAGTGGGGCGACAGCTCACGGGGAATATCGCCACGCAGCTGACGAATCTGCCGGTAAACGCTGTCGCGGATCGCTTCAAGTTCCAGCATGCCGCGGGGCAGGACCCGATACTTGCCCTCAAAACCCAATGCAAGACACAGGTACATGAGTTCAAGCATCTGGAGATGTTTGACGGGGTTGCGCGTCAGACGCTCCAGCAACTGGAAAAACTTCTCGCCACCAAAGGTCTCGTTGTGAAAGGTGCTCAGAAGGCTCATTTGAGACCATTCGCTTTCATTGCCCCACGGTGTTGTGACTACGGCTTCGTCGATGACGGTGCACAGCACATAACGCGCTGCCATGACCTGGCCGCTTTCAGCGCCTTCGCCAAAGGCTCGATGCTCGAACAGTTTGATGGCAGTCGTAAGGCGCTCTTTCAGGGCGTACAGGTCTTCGGCGTGATAGCTGTGCTTTAACTGAACTACTTCGGACAGCAGGCCGGAGGCGGCAGCAATTAGCGGGTTCACACTCAAGTTGAAGCTTTCCGCCGGACGCAGGCGGGCCGCATAAATCATCCGTTCTTCCAGCTGCTCAACGCGAGGCGAGTCGGCAAAATCGGTTAACGGATTGTGGGCCGAGCTCGCCGTACCCTGGCGGCTCAGCACAACGGTTTTATCATCCTGACCGTAATCGTGATCCTTGATCATCGTCAGCTCCTGACTGCCCAGAATTTGAGTTCGAGCCCGGGGAAATCACCGGACACGTGAATGGCGAAGCCGCCCGACTGCTCCAGTTGCGCCTGTTCGTCGGCGCTGAGTTCGAGGGCGAAGTAGGTTTTGCCGGAATGGAACGGAATCTGCCGCGGCGCAACGGGCATGGGCTTGATCCGGATGCCGGGCAGGTGCAGGTTGACCAGCTGGCGGATACGCTCGACCGGGCCGATCTTCAGATGAGCCGGCAGGCGCTGGCGTAGCTCTTCCGAGTCGCACTGCGCACTGGCCGCCAGCACGAAGGAGGCGGAGGTGATGAGACTGTGGTCGTGCAGTGGCGATACCTGAATTCCGTACTGACGTTGTTGCAGGATCAGTTCGACCGCATGTTGCTCCAGCACCATCGACAGGACATGGCGCAGCGAATCCATCAGCTTGCGAAAGCTCTGTGCCTGATCGCTGTGCTGATAGCGGTTATCCAGACGCGGGCGCTTGGTTTCGTTCGAGAAGGTGGCCAGTTCACCTAGAAGACCAAGTAATTCGCGGAAGATTGGTTCAGGATGCAGCTGCTCAAGTGTGAGGTAGTGGCGCAGGGTCGGCTCGTAGCGGTTGATCAGCTGGAGCATCATGAAGTCGCCTACTTCCGCGGTGCCTACCTTGCCGGTGGCGCGGATACGCTCGGCCAGGATATCGCCCCGGTGGGCCAGCATGCTGATGACTTCTTTCAGGCAGGACAACAGGTAGTCCGAAGCATGAACATGAAGATAGGTTGGGGTGAAGTCGCCATCCAGGCTGATGACGCCATCCGGCGTCGTGTCCAGTACTTCGCAGACCTTGAGTCTGACGAAGGCTTCATCATTGGATCGCTCGCCAAGCAGCAGCTTGAAGTCCGGGCGACCGCAGCTGACCTGACTGATAATGCTCTCGCCAGCGTTCGAGTCAGCCACTTCCGCCTCATAGGCGCGGTAGCGAGCCAACACATCCTTCTGCTCGGGACGGCGTGTCTCGACATGGTTGCCCGTGACCAGCGGCAGGGCCAGATACACAGAGGTGCTGCTGGTATTGGCGGGAATGTCCAGTGCCAGGGGCTCGCCCTCACTGGTCAGCTCAAACAGCGTGCCGTCCGGCAGAACGCCGGAAGCCTGACTGATCACGAGTTTGCCCATGCTCAGAAACTGGCGATCAATGACCAGATTGAAGAAACCCCAGGCATAGCTGCCCAGTTGGCGTGTACGTGCCTTCAATTGATCATCGTGATACCGATCGCTTTGCTGGAAGTGCTGTGGACGCAGCAGCATACCTTCCTGCCAGATCACTTTATGTGCAGTCATGGGATCAGTCCTTGGCCTTTTTTTCAGGCGCGGCGGAGTGAATGCCTTCGGCATCCAGGGATAGATCCGCACGGGTGATCTGCTTGGCCGGAACTTCAATCACGTAGCGCCATTGGGTTTCCGGTAGATCACGGTACGCCGCCAGTACACCAACATAGCGGCTATCGTTCTGGACGGATAATTTTAGGTCACGTTTCTCGCCCGGGCGCAGCTCGATCTCTTCGGAGGCGACCAGATCCGGCGACAGCGCTTCGCGCGGGCGCTCATACAGCGAGAAGAAGTCCGCGTTCTGGAAGGCAACCGGATGCTTGAGTTCGATCAGACGGATCACGATCGGCGAAGGACGACCATTGAGGTCCGGGTTCAGGGTGTCGCTACCGGACAGGCTCAGGTCAAGCTTGGACATGTCGGAGCTCAGGGACGAGCAGCCTGTCAGGGTCATGGTGGCCAGCAAGGCCAGGGGAGCGAAGCGGATCATGGGTTTCATCCTTGAAAATCGGTGTTGAGCGTTGCGATCAGACGGACCTGCTCTTCATAGGCAGTAGCGAAATCGCGGGCGAACAGGCGCTCGCTCCAGTCTCCATCCTGACGCAGGCTGTGGTGATGACGACGATATGCACGCCAGCGGCTGCCGGCGGTAGCGAATAGAGGTTTGCGGCCCTCGCGCTCGAACCGCAGGGTCAGCTGCTCAGGGTCCAGTTGATCCAGCGTCGCCTTGACTACCGCCCGACTGGCAGCAAGCAGGGCAACCTGATGAGCCTGAAGATCCCGGTAGGCACGGGTGATGGCCTGATCTGCCGGTAGCTGGCCGGGCTTGTCGCCCTTGAGCATATGTCCCAGCGTTTCGGTGCTGTCAGCGCCGTGCTTGAGCGGGTTATTACCGGCACTCTGAACGGTCGTGAGGGACAGGCGCAGCTCGTTCTTCACCTCGCTGCGGGTGCGCAGGGTTTGTTGCAGCCCATTCATGCTCTGACGCAGCAGACGCGCCGCATTGAGGGCCAAGGCTTCGCGTGCTTCGTCGTCCAGGCTGGACAGATCCAGGCCAAGCGCCTGACCGTAGCGGTCCCAGAACTCCTGTGATTGCCGCTTGGGTGGCGCCGCCCGTACCGGTTCCGGCTGTGGTACTACTTCCGGCTCAGGTATGGGAATCAGCTTGGGTACGGTCAGGCTTTCCATATCGACACGGGCATAGTCGGCACGGGATTCATCGACACGCGGACTTACCAGGCTGGATAACTCGTCGGGCTCCGTATAGCCCTGATCCTGACGGTCGAGAGCCGTAAGCGGGTCCAGTTCGAGAAAGGCATCATCCGGGATCAGACCATTGGCGCTGTTTGCCGGCATGGGGCGGCCCAGGTCCAGATCGAAGCGCGAAGGGTCTTGCAGGAGGCGGGCACGGATTTCGAAATCGCCCAGGCAGAACGTGTTGCCGTGTTCGATACGATGGGGCTGGCCTTTGACCAAGCGGGCGCCGTTATCCTTGAGCGTGATGCCGTTGCTGCTGGTATCCGTGAGATAGAACGCGTCGTCACGGTAGCTGACCAGTGCATGGTGGCCGGACAGGACGCGATTACGATCCGGGATCACCCAGTCGCTGTCCTCGGCGCGGCCAATGATGCCGCCGACCTGTTTGAAGGTTCGCGTCGACAACATGCCGGGTACGAATTGCTGGGCGCTGACCAGATCAAAAACCAGTTCCATGGTGATGTACTCCTTGCGTCAATTGCCGCGGTTGAGTGCTTTCGGGTCGCCAAGCGGGCGATAGTCCTTATCGGTGCTCTTGGGGTTGCTGGAGCAGCCAGCCACGCCCAGCGTCAGGGTCAGTAGAGCGGCGATCCAGAGTCGAATGGGCATGTTGGCTACCTCAAGTGATGCGTTGTAGGGGTGTGAAATGGGCAAAACGGGCATGGACCGGCTCATAGGTCAGTCGGGCTGATATTCAGCCGCTCCATGCGGTACAGCAGCGTGCGGCGTGGCAGGCCGAGCTCACGGGCGGCGTGGGTCTGGTTGCCGTTGTTCTTGCGCAGGCAGTCAATGACGAGTCCGCGCTCCAGCTGGTCCATCCGCTCGCGCAGGGTCAGGCCGACTTCCGGGGTCGTCTCCTGGCGCAGCGGAAAATGCTCGGGCCGCAGCTCGTTGCCATCGCACAGCAGAACCGCGCGCTCGACGAGGCCTTTGAGTTCCCGAACATTGCCTGGAAAGGCATAGCCTGCCAGACGATCCAGGGCGGCTTCTGTCCAGCGGCAGGGCTCGCGCTGCAAAAAGGAGCAGGCGTTCTCGGCAAAATGGCGGGCTAGCCGGGGAATATCATCGCCACGCTCACGCAGTGCTGGCAGCTCGATGGGGAAGTGCGTAAGACGGTAATACAGATCCTCGCGGAAATTGCCCTGTAGCACCTGGTTGTAAAGATCGCGATGGGTCGCGGCAATGATGCGAACATCGACCTTGTGTGTCTCGGTAGAGCCGAGCGGGCGTACTTCGCCTTCCTGTAAGACGCGCAGAAGCTTGGCCTGGAGCGTCAACGGCATATCGCCGATCTCGTCCAGGAACAGGGTGCCGCCATTGGCAGCGTCAAACAGGCCCTGGCGATCCCGGTCGGCACCGGTAAAGGCCCCTTTGCGGTAGCCGAACAGCTCGCTTTCGAGCAGATTTTCCGGCAGTGCCGCACAATTCTGAACTACGAACGCCTGAGTACGGCGAGCACCACAGTCATGAATCGCGCGGGCAACCAGTTCCTTGCCTGTGCCGGTTTCGCCGGTCAGTAATACCGTGACCGGGTTATGCAGCACCTTACCGATCAGCTGGTATACGCCACGCATCGCGACACTGTCACCGATCATGCCGTATCCACTGGCGCACGGCTTGACCGACTCGACTACCGGAGCGGTTTCCGGCTCGGATGTCTGCAGGCGCTGCAACAGGTTAAGCTGAGCGATGGCAAAGGTGCCCAGCGGCGAGAGCAGGCCACTCAGGGTCTCCAGGTCGCGGGTACGGTGTGTCGCGCACACCATGACACCTTGTACGCTGCCTTGTGCATCGGCCAGCGGCAGGCACAGCAGGCTTTTCCAGGTATAACCTGCTGGTAGAAAATCGACGGCATGCAGGCTGGGGTGAAGCTCGGTCAGAGCCAGCGGGCGATTCTGGAACAGGCAGTACTGCAACAGCTGGCCGTCGTAATCGGCGGGCAGGCTATCGTCGTGGCAGGACTGACGCTGCTCATCCAGCCAGGCTGCTGACAGGTTCAGCGACGTATGCGTGGCGTCCAGAAGATACAGCTGACAGAGATCAGCCTGAGAGAGCTGGGCAGCCGCTTCGATCAGCTCTCCCAGTAAGCTGTCGCGACTGGCCTCCTGTGCCAGACGCGCGAAGCGCTGAAGCAACACTTCGGTCGGGCGCAAGGGCTGAATGGCTTCGGGAAGCATTGCGACCACCTCAGGCAAACTCACACATGACCGCACCATCGCCATCCAGCGTGGCGTGTACGCGGGTCAATGTTTCCCCTGCCGCCATGGCTTCCAGCAAACGGTCGGCAATGCGGGGTAGCAGGTGCTGATCAAGCAGGTGATCGATCAGGCGGGCGCCACTGTCGCTTTGGGTGCAGCGTTCGGTCAGATGATTGACCAGCGCTTCACTGTGGCTCACCGTCAATTGACGACGGGCCAGACGCTGGCCAAGGCGCTCCAGCTTCACGCCTACCAGCTCACGCAGCACGTCGCCACCTACGGGGTAGTAGGGGACAACGCGCATACGGGCCAGCAAGGCCGGCTTGAAGTGGCGGGTCAGTGCAGGGCGAATGGCCTGTTCCAGCTCATCGACGGGTGGACGCTGGCCCTCTTCGCACAGGCTGGCGATACGGTCGCTGGCCAGGTTGGAGGTCAGCAGGAAGAGGACATTGCGGAAATCGATCTCACGGCCTTCGCCGTCATTGGCAACGCCTTTGTCGAAGATCTGATAGAACAGGTTCAGGACGTCCGGATCGGCTTTTTCGACTTCATCCAGCAAGACGACAGAATAAGGCTTCTGACGTACAGCCTCGGTCAGCATGCCGCCTTCGCCATAGCCTACATAGCCGGGCGGTGCGCCGATCAGACGAGAAACCGTGTGCTTTTCCTGGAATTCGGACATGTTGATCACGGTCAAGAAGCGCTCGCCACCATACAGCAGGTCCGCGAGACCCAATGCCGTTTCGGTCTTGCCTACGCCGCTGGGCCCTACCAGCAGAAATACGCCGACAGGTGCATCGGGATTGTTCAAACCCGCAGCGGCTGCGCGCATGGCCCGATTGAGCACCTCAATGGCCTGACTCTGGCCGCGAACGCGTGCGCCCAGATCATCGGCGAAGCGGGCAACCTTCGTATTGTGCTCGCGAGCCAGCTGGGACAGGGGTACGCCTGTCCAATGACTGATCACCTCGGCTACCAGGCGCGGGCAGACTTCAAAGCTGACCAAGCGCTCTTCCGCCTGGGCGGCTGAAAGCTCAGCTTGAACGGCTGCCAGCTCCTGCTCCAGCGCGGGCAGGTCAACTTCTTCGGCTGTATCGCTTTCGGCAGCTATGCTGCCTTGCTTCATGCGTGCTTCAGCGCATTGCTGGCGAAGCGTCAAAAGGCGAGTGGCCAGATCACGCTGGGTGCTCCAGCGCGTCTCCAGTTGCGCCAATTCGTCCTGGGCTTCCGCCAGACGGTCTTGCAGACGGTTCAATGCTTCTCCGTCAATGGCAAGGCCGGACTCCTGATCACGGCTCAGCGCAGCAAACTGGCGCTCGCCCTGGGCGATTTCGCTGCGTAGGCGCTCGACGGCTTCTGGCGCAGCGGCCAAGCTGATACGGACTCGGGCGCAGGCAGTGTCGAGCACATCGACCGCTTTGTCGGGTAGCTGACGTCCGGCCAGATAGCGTGCGGACAGCTCCGCAGCAGCTACGACGGCATCGTCACGCAGGTAGATGCCATGACTTTTCTCATAAACGGAAGCCAGGCCGCGCAGGATGGTAACGGCTTCTGTAACGGTCGGCTCCAGCAGCTTGACCGGCTGGAAACGGCGCGCCAGGGCCGGGTCCTTTTCGAAATACTTCTTGTACTCGCTCCAGGTCGTGGCGGCCACGGTGCGCAGTTCGCCACGCGCCAGCGCAGGCTTCAACAAGTTAGCCGCATCAGAGCCACCTGCCTGGCCGCCGGCACCAATCAGTGTGTGGGCTTCGTCAATGAAGAGAATGATCGGTTTGGGCGACGCTTTGACTTCATCAATCACGCCTTGCAGACGGCGCTCGAATTCACCTTTGACGCTGGCGCCAGCCTGTAGCAGGCCCAGGTCCAGGGATAGCAGCTCGACGCCTTTGAGGGCTTCCGGCACTTCACTGGCGGCGATACGCAGCGCCAAACCTTCGACGATAGCAGTCTTGCCCACGCCCGCTTCGCCCACCACGATGGGGTTGTTCTTGCGGCGACGGGCCAGGATATCGATCATCTGGCGAATGGATTCATCGCGGCACAGGACTGGATCGAGCTTCCCATCACGGGCCTGCTGCGTGAAGTTATGGGTAAAGCGTGCCAGGAAGGACTCACCGGAAGCCGCTTGTGCCGAGGCAGCCTGCGGTTTCTGGGACTGGGCATAGTCGCGTAGACGCTCGGCATCAAGCTTGGCGATTAAGGGCTGGTACTGCGTACCCGCATAACGCATCGGATTGCGCAGCAGAGCCAGGATAAGCGCGGCGGGGTCGATGTGGCTCTGACCCAGCTCCAGGCTGGCCACTAGCAGGGCATCCTGAAGCCACTGCACCAGCTCCGCTGAAAAGACCGGATTACGGGACTCGCTGGCTTCTCCGCGAGGTTGCAGAGTGCGCGCCAGCTCACCCGATTCGATGCCTGCATCCTGCAGGGCGCGAGCCAGCAAGCTGTCGGTACGCTCCAACAGATTTAGCATCAGGTCTTCGACCAGGATCTTGCTGCCCCCACGGGTCAGGCAGCGTTGGGCGGCCTGTTCCAGGTCGCGGCGGGTGTCGGCATCCAGTGCCTGTACCAACTGTTGCAGGTCAACGTTGATCATGTCATCAGTCCTTAATGAGTCTTGCCGGCCAGCGTTACGACGCCGTCCGCATGTTCATGGCCAAGCCAGCTGGTCCAACCCAGGCGGCAAGGGTTATCGGCGCCAAGCCGCAGCTCGCGGATGGCATCGGTGCGCAATTCCAGACGCAGGTCGTAGTCCAGCGGATCGCGCAACGTAAAGCGCACCAAGGCGCATAGCGGCGCATAACCTGCGCCAATGGGAAGAAATTCGTGGAAGCGGTTCCAGTCCAGCTCGCGGATATGAATACGAAACTTGCCGCTGCGATCACGCACCTGCTGCCCCAGCACCAGGTTCTCACCTAGGGTGCTGTTGCCCAGGCCCAGGCGGTTCTGTTGATCGGTAGAGATCTGCACCTGACGCTCGATGCACTGCTCGATATGCATGGCGGCATGCTTGAAGTAGTAGCGCAGCACCGCTTCGATCAGTGCCGCCGAGTGGGCGCGCAGGCTCAGCAGGCCCAGATAGGGCAGCAGGCGCTTCCAGTTGAGTTCCTGCGACTGGCGAATCGTCTCGCCACGCAGGCCGATCAGGGCGAACAGCTGTGCGGAAAAGTTATCCACAGCGCCACGCTGGAAGCTGGCGTTGTATCGATATTTACGCCAGATCGGCAGCAACAGGCGCTGGAAGCGATGATTGAAAAGATCCAGAAACTCGCGGGTCGGATTACCGGAGGGGCCATCCCCCAATGCCTGTTCGCTATAAAATGCAGGCAAGGGCGAGCCGGCACCCGCCAGGCTGACCAGGTTCAGGCGCATCCGCGCGCGCATCTCACCGTCTTCTTCGAAGAACTCGATACGATCGATATCGCTACCCGGAAAACCCAGGCTCGGGTTGGCCTGAAATTCGAGGCGGTCGTAGAGCGCTTCGTCATCCAGGCCGGGATTGTTCTGTCTAAGCTTTTCCAGTACCCGCTGTATGCCCTGGAAGAGGGTGTACTCACGGATACCGCAGCTCAGCGAGCTCAAAGCAAGGGCTGTTGCCCCATGCGCGGCGTCCATTGGTACACCTCTCCTTGTGTGCTTTTCACGCGCAGCTCATGGTAGGAATTGAGGCTGGCGTACAACGCGAAAAATTCATTGAGGACCGAGGCGAAGACAAACAGATCGCCTTCGCCCAGAAAGCCTTCCGGGTCCATGGTCAGCTCGGTGCTGATACCGCGAACGGGTAGTCCACGGTGGAGTCGGTCAACCGGCTTGTGGCTGATGCTTTTTAGGGCACCTAACTGGCGACGGCTGATCTTTTCCGCATGCTGGTCGTAGTAGCGCGGCAGGTCGTAAGTTTCGAGAATCACCTTGAGCGCCTCTACATCGGAGAGCGACAGGTAATTCAGCGACATATTGGAAATGAGCTTCCACAGGAAATCACGCGATAGGGGCGGCGCATAGCATGGCGTCGCGGTAGTGATATTGCGAAAGCTCAAGAACTCCGGCGTGTCTTCGCTAGGCAGGCAGATGTCGCCCAGCTTGAGCTGCAACGGCAAGTTCTGGTTGGTGCAGACAAGCTCGATAGACAGCGTCTCGTGACGCTCCTGGGCTACGGCATCACCAAAGCGACTGCCTGACTCTTGGATGCCAAACGATAGATACGTGTCGACGCCGTCATGCAGGATCGAGGTGCGCTGGCGCACGCTGTAATGCGGGCGCGCCTTGGGCACATCGAAGCTTGCATCGTGCTCGAAAGATTCGAACGGCACATAGTCTTCATAGCCCATGCCGCCGGGTCGCCAGCCGGTCACGCGCTCAACGGAATAGACGCCGCAGTGCTCGGTATCGTATTCGGCCGGCAGCAACAGGTACTCGTCCTGCTTGCCATCCAGGCGGATGGGGAGGGCGTCATGGTTGAACAGGTTTACGATCGGCGTGCAATAGAGGCGTACGTTGTCACGGGTGGGGCGAAGACGCTGGCTGCCCACCTTGCGCAGATCGAAGCGTAGCTCCAGGCCGCGCGTCTTCTTGATGATCTCTTGAGGCAGCGCATTGACGATGCTCAGCCCATCAAGCTCGACAAACAGGAACTTGTCCTGAAAGGCAAAGTACTCCTGCAGGAAGCGGTAACCCCGAAAAGTATTGTGCGGGTAAGGAATCAGCGCTTCTTCCTCGTCGACGCCTACTGCACGCAGGCGGTCAGCCCCCAGCTTGAACTGGATCGGCGTATCGTCGGGAGACTTGACCGGCTTGTTGTCGGCATCCAGCGGTATCAGCTGGACACCTTCCAGATGACGCAGCAGTGCCAGGTACAAGGTCTGGCTGATGTAACGCTCACCGGCCAGATGCAGGCGTAGGCGTTTGAGGCCGATATCGCCCAGGTGGCCTTCGGCACTCAGGGTCAGGCGCAGGTTGAGCAGGGCACCTTCGCCTTTAGCGGAATACTCCAGTGCGGACAGGTCCAGCGGTAGCACGTCCGTAGCAAAACAGGTCCGGAAGCGGCAGCTTACGTCCTGTACCGGACGCGCTTCCACTGGCGTGTTGCGTGCAACGGTAATGGCTCCGCCGGGACGCTTGAGCGGGTCGAACTGAAGCATGCTGAACGCCGGTAGCGGACGCATGTAGTTTGGCCACAGCAGATGCATCAGGGAGTGGGTCAGCTCTGGCAACTCGTCGTCGAGCTTCTGGCGCAGGCGTCCGGTCAAAAAGGCAAAACCTTCCATCAGGCGCTCGACATCCGGATCCCGGCCGCTCTGACCCAGGAACGGTGCCAAGGCCGGGCTGCGCTCGGAGAAACGCTTGCCCAGCTGCCGTAGCGCGGACAGCTCGCTCTGGTAATAGTGGTTGAACGACATGTGCTTTCCTTAGCTGACCTTCACTTGTCCGCTGCCATCCAGGCGTGCGGTAAAACTGACCTGCTTCTTGATCCCGTCCACGTCCAGCCAGCCTTCGAGAATAAAGCTCAGGGTCAGCGGATCATGACTACGGGGCAGGGATAACACTCGAACGCTGGATAAACGGGGCTCGTAGGCGTCGATAAAACGTTCGATAGCGACACGCGCCTGATTCAGCGAATCATGCAGGGACAGGCGCATGTCGTTCAGATCGGGCAACCCGTAGTCGGGCTGCGTCTGCACGCTGCCCGCACGGGTGCTGAGCATTTTGGCCAGATGAGAGGCGACCGAGGCCGTAACGGCTTGCTCCCGGGTCAGGCGGGCACGTTGATCCGCTTCCCCGGAAAGACGCTCGAACAGACTGCCGTAGCTCATCACCTGGCTCCTGCTCACTCTTTGTCCAGCTTGCCAACCAGGGACAGCGTGAAATCCGCGCCCATGTACTTGAAGTGCGGACGCACACTCAGGCCGACACGGTACCAGCCCGGCTCGCCATCCACCTCGGTGACCTTGATGCTGGCTGCGCGCAGAGGTCGGCGACCGCGAACCTCAGCACTGGGGTTTTCCTGGTCGGCCACGTACTGACGGATCCACTTGTTCAGCTCAAGCTCAAGGTCGGTACGTTCCTTGGTGCTGCCCAGCTGCTCGCGCTGCAGGACTTTCAGGTAGTGCGCCAGACGGCTGACGATGAACAGGTAGGGCAGTTGGGTGCCCAGCTTGTAGTTCATCTCGGCGTTCTTGCCTTCTTCGCTGTTACCAAAGAACTTCGGCTTCTGTACGGAGTTGGCAGAGAAGAATGCCGCGTTATCGCTACCCTTGCGCATGGTCAGCGCGATGAAGCCTTCCTCGGCCAGCTCGTACTCGCGGCGATCGGAAACCAGCACTTCGGTCGGAATCTTGGTCTCGATTTCACCCATGCTTTCGAAGTGATGCAGGGGCAGGTCTTCTACCGCGCCACCGCTCTGGGGGCCGATGATGTTCGGACACCAGCGGAATTTGGCGAAGCTGCTGGTCAAGCGAGTCGCGAAGGCATACGCGGTGTTGCCCCACAGGTAATGCTCGTGGCTGCTGGAGACGTTTTCCTTGTAGACAAAGCTCTTGACCGGGTTTTCTTCCGGGTCATAGGGCGTACGCAGCAGGAAGCGGGGCAGGGTCAGGCCTACATAACGGGAGTCTTCCTGCTCGCGGAAGCTCTGCCACTTGGTGAACTGAGGACCTTCGAAGTGATCTTTCATATCCTTCAGATCGGGCAGGCCCGTGAAGGCTTCCAGGCCAAAGAACTTGGGACCGGCTGCCGCAACGAAGGGCGCATGTGCCATGGCCGCAACGCTGGCCACATGCTGCATGGTCTTCACGTCCGGAGAGCTCGGGTCGAAGAAATAGTTGGCAATGATCGCGCCAACCGGCTCGCCACCGAACTGGCCGTATTCGGCTGTATAGATGTGCTTGTACAGGCCGGACTGAACGATTTCCGGCGAGTCCTCGAAGTCTTCCAGCAGGTCCTGCTTGGATACGTTCAGGATCTCGACCTTGTTGTTCTCACGGAAATCGGTGCGGTCGACCAGCATCTGCAGACCACGCCAGGAGGACTCCAGCGATTGGAACTCGGCGTGGTGAAGGATTTCGTCCATCTGGCGGCTGAGCTTGGCATCGATCTCGGCGATCATGCGGTCGACCAGGGCCTTCTTGACCGGCTCTTTTTCGTTCTGCGGCTTGAGCAGCTCTTCGATGAAGGCAGATACGCCACGCTTGGCGATGCCATAGGCTTCGTCATCTGGCGTGAGCTTGGTCTCGGCGATGATGCGGTCAAGAATGCCGGCTTCGCCTGTTACTTGAGTCGCTTCGAGAGCGGTATTGGTACTCATCTGAACTCTTCCTTGTCCTTGGTTCAAGCGTCCTGGTCGGCTTTGGCGGCCAAACCGAGTTCGCCCAGTACGCGTTCGCGGGAGTCATCGTCCGCCAGTACGCTTTCGATGGCCTTGCGGAAAGCAGGGGCGTTACCCAGCGGGCCTTTCAGCGCGACGAGGGCATCACGCAGTTCCATCAGTTTCTTCAGCTCCGGCACCTGATCCACGATGTTGGCAGGGTTGAAGTCCTTCATCGTATTGATGTTCAGGCTGACGCCCAGCTCTTCACCTTGCGCATCATCCTGCAGGCGGTTCGGTACGCTCAGGTTCAGCGTCAGTTCCTGTTTGCCCAGGACTTCATCGAAGTTGTTCTTGTCGATGCTGATCGGCTTGCGATCCTCGACCTTGCGATCGTCTGCGCGCTGGGTAAAGTCGCCCAGAACCATTAGCTTCAGAGGCAGTTCCTGTTCTTCCTGAACATTGCCAGTGGCGGGTTTGAAGGTGACGTTGATGCGTTCCTTGGGGGCTACCGAGCCTTCTTTGGCCATGGCATTTCTCCTTTCTGTGTAAAGGCCGTGCGGCCTCAATCAAGTACCACTTCGAGATCGATGTGGCACAACCTGCGGTAAAGCTCGTCCTTGTAGTCTCGTACTCCAGGGTTCTGAGGCAGCAGTTCGCAGCACTGATAGAGCAGCTGCAAAACCTCCAGGGCGAGTTCGGGTTCCCAGTCGGCCAGACCGCTGCGTTGCAGGGTCTCGTCGAGTGTTTGCAATTGGGTCTTGGCCAGGTCGTATTTCTTGGCCTGGAAGCAGAGGCGGGCGAGGGTGAGTTGCCAGAAAAATCGCTCACGGCCGCCTTGTGCGGTGGTCATGCCCTGCTTGAGTGTCTGAACCGCCTTCTTGAGGCCACCCTTTCGCAGGGTAGGCAGCAGTGCAGCCAGTGCTTCGTCCCAGGCGGGACGATTATTGCCACTATTCGAAGCCGCCTCGCGTGGCGCGCTGGGAGCCTGGGTATGTGGGATGACATGGGCGCTGATCCAGGCGCGTGTTTCGGCATCGGCAAAGGGCTGACCGTCATGGAAGCGCAGCTCCACGATGCCAGGTACGCGGGCCAGAAAGAGGGCGAAGGGCATTTCGACTTCCCTCAGGGAGGCTTCAGCGCCTAGTGCCTGTAGGCATTCCCAGGCCAGGCGTTGCCCATCGAACCAGAAGGGTGCACGTGCCAGGCTGGCCTCCAGATCCACCAGCAATTCAGCATACTGACCTTGCTCGAAACGCTCCTTATAGGAGGCGATCTTGTCGGTGGGAAGTCCACGAAGCGCCGTGATCTGTTCGGCGTTGTGCTCGGGTACGCTGTCGATGCCCAGCCACAGCAGGGCACGATTCAGACGTAGCGGACGAATGTCCGTCGCCTTTTGCCGGGTCCACCAGGTGCACAGGTGACGAGCGCTGTCCTGCTGGGCGCGAAGGGCCTTATGGGCATCCCTGTCGTTTTCGATCGGCCCGGTTGGCACGTTGGATGAAGACGAAGCCAGCGTGGGTGCAACCGAAGGGGCGTTGGATGCTGTCGTTGGGGTCGCCGTCTGACCGGCACGCTTTACCTGATCGTCTACCCGCCGGCACAGCGGCAGTAACAAGGGAGCCTCTTCGCCTAGATGTGTGGACAGGCAGGCATCCAGTGCCTTCAGGTGCTCTATCAGTTGCTGGAACAGCGGGAGCTGTTCGGAGGTTGGCGCGCAGTCCGACAGTACAGGCTCCAGACGCGTCAGCAGCCAGCCCAGGGCCGCACCGCGCGTACGTACCTTGCGTGGATGTAGCGCATCCCAATGCTGGGTGCACAGGGCATGAAGCAAGGCGATACCTGCCTGCAAGCCCGTGAAGCGCTCGCGCTGATACAAGGCCCAGACCAGCCAGGCGGCTACACGCAGGTCTTTGGATTGGGTACGCAGCAGTGCTTCGCTGCCGTCACAAATCATCTGCCAATCGATCTGGCCGCTTTGATGAAGGGAAGAGGCTTTGGCTAGCTCGGCTTCGAGCTGTTCATACTCGCTGGAATATCGCGCGTCCTCGCCGCCGAAGTTGCCCGCTTCGATGGGCTGTTCGGCCAGGGCCAGATAATGCGTAGCGAGTGAACTGGAGAACGTCATTCCGTGACCTTGCTGAAGCATCCATTGCTTTAGGGGGAGCGATAGTGAGCGGCCATCCAGGCCAATCGTCCCCACGAAATTCTGTGCAATTCATTGCACAGCTCGATGTGCAGCAAATTGCGCACATGAGTAATGGTGCGCATCCTAAAGAGCGAAGCCCTCTAGAACAAGGCGGCAAATGTGACCGTTTGAACATTTAGAAGAATTGATGACCCAGCGGTATTTGTTACCGAGACGAACGGTTACCTGTAGCAACCGTTGCGTCTAGAGTGGGGCAATCTGCTACCAAGCGTGACGTGCTTTGCGTAGGGCGCTGTACATGAACCACCCATGGCTGACCGCATTTTTCGCAGAATCTAGCGGCGAGGAACGGAGCGGGTACGGCCGCTGCCGTCGATGGCGACAAAAACGAAAGCGGCTTCGGTCACCTTGCTCCATTCGTTGGAGAGAGGGTCATCGCTCCAGACTTCAACCATCATGCGAATCGAACTGCGGCCGACTTCCAGCGCCTGGGTATAGAAGGAAAGCTGTGCACCCACCGGAACCGGGACGAGAAATGCCATGCGGTCGATGGCAACCGTGGCGACGCGACCCTGAGCGATTCGACTGGCCATGGACGTGCCGGCCAGGTCCATCTGGGCGACGAGCCAGCCGCCATAGATATCGCCAAACCCGTTCGTTTCGCGTGGGAGTGCGGTGATCTGCATAGCCAGATCGCCTTGAGGTATTGGATCTTCTTGTTCGAGTTCTTCAATCATGCGCGGGGCGCCCCTGGAGCCCTTTTCAATTTTGATGGCTGGGAGACCTTTTAAAGCAAGAATATGGCCAACCTGACCGGGCGTGTCGAATGTCGTCTGATCCTGGGCAGTATATAGACTGTGCCAGTCAGGTACGACAGGGTGTTGACAGTTTAAATAAATTCGCCGAACGGCTTGGGCGTCGGTATTTGAATTTGATATCGTGCAGGTTTGCACATGACAGACCCGACCGGGCCGTGTCATGGCTACACAGGTGATGGTTTGCGTTCAACCGGTTCGGGCCAGGTTCGCAATGTTGTCCACAAGATGACGGAGCGAACGTATCACGGCCCAGTGCTCACACGGCTTTTCATTTCCCTGGTTCTCGCTCTTGTATTAATGTCTCGTCTCCGCCTCGTGCGGATTTACGGCCTCCCTGCTTAACTAGGGGAGACGTTCACCGGTGTAGCTCGAACCTGTGTGCGGGAAAACCCTGCTTGTCCAGGTTCCACGGTCTAGCGCGAACGTGTGCATATAATTCTAACGAGACTTGAGCCATGAGACCGCAATCCCATTCCGCCTTGCCCGAATCACGCCCGTTAGGGCGCAGTGACTATAAGACCCTTTCCCTGTCCGCCTTGGGTGGCGCGCTCGAATTTTACGACTTCGTGATCTTCGTGTTTTTCGCCGCCGTAGTAAGCAAGTTGTTCTTTCCTGCCGAGATGCCCGAGTGGCTGCGCCAGATCCAGACCTTCGGCATCTTTGCCGCGGGCTATCTGGCACGTCCACTGGGGGGCGTAATCATGGCCCACTTTGGCGATCTCTTGGGACGCAAGAAGATGTTTACGCTCAGCATCTTCATGATGGCGCTGCCCACGCTGGGCATGGGCCTGATGCCAACATACGCCCAGATCGGCATTGCTGCACCGCTGCTACTATTGCTGTTGCGCATCATCCAGGGGGCTGCCATTGGCGGTGAGGTGCCGGGTGCGTGGGTGTTCGTGGCCGAACATGTCCCGAACCGCCACGTAGGCTATGCCTGCGGTACGCTGACGGCCGGGTTGACCTTTGGCATCCTGCTCGGCTCGCTGATGGCGACGCTGATCAATACCGTATTTACGCCCGTTGAAGTGCACGATTATGCGTGGCGTTTTCCTTTCCTGATCGGTGGCGTATTCGGATTATTTTCGGTGTATTTACGCCGTTGGCTGCATGAGACCCCGGTCTTCGCCGAGCTTCAGCTACGCAAGTCGCTGGCCAGTGAAGTGCCGCTCAAGGCGGTCCTGCGTGATCACCGGGGAGCCGTTGTCGTATCCATGCTGCTGACCTGGATGCTGACCGCCGGTATCGTGGTCGTTATTCTCATGAC
This sequence comes from Pseudomonas sp. C2.3V, assembly GCF_058536325.1. NCBI lineage: Bacteria > Pseudomonadati > Pseudomonadota > Gammaproteobacteria > Pseudomonadales > Pseudomonadaceae > Pseudomonas > Pseudomonas sp. C2.3V. The sequence continues at coordinate 4,124,307 of NZ_JBZUBN010000001.1, read as the reverse complement.
GCCCACGCTGTTGCAGACTCAATATGGCTTCTCTGCTGCGGTAGCGCTCAGAGCCAATAGCTTGGCAATCGTGTTCCTGACCGTGGGTTGCATCATATCGGGCTCGCTGTCTGACCGCTTTGGCAGCGGACGGATCTTTTTGATCGGCGGTGCGCTCCTGGGAATCATATCCTGGACGATGTACGCCAGCCTAAAGACGCATCCGGAATGGCTGTTCCCGCTGTATGCGCTGGCAGGCTTGTCGGTTGGAGTGATCGGGAGCGTACCGCGTGTCATGGTACTGGCGTTCCCGGCCGAGGTACGTTTCTCGGGCCTGTCGTTCTCCTATAACCTGGCCTATGCCATCTTTGGCGGCCTGACGCCGATGATCGTGACGCTGATGCTCAAGCAGCACCCTTTGGGGCCGGCCTATTACGTGGTCGGCCTGGCCATTCTGGGCATGCTGGTGGGCGCCTGGCTGCTTAGCCAGGAGCGCCGTGTCGTACCGGTTGCGGCCTGATCCTTCGCGTACTCGAACGCTGCCTCAGACGAGGTAGCGTTCGGCAAGCTTGGCCCAGTAGCGTGCCCCAATGGGCAGCAGGGCGTCATTGAAGTCGTAGGCGGGGTTGTGCAGGCTGGCGCTGTTGCCATTGCCAATGAACAGATAACACCCCGGACACCGCTCAAGCATATAGGCGAAATCCTCGCTGGCGCTGATAGGCGCAAAATTCGGCACAATGGACTGGCTGCCAAAACACTCTTCTGCCACTGATCGTGCAAACGCAGTTTCCTGGGTATGGTTGACCAGTACCGGATAGCCGCGACGGTAATCCAGCTGAGCAGTCGCGCCAAAGCTTTCCGCCTGGGCCTGGGTAACCGCGCGGATACGCTGCTCCAGCTGATCACGCACGCTGTTGCTGAAGGCGCGAATCGTCAGCTTCATGTCTACCGCATCGGGAATGACGTTATTGGCATGGCCGCCACGAATACTTCCTATGCTGATGACTGCTGTTTCCAGCGGATCGATATTGCGCGACACGATGCTTTGCAACGCCATGATTGTCGATGCACTGGCGACAACAGGGTCGACGGCCTTGTGCGGTACGGCGCCATGACCACCCTGGCCGACAATACGCAGGTCGGCAGTATCGGCGGAGGCCATGGCCGGTCCTTCTACAAAGCAGAAGTGGCCGGCCGGTACACCCGGCATGTTATGGAAGCCAAACACGGCATCGCAGGGAAAGAGGTCGAATAAGCCGTCTTCGATCATCCGCAATGCGCCGCCAAGTCCTTCCTCGGCCGGTTGAAAAATCAAATGAAGGGTGCCGTCAAAAGCACGTGTCTCAGCCAGATAGCGGGCCGCTGTCAGCAGGGTTGTGGTGTGACCGTCATGCCCGCAGGCGTGCATCCGGCCGGCATTGGCACTGGCATAGGGCAGACCGGTGGCCTCTACAATGGGCAGGGCGTCCATGTCTGCGCGGATGCCAAGTCGCTTACTGCCCGAGCCGACTTTGAGCGTGCCGACCACGCCCGTGCCGCCCAGCCCCCGATGAACTTCATACCCCCAGGCGCTTAGCGAGGCGGCTACCAGGTCGCTGGTGCGATGCTCCTCGTAGCCCAGCTCAGGATGCTGGTGGATATCCCGCCGGAGATTGACCATGTCGGGCAGAAAGTCTTCGATTCTCAAGGCGGCGTCGTCACGAAGAAGTGTATCGATAGGCATTTGGATTCCTCTTGTTTGCGCGTGGCGAGATCAGTCGAGGTGGCGCTCCTGGAAGGCCAGTAGGCCAGCCAAACCGATGCATAGCATGCTGATCAGGTACCAGGCAGGTGCCAGTGGAGCTTGTGTGACTTGCAGCAGCCAAGTCACGATGAACTGTGCCGTGCCACCGAACAGGGTGACGCCGATGGCATAGGTCATGGCAAGACCGGTCGCTCGGACCGGGCGGGGCAGGGACTCGCGGATAAGCAGTAGACCGGCCGTCATGTTCATGCCAAGAGCGGCAACGACGATCAGGCGGCACAGCAGAGCCAGCCCCTGTGTATCGGGTGAGTCCAACCAGGCAAAGGCAGGGTAGATAGCCAGAATGGCAACCACCAGGGCAACAGCGGCCAAACGTTTGTGGTGGCCGAAGTGGTCGGCCGCCAGCCCTGCGAACAGGGCGGATATCATCAGGACAGCACTGCTGGCGGTACCCATCCAGTAGGCCGTTGTGGCTGAAAGGTGCGAGACCCGGGTGGTGTACGTCGGCATGTAGAACAGGATGATGTAGGTCATCAGCGTGGCCGACATGATGATCAAAAGACCCAACAGGAAGCCCCGGGTATGACTGCGCAGAAAAGCCATGACCGGGGCGGCTTCTGGCTTGTCAGCGCTTTGTGGCTGGTAGGTTTCATCAACGTGGGCTCGGATGTAGAGGCCAACCGGAATAATCAGTAGACCGATCAGAAAGGGTACGCGCCAACCCCAGCTATGCAGCGCCTCTTCGCTGAGCGAGCCGTGCAGGATCGCAGCCAGCATAGCGCCCAATAGGGAGCTGCCGCCCTGGCTGATGACCTGCCAGCTGACATAAAAGCCGCGCCGACCCCGGCTGGCTGATTCCAATAGTAACGCGGTGGCTGCCCCAATCTCGCCACCGGCTGAGAAGCCTTGTAACAGACGCCCCACCACTAGAAGCAGGGGTGCGAAAATCCCGATCTGGGCATGGGTAGGCGTCAAGGCGATAAACAGGCTGCCCAATCCCATGAGCAGAATGGTCAGCAGCATGGCCGCCTTGCGTCCGGCACGGTCGGCATAGGCACCCAGGACCATGCTGCCCAGGGGGCGCATCACAAAGCCAACGCCAAAGACAGCAACGGCCATGAGCAGCGAGCCGTAGGGTGTATCCGAGGGAAAGTACAACTGGCCGATGAGACTGGCGAAAAAACTGAAGACGGTAAAATCGAACATCTCTAGCCCGTTACCCAGGCTGGCAGCAGCGATCAGTTTGGCGCGGGGGAGTGGGGCGGCGACTGCCGATGGCGTAACGGAGGCGGCGTGCGAAGGAAGCGCATGAGCCATGGGGTATCTCCTTGGACGGCCAGAGGTCGATAGCTAGGCAAGCAAGGTTCGCGCCGGAGGGTGTCAACACGCTGAAAGTGGCCCGATCGGCTAGAAACTGAGGGAAGAATCTGTGCTGTACAGGCGCCTGAGCACAGCAGGCAGGCGCTACGATGGTGCACTGTGCACCTAATAGGATGGGCGCGGCGGCCTATGGGCTTGGGTGCGTCACAATATGTTCATATTTTGGTCATATAGTGGCTCAATGCCCACTTATCGCTAATGGGCGCCACCCAATCATTCTTGCAAGGAATGTGGTATGAGATTCAAAAGGCTGATGGCCGCCATGACGTTTGCCGCTGTGGGACTCAGCGCAACGACTGCTGTAGCGGCCATCGACCCGGCGCTTCCGGATTACCAGAAGGCCAGTGGGGTATCGGGTAACCTGTCCAGTGTCGGTTCGGATACTCTCGCGAACCTCATGACTCTGTGGGCCGAGACCTACAAGCGCAATTATCCCAGTGTAAACATTCAAGTGCAGGCGGCCGGTTCCTCGACGGCCCCTCCAGCCCTGACCGAGGGTACTTCCAACCTGGGACCAATGAGTCGCAGGATGAAGGATTCTGAGGTTCAGGCGTTCGAGCAGAAATATGGCTACCGACCGACTGCGGTCCCGGTGGCAGTAGATGCGCTGGCGCTGTTTGTCCACAAAGACAACCCCATCAAGGGGCTGACTATCGAACAGGTGGATGCCATCTTTTCATCCACACTGCTCTGCGGTGGCAAACAGGACATCAGAACCTGGGGTGACCTGGGCATGACGGGCGAGTGGGCCAACCGGCCTATTCAGTTGTTTGGCCGAAATTCGGTATCCGGCACGTACGGATATTTCAAGGAAGAAGCGCTGTGCAAGGGCGACTTCAAGCCAAACGTGAATGAGCAGCCGGGCTCCGCTTCGGTCGTGCAATCCATTAGCCAGTCGCTCAACGGCGTCGGTTATTCCGGTATCGGGTACAAGACATCCAGCGTGCGGACCGTACCGTTGGCTAAAAGAGGATCGGATAAGTATGTGGAAGACACTGAGCAGAATGCCCTGAACGGTAGTTATCCACTGTCCCGCTTCCTTTATATCTATGTGAACAAGGCACCCAACAAGCCCCTAAGTCCGATGGAGAGCGAGTTCCTGAAGATGGTGCTGTCTAAGACAGGGCAAGAGGCAGTCGTGAAGGACGGTTATATTCCGATTCCGGCCAAGGTTGCCGAAAAAGCCAGGAAAGATCTGGGCTTCTGAGCCCGGCTTCTTTTACAGTTGCCCGCCCGTGTTCTGCACGGGTGGGCATTGGCATGTCTTATTACTGTCATCTGATTGTCATATCTCGTCTTTAGGCTCTGCGCGACGAAGGACCAGGCTTCCTATTCATGAACCAAACCCGATCCCCTGCACGCATCGATTTCGATACGCCTGCGATGCGTCGCAAGCGCCGCTGGCGAGCCAGCATGGATCGTTTCACGCGGTGGTACGTGCTGGTCGGTGGGTTGGCCGTGCTGGCGGCGATCACTCTGATCTTCTTCTACCTGGCCTATGTGGTCCTGCCGCTCTTCAAAGGGGCTACGCTGACAGCCGAGGCCGTACAGACACCTGCCTGGCTACAACAGGCCGGAGCGCCACTTGTACTTAGCGTGGAGGAACAGAACGAAGTCGGCATGCAGGTCACCCCGGCGGGCGATCTGGTCTTTTTCAGGGTCAAGGATGGTACGGAGCTGAGTCGGCAGGCTTTGCCGATTCCCTCGGGTACTCAGGTGGTTTCGGTTGTCCAGGACCTGGTCAAGCCGGTGCTGGCACTAGGGCTCTCCAATGGGCGGGCACTGCTGGTCCGGCACATCTATAAGTCGACTTATCCTGAAAACAAGCGGGTCATCGTGCCTCAGGTCGATTATCCCTACGGGCCGGCACCGGTCGTGGTCGATCCTGAGGGGCGCGCCCTGGAGCATCTGAGCCTGACGGCAGGCGAAGGCGAGTTGACCCTGGCCGCGTCCAATGCATCCGAACTATTGGTGTTCAAGCTGACCCGTACGGAAGACATGCTGACGGGCGAAACCACCCTTGAGCAGCAGCGAATCGACTTGCCTCGCCTCTCACAAACGGTGCAGGCGTTGCATCTGGACCCTCGGGGTCAATGGCTGTATGTGATTAATGGGCGCTCGGCAGCAGATGTTTTTGATCTGCGCGACCGCACCCTTAATGGTCATTACAGACTGATCGATGATGCGCATAACCAGGTTACCGTGACGGCGCAGTTGCTTGGTGGAATTTCGCTGCTCGTAGGCGACGCCAAGGGAGGTATCAGCCAATGGTTCATGGCACGTGGCAAGGACGGCGAACCCCAGCTTCAGCATATTCGCACTTTCCATCTCAGGGACGCGCCGATCACGCAGATCGTGGCCGAGCAGCGGCGCAAGGGATTCATCGCACTGGATGAAAAGGGCAACCTGGGCGTTTTCCACAGCACCGCCGGGCGTACGGTGCTGGCCGAGAAGATCGCTGACGGCAACGGCCGGCTGGCGCTCTCGCCGCGGGCCAACCATGTCCTGCTTGAGCGTGACAGCCAGCTCATGAATTTCGTGCTGGACAATCCACACCCGGAGATCTCCTGGTCAGCCCTGTGGGGCAAGGTCTGGTACGAAAACTACGAAAAGCCGTCCTATGTCTGGCAATCCACCTCGGCAAGCAATGACTTCGAGCCCAAGCTGAGCTTGGCACCACTGACCTTTGGTACGCTCAAGGCCGCGTTCTATGCCATGCTGCTGGCGGCCCCGCTGGCTATTGCTGCCGCGGTCTACACCGCGTATTTCATGGCGCCGCGCATGCGCCGCAAGGTCAAGCCGGTCATTGAACTGATGGAAGCGCTGCCTACAGTGATTCTGGGCTTTTTCGCCGGTCTGTTCCTGGCTCCTTATGTAGAGGGTCATCTGCCAGGCATTTTCAGCCTGATCCTGCTGGTACCGATCGGTATTGTCCTGGCAGGGCTTGTGTGGTCGCGGCTGCCTGAATCCATTCGCTTCCGCCTGCCCGACGGCTGGGAAAGCCTGCTGCTTATTCCTGTGGTGCTGCTTACAGGCTGGTTTGCGCTGAGCATGAGCCCTCATCTGGAAACCTGGTGGTTCAATGGTGATATGCGTTTGTGGCTGCATGAGCACCACATTACCTATGACCAGCGCAACGCCTTGATCGTAGGCCTGGCGATGGGGTTTGCCATCATCCCGAATATCTTTTCCATTGCCGAAGACGCCATTTTCAGCGTGCCGCGCAGCTTGACCTACGGTTCGCTGGCGCTGGGCGCAACGCCGTGGCAGACCCTGACCCGGGTCGTGATCCTGACGGCCAGCCCAGGCATTTTCTCAGCCTTGATGATCGGTCTGGGGCGTGCCGTGGGCGAGACCATGATCGTACTGATGGCTACCGGTAACACCCCCATCATGGATGCCAATATCTTCGAAGGTATGCGGACCCTGGCGGCCAACGTGGCGGTGGAAATGCCGGAGTCGGAGGTTGGCGGCACGCATTACCGCGTGCTGTTCCTGGCGGCACTGGTGCTGCTTTCCTTCACCTTCGTGATGAATACGCTGGCAGAAATGATCCGTCATCGACTGCGTAAGAAATATGCCTCGTTGTAAGCGCTGCCGTGGCGGCTGTAGCACCCTGGAAGGGGCTGGAACTGATAAGTGAAGAACTCCGTGAAGCAGGACTCCCTGAAGCAGTGGTTCAAAAGCGGTGCGCCGGGCATCTGGTTGAGCGGGGGCGCCGTGGCCATTGCTGTGATCATGACCATTGGTTTGATCGCCATCATCGCCGTGCGCGGTCTGGCCCATTTCTGGCCTTCTGATGTGATCGAGGCGCGTTATGCCGTACCCGGCGAGACGCCCCGCATGATCATGGGTGAGGTTGTCCAGACCGAAGAGGTACCTCGGGAGCGACTCAAGAGCGCCGGACTGCCTGTCGAGGCGGAAGGATCAACCCTCATGACCCGGCAACTCGTCAAACTGGGCAACCGGGAGCTGTACGGCAGTGATTTCGTCTGGGTCGTAGGAGATTGGCTTCAGGAACAGAAATCCCCTAAGGATGCTATTGCGCTGGAGCGCCGCGAATGGGGCAACTTCTACGGCTATCTGGTCAACGTCAAGGAGGCGGGCAAGGTCGTTGCGGAAGGGGATGCGGCTCTGCCGGCGATGCGTGAACGTCTCAAGCGCATCGATTCGTTGGCCAGTCGGATCAGCCGTATCGAGAAGGTCGAGATTGGTGGTGTCAACCACGATATCGAGCGTCTCCGGCTACAGATGCGTAGCCTTGAGCTGGACGACCGGCTTGACGCAGCTGCCCAGGCGGATCTGGCTGCCGAGCGCAGCGAGCTGGATGCCCGCTACCATGACCTCGAGACACAGCTGAACGCATTGCGCCAGGAATTCGAACGCGACAGCCTCACGGTGCGGGATGCCTCCGGGCAGGAAACCGAGATTCGTCTGGGTAACGTCGTCCACGCCTACCAGCCCAACGCCATGAGCAGCTTTCAGAAGCTGGGCTTCTATTTCGCCAAATTATGGGAGTTTTTGTCTTCCGATCCACGTGAGGCCAATACCGAAGGCGGTGTGTTTCCGGCTATTTTCGGAACGGTGATGATGACCCTGATCATGGCTGTGATCGTGACACCCTTTGGTGTGATTGCCGCTGTGTATCTACGTGAATACGCCAAACAGGGGCTGATGACGCGCCTGATCCGTATCGCCGTCAACAACCTCGCCGGTGTTCCGGCCATCGTCTATGGCGTATTTGGGTTGGGTTTTTTCGTCTACGTGCTGGGCGGTTCGATTGATCAACTGTTCTTTCGCGCGTCGCTGCCGGCTCCGACCTTTGGGACACCCGGCCTGCTGTGGGCCTCCCTGACCCTGGCTATTCTGGCTGTACCGGTGGTGATCGTAGCGACCGAAGAAGGACTGGCCCGAATTCCAAGAAGCGTACGCGAGGGGTCGTTGGCGCTGGGTGCGACTCAGGCTGAAACCCTGTGGCGCGTCGTGCTGCCGATGGCCAGCCCGGCCATGATGACAGGGCTCATCCTGGCGATTGCGCGCGCAGCGGGCGAAGTGGCGCCGCTGATGCTGGTGGGCGTGGTAAAGCTTGCGCCGACACTGCCCGTGAATCTGAATTACCCCTATCTGCACCTGGATCAAAAGATCATGCACCTGGGCTTTCATATCTTCGATGTCGGCTTTCAGAGCCCGAACGTCGAAGCTGCCCGGCCGCTGGTTTATGCCACGGCGTTACTGTTGGTCCTGGTGATTGCTGCGCTCAATCTCTCGGCGGTGGCGATCCGTAATCGCCTGCGGGAGAAGTATCGGGCGATGGACAACTAAACGAATCCGGGCGTCCCGTATAACGTGGCGCCCCAACGCGGCCGAGAGGCCCAATGGAGTCATCCATGCGTGAAATGCAACGGCCGAGGTTCGGGCTCAATGTTGGCAGGCGTGAGCGGCAAGGGCTTGACCCGGCGGCCGAGCCCGTGGCCCTGGAAGTACCCGGCCTGAACCTGTTCTATGGACAGAAGCAGGCGCTGTTCGACATCAACCTGAACATTCCCAAACAACGTGTCACATCTTTTATCGGGCCTTCGGGCTGCGGCAAGTCCACGCTGCTGCGTTGTTTCAACCGGATGAACGATCTGGTCGATGGCTGCCGGATCAATGGCGAGATTCGACTGGACGGACAGAATATCTTTGCCAAGGGGACCGACGTGGCCGAGCTGCGGCGCCGGGTCGGCATGGTATTCCAGAAGCCCAACCCGTTTCCCAAAAGCATCTATGAAAATGTGGTTTATGGCCTGCGCATTCAGGGCATCAAGAAAAAGCGCATGCTTGACGAGGCCGTTGAGTGGGCGCTCAAGGGGGCCGCACTCTGGGAGGAGGTCAAGGATCGCCTGCATGAGTCGGCACTGGGCCTCTCCGGCGGTCAGCAGCAGCGTCTGGTGATTGCCCGAACCATCGCTGTGCAGCCGGAAGTGCTGCTACTCGACGAACCCAGCTCCGCCCTGGATCCGATTTCCTCGCTCAAGATCGAGGAGCTGATCTATGAGCTGAAGACGCGATACACCATTGTCATCGTGACGCACAACATGCAACAGGCCGCTCGTGTATCCGATTACACGGCTTTCATGTACATGGGCAAGCTGATTGAGTATGGCGATACCGACACCGTGTTCACCAACCCGACCAAGAAACAGACCGAAGATTACATTACAGGGCGTTACGGGTAATGAAACCTTCACACTCTATAGCCTACCTTATGTCTATTTAACTATCGGGTTTCCCACTGAAAGGTGTTGCTGACCAGGAAGTCAATCACTACCCCTATACTCAAGCGCGTTTTTGCCGATAACCCAATCGGGCGCTGCGCATGGCTTCAGGTGGTGTTACCGCTCAGCATCTTTTCAGAAAGGAATCTAAATAAACCGGGCAGTCTGACGATACAGTGGCAATCACAGCTTTATAGGTAAGCAGTGCCACGTAGTTGATGCGGTCTGTTCCAGGGAGCGCCGCCCGAGGGGGTTGGCTCCATTCTTTACAGGACGACAACGCCATGATCAGCAAAGAAAGCCTCAACCACCACATATCGCAGCAGTTCAACACCGAACTCGAAGAGGTCCGTAGCCATCTGCTGGCGATGGGTGGGTTGGTCGAGAAGCAGGTCAGTGATGCCGTAAGTGCCCTGATCAACGCCGACTCCGGTCTGGCGCAGCAGGTGCGGGAAATCGATGATCAGATCGACATGATGGAGCGCAACATCGACGAAGAATGCCTGCGCATCCTGGCGCGTCGGCAGCCGGCAGCGTCGGACCTGCGTCTGATCATCAGCATTTCCAAGTCGGTGATCGACCTTGAGCGGATCGGCGATGAGTCCTCGAAAATTGCACGTCGTGCCATCGAGCTCTGTGAAGACGGTGAAGCCCCGCGTGGCTATGTGGAAGTGCGCCATATTGGCGAACAGGTACGCAAGATGGTTCAGGAGGCACTGGATGCGTTCGCGCGCTTCGATGCTGAGCTGGCCCTCTCCGTCGCCCAGCACGACAAGATCGTCGACCGTGAATACAAGACGGCGATCCGCGAGCTGGCGACCTACATGATGGAAGACCCGCGGGCAATTTCCCGCGTACTCAGCGTCATTTGGGCGCTGCGTTCGCTGGAGCGCATTGGCGATCACGCCCGCAACATTGCGGAGCTGGTGATCTACCTGGTCCGTGGAACGGATGTACGCCACCTGGGGCTGACCCGGATGGCAGAGGAAGTCAACAAACCGCGTGACTGATGCCATGGCCCCCGACAGGAAGGCGGCCATGTTCTCAGCTACGCTTTTGGGCTGCGAGTAAGCTTGCTTTCCCGACGTGGCGTTCAGCGATCCATGAAGCTGCGCTCGGGGCTTCATGGAGTAATCGATGGGTAAGGTATCTGTACTGATCGTGGATGACGCACCATTTATCCGCGACTTGATCAAAAAAGGGCTACGTAGCCAACTTCCGGGTATCGAAATGGAGGATGCAGCGGACGGACGCAAGGCTCAGGCAATGTTGAGCAAGCAGTCTTTCGATCTGATCCTGTGCGATTGGGAGATGCCGGAGATGTCCGGTCTTGAGCTGCTGACGTGGTGCAGAAGCGAACCGGCTCATCAGAAAACACCTTTCATTATGGTGACTAGCCGTGGCGACAAGGACAACGTCATGCAGGCCATTCAGGCGGGTGTTTCCGACTTTGTTGGCAAGCCGTTCACCAACGAACAACTGATCACCAAGGTCAAGAAGGCCCTGAGCCGTGTCGGCAAGCTGGAAGCACTCGTGGCTCGCGGTCCTCAGCGTGCAGCCTCGGCTTTTGCCAACGACTCGCTGAGCGCATTAACCGGTAGCCAGCCCGGGCAGGCTGCAACGCGTGCTTCTTCCGGGGGTGGAAAAGTCAATTTTGGGCAAGGGCAACTGCGCTTGGCCAATACCAGCATGGCTTGCGTAATCAAGGCCCTGAGCCTCAAGGAAGCCGTTCTGATCGTCAAGCGGGGCGATGTCCTCCCTCAGGTGCTGGATAACGCTGTGCTGGATCTGGAGCAAGGTGAGGAGGTGCAGGAAATTGCCCGCCTCAACGGTTACCTGCATTCCGTTGCAGCGCTGGAACCCAAGCCCTCCAGCGAGTGGCTACAATTATTCTTCCGCTTTGTAGACCATGATCCGGCCAAGCTGGATTACCTGTCCCGCCTGATCGCCCGCGGTACGGCGCAAAAGCATTACGTTCCCGGCGCGTAAGTTTCCATCATGCCGGTGCCGATCATCACATCCCGACGAGTGAAGCCTCGTCGGGAGCGTGTTCCACTGATAGGCTTGCGCCCCCTGAAAAGCGCCTGGTTCTGCACCTGCATGTTGAAACGTCTCTTTTTGCTATGTGGCTCGTTCACGCTGGCGGCAGCGACGTGGGCTTCTCCCATCTACAAATACACGGATGCCAACGGTGTGGTGACCTATACGGACAAGGTTACCAAGGGTGCCAAGATACTTGTCTTCGAGGACGATACCAACGAGCGTATCGAGCGTCAGGTTCGACTGAATACAAAAAAATTGGGCAACGAGACTGTTTTCGAGGCCCGTAACGACCTGCTGGTGCCGGTTCAGGTCGAGCTTCGTCTGGATCAGCTCAAGAACGTGGCTGGTATCAACGAGTCGGCTTCGGTCCGCCGCGTTCTACCCCCCAACAGCACCACCACCCTGATGCGCTTGAAGAAAGAGGTGCAGGGAGTGGCGATTCATTACAGGCCGACCTTCAACTATGCGATGGGCGACCCAGGACAGGGTGCGCGGGATTATGCCTATCCGCTGCCTTGGGTGGGAGGGCCGTTCCGGATCAGTCAGGGGGCAAACGGTGCATTTAGCCACAACACGCCCAGAGGACGTTACGCCATCGATATCGCGATGCCAGAGGGCACGCCTATCATTGCGTCGCGTCCAGGTACTGTGGTCAAGGTTGAAAACGATCAGCAGCAGGGCCGTAGCGCCAACCCTTCGGGCAATTTCGTGCGTGTCCTGCACGATGACGGCACCATGAGTGTGTACCTGCACCTGATGCAGGGCTCAGTCAAGGTGCGGGAGGGGCAGCGTGTAGTGACCGGTACGCCGCTGGCGCTGTCCGGCAACACGGGTCACAGCACCGGTCCGCACCTGCATTTTGTGGTACAGCGCAACACAGGACTGGCGTTGGAGTCGATTCCATTCCGGTTTGCCCAGCCGGTCGACAGCCTGCCTAATTTTGCTGTGGGTGGGCCGTAACGCTTGATTGTTTTGCGGTTTACCTCTCAAATTTCTTTCTAGCGTCGTTCTGACTCGCCATACTTGTCTCATTAGAGAGCGGCGGGTTGTTGGGAACGCCCAGTAATTGCAAGCTTTCGGTTGTTTGCAGTGATGGAATGCTGCATAGAAAGCCTTGCTTTCTTAACGTATGAACCGAGCATTCTCAGGTCTGGTCGAGGAATGACTGATGCGTCTGTATGGGGTAATGCTGTTCTGGATCGTGTTCTTCAGCGCGTCGCTGCAGGCTGAGACCTTGTTCGATCCATTGCCCCAGGCGGTGATCCTGAACGACGCGCAGGAGAAGGTCTCGCTGCACTCGGTGAGCTACCTGCAGGCTTCCGCTACCCTGACCTTCGAGCAGGCAGCGGCGGCAGGGCTTGAGGATCGCTGGCAGTCACTAGGGGATGAGACGGTCAATCTGGGTCGGCAACAGATCGGTGCCTGGCTACGCTTCGAAGTGCATAACCCCACCGATCGAGCTCAGCAGCGCTACCTGGTGATTCAGCCACCCATTCTCAATCAGGTCGATGTGCGGGTTCGCTCCCAGTCCAGCGAGTCATGGGGGCCGGTCGAAACCGCTGGGGATAGCTTGCCCATGAGCATACGCTCCCTCAAGGAGCGGGCGTTTGTCTTTCCTCTAACCCTTTCGGCAGGTGACAAGGCGTTCGTCTACCTGCGCCTGCGCTCCTATGAGCCGATGCTGGTTCCGATGTGGCTGATGACACCGGAGCATTACCAGGCGCAGGAGAAGACTTCGCTCGCCCTGCTGACGCTCTTCTTTGGCTTCATGCTGGCCCTGCTGGTTTATAACGGCAGCCGGTACTGGCGGCAGCGCGACCCCAATCACTTATGGTATTGCCTCTACCTGGTCAGCATCCTGGGCTATGAACTCAGCCTGACCGGCATCGGCCAGCGCTATCTATGGCCGGAGTGGCCTGCGTTTTCCATCCGAACTTATGTAGGCTTTGGCTGCCTGAGCTTTCTTACGGCCATCGTGTTTGCCCGGCGCTTCCTCAATGTGGATCGCTACCGGGGATGGCGGCTGGTCGTCCTGGGGTTGATCGGTTATTGGGCCTTGGCGGCAGCATTGATTGCTATCGAGCCGATGCTGGTCCGCTTCCTGATGATCGAGCCGGCAGGTCTTGTGAGCTGCCTGCTGGGGATCGCTATGACCCTGTCGTTGTGGCGAAAGGGCAATCCGTCGGCCAAGTACCTGGCCATTGCCTGGTCCGTACTGGCGGTGAGCACGATATTGATGCTCATGGCCATCCTGGACTGGATCACGCTATCACCGTTTATTCTGGATGCGCAAATCATCGGCTTTGCCTTCGAGTTCATGCTGCTGTCCGTTGCGCTGGATATCCGCCATGACCATGAGGGCGCCGAGCGGTTGAATATACAGAAGGAAGCCCTTTTGGCCAGCAATCAGCAGGTGCAGCGGCATAAGCAGGCTTTGCAGGCTCAGCAGCAGACACTGGAGCGGCAGCACAAGCGTAACGAGGAGCTGCAACAGCATATCGAGGCGCAGGTGGATGTGCTCGAGCGGGCCAATGAGGCATTACGGGCAGCCAATGACGAGGTCATTCGTCTGAGTACGATCGATACCCTGACCGGAGCCTTGAGCCGTCCATGCTTCGATCGCCACTTCACCGAAGAGGTCAACCGTGCCAAGCGCAATCAGGTGGTTGTGTCGCTGGTCGTGATCGACATTGACCATTTCAAGGAAATCAACGATGCCTTTGGCAGCCCGCTCGGCGATGAATGCCTGCGGGCGCTGGCCGGTCTCTTGAAGAACTACACCAAGCGCGCAGGCGACATGGCCGCCCGCTTCCGGGATGACACGTTCGTGCTTGTCCTGCCGGCCACTGGCGAGGCTGATGCAGTGGCGCTGGCCAATCGGATCTGCGCCGAAACAAGCATGCTGCGCCTGGAGTACGGCAGCGCAACCGTCAGCTTCAGCGTCAGCGCCGGCATCGCCAGTATCGTGCCGACCCTGGACGACAGTGACAAGAGTCTGATCAACACGGCGCTCAAGGCGTTGAGCCATGCTAAACAGGAAGGCCGCAACCGCGCCTACTTTGGCGAAGTCTAAGCGTGCATGAAAAGAAAAAGGCCGGCATCAATGCCGGCCTTTTTTTATGGGCATCGATCAATGATGACGTGGGGCATCTTCTTCGCCGCCCAGCTTGATGACTTTGGCCAGAATGATCTTCGGACCTTTCATCTTCTTGATGATGATGCGCAGGCCTTCGGCTTCCAGAACCTCGTCCTCTTCAGGTACGCGCTTCAAGCTGTCATAGACGAGGCCGGCCATGGTGTCCGCTTCGACATGATCCAGGTCGATGTGCAACAGGCGCTCGATCTTGAACAGCGGGGTATCGCCACGTACGAGCAGCTTGCCGGGCTGATAGGCCAACACGCCACGCTCGGCTTTGCGGTGCTCGTCCTGAATATCGCCGACCAGCACTTCCAGGACGTCTTCCATGGTAAGGAAGCCTACGACCTTGTGGTCAGCCTCTTCGACCAGCACGAAATGCGCGCCGCCCTGGCGGAATTGCTCGAGCAGGCGGCTGAGCGGCATGTGCTTGGAGACACGCTCAAGCGGGTGGATCAACTCGTCCAACTCGAACGACTCGGCCTGGGAATCCAGTCCGGCGATTGCCAGCAACAGGTCCTTGATATGCAAGACACCGATGAATACGTTCTCTTCCTCGTTGTAAACCGGGTAGCGGCTGTACTTGTGACGACGGATGATGGTCAGGATCTCTTCCAGCGAGGCCGTGTGGTCCAGGTAGATGAGGTCCTCACGTGAGTTCGCCCAGTCCACCACTTCCAGCTCTTCCAGCTCGACCGCCGACGCCAGCACACGCATGCCTTGGTCAG
Organism: Pseudomonas sp. C2.3V; assembly: GCF_058536325.1. Classification (NCBI taxonomy): domain Bacteria; kingdom Pseudomonadati; phylum Pseudomonadota; class Gammaproteobacteria; order Pseudomonadales; family Pseudomonadaceae; genus Pseudomonas; species Pseudomonas sp. C2.3V. The sequence continues at coordinate 4,109,040 of NZ_JBZUBN010000001.1, read as the reverse complement.
TAGGATCCAGCGCGCGGCTGGAGTGCAGAATCAGCTTGAGCTCATCACGGCTGTAATGGTGCTCGTGATCGCCATTGGACGAGCCCTGACCGGCGATACGCAGAATGGCGTTTGCGCTGGCATTGAGCAGCCAGATGGCGGGATACATCAGCCAGTAGAACAGGTATAGCGGGACGGCTGTCCATAGCGATAGCAGATCCGGCTTGCGGATAGCCCAGGACTTGGGCGCCAGCTCGCCGACCACGATGTGTAGATAGGAGATGATAAAGAAGGCTGTAAAGAACGCGATGCCATGTACAAGCTCGGGCGTATCTACTCCAGCCATGCGGAGCAGAGGCTCCAGCAGCTCGGCAAAGGCAGGCTCGCCCACCCAGCCCAGACCCAGGGAGGCCAGGGTAATACCCAACTGGCAGGCGGACAGATAGGCATCGAGCTGGCTATGCACGGTACGCAGGATACGGCCGCGCCAGCCATGGCTTTCAGCCAGACCTTCTACACGTGTGGCGCGCAGCTTGACCATGGCGAACTCGGCGGCTACGAAAAAGCCGTTGAGCAGCACCAGCAGCAGCGCAAAAAGAACAAGACCGAAGTCAGCGAAAAGTACTGAGGTATCGAAACTAGGGGAAGGGTCCATTAGGGGTTCAAAGTGATAAAAGTTGGCCCTAGCATGGGGGTCTGACGAGCGACTTTCAAGTCTCGCTCATCAGTGTTGGTGTACGGCTATTGCAGAGGCCGTCATGGAGGCCGTCTGGGAGGGTTCGAAAACACAGGTGAAAACACTGCCCTTGCCGGGAGTGCTCTCGATTTCAAGGTGTCCATGATGGCGAATCAGGACATGTTTCACGATGGCCAGCCCCAGGCCCGTACCGCCGGTGCTGGAGGCTCTGCTGGCATCCACCCGATAAAAGCGCTCTGTCAGGCGGGGTAGGTGACGCGCTTCGATGCCCGGCCCGCTATCGGAAACCGACATCTGGGCCCCATGGGCGTCCTGCCACCAGCGAATCCTGATCTGACCACCGTCCGGCGTGTACTTCACAGCGTTGAAAACGAGATTCGAAAAGGCACTGCGCAGCTCGGCTTCGCTGCCTTTCAGGGCCAGACTCGCGTCGGCATCCAGGGTGATCTTGTGGCCGCGCTGGCCTGAGAGCGCACGTGCATCCTGCTGGATGATTTGCAGAAGTGGCGTTACGGCGACGGGTTTGTTTTCGGCAGGGTAGTCGGTCGCTTCCAGTTTGGCCAATAGCAGCAGGTCATCAATCAGGTGCTGCATGCGGCTGGCCTGTTGCTGCATCTGGCCAAGGGCCCGCAGCCAGCGCGGATTGGTATCTTCGGCGGCGTTATCGACCAAGGTCTCCAGATAGCCGGCGATCACGGTCAGAGGCGTACGCAGCTCGTGGGAGACGTTCGCAACGAAATCCTTACGCATCTGTTCCAGTTGATGGAGGCGGCTCACGTCCCGGACGAGCAGGAGACGATCACCTTCACCGAAGCGCGTAATCAGGATGTGAAGGTGCTGATTAGCATTCACGGGCGAGGCCAGTTCCAGCGGCTCCTGATAGTCACCCTTGTTGAAGTATTCATAAAATTTGGGATGGCGGACCAGGTTGGCGATGGGCTGACCATAATCCTGCGGCTGACGCAGCCCCAGGAGCTGTTCGGCGGCACGGTTCCACCATTCCAGGTTGCCGTTGCGGTCGATGAGGATAATGGCATCCCGCAGCGCCGCAGTAGAGGCCTGGGCACGTTCGATCACGGCTTCCAGGGCGTGGCGCTTTTCACGTTCGCGGCGCTGGGCATAATAGAGACTGTCAAAGATCTCGCCCCAGAAGCCATTGGCCTCCGGGGGTTCCACCCCTTCTTCGGCCGTGGCCAGCCACTTCTGAAGACGGACGATGTGGTAGGACATCCATATCAGATAGATGAACAGGCCGGCAGCCAGCATGGCGCCATAAGCGTCTGTCAGCCAGCCCAGGGGAAGGCAAATAACCAGGAGCAGACAGATATGGCGGGCCAGCAGTGAACGCCAATCCATGTTCAAGGCAGCACATCCCGTTTTTAAAGTTTGGTCGAGAAACGATAGCCCGTTCCGCGTACGGTCTGCACAAGATTTTCGTAGGTTTCACCCAAGGCCTTACGCAGACGGCGAATGTGCACGTCTACCGTACGTTCCTCGACATAGACGTTGCCGCCCCATACTTGATCCAGCAGCTGACCACGGGTGTAGGCACGTTCCTGGTGCGTCATGAAGAACTGCAGCAGACGGTATTCGGTCGGTCCCATTTCAGCCGGTGAGCCATCAATGGTCACGCGGTGGCTGATGGGATCGAGAATCAGGCCATTCACTTCAATCGGCGTTTCGCTGTCGTATGTGCCTGTACGGCGCAGTACCGCTTTCAACCGGGCGACCAGCTCGCGAGGCGAGAAGGGCTTGGTGATGTAGTCATCGGCTCCTACTTCCAGACCCTGGACCTTATTGTCCTCGTCGTCCTTGGCGGTGAGCATGATGATCGGGATCGCATCCGTCAGCTCGTCACGCTTCAGGCGGCGCGCCAGCTCAAGGCCGGACGTACCCGGCAGCATCCAGTCGAGCAGGACCAGATCGGGCTTGCGGTCGACGATTAGGGCATGAGCCTGCTGCGCATTATCTGCTTCCAGGCATTCATAACCCGCCATTTCGAGCGCAACCGCGATCATCTCGCGAATGGGCGCCTCGTCATCGACGATAAGAATCGACTTGCCCGCCATGGTTCTCCTCACTGTTCTGCACGATGCTCGCGCATTAGATAACCAAATTGTTGCAGTCATGTGACAAGTCGTCGAACACTTCTTTATCCCATAATATGGGATTAGTATTCACATATTGAGATTGCAGTTTTAAAGGAATAGAGTGAGCGCCATGTCTGATCAAAACAACAACGCGCCTGCTGGCGCTCAGGCACTGTTTCGAGGCCTGGCCGTTATCGATGCCATCGCTCAGGGCGCCCGTACGCTGGCTGCCATCGGCGAGGTGATCGGCTGTACGCGCAGCACCACCCATCGGTTGGTCAATGCACTGGTGCAGGCTGGCTATCTGCGTAGCGTTGCCGGTCAGTATCAACTGGGAGCCAAGCTTATCGAACTGGGCTTCAAGGCCCGTGACCAGCTGCCGCTGACCAAGCTGGCGCGGCCCCACCTGCAGCGGCTCGCGGCGTTGACCCAGGACACCGTTCATCTGGGCGTGCGGGAGGGCGGCGATGTGCTCTACCTGGACAAGCTTCCCGGAGCCCGCGGCCTTGAAATGCGGTCGCGCGTCGGGCTGCGCATGCCGTTGGCCCTGACCGGGGTAGGCAAGGCCCTCATGCTTGATCTGCCCGAATCCGAATGGCACCTGCTCTACGAGGAAGGCCTCAGACGGCGCGCCGGGCAACCGGGCCTGCGCGAGGACTTTACGCCCTGGCCGGACTATCTGGCCCAGCAGCAGGCCTATGCCGCGGATGGCTACACTTTTGATCTGGAAGAAAACGAGCTGGGTATTCGCTGCGTGGCCGCGCCTATTCGCGATGCCAGCGGCGCCATCGTGGCGGCCTTGAGTGTCGCCAGCGCGATTCCCTATATGCCTGAAGCACGCCTGCGGGATCTTTGCCCGGATGTCATCGCTTGCGCACGGGCCATTTCCTTTGACCTTGGATGGACAACCTCGGGTGGAGTCAGTCATGAATGAAACGGCAACGCCACGTCTGATCGGCCTCGATTGGGGCACCTCATCACTACGCGCGTATCTGCTGGGAGATAACGGCCAGATAGTGGATACCCGCTCGCAGCCCTGGGGCATTCTGCATACGCCTGAAGGTGATTTCGCCAAGGCCTTTCGTGAGCTGGTCGGTGATTGGCGCGCACAATGGCCATCCGTACCCGCCATTGCCGCCGGCATGATCGGCAGCCGGCAGGGCTGGCGTGAGGTTCCTTATGTGGACTGCCCAGCCGATGTGGATAGCTTGGCAAAAGGCCTGCTGACGTTCGACAGCGGTTGCGGTGAGCTGAGCCTGATCCCTGGCGTGATGCAGCGCGGCGCACTGCCAAACGTATTGAGAGGCGAGGAGACTCAGATCTTCGGAGCGCTCGAACTGGAGCCTGCATTGGCCGATCATGCCTTGCTGGTGCTGCCCGGCACGCACAGCAAGTGGGCAACGATCCGCAGTAGCCGGCTCGATCACTTTTCCACCTATATGACCGGCGAGCTGTTTGCCGTCCTGCGTGAACATTCGATTCTGGGTCGTCCTGCGCGGGAAGAGGGCAGCGAGCCGTCCAACGACGCCTTTATGCGTGGCCTCACCAATGCCCGTGAGAGCGGGGCGGAAGGCGTTATTGGCCGTCTGTTCACCACCCGCAGCCTATTCCTGGCCGGTGATCTGCCCGCGCGCCACAGCCTGGACTACCTCTCGGGCCTGCTGATCGGTGAAGAGCTGCGCAGTGTTGTGGCCAGCCTGAAGGGCGCCGTCTGCCCACCGCTGGTATTGATTGGCGATCCGGCGCTGTGTCGCCGTTATCAGGACGCCCTGGCCTTTTTCGAAATTACCGATGTACGTCTGCTTGAGCAGGCAACCCGTACCGGCTTGTGGCGCATCGCCTGTGCAGCCGGTCTGGTAACTGCCGCAACCCCTTCTTGGGAGGATACCCGCCATGTTTGACGCCTGCATGAAACAACTGCCCTTGATTGCCATCCTGCGCGGCATTACGCCTGCGGAGATCGTGCCGGTCGGCAAGGCCCTGTACGAGGCCGGCTTTCGTCTGATCGAGATTCCATTGAATTCGCCTGAGCCTCTGGAAAGCATCCGTCTGCTCTCGGCCGAACTGGGCAGCGACTGCCTGATTGGTGCCGGAACCGTACTGACCGAGCGCCAGGTGGCGGACGTAGCCTTTGCTGGCGGTAAGCTGATCGTGTCGCCTAACTCCAACCTGGCGGTGATCCGTGCGACCAAGGCAGCCGGGCTGATCAGTGCACCGGGCGTGGCAACGCCATCCGAAGGCTTTGCTGCACTGGAGGCGGGAGCCGACTCGCTCAAGCTGTTCCCGGCTGAGCAGCTAGGTCCGGCAGTGGTCAAGGCATGGCGTGCGGTTTTCCCGAAGGAAACGGCCCTGCTACCGGTCGGTGGGATTACGCCCGACAACATGGACGTATACGTCAAGGCGGGCGCCAATGGCTTTGGCCTGGGGTCGGCCATTTACAAGCCGGGCATGACTCCTGACGACGTCAGCCGCAGCGCGCACGCGTTTGCCAATGGCTGGAAAGCGCTGACTGGCCAGTAACCATCGGATTTGACCTGGGTCGGTCCGCCGGCCCTGAACGCATCGAGGCATAACAATGAAAATCACCAAACTGACTACCTATATCGTTCCTCCGCGCTGGTGCTTTCTGAAGATTGAAACCGATGAAGGCATCACCGGCTGGGGCGAGCCAGTCCTTGAAGGCCGCGCCCATAGTGTGGCGGCGGCTGTGGAAGAGCTGGCCGACTACCTGATCGGCAAGGACCCGCGCAATATCGAGGATCACTGGACCGTACTCTATCGCGGTGGTTTCTACCGGGGCGGCGGTATCCATATGAGCGCCCTGGCTGGCATCGATCAGGCCCTCTGGGACATCAAAGGCAAGGCCTTGGGTGTACCAGTGCATGATCTGCTGGGCGGCCAGGTTCGCGAAAGCATCCGCGTCTACTCCTGGATCGGCGGCGACCGTCCAGCCGAGACAGCGGCCCATGCCCTGGAGCGCAAGGAAAAGGGCTTTACTGCTATCAAGATGAATGCCTCGGAAGAGATGCAGTTCGTCGATACCTTCGACAAGGTTGATCAGGTCATTGCCAACGTGGCGGCCATCCGTGACGCCTGCGGTCCGCATTTTGGCATCGGTGTAGACTTCCACGGTCGTGTTCACAAGCCGATGGCCAAGGTCCTCATCAAGGAGCTTGAGCCCTACCGTCTAATGTTTATCGAGGAGCCGGTGCTCAGCGAGAACTATGAGGCGCTCAAGGAAATCGCTTTGATGAGCAATACGCCGATTGCGCTGGGTGAGCGTCTGTACTCCCGTTGGGACTTCAAACGCATCCTGCAGGACGGCTATGTGGATATCCTTCAGCCTGACCCGTCCCATGCCGGTGGCATCACCGAAACGCGGAAGATCGCCAACATGGCCGAGGCCTACGATGTCGCCATCGCGCTGCATTGCCCGCTCGGCCCGATTGCCCTGGCGGTCAACCTGCAACTGGACGCCAACTGCTACAACGCCTTTATCCAGGAGCAGAGCCTGGGCATTCACTATAACCAGGGCAATGACCTGCTCGACTACATCAAGAACCCGGAAGTCTTCGACTATGGCGATGGCCACGTGAAGATCCCGCAAGGCCCGGGGCTGGGTATCGAAGTCAATGAAGAGTACGTGATCGAGCGTGCCGCCATCGGCCACCGCTGGCGTAATCCGATCTGGCGCCACAAGGACGGCAGCTTCGCCGAGTGGTAAGCCCTGGCCTTCAGGTCGTGAAGACGAGCCGGACGCAAGAAATGCGTCTGGCTCGGCATTTTTCACATCTTGTAACGAACCTGAGCAGAGCCTGACGAGTCACTGGAAAGCCAGGTTGATAGCAAATTCACATGCCTGCATTTGCTGAGGGACCGGCATTACAAAAACAACGCCCAAAAGGCAGGAGTCCAGTTTATGACGAGTAGTACTCATACCGCCGAGAAGACCAAGGGAACCGCGGTGTTCACCTGTATTCTGGCGGCTTTGGCCGGGCTGATGTTTGGCCTGGACATTGGCGTGATTTCAGGCGCCACGCAATTCATTCAGCAAGAATTTCAAGTTTCCGACCGCGTGATCGAGTGGATCGTCAGCAGCATGATGCTTGGCGCTGCCCTGGGTGCACTCGGTGCCGGCTGGATGTCCGCTGCCCTGGGTCGCAAGCGTTCGCTGATCCTGGGTGCCATTCTGTTCGTGTTGGGATCGGTACTGTGCGGTTTCGCCTGGTCGCCGAACTCACTGATCGCCGGCCGCTTCATTCTGGGCTTGGCTATCGGCATCGCCTCCTTTACTGCTCCGCTGTACCTGGCTGAAGTGGCGCCTGAGCAGATCCGCGGCTCAATGATCTCGTTGTATCAGCTGATGATCACGGTCGGTATCCTGGCTGCGTTCCTGTCGGATACTGCCTTCAGCTACAGCGGTGCCTGGCGCTGGATGCTGGGTATCATTGCTATCCCCGGTGTGCTGTTCCTGCTGGGCGTTCTGGCACTGCCCGATAGCCCGCGCTGGCTGATCATGAAGGGCCGCAAGAAAGAGGCACTGGACGTCCTGCACAAGCTGCGCGGCAATGAAGAGGTGATCCAGCAGGAAGTGCGTGATATCGAAGAGCAGCTGCGCATCCCGCAGCGTGGCTGGCAGCTGTTCAAGGAAAACGCCAACTTCCGCCGCTCCGTTGGTTTGGGCGTACTCCTGCAGATCGTCCAGCAGTTCACCGGCATGAACGTAGTGATGTACTACGCGCCGCGTATTTTCGAAGGCATGGGTTACGACACGCATGCGCAGATGTGGTTTACCGCTGCGGTGGGCCTGACCAACGTACTGGCAACTTTCATTGCTATCTTCCTAGTGGACCGTTGGGGCCGCAAGCCGATTCTCTATACCGGTTTCATCGTCATGGCGGTCGGTATGGGCATTGTGGGCACCATGATGAACATGGGCACGCTGAGTCACGGCCAGCAGATCTTCACCGTTGCCATGCTGCTGATCTTTATCGTGGGTTTTGCCATGTCGGCCGGTCCGCTGATCTGGACACTGTGCTCCGAAGTGCAGCCACTCAAGGGCCGCGATTTCGGTATCGGCTGCTCCACGTTCACCAACTGGATCGCCAACATGATCGTCGGCGCTACCTTCCTGACATTGCTCAACGTCATCGGCAACGCTGCAACCTTCTGGCTGTATGGCGCACTGAACGCCTTCTTCATCCTGTTGGTGTTCTGGCTGGTTCCGGAAACCAAGGGTGCAACGCTTGAGCAGATCGAACGTAACCTCATGAGCGGCAAACCACTGCGCGATATCGGGCAGTAACGTTTGCAGGAGACCACCGGCGGCTATCGCCGGTGAGTCATCCCCGTTGTGTATAACAAGTCCAAGACAGGTGTAACGGTGATGCAACATTCTTCAACCCGCACGGCGTACAGCCAGACCCAGGCCCAGGTGCAAGCCCAGCCTGCGTCACGCTCGCGCTACTTCATCATGGTCTTGCTGTTCGTCACGGTAGTGATCAACTACCTGGACCGCAGTAATCTTTCCATCGCCGCCCCCCACCTGGCTCAGGACTTGAACATCGATCCCGTGCACATGGGGCTGATCTTGTCGGCGTTCGGCTGGACCTATGCTGCCATGCAGATCCCGGGCGGCTGGCTGGTGGACAAGGTGTCTCCGCGAGTGCTGTACCCGATTGCCATTGCGCTCTGGTCCCTGGCAACCATCGGCCTAGGCTTTGTCGGCAGTTTTATCGGCCTGGTAATCCTGCGTCTTGCAGTCGGTGCGCTGGAAGCGCCGGCGTATCCCATCAACAACCGGGTGGTAACGACGTGGTTCCCGGAAGGGGAGCGCGCCACCGCCATCGGGTTTTATACGTCCGGACAGTTCGTCGGGCTGGCGTTCCTGACCCCAGTACTCATCTACCTGCAACAGACGTTCGGCTGGCACATGGTCTTTGTGGTAACAGGCGGGATCGGTATCGTCTGGGCGGCGATCTGGTATCTGAGCTACCGTGAGCCAAAAGACTTCAAAGGTGCCAATGATGCCGAAGTGGCGCTGATCGAGCAGGGCGGCGGCCTTGTAGATCTGGAGAAAAAGAATCAGTCCCGCGCTGCGTTTCGCTGGGCGGATCTGTGGGCCGTGCTCAACAAGCGCAAGCTGTGGGGCATCTACATTGGTCAGTTCTGCCTGAACTCTACGCTGTGGTTCTTCCTGACCTGGTTCCCGACCTACCTCGTTAAATACCGGGGCATGGATTTTATCAAGGCGGGCTTTCTGGCTTCGGTGCCGTTCCTGGCGGCGTTTCTGGGCGTTATTTGCTCGGGTCTGCTATCCGACTGGCTGGTGCGCCGTGGTGTTTCGCTGGGCATGGCACGCAAGCTGCCCATCATCAGCGGCCTCTTGATTTCCACCTGCATCATCGGCGCGAACTTTGTTGATACGCCGGCGCTGATCATTGCCTGTATGGCAATCGCCTTCTTTGGTAACGGTCTGGCCTCGATCACTTGGTCAATGGTGTCGGCCCTGGCACCTGCACGCCTGCTGGGGTTAACGGGAGGCATGTTCAACTTCATCGGCAACCTGGCATCCATCAGTGTGCCGATCGTGGTTGGCCTACTGGTGGATGGCAACAACTTTGCCCCGGCTATCACCTATATCGGCATCACGGCATTGGTCGGCGCGCTGAGTTACGGGCTCGTCGTCGGCAAGGTCGAGCGCCTCGAAGAGTAAGAGCCCTCAAGTCAGGGTGCCGGGCAGGCACCTTGACCTACCTCTCGTTTCCTGTCTCCAACCTCGTAAATCCGAAATCCGGCACATGCAAACGTGCAGGGTTGTTCTACACTTTTTTCACGCTGCTAAATCGTTTCAGCCAAAGGGCAGCGAGGTATAACAACAAACAAAAAGGAAATCGGACATGAACGCATCTGCTCTGCTTGCCAGCTTCGGATTGCTGGCAGCTGCCTCTCCAGTGTTTGCCTGGGATTACACGCTGATCGACTCGAACAAGCCTGCTGAAAACTGGAGCATCACCAGCGAGCAGCTTGGCGTCAAAACGGACAAGCCTTTTTCAGTCACTCTCAAGACGTTGCATGGTGGTCGTCAGGAAGGGGTAAGCCTGATCGAAATCGATACCGGCGCGATGAAAATGACCGTTGTGCCGAACCGCGGCATGAACGTGCTTTATGCCACCGCCGGTACGGTACGCCTGGGGTGGGACTCGCCTGTGCATGAGGTCGTCAACCCAGCCTTTATCGAGCTCAATGGCCGCGGTGGGCTGGGCTGGCTGGAAGGTTTCAACGAGATGGTAACCCGTTGTGGCTACGAGTGGGTTGGCCATCCGGGCATGGATAATGGAGAGCTGCTAACCCTGCATGGTCGTGCGGCCAATATTCCAGCGTCCAAGGTCGTGCTGACCATCGATGAAAAGCCGCCATATGCCATTCACCTGAAAGGCGAGCTGCGCGAGCAGGCATTTAAGAAGGTGGATTTTCTGGTCGATACTCAGCTGACCACGCAACCGGGCGCTACCCAGTTCACCCTTCATGATCGTCTGACCAACCAGGGCGACTACGAGAAGGAATACCAAGCCCTCTACCATAGCAATTTCGGTACGCCACTGCTGGAGGAGGGTGCCAAGTTCGCCGCGCCAGTGCGTGAGGTCTCGCCATTCAACGAGTACGCCAAGCGTGACCTGAAAGATTGGCAAACCTACCGGGGCCCTACCAAAGGCTTCGACGAGATGGTGTACAACCTGTTTCCTTATGGAGATGCCCAGGGCAACAGCTTGGCGGTATTACATGATAAAGCCGGCAAGCAGGGCGTCAGCCTCGCCTTCAACGTTAACCAGTTACCTGCCTTTTCCCTGTGGAAAAACACGGACACCCAGGGGCAGGGTTATGTGACCGGTCTGGAGCCAGGCACCAGTTTTTCCTATAACCGACGCTTCCAGCGTGACTTGAAGCTAGTACCCAGGATCGGGCCAAAAGAGACTCGTGACTTTGAGATCACCTACAGCCTGCTCAGTGATGCGGGTGCGGTAAACGAGGCACTCAAGCGTGTCGATACGATCCAGCAAGGCCGCCAGACCGATGTACGTGAAACACCGCTGGTGGACCTGAGCAAAGAGAAATAGTGGCGGCAAATGAAAAAGGGCCACAGACGTGGCCCTTTCTTTTAGCGCTAGGGTAGGGATCAATCGTCCCAACGACCGTGGCGCTTCCAGTGTTTCTTGTGGTGACCACGGTGCCAGCCGTTGTCATGGGCATAACGGCGGTCATCGTAGCGACGGCCACTGTGGTGACGGTCGCCCGAATCGCCCATGCTGCTGCCGAGGGCTGCACCGCCGCCGCCGCCCAGGGCGGCACCTACCATAGCGCCTGTGCTGCCGCCTACGGCCTTGCCCAATACGTTGCCACCCGCGGCGCCAAGACCGCCGCCAATGGCTGCTTCTGTTTTATCGCCACGCTTGGCGCCTACCGCACCGCCCGCAGCACCACCCAGACCTGCACCGATCGTGGAGCCTGTGCTTCCGCCTACGGCATTTCCTACAACCGAGCCTAACACCCCGCCTAGCGCACCACCGATACCGGCCTGCATATCGTCGCCCGCCATCGCGCTAGTACCTACCAGGCTCAGGGACAACAGAAGGATCGAGGAGTACTTCATAATCAAAACTCACTGTGAGGATGATGGCGCCGATCCTCGTGATTACCGCTTCGCTTGGCAAGTGGAATCTGCTTAAGGGTGCGATAACTTCCACAAAAGGCAAATGTATGAATTTATTACAGAAACTTTATTACGGAACGGTAGTCTGCACCTTTTTATCTTGATCGAAATGTAGCGGAAAAGGGCGGGTTTACGCTCTAAAGCGCCCCTTTCAGTCAGCCAGTCATGCACTGATCAGGCCTCTCCCCAGACCTCACGGGCTACGTCTACTACGCGTTGCAGCTTGGCCCACTGTTCCTCTTCCGAGAGCAGGTTGCCTTCCTCTGTCGAGGCAAATCCGCACTGCGGACTCAGGCAGAGCTGGTCCAGGTTGGCATACCGCGAGGCTTCCTCGATACGGCGTTTGAGAGCATCCGGACTTTCCAGTTCGCCGCTTTTTGTCGTGACCAGTCCCAATACAGCCTGACGCTTGCCCTTGGGCAGGTAGCGCAGGGGTTCGAAACCACCGGCACGCTCGGTATCGTATTCCAGGAAGAAAGCATCGATATCCGTGTTGCCAAACAGCACTTCCGCCACCGGCTCGTAGCCACCTTCGCTGATCCAGGTCGAGCGGAAGTTGCCCCGGCAGACATGCAGGCCGATGCGCAAGTCATCCGGGCGACCAGCCAGCGCCTGATTGAGCACGCTTGAATAGATCTCGGCCAGACGTTCCGGATCATCACCGCGCTCGCGGGCGGCGGCCTTTTCCTTTTCTGAGCAGAGGTAAGCCCAGACGGTGTCATCGAGTTGGAGATAACGGCATCCCGCCTCGTAAAAAGCATTCACGGCTTTCTTGTAGGTGCTGGCAAGGTCAGCAAAAAACTCTTCCATATCCGGATAGACGCTTTCACTGATGTTCTTCCGTCCGCCCCGGAAGTGCAGCACGCTAGGGCTTGGAATAGTCATCTTGGCCACACTGCGAGTAGTAGCGCTGGCCAGAAACTTGAAGTCCTCTAGCATCGGATGTTGGGTGAAGTCTAATTTACCCGTGACCTTGATTCCTCGGGATTTGGTTTGTTGACCTTGGAACTGAATACCCTGGTCTGCCTCGTAGCCTTCTACGCCGCCAAGTTGCTCAAGAAAGTCGAAATGCCACCAGGCGCGGCGGAATTCTCCGTCCGTTACGGCGGGAAGGCCAATTGCTTCCTGTTTGGCAACAATCTTGCGGATCTCATCATTCTCAACCGCACGCAGTACGTCTCGCTCCATTTCTCCGGTCTGATAGCGGCGACGGGCCTCCTTCAGAATCGGGCTGCGTAACAGGCTGCCTACAGAGTCGGCACGAAAACGAGGGAAGTGGCTGGACATAGACTTACCTTGCGACTAGCTAAATGAATATGTCTCATGATCATTCAGTAGACTAAACATTTCTAGCGTCTATGCTTCATGGTCACTATCAAGATCATTCATGAAGGTACTGTTTCAGCCTGGCTGAAGGTAGGGATACACATGCTTCGAAAAGCAAAAGACGATGAATATGAGCACATGGTTTCGATCTGGCTGGCCGCCTCCATCCTGGCCCATGATGGTGTCGCGCCCGACTTCTGGCGTAGCCAGCGGCAGGATATGAAGGAAAAGTACCTGCCCAGCGCCGAGAACTGGGTATATGTACGGGACGATACGGTTCTCGGGTTCTTCTCGCTGCAACAGAATGTGCTGGCAGCCTTATTTGTCGACCCGGACCACCAGGGCGAAGGCATTGGCAGCGCGCTGCTGGAGCACGCCAAGTCCCTTGAGTCGCGCCTCGAACTGTCTGTCTATAGCATGAACAGTCGTGCGGTAGCCTTTTACGAGCGGCATGGTTTCAGGACTATGGACGAGCGCTTCGATGACATGACGGGCCAGTGGGAAAAGGTCATGCATCTGAAACCGGAGCTGGAAAGCCGTCCCGGCGCGAATGATCGGGACGGCTCACCGCTGGGTTAAACCGTTACGACGATCTTGCCAACCTGCTGATTGGACTCCATGTACCGGTGCGCCTCAACGATCTGGTCCAGCGGGAATGTCTTAGCAATCTGTGGCTTCAGCTTGCCCTGGGTCAGGCCGTCCAGAATGAAGTGTTTGGCCTTGGCCAATCGATCAGCATCCTGAGTGATTTCGAACAGCTGATAGCCGCGGATGGTCAGGTCCTTGCCCAGCACATCCATCACTGGCAATGACAGGTTTTCAGTGCTCAAGGCACCGTACTGGAAGAAAATGCCCAGGAACGAGAGCGCTTTCAGAATCTTGGGCACGTCCGGCCCACCCACTGGATCAAAGGCGATGCGCGCGCCCTTGCCATCGGTGAGCTTTAGCACTTCATCCGTCAGATCCTGTTCTTCCGTTGCGATGACATGTTTCGCGCCTGCCTTGAGCAAGGCCTGTCGCTTGTTACTCGTCCGGGTGAGGGCAATCGGCGTTGCGCCGACAAAATTGGCGATCTGGATCGCAGCGAGACCAACACTGCTGGAGGCCGCACGAACCAGCACGGTATCGCCCGCCTTCAGTCCGGCAATATCGACCAGCGCGCCATAGGCCGTGGTAAACATCATCCAGGTAGCGGCAGCCTCTTCGAATGAAAGCGTGTCGGGGTGCTTGACGACGGCATGGGCAGGCGCATTTACCAACTCTCCGTACAAGCCATACTGTTCGAACGAGAATGCCGGTATGACGCTGACGGTATCGCCTACGGCAAACACAGTAACACCCTCGCCAACCGCCTCGACAATACCCGCGGCCTCGTAGCCAAGAATGGCGGGGAAAACTGGCTGATGCGTGTATTGACCAGCGCGATACATAGCTTCAGCACGGTTCAGGCCCAGCGCCTTGGTGCGAATCTGTACTTCACCTGGCTGAGGTGGGCGGACGTCTACGTCTTCAGTCTTGAGTATATCTGGGCCACCGGTTTCATGAAAGCGTACGGTACGGGGCATGGAGCACTCTCCCTTGTTAAGTCTGAGTTCTCTTGAGTCCTCACGGCTCAAGAGGTTCATGGGAAGGGAAGTGCGGCAAGACATATTCAGCCAGTTCCTGAACCACTTCCTTGGCCGGGCGGCGGGACGACTTCAGATTCAACGCGGCGTGGTTCACCCCTCGGCGTTGCATATGCTCAAGATAATCCACCAGGTAGCGACGACCAATCCTGAGTCCGGCATGAATAGGCATGGGGGCCTGGTCCGGATCTTCAGCCAGATCGAAGAACATGCCTTGGGCAAAAGGCTTGAACGTCTCTTCGCCCGTGACGCGCTTGATAGTTTCGCGCCACAACGTGGTAATGGCCGAGACATGCTCGACGCCAATGAAATAGTAGAACCAGCCGTCGGCATTGGCGGCAATCCAGTCCATTGCCTGACGGCTACGACCTGTAACGAAGGCAGGGATGCGGCCGTTGAATGGTTTGGGGACCAGATCAGCCAGCCCCTGCAGATCGCCAAAGCGGTCGAAATCGCCGTTGGGGAAAGGCGTTTCGCTGGCCAGGCGGAACATCTCGAACGCTTCGCGGAAACGGTCGCCGCGCTGCTCGTACTCATCTTCCAGGCCAAAGGCGGGATACTCGACAGGTCGATCTCCCGAGGCGATACCCAGCACGAGCCGCCCGCTGGAGAGCTGATCGACCGAGGCCGCCATCTTCGCCAAATGCAGCGGGTGGCGCAGGGTAATTACGGCACTGCCGGTCGCCAGGGTAATACGCTTGGTTGTGCCGGCCAGAAAGCCCAGGTAGGTAAACGCTTCGAAGACCTGCCCCATGTCGCCAAAGCCTGGATCATAAAACGGTACGTCCCTGGCCCAGAGCGCAGCAAAGCCCAGCTGATCGGCCAGTTGGGTCAGTTCAGCATGATGCTCAAGCGATGGCCCTGGCTCGTTCGGGTAGCTCGCCACCGGCAGAATAAAGCCCAGGGTAAGCCTGTCTGGCGCAAAGACCCGGTTAAACCCATTGTGGTGAGCGAAAGGATGATCGAGGGGGAGCGATGTAGCGTTCATAAGGTTCCTGGGTCCCTGAGCCTGATATCCATGATGACCGGTCTTCCATGAGTGTAATCGGTAGGCAATGGAGTCTCATGGGTTGTTCGAGTTCGAAAAACAATTTTTCCTGTACAGCAATCAGTCCGGCAGTTGGGGCGGTATATGTACTGCAGGTGGAAACCGAAGTTTCGGCCACCGGCGCGCCCAGCCTTTCTCGTGCTGTCGTTGCCTGAAAGCTTCCGGTTTGTAACGTTTGGGGTTCGGTGTTACGTGCAGCTTGAAGAGACCATGCTGAACAAACGGGCTGACGATTTTGATCTGCCCACCGGGCAGGAGGCGGGCCGCTAAGGCCGTTTCCACTTCTACCCAATAGCTTATGGCATCCAGACTGCAGTGATAGGGCGCATCCCCGTTGCGCTTATGCATGCGGGCCTGATTCTTGACGGACCAGGGCAGGGCCGCACAGGCCCTGAGCCGATTCTCAAGCTCAGTATCTCTCTCAGGGTCACGGCAGACAGGGTCAAAATAGATGACGTCGATGTCCGTCAGCGGGGTAGGAACCGTGTAACCGTGCAGGTGATCCCAGACCAGATTGCGCACGAATCCGGCGGCTACCCAGGCATCCGGCAAGTGCAACTGGGCAACACAGGTCAGCACTTGGCAGCGCAGCGGGTCTTCAGCTATCCAGTCAGGGAGGCGATGCATGGGAAAGAGAGGATGGCCTTGGGCCCTTTAGTATAGAGCCCGGCCATAAAAAGCAGCCTGCCGCCTGTATAGACGGCAGGCTGTTCGCTCGGTATCAGGCGACCGAAGCGATGGTGTTGCTTTGCGCTGGCTCCACGCGAATGGCTACGAATTTGGAGGTAGGCGTAAAGCTGTCCTTACCGTAGCTTTCCAACGGCACCAGCGGATTGGTCTCAGGATAGTAGGCAGCCGCCTGACCTTCAGGAATATCGAACGGCAGCAGCGTAAAGCCACTGACACGACGCTCGATCCCATCGTCCCACAGCGAGACCATGTCCACCTTCTGGCCTGGCTCATAACCCAGGCGGCGGATGTCCGCTTCGTTGACAAAGACCACGTCACGCTGACCTTTTACACCCCGGTAACGGTCATCCAGGCTGTACACCGTTGTGTTGTATTGATCGTGCGAACGCATGGTCTGCAGGATCAGGTCAGGCTTCTGGCCATTCTGGCGAGCCGCTTCCGGGATCAGATTCTCTGGCAGCTGGCTGGGCGCAAAGTTAGCCTTGCCGGTTGCCGTATTCCAGACGCGATCACGTGCCTTGTTGCCCAGGTAGAAGCCGCCAGGATTGTCCAGGCGCACGTTGAAGTTCTTGAAGCCCGGGATCACATCGGCGATCAGATCGCGGATGCGGTCGTAGTCTTCAATCAACCACTCCCAATCCACAGGGTGGTTGCCCAGTGTTGCCTTGGCAATCCCTGCAACAATGGCCGGCTCGGAGCGCATCTGGCGAGACAGTGGCTTGAGCACCCCTGCCGAGGCATGGACCATGCTGAAGCTGTCTTCTACCGTAATGGCCTGCTTACCGCTGGCTTGCAGATCCAGCTCGGTACGGCCAAGGCATGGCAGGATCAGCGCTTGCTTGCCTGTCACCAGATGGCTACGGTTGAGCTTGGTCGCGATGTGTACAGTCAGGTCGCAATTGCGCAGTGCCTGATGAGTCCGCGGTGTATCCGGTGTCGCCTGGGCAAAGTTGCCGCCCAGTCCGATAAAGACCTTGGCATCGCCCGCCAACATGGCAGCGATGGCCTCCACCGTGTTATGGCCGCGATTACGGGGCGCTTTGAAGTCGAAGCGCTTTTCCAGGGCATCGCTAAGCCAGGCCGGAGCCTTCTCATCGATCCCCATGGTACGGTCGCCCTGCACATTGCTGTGACCGCGAACCGGGCACAGGCCAGCGCCCGGCTTGCCCACATTGCCGCACAGCAGTTGCAGGTTGGCGATTTCCTGAACGGTGGGCACGGAGTGGCGATGCTGGGTCACACCCATGGCCCAGCAGATGATCACTCGCTCAGCTCTGGCATACATGCGCGCAGCCTGCTCGATCTCCACCAGGGCCAAGCCTGACTGCTCTACAATCTGTTCCCAGGACGTAGCATCCAACACGGCCAGGTAACTATCGACACCCAAGGTATGGTTCTGGATGAAGTCATGGTCGAACACCGGTGACGTGCCGTTCAGCTGCGCCTCACGCTCCCATTGCAACAGGAATTTGGCTATCCCACGTATGGCCGCCATGTCGCCACCCAGGGCTGGGCGGAAATAGGCCGTATTGGTTGGGCGCGAGTTGTTGGTCAGCATCTCGACCGGGCTCTGGGGATGCTGGAATCGCTCCAGACCACGCTCCTTGAGCGGATTGAAACTGACTACCTGAGCACCGCGCTTCACAGCGTTGCGCAACACCTCAATCATCCGTGGATGGTTGGTGCCAGGGTTCTGGCCCACCACGAAGATCGCATCGGCGTGCTCCATGTCCTCATAGGTCACTGTACCCTTGCCAACGCCTATGCTGCGGCCCAGGCCTACACCACTGGCCTCGTGGCACATGTTGGAGCAGTCCGGGAAATTGTTGGTGCCATAGGCCCGCACGAACAGCTGATACAGGAAGGCAGCCTCGTTGCTGGCGCGACCGGAAGTGTAAAACTCGGCCTGGTTAGGGTTTTCCAGCGCCTTCAGGTGTTTGGCGATGGTCTGGAAGGCATCATCCCAGCTGATCGGCACATAGTGATCAGTCGCCGGGTTGTAGCGCATCGGCTCGGTCAAGCGGCCCTGGTATTCGAGCCAGTAATCGCTTTGCGTGCTCAGGCTGTTGACGCTGTGCTTGGCAAAGAACGCAGCATCTACACGGCGGCTGGTCGCTTCCCAGTTCACCGCCTTGGCGCCGTTCTCGCAGAACTTCACCAGGCCGTTTTCCGGTGCTTCACCCCAGGCGCAGCCAGGGCAGTCGAAGCCGTGGTCCTGATTAGTCTTGAGCAGGGTCCGGATATTCTTGACGGCCTTGCCGCTGTCGAGCCAGAAGTGCATGACACTTTTCAGCGCACCCCAGCCCGCGGCAGGACCTTGATAGGGTTTGTAAGAAGATTTTTGCTTGCTCATGACTACTCCCGATGTTCTGGAATGAGCGGCGCCGGGCTGTACACGCGAGGCGGAGACTGATGAGGTAAATGAATAAGGTTGAGACGATGCCGACGGGCCCATTCCACGGCGAGGCCAGTGGGCGCGGACAGAGTGACAAGCGTTGCCAGGTTGGCGCGAACCGCTTTATGGATCAGCTCCAGGCTGCAGCGGCTGGTCACCACGACAAAGCCGGCACGGGTATTGATCTTCTGGCGCATCAAGGCGCCGATCAGCTTGTCCAGCGCGTTATGGCGGCCGATATCTTCACGGCAAAGGGCCAGTTCACCTTCGGCATTGGCAAACAGCGCCGCATGGACGGCGCCACTACGCTGACCCAACTGCTGGGCCTCGTTGATACACTGGCGCAGATTGGTCAGATGCTCGGCAGGTGGCAGCTGCACCTTACGCAGCCGATCCAGTTGCGGCAGTGCCTGCTCAAGCGCCTCGACGCCACACAGGCCGCATCCGCTGGTTCCGGCCATCTGGCGACGCTGGCTTTTCAAGGCCCAGAACGTCCGGCTGGAAATTTCGACCTCAACATTCAGGGCTTCACCGACGCGGCGTACCTGCATGCCATAGATGTCGTCGATGGAATGAATGATTCCAGCGCTTAAACTCAGGCCCGCAACGAAATCCTCGATGTCGGCAGGTGTAGCCATCATGACGGTGTGGCTAATGCCATTGTAGGAAATGGCAACGGCACACTCTTCAGCCAATGGCGTCTGGCCAGTGACTTCCGGGTTCTTCAGCTCGGCATAGGTATACCCGTGCAGCGCTTGACTGGCGGGCTGTTCCGAGGGTGTATCAGCATGCGGATTCGAGCGGGACATAGCAGCAATTGGCCTGCGGCTGTTTGACACAGATCAAAGCCTAAGCCTATTAAGGTGCGACGTCTAATCGCTGGTACCGATATGGCGATAGATGGGGCTTATCAAGCGACCGTTTTCATTTACCTGAGTACAGCAGGCGCGCTTCAGCAAAACAGGCTTCGGCCACTGGCAGGCGCGGCGCGGTACGCCGGATGATCAGCCCAAGCGGTGCCAGGGCTCGCCCACCCTGAATCGGAAGCAGGCAAGAGTGCTCGGTCAGCGCGTCGAACCCACCTTTGAGTGGCATCACGGCGCAACATAGTCCCGCATTGACTGCTTGCAGGAGTAGATGCACGGCATCGCTTTCCAGTACAGGCCGGGGCGTGAGGCCACGACTGCGAAAACCGTGATCGACCGATTGGCGAAAGTGCATTCCTCCCGTGAGCAGACCCAGGGGCAAATCGGCTACCCGTTCCCAGCTCAGCTCCTGCTCGTCGAACTGAAAATGACGCTGGTCGAACAACAAGCCCATTCGGGTTTCGGTCAGTGACTGGCTTTCAAACATCTGATCGTTGAGATGGCTGAGATAGGAGATTCCCAGGTCGAGCTGGTTGCTCGCCAGCTGTTCGAGAATATGCTCGGTACTCAACACTGATAACTGAAAGCGCAGATTGCTGTGCAACTGGCGCAGGTGATGCAGCAGAGGCATAGGGTCATAGCTGGCCAGGGGGACGATCCCCAGGCGCAGGGTGCCAACCAGCTGCCCTTTATAGGCGGCGGCTTCCGCATAGAGCCCCTCATGTGCCGCCATAAGGGTCCGGGCCCAGGCCAGAATACGCTGGCCCGCCTCGGTAAAGCCTTCGAAGCGCTGACCCCGACGTACCAGCTCAAGTCCCAGCTCTTCTTCAAGGCTACGCAGGCGCATGGAAAGGGTTGGCTGAGTGACGTAGCACCGTTCGGCCGCTTGGCCGAAGTGGCGCGTTTCATCCAGGGCAATCAGGAATTTAAGCTGTTTGATGTCCATGATCAGGCGGACAGGCTTCCGGCAGCATGAAGGCAGAATCTATCAGCATAGCGCTGTAGATAGAGTAAGGAACAGAATTGAATGACGAAGGGTGCCTGCCGGGTTCCCCATGGCAGGCACGTCAGGCCGTACGTTAATCAGTGGCAGCCACCTGCTGCTGCGACCCCTGGCAGACATTGGCCATACCGCGGACTAACGCCAGCCGATGCAGAGAATCAAGTGCATGTGCCGTGGCATAGGTGCTCACCGCACGGGCTGCGACATGTGGGCAGTCCGGCGCCTTGCGTAGCGGCTCGGCAGCCTGGAGTGCATCGAGCAGCTCGCTCTGCAGCTGATCGAGCTGCTTACGAACCACGGCAAGGTCCGGGCGCGTCTTGTTGGGTGCCTTATCGATGGCATGCCAGCGATCCAGCAGTCCATACTGGACCCACTTGTTAGCCTCGATCTGATCGGAAAAGAAGCGCTGCGCATCATCGGGCTGCAAACCGTGAGCGGCGGCTTCATTACGAACCCGGGCCAGGACATCCGCCTCTCGTTGGGTGTCGAGGACCGGCTTGCCGCTGTCCCATTTGCTCAGCGCAACCTGATCGGCCGTTGAGGTGCGAGCGTTGATCTTATCAAGCAAAGGCGTAAAGCCACTCGTGTTCTGGGCAGCATCGGCCGAAGCACAGAACACAAGCGTAAGGGCAGACAACCAGACAGCGCCGCGAAGCGGCAGGGTGCGTCGAAAAGCGTTCATAGAGGCAGTCCTGAAAAGGTTAACCAGGGGACTAAACGCCGGCCCAGTGCATCATCACTTCACACTGGGTCGCGCTGAAACGTTGCGCCGCTTCGCCGGCAGGGTCAACCCAGGCATGAGGCGTCTGTGCGCAGGTCACGCTCAGGAGTGTGACGTAGCCACCGTCTCCTGGGGTGGTAGCAGCTCTCGATAATCGTCTACCGCCTCGAATTCAGCGGTGTCCCGCGGGCCCTGGCGACTATCGGGATTACGTACCGCCAGAAGGTGAGCGATGCCATACCGCTGGGCGCTGCGTAGAACGGGTAGGCTGTCGTCGATGAACAGTGTACGGGCCGGGTCAAAGCCGAAGTCCTGCTGCAGTGCAAACCAGAACTGCTGGTCTTCCTTGGGGAAACCATAGTCATGGGAACTGATCATCCGGTCAAAATAAGGCGCAAGCTCGATACGTTCAAGCTTCAGGGAGAGCGAGTCCCGATGGGCATTAGTGATCAGGGCGACCCGCTTGCCTGCTGCCTGAATGGCAGACAGAAACGTATCGGCATCGGGGCGCAAGGCAATGAGATGGGCAATATCCCGCTTTAGCGCGGCGATCGAAAGCCCCAGTTGAGCGCTCCAGTAGTCCAGGCAATACCAGGTCAGTTTGCCGGCATTCTCCTCGAACAGTGGCTCCAGTTCGGCCATGGCCCACTCAAAGGACTGGCCATGATGCTTGGCATAGCACTGCGGGAGATATTCCAGCCAGAAATGATTGTCGAAGTGTAAATCGAGCAGCGTGCCGTCCATATCCAGCAAGACGGTGTCGATCTGATTCCAGGCAAGGGTAGGCATGGCTTCCTCTTTTGGACTCCACCGTAACCGCGGTGAGCCATCTCTTCGTGATTACGCCAAGACAGATCGTCCCGGCCACGGATTATTAAACAAGGCGCGTTATGATAGCCGACCCGATTCGCTCAGGAGCCGTTTATGCGCCAGAAACCCGCTGTGCTTGCCCGGCAGATCGTTGCCAAGAGTCGTCTTTTCACGGTTGAAGAAGTCGAGCTGCGTTTTTCCAATGGTGAAGAGCGAACCTATGAACGACTGGCCAACAAGGGGACCGGCCCGGGCGCGGTCATGGTCGTGGCCATGCTGGACAACGAGCATGCCCTGTTGATTGAAGAATACTGTGGCGGCACCGAAGATTATCAGCTGTCCCTGCCCAAGGGGCTTGTCGAGATGGACGAGACCGTACTGGAGGGCGCCAACCGTGAGCTCAAGGAAGAAGCCGGTTACGGTGCCCGCCAGCTCGAATATCTGACGCAGCTCTCTCTGTCGCCCGGCTACATGAATCAGAAAATTCATGTCGTGTTGGCGCGCGATCTTTATCCCGAGCGTTTGCAGGGCGATGAGCCCGAACCGATCGAGGTAGACAAGATCAGCCTACGCGAGCTATTCAGTCTGATGGATAATCCCCGGTTTACCGAAGGACGCGCACTGGCTGCGCTCTATTTAGTGCGGGATCTGTTGATCCAGCGTGGCGAGTTCGTCGCCTGACATTTACTGTGCGGTCGTTATTGAGGCGGCCTCATCTGCCTGTGGAGGTTTTTATGATGGTGCCCGTCTCCATTACCGCACCGCTGGTGCTCAACGTTGTCGACCTGGTCCGCCAGGCCGGTGCCGCAATCCTTCCTTTCTGGCGCAATGACGTGGCCGTGACGGAAAAGGCCGACGCCTCGCCGGTTACCGCCGCTGATCTAGCTGCGCACCGCATCATCAGCGAAGGCTTGGCCGCGCTGACCCCGGACATTCCGGTACTCTCGGAAGAAGCGTGTGATATCTCGCTGGAGGAGCGTGCCCGCTGGCGCTGCTGGTGGGTCGTCGATCCGCTGGATGGCACTAAGGAGTTCATCTCCGGCAGCGAGGAGTTCACCGTCAACATCGCCTTGGTGGAAGAGGGACGCGTTGTGTTTGGTGTGGTCGGTGTGCCCACCCGTGACCTGTATTACTGTGGCGGAACAGAAATGGGCGCCTGGCGTATACGGGGAGAGGACGGCGAAGAGATCAATGTCCGGCCTACACCTGTACAGGGCTTCACCGTCGTTGCCAGCCGCCGACACAGCAGCCCTACTCAGGAGCGACTTCTGGCTGGGCTGGGTGAGCATATGGGCGAGATCAAGCTGGCCAATGTCGGCAGCTCGCTGAAGTTCTGCCTGCTGGCTGAAGGTGCGGCGGACTGCTATCCCCGACTAGCGCCAACTTCTCAATGGGACACGGCAGCGGCTCAGGGCGTCCTGGAAGGGGCGGGTGGCGTCGTACTCAACCTGAACGGTGAGCCACTGACATACGAGGCGAGGGAGGATTTTCTCAATCCCTACTTCCTGGCCTTGCCGGCCGAGGCACATTGGCGGGACACGCTCGTTGAGCTGGCATCCCGCCAGGCCTGATATTACTTGTGCAGCACGTACTGCCCGGTGAAGCGCACTCCGTCTTCACCGTTGGCGGCCAGAATACGTGAGTGCAACGTCAAGCGGCCACGACCGCGACGGCGGAACATGGTCTCGAAACGCTGCCAGTCACGCTCGTCCGGCGCATCGCACAGCGCAATGGCGTCTGTGGTTACAGGCAGCGGATAGGCAATCTGACCTTCCTGAATCACGATATGGCCTTCTTCTTCCAGGCCTGCTTCGCGCAGGCGCAGGTAAAGCCAGCCCCAGCCCGCCAGTACGGCGATGCAATAGAGGCTTCCACCAAACATCGTGTGGGCATGATTGACGTTAGCATCGAGCGGCGCATGCAGACGCAGGGAATGCGCTTCCCAACTCTTCACCTGTAGGCCAAGGGCCTGAGTGATCGGGATATCGCGGTACAGCAGTGATTCCAGGTGGCGGCAATCGCGTTCCATGCCGGGGTCCTATAGAGCAAATGGCGGGGGTAACAGGGCAGACGCAAACATTGACTTGCAAGTCACGTCCGGACTTCATTGTGCCCTAATCGGGGACGTTCAGGGGAGACACTCGGCAGACGGAAGCGAAAACGAGCACCACCTAACGAAGAATCGTCAATCGTCAGGGCGCTGCGGTAGCCTTCAAGGATATCCTGCACGACGGCCAGTCCGATGCCTTGACCAGGGTGACGGCTGTCGATGCGTACGCCTCGCCGCAGGACGGTCTCGCGTCGCTCGGCTGGAATACCGGGGCCATCATCCTCGATATCGATGATCCAGCTGTCGTCGATGAACTCAGCGCTGACCTGTACTTGAGTCAGGCACAGGCGATAACCGTTCTCCAGCAGGTTGCCAAAGACTTCCAGCATGGCGGCTTCCTCCGCCTGAACTTTCATACCCGGCGGGAAATGCAGTGACGCCTGGACTTTCTTCTCGGCGTACACCTTGTCCAACGTACTGAACAAGGACTCCACGAGCGGCTGCAGTTCCAGTGGCCGGCTCAATACCGCACCGCGCCGTGTGGCACGTTGCAGCTGGAAAACAACCTGTTGATTCATGCGCTCAATCTGAACCTGAAGCGCAGACACCTCATGCTCCAGGCTGGGTTTTCGGCGCAGGTCTTCTGTCACGCCCTGCAGAACGGCCAGCGGGGTCTTTAGGCTATGGGCCAGATCACCCAGCGTATCGCGATAGCGCTCCCGTTGCAGTCGCTCGAAATCGAGAAGGCGATTGAGGGAGCGGATCAGGCGGCTAATCTCGCTAGGTACATTCTTCTCGTCGAGCAGATCACGCTGGTCAGTCTCGATGGCATCCAGCTGGCGGCTCAAGCGATGCAGCGGACGCAGGCTCCAGTGCAGTCCTACCGCCAGAAGAATCAGCAGGGCAAACAAGACGCCGCTTAACCAGAGCGTAACCTGATGCATAAAGCCGCTGCGCAGGCGATCGTATTCCTCGGCCGGCTGCATGGTGACGATACTGAAGCCTGCTACGGGCGGGTTGCCCAGCAAGACCTCTCGGTCAAAGACGAAAAAGCCGCGGCCCTCATCATCTGTGGTTTTGACCAGCTTGACGCCAGTTCCATCAAATGTTGGTCGGTAATTGGGTCGTTCACGTACCGCAGAGCGGGAGCGCCAGAGTAAGCGACCATTCTGATCGTATACATACCCCAGAATGGGTGACTGCGGACGGTCAAAGACCTCCTCTGCAATCATCTCCGGCATCGCCAGACGCCCATCGATAGCCCGGGCCGCACCAATCAACGTGTTGGCGTTAGCCTCAAGGCGCGCTGCCACAAAGTTTTCTACCGTCCCGTCAAACGCCTTGCCAATGGCTGGGATCATCAAGCCCAGGCAAATGATGACCAGAAGCGCCGCACTCAATAGTAGGCGCAGGCGGAACGATCGAATCATTGGCAGCGCTCGGTAAACAGATATCCACGTCCGCGGACGGTCTCGATGGGCTGCATACCGCATGACGCTTCCAGCTTGCGTCGCAGACGGCCAACCAGTACCTCGATGACATTGCTGTCATGCTCGCCGTCATCGTCGTAGAGCTGCTCCATGAGGCGCTCTTTCGTGATGACCTGCTGATGGTTGCGCATGAGGTATTCAAGCAGGCGATATTCATAAGCCGTCAGCTGCAAAGGCTGCTCTTCATTGAAGGCCTGCTGGCGACCAAGGTCCAGGCGCAGATTACCGGCCTTGATGCTGGGTTGGATGAAGCCGGCCGAGCGGCGCAGCAATACATTCAGGCGCGCTTCCAGCTCTTCGAACTGAAACGGCTTGACGACATAGTCGTCGGCACCAGCGCCCAAGCCTTCCACCTTGTCCTGCCAGCTACCGCGAGCAGTAAGGATCAGAATCGGCAGGGCCATGCCCTGAGTGCGAAGCTGACGGATCAGATCAAGACCGCTCATGCCGGGCAGACCCAGGTCCACAATCGCCAGGTCATGGTGGAATTCGCGTGCGTTATAAAGGGCTTCCTCGGCATTGCCTACGGCATTGACCACATGCCCAGCTTCGCTAAGGCGCACCTTGAGGTGGTGACGGAGCAGGTTTTCGTCTTCGACGACGAGAATTTTCATGGGTGTTCCTGAATGTTCGGCAAACAAAGGTCAACTCGAATCGATAGGGCATTATCCTCGACTTCTGACCAATACGGTGAGTGATGTGCCCCTCTATCAGGGCAAGTACTCGATAAAGGAGGATAAAGGAAAGGTTTCTGGATATGCGTCATTTGTATCAGACAAAAAAAACCTCTCCGATGGGGAGAGGTCAGGAGCACTTCATGGGGATCGAGAAACTGCCACTGGGGAAAGTGGCTATGCACCACCAGGGATGAACTGGCCTGTGCACAATGGAGCTGCAAGGAACATCGCCGAAGAACATGAGGAGGTTACCGATGCATGTGAACTGGCTGCGTCGATCGGAGCGGGGAACGCAACAGCCAGCTGGGGATACATCATGATCGGGCCTCCTCACTGGAGCATCTTCTGACAGTTTCAGACTACGCCAGGGTGGCTGAATACTTTCTGAATCCGTGCTGAACAAGAGCTGAACGATACGAGATCGACGTTTTTTGAACCAAAGGGCGACCAATGGTCATCTTTTACAGCGAGACAACGGCATTCTTGTTAAAGGCGCACTGAAGCTGGCCGGCTCCTGTCTATCAAGGCTGGCGTTCAGAGTTATCGCCTAAGCTAATCCACTACTAGACGATATAGATGCCGTCATGCCTGATTTTGAAACCGAGCTGTCTGATCTGAAAGCGCTTATCTATCGCTATCAACCGCTGATACTGACAGGCGCGGGTATCAGCACCGCATCGGGTATCCCAGATTACCGCGACGTCAATGGCGTGCGCCGGGGCAGGGCACCCATGATGTTTCAGGAGTTCATGAACTCCCCTGAGGCTCGAAAACGATATTGGGCCCGTAGCATGGTAGGTTGGCCCGCCGTGCGTGATGCCATGCCCAATGCCACGCACAAGGCACTGGCTGAATTGGAGGCGGGGCGGCGAATTTCGGGCATCGTTACGCAGAATGTAGATGCGCTGCACGGGAAGGCTGGCAGTCACCATGTTACGGAGCTGCATGGCAACCTGCACCGAGTCGTGTGCATGGATTGCGGCAACCGCATGTGGCGCGAGGACGTCCAGAACGAGCTGAGAGCGCTTAATCCGAATGTACAGGGTATCGATGCTGTCCTGGCACCTGATGGCGATGCCCATCTCGCAGCGTCCTATCTTGAAGGCTTTCGCCTGGCGGGTTGCCCCTGTTGCGGCAGTGAATGGCTCAAGCCGGATGTCGTATTCTTTGGTGAAGGCGTGCCTGCACATGAGGCGGAGGCAGCATGGGAGGGTGTTCGGCATGCCGATGCGCTGGTTGCAATAGGTACGTCCCTGATGGCCTATTCGAGCTTTCGGCTATGCAAGTTGATCGTAGAGCTTGGCAGGCCTCTTATTCTGATCAATATCGGCAAGACGCGCGCCGATACGATATGCACATTGAAGGTTGAGCAACCCTGTCAGGAGGTGCTGCCCTGGCTGATGGCGCAACCTTAATGGTCAGGCAAGAGAAAGGCGCCAGAGGCGCCTTTCAATAAAGCAGATTGACCGCAACTCTTTAATGCCGAATGGCGAAGCGTTCAGGCGTTTGCAGACTGATCACAGAGCTGAATGCATCGCGCAGTGGCTTGAGTTCTTCAGGGCTTTTTTCGCCACGATGAACCTGAGCAATCATGGCGAGTGCGTGCTCGATCAAATCATTAGCGGCCTGTAAATGATCCAGCAGAGAGTCAATTTCTTGCTGTGCGGATAAGCAGGAATTTGATTGAGCCATAGCGGCAAGCTTTCCATAAATGAGCAAAGTATGTTGGCTTGGTGTCGAGCAGGGTTACAGCGCACCATTAACCAAGAGGCGCACAGCCTACATTAATCAAACTATAAAATCTGATGCGGCGAGCATATAGACTGACTCTTGGTGTGCCTCGGCGACCAATGGCATTTAAAGGCCTCTTTTGCGCAGCGTTTCGCCTCACATTTATGTCGCGGAACCTTGGCTACAGTGATCCGGTTAAAGGATGCTGGGCCTTCATAAGTGAGTCGGTCGCTTGCCGTTCTGATTCAGAGAGATGGTCTCGCTTAAGGCCCTGTAAAGGGTATGCACTGGCTGCAATACACGACCACCTGCCCGTATGAGAATCCAGAGCTCACTTTCGCAATTGATCAAGGGAGCGCTTAACGGGCAAAGTTCGGGAGCTGTTTGCAATACAAAGCGCGGCAAGATGGCAACGCCTAATCCTGAGCGCACCAGCTGCGTAACGGCATGTATGCTCTGGCAGCGATACCTTGGGATGAGGGTTGGATAGTTAAGCGTGCGCCACGTGACGGTGGGGTGATCGCTGAAAGAGTCATCGAGTGATATCCAGGTCAGCACATCCCACGGCTTATCCTGAATCTGACTTAGATAAGACGTATGTCCATACAAGGCATACGGCACTTTTCCCAGGCAGCGACCTACAAGGTGTTCCGGCGGTGTTTTCGTCAGCCGTATAGCGATGTCGGCATCCCGCCGGCTCAAGTCAGCGAAACCGTCGGATGTCGATATTTCCAGCATCAGCTGCGGATAGTCTGGTAAGACATCTCCAAGCGCCGGGGCCACAAGATTTGCCAGTACGGATTCGGTACAGGTCAGTTGCACAGTGCCCGCAATGGAGTCGGCTTCCAAAAGACTGGCCCGCGCATTGTCCAGGGCATGCTCAGCCCGTTCGGCTTGATCCGCCAACAGCAAGGCGGTAGGCGTAGGTAAGTAGCCGGTCCGTTTCTTCTCAAATAACTCAAGCCCTAATGACGCCTCAAGACGCCTGATAGAGCGAAATACGGTAGACACGTCTACGCGAAGCCGCTCGGCAGCACGTGAAAGCGAGCCCCCCCTTACCAAGGCAAGAATCAGCGCAAGATCAGAATAGTCGAGTCGATTGTGCATATGTGCAAGGACAGTCTGCCGAGGCGCCAATAGTGGTCAACAGGGTCTCTTTTTATAGTGCCTGCCCAAGAAGCAAAACTATAGAGGAGAAGTCTATGAGCGCACCGGTGAAAAACCTTATATCAGGTAGGCAAAGCGTTCGGGTTGCGCTGGTAGGTGACTACAACCCTGAGATCAAGGCGCACCAAGCCATCATCCAGGCGTTGCACTTGGCTCAAGTCGCTCTGAATATTCCCCTGGTATTCGAGTGGATCGCTACAGCTAATATAGAAGAAACGACTTTCGAAGAAGCTAATGGCGTTTGGTGCACGCCTGGAAGCCCGTATGACAATGAAGAGGGTGCGCTATCTGCTATTCGATACGCCAGAAATCACGCCCTCCCGTTTTTAGGCAGCTGCGCAGGATTTCAGTATGCATTGATCGAATATGCACGCAATGAGCTGAACCGGGCCAACGCAGCGCATGCTGAAACAGCACCGGAACGCGATAACCCGATAGTCTCTCCGCTAGCCTGTGCGCTAATAGAAAGAGGCGAACAGGTAGGATTCACTTCCAGCTCACGTATAGCCGAAGCGTATGGTGCTATAGAAAGCTACGAGGAATACCGCTGTGCATATGGTCTTAATACAGCGGTCGGGCTAGAGATCTTGTCCGGCAAGCTTAAAGCTGTCGGACACAATGCTGCTGGAGAGGTGAGGGCGGTCGAACTGCATGATCATCCCTTCTTTATTGCAACACTCTTTCAATCCGAGCGTCAGGCCTTGAAGGGACTTCTGCCTCCCCTTGTTAAAGCCTTTATAAAAGCCTCTGCCACTCATGCCGTTTCGTCAGGGAGGAACAAATAATGAGCCCTCCCTCTCCGCCATGCTACGCAGTCATCTTTGTTTCCAAGCAAAGTGCTCAAAAAGATGGCTATGAGGAAACAGCCGAGCACATGCTCGAATTGGCCAAAAGACAGCCAGGGTTCCTGGGCGTCCTCTCCGTAAGAGGCGAGAACGGTACTGGAATCACCATTTCTTATTGGACCGATGAAAAGGCCATAAAGGCATGGAAAGATCAGCCTGAGCACCAGCAGGCGCGCAGGCAGGGTCGCACCAAGTGGTATGAAGGGTACAGTGTGCAGATCGTAAAAGTGGAGCGTGCTTACTCTTTATAAAAGCAAACACAAGAGACCACGTGCGGCCAACTTAAAGAGAGGGGTCCTGCTCTGTAAAACGGCTCAGCTCATCAGCACGAGCTTTGGTCATATCCAATAGGCAGGATGCCGTATTCAGCGCATCAATCGTACCGCCTGTTGCATTGGCATAAAGGCTACAGTTGGCGTCTCGATATTTGATCCACAACCGTTGAGTCTCTTTGAGCTTGGCTTTCTGTAGATCGCTAAAGGTAGCCATCGTGTTCTGATAGGCTTCATTTAGCCGAGTATCCTGAAGCTTTGTTTCGGCAGATATACAGCTCAGCATGTCTCTGGTAGTGCCTTTGGACTCATCAAGGCACGTATTAAAGGTAGCCGAGTAATCCTCCTCATCCATTGCAAATGCCGGTTGAAAGGCAACAAGAGCGGTAAGTCCAAAAGCAAATAGGTAGAACCTCATGTATTCCTCGCTTGTTGGCGTGCTGCTTTTCCAAAGGATCTGGTGATAGACAATAGGGCTACTATTAAAGTGGTATGAATCAGACGTCCTGAAAGAGAAGCTCGGTACATCCATAAGAAACGCGTGTAGTAACACCTTGAGGCAGTCTAGAAGCTATATATAGGATTTTATCGAAGCCTATTCAAATAAAGCTTGACCTGTGAGCGGAGGGGCCTATAATGCGCCCCACTTCCGCTGCAACGGAACGGCAAAAAGCCTTGTAGATCAATGGCTTAGCTGTTTAGTCAGGGTCAGACCTCCGGTCTGGCAGAAGCGGAAAGAGGGAAGCGGTAGTTGACAAGCCCCTGGGCTTGTGTAGAATACGCCTCCCGCTGCCAGAACAGGTTTCCTGATCCGGCAGGTCCGGCAAGCGGTTCAGCGGGTTAGACCGGTTGAACAAAATGCTTGACAGGACAAGAGGTTAGCGTAGAATGCGCGCCTCGGTTGAGACAAGGTCTTAACCAACCGCTCTTTAACAAGTTGAATCAAGCAATTCGTGTGGGTGCTTGTGCTGTAAGACTGATGGATCGACAAGATTATCAGCAAGACAAGTAACACTCGTGAATTCGAGAGTTTATTTGCGATTGCTGAGCCAAGTTTAGGGTTTTCTCAAAACCCAAATATGTTTGAACTGAAGAGTTTGATCATGGCTCAGATTGAACGCTGGCGGCAGGCCTAACACATGCAAGTCGAGCGGATGAAGAGAGCTTGCTCTCTGATTCAGCGGCGGACGGGTGAGTAATGCCTAGGAATCTGCCTGGTAGTGGGGGACAACGTTTCGAAAGGAACGCTAATACCGCATACGTCCTACGGGAGAAAGTGGGGGATCTTCGGACCTCACGCTATCAGATGAGCCTAGGTCGGATTAGCTAGTTGGTGGGGT
The DNA here is from genome assembly GCF_058536325.1 of Pseudomonas sp. C2.3V. Classification (NCBI taxonomy): domain Bacteria; kingdom Pseudomonadati; phylum Pseudomonadota; class Gammaproteobacteria; order Pseudomonadales; family Pseudomonadaceae; genus Pseudomonas; species Pseudomonas sp. C2.3V. The sequence goes on along the minus strand of NZ_JBZUBN010000001.1, from coordinate 4,077,508 downwards.
AACGGCTCACCAAGGCGACGATCCGTAACTGGTCTGAGAGGATGATCAGTCACACTGGAACTGAGACACGGTCCAGACTCCTACGGGAGGCAGCAGTGGGGAATATTGGACAATGGGCGAAAGCCTGATCCAGCCATGCCGCGTGTGTGAAGAAGGCCCTCGGGTCGTAAAGCACTTTAAGCTGGGAGGAAGGGTTGTAACCTAATACGTTGCAGCTTTGACGTTACCAGCAGAATAAGCACCGGCTAACTCTGTGCCAGCAGCCGCGGTAATACAGAGGGTGCAAGCGTTAATCGGAATTACTGGGCGTAAAGCGCGCGTAGGTGGCTTGGTAAGTTGAATGTGAAATCCCCGGGCTCAACCTGGGAACTGCATCCAAAACTGCCTGGCTAGAGTACGGTAGAGGGTGGTGGAATTTCCTGTGTAGCGGTGAAATGCGTAGATATAGGAAGGAACACCAGTGGCGAAGGCGACCACCTGGACTGATACTGACACTGAGGTGCGAAAGCGTGGGGAGCAAACAGGATTAGATACCCTGGTAGTCCACGCCGTAAACGATGTCAACTAGCCGTTGGGGTCCTTGAGACTTTAGTGGCGCAGCTAACGCAATAAGTTGACCGCCTGGGGAGTACGGCCGCAAGGTTAAAACTCAAATGAATTGACGGGGGCCCGCACAAGCGGTGGAGCATGTGGTTTAATTCGAAGCAACGCGAAGAACCTTACCAGGCCTTGACATGCAGAGAACTTTCCAGAGATGGATTGGTGCCTTCGGGAACTCTGACACAGGTGCTGCATGGCTGTCGTCAGCTCGTGTCGTGAGATGTTGGGTTAAGTCCCGTAACGAGCGCAACCCTTGTCCTTAGTTACCAGCACATCATGGTGGGCACTCTAAGGAGACTGCCGGTGACAAACCGGAGGAAGGTGGGGATGACGTCAAGTCATCATGGCCCTTACGGCCTGGGCTACACACGTGCTACAATGGTCGGTACAAAGGGTTGCCAAGCCGCGAGGTGGAGCTAATCCCATAAAACCGATCGTAGTCCGGATCGCAGTCTGCAACTCGACTGCGTGAAGTCGGAATCGCTAGTAATCGTGAATCAGAACGTCACGGTGAATACGTTCCCGGGCCTTGTACACACCGCCCGTCACACCATGGGAGTGGGTTGCACCAGAAGTAGCTAGTCTAACCTTCGGGAGGACGGTTACCACGGTGTGATTCATGACTGGGGTGAAGTCGTAACAAGGTAGCCGTAGGGGAACCTGCGGCTGGATCACCTCCTTAATCGATAGATCCCAGCTTTGGCATAAGCTCCCACACGAATTGCTTGATTCACTGAAATAAAGACGCGAGATGAGTCAAGACTCAAGCGTTAGACGATTGGGTCTGTAGCTCAGTTGGTTAGAGCGCACCCCTGATAAGGGTGAGGTCGGCAGTTCGAATCTGCCCAGACCCACCAATCGATGGGGCCATAGCTCAGCTGGGAGAGCGCCTGCTTTGCACGCAGGAGGTCAGGAGTTCGATCCTCCTTGGCTCCACCATCTAACACCGCGTTAAAGCTCAGAACTGAGTGCTTACCCCCCCCCTAAGGGTTGGGTTGGAGCATTGACTTCTGAACTTTGTTTTCAGACTGTTCTTTAAAAATTTGGGTATGTGATAGAAGTACGAACACATAGGCTGTTTCACTGCAGACTATGTGGTCAAGGTAAATTTGCGAGTTCAAGCGCAAGTTTTCGGCGAATGTCGTGTTCCAAACCAAACATAACTTCAGATTCTTTGGGGTTATATGGTCAAGTGAATAAGCGCATACGGTGGATGCCTTGGCAGTCAGAGGCGATGAAAGACGTGATAGCCTGCGATAAGCTTCGGGGAGTCGGCAAATAGACTGTGATCCGGAGATCTCTGAATGGGGGAACCCACCTGACATAAGTCAGGTATCTCACACTGAATCCATAGGTGTGAGAGGCGAACCAGGGGAACTGAAACATCTAAGTACCCTGAGGAAAAGAAATCAACCGAGATTCCCTAAGTAGTGGCGAGCGAACGGGGACTAGCCCTTAAGCTCAATTGATTTTAACCGAACGCTCTGGAAAGTGCGGCCATAGTGGGTGATAGCCCCGTAGGTGAAAGGATCTTTTGAGTGAAATCGAGTAGGACGGCGCACGTGAAACGTTGTCTGAATATGGGGGGACCATCCTCCAAGGCTAAATACTACTGACTGACCGATAGTGAACCAGTACCGTGAGGGAAAGGCGAAAAGAACCCCGGAGAGGGGAGTGAAATAGAACCTGAAACCGTATGCGTACAAGCAGTGGGAGCCCACTTTGTTGGGTGACTGCGTACCTTTTGTATAATGGGTCAGCGACTTATATTCAGTGGCAAGCTTAACCGTATAGGGAAGGCGTAGCGAAAGCGAGTCTTAATAGGGCGTTTTAGTCGCTGGGTATAGACCCGAAACCGGGCGATCTATCCATGAGCAGGTTGAAGGTTAGGTAACACTGACTGGAGGACCGAACCCACTTCCGTTGAAAAGGCAGGGGATGACTTGTGGATCGGAGTGAAAGGCTAATCAAGCTCGGAGATAGCTGGTTCTCCTCGAAAGCTATTTAGGTAGCGCCTCATGTATCACTCTGGGGGGTAGAGCACTGTTTCGGCTAGGGGGTCATCCCGACTTACCAAACCGATGCAAACTCCGAATACCCAGAAGTGCAAGCATGGGAGACACACGGCGGGTGCTAACGTCCGTCGTGAAAAGGGAAACAACCCAGACCGTCAGCTAAGGTCCCAAAGTTGTAGTTAAGTGGTAAACGATGTGGGAAGGCTTAGACAGCTAGGAGGTTGGCTTAGAAGCAGCCACCCTTTAAAGAAAGCGTAATAGCTCACTAGTCGAGTCGGCCTGCGCGGAAGATGTAACGGGGCTCAAACTACACACCGAAGCTACGGGTTCATCGCAAGATGAGCGGTAGAGGAGCGTTCTGTAAGCCTGTGAAGGTGAGTTGAGAAGCTTGCTGGAGGTATCAGAAGTGCGAATGCTGACATGAGTAACGACAATGCGAGTGAAAAACTCGCACGCCGAAAGACCAAGGGTTCCTGCGCAACGTTAATCGACGCAGGGTGAGTCGACCCCTAAGGCGAGGCTGAAAGGCGTAGTCGATGGGAAACAGGTTAATATTCCTGTACTTCTAATTACTGCGATGGGGGGACGGAGAAGGCTAGGCCAGCTTGGCGTTGGTTGTCCAAGTTTAAGGCGGTAGGCTGACTGTTTAGGTAAATCCGGACAGTTAAGGCCGAGAGCTGATGACGACTCTTCTTATGAAGAGGAAGTGGTTGATGCCATGCTTCCAGGAAAAGCCTCTAAGCTTCAGGTAATTAGAAATCGTACCCCAAACCGACACAGGTGGTCGGGTAGAGAATACCAAGGCGCTTGAGAGAACTCGGGTGAAGGAACTAGGCAAAATGGCACCGTAACTTCGGGAGAAGGTGCGCCGGTGAGGGTGAAGGACTTGCTCCGTAAGCTCATGCCGGTCGAAGATACCAGGCCGCTGCGACTGTTTATTAAAAACACAGCACTCTGCAAACACGAAAGTGGACGTATAGGGTGTGACGCCTGCCCGGTGCCGGAAGGTTAATTGATGGGGTTAGCGCAAGCGAAGCTCTTGATCGAAGCCCCGGTAAACGGCGGCCGTAACTATAACGGTCCTAAGGTAGCGAAATTCCTTGTCGGGTAAGTTCCGACCTGCACGAATGGCGTAACGATGGCGGCGCTGTCTCCACCCGAGACTCAGTGAAATTGAAATCGCTGTGAAGATGCAGTGTATCCGCGGCTAGACGGAAAGACCCCGTGAACCTTTACTGTAGCTTTGCACTGGACTTTGAGCCTGCTTGTGTAGGATAGGTGGGAGGCTTTGAAGCGAGGACGCCAGTTCTCGTGGAGCCATCCTTGAAATACCACCCTGGCATGCTTGAGGTTCTAACTCTGGTCCGTTATCCGGATCGAGGACAGTGTATGGTGGGCAGTTTGACTGGGGCGGTCTCCTCCTAAAGAGTAACGGAGGAGTACGAAGGTGCGCTCAGACCGGTCGGAAATCGGTCGCAGAGTATAAAGGCAAAAGCGCGCTTGACTGCGAGACAGACACGTCGAGCAGGTACGAAAGTAGGTCTTAGTGATCCGGTGGTTCTGTATGGAAGGGCCATCGCTCAACGGATAAAAGGTACTCCGGGGATAACAGGCTGATACCGCCCAAGAGTTCATATCGACGGCGGTGTTTGGCACCTCGATGTCGGCTCATCACATCCTGGGGCTGAAGCCGGTCCCAAGGGTATGGCTGTTCGCCATTTAAAGTGGTACGCGAGCTGGGTTTAGAACGTCGTGAGACAGTTCGGTCCCTATCTGCCGTGGACGTTTGAGATTTGAGAGGGGCTGCTCCTAGTACGAGAGGACCGGAGTGGACGAACCTCTGGTGTTCCGGTTGTCACGCCAGTGGCATTGCCGGGTAGCTATGTTCGGAAAAGATAACCGCTGAAAGCATCTAAGCGGGAAACTTGCCTCAAGATGAGATCTCACTGGAGCCTTGAGCTTCCTGAAGGGCCGTTGAAGACTACAACGTTGATAGGTCGGGTGTGTAAGCGCTGTGAGGCGTTGAGCTAACCGATACTAATTGCCCGTGAGGCTTGACCATATAACACCCAAACAATCTGTTGTTTGGTAAAGACCAGCCGAAAGCTTGGTTGAACCGCAAAATACCGATCACATACCCATTCGGGGAAACGACTAGACACCGGTTCCCCACCCGAATTGCTTGACGACCATAGAGCGTTGGAACCACCTGATCCCTTTCCGAACTCAGAAGTGAAACGATGCATCGCCGATGGTAGTGTGGGGTTTCCCCATGTGAGAGTAGGTCATCGTCAAGCACCTATACCCAAAACCCCCAGGCCTAACGGCCCGGGGGTTTTGCTTTTGCGGCAGGAAATAAAAACGATGGGCTATTCCCGACCTTAAAAGAGGCAGGTTGTACCAATGCCTGCCCTTAGATACTTAAAAAGTCCTGAAGCCTATAGGCTAAGAACCCTGCTCAATATCTTCGCTTGCTCCACCGTTGAAATGTAGGCCATGCTTTTTCAACTTGTCTGAAAGCGTTTTGCGTGGCAGCCCCAGCGCTTCCGCCATGCTGCGCAATGAGCCATGTGATTGGTTTAACTCCTGCACAAGTAGCGCCCGTTCGAATGACTCCACCTGCTCGCTCAGGTTGCCGGTCAAGCCTGACATTTCCATAACATGAGCGGACGGAGCTGCAGAGCTATGAGCATCATGGTTGTCCAAAGCGAGCTCTAGTCCCAATGCAAACCGTTCTGCTGCATTTTGTAGTTCCCGGACGTTTCCAGGCCAGCGGTGCCCCATAAGAGCAGCACGCTGTGAGCCATCCAGCTCCCGTAAGGGTAAATGATGCCGCGCTGCGGCTGCGTCGGTGAAGTGACGGAAGAGTGTCAGGATATCTTCGCTTCGCTCACGGAGGGGCGGGATCTTCAGACTGGCAACGTTTAAGCGATAATAAAGGTCGGCTCGAAAGCGGCCTTGGTCTGCCGCTTGTCTCAGGTCTTCTTTGGTTGCAGCGATTACTCGAATATCTAACGGTATCTGCTGATTGGAACCAACTCTTTCTACAACACGTTCTTGAAGCAACCGCAATAGCTTGACCTGAACATCCAGGCTCATGCTTTCAATTTCATCTAGAAAGACAGTTCCGCCGTTAGCGTACTCGAACTTCCCGATGCGTCGTTTTTGGGCGCCTGTAAATGCGCCTTGCTCATGGCCGAAAAGCTCGCTCTCGACCACCGACTCGGCCAGTGCACCAGCATTAATAGCGACAAAGGGCCCGCCTTTTCGTGTAGAAAGATCATGCAATGCCCGGGCAACAACCTCTTTGCCTGCTCCTGTCTCTCCTAGAATGAGTACATCAGCATGAGTAGATGCCAGCGCGCCGATTTGGTCACGTAAGCGGCTCATGCTAGGTGCTTGGCCAATCAGCCGGGTCTGCAATTCCTTGCGTTCAGCCAGTGCCAGCCTAAGGCTGCGGTTCTCAAGAACAAGGCGACGAACTTCCAGTGCACGACGCACGCTATCAAGCAGGGCATCGTTCGCAAAAGGCTTCTCTAGAAAATCATAGGCGCCTGCCCGCATGGCCTGAACAGCCAATGGAACATCGCCGTGCCCCGTAATCAATACGACAGGCAGATCAGCGTCCTGGTTATGCAATTGCCCTAGGAGCTCAATACCGTCGATACCAGGCATGCGGATATCGCTGACTACAACGCCTGGCCATTCACGTACAAGTTGCATGTCCAGCGTACGCGCATCTGCAAGCGCTACAACGTTAAGCCCTGCCAGGTCTAGTGTCTGACTTAAAGCCTGACGAAGGTGAGGGTCGTCGTCGATCAAAAGCACTTGGCTATTGGTATCGAAAGGCAGAGGAGACATCATGAGTAATTTAAAACCTGATCATCATTAAGCACGAATGAAATATTGTTGCCGTCATAAGTTTTGCATAAGCCGAGCGATCCGAGCGATCAGCCACGCATTTCCTCTTGCGGTACTGATGCTACGCCAGGCTTGCCGTGTAATAAGAACAGGCGAACCTCGGCACCGCCTTCCATATGATTGGACAGGTGCAGACGTCCGCCTAATGCGCGAAGTAATGTATCGCAGATCGCAAGACCCAGCCCAAGCCCTTGGGTAGTCGCCTTTGTTGTGAAAAACGGCTCATGTGCTCTAGCTAGTGCTTCAGCAGAAAAGCCTGGGCCATTGTCGCGGATAACCAGTGTCACGCCTTTCTCATCCTGACTGGCAATCAACCAAAGTCGGCGAGGCGGCCCTTTTTCTATCAACGCATCCAGAGCATTAGTGAGCAGGTTGTTGATAATCTGGCGCAGCCGTGTTTCACCCGCTTGCACCCATAATGGAGCGTCAGGCAAATCCCTAATCAGCTCGACGTTCATGGCCCGCCGACGGGCTGCTAGTAATGCTAACGAGTCTTCCAGCGCCGCTTGTAGCGCAACGCTTTCTGGTGCTCTTCGTGCACCACGAGCATATGCCTTGAGGTGGGAGATGATATTGGCCATGCGCGTCGTCAATTCACCAATCAGCTTTAGATTGCCACGGGCATCATCCACTCGACCATGATTCAACAAGACCGCCGCGTTTTCGGCATAGCTGCGAATGGCCGCCAGCGGCTGGTTCAGCTCATGGCTGATGCTGGCTGACATGGTGCCCAGAGCAGACAGCTTTCCCGCTTGTACGACCTCGTCCTGTGCTCGCATAAGTTCACGCTGGGCCTGCTCGCGATCATGTACCTCCTGTTGCAGGCGTTGGTTTAGCGTCTGCAAGTCCTGAGTACGCTCCTGTACGCTCAACTCCAGATCGCGCTTAGCGCGGGCATCCAATGCGATTCGCTCGAGATAGTGCCGACGCCTTAAGGTCATGACGGCCAACAGAAGCAGCAGGGCTAATAGTGTCGCCCCTCCGATGTATAGAACGCTACGTACCTGACGTTCAAGCAAATCACGGGGAGCCAGGATTCGTGCTGTCCAGCCAATTTCATCTAGAAAGCGCTGCTGGATCAGCCACTGGTTATCACTAATTTCCAAAGGTTCGAGTGAGCCCCTGGGGTAAGGCAGATTGCGTGCGATAACGTCACGTTGTTCATCGTTCAACGGGCGGCTGGCTCGAAAGCGCCACTCATTGCGGGAGGTCAGGATCACTACACCAAAGCTGTCGGTGACCAGGAGTTGTTCAGGCGTTCGTCCCCAGAGCTTTTCAGGACCATCTAGGTCTACTTTGACGACCACGACTCCGATGACGTTTCCACCATCATGTACGGGCGCTGCGAAATAGTAGCCTCGTTTACCGGATGTGGTTCCAAGTCCAAAGAAACGACCGGATTTGTTCTGCATTGCTTCCTGATAATACGGACGGAAAGAAAAATCACGCCCAACAAAGCTGTCCGGCTCATTCCAGTTCGATGTGGCTTGGCAGTATCCGTCGGCTCGCATCAGATAAATCACATCTGCCCCGGTACGCTGCCGAATCCGCTCCAGCAAATGATTGGCTGATCTTTGCGTATCTGCATCGACCGGATCATGCAGCGAGGCGCGAAGCGCGGGCATATCGCCCAGCAGATCCGGTAAGACTTCATAGCGCCGAAGCGTACCCAATAGGTTCTCTACGTAGAGATCCAGCGTTTGTCGGTTCTGCTCAGCCAATTGCTGGCTGTAGTATCTGTGAGCCGCGTAATGCAAGGGCCAAAGCAAGGGCGCAAGAAGAAGGGCCAATACAGCCAGGGTACGCCAACGAGGGCGGTTGGGAAGCATAAATATTGCTCACACTCACGGTGAAATAATGGCTCCTATTATGCGCTGGCCTATGGTGTCGATACAGGACTTCGCTGCCAGCCGAACGATCAGCAAATATAGAAGATAGGGAGAATGATTGATTATGACTTCAGTTATATCGTACGGCGCGCCTGCCGCGGAATAGCCGCGCCGCTCATGGATAATTCAGGTTAAGAACTGCCTGGCTTTATCCTTTCTGTCGCTGTAACCGTTCCAATCGCCGCCACTGCCCTTGATCCTTCACAAAAGTCACAACGCGATTATCCTTCTCGGTAATGGTTGCCTTGGTGTACTCAGGCAAGTCGACCTGAAAATCTCTGCCTTCCAGATAAACCCCACCACAATTGCTCGGGTCATTGCCAAAGTCTGCTGGCTGCGGTCGCAACTCATAAATACCCCGATGAAAGAGCAGGTTTGCATAGCCGCGAACGCTCATGTCAGTAGATAGCACTGCACATTTAACATTCAGCTCCTGCTCGACCAGCGATGCCAGCTGCTTGTTTTGCTCATCAATCTGGGGCCAGGCCGCGTAAGTGGTAATGTCCTTCTTATACGTCATGCAGCCTTGTATTGCTGCCAGGGTGATCAGCCCTGCCAATACGGTTCTGCCTTTGGTCCTGAAGTAAAGCAAGGACAACCCAATCAACAGTGCTGCCGGGAAGATGAACTTCAAACGGTCAAATGAAAACTGCGTGGCATGCTGAAGCATGATCAGGTTTTCCAGTAGCGGTACGCTGGCTGCGATGAGAACTACCAGCGTAATCGATAATGCTCTGTTTGACGTATTCTGGCTTTTCTTCAGCCAGATGAGTCCCGCCGCTGTTATCAGCATGGCTGCGATGAAATAGCCATAGGAGAGCACATAGGCATGCAGCAGATCGGACAAGCTGCCCGTACCCGCGCTACGGGCCAGGAAGCGTCTGGCAAAGGCCTTGAGTGTGGGCAGCAAACCGGCAGCAAGGCTGTAATGCAGGATAGTGATAACGCCTGCCAGGATGGTGGCTATACAGATTTTCTTGGATAGCCACCGTGAGCCCTCGATTCTCAGGGTGTTTACCCAAAGAATGCAGAACAGCCCGAAATTGAAGAAGTATCCTGTCCATTCGGTTAATGCGCCGAAGAAGGCCAGCGCACAAAGCGCCCAGGCGTAGCGCTGACGACTCTGTATATCGGTCACTGAACAGTACTTGAACAAGACAAACAGCGAAGACAGCAGGATCAGCTGATAGAAGCTTTGTACCCAGTAGATAACGCCATGGGAAAGCAAAGCCTCACGGCTGAAAATACCAATTACGCAGCCCATGAGTGCGCCGGAGACTGCTGACCACGCGTTCAGACCATTGAAGCGAAGAACCTTGAACAAGAAGGTAAACAGCAGCAGCGTGATGACCGAGCCTAGGACAAAATTGAAAAAGGCCAAGCTTTCCAACGATATATTCTGGCCCGATACCTTCAGTGCAAAGTAGGGTGCCAGAAAGCCATAGGGCGTAAAACTGGTATAGACGTAATCACCTGTTCGTGTAGGAATGGTCGCGCCCCAGGCGATGTGCTTGTCCTTTTCTTCGCCTAGCGAAATGGTGGGTAGATACCAATGGTGCGTGACATCGGACTCGTTTAACGCATTCAGAGTAATCAGGACGTGGTAACTCGCTTCCAGGTTCTGGGAGCCTGTTACCTTCTCAAAATCATGTAGCCTGAAAAAAAGAGAGATGGCCAATAAGATACAGACGGCCACTATTCCTAAATAGAAAGGTTTTTGCTCCGAATACGTGGCCGTTTCTAACGAATAATCCAAACTCTTCATCTTTACCCCCTTTGGCATAGCTGAAAGGTCTTCAAAAGCCGGGCGCAGATGAACAAGCGGAGACAGCCCGGCAGGTGGCAGGCATTCCATGCGTATGTCAGGACGGCAATATCAGCAGGCCATGAACGTCAGGCGGAAGACGCGTCTGGAGCGGGCGCTCCGATGGCTACGCACACTGCTGTAAATCAGAATTTCTCTGACGAAGTGGCGGGTCGATCCTAGAAACAGTGACCCTGGTACAGATGGCACTAAACAATACAGACGATTTCAGAGCGCCATCCCGAAGTCTAGAAAGTAGCGGAGGGGCGTCAAGTTATAGCCGAGGGTGGGGTATCTCTATGCTTTGGATATTTGAACTTGACCATAAAATAGCCAAACTTATGCATCAAATTTGGGAAATAGGGTAGAAACTACCGGAGCTTCTCATTTGCCTGATTTTTTCTTTTCGGCGGAGCGCTTGCTGTAACGTTCGAACAGCCCATAGCGCCATTGCCGTACTGCCAGGACGGTCGTAGTGCCAAAACGCTGCGTTATGGGCAGTCCTGCTTCTTCCTCACATAGGTTGTTAAATTCTCGCCCCAAGCGCTGAAGCTTTTGTTGCCACTGTGCATTTCCCGCGCGTGATAGCAGGCCGTTGAAGACCAGAAGTTGCTCCGACTCACCTTCGAAGCGCGAATGAAAGAAGTCCTTGGCGACTTGCTCCTGAAAAAGTTGCTGGATCGGACCACCTGAACGCCAGCGGAAATTTCGGCTGATCAACAACTTGATGCGATTGTTGGGTAGCAATTCGATAAGCTTCAAACGATCCAACCGTACCAGTAATCGGGTGCATTCAGCGGCTGTCAGCTGATATTGCTCAGTAATGTTGGTAAAGCTGTAGCCGTTGATCACGCATACGGCTACAAGCAGAAGCAAGCCGTCGCTGGCAATCTCCTGTTCCTGAGCCTCGCTCAGTTCATCGGTTTGTCGCTGCTGCACGGACATGGCCTGTACAAGTTCGGTAATGTCCATGTCGATCACATTGCATACGAGTGACAAGCGCTGCAGGGTAAAGCTCTCCTCCGCGAACAGACGCTTGACCGAGGCTTCGCTTAGGTCTAGTGCCGCTGCTACATCGGCATACGTCTTACCGTGTGCTTTCAGTTGTTTTTTCAGGGTTTCGATCAGGGAAGAAACTTGGGCCATCTCAAAATCTCGAAGGAAAAGGTAATAGCGGCCAAAAGTATCGAAAATTAATACCTAAGACATTTCTTAACGCTACGTTTTGCATTTTAGTTGTGGATTTTGAAGGGCCCCGGCAGTCTGCCTGCACTTCCATCCCGCTCCAGAGACTTGTTATGGACAAACTGCACCGACTATCGGGCGCCTGGCCTTATCTGATCGCGATCTTTCTGAACGCATTCGTCGATCTGGGCCATAAGATCATCATTCAAAATACCGTCTTTAAAATCTATGACGGCTCTACTCAGATTGTGCTGACTGCCTTGGTCAATGGGCTGATGCTTCTGCCTTTCATTCTCTTATTCAGCCCTTCCGGTTATGTGGCGGATACCTTTCGCAAGCTATCCGTCATGCGGCTATCAGCCTGGGCGGCTGTCGGGATTACCGGACTGATTACCTGGTCGTACTATGCCGGCTGGTTCTGGCTAGCGTTTGCCATGACGCTGCTGCTTGCTGTACAGGCCACTTTTTACTCACCAGCCAAGTACGGCTATATCAAGACCTTGTTTGGAAAGGCGCGGCTCGCTGAGGCCAATGGCCTGGTTCAGGCTGTTTCGATCGTAGCGATATTGGCTGGTACGTTTGTCTTTACCGCGCTTTTTGAAGGCAGCCTTTCTGCTGAGTCGAAAACCGCTGACGAGATGCTGCGCGATATCGCCCCACTCGGATGGCTGCTGGTAATCAATAGCGTGATTGAGCTGGCGCTGTTGTACTGCTTGCCTGATAAGGAAGTACCCGCCTCCAGCCGACCCTTTAACTGGCAGGATTACATCCATGGTCGTGCGGCTGTAGCAAACCTGCAAACGGTCAAGGCGCAATCGGTTATTCGCCTAGCCATTGTTGGGCTGGCAACATTCTGGTCAGTTGGGCAGGTCATGCTGGCAGCCTTTCCGTCCTACGCCAAGGACAGTCTGGGCGTCAGTAATACTCTGGTCGTCCAGGGCATCCTGGCCTGCAGCGGTATCGGCATTGCGCTGGGTTCGGCGTTGGCAAGCAGCCTGTCGCGCAATCGCATCGAGACTGGCCTTGTTCCGCTGGGGGCGTTGGGTATCGCCGTGGGGCTGGGCGGTTTGCTGTTGTTGGATTCACCGCTCTCTCATGCGCTCAACTTTGTTTTCATCGGTGTGATGGGCGGCCTGTTCATCGTACCGCTCAACGCGCTGATTCAATTCCACGCACCTGAAAAGGAATTGGGAACAGTACTTGCCGCCAGTAACTGGATACAGAATCTATCCATGCTGGGCTTTCTGATCCTGACGGCAGTTTTTGCACTGGTAGGCGTCGATAGTCGCTATCTGCTGGGCCTGATTGCTCTGGTTGCGTTGATAGGTGGCGCTTACACCGTAGGCAAGCTGCCGCAGAGTCTGGTCCGCTTTCTGCTCAGCTTTTTTATGACCCGTCATTACAAGGTGGAAGTGCATGGCCTGCAAAATCTGCCCGCACAGGGCGGCGTCTTGTTGCTGGGTAACCACATCAGTTGGGTCGATTGGGCGATTGTGCAGATTGCCTGCCCACGGCCTGTTCGCTTCGTGATGCTCAAGGACATCTACAACCTGTGGTTCATGCGGTGGTTCTTCAAGTCTTTAGGCTGTATTCCGATTCAGCCGGGTGCCGGTGCTGCCCAGGCGTTGGATCAGGTAGCAGAATTACTCAATGCTGGCGAGGTGGTCTGCCTGTTCCCCGAGGGAGCCATCAGCCGCAACGGTCAGCTGGGTGAGTTTCGGAAGGGCTATGAGCGCGCATGTGAAAAGGCCAATGCAGATGTACTGATCGTACCGTTCTATTTGCGTGGGTTGTGGGGTAGTCAGTTCTCGCGCTCATCCAGCAAGCTGAAGGAACTGCGCGACTCACCGTTGCACCGTTCTGTAGTCGTCGCCTTTGGCAAGACCTTGCCCAAAGACACGCCTGCCGATGTTCTCAAGCGCCGGATATTCGACCAGACCATTCGCTCCTGGCAGATCTATATGGAAGACCTGCCAACCCTGGCCGATGCCTGGATCGAAACCGTTAAGCGTCGCAGCGGGCAGTTGGCGATTGCCGACAGCCTCGGCAAGCCAATGAAGGCGGCTCAGGCGCTTGCCGCCAGCAGTGCCATGGCGCGTCGTATCACCAAACTCAGCCCAGAGCAGAACGTGGGGCTGTTGCTACCGACCAGTGCCGGTGGTGTGCTGGCTAATATGGCAACCCTGCTGGCCGGCAAGACGCTGGTCAATCTCAACTATACGGCAAGTCAGGAGGCCCTCCGCTCAGCACTGGAGCAGGCCGGCATACAAACGGTCTATAGCTCCAAACGTTTCGTCGAAAAGCTCGAGCAGCGAGGGCTGCCGGTCAAGGCTGTACTGGAAGGGCGCCGTGTTGTCTATCTGGAAGATATGCGACAGGAGTTCAGCAAGACCGAGCTTGCGGCAACCTGGCTGGCGATCCGCCTGTTGCCTGCCTGGATGCTGCGGCCGCTACTCAGTCGAGCGCACAATCCTGAGGCAACCGCGGCCATTCTGTTCTCCAGTGGCAGTGAGGGTGCGCCTAAGGGGGTCATGCTCAGTCACCGTAATATCATGGCGAACCTGAAGCAGACATCCGATGTGCTCAATACTGAGAATGACGACGTTGTCATGGCCTCGCTGCCGCTGTTCCATGCGTTTGGTTTGACGGTTACACAGTTCCTGCCATTGATCGAAGGACTGCCAATGGTCTGCCATGCGGACCCGACCGATGTCATGGGCATTGCCAAGGCAGTCACGACGTATCGTGCCACTATCATGTGCGGCACATCCACCTTCCTGCGGCTCTTTACCCGTAACCGCAAGGTGCACCCGCTTATGCTGGACAGCTTGCGCATCATCGTCGCAGGGGCCGAAAAGCTCAGTGATGATGTCCGCGAGTCCTTCAAACTCAAATTCAACAAGGAGATTTATGAGGGCTACGGTGCCACTGAAACGGCGCCTGTCGCCTCGGTCAACCTGCCGGACGCCATTGATGTAGCTTATATGCAGGTACAGTGCGGCGGTAAACAGGGCACGGTAGGGATGCCATTGCCTGGTACCAGTCTCAAGATCGTTGATCCAGAAAGCTTTGAAGAATTACCTACAGGCCAAGAAGGCATGATTCTTATCGGCGGCCCTCAGGTCATGCAGGGCTACCTGAACAATCCTGCCAAGACAGCCAGCGCCATTCATGAACTTGATGGTGTACGTTGGTACGTGACGGGCGATAAGGGAAGACTGGATGAGGATGGCTTCCTGACCATCGTGGACCGGTATTCACGGTTTGCGAAAATCGGGGGCGAGATGGTCAGCCTGGGCTCTGTTGAACAGGCTCTCATCAAGCTGATCGACAACTCCGAAATCGAAGTCATGGCTGTCAATGTGCCGGATGCCAAGAAAGGCGAACGTATTGTGATTCTTCACGAGCAGCCTCTGGACACTGGTGCGCTGGAAAAGCGCATGCTTGAAGCAGGTCATAATCCGCTCATGGTGCCGTCTACCTGGATTCATGTGGATACCTTGCCCAAGCTAGGCTCCGGCAAGGCAGATATTGCCTCGGCCAAAAAGCTTGCGTTGACTTCCGCCGTGGAGGCCAGTGCTTCTGAGTAAGCTTAGTGTCAACATCAAGGCCTGCTTATGCCGGCCTTTTTTAGAGTCTAGATAACTGTCTATTAGACTCTAGCGGATTCACTCAGACATCATGAGAGCAGTTGATGAACGAAAAAGAGCTGATCGCTATTGTTACCCGAGCCATTGATTCAGGTGATCTACCTGATTTCAGCCCCTCGATGACAGGCGCCTTGCTTTTCGAGACCCTGATTGAGGAGTGGGACGTGTTGAGCGAGGAGGGGCGAGGCAATTTGATGCTGGTATTGAGCATACTGGCCAAAGAGCTTTCGAGCGAAGCCAAGGCAGAGCGGGAAACTCAGAAGATTCTGGATAGGCTGCGCAAGGGTTGAGTATAAGCTCTAGTAGCCTCTTGAGATGGGGACAGTAACGTTGTGCAAGCGACATAAATAAGGTATGGATAGGATTGAAAATTACTTCAGCTGTCCCCTTCCAGCCGTCTTTTCAATTCCTGCCAAGGCCTCCTCTCCGTATCTCTTGTCAGCTCCTGACACCACGCCTGTGTGGCGCCGAGTCATGACTATGGCTGGTCTTAATGCGTTGTGGGCGCGAGTGATGATGGAGGTGGCGTACGCTTCGAGTGTTGTTTATATATCGTTGTGCTGTGGCAGTAGCTGAGTCTGGATCCAGGCATTTTTCATGGCTTTGCAGCCGCCGTAGTCGAGATCAAGAGGAATGGCGTGGGCTGAGTCTTTCAATAAAGCTAGGCGGCCATCGACAAATGAACGCAGCCTTTGCAGTTCATGGCGAAGGCTAACGGTAGGCTCAAGTGGCTATGTCACCTGAGCTTACCGTTGTCCTGCCTTTTGATAGGACGGAGCTTAATGGCTGGTGGAGGGTTTACGACGAAGCAGCTTGCTGGCGATGCCGACTACTATCATGACCACTGCGCCGGCCAGGATGCCGAATACAATATTGAACAGCGTAGGCGTCAGTACTCCTAGAGCAGGGCCTATTGCCGGTACGCCTGCAGCCACGTGTTCCAGGGTTTCAATCAGATGATGAAGAGCCGGGATGCCATGGGTCAGAATGCCACCGCCTACCATGAACATGGCAATCGTTCCGACAACGGATAGCCCCTTCATTAGCATCGGAGCCGCATTCACAAGGCCTCGCCCGATTGCCTGTACAGCCGAGCCGCCGCGCTTGGATAGATAAAGCCCAAGATCATCCAGCTTTACGATACCGGCGACCAATCCATAGACGCCAATAGTCATGGCTATGGCAATCAGTGACATGACCACGACTTGTTGCATGAGTGACGCTTCAGCCACGATACCCAGGGTGATGGCAATGATTTCCGCGCTCAGAATGAAGTCTGTTCGAACCGCTCCGCGGATCTTTTCCTTTTCATAGGCCACAAGGTCAATGTTTGGATCAGCGACAGCTTTTACGTGCTCTGAAGAATCGTGACCATGAGAAGGCAAAAACTTATGCGCAAGCTTTTCTGTACCCTCGAAGCAGAGGTACGCACCGCCTAGCATCAGGAGCGGTGTTACCAGCCACGGTGCAAAGGCGCTGATGAGCAGCGCAGCGGGGACCAGAATGGCCTTGTTGATCAGTGAGCCTTTTCCTACGGCCCAGACCACAGGCAGCTCTCGCTCTGCCTTGATTCCAGTTACTTGTTGCGCATTGAGTGCAAGGTCATCACCCAATACGCCGGCTGTCTTTTTTGCAGCCACCTTGGACATGACGGAGACATCGTCCAGTACCGTGGCGATGTCATCGAAAAGTGCAAAAAAACTACCTGCTGCCACAATGGTTTCCTTTCAAGTTAGATGTCCTTCCAGCGCGCGACCGGGCGAGGTTCGGCTCTGGAGCCTGCTTGATAGCGAAGCGGTGCCAGTATAAGCGAGCCGGGCGGTGAAGCTGATCAAGAGACTGAAGTAGGGGGAGGCGAGGTTGATTGGGAGAGGTGCGGCCATTCCTGCGTGCGACCTGCTCCCAGCGGGCTGAATAACATCTCGCTGACTAGGAGCTGTTATTCGAAGCGTCCTTCCATATCACCTAACCAGTCGAATACGTCTCTGTCGGTAGGTGCTTTCAGGAGCTTCATCAATGCCTTAGCCATCGTTTACCTCTCTTCTTCTCTTGTCTCAATAGTCCTGAGTCCCGGAGTGAGTCGAGGTTTCAACAGATGGATGTATAGCATTGTTAAGATGCAACAGAATGTTTCGCCTCTGTTTGCAAAGAGGTAAACCAAGCGTTCTGGCGTAAGAATTTTTTGAGCGCAAAAGAAAAAGGCCCGCATTTCTGCGAGCCTTTGAATTTGATGGTGCCGGCACCAAGAATCGAACTCGGGACCTACTGATTACAAGTCAGTTGCTCTACCAGCTGAGCTATACCGGCATCAATGGGCGCATTATAACGATTCTAAATCAGTTGTAAACCGGTGAATTTGCTCTATTTTCTTTTTTTTCACTTCGAGCCGGTGTTTGGCGTACCGGAGCGCCGTTTGCCATGTAATAGGAGGCGGTGCTACGGGCCAGGGGCTGACGGCCGCGGATGTGGTCGGCAATCTTTTCGCCAATCATGATGGTGGTGGCGTTGAGGTTGCCAGTAATGATCAGCGGCATGATCGATGCGTCCACCACACGCAGGCCTTCAAGGCCATGTACGCGGCCTTGTCCGTCGACGACAGCCATGTCGTCGGTACCCATCTTGTTGGTACAGGAGGGGTGGTAGGCCGTTTCGGCATGCTGGCGCACGAACTCATCCAGCTGGGCGTCCGTTACGCAGTCTGCGCCTGGATTCAGCTCGCGACCGCGATAGGGATCGAGCGCTGGCTGGTGCATGATCTCGCGGGTGAGACGAATGCTGTCACGGAATTCCTGCCAGTCCTGCTCGGTGCTCATATAGTTGAAAAGGATGCTGGGATGCTGGCGCGGATCGCGTGATTTCAGGTGAACGCGACCCCGGCTCGGCGAGCGCATGGAGCCCACATGAGCCTGGAAGCCGTGGGCTTCGATGGCATTGCTGCCGTTGTAATTGATAGCGATCGGCAGGAAGTGGTACTGGATATTCGGCCACTCGAATTCATCGCTGGAGCGGATAAAGCCACCTGCCTCGAAGTGGTTACTGGCGCCGATGCCGGTGCCCTTGAGCATCCATTCCAGACCAATCTGGGGCTGGTTGTACCATTTCAGCGCCGGATACAGGGAGACCGGCTGCTTGCACTCGTACTGCAGGTACATCTCCAAGTGGTCCTGCAGGTTTTGGCCAACCCCGGGCAGATCGTGCACGACGGGAATATCGAACTGGCGTAGCAGGTCACTTGCACCTACGCCGGAGCGCTGGAGAATTTGTGGCGAAGCGATGGCGCCTGCACACAGAAGCACTTCACGGGTGGCATGAACGGTGGTGATATCGCTGCTGTTGCCTTCCAGGAAAGCGACACCGATGGCGCGCTTGCCACTGAATAGGATGCGGTCCGTGGTGGCATGGGTGATGATGGTCAGGTTGGGGCGACCCTTTGCCTGATCCAGATAACCACGGGCGGTGCTGGCACGTCGCCCATTGGGCGTCACGGTACGGTCCATTGGACCGAAGCCTTCCTGTTGATAACCATTGAGGTCTTCCGTACGGGGGTAACCCGCCTGTACGCCTGCCTCGATCATGGCTTCAAACAGTGGATTCACGCCGGGCTTGGAGGTGGTCACGGATACCGGACCGTCACCGCCGTGATAATCGTTCGGGCCGACGTCACGTGTCTCGGCTTTGCGGAAGTAGGGCAGGCAATCGAGGTATGCCCAGTCCTCCAGACCATCAAGCTTGGCCCAGCCATCGAAGTCCATAGCGTTACCGCGGATGTAGCACATGCCGTTGATCAGCGAAGAGCCACCCAGGCCCTTGCCGCGGCCGCATTCCATCCGGCGGTTGTTCATGTGTGGTTCGGGGTCAGTCTGGTAAGCCCAGTTGTACTGGGTGCCCTGAAGCGGGTAGGCCAGGGCGGCAGGCATTTGGGTGCGAAAATCGAGGCGATAGTCGGGGCCACCGGCTTCCAGCAGCAGGACGGTGACGTCTTTGTCTTCAGTGAGACGGGTCGCCAGAACGTTACCGGCAGAACCGGCACCGATGATGATGTAATCGAATTCTTTAGCCATGGTGGCACTCCTCCGTAAAGGGCGTCGAGATTGGCTGCGTGACGCAGCGGCTCGCGCGAAAGCGGTGGGTCATGC
The DNA here is from genome assembly GCF_058536325.1 of Pseudomonas sp. C2.3V. Lineage (NCBI taxonomy): Bacteria > Pseudomonadati > Pseudomonadota > Gammaproteobacteria > Pseudomonadales > Pseudomonadaceae > Pseudomonas > Pseudomonas sp. C2.3V. The sequence continues at coordinate 4,058,308 of NZ_JBZUBN010000001.1, read as the reverse complement.
GCGTCGGCTGACCCACCCTACGGGTAACGGTGATGCGATTCAGAAGATCGAGGCGTAGTCGCCCAGCTCAACTTGTACGGACTTGATGCGGGTGTAGTTGCCGAGGGTGACTAGGCCATTCTCGCGGCCTACGCCGGAATGCTTGTAACCGCCGACAGGCATCTCGGCCGGGGATTCGCCCCAGGTATTGATCCAGCAGATACCGGCTTCCAGGCGATGAATAACACGGTGAGCACGGGCGAGGTCCTTGGTCACAAGACCCGCCGCCAGACCGTATTCGGTGTCGTTGGCGCGGCGGATTACTTCCTCCTCGGTGTCGTACGCCAGAATGCTCATGACCGGACCAAAGATCTCTTCGCGGGCGATGGTCATGTCGTCACGGCAATCAGTAAAGACCGTAGGGGCCACGTAGCAGCCTTTGGCGAACTCGCCGGTGGTAACACGCTCACCACCACACAGCAAACGCGCACCTTCGCTGCGGCCATGCTCGATATAACGCAGGACGTTTTCCATATGTGCCGTGCTGACTAGCGGGCCGAAGTTGGTTTTTGGGTCTTGCGGGTCACCCAGACGAACGCGTTGTACACGCTCCAGGATCTTGGTCTCGAAACGTTCTTTGAGCGCGCTGGGCACAAAGACGCGGGTGCCGTTGGTGCATACCTGACCGGTACTGAAAAAGTTGGCCATCATGGCAATATCGGCCGCACGGTCGAGGTCGGCGTCATCGAAAATGATCAGCGGCGACTTGCCGCCTAGCTCCATGGTGACTTCCTTGAGCGTCGAGCCGGCAGCGCTGGCCATGACCTTCTTACCGGTGGGCACGCCGCCGGTAAAGGAAATCTTCTCGATGCCCGGGTGCTCGGTCAGGGCTACGCCTACTTCGGCGCCAGCACCGTTTAGCACATTGAACACGCCATCGGGCACACCTGCCTCGGTATAGATCTCGGCCAGCTTGAGCGCCGTCAGGGGAGTGACTTCGCTGGGCTTGAAAATCATGGCATTACCGGCGGCCAGGGCTGGGGCGGATTTCCACAGGGCAATCTGGATTGGATAGTTCCAGGCGCCAATGCCTGCGACCACGCCCAGCGGCTCGCGGCGGGTATAGACAAACGAGGTATCGCGCAGCGGGATCTGTTCGCCTTCCAGTGCAGGGATCAGGCCAGCGTAGTACTCAAGCACGTCGGCACCGGTCACGATGTCCACGGCCTGGGTTTCGGTCAGCGGCTTGCCGGTATCCAGGGTCTCCAGGGCGGCGAGCTCATCGTTACGCTCACGGAGGATATCCACGGCCTTGCGCAGAATGCGGGAACGTTGCATGGCCGTCATGGCGGCCCAGACCTTTTGGCCCTCGGCAGCACTGGCCACGGCCCGATCAACGTCCTTCCGGCTGGCCTGCTGCACGTGGGCGATGACCTCGCCATTGGTCGGATTGATTGCCTGGAAGTTTTTGCCGCTGGTGGCATCGACGTAACCGCCGCCGATGTAGAGCTTTTGAGTGTCGAACTGGGTCATGATGATTCTCTCCCTTTTCAGTCGGCCGCTCGGGCCAGCTGCTGGTCTAGATAATCGAAGGCAATGCGCAGCGCTTCGTCGATGTCGAATTCACCGCCTGCCAGGGCACCGCGCAGCCACAGGCCGTCGATGATTGCGGCCAGGCCGCGTGCGGCACGGCGGGCTTCCTGTGCAGGCAGCGCCTTGTGGAATTCACAGCACAGGTTCGAATACAACCGTGCATCATTGATGCGTTGCAGGCGGTGCAGGGCCGGCTGATGCATGCTGCTGGCCCAGAAGGCCAGCCAGGTCTTCATGGCCGGACCGTTAACCTGACTGTCGTCGAAGTTGCCTTCGATAATGGCGCGCAGGTGGGCGCGCGGGCTGTTATCGGTCAGCGTGGCGCGACGCTCGCGAACCGCAGTGCGCAACGCTGACATCAGATGGCGCATGGTCGCTTCGAGCAGGCCGTTCTTGTCCTGGAAGTAGTGACTGATGATCCCGTTGGATACACCGGCCTTCTTGGCAATGAGGGCAATGCTCGCCTCGCTCATCCCGACTTCGTCAACCGCTTCCAGCGTGGCAGCAATCAGCTGGGAACGACGGATAGGTTGCATGCCGACTTTTGGCATTGCGGTTATCTCCTCGCATTCACGCATCACCTGAGTTATTTTCAGTCTACTGTTTTTTAATTGAACGATCAATCAATAAAAACCTTAAGGCGTGCGTAGACTGACTTTGGGCCTTATAGGTACAAGGCCCAAAGTAGTCGAAAAGCTTATGTCAGAAGGATTGAAGCCGCCCTGGCGAGCGGCAAATCAAGGGTCAGCCTGCTTGGGAAAAGGTGGTGGGTAGAGGAGTCACCTCGGACTCCTCATGACCTTTTTCCAGGTTTTTACCCAAGAGGGCATGATACAGCTCGGTATCTCCAAGAATACCTACCACGCAGCCATTTTGTTGAAGGATCAGCTTGTTGCCGGTGTGGTAACGGATCTCCAGCGCATCGCGCATACGGATACTGGCGTCGACCAGGGTAGGCTGACGCTTGAGCGCTTCGACCGGCTCGCCAGGCGCCCAGCGCTGTACGCTGACACTGTCGCCGCTGCGCCGCAGTGATTTGACGTTGCGTGCATCGCTCAGGCTGGCCCAGTAGTCACGGGTGCTGTCCAGGCAGAGTTCATTGCCTTCGCGGCGGCACTGTTCGATTGGCTTCATGAGGCTGTAACCGCATAGCACATTGAGCGGGTTGGTATGGGCTACGAAGGTTCTTACGTAGTCGTCTGCCGGATTGAGCACGATGTCTTCGGGCTTGCCATGCTGGATGATGCGTCCGTCTTTCATGATCGCGATATTGGTGCCGAGCTTGAGCGCTTCATCTAGGTCGTGGCTGACGAATACGATGGTCTTGTTGACCTTGCTCTGCAGGGCGAGCAGCTCGTCCTGCAGTTGTTGGCGTATTAGCGGATCGAGCGCGGAGAAAGGTTCGTCCATCAAGAGAATGTCGGCGTCCATGGCGAGGGCACGGGCCAGACCGACGCGCTGCTGCATGCCGCCTGAAAGGGCAGAGGGCTTGCTGTTGCGCCACTGGGTAAGACCTACCAGCTCCAGCTTTTCATCGATGATTTTCTTGCGCTCGGCCGTGGAGCGGCCCTGCATTTCCAGGCCGAACCCAACATTCTCCGCAACAGTCAGCCAGGGCATAAGGGCAAATTTCTGGAACACCATGGCGATGCGGGAGGTGCGCATTTCTTTCAGGGTTGAGGGCGAGCAATTGGCGATGTCCACTTCGCTGCCATTGTGCTCGATGAGCAGGCGACCGCGGCTGACTGTGTTAAGGCCGTTGATGCAGCGCAGCAGGCTGGACTTGCCTGAGCCGGACAGCCCCATGAGGACACAGATTTCACCTTTCTGGATTTCCAGGCAGGCATTTTCCACGCCCAGTACCTGGCCGGTCTGCTCGAAGATTTCGGATCGGCCAAGGCCTTTGTCCAGCAGCTCGACGGCCTGTTTGGTCTGTTTGCCGAAGATGACGTCGACATTCTCGAAACGGATTGCGCTCATCAGTGTTCTCCTCTGGCATTGGGCTGCTTGCAGACACGGTCGAGCAGAATGGCCAGCAGTACGATGGCCAGGCCCGCTTCAAAGCCTAGGGCGATATCCGCCGTATTCAGAGCGTTCACCACAGGCTTGCCGAGGCCGTCGGCACCTACGAGTGCGGCAATTACCACCATCGAGAGCGACAGCATGATGCATTGCGTGATACCCGCGGCAATGCTGGGCATGGCATGGGGCAGCTCAATCCGTGTCAGGAGCTGCCAGCGGGAGCAGCCAAAGGCTTTACCGGCATCCATGAGTTCTTCCGGAACGTCCTGAATGCCCAGGCACGTCAGGCGGATCGGGGCGGCGATCGCAAAGATTACGGTAGAGATCAGGCCGGGTACGACGCCCAAGCCGAACAGGGTCAGCGTGGGGATCAGGTATACGAACGTCGGCACGGTCTGCATCAGGTCCAGCAACGGACGCAATGTGGCGAAGAACCAGGGTTTATGGGCCGCTACGATACCCAGCGGCACGCCAATGGCGATACAGACAAGGGTGGCGAAGATGACTTGAGACAGGGTTTCAATGGTCTCCTGCCAGTATCCCAGGTTAATGATCAGAAGTAGCGAGGCGGCGGCAAACAGCGTGAGGGCAAGGCTGCGTTGAATGAGGTAGACCAACGCCACAAGGATCGCGGTCAGGGCCAGGGGGTTGAACCAGAGCAGGGCTCCCGTGGTGCTTGAGATGACGGTAGAAAGGGCATCGGAAATCAGGTCAAAGAATCCCGAGAAGTTCATGATCAGCCAGTCGACAAAATCGGAAATGGCTTGCCCCAGCGGGAGCTTATGGTCGGTAAGGAACATAGATAAAATCCCTGGAGTTGAGTATCAACAATCCAGCGACCTGGATAGCCCGCCTTTAGCGGCCGGGCTGTCCAGGTCGTTGGGGTGGTTACTGCGTGAGCTTGGCCATGACTTCGGAGGCGGGCTTGCCGTCTCGAGTCGTCACCCCGGCCAGCCAGGTGTCCACTACCTGGGCATTTGCCTTCAGCCACGCTTTTGCGGCGGCCTCCGGCGTCTTACCTCCATTGAGTACGTCATCCATGAGCTGGTTCTCCATGCCTAGCGAGAAGTTCAGATTGGTCAGCAGCTTGCCGACATTCGGGCATTCCTGGACGTAGCCTTTACGCACATTGGTGTAAATCGTGGCGCCGCCCAGGTTGGGGCCGAAGTAGTCGTCACCGCCTTCCAGATACTTCATCTTGAATCGGGTATTCATGGGGTGCGGTTCCCAGCCCAGGAAGACGACCCACTGCTTACGACGCTCGGCGCGCTGAACCTGGGAGAGCATGCCCGCTTCGCTGGACTCGACCATCTTGAACTTGCCCAGGTCGAACGCATTTTTGTCGATCATGCTCTGAATCAGGCGATTGCCGTCATTACCCGGCTCGATGCCATAGATCTTGCCGCCGAATTTGTCGGCATTCTTGACGATATCGGCAAAGGTCTTCACGCCGGCGTCGTACACGTATTCCGGGACTGCCAGGGTGTATTTGGCCCCTTCGAGGTTGGCGCGCAGGGTTTCGACACTGCCGTTGTCGCTGTAGGGCTTGATATCGGCCGCCATGCTCGGCATCCAGTTACCCAGAAAGACATCGATATCCTTGTTTTGCATCGACTTGTATGTCACAGGAACGGAGATCATGTTGGTCTTGGTCTTGTAGCCCAGCGACTGCAGGATTTCGGACGTTACGGCGGTAGTGACGGTAATGTCGGTCCAGCCGACATCGGCAAAGCGAACGGTGGCGCAGGATTCGGGCTCGGCCGCCTGGGTCAGAAGCGGGGCGCCTAAGCTCAAGGCCAGTAGTAACGCATTGCAACCTTTCATGGTGAATGTCTCCTTCCTGATGCTGCCGCGCATGCACAAGGCATAGGGCAACAAATCGTGGCAGACGGGCGTGGTTCGGCAAGGGTCAGGCCGATGTACTCCGCTGCGTGATGGGTTATCTGTAACCGATCGTTCATCAACCGCCTACCAGTCACGTCGCATCCAGTGCAGGCGGCGTCGTAACCAGAGGTCGAGGCGTCGTAGCCAGCACAGTTGTGCCGTATGGCAGGCCCTGACCGCGGCAATTTCATGATCGGAGTGTTCGTTAAAACAACGGGTGAAACAGGGCGGCCGGAAAGAGCCGTGCCTGAGACGGCGGAAAGCGGTCCAGAGGTAGGGACTTTTGCCTTCTGGGTGACCTCACAAATGAGAGAGAATCCATTCATTGAGGGAGAGGGTCTACCGGTAAGAGGCAGGGCACCTGAGCGGCCTGCCTGATAAACCCAGGTTTCACGCATCAAAGCGCGAGCGCTTCCCTGTGACCAAGGGAGCATGCCTGGACATTTCCGGTTTCTAACGGGAAAGCGACGGCGACCTCTGCCCTGGAATTGGCGCAAAGGTAAAGCGAGAAGGTGCCCGGTTCGGTGCCGAGTAGTTTTATCGTTTTAATAGCCATGGCAGCCAAGCTGTCTGGTTCATCCAGTTTCATCGAGCCGGCAAGCCGTGCTCGAAATAGAGATAGCGTCTTGCGAGATGGCCGGTCGCCATGCTCAGTCATTCAGGTTACCCAACATCCAGGCAGCCGACAATGTTGCAACCTGTTGCTGCGCCTGTTATGTCCCAAACGCTGTTTTTGCCTCTACGTGTACAGGCTAAAGACATGCAGACCATGGCCTATAGGGGCTGTAGGCGATAGGACAGTTAATAGTTCTTTTTATTGATTATCGGGGAGGCCTAAAAGGAATAGATATGCTTTTTGAGGGGGATTTCACGTTAAGTGATGAGCGCACCGCAATGCGATCCGTGGGTAATTAGTGAGCCTGAACTGAATTTGCACACGCCGGGAAAGCTTTGCCACCTTTTGGCGCATCTTTGTGCAGGGGACTGCTTGGCAGAAAGCGAAAATTCGATCCGCCCTTTGTTACTGTAGAAATCTTTTTCCACACAAGCCAGCTCTGCGAGTTGCTACGGATTTGCACACGGACACAGCCTGCCATGACCCATCGGTCACTGATGGCCTTTGGCACTACCAGCCTCGGAACCGCTTTGCCAAGCATCTTCTTTCTTTTTAATTGAATGGCTGTTCAAGGTAGGCATGACATTTGCGAAGCCTCTATCCAAGGTCATACGGCCTGGCGGTGTTACATCCCGTGACAACGGGTGATTCCGTCAGCAGCTGGACACGACTCACGACGATAAAAAGAGCCTCGATGAGGCCATACCGGGCTTAGCGTGAAGAGGGCGTTCCAATGTCATTAAATCAAAGTCAGCCACAACACCGTGTTCCGCAATCCATCGGGTTCCTGCTGCTGGACAACTTCACCCTAATCTCACTGGCGTCGGCGATAGAGCCACTGCGGATGGCCAATCAGCTGTCGGGTCGTGAGCTGTTCCGCTGGTCTACGCTCAGCCTGGATGGCCGTCCGGTCCAGGCCAGTGACGGCCTGCAAATTACTCCGGACAGTGCTGTCGCGGCTGCACCGGCCATGGACATGGTCATCGTGTGTGGCGGTGTGGGCATTCAGCGAAGCGTCATGCGTGAACATGTGAGCTGGCTGCAGGCGCAGGTACGGCAGGGCCGCAAGCTGGGCGCTGTCTGCACGGGCAGTTGGGCGCTGGCCAAGGCCGGACTGCTCGATGGTTACGAGTGCAGCGTGCATTGGGAGATGCTGGCCTCCATGCAGGAAGCCTTCCCGCGTGTATCGCTGACGACGCGGCTATTCTCCATCGACCGTAACCGCTTCACGTCATCGGGGGGTACGGCTCCCATGGACATGATGCTGCACCTGATCGGCCGTGAGCACGGTCGCGAATTGTGCGCCGCGATTTCTGAAATGTTCATCTATGAACGTATCCGCAACGAGCAGGATCATCAGCGTGTGCCGCTCAAACATATGCTGGGCACCAATCAACCCAAGCTGCAGGAAATCGTCGCGCTGATGGAGGCCAACCTGGAGGAGCCCATTGACCTCGACGAGCTGGCCGTCTACGTGAATGTGTCGCGTCGCCAACTGGAGCGCTTATTTCAGAAATACCTGCACTGTTCGCCGTCGCGCTATTACCTGAAGCTGCGCCTGATTCGAGCCAGACAGCTGCTCAAACAGACCACCATGTCCATCATCGAAGTGGCATCGGTATGCGGATTCGTTTCCACGCCGCACTTCTCGAAGTGTTACCGGGAGTATTTTGGGATTCCCCCGCGTGATGAGCGGCAGGGCGTATCGATGGGGCAGCCTGTGATGCTGGTGCCGGTTCCGCAGGAGTTGGCCTTACTCCCGACATCCTCGGCCCTGGCCGCGCTCAGTCAGGCGCAAGGAGAGTCGACGTTTGCCAGTGTAAGGCTTGGCTGATAGACGTGCTGCTCTGGCCTAGCGATGCTGGGCCAGGGCAGGTAGCAGCTGACGAGCAATAGCTTCGCGAACGGACGGTAATAGTGTCGCATGACCTGACAGGAGTTCTTCGACCAGACGCCGCAGGGCTGTGACTCGTTCAGGGTTCAGCCCGCATAGCGCCTGCTGGCAGGCTTGCTCGGGAGTAGTACCCGACGGTACGGCGATACCCAGTGCAATCAGGCGGTCCCTGAAGTCGTCCTGGTCGATTAGGTCTGCATGCATCATGACGAATCCTCCGTTAAGTCCCGTACCGATTCTTGGCAGCGGTCAACGGCAAGGCAAGTGCACAAGACGGTACTGGATACATGCAGGTCGCTTTCCAGTAAGCAGAGCGCCTGATGGTTATTTATCTGTAATAAAACGAAAGTCTAATGGCGTCAGGGAGGGGCAATATGTCACAGGGTGATTTTGGGAAGGTGCTGCTAAAGTAGCGCTTCTTGTCGAGTTGAGCCGCTTAGCTCCTCGAATTTCCGGGAAAAGCGCCCTTACGCTTGGTCTGGACGAAACACACTGAGGCCCAACAGGGCATTTTAACCCCGCGTGCTTGCTAAGGCATTGCGGGGTTTTTTTTCGACATTTTTTCGCTTTTCCGTCCTTCGTCTGCATTAGAACGTTCTGCTCCAGGCGTCTGCCCGGCTTTTGGCTGGCGCTGGAGACAGGGCGCGGTCAGCCGTTACTGCCTGTTGAACGCGCATTGACGCTTCTGGTAATCCCCCTGTCGTTTTTACGCGATAGCGCAGAAAACCTGAGGGATATGCTCCTTTCAAAGCGTCGGCACATGATCCGGCGTCGCGAAACCTGGGAGCTGCCCTGATGAATGCCACTGAACTGCACGCCGACAGCATCGTTATCGACGGGCTGATCATCGCCAAATGGAACCGTGAGCTCTTTGAGGACATGCGCAAGGGAGGGCTGACGGCAGCCAACTGCACCGTGTCGGTCTGGGAAGGCTTCAAGGCGACCGTGGACAACATCGCGGCGCAAAAGAAGCTGATGCGCGAAAACAGTGACCTGGTCATGCCGGTCTACACCACCGCTGACATCCGTAAGGCCAAGTCTCAAGGCAAGACCGGCATCATCTTCGGCTTTCAGAATGCCCATGCCTTTGAGGATCAGCTCGGCTACGTAGAGATCTTCAAGCAGCTGGGCGTAGGCATCGTGCAGATGTGCTACAACACCCAGAACCTGGTAGGCACAGGTTGCTATGAGCGCGACGGCGGTCTGTCCGGTTTTGGCCGAGAGGTCGTTGCCGAAATGAACCGCGTCGGCATCATGTGCGACCTGTCCCATGTCGGCAGCAAGACCTCTGAAGAAGTCATCCTCGAATCCCAAAAACCGGTCTGTTATTCCCACTGCCTACCGTCCGGCCTGAAGGAGCATCCACGCAACAAGTCCGACGAAGAGCTTAAGTTCATTGCCGATCATGGTGGTTTCGTGGGCGTTACGATGTTTGCGCCGTTCCTGGCCAAGGGCATCGAATCCACTATCGATGATTATGCCGAAGCCATTGAGTACGTGATGAATATCGTTGGCGAAGACGCCATCGGCATTGGTACCGACTTTACCCAAGGCCACGGCCAGGACTTCTTCGAATACCTCACCCATGACAAGGGTTATGCCCGTCGATTAACCAACTTCGGCAAGATCGTGAACCCCTTGGGCATCCGCACCGTAGGCGAATTTCCCAACCTGACCGAGACGCTGCTCAAGCGAGGCATGTCCGAGCGCACTGTGCGCAAGGTCATGGGCGAGAACTGGGTAAGGGTACTCAGCGAGGTGTGGGGCGAATAAGTCATTTCATTTCTTGAAGATCCGCGGCTGGATCCCGCCATGACCTGATTCAGCCTGCACTGATCTTCGACGATCACCGGTAGGGTGGATCAACCGTACCGCGGCGTAGCCCACCCTACACAAGCACATTCGTTTGGAGTTTCACCATGGCCACACATGCTCCCGAAATGCCAATCCAGGTCGACGACGAAACCGGCGTCTGGACCACCGATGCACTGCCCATGCTGTATGTACCGCGTCATTTCTTCGTCAATAACCATATGGGGATCGAAGAGGTGCTCGGTGCAGAGAAGTATGCCGAGATTCTTTACAAGGCTGGCTACAAGTCCGCCTGGCACTGGTGCGAGAAAGAGGCCGAGTGCCATGGGCTGGTTGGCGTCGAGGTGTATGAGCACTACATGAAGCGCCTCTCCCAGCGCGGCTGGGGACTCTTCGATATCGAGCAGATCGACGTGGATGCCGGTACGGCCCAGGTTCGGCTGCGGCACTCCGCCTTCGTTTACGTGTACGGCAAGGTCAACCGCAAGGTGGATTACATGTTTACCGGCTGGTTTGCCGGGGCCATGGACCAGATCCTCGCCGCCAGAGGCAGCGCGGTCCGTACCGTGGCCGAGCAGGTGTACAGCGGGGCGGAAGAAGGCCATGACGACGGCCTGTTCGTGGTGAAGCCGCTGTAACGGCGCAATGAACGATAACAAGACCGACCGTGCGTAATTCGCTGAGATGAGGTGCCGTGATGGCCTTTGAAGCAATGTTCCAACCAATCCAGATCGGCAAGCTGACGATTCGCAACCGCGTACTCAGCACGGCGCACGCCGAGGTGTATGCCACTGATGGCGGCATGACGACCGAACGGTACGTCAAATATTACGAAGAAAAAGCCAAGGGCGGCATTGGCCTTGCCATTTGCGGCGGTTCCTCAGTCGTGGCGATCGATAGTCCACAGCACTGGTGGAGTTCGGTAAACCTTGCTACCGACCGCATCATTCCGCATTTTCAGAACCTGGCCGATGCCATGCACAAGCACGGCGCCAAGATCATGATCCAGATTACCCACATGGGTCGCCGTTCCCGTTGGGACGGTGGTCACTGGCCAACCCTGATGTCGCCGTCCGGTATCCGCGAGCCCGTGCATCGCGCTACCTGTAAGACCATCGAGCCGGAGGAAATCTGGCGGATAATTGATAATTTTGCCCAGGCCGCGCGCCGGGCGAAGGCGGGTGGCTTGGATGGTGTAGAGCTGTCTGCTGTGCACCAGCACATGATCGATCAGTTCTGGTCGCCCCGTGTGAACAAGCGTACCGATGAATGGGGCGGCAGCTTCGAGAACCGTATGCGCTTTGGCCTGGAAGTGCTCAAGGCTGTACGGGCCGAGGTCGGCGATGATTTCTGTGTCGGCATGCGGATCTGTGGTGATGAATTCCACCCGGACGGCCTGACCCATGACGATATGAAACAGATCGCCAAGTATTACAACGACACCGGCATGGTGGATTTCTTTGGCGTGATCGGCTCTGGCTGCGACACCCACAATACCTTGGCCAACGTGATTCCCAACATGACCTACCCGCCGGAGCCGTTCCTGCATCTGGCGGCCGGTATCAAGGATGTGGTCAGCGTGCCCGTGCTGCATGCGCAGAACATCAAGGATCCGAACCAGGCGACACGCATCCTTGAGGGCGGTTACGTGGACATGGTCGGTATGACCCGTGCCCACATCGCCGATCCGCATCTGATCGCCAAGATCAAGATGGGGCAGGTGGACCAGATTCGCCAGTGTGTTGGCGCCAACTACTGCATCGACCGTCAATACCAGGGGTTGGACGTGCTGTGCATTCAGAACGCCGCAACCAGCCGTGAATATATGGGGGTTCCGCACATCATCGAGAAATCCACCGGGCCCAAGCGCAAGGTAGTCGTTGTCGGCGGCGGCCCGGCGGGAATGGAAGCGGCCCGCGTCTCGGCTGAGCGGGGGCATGACGTGACCCTGTTCGAAAAGCAGGAGCAGCTGGGTGGGCAGATTACTCTCGCGGCTCGTGCACCTCAGCGCGACCAGATCGCGGGTATCACGCGGTGGTATCAACTGGAGCTGGCCCGCCTGAATATTGACCTGCGGCTGGGGACGGCGGCTGATCCTGACACGATCATGGATCTACGTCCGGACATCGTCGTGCTGGCCAATGGCGGTCATCCATTCATGGAACAGAACGAGCATTGGGGCGCGGCCGAAGGCCTGGTCGTCAGCAGCTGGGACATTCTTTCCGGCAAGGTCGAGCCAGGTAAGAACGTGTTGGTCTACGACACCATTTGCGAATTTTCCGGGATGTCGGCGGCTGATTATCTGGCCGATAAAGGCGCACAGGTGGAAATCGTCACCGATGACATCAAACCGGGCGTAGCCATTGGCGGGACCACGTTCCCGACCTACTACCGCAGCCTCTACCCGAAGGAGGTGATCATGACCGGCGATCTCATGCTGGAAAAGGTATATCCCGAGGGCGACAAGAAGATTGCCGTACTGGAAAACGAATACACCGGCGCTAAGGAGGAGCGGGTGGTCGATCAGATCGTCATCGAGAACGGCGTGCGACCGGACGAGACCTTGTACTACGCGCTGAAGGACGGTTCGCGTAACAAGGGCCAGATCGATATCGAGGCCTTGTTCGCTATCGAGCCACAACCCGCCTTGAATGAGCAGGGTAGCGGTTATCTCCTGTATCGCATCGGGGACTGCGTGGCGCAGCGCAACACCCACGCCGCAATCTACGACGCATTGCGGCTGTGCAAGGACTTTTAAGTACGCGCCTTTGCGAACCGCAGGGTGGGTTAGCTGCAGAGCAGTCTGACCCACCACGAGGGCTACCCGCGGTTTAGGTACCGCCTGACATGTTGAGGATGGGTAATGCCTCTGGCTCACCCACCCTACGAGGCTCCGGTATGTTAGATATCCTTATTCCCGTTCTGCTCTTTACGGCCCTGGCACTGGCTGCGATCGGTGCTTTTCGACGCGTACGGCTCTGGCGGCAGGGCCGGCCCGCCCATGTCGATCTGATTCGGGGTCTGCTGGCCATGCCGCGGCGTTATCTGGTGGACTTGCACCATGTGGTCGAGCGGGATCGCTATATGTCGCGAACCCATGTAGCCACCGCAGGCGGCTTCGTTCTGGCCGCCGTGCTGGCTGTACTGGTTCATGGATTTGGCCTGCATAACCGTGTTCTGGGTTGGGCGCTATTGGCGGCCACCGCTTGCATGTTCACGGGTGCCTTGTTCGTGGCCAAGCGTCGCCGCAACCCACCGGCACGCCTGTCCAAAGGGCCATGGATGCGCTTGCCCAAAAGCCTACTGATGTTTTCCGCGAGCTTTTTCATTGCTACGCTGCCCGTAGCGGGCGTACTCTCGGAAAATTTTGGCGGCTGGATACTGGCGGCCGTGCTGGCCGTAGGCGTGGCTTGGGGCGTGTCGGAACTATTCTTCGGCATGACCTGGGGTGGCCCAATGAAGCACGCCTTTGCCGGTGCCTTGCATCTGGCTTTTCACCGCCGTCCCGAGCGCTTTCGTACGCCGTTCAATGCCAGCGCGGCGCGATCCAGTGGCTTGAAGGCCCTGGACCTGAATGACCCTGCTGCACCGCTGGGTGTGGAGAAACCCAAGGACTTTACGTGGAATCAGCTGCTGGGCTTTGACGCCTGTGTGCAGTGCGGGCGCTGCGAGGCCATGTGCCCCGCCTATGCGGCCGGCCAGCCGCTCAACCCGAAAAAGCTGATCCAGGACATGGTTATCGGCATGGCGGGTGGCACCGACGCGCGTTATTTCGGCTCGCCTTATCCCGGGAAGCCAATTGGTGAGCATGGTGGCAATGCCCATTCGCCCATTGTTTCATTTGAAGGCAAGGCGCTGGTCGATGCCGAGACGCTATGGTCCTGCACCACCTGTCGGGCCTGTGTGGAAGAGTGCCCGATGATGATCGAGCACGTCGATGCCATCGTCGACATGCGTCGCCATCTGACCCTGGAGAAAGGGGCGACCCCCAACAAGGGCGCTGAGGTGCTCGATAATCTGATTGCCACGGATAACCCCAACGGCTTCAACCCGGTCAACCGGATGAACTGGGCTGCGGACCTTGATCTGCCGCTGATCGCCAACCAGCAGCGCGTCGATGTGCTGTTCTGGGTGGGTGATGGTGCGTTCGACATGCGCAACCAGCGGACCCTCAGGGCTTTCGTCAAGATTCTCAAGGCTGCCAAGGTTGATTTCGCTGTGCTGGGGCTGGAGGAGCGCGACAGCGGTGACGTGGCGCGACGCCTGGGGGACGAGGCGACCTTTCAGCAATTGGCCAGGCGCAATATCGCCACGCTGTCGCGGTACCGCTTCAACCGGATCGTGACATGCGACCCGCATAGCTTTCACGTGCTGAGAAACGAATACGGCGCGCTGGGCGGGGCTTATACGGTCCTGCATCACAGCACCTTTCTGGCAGAGCTGCTGGATGCCCAGGCGCTTCATCTTGGGCAGCACAAGGGGGGCAGCGTGACCTACCACGACCCCTGCTATCTGGGTCGATACAACGGAGAGTACGAGGCGCCTCGCAAGGTACTCAAGGCCATCGGGATTGAGGTCAAGGAAATGGAGCGCTCCGGCTTCCGGGCTCGCTGCTGTGGCGGTGGAGGAGGCGCGCCGATTACCGATATTCCCGGTACGCAGCGGATTCCCGACATGCGCATGGCCGATATCAAGACGACTGGAGCGGAGGTTGTCGCTGTGGGATGCCCTCAATGTACCGCCATGCTGGAGGGGGTAGTCGCGCCCCGTCCGGAGGTAAAGGACATTGCCGAGCTGGTCGCCGAAGTTGTAATCGAGGCACCCGCCGTGCCGGTAAAGCAACCAATCACGCCCCGGCGTGAAGCGGTGGAGATCTCCTGATGAGCGCATCCCGTATTACCCGATTGGCCCTGAGCGCCGCGATACCCACTCAGGCACGGACCTTTTTCAAAGGAGCAGGGCATGACTGACATCCTCCGCCGTGATCCGCATGCCGAATGGATCGCCCGTAACCGGCTTCATCCCCTGCACGCCTTGATGCAGGCGAGTACGTGCGATGAGCAGCCTCGCTGGATGGGCCCCAACGGCATCATTCGCAAGAATCCCCACGCAGCTCTGGGCTTCAAGGGGCCTAGCGGCTTGCGCCGTATCGATCGCAGTGGCGCTCAGCAGGGCAACGGGGTTCGTCGGCTGGGTGAGGCCCAGGAGGTGCTACTGCCGTTGCATCGGGTCGAAGAGCCCGCCTTCATCATTGCCGTAGTGCCCGATCTGGTAGGGGGACGGCTTTCCAGCCACGACCGCGATCTGCTCGGCCTGGCGCGACAGCTGGCAGGCTCAACAGGGGCAGTGTTGGCCATTGTCTTTGGCGAGCACAAGGGGTCTGGCTTCGATAAGGCAGGCGTTGACCGGCTATTGCAATTGAGCGGTCATGAATACACGGGATACTCGCCTGAACAGCGCGTGCTGGCGCTGCGTGCAGTAGAGAGCCAGTTCTTGCCACGTCACTGGTTGTTGCCGGACAGCCGTACCGGTGGTGGCGAGTTGGGTCGTCGTTTCGCTGCTACGCTACATGAGCGGCCTGCCACATGTGTCTGGCAGATAAAGGATGGCCTATGTACCGGCCGTGCCGGCGCAGGCAGCGAAGATCTGACGCGTCCTGTCCCCAGGGTAGTGTTGGCCTGCGCCGAGTGTGCGGAGCCGGTCAGTGAAACACGACATGAGGCTCGTACGGTCACGCTGGCTGACGGCAATCAGTTGCGAGCGCTTGTGCGTATCGAGGACATGGGGGCCGTGGCCGTCGATCCGGCGCTTGTTCCCATGGCCGAAGCGGAATTCATCCTGTCCGGTGGCAATGGCGTTCAGGACTGGGATCTCTTTCATCGGGCAGCCCGGGCGCTTGGGGCAACAGAAGGGGCTTCGCGGGTGGCGGTAGACGACGGGCATATGCCACGTCACCGGCAGGTAGGCGCTACGGGGACCTGGGTAACGGCACGGGTCTACCTGGCCGTCGGGATTTCCGGCGCGGTACAGCACTTACAGGGCATAGGTGCCTGCGACAAGGTCATTGCCATCAACCTCAATCCGGGGTGCGACATGATCAAGCGGGCAGACCTGTCGGTCATTGCAGATTCGAACGCCGTGCTGGAAGCCTTGATCGATCTGGTCGAGGCCTACCGCCGCGGTGAGCAGAAGGAAGCGGCCTGAAGCGGTCGTCCGCAGGACTACCGCTTCAGCAACGCAACGTGAGTCTTGATGGAGGTAAACGGTATGTCCGACGGCCAATTGAATGTGATTACGCTGGTATCGGTGGGGTCGCATCCCATGTCGGCCCGCGCCCGCCGCGCAGAGCAGGATGCCCGAGCGGTCGAGCTGGGACTGCATCTGGCGGGTGATCGACTCACGGTACTGCATGCCGGTAATCCCTACGAGGAGTCGCTGCGCGCCTACCTGGGTATGGGATTGCCTGCCCTGCATGTCCTGGAGCAGCCCAAGGGCGCCGATGCTCTACCGGTGCTGGTGGAATACCTTCGGGAGGCTCAGGTCCAGGTTGTATTGACCGGCACTCAAGCCGAGACCGGGGAAGGGTCGGGCATGCTGCCCTATCTTCTGGCCGAATCGCTGGGTTGGCCCCTGGTAGTTGGGCTGGCAGACGTTGAATCGGTAGACGCCGGACATGCCCAGGTACTGCAAGCCCTGCCGCGCGGACAAAGGCGACGGCTAAGGGTACGCCTGCCTTTTGTCGCCAGTGTGGACAACGCAGCGCCAGCCGCCCGTCAAAGCGCCTTTGGGCCCGCAAGGCGTGGAGAGATCAAGGTTGAAGACGTGGATATCGTCGATGACCTCCTGTGGCAAGAGGCTGTCTTGCAGCCGGCTCGTCCACGGCCGAAGCGGCTGAAAGTCATCAAGGCCAAGACGGCTGCCGATCGTTTTCGCGCCGCCACGGCCAAGGCAACAGGAGATGGCGGTCAGATCCTGAGAGATGTCACCCCGCAGGCGGGCGCAGAAGCCATTTTCAAGGTCCTGCGTGAGGAAGGCGTCGTTCGGTAGGACGACTTTCATATCTCATGTCGGCTTCCGGCTTGCTGGAGGCTTTTGGGTGCCTGTCTTTTTATCCCTTCAAGCCCACAAATTGTGTGCACGAGCCTGTGGATAATCTGTTGGATAATTATTCGACCCTAGTAACCATGCGGCTTTAGCTAAGGTGATCACTTTTTGATCAAAACAACAGGTGCGGCTTTTCCTGTAATCACAACAACTTGTGGATAAGTTTGTGAGTAATATGTTTGGAAGAGGCTGTAAGCCTTGATTTTAAAGGGATAGAGGCAACTACTGTATTGTTGATCAGTGTTGACAAAGCTAATGAGCCCTCTATTTCAGCACTGTATGAAGAGCATGCGCTTCATTGAGTTATCCACCCGATATAAAGCTAAAAATGCCCTGAAAAGGTGAATGAACCGTGGGAAGAGCTGTGGATAAGCTGTTGCTGAGGGTTGGTTAACTCATCTGTCAATGACTTGGATGAAAAAACTCTGTCATCCACAAAGGCCATTATTAAGCCATTACAGGCCAGTTATGAGACGGTTTAGCCTTTTATTCAGGCAGAGCCATCCAAAGGACTTGCTCGTTCAAGCCATGCCAGCCGCTTTCCCACAATTACTGTGCGTCTGGCTGTGGACAGCATGTTCGTTAATGCCGCCAAGCCTTATGCCATGCAGGGTCCAGACAGTTGCTCATTTATTGATCAATCAATTCAAGATCGATTTTTCTACTCACTATTACTGTGGTTTCGCTTGTGGATACAGTGTTCATGATTGCCTGGAGGCCACGACATACAAGGCCTCCAGAGGATTGATCGTTTTTTGAGCAGTTTTGTTAGTCAGCGAAGCTTGATGGTAATGGCCTGAATAGAGTCGTTGAGCTCGAAGCGTGTTTCCTCAAACGTGGCCTTACGCATCTTCAGTGGAGGGTTCTGGCTGTAGCCATACTGCTCAGTTGGCATCCCGATAAAGTTCGTATCGAGCTTCTGATTGCCGTTGGCATCTCGAATGACCGATACCGCATAGGTGCCGGGCTTCAGGTTCTTGAAGGTATGCTGCACCGTGGTCCCTGTAACTGGGATATGGGCGGATGCCTCCAACGGTTTGTCGTTATCCCACGCGTCGGCCGAAGCGAATACGGCTACCAGCAATTCACCTTTGGCCTCCTCGATATCGGTAAAGGTCACGTTGAGATCAGCAGCATGGGCATGGCCCAGTGTCCAGATAAGGCCGAAAACGCAGAGGGGCAAGCGCTTCATGCAAGCTCCGTTGTAGGGTGAGAAACAAGGGTGTAAGTGATAGCGTCGAGGCGTTCGAAAAGATAGTCGGGCCCGGCTCTGCGTAATGCCTCTGGGCTGGCATACCCCCAGCTGACCGCACCGCAGGCAATACCTGTCTTGCGTGCCGCCTGAATATCCCGCAATTCATCGCCAATGCAGATCGTGGCATCGGGCGAGACATTACAATGGGCGACTACCTGTTTAAGGCGTGAGCTTTTACCGAGCAGGGGCGCGTTACACTCGACATGGTCCAGATAGCGAGCCGACTGGCCAAGAATGCACTCGACATTTTCAAGTGAATTGGACGTGACCAGCGCCAACTGTATTCCGGCCTGATGCAGGGTCTCCAGCATGGCGGGTACGCCCTCGAAAGGGTGTATGGTATGGCCGCCGTGCGCCATCAGGCGTTGAAAGTGGTGCGCGACACGTGGGATTTTCCACAGTGGAATATCAAAGTAACGCAGCAGCTGGCGGGTATCGTAGCTGCGGATGCGATCAAAGTCGGCTGGGTCGTACCGGTTGAAGCGATGTGCCTGAGCCAGTGTGTCGAGCGACTCGAGAAAGAATGGAAAACTGTCGGCCAGGGTGCCATCAAAGTCGAAAATGACGAGTTGGTAGCGCATGGGCAGGGCGGCTGGCCGTGATAGGAAGAGAAGAGAGAGTAGCCGGGGCGGACGCCTGCGACAAATACAACCGGTGCCAAGTGTGATGGCACCGGTTGTATCAGGGTTACAGCGAGAAGCGACGCACCAGGCCGTTGAGGTCTACGGCAAGGCGGGCAAGCTCCTGGATGGCAACGCTGGTCTGCTGTGCACCGGCTGCCGTTTGTACCGACAAGTCACGAATGCTGACCAGGCTGCGGTCCACTTCACGGGCGACCTGAGCCTGCTGCTCGGAGGCGCTGGCAATCAGCAGGTTACGGTCGTTGATGTCGGCCACATTCGACGTGATGGTCGACAGGGCTTCGCCGGCCGCGTTGGCTTTTTCCAGCGTGCTACGTGCACGCTCGGCGCTGCTCTGAAGCGCTTGTACGGTTTGGCCGGTCCCCTGCTGGATGCTACCGATCATGGATTCGATTTCACGGGTCGATTCCCCGGTACGGTGTGCCAGGGCACGGACTTCATCGGCCACGACGGCAAAGCCACGGCCAGCATCACCTGCACGGGCGGCTTCAATAGCGGCGTTGAGCGCCAGCAGGTTGGTCTGCTCAGCCACAGCGCGGATCACATCCAGGACCTTGCTGATATTAAGGGCCTGCTCGGCAAGCTCCTCGGCACTCTGGGAGGCACCCAGGACATCGGTGGTCAGGGCTTGGATAGAATTGATAGCCTCGGTCAGTTGAGTACGGCCTTGTGCAGCAGACTGGCTGGCAGCTCGGGAAGCTTCTGACGTCGAAACGGCATTGCCAGCAACATCTTCTACCGCAGCGGTCATCTCGTTCACAGCGGTGGCGGCTTGCTCGATCTCATCGTTCTGGCGCTGCAAGCCGCGAGTGCTTTCGCTCATGACCGCATTCATTTCTTCCGAAGCACTGGAAAGCTGATGGGCAGAATCATTGATTTGACCAATCGTGGAGCGCAAATTGCCCTGCATGGTAGAAAGGGCGCCAAGCAGTTCAGCCGCTTCATCCTGACCTTTTACCGTAATGGCTTGGCTCAAGTCGCCCCCAGCGATGTGCTTGGCAACCTGGACGGCTTGGCGAATAGGCGCAACGATGCTGCTAATCATGATCCAGGCCAACACACCTGTAATGACAAGCGCTGACAGAATCACGAGAACTGATACCCACTGTACATGCCCATACAGAGTGCTAGCCACAGTGCCGGATTTATCTGCTTCGTCGAGATTATATTGCTGCGCTTTTAATAGGCTTCCGGCGAGGTTACGACCCGTCGTTATCATGTTATCCGCCACAAATTGACGCGCCTGCTCAATTTGCTGTTGTGCAACCAGCCTTTGAATAGTGGCAACACCCGTCATGTAGTCCCTGTAGTGAACCTGGACCTCATTGAACAACTGCCGGTCTTCTTCAAGGAAGATGGTTTTTTCATAGGCGGCTAACTGAGCTTGCACATCGGTAGCCAGTTTTTCGATCAGAACGTTTGATGTTTTTAAGATGGCCGGATCGTCATCGGTAACGAGCCGCAGGGCTTCAAGGCGAATGGTGCCGATATTGATGGCTATCTTATCGACACTCGCCAAGCCGGGTAGCCAACTCTGCTCGATTTCGCTCCCCGCTTCGCGAATCTTGGATAGTTGGGTCAAATTGAACGTACCCAATGCCAGCAGGAGCGCCGCGATGACACCAAAGCAGAGCAACGTCCGATGGGCGATTTTTAGATTTCTCATAACAAGCTCTCCTGACAGGCACAAACTAGCTATGCACCCAGGCAGTGGGATAAAGGGTTATGACGAAATATCGGAGCGTTCTGTTATTTCTGGAGGTTTAGATGATCGATGGTCGACATTAAGTTGCAACAAAAGATGAATCGGTTCACCTGCTCTTGGCCGAGCCTTCAAAACCGATAAGACGTGAACGACTGAGGCCCATAATTTTCCTGACAGCAACTTTCATATAACGATATGGGCGTTTTACAGATGACTTCAGAATATTTAGTCAGACAGTCAAACTGTCTATTGCGTTGCGAGTTCCGGCGGCGGCGTTCTATGGTCGTGCAGAGCCCCCTATCAGGCACAGTGGTTGCGTACACAAAAGGCTATTAACGCAAGCAGTTATCAAACATAGCGTCTTTCCCAGCCCAATTTCGAACGCAGTGCTTTGGCCATTTACAACAAGCCAGACGGGCAAGAGCACTATCTCGCTTTGCTGAATATGTTTGAAGAAGGTGCCGGAGGTACCCGGCACCTTGTAGGGTTACAGCGAGAAGCGACGTACCAGACCACTGAGGTCTACCGCCAGGCGAGAAAGCTCCTGGGTGGCGACGCTGGTCTGCTGTGCCCCGGCTGCCGTTTGTACCGACAAGTCACGGATGCTGACCAGGCTGCGATCCACTTCACGGGCGACCTGAGCCTGCTGCTCGGAGGCGCTGGCAATCAGCAGGTTACGGTCGTTGATGTCGGCCACATTCGACGTGATGGTCGACAGCGCTTCGCCAGCCGCGTTGGCTTTTTCCAGCGTGCTGCGGGCACGCTCGGCACTGCTCTGAAGCGCTTGTACGGTTTGGCCGGTCCCCTGCTGGATGCTACCGATCATGGATTCGATTTCACGGGTCGATTCCCCGGTACGGTGTGCCAGGGCACGGACTTCATCGGCCACGACGGCAAAGCCACGGCCAGCATCACCTGCACGGGCGGCTTCAATAGCGGCGTTGAGCGCCAGCAGGTTGGTCTGCTCAGCCACGGCGCGGATCACATCCAGGACCTTGCTGATATTAAGGGCCTGCTCGGCAAGTTCCTCGGCACTTTGAGAAGCGCCCAAGACATCGCTGGTCAGTGCTTCAATGGAGGCAATGGCGTCGCTTAGTTGTGCACGGCCCTGTTGAGCCGAATGACTGGACGCCTGTGATGCTTCAGAGGTGCTGACCGCGTTACTGGCAACGCCTTCTACAGCAGACGTCATTTCGTTCACAGCGGTAGCCGCCTGCTCGATCTCATCGTTCTGGCGCTGAAGACCACGGGTAGACTCTTCCATGACTGCACTCATCTCATCGGCAGAGGACGATAGCTGAGTAGCCGAGTCGCTGATCTGGCCGATGGTCTGGCGAAGACTGACTTGCATGCTCCCCAGTGCTTGCAATAATTCGGC
Source organism: Pseudomonas sp. C2.3V (assembly GCF_058536325.1). Lineage (NCBI taxonomy): Bacteria > Pseudomonadati > Pseudomonadota > Gammaproteobacteria > Pseudomonadales > Pseudomonadaceae > Pseudomonas > Pseudomonas sp. C2.3V. The sequence goes on along the minus strand of NZ_JBZUBN010000001.1, from coordinate 4,036,425 downwards.
AGCTTCGTCCTTGCCTTCGGCTTTTACATCCTGACTAAGATCGCCACCCGCGATCTGCTTGGCAACAGTAACTGCCTGACCAATCGGCTTGACGATGCTGGCAGTTAGCAACAGTGCCAGAACAATCGTGACGATTACTCCCAGTACGATAATAACAACAACGATCATTTGGGCCTGCTGATAGCTTTCAGCTGCAGCCTGACCGGCTATGGTAGCCGATTCTTGATTGATCTTTTGCAGCAGCAAATTCTGGTCGTTAACGATGATGTCACGGGGTGCCAGTTCAGTATTGATCAACTTGTTGGCTGAGGGTACGTCTTCCTTGGCTACGAACATCTGAACAGTTGCCAGGATATTCATGTACTCCTGAAACGTCGTTTTAAGCGTATTGACTGCCTTGCGCTCCTGGTCACTGGACAGGAGGGTTTCGTACTTCTGGAATGAATCCTTGATCTTCTCGCTCAGCGTGGCGATGGTCTGGTTACTCTTGGCTTGAACGGCTTTATCCGGGTTCGCTACCAGACGCAATACTTCGACCCGAAGGCGAGTGATGTTCAACGCAATCTCATCGGCCGTTGCAAGGCTCGGCATGGAATTGTTTTCGATGACTTGTCCCGCGTGGCGGATCTCAGCCATTTGTATCAGGTTGGAAATGCCAAGGATGATCAGTAGCACGGCTACTGCTCCAAAGCTCAAGAGGGTCCGGTAAGAGATCTTCAAATGTCTGAACATGATCGGTCCTGTTAGAAAAATAAGGGCAGGCGATCCTTCGCTCTGTAAGGGATGCCTGCATATCGGACGCGATCGGGAATGCTTAAGGGTAGCCATCAGCAAAAGGCTAAACGCTTGCAGCCTGACAGGAAAAGACCAGGGCCGCCGAAGATAGCTGAGACAGAATCAGTGCTCGCCCAGGACGTGTTGTACCAGGACCTTGTGAGCGGCTTCGTCCTTTCGGTCGGACAGCAGCTGTACAACCGCAACCCGCGCATCTGCCTCGGCAATAAAGGCGGTGCTGCGCATGGGCGTGCCGTTCATGACTGACGTGGTTTCCAGTTGCTGAAGGGTCAGGCCGTCGCGCTTTAGGGTCTTTTCCTTGAGCACTTTGAATTTGCTGCCGCTCAGTTTTTGCCGTGCATAGAATGCGGCTTTGGCCTTGGCAAGCACGACTCGGTTGCTGGCGCTTTTATCTTCTGGCACCGGCGTTTCAGAGGTAACGATCAACTGTTGGCTGGCCTTGTTGATATACAGTTTGCCGCGTGCTGATGGGTCTTCGGCAGTTGTGCCGGGCGGCAGGGGACTGACATCGAACCCCTCGGGTAATGCCAGCACTAGCTGATGGTTCAGCAGGGAGATGGGGCGGCTATTGGCTGTCTGGGTGGTTTCGGCCTTGCTGGCAGCCTGGACCGGTAGAGTGACAAGGCCGAATACAAGGGCAGCCGAAGCCAGGGCCATTTTCAGGCTATTGTTGTTCATGTCAGATCCTTGAATGGATTGCGTTGAGTCCTTTGGGTGCCGAAAGGCTTGGCAGCCAGGGCCCAACGACTGGCCGGATTATTTCATAGCGACAAGCCTGCATTGCGCTGCGCTTTCCTGAAGCGTGCAGTGCTTGGCAGTTGAAAATGCAACGGTTTTTGACTGAACAAAAGAAACCCCGCCGAAGCGGGGTTCTTAAAACAAAGTAGTTAATCAGCCATCGGCACCCACTTGACGCAGGTGCGGTGCGGGCTGCTCCTCGCCCAGGTTGGCCAGTAGGCGTTCGCTGTACCAGTCAATGAAATTAATGACGCCAAATTCATAGGTCTGTGAATACGGGCCGGGCTGGTAGGCCTTGGAGTTGATGCCGCGCTGATTTTCCTCGGCAAGCATTCGGTCCTGCTGGTTAGTGGCATCCCAAACCTTGCGCAGATTTTCTACCTCATAATCGACGCCCTCTACTGCATCCTTGTGCACCAGCCACTTGGTGGTAACCACGGTCTGTTGGGCGCTGATTGGCCAGACAGTGAACACAATCAGGTGATCCCCCATGGCGTGGTTCCAGGAGTGCGGTAGGTGCAGGATGCGCATGGAGCCCAACTCCGGGTTCTTGATACGCCCCATCAGCTTCTTGCAGCCGGGCTTGCCATCCAGCGTCATGGAAGCCGTGCCCTTGAGTAGCGGCATGCGCACAATGCGGTTACGCAGGCCAAAGCTGGCGTGGGCATACGGGATCTGCTCGGCCTCCCAGGCGGCAGCGCTTTCGGCAACGTGATCCTTGAAGGCCTGGTTGGCACGTGGATCGGTTACATCGTCCCATTCCAGGAGTGTCTTGAGCAGCTCTGGGTGTGAGCCGTTGCAGTGGTAGCACTCGCGGTTGTTTTCAAGCACCAGCTTCCAGTTGGCGGCTTCCATCAGGTCCGTACGGGCTACGACCTTGGTGTTTTCCATGTCGTACGGCTCCATGTAATGGTCGAGCGTACGCAGGAAGTCATCGATAGCGGGAGGCTCGTCGGCCAGGCAGATAAAGATGTATCCGCCCGCCGTTTTCACATGCACCGGCTTCAGGTTGAAGTCCGCCATGTTGAAGTCAGCGCCCATTTCGGTACCGGCAAACAGCAGGCGGCCGTCCAGCTCGTAGGTCCATTGATGATAGGGGCAGACCAGCTTGGCCACCTTGCCTTTCTCGCTGACGCACAGGCGAGAACCGCGGTGCCGACACACGTTATGAAAAGCGTGTACCTTGCCTTCAGCACCACGCACCACCATGACGGGGTTATCGCCAATCTGCAGCGTGAGAAAATTGCCTTTGGCAGGGATTTCACTCGTCATTCCGGCAATCAGCCACTCCTTGCCAAAGATCTCCTGCATGTCGATCTGGAACAGACGCTCATCGTTATAGAACGGCTGTGGCATCGAGTAAGTTCGCTCACGGGTACGCAGCATCTCTGCGGTGGCCTTGCGGGCCGATTCCAGCGGATCGCCCAGACTCAAAGGGTAGGTGACGTCCATCGGTATCCTCATGCGGCGGCATACAGGTGCGCCGGTGAAAAAGTGGCTGATAGGGTTGTGATGCAAGGCGTTTGGACAGCTTGTTCAAGGCTGCCCGTGTGGTTGGTGAAATCAGTGTGGGGCTGCGTCTGGATGGGGCCTTATCCACGCGCGACATGGTCGAATCATTTCCCGACGCGGCAAGTCCCGTGGACGCTGGGCTGGTCGCTCTAAGCATGCCGATGTCGTTGGCAGGTAAATGCCGACGAAAGGGCCTCTCCACAATCGCCCCATCACCGCCTGAAGATGCGGCGGGTCTCAACGCGTGAGGGCACGTGCATGAACAGCTTTCTGAATCCGGTTACTACGCAGACCTGGGCCAATGGTCGCCATGCGGTACGTTGCGTCAAGGCGATTCAGGAAACCTGGGATGTACGAACCTTCTGCTTCATGGCGGACGTACCCCTGATGTACTTTTTCAAGCCCGGTCAGTTCGTGACGCTGGAGCTTGAGATCGAGGGGCAGCAGGTGATGCGTTCATACACAATCTCCAGCTCGCCCTCCGTGCCCTACAGCTTCTCGATCACGGTCAAGCGTGTCCCGGGTGGCAAGGTATCGAACTGGCTGCATGACAACCTGCGTGAAGGGCAGGAGCTTGCGGTGCATGGGCCGGTGGGGCTGTTCAACGCCATTGACTACCCGTCCGACAAGGTCCTGCTGCTCTCCGGTGGCGTAGGTATCACACCGGTGATGTCCATGGCCCGCTGGTTTTTCGACACGAACGCTAACGTGGACATGGTGTTTGTACACAGTGCCCGCACGCCAAAGGACATCATCTATCACCGCGAGCTGGAGCACATGGCCTCGCGGGTCTCTAATTTCTCGCTGCATCTTGTGTGCGAGCGGAGTGATCTTGGGGAGGCCTGGGCGGGATATCGCGGTTTCTTTGATCGGCGCATGCTGGAATTAATGGCGCCGGATTTTCGTGATCGCGAGGTGTTCTGCTGTGGCCCGACACCTTATATGAATGCTGTGAAAACCATGCTGCGCGAGCTGGGCTACGATATGGCCCGTTATCACGAGGAGTCCTTTGGCGCGACGCCTGCGGATGTCAAGGAAGAAGTTCTCGAACAGGCCGGTCTTGCGGCCGACACACCGCCGGTTCCGCTGGCGGATCAGTGCGAGGTGTTATTTGCGGGCAGCGGCATGAGTGTACGTGTTGGACCAGGTGAGACTGTGCACGGAGCGGCTGCCAAGCTGGGCCTGCATATTCCAAAGGCATGCGGCATGGGCATCTGCGGCACCTGCAAGGTGCTCAAGACCCGTGGTTCGGTTGTCATGGAGCACAACGGCGGCATTACCGAAGAGGACGAGGCCGAAGGTTACATCCTGTCCTGCTGCAGCGTTCCGCAAGGGGACGTTGAAATCGATTTCTAAATACTCTACAGCGGACATGCCTGTTTGGGCGTGTCCGTCACCGTTTCCTTTTCCCGTCTGATATTACCGCAGCGGCACAATGCCCCTATTCTTCATAGGGGTTATTCCTGCTCTAATACCGCCAGGCACTGAGACAGCTGCTAAGGTAAGGTAGAAGATCGCAGCATTGTGTGATCAGATCGCTACAGCATCGCTCCTTTCTGATCGAGGGCGTCAAAATGGATGTCAGAACGCTGCGCAACCTGACGCGGGTGGCGCGTACAGGCTCTCTGTCTGCCGCGTCAGATGAGGCCTGCCTGACCGTGCAGGCCCTGGCGGCGCAATTGAACAAGGCGGAAGACCAGTTCGGGTTCAGGATTTTCAAGCGATCCAACAAGGGATTGCACCTGACCGAGCGTGGTCACGCGCTCATGCCTTATATCGAGAAGGTGGTGGAGTCCGCCCGGCAACTGGACAGCAAGGCTGCCGAGTTGAGCCAAGCCACGCCACGGCTGCTGCGGGCCGCACTGAACAGCACGCTACCGGCCGATATCAACCAGTGCATCGTCAAGCGGATGATGCAGGTCTTCAGCGATTATCACCTGGAGTTCAGCTTTGCCGAGTCCATCGAGAACCTCAGCAAGCTGCGTAACGATAATATCGACCTTGCGGTACTGATCGGACCACCGCAAGCCGATCTGGCCAGCCTTGAGCTGGCTGATCTTCATATTGATGTCGTAGGTGCTTACCACGGTGCCGATGCAGAGGCGTACAGCGACCTGAGTGACAAGCTGCTTGTTAGGCCGACCAGCGACTGCCCTTATTCCACCAGTTTCGAGCGGTTTCTAGACAGTGGTCAGACGGTGAGCCAATGGGGGCATCGCATGATCTATTCGGGTAGCGAAACCCTGACCGTCTCGCTGATCAAACAACTCGATGGCTTGGGCGTCGTTTCACGGGCGGCGGCTTGCAAGCATGGATTGTCCATCGTACCGGGGTTTGAGGATTCGCTGCCGGTACGCCTGGTCGTCAACAATGTCGACTTGCCTATTCGTGCCCTGGAGCAGCTGACCCGTCCCTTACAGCACTCGCCCCAGCGCAATATACGACAACAGGCCTACCGCCACACTGAGGAGCAGGTTCTTACTGAAATAAGCGCATAACAGCGTCGGTATGGCAGCAGCGAATTCGGGCCGCATGAGGCTCACATGCTTTTCCGTCACCACCAGTGGTGTGAGGGTAATGGCGGCGACGATGCAGACCGGCAGAAACTCAAGCGTTCGCGTCAGGAATCCTGGCCAGCGCTCGGTACTGAGCTGCATCGGTAGCACCCGTGGCAGCAGTGTCACCGCGGTCATCAGGACGATTATCAGGATCAGGAACGTTTCTTGAGACATACGCCTACCCAGCAGCCAAAGAACGTGGCGATAAAGACATTCAGGGCGGACTCGAACAGCAGGTTCAGCACACCCATGCAGGCCACCGCCGCCAGAGCAGCCACCAGCTTGCCCTTGGAATCACAAAGCGAGACCAGCACGTATAGCATCATGGCGGTCAAGGCATAGTCGAGCTTGTACTGGATCAGGTGGGCAGTGTAGGTCGAGCTGAGAGCACCCAGCAGCGCGCCCAGCACCCAGGCACTGTGACAGAAGAGGTTGAACGAGATCAGATAACGGGCATTGACCGCAACGCCTTTCTGCAACTTGCTGCTGTGAAAGGCAAAGGACTCGTCCGTCAGCTCCGCCGCATACACCCACCGTTCCAGACGGCTCAGGCCTGTCGTGCGCAGGGCTCTGGACATGTACATCGACATCAGCATGTGACGGGCGTTGATCAGAAAGGTGGTCATCACGATAGTGACGATCGAGGCGTTCGCCGTCATCAGTGCCAGAGCGGCGAACTGCGAGGCACCGGCATAGACGAACAAGCACATGGCGACCGGTAACCAGAGCGGATAGCCTGCATTCACAGCCATCAGGCCGAAAACGAACGAGACCGTAAAATAGCCAGCGACGACCGGACTGGCCTCGCTGAAGGTGCGTAGCTCAGGAGCTTTCCGGGTTAAAACACGCGTATTCACACCATCCTCTCATTGCCGGGCTGAAATCGGACCGTTCATAGGTTTACCGCACAATGTCATGGGCCGTCCCAGGTTTAGAGAAAGAGATGGCGATGATCTGACGGAATGCCGGGCGCTTTGGGTCCTTCGTGGACGCAGGCGTCACGTAATGACGCATCTCCCGGTCCAGGAAAAACGTCGTGTCCAGGATGTGCTCGTAAGTCAGCGCGGCGAGCAGCTCCTCTTGTACGTTATATAGCCGGCTTTCGGCGCCTGCGATGTTATGCCGACCCCAGAAATGCATTGCGCTGAAGGGGTAGCCGTCGCAGTGAATTCCCTCAGGCGTGATTTCGACCTGCTGGCCGGGGTTGATCTCGATCCGAATCTGGTGAATCTGGCACTGCCACATATCGTTATGCAGATGCGCTGGCAATACGCTTTTGTACACCTCGAAATCCAGGGCGATCAGGCTGCGAAGAACAGGGGAGGCGATTACTTCATCGGAGAAGTCCTGAAAGTGCCGCTCCAGGCCGCCTACATAGCGATTGTTAGCCAAGGATTGTACATAGGGGCGATGTTCGAGCTGGCGCAGCTCCTGATTGACGGGGTGGTACTCGAAATCGCTGTAGCGTCTGAACCGTGCGCCCGACTCGGCCTGGCCATAATAACTGTCGCGCTCCATGGCTTCCCAGCTATGAGTCAGCCGGACGAATTCGTCAAAGTTGCCCGTCAGGCTGAAGTCTGCGCCTTTCACATTGGCAAACTTGTTTTGACGCAGGGCGTCACTAACCGTCTTGTTGAGAACAATCATGATCGTCTCCGCTCCATTGAACGATCCACTCTAAGCGCTGGGCAGATTTGCTCTATGAGAAATAATTTAAGGCATCTCAACGAAAAGTTGAGATTGGCTGAGCGCCTGCTGCCGGCATGAGGTGCCCACGGTCTGATGGTCATTCATCGAGTGATCGGATGGTCATGTCAATTTGTTGCAGGCTGCGCCGATACAGGGTGTACAAGATGCGTCCTACCTGGAGGCACCCCAGTTACCAGACTTCTGCCATGACCACTTCTGCTTTCATGCTCGATAGCGAATCTCAGCTCCGTGGCCTTATCGATGCCATACAGGAGTTCATTGTTCTCAAGGATGGGCAGGGACGATGGCTGATTACCAACAGGATCGTGATCGACACCTATCGCCTGCAAGGCGTTGACTATGTGGGCAAGACCGACATGGAGCTGGCGCTGATTCGACCGGAGTTCCATGAGGCTTTTGTCTACAACGTGCAGACCGACGAGCAGGCCTGGCAAAAAGGGTCGGCGCTGCGTATCCAGAAATCCTTCATGGGGCTGGACGGCCATCTCAACACGTGGGAAGTGATCAAGACACCCAGTTTCGATGAAGCGGGTAATCGCCACCAGCTTGTGATCGTCAGCCGCAATATTACCGAGCGGCGTCTGGCAGAGCAGGCGCTCGAAGCCAGCGAGCAGCGTTATCGGCTGATTGCTGACAACATGCTCGACATCATTGGTGTGTTCAAGCCGGAAGTAGGCATCGAATATGTTTCGCCTTCCTTTGAGCATGTCCTGGGGCATCGGGCAGTTGCCTATCTAGGACGTGACATGTTCGAACTGATCCACCCGGACGATATCGATCCCTTGCGCAGTGCGTTTCGAATGCTATTGGAGGGTAGCGTCTCGCATACGACGGTCGAATGCCGCTGTTACCATGCCCAAGGGCACTGCATATGGTTCGAAACGCATCTCTCCAGTACCTATACGAATGAGGGCGTTCTGGACAATGTCGTTTTTGCCTGCCGTGATATCTCAGCACGTAAAGCCTACGATCAGCATCTTCAAACGCTGGCCTACCACGACCCTCTGACGGGCGCGCCCAACAGACGCTTCCTCATGGACCAGATCCAGCTCATGATCGATCAGGCGTCGACCGATTCAAACTTTGCCGTTCTGTATCTGGATCTTGATCGATTCAAGCCCATCAATGACGAGAGGGGGCACGATGTGGGGGACGAGCTGCTGATTGAATTTGCCAGCAGACTCAGGCAGAACCTGCGTGCCAACGACCTGTATGCCCGTATTGGCGGTGACGAGTTCGTGATCGTACTGGCTCAGGTGAACGAGGCCCAGGCGGTCACCATTGCCGAGCGGTTGTGTCTGGCCTTGCAAGCGCCATGGACGCTGCCATGTGGAGAGCTCAAGACCACTTCGTCCATTGGTGTGGCGCTTTACCCTGATGCCGGTCTGTCTGTGCACACCCTGCTGCGTCATGCTGACGAAGCCCTGTATGAGGCCAAGCGGGCAGGGCGAGCCTGTGTCATGGTCTACAACGGATAAAAGCAAAGCAAATAGACAGGCGCCGGGTTTGGCAGGCAGGGCGGGGTATCAAGAAGAGAAGATAATGCAGGGGGGCAGGCATTGTCTGGCAAGGCCTGCCCCTGAACCGTCACGCGGCGCAGAGGGCGCGCATGCCGTTGACAGTCATCTCAAGGTGCTGCTCCAGACGCTCCAGCTCAGCCTGCAGCGGCTCGGGGAACGGATGGCAGTCCAGTGCCTGGGTTACCAGGGTACTTATCAGGACGAAGAAGGCGAGTACCTCTTCCGGATCGGAGCTGGCATTCAGGCGCGAATAGCGGGCCTGCTCCGAAGCATAATTGGTTTCAGCGACATCAAACTTGCGCAGTACAGCGCCCAGCCACTGGGTCGAATGCACACAAAACGGCGTGCCCCGATAGGCTTGCGGCTGGCGTTGTTCGTAATGCTTTTGAGTGTTGTGTGTATTCATGATCTGTATTTGCTTCTAAGGGCTAACAAGGCTCAGCAAACTGGATGACGCAAACTAACTGGACGGTATTTACGGTCCGTCGAATTTCCTGCCACCTAAGGCTCATGCCTGAGCGTTTTCAGTTGGCTTCATCAGCTCAATCAGCTTGATCGTTGTATCGGCGCCCCTCACAAAAACATGAGTACGAAGGTGCAACGGGCAGACGGACGATCATCTGCTGCTAGCCTTGCCGATTGATGGCTATTTGCCAACAAGAAGCGGCGTAGGGTAGTGAAACGGTTGGCATCCTGCTACTGATTTCTGATCACGTTATGTGACCGCGGCAAGAAAAACAGGCTAAACGACTTGCATGGGTACGCGGGGATGGTAAGGCGAGGAAAAAGACTTTCTGGCGGGCAACAAAAAACCCGCCGAAGCGGGTTTTCTGGTTGACCTTACTCAACGTCCTGTCGAGCTGCCATCCTGGCCTGGTCATTCATCCTTGATCTACCTGAGCGCTTCCTGCGCTGCAGTCCGATAGGTGTAGATTACGCACCTTATGCATTCATACCTAGAGCCAATGACGCCTTGTGCGTGTAAGCCTTTGGCTATACCTGTTCTGCGCTCATCTGCATCCGCATGCCTCACGCCGGTCGGTATTCGCTGCAGGTCAGACCTTAAACTCCATTGCTTTCTGCCGATATGAAGACTGGGTTACCGCCTATCCATCTGACTGTCTCGTTGAATGATCATGTTTCGATCCTCGTTTTCCCTGTGGCTAACCCAGCGCTCCCTCGTACTGGTCTCCAGTGTGGCAGCCCTTGGGCTTACCGTGACGCTGTTTGCCTGGCACATCCTGCAAGGTTCTGAGCAGGAGGCCGCCCGTGAGCGCTTTTCCCGTGGCGCATCGGAAATTACCCGGGAGCTGGATGGCGCAATGGCACGCTATGAACGCCTGTTGCGGGCGGGGAGCAGCCTGTTCAATGCCGGCGATGAAATTTCCCGACTGGAATGGCGCCAGTTTGCCGAAAACATGCGACTCGAAGAGGATTACCCGGGGATGCAGGGTTTTGGTTTCGCCCCGTTGATTGCCGCTCACGATAAGAGCAGTTTTGAGGAGCGTGTCCAGAAAGAGGGCTTTCCAGGTTACGAGATCAGAACCGGCAGCGGACGCGATACGTTCATTCCTGTTCTCTATATCGAGCCCTTTATGGGACGCAACCTGAGGGCATTCGGGTTCGATATGTTTTCCGAGGCGAACCGGCGAGCGGCGGCCGAACAGGCCCGTGACTCAGGCCAGGTAAGCCTGAGCGGGAAGATCACGCTTGTGCAGGAGACCGAGAATCCTCAGGCCGGTACCCTGATGTTCGTACCGTCCTATTTCAGCGACATGCCGACCCAGACGGTCGAGCAGCGACGCAAAGCCTTGCGAGGGTTTGTTTTCGCCCCCTTCAGGATGGGCGATCTGATGACGGCCGCCCTGAAAGACCGTGCCGATGATCTGGCACTTGAAATCTACGATGGTGAGCAACCTGCAGCGGCAAACCGCCTGTATTCAAGGCGTATGGATCTGGTGAGTACCCTGCCAGGTTACATACCCCGATTCGACAGCCTCCAACATATTGACGTAGCCGGACGGCAGTGGACATTGCGTTTCGTTACCCTGCCTGCCTTCGAGACAGCAGCCCCTGCCAGCCGTGCACAGGTCGTATTGTTCAGTGGTCTGGGACTTACCCTGCTGCTCTGTGTGCTGGTGGCGTCATTGGCCACCATGCGTGCCCGTGCCGAGCAACTGGCAGATCGTATGAGTCGCGCCTACCGGGAAAGCGAAGCGCGGATACGCTCCATTATCGACGGGGCGGCGGAAGGCATCGTGATCACGGAAAGCGACCCGGCCATGACTGTCTTGAAAATCAATCCAGCAGGTGAGCAGATGTTGGGTTTGCCAGCTGCTGAGGCCAAGGGGCGCTCGCTGGCGCATCTGCTGGCTGTGAAGGGTGATCGCATTTTGGATGATCTGCGTCAGGGTACGGCCAGCAGTGTCTGGCTCGACACGCAATACGCGTCGGCAAAAGGTCAGTGCCGCAGCCTGAATATGGCCATTACGGTCGCCGAGCAGGATGGAGTCCAGCGTTTGATTGTGCTGATCAGTGACCAGACTGACCTGCATCAGGCACGGCAGCAGGCTTTGATGACAGGTGCCCTGAACGAGGCGATCCTGCTGCATTCGCCGTTCTGCATCTTCTCGACCGATCCTGAGGGCCGCCTGCGTACAGTTAATCCGGCCGGTGAACGGCTGCTGGGCTACTCCCGGGCAGAGCTGGTCGAGACGCAGTACATCAGCGACCTGCTGGATGCCAATGAGCAATCGGTCAAGGCCGAGCAGCTGAGCCAGGCGCTGGGCCGTAGGGTGACGGAGTGGGAGAGTTTTGTCAGGCTGGCGCAGGAAAAGCCCGAGGAGGAACACGAATGCGGTTTTGTCTGCCGTGGCGGGGTACGGTTACCCGTCAACCTGGCCGTGACGGCGTTGCGTGACCAGACGGGGCAGATCACGGGGTATCTGGGGATTGCCTACGACATTACCGAGCGCAAGCGGGCCGAGGAGCTGATGCGCTACCAGGCTCTGCATGACGGTTTGACCGGCTTGCCCAATCGCACGCTGATGGCCGACCGGATGAGCATGGCCATCGAGCGGGCCAAGCGAAACCAGGAGGTCTTGGGGGTCATGCTGATGGACCTCGATCACTTCAAGGAGATCAACGACACCCTGGGGCATGACGTGGGCGATGAAGTCCTCAGGCAAGTAGCGCATCGCCTGAAGAGTGCTGTACGTCAGAGTGATACGGTGGTCCGCCTGGGGGGCGATGAGTTTGTTGTGCTGTTGGGTGATCTGAAGCGGATCGAGGATGCCAGCAATGTCGCCACGAAGATCCTGAAGACCATTGAGGCTGACCTGATCATCGGGCCGCACCGCCTTTACCTCTCTACCAGCATCGGTATCGCTCTGTATCCGGAGCAGGGTGTGGATCTGGACGAGCTGCTCAAGAATGCCGATCGGGCCATGTATGAGGTCAAGCGGCGCGGCAAGAAGGGGTTCGCGCTGTCCCAGACCTCATTGACACCAGAAGATCAAATAAAACAGCGGCTTGTCTGATGACCTTTGGCTATGATTGAAACACTGCGGTGATGGGTTCGCCGTCGTAAGAAGATTATAAGGATAGCGAAGCATGCCAGACCCCCACGAGATCTCGAAGAGGGCCAGCCGATGGCCGTCACAGCGTCTCGCGCTCGGCTTCGTGATCCTGGTCTGTCTGTCCCTTTTCAGTCTGGATATCTGGCAGGCCTTACGGGGGCGGGGCGAGCGGCTTCAGGAGGCCGAGGTCGCCACTTCCAACCTGGCACGCTCACTGGCGCAACATGCCGACGATACGGTCGAAGAGGTCGATATTGTTCTGGCCGGCATCGCCGAGCGACTGGCCTGGGATGGAATCGAAGAGACCAACCGGGTCCGCATGAAGGCCTGGCTGCGGGATCGGATAAATGCACTGCCCCAGCTGCATGGGTTGTTCATCTACGACCAGGACGGGCGCTGGATCGTCACCTCGAACAGTCAGGATCCGGTAAACATAAACAACGGGGATCGGGAATATTTTGCCTATCACCGTACCCATAAGGACCTGGGACCGCATATCGGGCCGGTCATCCGTAGCCGCACGACAAACGAGCTGGTAATTCCGGTGTCTCGGCGGATCAATCATCCCGACGGGCGCTTCGCCGGCGTCGCGCTGGCAACATTGAGAGTCGAGTATTTCAATCGTTTCTACGCAGACTTCGATATCGATCAGCAGGGGACTATCTTCCTTGCCCTCCATGACGGAACCATACTGGTGCGCCGCCCGTTTGACGAAGCCTTGATCGGCAAAAGCCTGGCCAAGGGGCGTATCTTCAGCGAGCTGCTACCGGTCTCAGCAACCGGGACGGGCATGGTGAAATCCATTGTGGATGGGGTCGAGCGTATGTCGGCCTACCGCAAGATGGACAAGTACCCACTGGTGGTCATGGCGGCTGTTTCCAAGGAAGCGGCCCTGGCGTCCTGGTACAAGGACATGAGTCGGTCGTTTATTACCGGGATTCTGCTGATTGCCGTAGCCGGGTTCGGATTGGCCCTGATTCGGCAGATCCGTATCGACCTGGAGACGGAGCGGGCGCTACGTGAGTCGCACCATGCGCTGGAGAAAATGGCCATGGAAGACAGCCTGACCGGGCTTGCGAACCGGCGGCAGTTCGACATGGCCCTCAAGGCCGAGATCAGCCGGGCCCGGCGGGCGCAGACGTCGCTGGGCATCATCATGATCGATATCGATCATTTCAAGCGCTACAACGACCTCTATGGTCATCCAGCCGGCGACGAGTGCATCAAGGCTGTAGCGGAAGCCGTGCTGTCCTGTACCCGTCGCGCTGTCGACCTGGCAGTCCGCTATGGGGGCGAAGAGATTACAGTGCTGCTCCCGGATACGGACGATGCCGGTACCCATCAGGTGGCCGAAAACATGCTCAACGCTGTTCGCAAATTGGCGATCCTGCATGAGGGTAATGAAAACGGCCGTATCGTCACGATCAGTGCCGGTGTCTTCAGTTGTGTTCCCAAGGGCAGGGGCGCGACCAGCCAGTACCTGATCAAGTCAGCCGATGAGGCGCTCTATGCCGCCAAGGCGGCCGGGCGCGACCGGGTTTATCCCCCGCTAAGCAAGATGTGAGGCGCTGAGCCAGTATTAAAATGGAATTGAAACGCCATCCCTGTTGTCGCAGTAGCGAGGTTTGAAGCCGAGCGGCCAAAGCCTCTCATCGCTTCGCAACGCTTGCCCTTCAGGTTTTTATGGACGTCACTGACCCCGCCCTGCAAATCGCCCGAGCCCAGTTTGGCATCACTATCGGCTTTCATATCGTGCTGGCTGCGTTCAGCATCGGACTCGCCAATTTTCTCATGGCCCTGGAAGGGCTCTGGCTGTGGAAAAGACAGCAGGCCTATCTTGATCTCTATAAGTTCTGGCTAAAGATCTTTGCGCTGAACGTGGCGGTCGGAACTGTATCGGGTGTGGTCATGGAGTTCGAGTTCGGCACCAACTGGGGACGCCTCTCGACCCAGGCGGGTTCGATCATCGGCCCGTTGATGTTCTATGAAGTTATGGTGGCGTTTTTTCTGGAGGCCGGTTTCCTTGGCGTCATGCTATTTGGCATGAAGAAGGTAGGCCCCAAGCTCCACTTCTTCACAACCTGTGCGGTAGCGGTGGGTTCGCTGTTCAGCGCTTTCTGGATTCTGGCCGCCAACTCCTGGATGCACACGCCTGCCGGTTACTCCATCGGGCCGGATGGCCGTTTCGTGCCGGAAGAGTGGCTCACCATTATTTTCAATCCCTCCTTTCCTTACCGCTTCGTTCACATGACCTTTGCCGCCTTTCTAGGCACCGCTTTCATGGTGGGGGCTGTGGGCGCCTGGCATCTGCTGCGCGATGCGTCGAATCCGCGGGCGCGGATCATGTTTTCCATGGCCATGTGGGTGGTAGCCATCGTTGGGCCGCTGCAGATCATTGCCGGGGATCTGCATGGGGAAAATACCCTGGAGCATCAGCCGCAGAAGGTTGCAGCCATGGAAGGGTCATGGAACCGACCGGCACCGGGGGAGGGCGAGCCGCTACGGCTGTTTGCCGTACCGGATATGGAGCAGCAGCGTAATCATTTGGAGCTGGCGATCCCGCACATTGGCTCCTTGTACCTGCGCCACAACTGGACCGGCACCATCCAAAGCCTGAGCGAGTTTCCGGCCAGCGATCTCCCGCCGGTCCCTATCGTATTCTTTGCCTTTCGGATCATGGTGGGGCTGGGCCTGCTGATGGCGACCGTCGGCATTGCCAGCCTGATCATGCGTACGCGTGGGCGCCTATACACCGCCCGCTGGCTGCACTGGATCGTGCTCCCGATGGGACCGGCCGGCTTTATCGCCATGCTGGCCGGATGGGTCGTGACCGAGACTGGGCGACAGCCATTCACGGTCTATGGATTGTTGCGCACGGCTGACAGCAGTTCGGCACAGTCCTTTTCTTTCGTCATGACTTCAACCCTAAGCATTCTGGCTGCCTATGTGATCGTCTTCGGGATTGGGCTTCTTTACATGCTTCGGGCCATGGCCAGGGCACCCAGGGCTGATGAAAAGGGCCCCGAACCCTCCCTTGCCAACGAGACCGGTGAGTAATTCCATGTCCGCCGATTTGATCCATCAACTTTCTGCCGCGGCGCTGGCATTCGCCATCATCACTTATGTGGTGCTGGATGGGACGGATCTGGGTGTCGGTATTTTGTTTCCGTTCCACAAAGAGACGCAGAGCCGCCATGTCATGGCGTTTTCCATTCTTCCCATCTGGGATGGCAACGAGACGTGGCTGGTGCTGGGTGGCGGCGGGTTGCTGGCTCTGTTTCCTGCGGCATACAGCATCTTTTTTACCGCCATGTATGTACCCATCATTGCCATGTTGCTGGCTCTGGTGTTTCGGGGCGTATCGTTGGAGTTTCGTGACCGCGCAACTCCGGCACATCGGCGCTGGCATGATGTGGCATTCGCAGGGGCGTCTACGCTGGCCGGCCTTTGCCAGGGCATTGTCCTGGGTGGGTTGATTCAGGGGATTCCAAACGATGGCAGCCGGTACACGGGTAATGGCTGGGACTGGCTAAGTGGTTTTACGCTGACCTGTGGGATCGGTCTGGTGGTGGGATACGCGCTACTGGGAGCGTGCTGGCTGGTCTGGCGCACGGAGGGTGACTTGCAGGCTCGGGCCCGAAAACAGGCATCGCTGTTGGGTGGGTTCACCTTGCTGCTCATGGGGCTGGTCATCGTGTGGACCGCAGGACTTCACCCCCTGTATCGGGAGCGCTGGGCCCAGGGTGAGTGGGTGATCCCCCTTCTAGGACTGATGGCGCTTCTGGCGCTGGCCTTCTGGAAGGCATTGCCGTGCCGCATCCATTACCTGCCCCTGTTTGCCGTATTGGGCTGGTTTATGGTGGCGTATGCCGCCTTGATCCTGGCCTTGTATCCCTTGGTCATCCCGCCTGCGCTGACCATTTTTCAGGCATCGTCACCGACCGCGAGCCAAGCGTTCATGCTGACTGGGTTTGCCGTACTGATTCCGTTCACCCTAGCGTACAGCACGTACGGCTTCTGGGTGTTCCGCGGCAAGATCCGTCCACGAGAAGAGGCTGATGGAGAATAGGTTTCAGCCCTGCAAGAGACCAAGTTCTACGCAGGGCTGGTGAACAGCGGATCAATCGATCGTCTTACGACCTACTTCTTCACGATCGATTTCTTCCTGGATGATATTGCCGGTACGGGGATCGGCCCGGAAACGATACTTCTCCGAGTTGAGCTTGAGGCCTTTGCCAACCCATTCGCCATTTTCGGCATCCAGGCGGCTCACGGAGGTATAACCGCTTTCAATGATCTTGGCTTCGACTTCTTTCTTGGGCATCCAGTCCGCACCAGGCTGATCGGCCCAGGCGAAGCCAGTGCCGGCAACCGACAGCAACAGACCTGCAATCACGTGTTTCGTCTTCATGGCACACACCTCAAGGAAATAGGGGATGGCCGCCGCACGGGCTGGCACGTCTCGTCCAGCATGCGTCATGCACAAAGTGTTGATTTGTGACGGTCGGCTTGATCTGGCCATATCTGAAAGAGTGCAGGCGCTGTTGCCGCTCCCTTTGATGTTTTTGCCTGGCTTGACCGACCATCTCGCATCGAACACTAGCTTCGAAGCGCACCGAGGAAGACAAGTTCCAAGGCTAATTGAAGGAAATGTGCCTGTTAATGTTGCGAAATTTGCAGAAAAAGGCAGGAACATGTCTAGCTCGGGCCAGAGCGGCGATTAGCTGCCCTGACCCGCATGAGGCGAGTCGATCCGCTTATGCGGTTACCGGCTCGACCAGATAGGGCAACAGGCCGGCTGGCTCGTGTTTCTTGGCTTTTTTAGCTTTGCTCGGCATGGCTGTGATGTTCCACAGCTTTTCCCAATGCTCCAGGAGCGCGTCCGGCTTATCTACGTAAATACGCTGCCCCAGCTCCATGGCCTTGGCCTGTAATTGCGCGCGGTGGACAAGAATGCTTTCGTTGATGGCCTGACGTGTGCTGACGGCACCAAACAGATCAGACTCCTGCTCGAGCAAAAGCTGCATCACCGCCAGGTCGTGGTCATCACCCAGATAGGCAGACAGCTTTTCCAGGCACTTCTGGCGTGATTTGAAGTGCTCTGGCCAGGCGTCCATCAGCAGCTGTGTGTGATACCAGTGATCCTTCACACGCTTGCGCCATTCGTGCAGGGTTTCGTCAGTGGCATTACTGCGAGCGACCTTAAGTGCCAGACGGCCGTCTTTGTAGGTCTTGAGAATGCCGCTTTCCAAAAGGCCAAAGTCTTTGCCTTTGAACTTCCAGGTAGACACCTTGTACTTGGCGTCTTCCAGTTCTTCCACCAGATCGGCATGGGAACTGGCTGCCTCGCCTTGGGACGCCTTTTCAGCCCGCTCGACGAGTCGGCCCCTGACGCGCTTCATGGCCGGTGAATTGAAGCGCTTGCGGTTGGTTTCGGTCAGGGCATCCCAGCTTTCGATGACGGCTGCGGCATCACGCAGGCTGGACAAGCCCTGACCGAGATCGCGAAAGCGAATGTTTTGAGCCGTGAAGACTTTTTTGCCTAAGGGTTCGCGCACCAGTCTCAGCACGGCGCGGATTTCTTTCAGCCGCTTGCGGGCGTTGTGCACGCCTTTGGCCGAGCCTGCGCTCAAGGATTCCTGGGCTTTTTCTATCCGTTCAACCACTACACGGCGGATCTCATCATCAACCCGCTTACGCGCTTGAATACGAAACGACATTTCCCTCTCCTGTAAGGACTTGGTGCTCAGCTGAGCATATCGCCTCCGAGAGTATCGGGGGCATTGCTGGCGAACCAGTGGCGTCGATCAATCTTCATCAAACTGTCATATAAGCCTGACAATAGTTAAAGATTTGCCTGTGCGTTTCGCTGTCAGCCAAGCGGTGGGTTCAGTAAAGATGAGTGAAAAAGCAGGGGGTTAGTTCGGCCCTAGAGCGTGTGGCCGGTCACGCCGGGGAGTTTTACCGCTAGAGATCTAGCGTGCTGAGAAAGACGCCAGTCCAACCGACGCCCATCGACGTTTTCTTTTAATCCCGGTCAATTCAGCAGGGCGCAGCCTTAGCTATCCTTGGTCGGATGCGGTATTTCCGCCGCGCGGGTGGCATGCAGCTCCTGGCGCAGCGTTCGGACTTCCTCGTGCAGTTCATCCACCTTGGCCATCAAGGCACGCATCATCTCGCGGTCAGTGTTCTGCTCGTGGGTGTCCTGCTCATCCTTGTCCGTCAGAACCAGCGAGCCGATGTACGCGGCAAAGCTGCCGAATAACCCCACGCCGCCAATCATCAGCATGACAGCCACGATGCGGCCTAGTGTGGTGACTGGGTAAAAGTCGCCATAGCCTACGGTGGTCACTGTCACAAAGGCCCACCAGAGCGCTTCTTCGGCCGTATTGATGGAGCTTTCAGGGTTGGGCGCTTCGACCATCAGCATGGTGATGGCGCCAAATGCCACCAGAAGCAGGGTTGCCGTGGCGGCCGACGCGACAATGCCTTCGGCGCGATTGCGAAACAGGAGTCGCCAGATCATCGCAAGCGACTTGATCGCACGCAGGATGCGCAGAATCTGCACCACGCGGACCAGCTTGGCGCCCTGAAAACCGGCTGCGGGAATACAGGCCAGCAGATCAAGCCAGCCCCAGCGCATGAAGTGCCATTTGTTGGGCGCTGCGCGAAAGCGCAAACAGAAGTCGATGAAGAAAAAGACACACACCCCATTATCCAGATAACCGAGCAACTGCGAGACTTCTGGCGGCAGGGCAAAAAACAGATCGGCTACCAGTGAGCCCAATACATAAAACGACAAGACCAGGATCAGCAGTTGAAAAGGCGTAATGTGTTCTTTCATGAAGCGTCCGGTAATTACGGTATCTTGAGTGTAGGGGTCGCTAGACCCGGTAAAGTCACGTTCACTGGAGCCGAACGACCCGCATCGCTTGGGTTCCAATACAAGACGATTACTGTGCCATACGCGCTTGAAAGGCCGGGCTGACAGGGGAGAGCCGCATGTTTGAATCCGCCGAAACCGATCACGTCATCGACAGGGAAACCTACGAGGCGGCTGTACCAAAGCTGCGTCAGGCGCTGCTGGATGCGCAGTATAAACTCAAGGAGCAGGGGCGGTTTCCGGTCATTCTGCTGATCAATGGCGTAGAGGGTGCCGGCAAGGGCGAAACAGTCAAGCTGTTGAGCGAATGGATGGACCCGCGCCTGATCCAGGTCGAATCCTTTCTGGAGCGAACCGAGGAAGAGCGGCTGCGCCCACCGGCCTGGCGCTACTGGCAGCGCCTGCCGCCCAAGGGGCGGATCGGCATCTTCTTTGGTAACTGGTACAGCCAGCTCCTGCACGCCCGCGTGGAAAAACGCATCAAATCGGCTGAGCTGGAGGAGGGCATCGGCGACGCCGAGCGCCTGGAGCGCATGCTCAGTGACGAGGGTGCATTGATCCTCAAATTCTGGTTTCACCTGTCCAAGAAACAGCTCAAGCACCGGCTCAAGGTGCTCAAGGACGACCCCTTGCATAGCTGGCGCATCAGTCCGCTGGACTGGCAACAGTCCCGGACCTACGACAAGTTTGTCGAGCACGGCGAGCACGTTCTGCGGCGAACCAGCCGCGACTATGCGCCCTGGTATGTGGTAGCCGGTTACGACGAAAATTACCGCAGCCTGATGGTAGGCAACATCCTGCTCGAAGCCTTGAACGGCGCGCTTGAGCGAGACGCACAGCCGCCCCGCAGCCCACACACCGCTCCACTACCGCCCAACCTCGACGGGCGCGGGGTGTTGAGCAGCCTAGATATGTCCCAGTCCCTTAGCAAGGACGAATACAAGGAGCAGCTTATCGCCGAGCAGGCACGGCTGTCCGGACTCGTGCGGGACAAGCGCTTCAAGCGTCATGCGCTGGTCGCCGTGTTCGAGGGAAACGATGCCGCTGGCAAGGGCAGCACGATCCGCCGGGTAACCGGGGCACTCGATCCTCGGCAATACCGCATCATTCCCATTGCCGCACCGTCTGAAGAGGAGCGTGCGCAACCCTATCTGTGGCGATTCTGGCGGCATATTCCACGATTAGGCGGTTTTACCGTCTTTGACCGTTCCTGGTATGGCCGCGTGCTGGTAGAGCGGGTAGAAGGCTTTGCCAACGAGGCGGACTGGCTCAGGGCTTACAGCGAAATCAACGATTTCGAGGAGCAGCTGACAGATGCCGGTATCGTACTGGTCAAATTCTGGCTGGCCATCGATTCGGATACGCAGCTCAAGCGCTTCAAAGAACGTGAGGAGACCCCGTTCAAGCGGTTCAAGATCACTGAGGAAGACTGGCGCAACCGTGACAAGTGGGATGTGTACAGCGCCGCAGTCGAAGACATGGTCGCGCGCAACAGCACCGAAATTGCCCCTTGGACACTGGTCGAAGCCAACGATAAACGCTTCGCCCGGGTCAAGGTATTGCGTACCATCAACGATGCCCTGGAAGCGGCATTTGAACGAAACCGTTGATTGACCTGGACGACGCCATGACCTTGCCTGATGAGCTCGAACGAATCACTGCCCTGACGCTGGCGGACTACGACCAGACGGCCGAGCGTTTTCGCGAGGGCACGCGAGATCATGATGTCAGCCAGAACATCGAGGCGCTGCTCAGGCATTTGGAAGGTCAGGCCCCGCAGCGCATTCTCGACTTTGGCTGCGGGCCGGGTCGGGACCTGAAAACGTTCACGCGTCTGGGACACTCTCCCGTGGGCGTCGACGGGTCTGCCGAATTCGTAGCCATGGCTCGCGCCGATTCGGGGTGCGAGGTCTGGCATCAAAACTTTCTTGCCCTGGATCTTCCGCCAGCGCATTTCGATGGGGTGTTTGCCAACGCCACGCTATTTCATGTCCCGCTCAGCGAGTTGCCACGCGTACTCAAGGCGTTGCATGCCACGCTCAAGCCGCGCGGCGTGCTGTTCAGCTCCAATCCGCGAGGTGACAACCGCGAAGGCTGGAATGGTCGGCGCTATGGTGCCTACCACGACTTCGACAGCTGGAAGCGTTATCTGACCGACACGGGGTTCGTCGAACTGGAGCACTATTACCGGCCCGCCGGTTTGCCTCGGGAGCAGCAGCCCTGGCTGGCGTCGGTCTGGCGCAAGGTATAAACGTAACGTAACGAATTGAGTCTGCCACCGACCCAACGCTGGCTTCCTGCGGTCTACCGTTCTGTAATGCGGTCTGCTCCTCGCAGGCTGGCCTGACTGCGGAACGACGTAAGGCGGATGGAATGACTCAACACAAATGGCTGCTTCG
Organism: Pseudomonas sp. C2.3V; assembly: GCF_058536325.1. Classification (NCBI taxonomy): domain Bacteria; kingdom Pseudomonadati; phylum Pseudomonadota; class Gammaproteobacteria; order Pseudomonadales; family Pseudomonadaceae; genus Pseudomonas; species Pseudomonas sp. C2.3V. The sequence continues at coordinate 4,014,732 of NZ_JBZUBN010000001.1, read as the reverse complement.
ATCACTCGTCCTCATCGTATGTGCGGCATTGGTCGCCTCCAGCATCGCACCCTATGACCGCACGACATGGCTGATGGAAATCTTTCCGGTGCTGATTGTGCTGCCGCTGCTGATCACCACGCATGAGCGCTTCAGCCTCACACCGCTGCTGTACATCCTGATTACGATTCACGCCTTGGGGCTGATTGCAGGAGGCGCCTACAGTTACGCCCGCGTGCCCTTGGGTAGCTGGATTCAGGAGTGGCTGGATATGGACCGTAATCCCTATGACAAGCTGGGGCACTTCATGCAAGGATTCGTACCGTGTCTGCTGGCTCGTGAGATCCTGATCCGTGAGCGGCAGGTGTCCGGTTACAAGATGCTCGCGTTTCTCTCCGGGTGCGTGGCGGTGGCGGTCAGCGCCGTCTACGAGATGATCGAGTGGTGGGCTGCATTGGCGCTGGGGCAGGGCGCAGAGGAGTTTCTAGGTACGCAGGGGTATGAGTGGGATACCCAGTCCGACATGTTCTATGCCCTGATCGGTGCAACAGTAGCGCTCGTGACCTGCTCGCGGTTGCAGGATCGCCAGATTCGCCAGCTGGAAGCCCACCGGCCGACACCCTCAGCCGCCCGACCGCCTTTGGATCGCCCGGCGCCCCGACACGAGCAGGCCCCCTGAGGGTTTCTAGATGCCCAGATTAGCCAACGCATCTCCTGTGGCCCAGGCTTCTTCGAAGCGGGCCTTGCTGCGAAGAATGGCCTGCTCAAGCGCGTCATCGTCTTCCCAGAGCGCGCCTGGTACATCAGACGAGAAAATTTCCAGAACGTAGGGTCCGGCGTAGCCGGTTTCATTCACGGCAGCGAGCAGGCGATTGACCGGAATGATGCCATCGCCCAGGGTACGACGATCAAAATAGGACCGCGGGCGCTGCCAGTCGGAAAGCTGGGTCAGAAAAATTCGGTCACCCGCCAGTCGAATGGCGTCGGTGAGGTCTGCATCCTGCCAGCTGTTATACAGGTCCAGGCACAGCCCTACATTCTCTCGTGCCACCGCCTGCACCAGCTCATACCCCTGCATGAAGGTATAGAGAATGCTGTCGCGGCTCATCATGGGCGGGCTGAGCGGCTCGATGGCAATGCTCAACCCTTTGTCCGCGGCGTGATCGGCCAGTTCGCGATAGCGCTTTATACAGCCTTCCCAGACTTCCGCCTCGTTGCCGCTCTGGCCGAGCGCGCCGGTATTGGTAATGACCGGAATGCCTGTGCAGAAGGGGGCGAAGCGATCAATCGTAGCTTTGATCAGGGCCGTACGTTCAGCAGGATCAGCCGGTTCGAGTGCACTGGTCGCCGGATAAATCGTACGGACTTCAGGCTGCAGCGAGACGGGCCTTAATCCATGCGCATTCAACTGAGCGAATTGTTCGGCGAGCTTGCCGGCGTCCTTGTCGAACTTCATTTCCGCCAGCTCAATGTCGGTGTTGAGACGGGCAAACAGCTCCAGGTCACGTGTGAGTGGCCAGGGTGTGGTGGTGAGTTGACTGATGGCGAAGCGGGGTGTGGTCATAAGGGTTTTAGCCAGACCGGCACCGTTCTGGTGTGAGCCGTAAGGGCATGTCGGGGTTCCTGACTCACAGGCGACAAGAGACCAATGGCGCCATTCTTATGTATGCCTGCCTGTGCACCTGTGATCGACGGCCTGTTCGATGCAGCCGACTCGTCTGGCGCATGGATGCGAGGGCGATGTCGCAAACGCACCGCCTTGTGGCGTGAACAGGCATTCTGATGCGCAGCCTCGGTCCTACCATCGCTCTCAAGGATCAGCCCATTGACGGCCATGCCGGCCTTCCGCTGCGCTGCAGGAGAGACGCGATGTTTACCAAGCAAGACCGCATCCAGGGTTACGACGACGCCTTGTTCGCTGCGATGAGCGAAGAGGAGCGGCGCCAGGAAGCTCACCTCGAATTGATCGCCTCGGAGAACTACACCAGCCAGCGGGTAATGGAGGCACAGGGCAGCGGGCTGACCAACAAATATGCCGAAGGCTATCCGGGCAAGCGCTACTACGGCGGTTGCGAGTTCGTCGATAAAGTCGAGCAGTTGGCCATCGAGCGGGCCAAGCAGCTGTTTGGCGCCGACTATGCCAACGTCCAACCGCACTCCGGCTCGCAGGCTAACGCAGCGGTCTTCCTGGCTTTGCTGCAAGCAGGTGACACAGTGCTGGGCATGAGTCTGGCTCATGGGGGACATCTGACCCATGGTGCCAAGGTCAGCTTTTCCGGCAAGCTCTACAACGCGGTGCAATATGGGCTGAATCCCGCAACGGGCCTGATCGACTATGACGAGGTCGAGCGGTTGGCCGTAGAACATCAGCCGAAAATGATCATTGCCGGTTTTTCGGCCTATTCGAAAACGCTCGACTTCCCGCGCTTCCGTGAGATTGCCGACAAAGTCGGTGCCTATCTGTTCGTCGACATGGCTCACGTGGCGGGGCTGGTTGCGGCAGGCCTGTATCCCAATCCCCTTCCGTTTGCCGATGTGGTCACCACCACCACCCACAAGACCCTGCGTGGCCCCCGCGGTGGGCTGATTCTGGCGAAGGCCAACGAGGAGTTGGAGAAAAAGCTCAATTCCGCCGTCTTCCCAGGGGGCCAGGGCGGCCCCCTGATGCACGTGATTGCAGCCAAGGCGGTGTGCTTCAAGGAAGCCCTGGAACCCGGCTTCAAAACTTATCAGCAGCAGGTCATCCACAACGCCCAGGCCATGGCTGCGGTGTTCATCAAGCGCGGCTACGACGTGGTCTCCGGTGGGACAGACAACCATCTGTTCCTGGTCAGCCTGATCAAACAGGGCATTACTGGCAAGGATGCCGACGCCGCCCTGGGGCGCGCCGGTATCACGGTCAACAAGAACGCCGTGCCCAATGATCCCCAATCGCCTTTCGTGACCTCCGGCCTGCGAATCGGCACCCCGGCCGTGACCACGCGTGGCCTGGGCGTAGCCCAGTGCCAGGAGCTGGCCGGGTGGATCTGCGACATCCTTGATCATCTGGGCGATGCCGATGTGGAGGCGCATGTGGCCGAGCGTGTGGCCGGGCTCTGCGCAGATTATCCCGTCTACCGCTAATTAGCCCTTCATAAGGTGGGTTGGCCGGAGCGTAACCCACCCCTGTTCGATTGAGTCAGCTAGTCATAGGCCACCCTACGAAAATCCTCATTCATGCGTGGGGACAGGTTCAGGAGTCAAACAGATGCAGCGCTATTCCGGCTTCGGCCTTTTCAAGCATTCCCTAAGCCATCATGAAAACTGGCAGCGCATGTGGCGCACGCCAACCCCCAAGCCGGTGTATGACGTAATTGTCGTGGGCGGCGGTGGTCATGGTCTGGCAACGGCCTATTATCTGGCCAAGGAGCATGGCGTCAAAAACGTCGCGGTCATCGAAAAAGGCTGGCTGGGCGGTGGCAATACGGCGCGCAACACCACCATCGTACGGTCCAACTACCTGTGGGATGAATCGGCTCACTTGTATGAGCATGCGATGAAGCTATGGGAAGGGCTCTCGCAGGACCTGAACTATAACGTCATGTTTTCGCAGCGCGGCGTCTACAACCTGTGCCATACGTTGCAGGACATGCGCGAAGCCGAGCGCCGCGTCAGTGCCAACCGCCTGAATGGCGTAGACGGCGAACTGCTCGACGCCAGGCAGGTGGCCGAAGAGGTGCCTTACCTCGACTGTAGCAAGAGCACCCGTTATCCGGTCATGGGCGCGACGGTACAACGCCGGGGCGGGGTAGCCCGCCACGATGCGGTAGCCTGGGGTTTCGCCCGTGCAGCCGATGCGCTGGGCGTGGATTTGATTCAAAACACCGAGGTCGTTGGCTTCCGTAAGGAAAATGGCGCAGTCGTTGGCGTCGAGACCAATAAGGGCTTTATTGGGGCCCGGCGCGTCGGTGTCGTGACGGCCGGTAATTCGGGTCATATGGCCAAGCTGGCCGGTTTTCGCTTGCCGGTGGAATCCCACCCCTTGCAGGCGCTGGTGTCCGAGCCGCTCAAGCCGGTGATCGATAGCGTGATCATGTCCAATGCAGTGCATGGCTATATCAGCCAGTCGGACAAAGGCGATCTGGTGATCGGTGCCGGTATCGACAGCTATGTCGGCTATGGTCAACGCGGCTCGTACCCGGTCATCGAGCACACCCTGCAAGCCATCGTCGAAATGTTCCCGATTCTCTCCCGCGTACGGATGAATCGCCAGTGGGGCGGCATCGTCGATACCACGCCCGACGCCTGTCCAATCATTTCCAAGACACCGGTAGAAAACCTGTTTTTCAATTGCGGCTGGGGCACTGGTGGATTTAAAGCCACTCCCGGCTCCGGCAACGTCTTTGCTGCTTCGCTCGCCAAAGGGGAAATGCACCCATTGGCGGTTCCGTTCTCCATCGACCGTTTCCATACCGGCGCGCTCATCGACGAGCATGGCGCGGCGGCTGTCGCGCACTAAGGAGCCCTGATCATGTTGCACATCCATTGCCCTCATTGTGGGGAACTGCGCTCCGAAGAGGAATTCCATGCGGCAGGCCAGGCGCATATCCCGCGCCCGCTGGACCCAGACAACTGCACCGATGCGGAGTGGGGCGACTACATGTTCTTTCGCGATAACCCGCGGGGCATCCACCATGAACTGTGGGTCCATGCCACCGGGTGCCGTCACTATTTCAACGTGACCCGCAATACGGAAACCTACGAAATTCTCGAAACGTACAAGATTGGCGAGCAACCGCAGGTAAACGGCAAGCCGGTCGTAGTGGCCAAGGCTATCGAAGGAGAAACCGTATGAGTCAGGTCAATCGCCTTACCCACGGTGGTCGGATCGATCGCCGCCAGCCGTTGACCTTTACCTTCAATGGTCAGCGCTACCAGGGCTTTGTCGGCGATACGCTGGCGTCGGCGCTGCTGGCCAATGGTGTCGATGTCATCGGGCGCAGCTTCAAATATTCCCGCCCGCGCGGCATCGTGGCCGCTGGGGCTGAAGAGCCCAATGCCATCATGCAGATCGGCTCCACCGAGGCCACGCAGATTCCCAACGTGCGTGCTACCCAACAGCCCCTCTACGCAGAGCTTGTAGCCGCCAGCACCAACGGTTGGCCGAGCGTGAACAATGACCTGATGGGCATTCTTGGCAAGGTCGGCGGCAAGATGATGCCGCCCGGCTTCTACTACAAGACGTTCATGTACCCGCAAAACCTGTGGCTGACGTATGAGAAGTACATCCGCAAGGCGGCGGGGCTGGGTCGTGTGCCGACCGAAGTCGATCCGGACAGCTACGATCACATGAACCAGCACTGCGATGTGCTGGTGGTCGGTGCCGGACCGGCCGGTCTGGCTGCCGCCCTGGCGGCTGCCCGCAGTGGGGCGCGTGTCATCCTGGCTGACGAGCAGGAAGAGTTTGGCGGCAGCCTGCTCGACACGCGTGAGCTATTGGATGGCCAGCCCGCCGCCGAATGGGTTGCCAAGGCCATCGCGGAGCTGGAAGCCACTCCCGACGTGACCCTGCTGTCTCGGGCGACCGTCAACGGCTATCACGACCACAACTTTCTGACCATCCACCAGCGTCTCACCGATCATCTGGGCGAAAAGGCCCCAATGGGACAGGTGCGCCACCGAGTGCACCGTGTCCGCGCCAAGCGTGTCGTTCTGGCGAGTGGTGCCCATGAGCGTCCGTTGGTATACGCCAACAACGACCTGCCTGGAAACCTGGTGGCGGGTGCTGTCTCCACGTATGTGCGTCGCTATGGGGTGGCACCGGGACAAAAGCTGGTGCTGTCCACCAACAATGATTATGCCTACCGTGTCGCGCTGGACTGGCTGGAAGCAGGGCGTGAAGTCGTTGCCATCGCCGACGCACGTCAAAATCCGCGTGGGGCCTGGGTTGAAGAGGCGAGGGCGAAGGGGATTCGCGTCTTGACCGGCGCAGCGGTTACCGAAGCCCGTGGCTCAACGCGAGTGACCGGCGCGCGTGTCGTCGCCATCGACATCAAGGGGTTCCGTACTACTAGTCCCGGCGAGTGGCTGAGCTGCGACCTGATCGCCACGTCCGGTGGTTACAGCCCTGTGGTGCACCTGGCATCTCACCTGGGCGGGCGTCCCTTGTGGCGCGAGGATATCCAGGCGTTCGTACCGGGCCCGGCTCCGCAAAAACGGGTCTGTGCTGGCGCTGTGAACGGCGTGTTCGCCCTGGGCGATGTGCTAGCCGATGGCTTTGAGGCGGGCGCCACTGCTGCCGGCGAGGCGGGTTTGAAGCCGGTAGCTGGCGAAGTGCCCCGGGCGGAGCACCGCTTCGAAGAGCCTTCGCTGGCGCTCTTCCAGGTGCCTCACGAAAAATCCACGGCCCGCGCACCCAAGCAGTTCGTCGATCTGCAAAATGACGTGACGGCAGCGGGTATCGAGCTGGCGTGCCGTGAGGGGTTCGAGTCTATCGAGCACGTCAAGCGCTACACCGCCCTGGGTTTTGGCACCGACCAGGGCAAGCTGGGCAACATCAACGGCCTCGCCATCGCTGCCCGTGTACAAAACAAGGCGATTCCCGAAGTCGGCACCACCATGTTTCGCCCTAACTACACACCGGTCACGTTCGGTGCCGTCGCTGGTCGCCACTGCGGCCATCTCATGGAGCCGGTACGTTTCACCGCGCTTCATGGCTGGCACGTCAAGCAGGGTGCCTTGTTTGAAGATGTCGGTCAGTGGAAGCGCCCCTGGTACTTCCCCAAGGCCGGAGAGGATCTGCATGCCGCCGTGGCCCGTGAGTGCAAGGCCGTGCGCGAGAAAGTCGGCATCCTTGATGCCTCGACCCTCGGCAAGATCGATATTCAGGGCCCGGACGCCCGTGAGTTTCTCAATCGCGTCTATACCAATGCCTGGACCAAGCTGGAGGTCGGTAAGGCCCGTTACGGCCTGATGTGCAAGGAAGACGGCATGGTCATGGACGATGGCGTCACGGCCTGCCTAGCCGACAATCATTTCCTGATGACCACCACGACCGGTGGCGCCGCGCGTATCCTTGAGTGGCTGGAACTCTACCATCAGACCGAATGGCCGGATCTCAAGGTGTATTTCACCTCGGTAACCGACCATTGGGCGACCATGACCTTGTCTGGTCCGGAAAGTCGTAACCTGCTCGCCGAGTTGACTGACATCAATCTGGACAAGGATGCGTTCCCCTTCATGAGCTGGAAGGAAGGCACCGTGGGCGGCGTACCGGCTCGGGTGTTCCGCATCTCCTTTACCGGCGAGCTTTCCTACGAAATCAACGTCCAGGCCGATTATGCGATGGGCGTATGGGAGCAGCTGATAGAGGCTGGCAAGACGTACGGCCTAACACCCTACGGTACCGAAACCATGCACGTACTGCGGGCCGAGAAGGGGTTCATTATCGTTGGTCAGGATACCGATGGCTCCGTCACCCCACAGGACTTGGGCATGGGCTGGGCCGTCAGCATGAACAAGCCGTTCTCCTTTATCGGCAAACGCGGTATGAACCGGCAGGATTGTCTTAAAGCAGACCGCAAGCAGCTGGTGGGCCTCAAGCCGGTCAATCCCAAGGCGGTTCTACCGGAAGGCGCACAGCTGGTGTTCAACACCCAGCAGTCGATTCCAATGACCATGGTGGGGCACGTCACCTCCAGCTATTACAGCGCCTCGATGGGCTTTGGCTTCGCCTTGGCCGTTGTAAGGGGTGGCTTGGGCAAGATGGGACAAAAGGTTTATGCCGCGCTCAGGGATGGCACGTTCGTCGAAGCCGAAATCGTTTCTTCCGTGTTCTATGATCCGAAAGGGGAGCGTCAGCATGTCTAACGTGAACGTTTATCAGCAGCGCCCCACCGGTTCTGCACGCGCCGAATCCCCCTTGTTCCATGCTGAGCTCGACAAGCTGGCGGGCCGGAGCGTCGGCAGCGCGGGTGTGACCTTGCGCGAGAAAAAGCTGCGGGGCCATTTGGTCCTGCGGGGAGAGGCCAGCGATACCGGCTTTACCGGTGCGGTCGAATCCGTACTGGGTTTGGAGTTGCCCGCCGCCCTGGGCTTGACTGTGAAAGGTGAAACCTCCCTGCAATGGCTGGGGCCGGATGAGTGGCTCCTGATCGTTCCGCAGGGCGAGGAGTACTCCACCGAACTGAGCCTGCGTGAGGCGATCGGCGATCGGCATATTTCCATCGTCAATGTCAGCGGTGGCCAGACCCTGTATGAGCTGACAGGACCGAATGTACGCAACGTCCTGATGAAGTCCACATCCTACGATGTCCACCCCAGTCAATTTCCGGTAGGCAAGGCGGTCGGGACGGTATTTGCCAAATCCCAGCTGGTTATCCGTCACACCGGTGAGGAGACGTGGGAGTTGATCGTTCGCCGCAGTTTTGCCGATTACATCTGGCTCTGGTTGCAGGACGCCAGCGCCGAATACGGATTGGCCATCGCCAACTGACCGCGTACGGACAGGATGGGTTGTGAGTATCGACCTCATCCTTCCGTGAACTAACCATTTGGCTGGATACCACAGGTTAAACGTATACATTTGATCAGTAAGGTGCGTGGGGCGCAGCGATACCTGTGTCCCTGGCCCCAAGCTATTTAACCCACAACATCCAACCTATTCGGTAGCTATCCATGAGCCGCACCCCTGATACCTGGATTCTCACTGCCCAGAGCCCAAGCCGACTGGGGACCGTGGACGTCGTGACCCGCTTTCTGTTCGAGCAGCAGTGCTACGTCACCGAGCATCACTCCTTTGATGACCGCTTGGCCGCGCGCTTTTTTATCCGCGTGGAGTTCAAGGCGCCGACTGCCTTCGACGAGACTGCTTTTCGTGCCGGTCTTGCCGATGCCTTGGGACCGTTCGACATGCAAATGGAGCTGACCGCGCCAGGCTACCGCCCAAAGGTGGTGATCATGGTCTCTAAAGCCGATCATTGCCTGAACGACTTGCTCTATCGCCAGCGCATCGGCCAATTACCGATGGATGTGGTCGCAGTGATTTCCAATCACCCTGACCTTGAACCCCTGGCCCGCTGGCATGGCATTCCCTATCACCACTTTCCGCTGGACCCCCACGACAAACCTGCCCAGGAAGCCCGCGTCTGGCAGGTGCTGCAGGATTCCCAGGCGGAACTGGTCGTGCTTGCACGCTACATGCAGGTGCTTTCGCCCGAGTTGTGCCGTCGTCTCGATGGCTGGGCAATTAACATCCATCACTCCCTATTGCCAGGCTTCAAGGGCGCCAAGCCTTACCATCAGGCCTATCAGAAGGGGGTAAAGCTGGTCGGTGCCACCGCCCATTACGTCAATAATGACCTCGACGAAGGGCCAATCATCGCGCAGGGCGTAGAGAGCGTGGATCATGCGTATTACCCGGAAGATCTCGTTGCCAAGGGCCGAGATATCGAATGCCTGACCTTGGCCCGAGCCGTGGGATATCACTTGGAGCGCCGCGTCTTCCTAAATGCCAACCGGACGGTGGTGCTGTAACCGCCACCCTCCATGTCACTACAAGCGCTTTTCTCGAAAGGATAGGTTGAGCCTTCTAGAGGGCTCTGGCAGCGCGATGAATCAAGGCTCGCCGGATAATGCAATGGAGCGTGGCCTGTAGGAGGGTTGAGCAACGGGATACCCATCAAATCCAGTCCAGCCGATAACCATTACAAAAGCAGAACCTGCCACTTTTGTGCGCTCATCGCACGCTTTGATTGACGTTCGGCTCGTGCTTTCTACGCTCAACATACCCGTCGCAGGAGGGTTCAAGCGCAGCGATACCTTATCGGATTCAATGTTTTACTGCTTTCCATGAACCACCGCCCACTCATGGGCTCACTACAACAACAAGAGGAAACGCGTATGTCAGGCAATCGAGGCGTCGTCTACCTGGGCGCTGGTAAAGTCGAAGTACAGAACATTCCCTTCCCCAAAATGGAAACGCCCCAGGGACGTCAAATCGACCACGGTGTGATCCTGCGAGTCGTCTCCACCAACATCTGTGGCTCCGACCAGCACATGGTGCGTGGCCGTACTACAGCCCCCGAGGGTCTCGTACTGGGCCATGAAATCACAGGAGAAGTCATCGAGGCGGGCAAAGGGGTGGAAAACCTCAAAGTAGGAGATCTGGTCTCCGTCCCCTTCAACGTAGCCTGTGGCCGCTGCCGTACCTGCAAAGAGCAACACACCGGCGTCTGCCTGTCGGTAAATCCCTCCCGCGCTGGCGGTGCCTATGGCTATGTCGACATGGGTGGATGGGTCGGTGGCCAGGCGGAATATGTCATGGTGCCCTATGCCGATTTCAACCTGCTCAAGCTGCCTGACCGGGATCGGGCCATGGAAAAGATCCGCGACCTGACCTGCCTTTCGGACATTCTGCCCACCGGCTACCACGGAGCCGTCACGGCGGGCGTCGGACCGGGTAGTACCGTTTATATCGCCGGCGCAGGTCCTGTCGGCCTAGCCGCCGCTGCTTCAGCGCGCCTGTTGGGCGCTGCGGTCGTCATCGTGGGTGACGTCAATCCGGTACGTCTGGCTCATGCCAAAGCACAAGGGTTTGAAATTGCTGACTTATCCCAAGACACGCCCCTACATGAACAAATTGCGGCACTTCTAGGCGAGCCGGAGGTGGATTGCGCCGTGGATGCGGTCGGTTTCGAAGCCCGCGGCCATGGTCACTCCGGATCACAGCACGAAGCACCTGCCACAGTCCTTAACTCACTGATGGGTGTTACACGTGTCGCCGGCAAGATCGGGATTCCAGGCCTCTACGTGACGGAAGATCCCGGCGCAGCTGACCAGGCGGCTAAGCAGGGTAGCCTAAGCATTCGCTTCGGCCTCGGCTGGGCTAAATCCCATAGCTTCCATACCGGGCAAACGCCTGTCATGAAGTACAACCGACAGCTGATGCAAGCCATCATGTGGGACCGCATGAAGATTGCTGACATTGTAGGTGTCGACGTTATCACCCTGGATGATGCACCCAAGGGCTATAGCGAATTTGATGCGGGCGTACCCAAGAAGTTTGTGATTGATCCGCACGCTTTGTTCCGCGCGGCATAACGCGGTTGGCGAGGCATAAGGACATGCCTCCTTGATCGATACGCTTTACCCAGGGCCTGGTCATACAGGTATGCTAGGGAGACGCTATCAACCAAGGAAAACGCCATGCCTTTTTTGATCGAAACCTGGGACAAGCCCAACACTACCCAGCTGCGCCAGGACAACCGTCCTGCCCATCTGGATTTCCTCCGTGAAAATGCCAGCAAGCTGCTCGCCTGTGGAGCCAAGCTTGACGACGAAGGGGCAAACGCCAGCGGAAGTGTCTACATCGTGGATGTCGAAACCCGCGAAGAAGCCGAGGCCTTTTTGGCACAGGATCCCTTCAGCCAGGTTGGCCTGCCAGAAAAGGTCAATATCGTGCGGTGGCGTAAAGCAGTCCTGGACGGTAAAGCATTCGTCTAACGCATAATGCTCATAGCGTATCTGTCACGGCATGCGGCTAAAATGCGGACCGTTGCAGATACGCCCGCCATCAAAACAGTCCCGTTTATCTATTTGTAATGAGTTTCACTCAAAAAAAATATATAAACCCGAACAATAAGGGTATTGATCTGTCCTTATCCTGCTTGAGTTCGCTGAAGTCTGATATCAATACGATATCGATATGTCGCTTAGTTTGACACTGGCAGATACAAAAGATAATTGAGCGACCTGGCGAGCTCTATTTCACAGGTTTTCAATGAAGAGACGCAATATTAATTGAAAACTACTGCATCCTTCCGAGCTTAAAAGCTGCACATTAGTCAGCATATGGCAGTTAGAAAGTGATTCAGTTCAAATACAAGCCAAGTATTGAGTGAATATAAAAATGGAGGGCTTTCTGTGGCCTATCCTCTCAGGTCAGTAGATTAATAGTGGTCGATATCCGAGCGATATCATATGTATTGATTTAAGGAAGGGCGCCTAATGAGCACTACCAAACCCGAAAAAGATTTAAGGATCGAAACGATCAGGGGGTTGGCGCTATTTTTAATGGTAGCCGGTCACGTTATTGGCAGTTCGGGTGATCAGGGAATGAAAGTCGCAGATGACTCATTCCTCCGTTATCTCTACGACTCGCTTGTTTACATTCGCATGCCGCTCTTCACGGCCATCTCCGGGTATGTATATGCCCTGAGACCCGTTACTTCCGCAAGCTCCCTGCCGCGTTTCTACCAGGGCAAGTTTCGCCGGATTCTGATCCCGATGATCGTTGTCTCAACGCTCTTCTTCATCTCGCAAGCGTTGGTGCCCAACACCAATACGAAGCCGGAATGGAGCGATGTATTCGGTATCTATTTCTTCAGTTATGCCCATTTCTGGTTCCTGCAGTCCATCTTCTGCATCTTTGTCATGATTGCCTTGATGGAGAAGTTCAGCCTGCTGTCCTCTCTCAGGAATTACTTGATCATCATGTGTATCGCCCTGGTGGGCTCCTTGCACTACGAAGTATTCCCGGACTTCTTCTGCCTGTACAAGGCCATCCAATTGCTGCCCTTCTTTCTGTTGGGGCTGGGGCTTTATCGCTTCTCCGACCAGTTGAATACCGCTTCAAAACAGCTAGTGATTGGCGTCGTGCTGGCGGCATTGGTTGTCATTGATCAGGCCTATCTGTGGAATCAACTTTCCATCAGTGATCGTGGAATGGATTACATAGGGACGGCTCTGGGGATTACTGCCATTTACATGATCATTACCCGCCGGGTCTATTTCAAACCGTTGGCGTGGCTGGGGTATTTCTCTTTTGAAATCTACCTATTCCATGTATTTGGAACTGCGGGCAGCCGTATCGTACTGAACAAGCTGGCAATCCATGATGTGTGGATTACCTTTACCGTTAGTATGATTCTGGGACTTATCCTGCCAGTAGCCCTTAAGAAGGCAGTCGGTCGCTTTAGTCTGCTTAATCTAGCGTTCTTTGGTATACAGTCAAAGAAGAAGCCTGCAATGAAGTTGCAGGAAAAAGTCTCGCTTAGTTAAGGCATGTAATAGCAAAAAGCCCAACACTAACGTTGGGCTTTTTTATGCCTGCCAAATAACTTCGTTATAAAGATTCCTTCGCAGAGTGCCGCGTCTTGACTTGACCCGGTATCGGCTGAGTGCTGCAGGTAGTTATTGTAAGTACATATGTAGCAGCTATGGCTAAAGGTTCAGCCAAGCCTGTCTTGAGCATTAATACCTGTAAGGGAGCCTCCAGTAGCAGTAAGGCGGTTCCGAGGAATTTATTAAGGCATAAAAAAGCCCTTCAAACGAAGGGCTTTTTGATCGTCCAGAAGGCTTCTTAGTTGAAGTTCTGTTTGGCGTTTGCGGTGGAGCTAAGCACGTTTGAAGAGCCCAGCAGCTGGCTGACGAAGCGGTTCCAGCGGGTGATTCCGGCAGGACCTACGAATACAACGTCTTGCGGCTGTAGTGCAAAGTGCTGTGCCAGAACGAAAGCGGTCGGCGAGGAAGCACTCAGGTGGAACACTTGAGCCTTTGCAGTTGGGGAAGAATTAAAATTCTCCGGACCACGGATTACATACACTTCATCCGCATCGGCAGTTTCCTGGTTCAGGCCGCCTGCCTGGCCGAGTGCGTCCATTAGCGTCAGGCTAGTGGTCTTGAAGTTGGCTGCCAGTGGGCTTACCACTTCACCCATCACGTAAACCTTGCGGTTATCGTTGTAGGGTAGGTGGATGCTATCGCCATCCTTGAGGTATACGCCGTACAGCTTGGAGTCCTTACGGTTCAGGGTATCGGCATCCAGGCGGTACTCCTTGCCGTCACGTACCAGGGTCAGGCCGCTCAGGTCAGCTGTCTGGGTGTCAACGCCTGCCTGTCCTAGTGCTTCAACCAAAGTCATCGGCACAGTTGTCAGCGGAATGGAGTCGCCCTTGGTGAAAGCACCTGACAAGGTGACTTTCTGACTGCCAAAGCGCAGGACGCTCACGTCGACCTGAGGATTGTCGATAAAGGCCGCCAGACGAGTCGAGATGACCTTACGGATCTCCTCAAGCGTCTTGCCTTCTGCTGTCAGGGTGCCAACGTACGGATAGAAAATAGTACCGTCAGGACGTACCAGTCGACCGTTCGCCTCGATCTGCTGTTGGGCACCAGAAGGAGCGGTTAGCTCGGGGTGATCCCATACAGTGATATACAGCAGGTCCGCCTTGCCTACACGATAAGCCGCTGGATGATACTTGAGCAATTCCTGCCAGTTCCCAGTATCTGCAGTCGGGTTAACGGAGTCATGACTTTTCAAATAAGCCGATGTGATAGGAATCAGCTCAACCTTTGTCCCCTCAATGGAGCCGTTGGTCTTCAAATCGTCCCGGTGCAGGTATTGGCCTGGAGACCATACGCAGCCCTGCAGAAGCAGGGTAGAAAGTAGTGCAAGGGTAAAGGTACGTTTCATCTATTTTCTTCCTTGATCGCTGTAAAAAAGTTTTTAAAAACTTCGTATCGATCGATTTATAAGCGTCAGAACGTGTTTGGGCATAAGAAACTTTATGAATCATGTAGGCCTGTGGCGCGCCTGGCGCTGGATAATTCGTAACAGCTCCGTATCCAACCAAACCATACATATCAGCGCAGGCTGTGACAGAAGCTTAAAAAATTAGTTCACTTTTGTGGAAACACTCTTTTTAAAAGTAAATCGATCCAATTTTTGGCTTTATCCTGACGTTATATGTCAATAAGCCACTAGCTGATTTTTCGTGACATAACTTCCAGAGCAATGAAGTCAACAGCCACCCTGATCGACCAGGCAATGGCAGCTCCCTGAAGAGAAAATAGGTGTATGCACACGACCAGCAAGCCTATATAAGGCAAAAGCTCAGCCAGGTGGATAAAAGCGGTGATCTTCGAATGGCCCTTCGCCTGGATTTTCGCAAAGGGAATCTGTGCCAGCGCGTTAAAGATGAAGCCAATCAGGAGAATACGCAGCACCTGCGCGCCTTCCTGACCATATTCCGGTCCCATCCATAAAGTCATGACCATGGGGGCGAGTATGAATAGAGGTAGCACCATGACTACACAGGCGGCGAGCAGGGCCCAGAACGCTCGATTGGCCTGAGCAGTCGCATCCGCCGAACGCTTGCTTAGAAGCGGGAAGATAACCCGAGCGACAGCATTGGGAATGATCAGCATGCGTGAGATGGCTTCAGAGGGCGCGGTGTAAAAGGAAACGCGCTGGGCTCCGACCATGTTGGACAGGATAAAACGATCAAAATACACCATGACAGGGCTGATGATATTGCTCACAGTCATCCAGCTGCCAAACGCAAAGAGTTCCTTGAAAACGCTCTTTTCAAATCGGTAAAAGCCCGGCGGAAATTCTCGCCAACATGGAATGAACGCCACGGCCATCGAAATAAGGCGGGCGATGACAAGTCCTATTGCCGTCGCGGTAAAAGACTCATCGACCAGCACGGCTACCAGGGGGGAAACAGCCAGAATGGAGTTGGTGATGGTGCGTAACAGGTTGAATTCTGCAAACCGTTCGTTTCCTTCCAGATAGGAAAACCAGATCATGGTGAGTAGAAAGGGCGGTATCGAAAGGCTTAGCCACTTGAAGCCAGCCACCGCAACGTCAACGTTTTCTGCCGAAACGTGTAGCAGGGAAACGAGTTCTCCTGCGCCCAGCCATAACAAGAGCACCGCGAGTGCGCTCAGACCGACCACAGCATAGGTAGCGGTCGCGATAACGGATTTATTCTTTTCGACATTGCCATGGTGCATGGCCACGGCTCGTATGACGGCGCGTGTCAGTCCCGCGTCAAAAATGGTGGCATAACCGACAATGGCAAACGCTAGTGTAAACAGGCCGAATTGCTCGATACCTAACTTTCGAGAAAGAACACCCATGGTAGGGAGTGCGATAAGGCTTGGAATGACTACACCCAGAATATTCCAGGTGCTGTTTTTCAGCATTGTCATGGAGGGCTCTTTTTGCAGAAGGCATGTCTGCCCTGGTCGGACAGACATGCAGGGGAGGGGGCTATCTAAAGCTGGGCTGCATCAGTGGGTGTTCTTCAACATACGAATCCAGCGCTGGGCTCTCCACGTTTCGGTGGTAGGCCTTGAGTGCCTGGATCACGAGCAGGAACGCAATCGTTGCCTGCATATATTCGAAGATACCCTGAAGCGGCCAGATCACCATATACGCCAGCAGGGCGGTAACGGTGAAGCTGGTATCCCTGTGTAAGCGCTTGGCGAAGTAGTAATAGCAGAACAGGGTCAGTGGGACGATCAGGAAGGCCAGGAAGCCGAATCTGAACAGCGTACCGAATATCCCAACGTCGGAAAGGAAGAAGTACTCGCCAAAGTGAGGGATAAAGCCATTGTTCCACATCAGGGACAAGGAGCCACTGGGTAACCAGTTATTCGCGTGCAAATGGCCGAAGATATAACCGATGGTTTGTTCACGGACATTATCGGTTGGACCGTTTTCGAGCGATTCGGCATAGAAATCAAGATTGAGTCCCAGCTCTTTCAGCAGATCCGGGAACAGGTAGAGAGGAGAAACCAAAATACCCGATACCACGATCCAGATAACCGACTTGCTCTTCAGGCAAAGCAGCGTGAAGCAAAGGGACAGGAAGATCAGCTGGCGCGTTTGTGTTGCAAAGACCAGAGTCAGCAAAATGAAACAGGCGAACACAATATAAGGCGTCTTGGACCTGGGCGAGCCATCAATGGGCGATATCCCTTTGTTCCATACCTGAATGCAATAGAAATAAGCCAGGCACTGCGCCAGTGCACCGATCGAGGAGCGGTCTGGCCGGTCGAAGGACGCCACCTTATCCCGCAGGTCCGGCAATACGGAGAACTTGAACATCCAGGCCAGAATGCACGCCATGAAACCTACAAACAGGAACGCCTTTTCAAATTGGGCAGCACTCATGTTCCGGGCGAGGTAAAGCATGACGGAAAAAGTGAAGCAATACAGTATGCGACGCTCTTCGATAATCCCGTATATCAATGGTTGCCCATAGTAGAGATTCGAGAAAATCGCTGGCAGCAGAATGAAGATAACCGACGAGTAGGCGCAATAAGTTAAAAGGATTTTCAAATCCTTTTGCTCTTTTCCCACGGACGCCAGTACATAGAAGGCTGTAAACGCCAGACAAATAACCAGATACAACTCGCTGACATACAAGATGCCAATCGGGTTATGGGGGGTTTCTTCGAAAATACCAAAATGTAATACGAAGACGAAAATTAATAATATGAAGTAGGCACCGCTTTTGCTTACTGCTCTCATATCGCTTCCCATCCAGCGTAACGTTGCATTCCATCCAGCATGGCTGTCTTCCCTGTCCTCAGACTGGCCAAAAAATGCAGTCGCAATCGATTAATTTACTTCTTCACTGCTTCGTCTTCCTGATCTTTCTTTGAGATAGATAGGAAGAATATGGGTGGCGTCATGAACATAGCGACGCACCAGACGCTGGGGCTCCGATAGCATTCTATGCAGCCACTCGATACGGGCTTTCTGCATCCAGACCGGCGCTCGCTTCAGGCTGCCGGTAGCAAACAGAATCGAGGCCCCGATGCAAAGGCCAACGCCTGTACGCTTGGTAGCATCGACCATGCTGGCCAACATTTCCTGCCGTGGCGCACCAACCGCGTAGAAAATGAGGTCCGAAGGGTTGGCATAGATGAAGTCGAGGCACTTCTGCACTTCGTCAGGCTTGTTGATAAAGCCCATCGGAGGGTTGTAATGATTCAACCGGATACGTGGATACAAAGCCTTGAGCTTTACCACGTCCTTTTCTTCGGAGCCAATCAGCGTAATGGACAAGTCTTCCTGGTCGGCTTTCTTCAGAAGCGAGACCGTAAGGTCGCTGCCCGTGATTACTTCCTTGACCTCAACGCCCAGGGATTTGAGCAAGGGCGACAGGATACGGCTATCGCAGACACGCTTGTCAGCGGTGCGATACGCCTTTTGCAGATTCTCGTTTTCCTGGAACTGGACAACGTGATCAATGTTTGGCGTAACGATATAGGTGTAGGGTTTTTTCAGGCTGGCTGAAATATGCTTCAGTAGCTCATCCTTGGTGCCCAGGAAAAAGTCGATACCGAATGCCTGGCTTACTACTCCATTAGACATGCATTGTTGCCCCTTTGAACGCGCCCTTGATACCAGACCAGGCCAGCTTTGGACTTTTGTATTCCTTCAATACGGTTATGCCGGACAGGAAAACCGCAGACATGAGTGCATACGGTGAGCCATAGAACTTCTTATTGAAGCGAGTGGCTGCACGGTTACGGAAGTAGTAGTAAAACTCGGACTTTCCGCCTGAGCTCATTGAGCCATAGTGATAGAGCTGGCTATCCGGTGCGACATACAGTGCAATACCGTGCTTTTTCGCCTGGTGCTGCCAATCCACTTCTTCGGAGTACATGAAGTAGGATTCGTCCATGTAGCCAACCTTATCCAGTATCTCGGCGTTGAAGGCCAGGCTGCAGCCCATGATGTAGTCCGGCTCACGGTTGAGCTGGCCGATCTCATCAATGGAAAGCCCTTTGCCGAGAAGCTTGGATTTGCCTAGCAGGGGATACATGATCCCGCCACCATAGCATTCGATCTTTCCTGTTTGAGAACTCAGAATGACCGAGCCGGCAATGGTGTTCTTGTCAGCCGTGATCTTATCCAGTAACGGCTTGAAGGCATCGTCTTTAACATAGGCGTCGTTGTTGAGAATCCAGAAGTTCTCAACCTTGAACTGTTCGCGTGCCCATTTCATTCCAAAGTTGTTACCACCGGCATAGCCGCTGTTAACAGGGCTGGCGATAACGGAAACCCGGTCTACGTTATGGGTTTCTTTCCATTGTTTCATCGTTTCGTAAGAGCCGTCCTTGGAGTCGTTATCTATCAGGACGACATGATCGATTGTCTTACAAAAATTAAGAATACTTTCAGCGCAGGAAATGCTTTCTTGCGGAGCTTTGTAGTTCAGCACCATTGCAACGTTCATTTCGATATCCCTTTAGCCTAGAAAATCAATTTACTGATCTGAAACGGTCAAAAGCCTTGAAATAACGTAGGAGCTCAAAAGAGCTCCTACCTGTGGACTTTTATGCTTCATCGTTCAATTGAAGCTTTCTCATGCTATGCATGGTGCTTTTTAGTCCCATTCCATGTTTGCAAGCGCTGCTGCCTATAACAGGCTTCAGCTCTTGCTTGGTCTCTCATAGGCGTACTGATAGTTACCGTAAGAGGAATAGTTGGAAGCCTTGCGCTCTACAGCGTTCAGGATCACACCCTTGAGCGGTACACCATTGAGATCAAAGCGACGCTTGGTAGCCTCCAGCTCCTTGGCACTGTTCATGCCGAAGCGGGCGACGATCAGGCTGGTACCTACATGGGCGCCAATGATGGCGGCTTCGGTTACGGCCAGGATCGGCGGAGTATCGATGATCACGATGTCATACAGGTCGCCGAGCTGCTTCAGAACAGTGGTAAAGCGATGGCTCATCAACAGTTCGGAAGGGTTTGGCGGGAACTGGCCACAAGACATGAAATCAAGCATGTCGACTTCGGTCTTCTTGATGGCATCGTTGATTGCAATGCGATTGCTCAGCAGGTCGGATAGACCGTCTTTCTGCTTCACATTGAAGATCTTGTGCATGTAGCCCTTGCGCATGTCCCCGTCGATCAGCAGAACGCGCTGACCCGACTCGGCAATAACAGCTGCCAGGTTGGACGAAACGAAGGACTTACCGACATCCGGGCTTGGGCCGGAGATCATCAGAATGTTGTTCTTAGCCTCGATCATCGCAAAGTGCAGGCTGGTCCGCAGGCTACGCAGCGCCTCGGTACTCAGGTCCGTAGGATGAGCGATGGACAGCAGCGCCGATTCGCCAATCTTGCGGGAGCCGCGGCCAAAGAGCTTTTCGGATTCGGACTGGTTGCGGCTGTACGGAATCGAAGCATAAACCGGCAGACCCAACTGCTCGATGGCTTCAGGTGTTTCAATACCGCGCTTGAGGGTATGGCGGGTATAGATAACGGCCAGGCCCAGCAGGCAGCCCAGAACCAGTGCAGCAACTACGATCAGCGGCTTGTTGGGGCTTGCAGGATCATCAATGTTCGCGTTTGCATTATCGATGATACGCACGCTGCCGACAGTACCAGCACGGATAACATCAAGCTCCTGCACCTTGTTCATCATCAGGGTGTAGGTCTGGCTGGTCACGTCAACGTCACGCTTGAGGCGGAGCAGCTCTTGCTGAGTGGAAGGCAGATTGCCTACGCGCTTCTCAAGCTTGTCCTTTTCAACTTCAAGCTGGCGCAGCTGGCCGAGTACGGCCTGGAATGCCGGGTGCTGAGTGGTGAACTTGCGGCTCATCTCAACACGCTTGAGGTTCAGCTCGGAAATCTGGCCATCCAGCGAAACGATCTGATCCAGAACACCCTTGGTCTCGCTGTCGATATCAACAGAGCGGCGGTTGGTCTGATATTCGTTCAGCGCACGCTGCGCGTCTTCCAGTTCTTTCTTGACAGAAGGAATCTGGCTACGCAGGAACTCAAGGCTCTGAGTCGATTCTGCTGCGTTGCGGTCAATGTTCTGAGCAACGTACAGATCGATCACTTCTTGAACAATGCGCTGAGCACGCAGAGGATCGGAGTCCTGCAGGGCAACGGACAGAATGCCTGACTGCTTGCCACGCTCGCCTGCGCTGATGCGGCCCTGGTATTCCTGAATTGTTCTGGACAGTCGCTTCTTCATGACTGTGAATTCAGTACCGGGACGTGCTTGCAGCTTGCTGACCTGGATGAAATAGCCATCCTGCTCGACAGGCTGGTTGACAGTGCCGTGCAGCAGAATCTGATTGTCGGCATCGAAAACCGTGAAGCTCTGGTTTTCTTCGACTTTCAGTGTCATAGGCTTGTCCTGGGCGCTGTCGGGGACGCGCAGCTCAGCAACTTCTACATCCTCACCGCCCCAGGCAAAGCTGTTCAGGCCCAGAACAGGGGAGGCAACTTCGTCTTCGCTTTCAGCTTTGAAATGACGAGCGACATAGCCACCAAAAATAGGGAAGTACTTGGGCGTTACGACAACATCCAGGTGCAGATTCTTGACCGCGTTGCCAATCACCAGACGGGATTTGAGCAACTCGATCTCAGTCACTGCCTCCGGAAGTGGCGGTGGCATGCCGGATGTTTGATCAGTCAGGCGTGTTACACCTTTCTTTTCTTCGATCTGCAGCATTGCATTGGATGCATACATGGGCGTAGCCAGCATGGCATAAGCAATACCGAGGAAAGTGAAGATACCGATAATAGAAAGAAGCTGCCATTTGTAATCAACGAGGATTCCAAACAGTGCTGAGAAATTAATATCGGTATCGTTCTTAACTTCAGTGGCCGTAAAACGAGGCATCGTGGTCATGAAATTCCTTCTTCCCCTTATCTAATGTATGGAAGCCAGCTATCTACGCATTTTGCTAAAAGTATATGTACTTCTTTGAACATTTCTTTTGAGAGGCGGTATGGATCGGGTACCTCACGGTTATTTACCCATTTACCAATCAGAAAAACTCTCCCTTTGATTTCTGGCGCCATACTTTCAACAGAACGAGAATGAAATTCTTCCATCGTCAAAATAAGGTCTGCCTTCCGAAGCATTTCTGCATCAACCTGGCGAGCTTTATGTGTCGATAGCTCAAATCCGTTTTCTCTTAGTACTTCTTGAGCCGTACTATCCATAGGGCGGCCTACCAATGCACCAATACCCGCTGAACTGACTTCTATATTCCGCCCTTTCAGGCCTTCACTTAGAAGCGTTTCGGCCATTGGACTTCTGCAAATATTTCCAACGCAAACCACTAAAACTGACTTAATCATGAAAACTCTTCCAGACGGGAAATCAGATGCTCTTGATGGCATTTACCAATCGTATCTGGAGCTCACCCTGACATGTCTTCCGCATCTGAACTCCTACTGGGATTCGATCAGGCAAGCTCTGACATCTCTACCTTAGAAAGTTCAGCTGTTGCCGGCCTGAATCACTTTTCGGTCGTCAGGTCCGGCAGCAGTTCTCAGTAAGCGTTCTTGTTGATGAAACCCTTGAAGAGGGTCAGGAAGATGATCTTGACGTCCCACCAGAAGGACCAGTGGTGAATGTAGTCCAGGTCGAACTCGATGCGCTTCTGCATCTTGTCCAGGGTATCCGTCTCACCACGCCAGCCGTTGACCTGGGCCCACCCTGTAATACCGGGCTTGACCTTGTGGCGCAGCATGTAGCCTTGAACCAGCTTGCGGTACTGTTCGTTGTGAGCAACCGCATGGGGTCGTGGGCCTACGATCGACATCTCACCACGCAGTACGTTAATGAACTGGGGAAGCTCATCGAGTGACGTGCGTCGTAGGAACGAGCCAAAGGGTGTGATGCGGCTGTCGTTCTTGGTCGCCTGCGTCACCTTCTCGCCATTCTCCATGACCTTCATGCTACGGAATTTCCAGACTTCGATCGGCTTGCCGTCCATGCCATAACGCTTCTGGCGGAAAAATACCGGGCCAGGAGAGGACAGCTTGATGCCAATGGCGATAACCAGCATGGGAATGGAAATGATCGACAGAATGATCAGGGACAGAACGATGTCCTCGATACGCTTGACGATCAGGCTGGCACCATCCATTGGCGTATCGAAGATACTGATGCTGGGCAAACCATCGATGCTTTCGCTGCGGGCATGGAGCAGGTGGAACATGAAGACGTCAGGAATGATGTAGACCGAAGCGGTCGTATCGCTGAGTTCTTGCACCAGCCAGTTGATGTGCTCCTGGTGCGCCATGCTCAGGGTGATATAGACCTTGTCGATATAACCGGCGCGCGCATCGTCTACCAGCTGTTCCAGGTTGCCACGAATCGAAAAACCGGGCTCGCTACGGTTGAGCTCGGGATGGTCTAGCGGATTCTCGACATAAAAACCGAGCAGTTGCAGGCCCATCCATGGCGCTCTGTCGATTGTATGGGCAAGACGCTGACCGATCTTGTCGGCACCTACGATGGCTACTCGGCGCGTATTGAAACCGGCTTTTCGCAGCGAGTGCATAACAGAGCGCAGCAGCACCCGATATCCGCACAGGCCAATCAATGAAAGAGCCAGCCATGCCTTCATGGTACTGCTGATTAAAAAGGATTCATTAAAGAAGAAATAATCAACCATGAAAACAGTTGAGAATGTTAATACCCAATAAGTTGATATTTTTATTAGTTCATTGGATATTCTTTCGCCACGCCATGAAAGATACATTTGATTCATTTCTGTCAGGAAATGAAATATCAAAAGAGCAAGGAATACTATTACCCAGTGCTCAGGTTTCATGGGGACGCCAGGAATCACGGAGCCAGCCAGATAAGCTGTTCCGGAAATTACCATTAAATCTAACAAGCGATGTGATAATGAGATCGCTGATGAATTCGAATGTAAAATACCACGTTCTTTAAAATTCATAGTTCCATCCTTGTGCATAAACGTATGCACGAACTTCAACAGGACCGAATAGTCATGGACAACGATCGATGAACATTCGTAGTCGATAACAACCGAACGTGTTTAGGATTCCATCGCGCTGACTCAGGGAATGCTTCAACGGTGACTATAGCCGTCGGTAGGACCGCCCGAAGATTCAAAGGTTCCTTGACTTTGAAGCCCTCGATAAGTGGTTACCGACTCATTCAAGGAGCAAAAGATGAAGGCGTGGTTATAGTCGTTTTAAAAGGTGAATTGGATCACCTTTTAATGGTTAAAAGTGGGCGGATGTTCAAGTTTTATAGGTATTCCAACACCGATAAACGGTGCTCATAGGGATAAAAGGTCGCTGTGAATCTGTTACAAATTCTAGAAAATTCTTTTTGAAACCTGTTCGTTAGACCTTGAGTGACAATTGTTGTCTTTGCGGCTTGAAAGATCATTGGATTCCTTCACGTGCTTCAGATGGAGCGTGCTCGATATACCGCTCCGCGTATCGCTTGGATCATCGATCTGCCTTGTCGGTCCGGCCGCGCAAGGGACGCTCGGGTACAGACAAGGCGCAGGCAAGTGCGAGCAGGGAAAGCCCAGCCGATACCAGAAACAGTTTATGAAAGGTTGCAAGAAGCGTTTGGCGTAATGGATCGATCGTACCGGCTGACCCTAGCAAGTATGTCAGCAGCACGTTTTCAACGGAGCCCGCATAACCCTGCATAGGGGGTAGCCATAGCAAGAGTAGTGCAGACAAGCCAGCGGCGCCTACCGCACCTCCTAGTGAACGAAACAGCGAAATCGTACTGGACATAACCCCGATATCAGCCTGTGGAACAGCATTCTGGGCGGCAACCAGTGCAGTGGGAAACTGCATGCCCGTTGCAAGTCCTGCCAGAAACAGACTGCCGCCGGCCAGTAACCCGCTGCGCGGATCAATAAAGGCAAGTATTACTAGTGCGCATGGCATGATTAGCGTACCCACCAGGATCTGAGGTTTATAACGTCCCAGCACGGCGGTCAGTCGCCCACAGGTAAAGGCACCCAAGGGAATGCCCGCTGCAAACGGAATCAGATGCAGTGCCGCTTTGCTCATGTCATGGCCGGCGCCAGCTTGAAACCATAAGGGGATCAGCAGCGTTAGCCCTATGGCCTGGAAGTTGGTAAGGAAGTTGAGCATACAGCAGAGCCCGGCCGTTCTGTTCCGGAGTAGGCGTAAGGGCAGAAGTGGTTCTCTGGCGCGCTGCTCATGGTATGCGAATAATGTCAAAGCTGTTATTGCCGCAGCGGCAAGCCAGAGAAGATAGCCGCTGCTTAAGGGCGCTCCTTTGCCGATCAATGTTGTAGCCATTAAAAGCGCAGTAAGGCCGGTAGCCAGTAGCAGAATGCCCGGGTAGTCAATGATGGCCTTGCGGCCGGGCACGGGAAGGCTGGCTAGAACGCGGTAACAAATGAAGAGCCCGGCAATGCCAACGGGCAAATTGATCCAGAAAACCCAGCGCCAGGATAAATACTCGGTCATCAAGCCGCCCAATACGGGGCCTGCGATACTGGCCAGCGTATACATGCTGCTGATATAGCCTTGATAACGGCCTCGCTCGCGTGGCGGTACGACGTCGCCAATGACCGCTTGGCTTACGGCAATCAGCCCTCCTGCACCCAAGCCCTGTAAGAGTCTGGCCAGGATCAGTTGGGGCATGTCTTGGGCGAGCGCACAAGCGAGTGACGCTACCGTAAAGAGGCTGAAAGCTGCCGACATCATCTTTTGTCGGCCATAGAGGTCGCCAAACTTTCCGTAGAGCGGCATCGAGACGGTCATGGCAACCATGTAGCCCGATATTACCCAGGCTAGAAGTCCGGTATCATTGAGCTGTGCAGAGATGGCCGGCAGCGAAACCGCCACGATCGTTTGATCCAGAGCGGCCAGCAAAATAGCCAGCATGGGTGCCGGCATAATGGCCTTTATGCGATGTGAACGTGCCGCGTCTGAGTTCAACTGCATTCTCGATAAGATAGGAACGATACCGGTCTGTTTCCATGATCGCTTCGTAGTATCAGTAGCAATGTATGGATAAGGCCTAATAAGGACAGGTCTGCCTCCTTTTTATAGTGCTTTTTTCTAAGGCTGAAATTTTCTTATTCACCTATTGAAAATTACCAAAAGCCTTGGTATCAGGGCTTTTCCTACAGGCTATACAGAAACTGCGCACAGAGTTATCCACAGGCTTTAGAGGTCATGCTCATGGGTATGAGTGGCAGGGGGCATCGGTACGATGAACGCTCTGCCATGGCGTACCCCACGCTCTGCAGTGACATGCTGGGCCAGCTCTCGGACCTCCGCGGTAGTTCCCTTCAACACTGAGACCTCCATGCAGCTTCCATGATCCAGATGGACATGCAAAGTAGCCAGTGTAAGGTCGTGGTGGGCATGAAACGTACGGGTCAGCCGCTTCGAGAGTTCACGAGCATTATGGTCATAGACATAACTCAAGGTGGCGATACAGGTGGAGTCGGCTGGCAGATCCTGCGCGACGGGTTCGCGCATGCCTTCTCTCAGCAGGTCCCGGATGGCCTCGGAGCGTCCTTGATAACCGTGGCTCGCCACACGATCGTCAACAGCGGCCAACAGGTCGTCATCCAGTGTAATCGTTACTCGTTGCATAAAAACCAATCACCTTCAGTATGAAGTTTTCTCGTAGACATCATACTCTTCCCTGACTATTCTCCCGCGCTTGTCTACGCATAACGGGAGTGGGAGTGTGAATCAGCTTGGCTTCAAGAGAAAGCTCGGGGTGCTTCTATTGGCAGCGGGATTGGTTCTGCCTGTTATGGCGCAAGCTGAGGTGCTTACCTACTCCTGGCCGACGAATGCCGGGCCGCTTGATCCTCGCGGTTATTCACCGAACCAGATGTATGCCCAGGCGATGGTCTATGAGCCACTGGTACGCTATAAGGCCGATGGCAGTGTCGAGCCCTGGCTGGCGACCCGGTGGGATATATCCCCGGATAGACGGACCTATACGTTTATCCTGCGCGATGGCGTGCGCTTCAGTGATGGCAGCGTGTTTGATGCGGCAGCGGCAAAAGCCAATATCGAAGCCGTTCTGGCAAATCGCAAACGGCATGCCTGGATGGAGCTGGTTGAAACCATCGATCATGCCGAAGCGCCAGATGCCCATACGCTGCGTCTGGTTTTAAAGCATCCTTATTATCCTACCCTGCTTGAGTTGGCACAGGTGCGCCCCCTGCGGTTTGCAGCGCCCAATGCTCAACCTGGACAGCCGATAGGAACAGGCCCCTGGCAACTGGTTGAAAGTCGTCGAGGCGAGTTTGATCGCTTTGCCCGCAACCCTTATTACTGGGGCCCAAAGCCTGCCTATGACGAGGTACTGGTTAAGGTCATTCCTGACCCGAGTGGGCGGGCGATTGCGCTCGAGACGGGGCAGCTTGACCTGATCCAGGGTTCCGAGGGTGAGGTTTCCGCCGACACTTTCGTTCGCTTGAAACAGGTGGGCTACCATACGGCTATCTCAGCGCCTCTGGCGACCCGGGTCATTGCACTCAATACCAACCTTGCGCCTACCAATGAGCTGGCGGTGCGACAGGCCATCAATTGGGCCGTCGACAAGGATGCGATCGTCAAGCACGTCCTGTATGGCCTGGAACCACGGGCCGATACGCTTTTCTCAACCAACCTGCCGTATACCGATGTTGGCCTGAAGCCGTATGGCTATTCTCCTGAGAAGGCTAGCGAGGCGCTGGAGCAGGCTGGTTGGATACTGAATCCAGGCGAGAAGATTCGCTACAAGAATGGGCAGCCGTTACGCCTGGAGCTGTGCTTCTATGGGGCAAATGCACTACAGAAGAGTGTGGCTGAGGTTGTTCAGGCCAACCTGGGTAGTCTGGGTTTCGATGTGGTTCTCAAGGGAGAGGACGAGGGGGCTTTGGTAGAGCGCCAGCGTGATGGTCGCTTTGGAATGATCTTCGCAGAGACATGGGGAGCACCCTACGATCCGCACTCTTTCGTCAGCTCCATGCGTTATGCCGGGCATGCGGATTATCAGGCACAGAAAGGCCTGCCAATGAAGGCCGCCATTGACCAGAAGATCGGTGAAATATTGGCGTCGGTAGAGGAGGGCAAACGGCAGGCGCTCTACAAGGACGTGTTGACTACTTTGCATGAGCAAGCGGTTTACGTGCCGATTTCATACCTGACCGCTACCAGCGTAAGCCGCGATTCAGTCGAAAACTTGCAGTTCGGCGCGACTCTTTTCGACGTGCCTTTCGAGGTCATGAAGCCGGGCGGAGAGTAACTTATGCTGCGTTATATCGCCTATCGGCTGGCCCTGCTGATACCCATCCTGCTTGCTGTTTCGCTACTGGTATTCGTGCTGCTGCATATGGGGCGGGGTGATCCTGCTCTGGATTACCTGCGTCTCTCCCAGATTCCGCCTACGGACGCGGCCCTGGCGGAGGCGCGGCATACGCTGGGGCTCGATCGTCCTTTGGTTGAGCAGTACTTGATGTGGCTCTGGCGCGCGCTGCATCTGGATTTCGGAACATCATTCGTGACGGGACGGCCCGTCCTGGGTGATCTTCTCTATTACCTGCCCGCCACCCTTCAGCTAGGAGGCGCTGCGCTGGCGGTCACTTTGCTGGTCAGCTTGCCGCTGGGCATCTGGGCGGCCCGCAGACCGGGTGGCTGGCCGGATCAGCTTGTACGGTTTATCGCCTTTTTTGGCGTTTCGATGCCCAATTTCTGGCTGGCGTTCCTGATGGTCGCCCTGTTTTCCGTGACCCTGGGATGGCTGCCTCCCATGGGGCGGGGAGGAATAGCGCATCTGGTCATGCCGGTACTGGCAGTGGCGCTGATGTCGTTATCGATCAACGCGCGACTTCTTCGTGCCAGCCTATTGGAAGCCAGCGGGCAGCGACACGTTTTGTACGCGCGCCTGCGTGGGCTGCCGGAAGGGCAGGTATGGCGCAGACATATCCTGCGCAACGCCTGGCTACCCGTCGTGACAGCCATCGGGATGCATGTCGGTGAATTGATTGGCGGCACGCTGGTCATCGAAACGATTTTCGCCTGGCCCGGGCTGGGCCGTTTTGCAGTCAGTGCCGTTTACAACCGGGACTTCCCCGTATTGCAGTGCTTTACGCTGCTGATGACCGGGCTGTTTGTCCTCTGCAATCTGGTTGTGGATGTACTGTACGCCTGGCTCGACCCTCGCACGCGATTGGAAGGAGCACAGGCATGCTAGTACAGACGATGAACGCGCCCCGGACGCGCTCATGGGGGGCTTGGCTGGGTGGTGTATTGGTCATCCTTCTGCTCGCCTTGACGCTGCTGGGGCCCTGGTTGGCTCCCTACGATCCGACTGCCGTCGATGTGAGCCAGCGGCTACAGGGGATGAGCGAAGCACATTGGCTGGGAACCGATCATCTGGGTCGTGACGTCCTGTCGCGCCTCATTACTGGGGCACGTTTGTCCCTGGGTACGGTTGTGCTGACGCTATGCCTGATCCTCACGCTTGGCATTGTCGTAGGCGGTGTGGCCGGGTTTATCGGTGGTCGACTGGACACGGTGCTGATGCGAGTCGGCGAGTTGTTCATGACCGTACCCACCTTTGTTCTGGCGCTCTTCTTTATTGGTGTGCTGGGAACAGGGCTTTCGAATGTCATCCTGGCCATCGCCCTTTCGCATTGGGCCTGGTATGCCCGAATGGTTCGCAGCCTGGTGATCTCGCTGCGTGGGCGAGACTATCTGCTGGCATCCCGTCTGGCGGGTGCGTCACGTCTGCAGAGCTTTGTCAGCCACATTCTGCCGAGCGTGCTGGGTCAACTGATGGTCCTGGCCTCGCTGGATATCGGCCACATGATGCTGCACGTATCAGGTTTGTCCTTTCTCGGTCTGGGTGTCAACCCACCTACGCCGGAGTGGGGCGTGATGATCAACGACGCCAAAGAATTTCTCTGGACGCATCCTCAACTCTTACTCTGGCCGGGTCTTATGATTTTCCTGACCGTAATGGCCTTCAACCTGCTTGGGGATGCGTTGCGGGATCGCCTGGATCCCTCGCTGCGCACAGGAGGGCATTGATGGGTCGTGTATTGGAAGTCCAGGGCCTGACCCTGGCTGTTAATGATCACGTCTTGGTCAAGGATCTGAGCCTGACGGTCAGGACCGGGCGTGTTACCGCTTTGGTGGGTTCCAGTGGCTCTGGCAAATCCATGACCTGTCTGGGCATGCTCGATCAACTTCCCGCAGGCGTGACAAGGGTGTCAGGACACGTGCTGTGCGACGGACAAAGGACGAGCGGCGAGCATCTGCGGGGGCGTCAGGTTTCCATGATCATGCAGAATCCCCGTTCTGCCTTTAATCCTGTACTGACGATGCGGGCGCATGCCTACGAGGTGCTGGCGCTGCGTAACATCCGTGGTGCAGATGCCCAGGCGCGTCTGGACGCCTGCCTGGTGGATGTTGGCCTGAATACTTCCTCTCAGGTGCTTGACCTTTATTCCTTTCAAATGAGTGGCGGCATGTTACAGCGCATGATGATTGCGTTGGCACTGCTGGCTGAAACCCCTTTTCTATTGGCCGATGAACCAACAACGGATCTTGATCTGCTCATGCAGGCACGTGTGCTGGATGTACTTGATCGACTGGTTGAAGAGAAAGGTCTGGGAATTCTGCTGGTAACGCATGACATGGGAGTTGTTGCCCGTTGCGCCCACGATGTGTTGGTGATGGATGAAGGGAGCCTTGTGGAGGCTACGTCTGTCGAGCAATTGTTTGACGCACCATGTAGCCCTGCCGCGCGTGATCTGCTGGCTGCGCATCAGGCGCTCACCTTGGCGGAGGATTATGAATGAGACTGCTCAGCACTGAGGGTATCGGGCACGGCTATCGCTCGGGAGGTTTCTGGTCACGGCGGCCCTTGCAGACCGTATTGCATGGTGTGGATTTTCACATTGACGAAGGGGAAAGCGTTGGTCTTCTGGGAAACAGCGGCAGTGGTAAAAGTACATTGGCGCGTCTGTTGCTGGGACTTGAAAGACCGGTAACCGGGCGCGTCAGCTTTCGGAATGAGGTGCTATCCGAGCTACGGGGTGAAGCGCTTCGTACGTTTCAGCGCCGTGTCCAGTTGGTCTTCCAGGATGCACCAAGCGCATTCAACCCTCGCCACTCGATTGGCTGGAGTCTGTCTGAACCGCTTCGACACTTGATGGGTCTTTCCAGGCCGGACTGTTTGCGGCGAGTCGCGCAGCTGTTGGAGCAGGTTGGATTGGCGGCTTCTATAGCTGACAGGCTCCCCGGCCAGCTCAGTGGCGGACAGCTCCAGCGGGTCGGCATTGCGCGGGCGCTGGCATCAAACCCCTCGCTTATTGTACTGGATGAGGCGCTGTCCAATCTGGATCGAGTCCTTCAGGTGCAGATACTGGATATGCTCAGCGAAATACGTGAAACGCAAGGAACAGCCTTTCTGTTGATTACCCACGATCTAAGCCTAGTACAGCGGCTGTGCCATCGGGTGGCTGTGCTGGATCAGGGGCGGCTGGCCGAAGAGTGTAAGGTAACCACGGGGCTGCGTTTTGAGCATCCGGCTGGAGTGGCGTTACAGAAAGCCATTCTGCCGGCTCGACCTGTAAGGCGCGCGCCGGCCGTTCTCTAGGGTTTCTCAGCCAGCAGCATCAGATTGCGGGGTGTCAGGCTAGGGTCGCAAAAACTGCCTAGTCTGACCTCGTAGCCCTGTTCCTCCAGAAAGAGCGCCCGATCAAGGAGCAGCCAGAGCTCGAGCGGCCGCCGGAAAAGACCGCGGACCAGTTCAAGATTGCGAACAGCGGCGAGACGCTTCCAGCCGGCGGCCTCAAGTGCCTCCCAGTTGCGCTCAGGGATGGGCGGCAAGCCTTTGAGCGTGGCAAGCTCCAGGCAGTAGTCGCGAAAGGTGCGTTGCAGCCAGTGGGTTGCCAGTGGAGGAGTAGGAAGGTATTCATCGGCTCCGCAGATCTCTCGCTGAAGCAGGTCGAATGCCAGCCTTCTGGCCATGGAGAGGTCACGCTGGCGGCGAACCCGGGCACCGGCGGTCACGGTTTCACACAGGGGCAGCCCAAGGTCCTCCTTGCTCAGGAGAAGTGCTGACTGCCTGGCGTTCGCGGAAAGCGGGCGGTACTCATCGCCGCTGATACGGTTATAGCAACAGGGCGCTAACGCCAAGGCAGAGCAGCCTATCTGGCTGGCTACCTGCATCAACCGCACATGGAGATCACCGCACGCATGCAGCGCTACAGGGGTGTGAAAGGCCTTAAGCCTTTCCGTAACAGAATCAGCCATTACATCCTGTTCATAATGATGGGCTGAAAGCCCCAGGCGCTTGCTGATACGTTGCCCTGTCTCTACCAGTGAGGAATCGTATTCCAGACAGTCGAACGCAGCGCCATGGACGCCCAGGCGTCGTCCTAAATGACCTTTGCCTGAGCACCAGTCCAGCCAATGCGAGGGAGGGCTGCTGAACAAGGCGTGGTGAGCGAAGGCCTCCACCTGCTGCCATTTGCGTCCCGGCACGTCCACGCTCAGTCTGTTAGGCGCTTCGCTGTACTGCCTGGGCAACTCGCCGATCATGCACAGCTGACGTGCCTCTTCGGCCCAGGCTGGAAAAGGCGAGGGGGCCTTGAGTGCATGGGGATGTGTATGCGTAGCCTCCGCCTCTTCAAGTGAGCGGGCGCGAAGCCACGAGGATAGCCCCGGGTTGGTCTTCTCCCAAGGCAGTGTTGGCTGGGTGAACGGCTTGGGTCGCCAGAGCGCCTGGTGCTGTATCAGGAAGCTGTCCAAGGCATTGAAGCGTGCTTCTAACGCACTGCCCTGGAGGAAGGAAGCAGGATAGGTCTCACTCATGCCGATCACGGAGGCTAACGGGGCGGCGAAGCATAACGCACCGCCCTGTCGCTGTGATCAGTAGAGGCTGAACGGAAAGTATCGGGCGTTGATCTGCTGGTATGTCCCGTTGGCGAGAATACCTTTGAGAGCTTCATCCAGGCGGGCTTTCAGCGGATCGTTCTTGCGTACCGCTATCGCAATGCGGTCCTTTTGCAGGACGGGTTCGCCTTTAAGCTCGAAGCGTTGCCCCTCTGGGGTCTGCAGCCAGGCGTAATGCGCAAAGCGGTCTCCCAGTACGGCATCCACACGCCCATCTGCAAGGGCTTGGTTGGCTTCCTCCTGGGAGTCGTAGAAGCGCATGTTGACCTGACCGCCCAGATGGTTGGAGAGCCAATCTGCCGAAAGCGTCGCGCGGCCGGCACCGATAACCTTGCCTTTGAGTCCGCGGGGGTCTGTGCTGAACGGTTTATCCCTGGGGGCAATGAACTGAATGCTGTTCATGTAGTAGGGGATAGTGAAGGAGACGAGCTGCTCGCGCTCCGGTGTGATCGACATCGAGGAAATGATGGCGTCGAACTTGCGTGCGTTCAGTGAAGGCAGCATGCGATCCCAGCTGGTAATCACGAACTGGCATTGCACCTTGAGTTCTGCACACAGTGCCTGGGCAATATCTACATCGAAGCCGGTCAGCTTGCCGTTACCACTAACGCTACTGAACGGGGGGAGCGAGCCTTGAACGCCCACTTTGAGAACGTCGGCCGCCAGAGCTGTGCCGCACAGGCTTAAACCCGTCATCAAAGAAATAACCCATCGCTTGAGCCGCTTCATTCACTCCTCCATCTACAGGTCTGTATAAGCTTTACAGCTGTTTAACCGCAAGTTGTCAAATAAAAGACCCAAGACGAGCAATTGGGCGAGCGGGAGAAAATCGTGCTGAAGCCTTTCAGGGCAGTGATACGAGGCGGGACAAACATGCAGGCAAAAAAAAGCCCGATCAGTGATCGGGCTTTTAGAATCATGGTGCCCAGGGACGGAATCGAACCGCCGACACGGGGATTTTCAATCCCCTGCTCTACCAACTGAGCTACCTGGGCAACGGGGCGCATTAAACCGTTATAAACGATTTGTGTCAAGCGCGAGTTGAAAAAAAATTCAATTTTTACCGTGACTTAAGTGTTTAGCCCAAAATCAGAAGGGCTAGCCCCAAATCATTCGCTTGGCGGTACGTATCCTTCGGCTTGCGCGTACTCTTCGCCAGAAAGGAATTTATCCATTTCCTGCTGAAGAAATTTACGGTCGTCGGCATTCATCATGTTCAGACGGCGCTCGTTGATCAGCATGGTCTGATGTTTCTGCCAGTCATCCCAGGCCTGCTTGGATACATTCAGGTAAATGTCCTCGCCCTTGGCGCCCGGATAAGGCGGGCGATCCAGGCCAGGCAGTTCTTGCTTGAGCTTGCGGCACATGACAGTGCGGGTCATACGGTTTCTCCTTTCAACGCCTCTTCGGCGCGCTTGAGCAATTTCTTGACCGGGGCTGCCAGCCCCAGGCGTGGCGGATTGGCGAGGTTATACCAAAGCCAGTCCGGTTCGGTCATGGATTGATTACGGCTGTCCACATGAATCAGCCAGGGCTCGATGTTGAGCTGGAAATGGCTGAAGGTATGTGTAAGGCCAGGCAAGGCCTGACGCTGTTCCATGATCAGGCTGTGGCGCTCAGTCAGGGCCCCCAGCTGATCGACCGTATCGAGCTCAGGTGGACTCCAGAGACCACCCCAGAGCCCGGAAGAAGGGCGCCGGTGGAGCAGGATGGCATTGTCATCATTGATGATCAGTGGCATCAGGGTCCGCTTTTGCGGCAAGGTCTTCCGTGGCTTGGGTTCGGGAAAATCCGTTTCACGTCCCAGCCGATGGGCCTGGCAGCCTTCTTTCAATGGACAGAGCAGGCAGGTGGGCTTGCTGCGTGTGCACAGTGTAGCGCCCAGGTCCATCATGGCCTGAGTGTAGTTGCCCACACGAATGTGAGGTGTATAGCGCTCCGCCACGTCCCATAGCGCTCGGGCGACGGCGGGCTCGCCGGGATAGCCGGACTGTGCCGAATAGCGCGCCAGAACCCGCTTGACGTTGCCGTCCAGAATCGGTGCGCGAATGTTCATGGACAGGCTGGCAATGGCACCTGCCGTCGAGCGGCCTATGCCTGGCAGGTCCACGAGGGCTTCGACACTGCGTGGAAACTCACCGTTGTGCTCGGTGACGACAATCTTTGCCGTCTTGTGCAGATTTCGGGCGCGACTGTAATACCCCAGTCCCGTCCAGAGGTGCAGTACTTCGTCTTCAGAGGCAGCGGCAAGCGCCTGGACATCGGGTAACGCCTGCATGAAACGGTCAAAATAGCCCAGCACTGTACTGACCTGGGTCTGCTGGAGCATGATCTCCGAGACCCAGACCCGATAAGGGGTGATGTTCTGCTGCCAGGGCAGGTCCTTGCGGCCATGAATGTCGTACCAATTCAGGACTGCGCTGGAAAAGCGTTCCGGATTCATCGTTTGTGGAATAACCCCTTGATGGCATCTTTGAGTTCGGGACTGACCTTGTCTCCGAGCTTTTCATCCAGTTTCTCATTAAGTCGATCACCCGCCAGTCGGGCGACGATCTTGCTCATGCCGTCGCGATCCAGGCGGCAGGCTTTGGCGCCCAGCTCCAGCGGACCCCGGCAATGCAACGGCCACTCGATGCCGGTATAGCGCTCATTGACCTGACAGGCCGGGTCGGGCATGTCGCTCTTGTCGCCTTCGACGGTTACGCCAATGCGGTAGTCCAAGCCCAGCACGCGTAAGTCGATGTCACCGTTGCCCTTGGCCGTCAGGCCGGGAATGCGGGCAATCAGGTCCTGGTTGCTGGCGACTCCATTATTGATGGTCAGACTACCGCTCAGCTCGCGGAACGGAGTGTCCTGGCCATCATGCGCACTGGCAAGTGTCTTTTTGTTGAGCAGCGCGATGCCCTGGCAGAGCTGGCCCTCTAGGTTGGCATTGGCCAGGACACCATTGCTCAGACGAAAGCGCGCCGTTCCATCCAGGCTATCCATCCATGCCTTCTGGCTATTGCCTTGCGCGGTCAGGTTGGCATCCAGATCTAGCGCCCCCCGTACGGGTGGCTTTTGGCCCTGGGCCTGGAGAATTTTTTCAACCGGTACCTGAGCAATACGTTCGGTCACATTGAGTTTGGGTGTGATTCCTCGAACATCAAGGGCACCATTGGCCTGAAAGCGACCGCTGAACAAGTCGCCACGCAATTCGCTCAGTGTGACGAGGCCGTCTTTACCGTTGAGCTTGAGGCTGGCGTTATCAATAGGCAGCTTGGTGACCACGAAGTGATCCAGGTTGAGCGAAGCGTTCAGATCCAGTGCTTTGAGCCGCTCTACAGGAAGAATGTCCTCACTGCTCCAGGCATGCTGAGTGGGGGAGGAGGGAAGCGGTGAATTGCCCTGGCTGGCAACCGCATCGGCTGCAGTCACTTCGTTCTGGCGAGCTGTATTGCTCTCGTGCTGAGCGGCAGCCGTCTTGGCGGGCAGGTAGCGATCCAGGTCGAGGCGATCACCTTTGAGGTCAATACTCAAGGCTTTACGGGCGAAGTCTTCTACGGCAATACGACCCGAGAAGGTGCCGCCATCCAGTACAAGGTTCAGGTCTTCCAGCGCCAGGCTGTTCTGGCTGCCGGACAGGCGTGTATTGAACTCAACCTGCTTGAGGGTGTTGGCGTCAGCCATTTCCGGCAGGGCGACACCAATGCCGGTCAGAAAGGCGCGCAGATCGGTCTGTGCAATGGACAGGCCGCCTTCAAGCTTGGGTGCCTTTTCAAGGTCATGCACTTTGAGTTCACCCAGCGCCTTGAGCTGGTTGAAAGTCAGCTTGAGGCCGTTCCACTCAGCAACCTGAGCGGCCCGGTCCAGAAGAAGTTGACCTTCCGCTGAATATTTCAGCAGCTGTCCGCCGAAGGGTTCGCCTGTGGCATCGCCGGACAGGTTGGCATTGTCCAGCTGGTAACGTTGCAAGGCATTGTCAAAGCGCAGCTCGCCAGTCAAGACCACCGAGGCATTGATGGGCGGTTGATTGGTCGTGAGGGTGCCCAGCAGTTTCAGCGGAATATTGGTACCTTCGCGGATGCTGCCAGTGCTCAGGTCAAGGCCTTCGAACGCATAATGCGCGCCGCTGCGGGCATCGCTGTAATCGAGGCGTGAGTCCTTGACCGTCAGGCTATCGATATCCAGCTTGAGTGGACGGCGTGGCGTGTCATCCTGGCCAGCTGGCTGCTCCGCCGGTTGGTCGTTTGGCGTACCGGGGGTTTTATCGGGTGCGGGGCGGCCAATGTTTTCCCAGTTGGCCTGGCCTTGTTCGTCGCGTGCCAGCGTCAGGTTGAGGCCGTCCACGCGAATATCACTCATCTCGACATCATGGCGAAGCAGCGGCAATACGCGCACCGAGAAGCCCAACCGCTGTACGTTGGCAAGCGGCTTTTGTGGTGTGGTGGCACTGGCGATGGTCGCATCATGAAGTTGCAGGCCAAGCCATGGAAAGAGGCTCCAGCCTATATCGCCGTTAAGGGTCAGCTCGATGTTGGCCTTGTCCCGGGCAAGTTGGCGGATTTCGTCTTTGTAATCGTTGGGGTCGAACAAGTGGGTCAAGGCAAAGCCCAGCGCCACGATGATCAGCAGCAGCCCAAGAAAGACAAGGCCGAGCACTTTTCCGAACGCTTTCATTGACGGGTCCTTATCTAAAACTTAAGTAATGGCCGAGTATAACGCTGCCAAGTGGTCGTTTTGGCTGGATGAACGTCAGAAGCGCGATATCGGCCTCAGACTCTCTGTCGCGCTGTAAATGCCGTTTGGCGTGTAGGCACGAAAAATTGAGTGCTGTGCTCTGGTATTTACACGCCATGCGCTCTATTGTCGCGCCCCGACTAAAGGAGAATTCGTTCGCGTTTTTGAAAAAAACGGTGCGTTGGGGAATGCCCGGTCTTTTCTGCGAACACTTCAGCGAGTCGTCAACACTTCATATAGGGGATTTCTCATGAGCATTACGCTCACACAGAGCGGCACTTCCGCTCGTCCCGCTTTCCTATCCAAGGAACGGATCGTTGCCACCCATGGCTTCAACCGCTGGCTGGTACCGCCAGCAGCACTGGCCATTCATATGTGTATCGGCATGGCCTACGGTTTCTCCGTATTCTGGTTGCCGCTGTCTCGTGCCGTTGGCATTGATGCACCCATTGCCTGCGCGCCCACCATGGGCTTTTTCGATCAGCTTTTCGCCACGGGCTGCGACTGGAAAATCTCCCAGTTAGGCTGGATGTATACCCTGTTCTTCCTGTTCCTGGGCTGCTCGGCTGCCTTTTTCGGTAGCTGGCTGGAGCACGCCGGTCCTCGCAAGGCAGGCGTCGTGTCGGCATTCCTGTGGTGCGGCGGTCTGGTGATCTCGGCCATGGGCGTGTATACCCACCACATCTGGCTGCTCTGGCTGGGGGCTGGTGTGATCGGGGGGATCGGGCTGGGGCTTGGCTATATTTCGCCAGTTTCGACACTCATGAAGTGGTTCCCTGACAAGCGGGGCATGGCTGCCGGCATGGCGATCATGGGCTTCGGCGGCGGTGCGATGGTCGGTGCGCCCCTGGCCGACATGCTGATGCGCCATTTTGCAACGGCTGAAGATGTTGGTGTCTGGCAGTGCTTCCTGGTCCTGGCCGGCGTCTATTTTGTCTTCATGATAGGTGGCGCGCTTGCGTACCGCGTACCGCCGCCTGGCTGGCGTCCGGAAGGATGGTCGCCTTCGCTGAAGAAGACCGGTAATGACATGATCACCAGTCGCCACGTGCATGTCAGCAAGGCCTGGCGCACGCCCCAGTTCTGGCTGGTGTGGGCGGTACTCTGTCTGAACGTTTCCGCTGGTATCGGTATCCTGGGTATGGCATCGCCCATGCTGCAGGAAGTATTCGGTGGTCGCCTGATCAGCGTTGGTATCCGCTTCAATGACCTGAACAAGGATCAGCTGGCGCAGATCGCCACGATCGCTGCCGGCTTTACTGGCCTGCTCAGTCTGTTCAACATCGGCGGTCGTTTCTTCTGGGCATCGTTCTCGGACTTTATCGGTCGCAAGATCACGTTTTTCGTGTTCTTTGCGCTGGGTTTTGCCTTGTACGCGATCATTCCGTGGACCAGCCACATGGGCAGCGTAGCGCTGTTCGTGTTCACGTTCTGCCTGATTCTGTCCATGTACGGCGGCTGCTTCGCTACCGTGCCGGCTTATCTGGCGGATCTCTTCGGTACGCAGATGGTGGGGGCGATCCATGGTCGTCTGCTGACGGCCTGGGCCGCTGCCGGTATTTTCGGTCCGGTGCTGGTGAACTACCTGCGTGAATACCAGCTGGGCCTGGGGGTTCCGCGTGCAGCTGTCTATGACACTACGCTGTATATCCTGTCGGGCCTGCTGATCCTCGGCTTTATCTGTAACCTGCTGGTACGCCCAGTGGCAGACAAGCACTTTATGACCGAGGCCGAGCTGGCTGTTGAGCGTTCCAAGAGCAACGACAACAACTTCGACAATCTGGTAATCGAATGGTCGGCTGACCCGTCCAGCAAGACCTGGGTCATTCTGGCCTGGGCTGTGGTCGTCATTCCGTTGGCATGGGGTGTTCTCATTACCCTGGGCAAAACGGCTGTGCTGTTCGGCTAAGCGATACCGCTCGCGGCAGGTGCAATGCCTGCCGCGTTTCCCGCCACTCGTCCCATCCTTCCTCTCGTTTGCGTTTAGGTGCCTTTCACGGCTTCTGCTTCCTGGCTATGGCTTCTATACTGTTTACCCTTTTTTGCCCTCTCATTTCGCGGAGCAGGTAATGGCCGAACGCAAGGCAGCCGTCGAGCGCAATACCCTGGAAACCCAGGTCAAGGTATCCATCAATCTGGATGGCACCGGGCAAGCCCGATTCGACATCGGGGTTCCCTTTCTTGAGCACATGCTGGATCAGATCGCCCGCCACGGGTTGATCGACCTGGACATCCATTGCAAGGGCGACCTGCATATCGACGATCACCATACCGTTGAGGACGTGGGCATCACGCTGGGTCAGGCCTTTGCCCAGGCCGTTGGTGACAAGAAAGGCATCTACCGTTACGGACATGCCTATGTGCCACTGGACGAAGCCCTGTCCCGGGTCGTCATCGATTTTTCCGGGCGTCCCGGTCTGCACTGGCATGTACCGTTTACCCGGGCTACGGTCGGAGGCTTCGACGTCGATCTGTTCATCGAGTTTTTCCAGGGCTTCGTCAACCATGCGCAGGTAACGCTGCATGTGGATAACCTGCGTGGCATCAACACTCACCACCAGATCGAGACGGTCTTCAAGGCGTTTGGACGCGCGCTGCGCATGGCAGTCAGCCAGGACGAGCGCATGGCTGGACAGATGCCGTCTACCAAGGGGTGCCTCTGATGCAGACGGTAGCAGTCATCGACTATGGCATGGGCAACCTGCACTCGGTTGCCAAGGCGCTTGAATATTCAGGCGGCGCACGCGTGCTGGTCACGGGTGATCCGCAGATCATTCGGGAGGCAGACCGCATCGTCCTGCCGGGCGTAGGTGCTATCCGCGACTGTATGGCTGAGATTCGCCGCCTGGGCATCGATGTGCTGGTTCGCGAAGTCAGCCAGGATCGTCCTTTCCTGGGCGTCTGTGTGGGCATGCAGGCCTTGATGGAAACCAGCGAGGAAAACAACGGTGTTGACTGTATCGGCCTGTTTCCCGGTCGGGTGCGCCGCTTCCCTGCCGATATGGTAGAGAATGGTGAAAAGCTTAAAGTCCCGCACATGGGATGGAACGAGGTGGCGCATACCCTCGATCATCCGCTTTGGCATGGTATTCCAGACCAGAGCCGCTTCTACTTTGTGCACAGCTACTACATCGAGGCCGCCAACGCTCGCCAGGTAGCCGGCCGAGGCCATTATGGCGTGGACTTTACCGCCGCCTTGGCTGACGGTCCGCGCTTTGCCACGCAATTCCATCCCGAAAAGAGCGCAACCTGCGGTTTGCAGCTCTACCAGAACTTCGTTGCCTGGGATGGCCGCTGGTAAGCCTGGCTGACTGTACTAGTCGCCATGGCAAGGCTTGAGTGCAAGCACAAAACCAACCCGTGGCGTTTTATCACCATTAGCGAACGCATTCCTGGCGCTGAACCTGTGCCATGCAGGCCGCCCCGAATGCCTTGGGTAGAGATC
The DNA here is from genome assembly GCF_058536325.1 of Pseudomonas sp. C2.3V. Lineage (NCBI taxonomy): Bacteria > Pseudomonadati > Pseudomonadota > Gammaproteobacteria > Pseudomonadales > Pseudomonadaceae > Pseudomonas > Pseudomonas sp. C2.3V. The sequence goes on along the minus strand of NZ_JBZUBN010000001.1, from coordinate 3,974,101 downwards.
TATGCTGATTATTCCTGCGATTGATTTGAAAGATGGCGCCTGCGTGCGTCTGCGCCAGGGCCGTATGGAAGATTCCACGGTTTTCTCCGACGATCCTGTAAGCATGGCGGCCAAGTGGGTCGAAGGCGGCTGCCGTCGTTTGCACCTGGTTGATCTTAATGGAGCGTTCGAAGGCCAGCCGGTCAATGGCGAAGTGGTTACCGCGATCGCCAAGCGCTATCCCTCTCTGCCTATCCAGATCGGTGGCGGTATCCGCTCATTGGAAACCATCGAGCACTATGTAAAGGCTGGCGTGAGCTACGTGATCATCGGCACCAAAGCCGTAAAAGAGCCAGCATTCGTGGCTGAAGCCTGCCGAGCCTTTCCAGGCAAGGTCATCGTTGGGCTGGATGCCAAAGACGGCTTCGTGGCGACTGATGGCTGGGCGGAAGTCAGTCAGGTGCAGGTAATCGATCTGGCCAAGCGCTTCGAGGCAGATGGCGTTTCGGCGATTGTTTACACCGATATTGCCCGTGACGGCATGATGCAGGGATGCAACGTACCGTTTACTGCCGCGCTGGCAAACGCTACCCGAATTCCTGTCATCGCGTCGGGCGGTATCCATAACCTGAGCGATATCCAGAACCTGCTGGATGCCAAGGCACCCGGTATCATCGGCGCCATTACCGGTCGCGCGATCTACGAAGGCACGTTGGACGTCGCAGAGGCTCAGGCCCTGTGCGATCGTTATCAGGCATAAGACAGCCGACAGACGAGGGATACCGTATGGCACTTGCCAAGAGAATCATTCCCTGCCTCGACGTGGACAATGGCCGCGTGGTGAAGGGCGTCAAATTCGAAAATATCCGTGACGCCGGAGATCCGGTAGAGATTGCCCGTCGTTACAACGAACAGGGCGCGGATGAAATCACCTTTCTGGATATCACCGCCAGCCACCAGGGCCGCGATACCACCCTGCATACGGTCGAACGTATGGCGAGTCAGGTGTTCATTCCGCTGACCGTGGGCGGTGGCGTTCGTACCGTGCAGGATATTCGTAACCTGCTCAACGCGGGTGCAGACAAGGTCTCGATCAATACTGCAGCAGTCTTTACGCCCGAGTTCGTCGGAGAAGCCGCAGACCGTTTTGGCTCGCAATGCATTGTTGTCGCCATCGATGCCAAGAAGGTCTCGGCACCGGGCGAAACGCCGCGCTGGGAGATCTTTACCCACGGTGGACGTAAGCCGACCGGGCTGGATGCCGTTGCCTGGGCACGCAAGATGGAGGACTTGGGAGCGGGTGAAATCCTGCTGACCAGCATGGATCAGGACGGCACCAAGAGCGGGTTCGACCTCGGCGTGACACGTGCCATCAGTGAGGCCATCAATATTCCTGTTATCGCATCAGGTGGTGTCGGTAATCTTGAGCACCTGGCTGCAGGTATTCTGGAAGGCAGGGCCTCGGCGGTATTGGCTGCCAGCATTTTCCATTTTGGAGAATACAGCGTGCCTCAAGCCAAGGCCTATATGGCTGAACGGGGTATTGTGGTCCGATAAATAGAGATTTGCGTCACACTTGGCACGCTTCCTGTTAAAGAAATTGCCCAAAACAAAGCAGGAGGCGTGTCCATGTTCAACGTTGTCATGGCGTTTTGGGTCAGTGTGTTGATGGTGAGTGCTGGGGCCGCCCAGGCAGCCAGTGCCAACAATCGTATTGATCTGCTGACAGAAAATTTTCCCCCTTACAACATGTCGGTCGATGGCAAGAACTTCGCACAGGAGGAAAGCCTGAGCGGAATAGCCGTGGATATCGTCCGGGAGGCCTGTAAGCGGGCCGGAGTTGCTTACTCGATGACGCTCCGCTTTCCCTGGGAGCGTATCTACAAGACCGCACTGGAGCAGCCTGGCTACGGCGTTTTCGTGACGGCTCGTCTCCCCGAGCGGGAAGATTCTTTTAAGTGGGTGGGGCCGATAGGACCTGATGACTGGATTCTGCTTGCCCGTGCGGACTCATCGCTAAAAATTGGCAGCCTGGATGACGTAAAGCGTCAGGGTTTGCGCATTGGCGCCTATAAAGGTGACGCGATCGCCGAAAGTTTAGTGAAGCAAGGCATAAACCCAGACCTCTCACTGCGGGATCAGGAAAACGTTCAAAAACTTCAGGCAGGGCAGATTGACGTCTGGGCCACCGGCGATCCGGCGGGCCGTTATCTGGCGCGTCAACAAGGGGTTACTGACTTCAAGACCGTTCTGCGGTTTAACGAAAGCCAGCTCTTTTTAGCCTTGAACAAGCAGACACCTGACAATGTGGTGCAAAAACTGCAAAACGCACTGGAGCAGATGCGCAAGGATGGTGAAGTCCAGCGCATCCTGGAGCATTACCTTTAAATAAGCATTCGATTGTGCCTTTGCCGGTGGCACAGCAGTTATAAGAAACAAGGAGCTGAAGTGATGTCCAAGTCGATATTGCGTGTGGTGATGTTGGGGTTGTTATTGGGAGCAGGCGCAGCAAAGGCTGCGGTCTCCGACAATTACTCGATGGTCCTGCTGACTGAGAATTTCCCGCCATTCAATATGGCTGTCGACGAAAAGAATTTCGCCAAGGATGACGGGATTGACGGCATCAGCACGGATATTGTCCGTGAAATGTTCAAGCGTGCCGGAGTCAACTATTCCCTTTCTCTGCGTTTCCCCTGGGACAGGCTTTATAACCTGGCGCTGGAAAACCCTAATTACGCGCTGTTCTCCACGTCCCGCACACCTGCCCGCGAGTCGCAGTTCAAATGGGTAGGGCCCCTGGGCAAGACGCGTAAGGTGTTAATGTCGACTAACGCCAGCAATATCAAGTTGACCAACCTGGAAGGCGCGAACAAGTACAAGATCGGTACTTACAAAAGCTCGGCGGTCAGCCAGATCCTGGCTGACAAGAAGATTCCGTTTACCGAGTCCCTTCGCGACCAGGAAAACGTCGGCAAGCTGGAGAGGGGCGAAATCGACTTCTGGGCAACGACCGATGTTGTGGCTCGGTATCTGGCCAAACAGGAAGGGGTGTCCAATCTGCAAACCGCGTTGGTCATCGATGAGGCAGACCTATACCTGGCGATCAACAAGGATACGCCGGATGATGTAGTTGCCAAGCTGCAGAAGACGCTGGATGAGATGCGCAAGGAAGGCGTAGTCGATCAGATTACCAATAACTACCTGTGACCCTTCAGGGGCCCTGTAGCAAAACCGGAGCCTGGGCTCCGGTTTTTGTTTCAGCGGTACACACCATTCTTGCCATGACCGGCCATGGCTTTATTGCTGCGTAGAGCAATCATCTGCTCGACATCGATAATCTCGATGCCATTAGCGATCAAAGCGGGCAGCTCTCGCTCCAGAACGCTTAGCGTGGCTGGACGAGGATGACCAATCAGAACGGCCGTGCCTTGCTTGCGTGCCAGCCTGACGCCTTCCTGCAATTGCGCTGCGATTGCATCAGCCTGGTTTACATTGTCCAGGAACACATCGCGGGAAAGGCTCGCCAGCCCAATCTTTTGAGCTTCGGCGGCTGCAACCGTGGCTGCACTGGTACGGCTATCGAGGAAAAACAGCGATTTGGCCTGCAGGGTTTGCATGAGCTGACTCATGGCCGGGCGATCAGCCGTCATCCGACTACCTTCATGGTTGTTGACGCCGCTGACATAGGGGACAGTCGCCAGGGCGTTTTCGAGACGCTTGAGGCGCTCCTCACCTGAAAGCTCGGGATGCCAGGCGAAGGGGCCGCCCGCAGGGTCCATAGGCAGATGCAGAATGACCGTACGGCCTGCCTTATGGGCTTCGCGAGCCAATGTCGCGCCGAAGGATGTGCCCGGCATGATGGCCAGGGTCACCGGCCCGGGCAGACCAAGAACGCGACGATCCTGGGAGAGGTTCTGTCCCAGGTCATCGATTACGATGCTCAGGCGTGGTGGCTCAGCCGCAGCGGCTCCAGCTGCCAGAGCGAGCAGCAGGAGCGAGCCAATCCAACGCCTGATCACTGATTGCGCGTGATGCTCAGCCCTTTCAGGAGGCTGAGGGCTTGGGACAGCTGGAAGTCATCATCTTGCGGGCGGGGCGTCTGGTTAGGCGCCTTGCTTCCGGTAGGACGATCCGGGCCGCCGTTGGCATTACCCAGGTGACCGGCCAGATCAGCTTCTTTGAAGAACTCAGGATTGTCTTCCGGGGTGACTTTGGCGGGTGCGACCGCCACATCAGGGGTGATGCCCTGCGCTTGAATGGATCGACCCTTGGGTGTGAAGTACAGCGCTGTGGTCAATTTGAGTGCGCGGTCGTTGTTAAGCGGCAGAACTGTTTGCACCGAGCCTTTACCGAACGTATCCGTACCCATCAGGATTCCGCGCTTGGAATCCTGCAGAGCGCCCGCCACGATTTCCGCCGCCGACGCGCTGCCACCATTGATGAGGACGACCAGCGGAACACCTTCGCTGGGGTCAGCCGCGTCGGCCGAGAAGCTCAGCTCGGAGTTCTGGATGCGACCCTTTGTATAGACGATCAGCCCCTTGGTCATAAAGGCATCTGCAACCTCGACAGCGGCCTGCAAAACGCCGCCGGGGTTGTTTCGCAGGTCGAGCACCAGGCCGTTGAGCTTATTGCCCTTGTTCTCTTTGCGAAGCTGCTGGAAGGCCTTTGTTACTTCATCGCCCGTGTTTACCTGGAACTGCGAAATGCGCAGCAGGCCGTAGTTAGGCTCCAGCAGTTGCGCCTTGACGCTCTTGACCTTGATGACGGCCCGGTTGAGTTTGACATCGAAGGGGCGGCCACCGCCGCGTACGATAGTCAGGGTAATCGGACTGCCGATCTTGCCGCGCATCTTGTCTACGGACTGGCTGATGGACTGACCCTTGGTGGGCTGGCCATCGATCTTGACGATCAGGTCTCCCGGCTGGATACCGGCCTTGGCAGCCGGCGTGTCATCAATAGGGGAGACCACTTTTACGAAACCGTCCTCCTGACCCACTTCGATCCCCAGACCACCAAATTCGCCGCTGGTGGTTTCCTGAAGCTCAGCAAAATCCTTGGGTTCAAGGTATGCCGAATGCGGGTCCAGGTTGCTCAGCATGCCCTTGATGGCGTTTTCGAGCAGAGTCTTGTCGTCCACCGGCTCAACATAGGCTGCCTTGATGCGGTCCATCACCTCAGCGAACGTACGCAGCTCTTCGAGTGGAAGCGGCGCGTTGTTGATGGGCGCTGCTGCCCCTTCGACCGGGGTCACCGCGGCGGGCACTTCTCCTGGCGTCTGTTGCTGGGCCCAGGCGGTTGAAACGCCACTCAGCCCTATCAGCGAGAAAGCCAAGGCGGTGAGACGAAAGCAATGCGGCATGCGTAGCTCCTAATGTGTCCGGCACTAACCCTGGGCACGGCACCAGGTAAGCGGATCCGACGGACGACCCTTCTGACGTATGGCGAAATAGAGGGCAGGGGTGTCCTGGCCTCCGCTGGTCCCGACGGTTGCAATCGCATCGCCCGCCTTGACCTGATCACCTGCACTCTTTAACAAGCTTTGATTATGCCCGTATAAACTGAGATAGCCGTTGCCGTGATCAATGATCACCAGCTGTCCGGCCCCTCGTAACCAGTCGGCAAACACTACCCGGCCCGCATGAATAGCGTGTACCTGGGTGCCTGCGCTGGCTGAAATCAGTACACCATCCCATTTGGCGCGCGGGTCATCGCCACGCGGACTGCCAAAGCGTGCCAGCAGGCGACCGTTCACAGGCCAAGGCAGCTTGCCTTGTGCGCTGGCAAACGGACCGCCAAAGCCTGGTGCAGAACTAGACACCGCAAGGCCCGGTGTGTTCGTTGGCCGTGTCGTTTTGCTGCTTGCGCGACTACGCTCTTCCGCTTCCCGCGCCTGTGCCAGTGCACGCTGGCGAGCCTGCTCAGCCTCACGAGCCTGGCGGGCCAGTGTCTCTTCAATGGTTTTCAGGACCTTGCCGAGTTCTGCCTGATCCTGCTCGCGCGATTTCAGCGCACGGTTGCGGTCGGAGTAGTCGCTGTTCAGCTTGGCCAGGGTCTCCTGGCGTGCCTTGCGGACTTCGGCCAGTTTGTCCTGCCGCTCCTGCAGAGCGGCTTGCTGAGCGGTCAGCTGCGATTGCTCGTTACGAATGTCACTCTCTACCCCGGCTAGCTGTTTCAGGGTGTCGTTGAATGTCGCGAGTTGGTCGAGGCGGGCCTGATTGACATAGTTATAGTAGGTCAGGGTGCGACTGACCTTTTCCGGTTGTTCCTGATTGAGGAGCAACTTCAGGTATTCCTGACGGCCGCTTTGATAAGCGGCACGAATCTGAATAGCGATCAGTTTTTGTTGCTCAAGGCGTGACTGATCGAGTTTTTTTTTCTGGTCATCCAGCTTCTTCAGCTTCTCCTGACCTTGATCCAACTGATCCTGGAGATCCTTGACCTGCTTTTCCAGGTCGCCCATCTCCGTTTCGGTCGATTTGAGCTGCTTTTGCACGCCGGACTTTTCGGTCTGGATGCCTTGCAAGAGCTTCTGCAGTTCGGCGATGTCACGCTTGGTGGCTTCCAGCTGGCGCTGGGTATCCTCGCGCTGATCGGCCACGGCCGGAGTAAGCAGACATGCAAGAAGAACGAGGGTAAGGGCGCGAAGCATCGAGTAACAAATATCCCATGAGGAAGCGCCCTAGTATGCACGGGGCGGCTAGCAAAAAAAACGGCGAGACGAGCCGTAGATGACTAGGTGCTCTTTTATTGGTTGATGATCAGAAGTACCGCTGAGTCCTCAGGGACGCAACGATACTCCCAATCGGGCAAATGAGCAGGCTGTGATATTTAATTCATGGTAATGATCGTACGACCGGTCATCTCCTTGGGTTGCTCCATACCCATAAGCGTTAGCAAAGTGGGCGCTACATCGGCCAGTACACCGCCTTCACGAATGTGAACGGAGCGCTTGCCTACATAGACGAACGGAACCGGCTCGGTGGTATGCGCAGTATGCGCCTGACCCGTGGACTCATCTTCCATCTGCTCGACATTGCCGTGGTCTGCCGTAATGATGGCCTCGCCGCCGACCTTGTCCAGCGCTTCCACAATGCGTCCCATGCAGGCGTCCAGGCATTCCACTGCTTTGACTGCCGCCTCGAATACACCGGTATGGCCCACCATGTCGCCATTGGCATAGTTGGCGATGATGACGTCGTAGCGCTGGTTTTCAATCGCATCGACAATCTTGTCGGTAACTTCCGGGGCGCTCATTTCAGGCTGCATGTCATAGGTGGCAACCTTGGGGGAGGGGATCAGGATACGTTCCTCGCCCTCGAAGGGTTCTTCCCGACCGCCCGAGAAAAAGAACGTGACGTGCGCATATTTCTCGGTTTCGGCAATCCGCAGCTGAGTCTTGCCGTTCTTGGCCAGGTATTCACCCAGGACATTGTTCAGGCTTTCCGGGGCAAAGGCACTGGGTGCAGGAATGCTGGCAGCATATTGGGTCAGCATGACATAGCCTGCCAGGTTTAGCGTCCGGGTACGGGGGAATTCCTTGAAGTCCGGCTCGACAAACGCACGGGACAGTTCACGGGCGCGGTCAGCGCGGAAGTTCATGAATACCACGGCGTCACCGTCTTCCACTTTGACGGGAGTCCCGACGGTTGTTGCCTTGACGAATTCATCGCTCTCGCCGCGCTCGTACGCTGCGTTGAGGCCTTCGATGGCCGTTGCCGCATGGTATTCCGCGGTGCCGTCCGTAATGAGGTTGTACGCAGCGGATACGCGGTCCCAGCGATTGTCGCGGTCCATGGAGAAATAGCGGCCAATCAGCGACACGATACGGCCTTTGCCCAGGCGGGCAAAGGTGGCGTCGAGCAGGTCGATCGAGCTCTGGGCGCTTCTGGGCGGTGTATCGCGACCGTCGAGGAAGGCGTGCAGGTAGATCTTCTCGGCGCCACGCTTGGCTGCCAGCTCTGCCATGGCAACCAGATGGTCCTGGTGGCTATGGACGCCGCCGTCGGACATCAGGCCCAGGATATGGACGGCCTTGCCTGCGCCGACTGCCTTGTCGACGGCTTCGCCAATGACCGGATTCTCGAAGAACTCGCCATCGCGGATGGCCTTGGTGATACGGGTGAAATCCTGATACACCACACGGCCGGCTCCCAGGTTCATGTGACCTACCTCGGAGTTGCCCATCTGGCCGTCAGGCAGGCCCACATCCATGCCGGAGCCGGAGATCAGACCATGGGGCTGTGTCGCCAGCAGGCGATCCCAGACCGGCTTTTTTGCCGCGTAAATGGCATTGTGCTTGGTTTCCTCGCTGTGGCCAAAGCCGTCGAGGATGATCAGGACCAGAGGTTTGGGTGTGAATGCCATGATTTCGGACTCTTGTTAGCGCTGTTTCGAAAGGCAACGGTTATCTGAAGTGTAACTGCCAAACGCCTAGCGACGCCACGCATGCAGGGTATGGTGCATGAGGTCGCGTGTGTATACTGGCCAGCATTTTTTGACTCCGGATACTTCGTGCCATGCAATTCGTTTCCCGGCTGATCGAGTTCGCCACTCACCATTACTTGCTTGTTGGCGCCTTGTTGGTGCTCTTGATCCTTCTGCTGATACACGAGACACGTCGTAGCGGGCGCAGCCTGTCAACGGCGGAGCTGACCAAGCTTCTCAATACAGAGCAGGGCATTGTGCTGGACATTCGTCCGAAGAAGGAGTTCGCTACCGGTCATATCGTCGGGGCAGTGAACATTCCTCAGGACAAACTGGCCAGCAGCCTGTCCCAACTGGAGAAGCACAAGGATAAGACCCTTATCGTTGTCGACAGCAATGGTCAGCAGGCCGGCGCTGCCTGTACGCCGCTACAACAGGCCGGATTCACTACGGCCCGGCTGACGGGAGGTCTCTCTACCTGGCGTGGGGAAAACCTGCCGCTCGTGAAAAACTAATTGTCGGACAGGAGGTACTCTCATGCCTGAAGTCATCATCTACACCAGTGCCTGGTGTCCTTACTGCCATCGAGCCAAGCACCTGCTCGACAGTAAAGGTGTGAAGTACCAAGAAATTGCCGTCGATGGCCAGCCTGCAGTGCGCAGTGAAATGACACGCAAGGCCGGCCGGACCAGTGTTCCGCAGATCTGGATTGGCGAAACCCATGTGGGTGGCTGCGACGATCTGTATGCGCTCGAGCGCTCAGGCCGTCTCGACCCGCTCCTCTCTGCCTGAATTAACCGATAAACAATAAGGTTCTGTCATGACTGATAACCTAAACGGAGCGCAGCAGACTGAAGAAGGCGCTCAGTTCTCCCTGCAACGTATCTATATTCGCGACCTGTCTTTCGAGGCGCCCAAGAGCCCGGACATCTTCCGTCAGGACTGGCAGCCAAACGTTAACCTGGATCTATCCACCCGCCAGAAGGCGCTGAACGAAGATTTCTACGAAGTCGTCCTCACGCTGACCGTAACGGTGAAGAACGGTGAAGACACCGCTTTTGTTGCTGAAGTACAACAGGCCGGTATCTTCCTGATCAAGGGTCTGGATGCCTCTTCCATGAGTCATGCGCTGGGCGCCTTCTGCCCGAACATCCTGTTCCCTTATGCACGTGAAACACTGGACAGCATGGTCGTGCGTGGTTCCTTCCCGGCGCTGATGCTGTCGCCGGTGAACTTCGATGCGCTGTACGCTCAAGAGCTGTCGCGCATGCAGACTGCAGGTCAGGCCTGATCTACGCTGTAGAAAAAACGCCCTTCGGGGCGTTTTTTTATGCCGCAGTGATTTATTCCGGCATGAAAAAGCCCAGCTGGCGCCAGCCTTCGTAAACGGTAATGGCTACCGCGTTGGAGAGATTGAGGCTGCGACGATCCGGTAGCATGGGCAGGCGTAGCAGGTGCTCGTGGGGAAGGGCATCACGCACCTCGGCTGGCAGCCCGCGGCTCTCGGGACCAAACAGCAGGGCATCGCCTACTTCATAGCGGACATCGGCATAGGACTGTGTAGCCTTGGTAGAAAAGGCCATCAGCCGACGGGGTTGTAAATCTGCTATACAAGCTGACAGCGATGCGTGACACCGCACGGTCGACCACTCATGGTAGTCCAACCCGGCGCGACGCAGCTTTTTGTCGTCAAGCGCAAAGCCAAGTGGCTCGATCAGATGCAGGCGGCAGCCGGTAACGGCACACAAGCGAATAATATTGCCCGTATTGGGCGGAATTTCCGGCTCGAACAGAATGACGTCAAACATGGTAGCTAACACAGGAATAAAGAGCGGTATGGTAACGCCACCCGGCGACAATGGCTGCTGCTTCGTACGGTGGATATGGGCTGGTTGCGGAACGGTGGCATGTTGAGTCGTCTGTTTCATGCTGTACGCCGTCTGTTTCTCGAGGTACGCGAAGCCAAGGCTGCTCGTGAAAGAGAACTCCAACGGGTGGATGATCCTGAAGAGCTACGCCGTGAGCTACAGACTCGCAATCGCCGCCTCCTGGTGTGGTTGGGCGCCATGTCACTGGGCGGGCTGCTGTTCGGGCTGATGGTCGGCCGGATCTATCATGGCGATGTAGGGCCCCGACGGCCGATCGTTCCTCAGGTACGCGTGGCTCAGGCTGCAGAATACGTTGACGAAGGCTCTGGGAGGCCTATGTATCGTCTGGTGCTGTCCCTGAACAAGGCCCTTCAGTATGAGCGCTATCGCCCAGACGGTGCGTTGAATCTGCGTTTGCCCAACATAAGTTTGGTAGGCGGCAATCAAAGTGCTCAGGTAAAAACAAAAGAGTCACGCAGTTTTTCCTGGTCAGTCACTCAGCAGGGCAAGGACGTCAACGTGCTTGTAGTTGGACTAGGAGGAGCCCTGGCTACTCAGGACCACTTGGACAAAAAGGAAGACGACCACTGGGAACTGGTCATTGACGTTCCACTGATCTCAGCTGGCCAGTAAACGTGCGCACAATTGAGGCAAGTTTCAAGTGCTGCACATTTTTGGTGCAAGCCTTGAATGCTAAACATTATTCTTCTTTTATGATGCTGTGTTTCTTGTAAAGCCAGTGCAATTGAAGGGTTTCAGCTTTGTATCTGTAACCTATTGATTTTAAAGGCCTGAGAAGTAGCCTTTTATCTCAGAACAAAAAAAGACCACCCGAAGGTGGTCTTGAAATAAAAAGGGGATTCCCCAGCCTGCCTGTACCGAGGTCCCCAAAAGGTTGGTTACCAAGTACATAGCAGGCGGCGTGCCAACTTTTCATGATTTTCTGAACAAAAAGTTCAGGCATAAAAAAGCGCTGTTTAAGGCGCCTTTTAGCCTATAGGGCTTAGTCTTCACCCTCTTCATCGGGGCCATCGACTTTCATGCCCAGCTCTTTGATCTTCCGGGTCAGCGTGTTGCGTCCCCAGCCCAGGAGAACCGCGGCATCACGACGGCGGCCAGCGGTATGCTTGAGCGCGGTCTCGATCATGATTCGCTCAAAAGCAGGCACGGCGCTGTCCAGAAGGCTTGACTGTCCACGGGTCAGTGCCTGATCCGCCCAATGACGCAAGGCTTGTTCCCAGTTGGCGGCGGGTTGTGCATCCTGCGGCTGACTGAGGAGTTCCGGCGGCAGGTCATCGATCAGTACCTCCCGGCTGGACGCCATCACCGTGATCCAGCGACAGGTATTTTCCAGTTGCCGGACGTTACCTTGCCAGGACAGGCCCTTCATGTACTCCTCGGTTTCCGGTCTTAGCGTCTTGGGTTCTACCGCCAGCTCCTGCGCTGCTCGTGCCAGGAAATGCCGGGCCAGCGCCGGAATATCCTCCCGGCGATCAGCCAGACGAGGAATGTGGATACGAATCACGTTGAGGCGATGAAACAGGTCCTCGCGAAACTTGCCATCCCGGACCAGACCCTCCAGGTTCTGGTGGGTTGCGGCAATGATGCGGACATCCACCTTGACTGGGGTATGGCCCCCTACGCGATAGAACTCACCATCAGCCAAGACCCGCAGCAGGCGCGTCTGGGTATCGGCTGGCATGTCTCCGATCTCATCAAGAAACAAGGTTCCACCATCGGCCTGCTCGAAACGGCCTCGACGCTGGTTGGCCGCGCCTGTGAAGGCCCCTTTTTCGTGGCCGAACAGCTCGGACTCCATCAAGTCCTTGGGAATGGCGGCCATGTTCAGCGCAATGAAAGGCGCAGCCGCACGCGGGCTGTGGCGGTGCAGGGCATGGGCAACCAGCTCTTTACCTGTGCCCGACTCGCCATTGATCAGAACCGTAATGTTGGAATGGGAGAGCCGGCCGATGGCGCGAAACACCTCCTGCATTGCCGGCGCTTCACCAATGATTTCCGGTGTTCGCGTCAGGTGAGCGGGCTCCTCGAATCCCTGCTGTTCCTGGGCATGCTGGCCGGCGCGCTTGACCAACGCGACGGCCTCATCGACGTCGAACGGCTTGGGCAGGTATTCAAACGCGCCCCCTTGATAGGAGGCGACAGCGCTGTCGAGATCCGAATGTGCCGTCATGATGATCACAGGCAGACGAGGGTGAACCTCCCGAATGCGTGACAACAAGTCCAGGCCACTGGCGCCAGGCATGCGAATATCGGAAATGATGACATCCGGCTGCTGGCGGCCGAGCCGATTCATGACGCTGTCCGCATTCTCAAAGGCAACGGTCGTCATGCCTTCCTGCTGAAGGGCCTTTTCTAGTACCCAGCGAATGGAACGGTCGTCGTCGACGATCCAGACGGTCTCCGAACGGCTCATAAAGGCTCCTTATCCAACGGCAGGAAAATACTGAAGGCAGTGTGTCCAGGTTGACTCAGGCACTCGATAAGGCCTTGGTGCTGAGAAATGATGTTTTGCGTGATGGCCAAGCCCAGACCGGTCCCGTCTGGGCGACCGCTGACCATCGGATAGAAGATGGTTTCCTGCATGTCGGCAGGAATACCCGGGCCGTTATCGATGATTTCGACCTTGCACACCAACCGATGGCGAATATGGGCAATAGTGAACTGGCGGAGCGCACGCGTCCGCAGCGTGATACGTCCCAGGCGCAGCTCATTGTGTTCGGAAATGGCCTGCATGGCGTTTCGCACAATATTGAGGACTGCCTGGATCAACTGCTCCTTGTCGATAAGGAGGTCCGGAATGCTCGGATCGTAATCGCGTACCAGAGAGATACCACCCTGGCTTTCGGCATCCACCAGACTGCAAACACGCTCTAGCACCTCATGAATATTGGTACGTGCCAGTTTGGGCAGCTTGTTGGAGCCGAGCATGCGATCCACTAGGTTGCGCAGGCGGTCAGACTCCTCAATGATGACGTTCGTGTAATCCTTCAGGGACTCGTCCGGTAACTCTCGAGAGAGGAGTTGCGCAGCGCCACGGATACCTCCAAGGGGATTCTTGATCTCATGGGCAAGCCCGCGAACCAGCAGTTTGGTCGTTTCCTGTTTGGAAAGCTGGGCTTCCTCTTTGGTAATTCGCAGGAGACGATCCCTGGGATGCACCTCCAGCAACAGGTAGGTCGTAGAAGGGCTGAGCACAGGCGTAACAGCATAATCCACCGTCAGGTTGTTGCCTGTAGTGGACACCAGCAGTGCTTCACGCTTGGTAAACGGGTGCGAGTGCTCCACTGCCTGACGAAGGGCTTGGAGCGCTTCCGGCGACTCGGTGAACAATTCACTGATGAATTGACCGTGGCTACGCTGACCGCTGACGGCCAACAGCATTTCAGCTGCCGGATTCATGTACTCAAGGCGCAGCTCGGCGTTGAGCAGAATGACTGCCGTCGTAAGGTTATCCAGCAGCAGACGATGCATCATTTCCGTAGGCATGGCGAATCAGCTTTGATGTGACGACCCATGAAAATGCAAGAAACAAACCAAGCTACGTAAATAGGCTGCCCTGTGTTAGGGCAAGCCCATAACCTGTGCACTGCACGTAGCCTTAAGCTGTTTTCTAGCTAATCAGGATGTCTCGTTTTGGTGCGACCTACAGTATTGCACTGATATGGTGCATAAGGGGCTGGCGCTTTATTCTTCTTCGGGTTTTTCAGAAAGCGGACATTCGGGACGAATACCCCACTCACCGTCCTTGCAGGGGTTGGCCAGACGCCGCTGAGACAGCGACATGCGCTTCATATGGAAAGGTTGGCTAGGCGTACGCTCGACCACGACGCCGCCTTCCGTAACGATCTCCACCGCGATCTGATGCGTGCCCCGATCCAGGTTTTCAAGTGGAAATACCGGACTGCGCCCAGGGGCTCCTGCGGGTTGGCCATCCAGAATCAGCCGGTAGAAATGAGTAGGCATCAGTTCTGGATCGCTGGTGGCTGTTACGATCAGCTCACCGGCATTGCTCCGAATCGTAGCGTCCGGCTCCGGTACAAGAATGCGCAGCATCTGGTAGGACGCGATCTGAGCCGGTGGCGGTGGGGCGGATGGCTGCACCGGTTTACGAATATCCGGATTAGAGGGTGACAGCTTGATCGTACGTGGTGCAGCAGGCGACGGCATGCTGTTGGAAGGCTGAATCGTAACAGGGTTGGCCTTGATGCCCTTTGGAGGGCTATCTGTGAAGATGCGGTTACCTTCGGCATCGGTGTAGGTGTACACGGCTGCAAAGGTCGGCTGCGTCAGGAAGAGTAGTACAAGCAGATAAATGAAGCGCATCGGTAAGGATCAACGACTCGGACTGTTGAGGCTGATGCGTTGCACCGTGATCTCAACGGGCTCGCTCTGTTGTACGACACGTGTACCTTCGACCACCTCTATGGCCAGGCTGTGTGTGCCACGGTCTATGTTAGTCAGATGAAAAAAAGGTGCTCGGGTCGGCTCACCATAAGGTTGCCCATCCACCAGCAGGCGAAGTTCATGGCCGGGCGATAGGGCAGGCGTTATGGTCGCGCTAATGGAAAAAGTGCCATTGTTCGCTCGTAGCGCTTCATCGTCAGGCGCATCCAGGCGCAGGGTTTGATAGGGCTGACTCGTGGCTGCGCCCGTGTCGGGCGGGGACGGAGAGGGCGCGGTCGACGCCGGCGTCTCGGCTTTCACGGTGTTGGGGCGCTGCAGTTCGACCCGTTCGGCAGGCGCGTTCGCTGGCGGCTGGTCGCTGAAGACTGTTTGGCCGTTCGGGCCTACCGAGCGATAGATTTCGGCGTGAACAGGCAAGGTCATGGCAAACACTAGGCTGGCGAACAGCAGGCGCATATCTGTTCCTAGGGTGACACTGGCGTCACATAGAGAAAGAGGTAAGTCATAAGCGTTGCACTGACAGGCCCTTATGACAAGCGCCCATAAGCAAAAGGCCTCCCGAAGGAGGCCTCTGCTGTACAGCCGGTGGCTTAGACGCTGTAGTACAGGTCGTATTCCAGCGGGTGAACGAAGGTGCGAACCTTGATCTCTTCTTCGCTCTTGAGCTCGATATAGGTATCGATGAACTCATCAGTGAAGACGCCACCCTTGGTCAGGAACGCGCGGTCAGCGTCCAGGGACTCCAGTGCTTCCTTCAGGCTGCCACATACCTGCGGGATCTGCTTGGCCTCTTCTGGCGGCAGGTCGTACAGGTTCTTGTCGGCAGCATCGCCAGGGTGAATCTTGTTCTGGATACCATCCAGACCCGCCATCAGCAGTGCAGCGAAGCACAGGTAAGGGTTGGCCGCCGGGTCCGGGAAGCGCGCTTCGATACGGCGGGCTTTCGGGCTGGAAACGTAGGGGATACGGATCGAGGCGGAACGGTTGCGAGCCGAGTAGGCCAACATGACCGGTGCTTCAAAGCCGGGAACCAGACGCTTATAAGAGTTGGTGGACGGGTTGGTAAAGCCGTTCAGAGCCTTGCCATGCTTGATGATGCCGCCGATGAAGTACAGGGCAGTATCGGAAAGGCCGGCATAGCCTTCGCCTGCGAACGTGTTCTTGCCTTCCTTGGAGATAGACATATGAACGTGCATGCCCGAGCCGTTATCGCCATACAGCGGCTTCGGCATGAAGGTTACGGTCTTGCCGTAGGCATCAGCGACGTTGTGTACGCAGTACTTCAGCGTCTGGACTTCGTCCGCCTTGGCTACCAGCGTGTTGAACTTCACGCCGATCTCGTTCTGGCCGGCAGTCGCCACTTCATGGTGGTGAACTTCAACAACCAGACCCATCTCTTCCAGCGCATTACACATGGCTGTACGGATTTCGTGGTCATGGTCGACCGGCGGAACCGGGAAGTAGCCGCCCTTGACGCCCGGACGGTGGCCCTTGTTGCCGCTTTCGAAGTCAGCGTCAGTGTTCCAGGAGGCCTGTTCGGAGAAGATCTTGAACATGGAGCCGGAGATGTCGGACTTGAACTTCACTTCGTCGAAGATGAAGAACTCGGGCTCTGGACCTACGAATACAGTGTCACCGATACCGGTGGATTTCAGATACTCTTCAGCGGCCTTGGCAATCGCACGGGGATCACGCTCATAAGGCTGCATGGTGGACGGTTCGATGATGTCGCAGACCAGGATCACGGTCGGCTCTTCAGTGAACGGATCCAGCACGGCGGTGCTGTCGTCCGGCATCAGGATCATGTCGGAAGCTTCGATACCTTTCCAGCCAGCAATGGAGGAGCCGTCGAACATTTTGCCGTGTTCGAAGAAGTCTTCATCGAGGGCGTCGCGAGCGGGCATAGTAACGTGCTGCTGCTTTCCCTTGGTGTCCGTGAAGCGCAGGTCTATCCACTTCACGTCGTTTTCTTTGATCAGTTGAACCGCCTTCGACATGTTTTCCTCCAGAGGGATTGAGGCTGGGAGCGGTTGGCGTAACTCCCAGGATCAGGTGTACCCGTAGCAAGGGCACTTCTGAAAACGGTTGCGCTTTCAGAAGAGCCCTATCCTCGCCTAAGGGCTACTGCCTCACAAGGGAGCAAGTAGCGTGCCAGTGCCCTGTAATGGACAGGGCCGCACTAACACTAGGCCTTGGCCGTAAATGGTGCCTCTGGAATAGACCACCGAGCACCAAAAGCGTGCTTTATATTTTTTATAGCACCAAATTGGTGCTTTTATGTATTTAGACCAATGGAAGTCAGAACTTTCAGTTTGAGCTATACTTGTCGACCTTTTCTCGTCGTTTCCGCTCTTCTTTAAAATTTCATGAAGCTCATCGTCAAAGTCTTTCCGGAAATCACTATCAAAAGTCGTCCGGTGCGCAAGCGTTTCATTCGCCAGCTGGCGAAGAATATCCGGGTGGTCTTGAGAGATCTGGACCCGAACCTGACGGTGGAGGGTGAGTGGGATAATCTGGAAGTCGAAACACAGCAAACCGAGCCGAAGGTTCTGCGCGAGATGATCGAGCGCCTGACCTGCACGCCAGGGATCGGTCATTTCCTGGAGGTCCATGAATACCCGCTGGGCGACTTCGAAGATATTCTCGACAAATGCATCCAGCATTTCGGTGAGCGCATTCGCGGCAAGGTATTCTCCTTGCGCTGCAAGCGGGCCGGCAAACATGATTTCAGCTCCATGGACGTAGAGCGCTACGTCGGGGGCGGACTGCGCCAGCGCTGTGGCGGTGCAGGGATTTCCCTCAAGGATCCCGAGGTGCTTGCACGCATTGAGATCCGCCATGACCGCCTGTTCGTGATTGATCGGCAGCACGACGGTCTGGGAGGGTATCCACTGGGTGCCCTCGAACAGGTGCTGGTGCTCATGTCCGGTGGTTACGACTCAACCGTTGCCGCCTACCAGATGATGCGTCGCGGCTTGGTCAGTCATTTCTGCTTCTTCAATCTGGGTGGGCGTGCTCATGAATTGGGCGTTATGGAGGTTGCCCATTATCTGTGGGAGAAATTCGGCCGCTCCCAGCGCGTGCTGTTTATCAGCGTGCCGTTCGAAGAGGTGGTCGGCGAGATCCTGACCAAGGTAGATGACAGCCAGATGGGCGTCATCCTCAAGCGCATGATGCTGCGCGCAGCTAGCCGCATGGCCGAGCGCCTGGACATCGATGCGTTGGTCACGGGCGAGGCGATCTCGCAGGTTTCCAGCCAGACCCTGCCCAACCTGGCCGTAATCGACCGTGTCACCGATACGCTGGTGCTGCGTCCACTGCTGGCCAGTCACAAGCAGGACATCATCGACACGGCCGAACAGATCGGCACGGCGGCATTTGCCAAGCACATGCCGGAGTACTGCGGCGTGATTTCGGTGAACCCGACGACCAAGGCCAAGGGCTACCGTATCGAGCACGAAGAAACCAAATTCGACATGGCCATCCTGGACGCAGCCCTTGAGCGCGCTACGATGATGACAGTCGACAAGGTGATCGACGAGCTTGGCAAGGACTTGAAGGTTGAGGAAGTCAGCCAGGCGCTGCCTGGTCAGATCGTGCTCGACATTCGTCACCCAGATAGTCAGGAGGATGATCCTCTGGCCGTGGACGGTGTCGAAGTGCAGGCTATGCCATTCTTTGCACTGAATAATCGATTCAAGGAACTGGACGAGAATCGCCAGTACCTTCTCTACTGTGACAAAGGTGTCATGAGTCGCCTGCATGCTCATCATTTGCTCAATGAGGGGCATGCGAATGTACGTGTTTATCGCCCGGACTAAACAGCCCGGGCTGTTTGGCGGCAGCATTCGCCATCGCCCTCCCGACCGGGATTGAGGGCAGGCCTGTCGGGCTGCTCGTAGGCGCAGATCTCATTGGCGCCTTTGTTTCTCTGGATTAAATGCCCTTTGGGCTTGAATGAATTTTGCTGAATGTCGTGTCGGGCTTGCTGTGATCAGCCGCTGCGGCCCGGCTCAACTTGATAACGAGACTGAAAAAGTGATCGAGAATCTTCGTAATATCGCCATCATCGCCCACGTTGACCATGGCAAGACCACGCTGGTAGACAAGCTGCTGAAGCTGTCCGGTACGCTGGACCGCAAGGAAGCTGAAGGCGAGCGCGTCATGGACTCCAACGACCAGGAAAGAGAGCGTGGTATTACCATCCTGGCCAAGAACACGGCGATCAAGTGGAACGGCTACAACATCAATATCGTGGATACACCCGGTCACGCTGACTTCGGCGGTGAAGTAGAGCGTGTAATGTCGATGGTTGACTCCGTACTGCTGGTTGTGGACGCGCAAGACGGCCCCATGCCTCAGACCCGTTTCGTGACCCAGAAGGCGTTCAAGGCGGGCCTGCGTCCGATCGTGATCGTGAACAAGATCGACCGTCCGGGCGCGCGTCCAGATTGGGTTATCGACCAGATCTTCGACCTGTTCGACAACCTGGGCGCCACTGATGAGCAGCTGGATTTCCCGATCGTCTACGCCAGCGCCCTGAACGGCATTGCCGGCATGGACTACGAGAAGATGGACGACAACATGGATGCTGTGTTCCAGGCCATCATTGACCACGTACCGGCCCCTCAGGTCGACGTGAACGGCCCGTTCCAGATGCAGATCTCCCAGCTGGACTACAGCAGCTTCCTTGGCGTGATCGGCATTGGCCGTATCGCACGCGGTACCATCAAGGCCAACACTCCGGTAACCGCTATCGGTGCCGATGGCAAGAAGCGTAACGGCCGCATTCTGAAGATCATGGGTCACCACGGTCTGCAGCGTGTCGAGGTTCCTGAGGCGCAGGCCGGTGACATCGTTTGCGTCAGCGGCATGGACGAGCTGTTCATTTCCGATACCCTGTGCGACCAGCAGACCGTCGAGGCGCTGCCTCCGCTGACCGTTGACCAGCCGACCGTTTCGATGACCTTCCAGGTCAATGACTCGCCGTTCGCTGGCAAGGAAGGCAAGTTCGTGACCAGCCGTAACATTAAAGACCGTCTGGATAAGGAGCTGCTGCACAACGTGGCACTGCGTGTTGAGCAGGGCGAATCTCCTGAGAAGTTCAAGGTCTCTGGCCGTGGTGAGCTGCACCTGTCCGTATTGATCGAGAACATGCGCCGTGAAGGCTTCGAACTGGCGGTAGGTCGTCCAGAGGTGGTGATCATCGAGAACGAAAACGGCGAAAAGCAGGAGCCGTACGAGAACGTCACCATCGACATCGAAGAGCAGCATCAGGGCCCCGTTATGGAGCAAATGGGTCTGCGTAAGGGCGATCTGAGCAACATGATCCCTGACGGAAAAGGCCGTGTTCGTCTGGAGTACACCATTCCGGCACGTGGTCTGATCGGCTTCCGTAACAACTTCCTGACTCTGACCTCGGGTACTGGCATCCTTACCTCGACCTTCAGCCACTATGGTCCGATCAAGGCTGGCGAAGTGACTAACCGTCAGAACGGTGTGCTGGTGTCCATGGCTACCGGTACTGCACTGACGTACTCGCTGGAAACTCTGCAGAGCCGCGGCAAGCTGTTCCTCGCGCCTGGCGATGAAATCTATGAAGGCCAGCTGTGCGGTATCAACAGCCGTGACAATGACCTCGTGCTGAACCCCACCAAGGGCAAGAAGCTCGATAACATGCGTGCTTCCGGCAAGGACGAGGTTATCGCCCTGGTTCCGCCAATCAAGTTCACCCTTGAGCAGGCCCTGGAATTCATCGCTGAAGATGAGTTGGTTGAAGTAACCCCTAAGTCGATTCGTCTGCGCAAGAAGCTGCTCAACGAAAACGATCGTAAGCGTTACGAGCGCAGCAAGGTGTAATAACCCGACCGCGCGACTGAAAAGCCCACTCGCTGAAAGGCGGGTGGGCTTTTTTTATGCCTGGTGAAAGGAAGCCATAAAAAAGCCCCGGTAAACCGGGGCTTTCACTGCCGTAGGGCTTACGGCGTATTCTTACGCAATTTCACAGGATGCCCTTGCTGGGCCTTCTTGCGGGCGGCTGCGGTACGCATGCGGATATTGATGGCTTCCACTGCCAGCGAGAACGCCATGGCGAAGTAGACATAGCCCTTGGGTACGTGAATCTCAAAACTCTCGGCGATCAGCACGGTACCCACTACGATCAGGAAGGACAGTGCGAGCATCTTCAGGCTAGGGTGCTTGTCGATGAAGCTGCTGATACCACCTGCTGCCAGCATCATTACCAGTACTGCAACAATGATCGCTGCAACCATCACCGGTACATGTTGCACCATACCCACTGCCGTAATGACCGAGTCCAGCGAGAACACGATGTCGATGATCGCGATCTGGACGATGGTAGAGATAAAGCTGCCGCCCTTGCCCTTGGGCTCGTCGCTTTCTTCCTCTTCACCTTCCAGGCCGTGATAGATCTCGGTACTGCTCTTGTACAGGAGGAACAGGCCACCAAAGAACAGAATGAGGTCGCGCCCGGAGATGCCTTGGCCAAACACATGGAACAGATCGGCCGTCAGGCGCATCACCCAAGTGATCGAGAGCAACAGCAGGATCCGTGTCACCATGGCCAGTGCCAGGCCGAAGAAACGTGTGCGTGGTTGCATCGCCTTGGGCATACGGCTCACCAGGATCGAGATCATGATGATGTTGTCGATACCCAATACGATTTCCAGGGCCGTCAGGGTAAAGAAAGCCACCCAGATTTCCGGGCTTGTCAGCCACTCCATTCCAATTCCTCTTCATTAACGTCGGTACGACGAGTACCGAAAACAAACCGACAAAACTAATCAGGTAAATGTGAAAATTTCGTTAGTTCAGGTACCACTGAACAGCGGAAACACACCTAGTAACAAAGCTGTTACCAGCATAGCCAGACATGTCACGACTGCCCACTTGAGAGTAAAGCGTTGATGATCGCCAAACTCTACTTTAGCCAAACCCACCAGCAGGTAGGTCGAAGGTACCAATGGGCTCAGGAGATGCACCGGTTGGCCTACGATGGACGCACGAGCAATTTCCACTGGAGCGATACCGTAGTGACCAGCTGCTTCGGCCAATACGGGCAGTACGCCAAAGTAGAACGCATCGTTGGAGATGAAAAAGGTAAACGGCATGCTTACCAGCGCAGTGATGACGGCCATATACGGGCCAAGCGCTTCCGGAATAACGGCCAAAAGGCTTTTGGACATAGCGTCCACCATGCCGGTGCCTGACAGGATGCCTGTGAAGATCCCGGCGGCGAAAATCAGTGAAACTACCGCAAGAACATTTTCCGCATGAGCGGCAACACGCTGTTTTTGCAGATCGATATTGCGGTAGTTGATAGTCATGGCGATGCCGAAGGCAATCATGAATAGCACTGGCATGGGCAGAATGCCTTTGACTAGCGCTGCCATTAGGGCCAGGGTCAGAAGACCGTTGAACCAGCGCAGATGAGGACGGCGGGCTTCTTCGCACTGAGAAACGGTAACCTTGGCACCTTCGCTTTCATGGATTTCCAGAATGCCCAGGCGTGCCCGTTCACGGCGTCCATAGAGATAGGCCAGGACAAACAGCCAGACAATACTAGCCAGCATGGCAGGGATCATCGGGACAAAAACATCCGCTGGGTCTACGTGCAGCGCACTGGCTGCGCGTGCCGTCGGGCCACCCCAAGGCGTAAGGTTCATGACGCCACTGGACAGCAGCATCAGGCACGTCATGATCAGCGGATTCATTCCCAGACGCTTGTACAGCGGGAACATGGCTGCCACGCAGATCATGTAAGTCGTCGAACCGTCACCGTCGAGCGATACCACCAGGGTCAGGAAGACCGTACCGATGGCAACCTTGAGCGGGTCGCCCTTTACCAGTTTCAGAATCCAGCGAACTGCCGGATCGAACAGGCCGGTATCAATCATGATAGCGAAGTAGAGGATGGCGAACAGCAGCATCACGCCAGTAGGCGCCAGTGTGCGCAATCCATCCAGCATCATGGGGCCGAGCGAATTGAGCTGGATATGCCCAAGGCTGGCAAAGTGATTACCCAACGCCCATGCCAGTACGGCAAAGAGAATCGGGACCATAGTAAGCGCAATGAGAGGGGTGAGCCGCTTGGTCATGATCAGAAACATGAAGGTCACGACCATGGCGAAGCCAAGGAATGTCAGCATGGGAAACTCCAACGGTTACGCGTGAAAGGTAAAGAAACGACCGAAGCGTGATTCAGGGCTCACGAGTAGCGTATGGAGAGGCATGGAGCGGCGGGGGCCACTGCTGGGGACAAGCGAATCATGGAGTTAATCCTTTGTTTTTGTTAGTACCGCAGGTGCACGT
Organism: Pseudomonas sp. C2.3V; assembly: GCF_058536325.1. Lineage (NCBI taxonomy): Bacteria > Pseudomonadati > Pseudomonadota > Gammaproteobacteria > Pseudomonadales > Pseudomonadaceae > Pseudomonas > Pseudomonas sp. C2.3V. Next base: position 3,951,071 of record NZ_JBZUBN010000001.1, on the reverse strand, counting down.
CATGGCATTGCCATAAGTGGGCCATTAACCCTTTGGATAATTGATCCTAACCGGGCAAGCTTTCATGAACCTTGCGGGAGGCTGCCCCCCAGCAGCGAAATCACCAGTGGTAATGTGAACGCAGCCACAAGTGTCTGCAATGTGATGACACCTGCCATGAGTGCACTGTCCCCGCCTAGCTGGCGGGTCAGTGCATAAGCGGTCGGTGCGGTAGGCAGCGAGAAAAACAGAACGAGCAGAAGCCTCTCATGAGGTGGCAGGCCTAGAAGGTAAGCGATCAACCCTGCCAGGAGAGGGCATGCCAGCAGGCGGAACAGTGTCATGGTGCCAATGGCTCGCCATTCGCCAGCGATCTGTTGAAGTTTCAGGGCGGCGCCTACGCAGAAAAGTCCTAGAGGCAAGCTGGTTGCTGCCAGAAGCCCCAGTAGCCGATCCGTGCCAAAGGGCAGCCCCCATCCCAGCAGATTCACCAACGCGCCTGCTGCGCAGGCCAGAATAAGGGGATTGCGTAGGACGGGTAATAACAACTCACCCAAGCGAGCGCCGCGCTCGGCTTTCAGTGCCCAAACCGACATGACATTTACGGTGGGTACCATTAGGGCCAGCAGTAACGCAGCCTGTCCCAGGCCCGATTTGCCCAACAGACTGCCTACGGTTGCTAGCCCCAGGTAGGTATTGAAGCGCAGGGTGCCCTGGGCAATGACGCCGAACCGCTCGGCAGGCCAGTGGTAAAAACGTCTAGCAAGCAACAGGGCAATCCATAAAGCACCCAGCCCCGTCAGGGCCGCCAGCGCCAGATGTGCCAGAGCGGGGTCATCAAGTGGTGCTGTAGCGAGATTGTTGAACAGAAGCGATGGAAAAAGAATGAAGTAATTGAGTCGATCCGCAGCTGGCCAAAAGGCCTCGCCAGGAAAGCCTTTTTGGCGCATCCAGTACCCTGCCACGATGAGGGCGAACAGCGGCCAGAGAGCAAGAAGAATCGTAGTCACGAGGGTGCCCGAAGCAGTAAAGGTAAATAACTTCTTATTTTTCTTTTCCCAATGCTCAGTCTATAACCACCAGACCGATTGTAAGCTAATAGATGTATAGCTCTTAAAATCAAGGCAAAATAGCAATCTTCTATAACGTCAGCCTAGTCTGTGCTTGGTATAACCTTGCCAGTCGTATGCATTCAAGCATGCGTATAGGGAATTCATTAAGACAAGGAGTCCGGCATGAAAAAGCCTCTCAAGAAATTTTCGGCTATTGGCTTGGCCTGTACGATGGGCATAGGAGCGGGTTGCGCCAACATGTCGCAAAACGAATGGCTCAATCAGGAAAACGTAGGTACGGTCCTCGGCGCGGCAGCAGGTGTGCTTGTCGGTAGCCAGGTTGGCAGTGGAAGCGGTAGAACAGCCGCCATGATTGCGGGTGCTCTGGCTGGGGGCGCTTTGGGCAAGTCGATCGGCTCCAAACTTGACCAGCGTGACCGTGAGGCCCTGGCTGCACAGACCCAAAGCGTTCTGGATAACACTCAGGATGGACAGATAACTACCTGGAGCTCCAGTCACAGTGGCGCTCAGGCCAAAATTGTACCGGTAAGCACTGAAAAACAGGAACGGCAAGTCTCCATCAAGCGCACGGCTAGCGTTAAGGCAGTGCCTAATATGGCGCTCCTTAACAAGCCTTACCAAGCTATCAAGTCCGCTAATATTCGGAATGCGCCTAATCAGGCTGCCGATAAGGTTGGGGGGCTGGCTACGGGCACAACATTTACTGCCATCGGACGAACTGACAATAACTGGATCATGGTGGGGCGCAAGGGCGTGAGCGTAGGCTATGTTTATGCGCCTCTGGTTGAGCCCATGAAAGCTCAGAAAAACCAGGTTGCAACGACTCAGGCCAAAACACCTGCCGCACCCGCAGTCGATCTGGATACCCTGGATGTAGCGAGCGCAAAACAGAAGGGCGTTGATCTGGATGCCATCGACCTGGATGCCGCGCCAATCGAAGAAAAACTGACGGCACAGACTACATGTCGTACCGTTAACTATTCGATTTCCAGTAAGTCAGGAAATGATCAACAGAGCGTTAAGGCCTGTCAGGCCGCGGATGGCGCTTGGGAATTGATCTGACAAGGATAAGTCATGAAACGCAGTGTTTTTCTGATGATAGCATTGGCTGCCAGCTTGGCTGCCAATGCTGATAGTCATCGCCTTGCCTATTCCAAAGCGGAAAACGTTGAGGTATTTATTGATCATGCTTCAAATCAAGCATGGTGTGCACCTAATCTTTCAATGCGCTTTGTCTATGGCACTACACCACAGACCGGTAGTGTTGAGCGTTTGATGCCCAAATTGGGCGGGCTCATTGCCAATCAGTGCGCAGACGCAGCGCATGTTCACTGGCAAGCGTTGGACGGACAGGGCAAAGTGTATTCTCAGGGTAACGCCGACAAGGCCAACGCTTGGGTTGTTGTCATGCCGGTAGCGACCCCTGCCGAAACGGCTCCCGTAGCACTTGACTCCTCGGTGGCCGAGCCTTCCACTATCCAACCGCAACCGCAACCGCAACCGCAACCGCAACCGCAACCGCAACCGCAACCGCAACCGCAACCGCAACCGCAACCGCAACCGCAACCGCAACCGCAACCGCAACCGCAACCGACAGAGCAGCTTGTACCGGAGCCGGCTCCCCAGAAAGCCACGTCGGCACCTGCGCCTACCTTTGAGGTATCCGGTTGGCACCCTGAAGTGGTTTCTGAGGGGACGGTAAAGGCCGACTTTTTGATGGAGTTTCGTGATCAGCAAGGCTGTGTGTTCCGCTTGCCGGTCAAGGGGGAGGTGGAGACTCAGTACCTGAGCGCGCAGTCGAATGGCGTAGGCTGTTCCTCCAGTGGTTTTGCGGAAGGGAAGGGCAAGCTGTTTCTAGTGCGTAGCGATGGCAAAAAGCAGAAGGAATTTAGCGGTATCTTCCATGAAGGCCTGCTGTTTAATCGTGCTGTGGAGGATTTGCCATTCATAGGGTTTGATAGTAACCAGGCGGCTCTCTATCTTTTGGACAGTGATGCTCAGAACAAGCTGTATGCGCTTTGGCAAATTCCGTATCACAGTTATTTAGGCGTCTGGAGCGCCCAGAGTCCTAGTGTTTTGATTGTTACCGAAAACCAGGAGTTGTTCAGGCAGCTGAATAGCATTCAGGCGGTCATTGATCGTATTACCCAGCGAGTCGAGCAATTAGGTATCAAGGGCGGCTCCTTTGACCTATTGGCAGTACGTGACCTGAAGAAAGCGACAGACGAGTCCCTGATATACAGTTCGAGTGACAACCAGAAGGACTATTGGCTGTATAAGACCACTCTCGGTTATAACAGCCGCGGCCAGTTCTGGCAGTTTGATCCTAATAACTCAACTAACTACCTGTTCCGTTGGGAAGAACGCCAAGCGCGTAAACAGGCAGAAATCGATGCTGAGCGCAAACGCGAGACGCAGCGTCGGTTGGAGCAGGACGGCTACGAAGCTCAGCGGCAGCTGGCAGATTACAGGGCGCTGCGTATTCAGGCTAAAGAGCAGCCTAAGGCGTTGTTGGCCCGACAGGTACGGGATGTGTCCTACCAGCCTACCGGTCATGGTGGCTACTACTCCATGATGCAGGGTCATGCTCAGGAGGTCAGTCTGATTGCCCATCTGGACAAGCAGTCCGGCGGTTTGTGGCGTATCGATTATCCCTACGAGGCTGAGCTGAGCGTACCGGCTGAGGCAACGGTGGCAGAGGGATGGTATCTGCTTCGCGGAAAGGAAAGCTTGAGCAGTGAAAAACAGGATAAGCAGGGTCTGCCCTTAACTCATGTCGAGGGTAGTACGCTCATGGCATGTGAAAGCAAGGGCTGCAGTGATCTACGTGATCCCGTCAAGCTGATGCGCTTGAAGTTGAACGACCCAGAGTGGTCTCCAGAAAAAGCACAGGAGACGGTTAATAAAGCGTGGCCGGGACGCCAGCAGGGAGATGAGTGATGTCAGGGATGCGTAACGTAAAGATAGCCGTGCCGGTTGCCTTGGCTATCGTTGTAGCAGGCATCGTGGGTTTGAAATCGCACAATGCCAAACGTGGCGAAGAGGTTATTCGTAACTGGCTCTTTGATCACGATATGCAGGATCAAGTCAGCTGGCGCTCTATTTCTGCCTCTCCGTTAGGTAGCTCTTACACACTGCACGATGTTGAACTTGCAGACGCTGGAGTGACTATCGGTGAGCTTGAGGTTAGCAACCTGTATGATCAGCGCGATCGTAGTAGCGCAGATATACGTTTCAGTGAGGTTGTTTCACGCGTTGATGAGGAAAGGCAGACAGGATTTATCTATCGCTCAGGTATCGCCGAGTTATTGAGCGGCAGTGGTCTGCATGAACTCAAGCCTTTTGACGGAAGACTGCACTGGGATTACCAACGGGAGTCTCAAACAGCAGTGGCTGATCTGGAGGCCGATCTGCCAGACATGTTGAGCGTCAAGATGTCGCTTGGTTTGAATCAGGCAGAAGACTTTGTTGATGCTTTCTCTGATGCGCCTCATAAGGGCAGTTTTTTATCCTCTCCCTCAAGCGTGATGTTCGCGCTGCTTACCTTGTTAAGTGACAAGGGGGCCAGCCGAGTAGAGCTTAGCCATCTGAATCTGGAGCTCAAGGACAGTGGCTACTTCAAGCGAAGTGCCATGTTGACCAAGCGCTATAATTTTGTTCCAGATCCTCAATCCAGCGACTGGGAGGCTGATCGTGAGGCGGCCTTTAAAAAGTCAATGGAAGAGCAGGTTCGAACGTGTCAAAAGGAGTTCCGGGACGCAGGTAGTCAAGCCCGAGAGGGATGTGATGCGTACATAGGGCTTCTGACCGCTCAAAACAAAGGCCTTAGCGTCTCGCTTGAGCCCAAAGAGCGGGTTCGTCTTACCGAGGTCATTCAAGGGCTCGACCATAACAAGCGCTTAGGCCGGTTAGCAGAGCGTACGAACTTCAAAATCGATACGCTGTAAAAAGAGATAGGGGTTGTCCTCTGGTAAAGCCAACCCCTATTTTTCAAGGTAGCTCCAGTCCTCCCGAAGCCTTGTGCAAGGCTCTCAGGTGATCACCCAACTGCTTGAGGTTGGCTTCGGTGTCATCAAGGCCGTTTTGGATCTTGCTGTCCAGTAGAGAACGCACTTCCGTATTGAGGGTTTCGCGCAGGCTGAGCAGATGCGCTTGGCGACGCTGACTCTCGGCAGTCAGCTTTTCCCACTCGCCCGGCTGAGGAAGGCCGTAGCCGCCTGCTCCCAGCAGCTCTGACGGACGGCTGAGGTAGCCGCTATCGGCCAGCAGTTGCTGCAGCGCATCGCCCGCCTTGCTGAAGCGAGCCTTCTCCTGAACGCCATTCTGGCCCAGGTAGCGATCCTTGAGCTCATTCTGGGCGCGGAGCAGCTCGCGTCTGAGCGCCGCCTGTTCCAATAACAGCAACGCGGCACTGGCACGCAGGTCGGCTCGGTCGAACCATTCGCGGCGCTGCCGTGGCTCCAGCTCAAGCCAGTCTTCGACTTTCTGCTGAGGTAGGTTAAGCCGATCACGAGCAACCGTGAACATGGATTGGAAGCGGTCCCGGAAGGAGTCGAATCGATAACCCAGGCGCAAGGCTTCACGTTGATCGTTCAATACGGAGGTATCGGCAACGCTCTCTATCCGCAGGGCGTCCAGCAGGCCGATTGGCGTAATGCTGTCGAGCGGAGTCTGTTGCAGACGCGGTACGCTGTCATGCAGGAGCTTGAAGGTCTCGACGGCACAGTTATTAGAGACAAAGTAATAATGCCCGTCATAACCCCAGTGGGTTTGAGCGGTCCGCTCCAGGAGATCGGCGATTTCCTGACGGCTGAGTTTGAGCGGAACGGATTGCAAGCCGCGCAGCTCGATCTTGGTGTATTCCTCGACTACCTGGGCCAGCGGAAGCACGAACAACCGGGAAGGATAGGAACCGGTCAAGCCATCCCAATTGGAGATCTGTACATCGTTGACGAAGGCTCGGAACGACAGCACAAGATGCTCCTGCAAGTCCAGGCGACAGTCGGAGCCACGCGGACGTCCGGGGGCGCACACGACAAGGCGCAGCATGCTGTGTCCCCAGCGGCTCATGACATGCTCGTTACCCTCGGCGAACAGATAGTCCACCTCGTAGACGCGCTCAGGATCAAGCCAGCCTAGCGGGGTCTTGCCAAAGTCACTGCCCGCGTTCAGGTAGGGCAGTTTACTGGAGCATGTCTCTTGTTGAGGTGGAGACCAACCAAAGTGCTCGGTGAAATAGCGCGCCAGGGCCGGGCGACGGCAAGCGTAGCTGGGATCCAGCAGGAAGTACTCCATGTTCACTGCTACGAACTCACGAGGGTTGGTCACCTCGTAGATATCGGGGCTGCGTGCAATGAAATTGTTGCGAGTTTCGCGGGCGCCATGCTTTTTGACCTTGACCTGCCAGCCAGCCAGATCCAGCAGGCGGGGATCATCGGACAAGGTGTAGCGGCGACCGGCCTGACCTTGGCAATGGATAGGTAGGTCAGCGGACTTGGTTGAGGAGGCCAAGGTACTACAGGCGATTATTTCCTTGCGCTCAGCTGGAGTCCAGGCCCGCTCCCGGTCATAAAAATGAGTAAGCTCATGCAGAACGGTCGCCAGCATTTCTTCTCGCTGGGTGCCATGGGGGCGACCGGTTTGAATATGAGCATCGCTGCCGTCAGTCAATGCCGGTAGCAGGCGCTCATTGAGCAGCAGGGTACGACGGTCTGCGCGACCGTATGCCTGCGGCTCAAGATCTTGGCTCCAACGGACGGAGATATCCTCATCCAATGCTTGCTTGAAGCGGGGAGGCAGCTTGCCTAGTGCCTCGTTGAGTAACTGCTGGGTGGCCTGGGCCTGCTCTGGCGACAATGAGTGGTCGTCCAGATGCAGGCTCAGCGTCGCGTGAGCGTTACCGGCCCCTAGCCAGGCGATAAACGCGGTGCAGAGAAGGCTTGGTCTGGCGAGGCGGCCGAGCTTTCCCAGGAGCGCTCGGCGAAGGGCAGGTTTCACAGTGCAAGGATCGCCTGGGCAAGTTCGGTATCACTGGCCTGGCGTGCTTCCGGCAGACGCTCACGCAGGGTCATGAAGGCCGCTTCCAATTGAGCGCCTCGGATGTCTCCATCGGATGCAACGAAGCTGGCCGCATCGCCACGGGCTTCCTGCACCACTTTCATGTCACGGATGGAGGTCGTGGTATCGGAAGTGAAATCGATACTGCGATCCAGCGCACGCACGATGATGTTGCTGGTCGCCACAACGGTATGAGCGTGCGCGGCGCTGGACGTACCCAGAACTAGCGCGGCTGCAAGAAATAAGGAACGACGCATGGAAAATCTCCTGAACGGAACGGTAAAGCAGCTTATTGAGCGAGGATGGCCTCAGCCAGTTCCTCATCGCTGGCGGTCAGCGTTGGATTATGTGAACGCAGCCAACGTAAGGCGGATTCAAGCTCAACGCTACGCTGAGCCCCGCCGCTGGCAACAAATAATGCCGCATCGTCACGTGCATCACGTACTACTTTGTTATCGAACGGAGCGGACGTCACCTTGCTGGTGACATAGAGGCTGCGAACAATAAATCCTGTAGTGGGATCGAACGCGAAGGCGGGCGTGGTCGTAACGGCAATGCCTAGAATGAATAGATAACGCAGGCGCATAGGCAGGTAGGGTAACTCTTTCAAGAAAAACTACAGGCCAAGGCTAACGGAACGGCACCGCTGACACCAGCGGTGCCGTTCCGATGGACTTACAACGTGAGAATGGCCTGGGCCAGCTGAGCGTCGCTTGCCTCGAGCTGCGGTTGCAGGGCACGGATACGATCCAGGGCCGCTTCCAGGCGTACGCCGCGAATGCCGCCTTCGGTAGCCACAAAACTGGCGGCATCGTCACGTGCAGCCAGGACGATCTTGTCGTCACGAATGGAATGGGTGATACCGGATGTGGCGTCGGACGTCGCATCAATGGCGTCGACGATCATGTCGGTGGTCACAAAGAAACTGGATGCTGACGCAGCAGTAGACAGGCTGAGCAGGGCAGCAGCGCCCAGCAGGTGCAAACGGGTCATGAATCTCTCCTGAACAATAAGGCGCGGTATGTACCGTCCTTACAAGACTAGCGCCAGAACGGCTTGTTCAGCTCGCATTGTTGCTCAGTTTTGGTCAGACCGATGTCCGCTAGTTCACGGTCGTTCAAAAAAGCCAGCTGTCTTCGCGTTTTGGCGTTCTGCTGCTATTTCTGCAGCATACAGTAGACGGCGCGTAATACACCCAGGGCACAGCGTGCCAGCCAATGACAACCATGAACAGACAAATGGATTGATCTGAGAGAAGGCAGCGCAGATAGATCTCGCATGGCAATATCCAGGTTCAGGACGGCATTTTACTGTGGCTTCAACCACCAGTGTTCTCCAGACACAACATGTTGAAATGAAGGAGGTACAGCCTCGTGACGCAGCCTGCTGTACCGGTAAAAAGCTCACCCGGCAGGGCAATGAAGCGTGCTGATCCGATCATCAGGCCGATAACTGTTTGGCAATAGGGCTGCGTCAAACAGTAGGGTCTGGCTACAATGCATGTTCCATTGCGGCTGTTAGGTCCGTTTCATACAACGCCTGGCCGGCGCGTTTTGCATGAGGGCAAGTCATGACGTTCAAAGTATTCGTTGACGGGCAGGAAGGCACCACAGGGTTGCGTCTGCTCGATTATCTGTCCGGCCGCGATGACATCGAGCTGCTACGTATCGCCGATGACAAGCGTAAGGATCCAGCCGAGCGTGCTCGTTTCCTCAACGCAGCGGATGTAGCCTTTCTGTGTCTGCCCGATGCTGCGTCTCGCGAAGCCGTGGCGCTGGTAGATAACCCCAACACCTGCATCATCGATGCAAGCACGGCGTTTCGTACCGATAGCAGCTGGACCTATGGCCTGCCTGAGCTGGCCGCTGGACAGCGTGAAAAAATCCGTACCAGCAAGCGCATTGCCAATCCCGGCTGCCACGCCACGGCATTTATCCTGCTGGTTCGCCCTCTGGTGGAGGCTGGTCTTCTACCGCCTGATTATCCACTGTCGGCTTTTTCCCTCACGGGGTACAGCGGTGGTGGCAAGAAGATGATTGCCGATTACGAGGCTGGGAATGAGCCCAAGCTGGCCAGTCCACGGCCATACGGCATGACCCAGGGGCATAAGCACCTCCCTGAGATGCAGGTGCAGAGTCGTATTGATGAGGCGCCCGTATTCAGTCCAATTGTGGGCAGTTTCCTGAAGGGGCTTGCCGTGACGATTCCTCTGCATGTCAAGCACCTGGCCCAAGGCGCCAATGCCGAGGCGATCCAGGCGGCATACGCCAGGCATTACGCGGGCGAGCAGTTCATTCGCGTCATGCCGGTTGAGGATGCCGGCAATCTTGACGAGGGATTCTTCGATGTACAGGGCTGCAACGATACCAACCGCGCCGACCTGTTCGTGTTCGGAAATGAGGAGCGTCTGACCCTGGTGGCTCGTCTGGATAATCTAGGCAAAGGGGCTGCAGGCGCAGCGGTTCAATGCATGAACATCCACATTGGCGCAGACGAAGCAACCAGCCTGAACACTGGTCTGTAAACGCTTTGTGTTCAAAAAGCCGCGCCGGGTAACTGCCGCGGCTTTTTAGTGGAAGGCATCTTTCAGGCGATACCAGAGCATACCCAAGGCAAGCAGAGGAGAGCGGAAGCGTTGCCCTCCTGGAAACGTGGCGTGAGGAACGCTGTTGAACAGGTCGAACCCTTTCGACTGGGCAGCAATGGCTTCCGCGAGCAAATGGCCTGCCAGGTGCGTGGCGTTCAGCCCATGGCCGGCATAAGCTTGGGCATAAAAAACGTTGGGATGATCCTTGAGACGGCCGATTTGTGGAAGCCGGTTGGCCCCGATTCCAATCATGCCGCCCCACTGAAAATCGATGGTGACCCGATCGAGTTGAGGAAACACCTTCAGCATTTTGGGGCGCATGTAGCCTGCTATGTCCTTCGGGTCACGGCCTGAATAGTGGCAGGCGCCTCCGAACAACAATCGGCGATCACGTGAGAGTCGAAAATAATCGACAGTAATCTGCTGATCGCACGCGGCTCGATTATGGGGCAGGATTTCCTCGGCCAACGCTTCGGGAAGTGGCTCAGTTGCAATGATGTAGCTGCCTGCCGGAAGCACCTTCCCGGAGAGGGCCGGTTCCAGATCCTTGAGATAGGCGTTGCAACAGAGGACCAGCGTTTCGGCTCGCACCTGACCTCGCGCAGTGTGAACGCATACTTCCGACCCATACTCGATGTGAGTGACCGCAGATTGCTCATACAGACGCACCCCCAGTGACTGGGCGGCGGCGGCCTCGCCCAAGGCAAGGTTCAACGGGTGCAGGTGACCGGAGCCGGAGTCTATGAGCGCACCCAGGTACCGCTCCGAACCCACTACGGAGCGGATTCTGTCGCGTGCAACGAGCTGAACCGCATGGGGATAGCCTAGTTGATGCAACTCCTCCAGTTCGGCCTGGAAATCTTCCAGGTGACGCGGTTTCAGGGCCAGGTCGCAGTAACCCCAGGTAAGGTCGCATTCGATGCCGTAGCGCTCGATACGTTGGCGTACCAGGTTTACCGCTTCAAACCCCATCTGCTTGAATGCCTGTACGCCCTCATCCCCAACGACTGGGCGAAACTGCTCGACATCATGGCCAACGCCTCGGATCAGCTGTCCGCCGTTACGCCCGCTAGCACCCCAGCCGATCCGGTGGGCCTCTAGCAGTACAACCGAGTACCCACGTTCTGCTAGCTCAATAGCCGTATTGAGCCCGGAGAGCCCGCCACCTACTACGCAGACATCTGCCCGAATCTCACCCTTGAGCGGGGCGAACTGCAGCGCTCGGTTAACCGTTGCCGCGTAGTAAGACGAAGCATGTGCGTGTGGGTCAGTGGATGAATGGGTCGTTGCATCCATGAAAGACAATCCTGGCGAAGCGTTGAGGTCGGACAATAAACGTTTGTAGGCGCCTGCGCCAAGCCAGGGAAGTGCAGACCTGGCTCAGTCCGGTACGGGAAGCGTCAGGGACTCCTTGACCTCTTCCATCACGATATAGCTCTTCGACTCCCGCACATGGGGCAGTTTGAGCAGGATGTCGCCCAAAAGCTTACGATAGGAGGCCATCTCTGAAATGCGCGCCTTGACCAGATAGTCGAATGCGCCGGAAACCAGATGACACTCTAGAACGTGAGGCAGCTTCAGGACGGAGCGGCGGAACTCCTCAAAGATATCACCCGATTTATAATCTAGACTGATCTCGACGAAGACCAGCAGGCTGGCCTTGAGATGCTGCGGATTCAGGCGCGCCGAGTAGCCCAGTATCACGCCTTCCCGCTCCAGCCGGCGTACCCGCTCCGTGCAGGGTGTCGTGGACAGGCCGACTCGCTCGCCCAGCTCGGTGAACGAGATGCGGCCGTCCTCCTGCAGGATACGCAGGATGTTACGATCGATCTTGTCGAGCTCGCGTCTCGCTTGGTGCTGGGTTCGCATACCTGGGCGTCTCCAAAAATAGTGTCTTAACCGAAGAATTACACCAAATATAGCCTTTCATTTAGTGAATACCACTGCTTAAGGCTTTTTATACTTTTCATATCTGCCTCAGATTTTATGAAACGTAGGCGATTCTTCGCGGCGAGGAGACACAGTTATGCGAGTACTGGTGCTTGGCAGTGGTGTAATCGGTACCGTCAGTGCCTATTACCTGGCGCGGGCCGGTTTTGAAGTGGTGGTGGTGGACCGCCAGGAAGGCCCTGCGCTGGAAACCAGCTTTGCCAACGCAGGTCAGGTATCTCCTGGCTATGCCTCGCCGTGGGCGGCTCCTGGCGTGCCCCTCAAGGCCATCAAATGGCTGGTGACTCAGCATGCGCCTCTGGCGATCAGGCCGACCGGCGATATTCATCAGTACCTCTGGATGGCTCAGATGCTGCGCAACTGCACGGCCGAGCGCTATGCGATCAACAAGGAACGCATGGTGCGGTTGTCCGAGTACAGTCGCGACTGTCTGGATGAGCTGCGTGCCGAAACGGGTATTGCCTACGAAGGACGCCAGTTAGGGACGACTCAGGTATTCCGAACGCAGCAGCAGGTCGATGCCGCTGCCAAGGATATCGCTGTGCTGGAACGTTCCGGCGTACCCTATGAGCTGCTGGATCGCGACGGTATCGCCCGCGCCGAGCCTGCGCTCGCCCATGTCAAGGACAAGCTGGCTGGTGCGCTGCGGTTGCCGAATGACCAGACAGGTGACTGCTTCCTCTTTACCAATCGCCTCGCCGAGCTGGCGCGTCAGTTGGGTGTGGAATTCCGCTTTGGTCAGAAGATCGAACGGCTCGAAGCGGTAGGAGATCGTCTCAATGGCGTCTGGATTGACGGTCAGCTGGTAACAGCCGATCACTATGTCCTGGCATTGGGTAGCTACTCACCTCAGCTGTTGGCACCCATTGGCATCAAGGCACCGGTATACCCGCTCAAGGGGTATTCGCTTACCGTGCCGATCACCAATGGCGATATGGCCCCTACGTCCACGATTCTTGATGAAACCTACAAAGTGGCGCTGACGCGTTTCGATAACCGTATCCGTGTAGGTGGCATGGCGGAAATATCGGGTTATGACCTTTCGCTTAACCCCCGCCGCCGCGAGACCCTGGAGATGATCGTAAACGACCTGTACCCGCAGGGAGGGGATCTGCAGGCGGCAACTTTCTGGACTGGACTACGGCCCACCACACCGGATGGTACTCCGATCGTAGGCGCTACCCGTTATCGCAACCTGTTTCTGAACACCGGTCACGGTACACTGGGCTGGACCATGGCCTGCGGCTCCGGACGTTTCCTGGCGGATGTCATCGGTAGGAAACGTCCACAGATCAGCGCCGAAGGCCTTGATATTTCTCGCTACAGCGACTCCAAGGAGACCCGTAAGAATGGCCATCCAGCGCCTGCACACTAATCGCCGCATGAGTGAAATCGTTGTTCACAACGGTACTGTTTATCTGGCCGGTCAGGTCGGTGAAGACCTGAACTCCGGTGTGGAACAACAGACTCGTGAGACCCTGGCCAACATCGAGCGTCTACTCAAGGAAGCCGGTACGGACACTCACCATATTCTGTCCGTTACGGTTTATCTGAAAGATATCGACGCCCACTTTGCCGGCATGAACAGTGTCTGGGACGAATGGCTGCCTGAAGGTGTAGCGCCTGCCCGGGCAACTGTGGAAGCCAAACTCTGTGAACCGGAAATTCTGGTCGAAATGAGTGTGGTGGCTGCGCTACCGTAAATAAAGAACCAAAGAGCCCGGCGCCTGCCGGGTTTTTTATACGTCCTGTCTTTTCATTACCCGCCTGTTTTCTGAGAGATAACCATGCGCCCCGCCCGTGCCTTGATCGACCTTAACGCCTTACGCCAGAACTATCGGCTTGCTCGTGAACTCAGTAACGGGGCAAGGGCGCTGGCTGTTGTCAAGGCGGATGCCTACGGACATGGTGCTGTTCGATGTGCGCAGGCACTGATGAATGAGGCGGATGGTTTCGCGGTTGCCTGTATCGAAGAAGCGCTGGAGCTGCGCGAAGCCGGTATCAAGGCACCGATACTTCTGCTGGAAGGATTTTTCGAAGCCAGCGAGCTGGAATTGATCGCTCGCCACAATCTGTGGTGCGTCATCCATTCGCCCTGGCAAATCGAGGCGCTTGAACGTACTGCTCTATCAGGGCTTATCCGTGTCTGGCTGAAGCTGGACTCCGGCATGCACCGGGTAGGGTTCTTTCCTGAGGATTACGCAGCAGCCTATAAGCGGATCAAGGCGACAGGCAAGGTTGACGAAGTTGTGAAAATGACGCATTTCGCCCGTGCCGATGAGCTGGATTGCTCAGCCACCATCGGTCAGCTCAAGACCTTTCAGCGGGCTACGGCCGGCCTAGAAGGCGCAACCAGTCTACGGAACTCGCCTGCTGTGCTCGGCTGGCCGGAAGTGCCCAGTGATTGGGTTCGCCCTGGCATCATGCTGTACGGCGCTACGCCGTTCGAAACCGAACAGCCTGTGGCCGACCAGCTACAGCCGGTCATGACGCTGGAGTCACGTATCATCAGTGTGCGTGAGCTATCGCCTGGCGAGCCGGTTGGGTATGGCGCACGCTTTGTTACCCGCCAGCCCTCCCGTATTGGTGTAGTCGCCATGGGCTACGCGGATGGTTATCCACGGCACGCGCCTGATGGCGCTCCTGTCATGATTGATGGCCATGCCTCTCGTCTTGTCGGTCGCGTATCGATGGACATGCTGACGGTTGATCTCACGGACCTGCCGCAAGCGGGGGTGGGAAGTCAGGTAGAGCTTTGGGGTAGGCAAGTATCCGCCAGTCAGCTGGCCGGTCTCTGTGGCTCGATCCCTTATCAGCTGTTTTGCAACCTGAAACGGGTTCCACGCCAATACATGGGTGAATAACCGTTAAACCACCGCGCTCGTCGGGTTGCGCAGGATTTTCCATCGTTCTGTTGTAAATACTGAACGCTGTTGCCATGATACGGCGCGCCCGGCGCTCTGCGGCGCCTGCCGTTCACCTCTGCCTGTCTGTCATGAGAAGGAGGACACCCCCCTTGGACGTCGGTGCTCGTCTACAAACCATTCGCAAACTCAAAGGTCTCTCACAACGCGAACTCGCCAAGCGGGCCGGTGTGACGAACAGCACCATCTCGATGATCGAGAAGAACAGTGTCAGTCCTTCCATCAGCTCGTTGAAAAAAGTCCTGAGCGGCATTCCCATGTCCCTGGTGGAGTTCTTTTCCATGGATCTGGCGGACGAGTCCGCTACTCAAGTGGTATACAAGGCCAGCGAGCTGATCGACATTTCCAGTGGCGCCAATACCGTCAGTATGCGGTTGATCGGTAAGGCACATCCCAGCCGCGCCATTGCCTTTCTCGACGAGACCTACCCGCCAGGCTCCGACACTGGCATGGATATGCTGGCTCATGAGGGGGAGGAAGCAGGACTGCTGATCGAAGGCCGTCTGGAGCTTACGGTTGGTGGAGAAACCTACCTGCTTGAATCAGGCGATAGTTATTATTTTGAAAGCAGCCGCCCGCATCGCTTCCGTAATCCATTTGATGAGCCGGCGCGTTTGATCAGCGCCACGACTCCGGCCAACTTCTAGCAGTGCTTAAAAAACCTGGTATGAACGCCCGAGACATCCTGGTATATGCCTTTATGCTGTTGATCTGGACGTTCTCTGCACAGGCCGAACAGGTAGACAGAGACGCCCTGGAGAAGCGGCTGGCGCCGATGGGCAAGGTTTGTATTCAAGGACAGGACTGCCTTGCAGAGTCCGGTAAGGGAAGCCATGAGCAAAAGCCTGCCGGAAAAGATCCCGCTCAGGTCATCGACCGCAGTTGCAGAAGTTGCCACGCCAGTGGGCTCCTGGGAGCGCCCAAAATAGGTGACAAAGCCAGCTGGGAGGTTCTGGCGAGCCAGAAAGGGGGAATGGATGGCCTGCTGCGCAACGCCATCAAAGGTGTAAACGCCATGCCGCCCAAAGGTGCCTGTTCTGACTGTACGAACGATGATCTACGCCGTGCAATCCAGATGATGTCCGGCCTCGAATAGGCACAAGAGAAACCCCACACCAGGCGGGGTTTCTCTTGTCGGTTGTAGCCTTACAGGCCAGCCGCCGCGCGCAGCGCTTCAGCCTTGTCTGTCTTCTCCCAGGTGAATGCAGTGAACGTATCTTCACCCACAGTCATCTCATAGGGAGTACGGCCGAAGTGGCCGTAAGCCGCTGTAGCACGATACATCGGGTGCAGCAGATCAAGCATTTTGGTGATTGCGTAGGGACGCAGGTCGAAATGCTCGCGAACCAGCTGAATGATCTTCTCGTCGCTCACCTTGCCAGTGCCAAAGGTGTTGATCGAGATGGACGTCGGTTGAGCCACGCCAATGGCGTAGGACACCTGAATCTCGCAGCGGTCAGCCAGGCCGGCGGCCACGATGTTCTTGGCAACATAACGACCCGCGTATGCTGCGGAACGGTCAACCTTGGACGGGTCCTTGCCGGAGAACGCGCCGCCGCCATGACGGGCCATGCCGCCGTAGGTGTCCACGATGATCTTGCGGCCGGTCAGGCCACAGTCACCCACTGGGCCGCCAATGATGAACTGGCCAGTCGGGTTGATGTGGAACTTGGTGTCCTTGTGCAGCAGTTCAGCCGGTATGACGTGCTTGATGATCAGCTCCATCACAGCTTCCTGCAGGTCTGTGTGCTTGACCTCGGGGTTGTGCTGGGTAGACAGGACGATTGCGTCGATACCTACAACCTTGTTGCCATCGTAACGGCAGGTCACCTGGGACTTGGCATCCGGACGCAGCCAAGGTAGCAGGCCTGACTTGCGAGCTTCGGCCTGGCGCTCGACCAGTGCGTGGGAGAAGCGGATCGGAGCAGGCATCAGCACGTCGGTTTCGTTACAGGCATAACCGAACATCAGGCCCTGATCACCTGCACCCTGGTCTTCCGGCTTGCTGCGGTCAACGCCTTGGGCGATGTCCACGGACTGCTTGCCGATAATGTTGACAATACCGCAGGTAGCGCCATCAAAACCGACGTCGGAGCTGTTGTAACCGATATCGACGATGACATCGCGAACCAGCTGCTCAAGGTCTACCCAGGCGGAGGTGGTCACTTCACCGGCAACGATGGCTACACCGGTCTTGACCAGTGTTTCGCAGGCTACACGGGCGTGTTTGTCTTCTGCGATGATGGCGTCGAGCACCGCATCGGAGATCTGGTCGGCGATTTTATCCGGATGTCCTTCAGACACGGACTCGGAGGTAAACAGGGAGTATTCGCTCATCTAACGGTTCCTATATACCGGTGGGTGAGGCGGCCCGAAGGCCATGTCTAAAACAGTCACTCTTGCGGATTGGACAGACAAGCTGCCCACCCTATGCATCGTCTACGAACCAGGACGGGCGAAATGCCTGATCTGGATCTGGAAGCCATTGCGTAAACCTATATAGAGGCTTTCGCCTGGCACAAGCCCTGCGGCAACGGCCCAACGGGCCAATTCCTCCTGATCGAACCCGAGCCAGAGATCGCCGCAGGCCGTCCGGGCCCAACTCTGGTCGTGGCTGCACAACTCTGTAATCAATAAACTGCCACCGGGACGGACCCAGTCCGCCAGATATTTCATGGCTTCAGCGGGTGCCGCAAAATGATGCAGCACCATGTTCAAGACCACGCAATCGGCGCTCAGCAAGGCATTGTCCAAGGCATCGGCCAATACCAGTGATACATTGTTCAATTGCTCGCGCTCACATCGCTGACACGCCAGCTCCAGCATGGCTGGGCTGTTATCAATCGCCGTGATCGACGTGAAGCGTCTTGCCAGTTCGGGCAGAAACCCTCCATCTCCAGGCCCGATCTCGATCGCTGTTGCCTCTGGCGAAAACGCCATCGTGTCCATCAGGGCCAGAAGGCTCTCCTGATACTGAGGCAATCCGGCAATCAAATCCTGCTGCGCCTGAAACTTGTCTGCCATCCTGGCGAAAAAATCCCGGCTGGCCTCGGCCCGCTGAGCATGTACAGCCTCAATACGTGCCTGCGCTTCAGCTGGCAACTGCAACCCGTCCACCTCTGCCAGCAGCGCTGCGTGCAGCGCGCCACCCAGGGTGTCCAGCCGGGGCAGGGCGCGACGGTAAAAGATCGCGTTGCCTTCCCGGCGTGTTGCCACCAGTCGCGCCTGTGACAGTACCTTCAGATGATGGCTCATTCCGGATTGCCCAGTATCGAAGATATGAGCCAGCTCCAGTACACCAAACGAATCGTTTGCCAAGGCACGTAACACATTCAGGCGCAGCGGATCACCGCCCGCCTTGCACAGCGCGGCCAGTTCGTCGCAGTCATCATGGCGAAATGTAGGCACGCGCAAATGGTTCATGGGTGCGCAGTCTAGTGGCCGCCGAGACCAGCTGCAAGAGAAGCATCAAAAAGTTTTGATATTGAAAGAGGCCGGTCATGGTGGCATGACCGGCCTACTGATCAGAAGGGATAGTGACGCGGGGCGTGCTGGATGGTGATCCAGTGGTCAGTCGTGAATTCGTCAATCGCCCAATCGCCATTGAACCGACCAATCCCGGAGTTCTTTTCACCTCCAAAGGGCGCATTGGTCTCATCACTGACGGAGATATCATTTACATGCGTCATGCCAGCCTTGATTTGCCTGGCAAACCGTACAGCTCGATCTGTATTGCCGCTGAAGACGGCGCTGGAAAGGCCGAATTCGCTGTCGTTTGCCAACTCAAGGGCATGGGCTTCGTCTCGGGCACGTAGAAGTCCAACGAGCGGGCCGAAAATTTCGTTGCGTGCAATATCCATGTCGCGTGTCACTTCGCCAAACACATAAGGTGACAAGAGCTGTCCATCGACATGGCCCTCAAGCAGCACTTTGGCACCTTCCTGGCGGGCCTGTTCGACTTTCTGTTGAAGCCCTTCCAACTGGCGCTTGTTGATAATCGGACCAATGACCGTTTCTGCACGCGAAGGGTCGCCTACCTTGAGTTGTCTGACGCGCTCTACAAAACGTGCAGCAAAGTCATCATAGACATCTTCCTCAACGATAATGCGGTTGACCGCCATGCAGATCTGACCTTGATGTAAAAATTTACCCATGACTGCTGCATTAACGGCCTGATTCAGGTCTGCGTCTGCCATAACGACGAAGGGGCTGTTCCCGCCCAGTTCTAAGGCAACATGTTTGAGATACTTGCCTCCTCCCGCTAGACGCGCAATGTTCTGGCCAACGGGTGTGGAGCCTGTAAAGGTGATGAGCCCTGGAATCGGATGTTCAACAAAAGCGTCACCAATCTCACTACCCGCCCCTACAACAACACTGAGGACACCAGAGGGAAGGCCGGCTTCCTCGAAAATACGAGCCAGCAACAGGCCTCCGCAGATCGGCGTATCGCTGGCCGGTTTGATCACCACGGCATTGCCTAGCGCCAATGCAGGTGCCAGGCTGCGTTGAGTCAGATGGAGCGGAAAATTCCATGGGCTTATCACACCGATGACGCCAATAGGCGAGCGATAAACGCGGCTTTCCTTGCCTGGCACGTCAGACTCGACGATACGTCCGTGTACACGTTTGGGGAATGAAGCCGCTTCCAGGGTAATACTGCGTGCTGAGCTCCACTCAATCTGAGCCTTCAAGCGAGTGCTGCCGGATTCCCGAATGATCCAGTCGATAATCTCTTCGCGGCGGCGATCGAAAATCTCGACCACCTTGAGCAGAACGGCTGCGCGTACAGAAGGTCCTTGGGCGGCCCATTCCTGTTGTGCCTGTGCTGCTTTTTGATAGGCCTCGTCAAGATCATCCCGGTTCGCCTGGGGAATGTTGACTAGAGTTTCGCCGTTGAACGGATCACTGACCATTAGCGTTTTGTCTGCGCGACCCTTGCGCCATTGCCCACCAAGGGGCTGCAGGTGAAAGTCGGTAAAGGCATTCGGTGTAGAATCGGTCATTCCGGTTTCCTTTCGTTCAAACGAGTTTTTTTACGGTAGGGCGAGCCTGCTTGTTTGCAGAGTAAGGGTTGTGGGACTGACCGTGAATGCAGCCAATAGCTATAGCCCCTATTAGTCCTGGCAATGCAAATGCCAGAAAATTCTGCTGGAATGGTAGGTTCAAGGCGAACAGGCTGCCCCCTAACAGCGGGCCGGCAATGGCTCCCAGACGACCAACTCCCGCCGCCCAGCCGACGCCCGTCGAGCGAATATGGGTGGGGTACAGTAAAGCAGCGAAGGCGTGAATGACCGCTAGACCACCAATAGTGGTTGCGCCTGCAACAAGAAGAAGCGCGTTGAGTAAGATGGGGCCGGGTTTCAAACCAAGTAAAGCCAAAGAGACCGCAGCCAGGGCAAAAAATAGGCAGAGTGTGCCACGTGCACCCCAACGGTCGGCCAGCCAGCCGCCAAATAGTGCACCAAGCGTGGCCCCTATATTCAGGGTTACCAGAAAAGATAGGCTTGACCCCAGCGGGTACCCTGCAGCCACCATCAGCTTGGGCAGCCAAGTATTAAGTCCATAGCTCATCAGCATGCACATTGCGAAGCCTACCCATAACAGCAGCGTGCATAGCGCCTGACGCCCCTCGAATAATTGCGGTAACCGAGCACGCTGCTGGGCTGCGGTTGGAGTATTCAGATTCAGTGGCATCCCGGGCTGGTAAGTTGGATCGAGTTTTCGCAGTAGCCCGTCCAGTTCATCACGACGATTTTTAAGCGCCAGGAACGCTACGGACTCCGGCAGATAACGCAGCATCAATGGAATGGCCAGAACAGGAAGGACCGCCACGTAAAACACCGATTGCCAGCCCCAGCGGGGAATAAGGACGATAGCAATCAAGGCTGACAGTACTGCGCCCACGGAATAAAAGCTTGACATGACGGTAACAGCCGTACTGCGCCGTGAGGCAGGCGCAAACTCACTGATCAGGTTGATCGAGCTAGGTACTAGCGCGCCCAAGGCAAGCCCAGTGACAAAACGGCAGGTGCCTAGCATCCACGGTGTCGTGGCATGGCCTGTCATGAAGGCCGCAGCACTGGCCAATAATGTGCAGGAGATGATCAGCTTTCGCCGACCCAGCCTATCGGCCAGTGGGGCAAGCAGCATTCCACCAAACATCATGCCGAACAGGGCACAGCTGCCCAGCGTACCGGCTTGTACAGGCGTTAAGGACCACTCCTGCATCAATCGCGGGACTACCGATCCATAAATCACCATGTCATAGCCATCAAACAACATGATGAAACAGCCCCAGCACAAAATCGTAAAGTGTGTGCGGTTCAAGCGTGCTTTGCCAATGACTTCGGCAACTGATGTCTGTTGCATATCCACCTCTTTTGTTTTTGTTGTGGGTGTCGCAGCGCAGGGGTATAGGTGTCCGATCGGATAGCTATACCCGCGGTTACGGCTCGATAGTCACGGTAGGTACCTCGATCAGTACAGGTTCGTTGCCAGCCAGTGCTTCCGTTAATGCGCGCCGGAAGGTCTCTCGGTTGTCGGTATGTATGGCTTTCACACCATAGCCCTGAGCAATGGCACAGAAATCAAGGCCGGGCACATCCAGGCCGGGAGCATCGTCAACCTTAAGCACGCCGGCAAACCAGCGAAGCGCTCCATAGGTGCCGTTCTTGAGAATGATGAAAATGACAGGGATGCGATACTGGGCCGCCGTCCACAGCGCGGTAATTCCGTAATTGGCTGAGCCGTCACCTATGATTCCAATAACCCTGCGCTGTGGTTGCGCCAATTGAACGCCCACTGCTGCCGGTAAGCCAAAACCCAACCCTCCGGCTGCGGGGAAAAAGTAGCTTCCAGGCTGTTTCATCTCGATGCGCTGCCAGAAGGCAGATACCGTGGAAGTGGACTCTTTCACGTAAATGGCGTCTTTCGGCGCGCACTCGTTGATCACATCGAAAACGGTTTCCGGGCGGAGCAGGTGAGGCTCATCCGTATAGTGCTCCGGATGCTGCAGTGGCTCGGGCATTGGGCGACTGCTCGGGGCAACCTCATCGGTCAAAGCCTTCAGGGTTAGGGCAATGTCCCCGACCAGTGCATTTCCCATGGGCGCACGGGCGGCTTCTTGTGGATCGCAGGTGATATGAAAAAGCTGCGTGCCGGCAGGAAGGTAATCGCCCGGTGCATACTGATGATAGCGAAACACGGGGGCACCAACGACCAAGATCAGATCATGTGTAGCCAGCAATCGACTGATCTCGGCAATGGCTGCAGGCAATACGCCTCGAAAGCAAGGGTGACGTGTTGGAAAAGGACAGCGCGATGCAGAGGGCGCTATCCAAGTCGTCATGCGTAGCTTTTCAGCGAGGGCAACGGCAGATTCATTGGCCTGATAACCGTCTACATCAGGGCCCAGTACCAATACGGGATTACGCGCAGCGCAAAGGCGTTCGATCAGCTCACGCAATTGAGCAGAAGAGGGGAGACCTGCGTGGGCAACCTCCCGTGCAGTCAAATGTTCTACACCTGGTGGCGCTTCTTTCGCCCAGTCATCGTAAGGAATAGACAGATATACCGGCGCTCTGGGCGGCAAGCTGGCGGTATGAATGGCCTGACTCAGCGCACGAGGTACATCTTCAGCCGTTGCTGGCTCATAGCTCCACTTTACCAAGGGCTTGGGTAGCTGAGGCGCATCAACATTGGCGAGCATTGCTTCAACACCAATCATCGAGCGAACCTGCTGTCCTGCCGTTAAGACAAGCGGACTATGCGAATACCAGGCGTTGGTGAGAGCACCCATGCCATTGCCGGTACCGGCAGCAGCATGCAAGTTGACGAACGCTGGCTTACCGCTGGCTAGTGCAAAGCCATCCGCCATACCAACTACCGCTCCCTCATGTAATCCCAGGATGTAGCGAAAGTCTTTGGGAAAATCTTTGAGAAAAGGCAGTTCATTGGAGCCGGGATTGCCAAAAATGGTAGTCAAGCCATAGCGGCGCAAAATATCGTATGAAGCGGAGTGAACGGTTTTCATCAGCGAGCCTGTTATAAGTGTTCTTGTCGCTGGCACTCTGTCGCTTCACAGTAAATTGATCAAATCGATAGTTTTTCTTCTAAAAATAAAGCTGGTTTATAAAGATATGGGCCAGATTGATCTTAATCTGATCAGGACGTTTGTGACGCTTTACGATTCCGGCAGTGTAACGGTCGCTGCTGAGCGGCTGTTCGTAACACAGCCCTCTGTCAGTTATGCCCTTGCGCGGCTGCGGGAATTGTTTGACGATCCGTTATTTGTTCGTAACCGTGATGGGATGCAGCCAACCTCTGTCGCCCGAACGCTTTATGCCACGTTCAAAGACGCCTTGAGTCGTATCGAGGGAACGGTTGAAGGGATTCGAGAGTTCGATCCGCATAAGACGGCGCGGTGTTTCCGTATCGCGTTATCAGATTTGGGTGAAATGGCCTTGCTGCCTTTGATCCTGCATCGACTCAACAGGCTGGCACCTCAGGCGGAGCTTGAAGTCGTGCCCTTGGAAATTGATCAGGTAAATGAGTGGTTGAGCATAGGCAAGGTTGATGCAGCCATTTGCAGCCGGCCTCTCTCGAGTACAGGTATCGTTCGGCAGGCTCTGATCGATGAGCGTTATGTCTGTTTGCTCAGTCGTAAACACTCACGGATAAAGCGCGAATTGACTCTTGAGCAATTCCAGAGAGAAAGTCATGTGCTGGTAACTCGAGCCTCTGGTCATGGGATGGCAGAGGATGTAATAGAGAGATTGGGTATCTCGCGGCGTATTGCATTGCGCATTCCTCATTTTTCCGTACTTCCAAAAATCATTCCTCAAACGGACCTGCTCGTCATCCTTCCCTCACAGATCGCCACGTTGTTTGCAGCAGAGCACCCGTTGCGCATATGTAACCTGCCTTTCGACGTGCCTAGTTTTAAGGTCACGCTGCACTGGCATGAGCGCAGTGACACCTCTGTTGCATTGCGCTGGTTTCTGGAGCTGGTGGCGGAGGCCATCACGCAATCGAGGCCATGACGAACCATTAACGTGGCTGAAGCCAAGCTGGATATGACCGTTCGGATTGCTCCTGCGTGCCCGGCTAGGCACAATAAAACTTCCTTTAAACGTTTGACCCCCTTTCAGGAGATCAGCGATGCCCAGTCGTCGTGACCGTGCCAACGCCATCCGCGCGCTCAGCATGGATGCCGTACAAAAAGCCAACAGCGGCCACCCCGGCGCCCCTATGGGGATGGCCGATATTGCCGAAGTGCTCTGGCGCGATTACCTCAAGCACAACCCGGTGAACCCAAAGTGGGCCGACCGCGACCGCTTCGTGCTGTCCAATGGTCACGGCTCCATGCTGATCTATTCCCTGCTGCACCTGACCGGTTACGACCTCTCCATCGACGATCTGAAAAATTTCCGTCAGCTTCACAGCCGCACGCCAGGCCATCCCGAGTATGGCTATACCGCCGGTGTCGAGACCACGACCGGCCCGCTGGGGCAGGGCATCGCCAACGCTGTGGGTTTCGCCTTGGCTGAAAAGGTTATGGCGGCGCAGTTCAACCGCGAAGGCCATAACATCGTTGATCATTACACCTATGTTTTCATGGGTGATGGCTGCATGATGGAAGGCATTTCTCACGAAGTCTGTTCACTGGCTGGCACGCTGCGCCTGTCCAAGCTGATCGCCTTCTATGATGACAACGGCATATCCATTGATGGCGAAGTCCACGGCTGGTTTACCGACGATACGCCCAAGCGCTTCGAAGCCTATGGCTGGCAAGTGATCCGTAACGTCGACGGTCACGACCCGGAAGAAATCAAGACGGCACTGGAGACGGCTCGCAAAAGCGACCAGCCGACCCTGATCTGCTGCAAGACCATCATTGGTTTTGGTTCGCCCAACAAGCAGGGCAAGGAAGAATCCCATGGCGCAGCCTTGGGTGACGCCGAAGTAGCGGCCACCCGTGAAGCGCTGGGCTGGAAACACGCTGCCTTCGAAATCCCGCAGGATATCTACGCCGAATGGGACGCCAAGGACGCAGGCTCTAAAGCGGAAAGCGAGTGGAACAAACGATTCAACGCTTACGCTGAGGCTTATCCTGAACTGGCCGCCGAGTTTACCCGCCGTATGGCCGGTGAGCTGCCAGCTGACTTTGATGAAAAGGCGTCGGCGTTCATCCGTGAGGTGGCTGCCAAGGGCGAAACCATCGCCAGCCGCAAAGCCAGCCAGAACTGCCTGCACTTCTTTGGCCCGCTACTGCCTGAATTGTTGGGCGGCTCGGCCGACCTGGCCGGCTCCAACCTGACGATGTGGAAGGGCTGCAAGCCGGTTGTCGAGGAAGACGCCTCCGGCAACTACATGTATTACGGCGTACGCGAGTTCGGCATGAGCGCCATCATGAACGGTGTGGCCTTGCATGGTGGCCTGATTCCTTACGGCGGCACCTTCCTGATGTTCATGGAATACGCTCGTAATGCCGTGCGTATGTCGGCACTGATGAAGCAGCGCATCATCTATGTCTTCACCCATGACTCCATCGGTCTGGGCGAGGATGGCCCGACGCACCAGCCGGTCGAGCAGATTGCATCTCTGCGTTATACGCCCAACCTGGACACTTGGCGTCCTGCCGATGCGGTCGAGGCTGCGGTATCCTGGAAGACGGCCCTGGAGCGTAAGGATGGCCCGTCAGCGCTGATCTTCTCTCGACAGAATCTGCCTCATCACCTGCGTGACAATGAAACCGAAGCGGCCATTGCCCACGGTGGCTACGTGCTGAAGAGCTGTGAAGGTGAGCCAGAGCTGATCTTTATCGCTACCGGCTCGGAAGTGTCGCTGGCTGTTCAAGCGTACGACAAGCTCACCGCGGAAGGGCGCAAGGTCCGCGTGGTATCCATGCCTTGCACCAGCGCATTCGAGCGTCAGAGCGCCGAGTATCGTCAATCGGTATTGCCGGTTGAGGTTGGTGCCCGTATTGCCATTGAAGCGGGTATTGCGGACTACTGGTACAAGTACGTTGGCCTGGATGGTCGTGTGATCGGCATGACAACGTATGGTGAGTCGGCTCCGGCGCCGGCACTGATGGAGCATTTCGGCTTCACGCTGGATAACGTGCTGGCAGTTGCAAACGAGCTGCTTGAGGACTGATCCTCCAGTGAGGTAATGAAAACGCCACGGTGAGAACCGTGGCGTTTTTTATTATTTGCTGTTTACCAGATAAACACCGTTATTTTTGTAATACCAGCCCCAATTACTCATTAAGAGCGTTGAGAAAGATTCTTTTGACATACTCATGATCTCAGAGTGTGTTTTAGAATCAACGACACCGTGGTGTTCCAGTATTTTGTAGCCAATCCGTCTATCGACTACGAAAAAGCGTGTTTTATTTTGCAAATGAAGCGGCATCTTCAGCAAACTCGCTTCGGGCTACGCTAATCTTTTCTGGATTCGCTCGCCTAGATTGTCTGAAAGCCTACACTTAGGGCTTGTGTAGTGTGTCATTGCTCAGGCTACACTTGTAACATCACTAGCCATTGCTTATTCAATTCCGGACACCGAAACCCACTTTCATGGCTGATTCTCTTTATCGTGTTGCGCTCAATGGCTACGGCCGTGTCGGTCGGTGCCTGGTCCGTGCGCTACATGAGCGCAGCGCCTCGGTTGATTTCGAACTCGTGGCGTTGAATGACTTGGCTGACCTGCCAAGTCTGGAGTACCTGACACGCTTCGACTCGACTCACGGACGCTTCCCCGGCGAAGTTGCCATAGAAGGGGATCGCTTGCGCATCAATGGCTGCAGCATGCATGTGCAGCGCTGCGCCAATCCTGACGACATTGACTGGAGGCGTCTGGGCGTCGATCTGGTTCTCGAATGTTCTGGCGCCTTCAGCACCCGTGCAGACGGTGAGCGTTTTCTTGCAGCCGGTGCGCCCCGCGTCTTGTTTTCCCAGCCGATGGCCAGCGAAAGCGACGTAGACGCCACCATTGTGTATGGCGTCAATCAGGGCAGCTTGCGCGGTACTGAGAGGCTTGTCTCGAATGCCTCCTGTACCACCAATTGCAGCGTGCCGCTGTTGAAACTTTTGAACGAAGTCGTGGGTCTTGAATACGTCTCGATAACCACGATTCATTCAGCCATGAATGACCAACCCGTGATCGACGCCTATCACGCCGATGATCTGCGCCGTACCCGCTCGGCCTTTCAATCGATCATTCCGGTCTCTACAGGGCTGGATCGTGGAATCGAGCGCCTGTTGCCGGAGCTGGCGGGGCGCGTTCAGGCCAAGGCCATTCGTGTACCGACCGTAAATGTGTCGGCGCTGGATATCACTTGTCATGTTTCGCGTGATACCACTGTCTCGGAAGTTAATGGTCTGCTCCGCGAGGCTGCGATGGGTGGCCCTTTGCAGCATCTGGTGAACTACACCGAGTTGCCGCACGCGTCCTGCGACTTCAATCATGATCCCCATTCCGCCATCGTTGATGGCAGTCAAACCCGTGTATCGGGGCCAAGGCTCGTCAATCTGCTGGCCTGGTTCGACAATGAATGGGGCTTTGCCAACCGCATGATCGACGTGGCAAGTCATTTCTTGCGCGTCGCCAAGCCGATCTGAACAAGCACAACGAAGGGATTGCATACATGTCCGTGTTGAAAATGAGCGACCTCGATCTGAACGGTAAACGTGTCCTGATTCGCGAGGACCTGAACGTTCCGGTAAAGGATGGACAGATCAAGAGCGATGCTCGTCTGGTCGCCGCGCTTCCGACGCTGAAGCTGGCATTGGAGAAGGGCGCTGCTGTTATTGTCTGCTCGCACCTGGGGCGACCGACCGAAGGTGAGGCGAGCGCCGAGAACAGCCTGAAGCCTGTGGCGGAGTACCTGTCCAAGGCTTTGAATCGTGAGGTTCCGCTGGTGACGGATTACCTGGGCGGTGTTGATGTACAGCCGGGTAATATCGTTCTGCTGGAAAATGTGCGCTTCAACAAGGGCGAGAAAAAGAACGCTGATGAGCTGGCTCAGCAGTATGCCGCGCTATGCGATGTGTTCGTCATGGATGCCTTTGGTACCGCTCACCGTGCTGAGGGCTCTACCCACGGTGTTGCCAAGTTTGCGAAAGTGGCCGCAGCCGGTCCGCTGCTGGCCGCCGAACTGGATGCGCTGGGCAAAGCCCTCAAGGCGCCCGCGCGTCCAATGGCTGCCATCGTGGCGGGCTCTAAAGTCTCTACCAAGCTGGACGTTTTGAATTCCTTGTCCAGTGTTTGCGATCAGTTGATTGTAGGCGGCGGTATTGCCAATACCTTCCTGGCTGCTGCTGGTCACAAGGTAGGCAAATCTCTGTACGAAGCCGAGCTGGTCGATACGGCCAAGGCCATTGCTGCCAAGGTCAGCGTGCCTCTGCCGGTCGACGTGGTTGTCGCCAAGGAATTTGCCGAGTCTGCCGAAGCAACGGTTAAATCCATCAGCGATGTTGCGGATGACGACATGATTCTGGACATCGGCCCAGAAACGGCCAAGCAATTTGCCCAGCTGCTCACATCGGCCAAGACTATTCTGTGGAATGGCCCGGTCGGCGTTTTTGAGTTCGATCAGTTCGGTAATGGCACCAAAGTACTGGCTCAAGCCATTGCTGACAGCGAGGCATTTTCGATTGCTGGCGGTGGCGATACCCTGGCGGCTATCGACAAGTACGGTATAGTCGAAAAGATCTCCTATATCTCCACTGGCGGTGGTGCATTCCTTGAGTTCGTGGAAGGAAAGGTTCTTCCGGCGGTCGAAGTCCTGGAACAACGCGCTAAAGGATAACCGCCATGATACGTCTCGCTGCTTTTTCTGTACTTAGTTGCCTCATGCTGGCTGGCTGTGCCGGCGCAACATCCGACAAGGCCTGTCGTGCTTTCTCGCCGCCACCGGTCTCCGTTGCAACACCCACCGGCCAGAACGATGAGCGGGTAGCCACGACAACCGGTGCATCCGATCAGACAACAAGTGCGGATGGTTGCCGTTAAGCGGGACGTAGTCTGCGGACCGAGTGATCACTCGAAATTGACGAGTTAAACGATACAGCAAGAGCAGTGCGCTGCTCTTGCTTGAAAAACAGTCTGCCAGTGGTGCAGGCTGAAAACATAATAGGTCCATACCGGGAGATAGGATCACCATGGCACTCATCAGCATGCGTCAGCTGCTGGACCACGCAGCCGAGTTTGGCTACGGCGTACCAGCTTTCAACGTTAACAACCTCGAGCAGATGCGGGCCATCATGGAAGCAGCCGACAAGACCGATTCTCCGGTCATTGTGCAGGCTTCTGCAGGTGCTCGTAAGTACGCAGGTGCGCCATTTCTGCGTCACCTGATTCTGGCTGCCGTTGAAGAGTTTCCACACATTCCCGTGGTCATGCACCAGGACCACGGCACCAGCCCGGACGTTTGCCAGCGCTCCATTCAGCTGGGTTTCAGCTCGGTCATGATGGACGGCTCTCTAAGAGAAGACGGCAAGACACCTTCTGACTACGAATACAACGTGCGCGTTACTCAGCAGACCGTTGCCTTTGCCCACGCCTGTGGTGTTTCGGTAGAAGGTGAGCTGGGCTGCCTGGGCTCCCTGGAAACCGGCATGGCAGGTGAGGAAGACGGTGTAGGCGCTGAAGGTACACTGGACCACAGCCAGCTTCTGACTGATCCGGAAGAGGCTGCCCAGTTCGTGCAGGCTACCAAGGTTGATGCCCTGGCAATTGCCATCGGAACCAGCCACGGTGCGTACAAGTTCACCAAGCCGCCAACTGGGGATACGCTCTCCATCCAGCGTATCAAGGAGATCCATGCACGCATTCCAGATACTCATCTGGTCATGCACGGCTCCAGCTCCGTCCCTCAGGAGTGGCTGGCCATCATCAACGAGTATGGCGGTGACATCAAGGAAACCTATGGTGTACCGGTCGAAGAGATCGTTGAGGGCATTAAGTACGGTGTTCGTAAGGTGAATATCGATACCGACCTGCGTCTGGCCTCTACCGGTGCGATTCGCGAATTCATGGCGAAGAATCGCAGCGAGTTCGATCCGCGTAAATATCTGGCCAAGACGGTATCGGCTATGCGTGATGTTTGTATCGCTCGCTACGAAGCGTTCGGTACTGCAGGCCAAGCCTCCAAGATCAAGCCGATCTCGCTGGACAGAATGTTCGAGCGTTATGCAAAGGGTGAGTTGGACCCCAAGGTCAACTGATCACACTTTAATAAAAAGCCCGCCTCGATGCGGGCTTTTTATTGGATGCAATTTAGAGTCCCTTGGCGGCCTCAGCCTCAAGACACCACTTGGCAAGCAGGTTGAAGGTGTATCGATAGCAATAGGTAAACGCTTCAAGCAAGGCATCACTTTTCTGGTAGAAATCGAGGAAGGGACCTGCTTCGGCTTCAAGGTAGGGATGTTGCTGCTTGAGGTAACCGCCAATACTCCCGCCGGGCAAGATACATTGCTTGATGGCTTCGGCTTGTTTTACCAGGCGTTGTGTCCGGGTCCGGAAGTCCAGAAGCGCATAATGGCTAAGCTGGTGGGTCTGCATGCTGCCTTGTAGACGATGAAGACTGTTGTATTCCTTGACCAATAACTGCGACTCGCGCAGTCGCTCATAATCGGGATAGAGCTCGGTGAGGGAAAACAGCAACTGGGCCAGGTCGCGGGCTTGTGCATGCCCCGGATGATAGCTTTTGAGCGACAGGTCGATACGCTGGCGGAGCAGCGCTGCCACGTCACTCATGACGGTACGAGCCGGGCTTTGCCAGGTATCGATATTCCTGTACTCGTTCAGATAGCGCTCTGGATCAAACGTGTTTACGCCATGGATATGGTTTGTGACCTGATGAGCGTTCAGCTCATCACAATAAGCCAACGTAAAGCGCCGCTGCACTTCTTTCTGTGCATGCTGCCAGTTGAGGCCTGTTTCCTCTGTGC
The DNA here is from genome assembly GCF_058536325.1 of Pseudomonas sp. C2.3V. Taxonomy (NCBI): domain Bacteria; kingdom Pseudomonadati; phylum Pseudomonadota; class Gammaproteobacteria; order Pseudomonadales; family Pseudomonadaceae; genus Pseudomonas; species Pseudomonas sp. C2.3V. The sequence continues at coordinate 3,920,545 of NZ_JBZUBN010000001.1, read as the reverse complement.
GGTTTTTCAAGACCGAGATGACGGCTGCCCAGTCCATGGTGGCCTTTTCTTTACCAGCAGGCGCATGCAGAGGAAGCCAGGGCAGGTCAGCCCATTGACCCAGTGTCCACCTGTTTAGAAAGGCAGTTTCGTTGTTCTGGTCCATATCGAAGGTAGCCGCGTTGGCTTCACGAAACTGAGTCAGGCTCACATCGAGTCCAAGTTTTTGATAGTACGCAGTCGTGACTTGTCGGCAGTACTGAGAGAAGTATTCGAATAGCCCGGTAGCAGGAGACGCATCTGTTATCAGCGCTGTGCTACCCAAGGCTTCTGCTGCCTCGATACGTTCGACATCGGCAGGATGAACACGCCAATAGCGTTGCCTGTCGCGCAGCTTGGCCTCCAGGCGGCGTTGCGTCTCGATATCGAGTCGGGTGGCGCCCAGGGCAGCAGCCTGTGGCATGTCTGCCAGCAGCGCGCCTTCGCTCCAGGTACTCACGTTCTGGCGATCTGCCTGCCTGAATGCCCAGCGCAACGCATGATGATGCAGGGTGGCGGCGCGAAACGTATCGCTGCCTGCAATCTGTGCCGCATAACGGTCTGCCTCTAACTCCAACCGTTTACAGGCAGGCTTGGAGAGGCGGTAACTAAGCAAAAAGCAATAGTGCAGAAGCTGGCGTGGCAGACGCATGCCGATGCGAGCGACCAGAATACCCAGGTTGGTCACTCGCGAGGTCTCAGCTTCGCTAAGGTGCTTGAGGCGCTCACCCAGTGCGTCCTTGAAGTGGGCCCGCTGGTCCAGCCAGGCATTGCAGAAATTGATAAAGTAGTAGCACCGCATATTGAAGCGCCGGGCGCAGTGGCCAAACTCATGCGCCAGGACGCCGGCAAGCTGTTGCCTGGAAAAGCCTGCCGCTAACGGTAGCCCCAGCGTCAAGGTGGCATCGCCTTTAACCAGACCTTTCCAGCCGGAAGCTAGGTGGACCTTGGCATCCACTTCATTGCTCAGGTGAATTTCTGTAGGGGTACGCACTTGCATGGCTGTGCACAAAGGAACCACGAATTCCCAGAGTGCTGGCTCCTGCCCTGGTGCGAGAATGACGGCTGGCTTCTCGCGACGACGAGCCGTGAATACAGGCTTTGCGGTAAAGAACAGGATGAATCCGCCCAGGCAGGCCAGGAAAGACTTTACTGCGAGAGGCCCCCATTCAGGTAATTCAATTGAGGTCAGGCTTTGTACATCGAGTGCAGGCAGTGCTATGAACAGGAGAGCGGCAATAACGGTGACCACCGCCACGTAGAAGAGCACGATCGCTGCACACCCAGTCACAACCAGTACGAGGTGAAGCATGTGCAAAAGGCTGAAGGGTGAGCGCGGTAGCACCTCGGATAATGCAGGCGAGGCAGAACTCGATGCGTGTGTTGCTTCCGCAGGGGAAGAAGAGGCGGGTTCAGCGGGTTGAACGTCCAGGCCGATCTGCTGCAGGAGATCAGCAGCCAAATCCTTTGGAGCACGCGGGGTCAGCTCTTCTCCGCTTATAGCCAAGTCGGTATGAGACATATGCATTCCATTGCAACGCTGAAGGTATGGTCGATGCTGATCGCGGAATGCAAGAGACGACAAGCGTCACGGCATTTGCAGCGAAACAGCCAGATATAAACCACAGGATTGCCCACGCTTTTACACGGTTTCGATGGCACTTTGCTGTGCCTGACTCGCATTTTTAGGAGCGGAGGTCGACTGTGTTTTACAATAGTGGGCTGGTTCACTATTCAGGCGTCAGTGGTCCCGCCACGGTAGCGAGTGACACGACCAATCATGGCTTCTCTTAAATACCTGCAAGGCTACCCGGCTTCACTGCAGGAGCAGGTTCGTCTGCTCTGTGAACAAGGCCGCCTACAGACATACCTGTCCAGTCGCTATCCTGGGTCTCACCCCATACAAAGCGACAAGGCACTTTATACCTACGCCCTGGAGATCAAGCAGACGCACCTCAAGAATGCGCCTGGTATAGACAAGGTGCTTTACGATGCAAAGCTTGATGTGATGCAGAAAGCGCTAGGGTTACATACGGCCATTTCACGCGTACATGGCGGCAAGCTCAAAGCGAAAAAGGAAATAAGGATTGCCTCTTTGTTCAAAGAGGCAGCGCCCGAGTTTCTGAAAATGATTGTGGTCCATGAGCTTGCGCATCTGAAGGAGCACGAGCACAACAGGGCCTTTTATCAGTTATGCGAGCATATGTTGCCGGGTTATCACCAGATCGAGTTTGATCTGCGTGTTTTCCTGCTCTGGCGAGATCAGGAAAAGGCAGCCTCGGCAACATTGTAATCAGGTAGATTCTTTTCCGTTCAGCTCGGCTAGCACATCGGGCTGACTCTTGAACGCCTTGGCGAATAGATCGCGATGACGAGCCATGTAGATACCGACATCTTCTGCCTGTTTGTCAGTCAAATCGGGTACGGCTTTCTGTAATACTTCTGCCAGAGACTCAGCAAGCTCCAGCATTTTGTCATAGCGATCAGCTTCAGCTTTATCCATGAATAAGCGCTCCGGATCTCGGCTGCTGCGGTACAAGACTTCGACGGCCATTCATCACCTCATCGCCTTCGTCATTACTGTTTATATATACAGTATATCTTTCCAGACTGGCTTTGACCAGCACCTGAGCAAAGAAAAACCCGGAAAGGCCTGTTTATTCGACCGATACAACTTCAAATATTTGCTTTGTGCTGCCGATTGAAAGACTGATCTCTTCCCCTTCGGTTTTTCCCAGTAGCGCCCGCCCGAGCGGTGCATTGGGTGTGATCACCATGATGTCTCCGGTATCTGTCCTGATTTTAAGACCCGCTCCTGCCGGGCCTAGGAAAAAGGTTTGTTGCTTGCCTACGGTATCGCAGACAACGACCAGGGAAGACAGCTGAACACCATGTTCCGCCTCGTGGGTACGTATGACGAGATTACGGTAAGCCTGCAAGGACTGCTGAATCTCTTGTATGCGCTTTGAATAGCCAGCCGCTAGATATGCCGCTTCGAGTCCGCGAGTGTCGTATTTGTTTTCCGCTACGTTCTCTTCATGTGTCGCCGTTTCATGTGCAGCTTGCGCGGCGGCTATGGCGGCCTGAAGGTCACTTTGCAATGTACTCACAATGTGCTGGTAGAGCTGCTGTTTCGTCATAAAGGTGCCGGTACGTGACAGAAACCAGAGTGTGAGACGTTGATAATCGCCTTTTAAATCTCTGGATGACTTACTGAGTTTTATTTATGACCGGTGAGTCATTTTTCAGTTTTGGGTCTATAAATAGGTAGGTAGAGATCCGTAAATAACCAGTCGGTGGCTGACCGAACGGCATAGGGCAGGCAATGAAACCAGCATGGAGCCCGGCAGTACTTTACAAGAATCGCAGCCAGGCAGGGCAGGTGCTGGCTGCGCGGCTGCGTCCGTATATCCACCATAACCCCATCATACTGGCAGTACCTCGCGGAGGTGTCCCGGTGGGGTATCAGGTCGCCAGAGAATTGGAGGCGCCTCTGGATGTGCTGATGGTGAGCAAGATCGGCGCGCCAGGTAACAAGGATATGGCGTTGGGGGCTGTTACTGATGGGGCTGCAAGGCGGTGGGTAGCAAACCAGGCAATGTTGGAGTATCTCAACCCGCCAGCCGGATGGTTCGAGGCGGAGCGGGACCGACAGATAGACAGTATCGAGCGGCGCAGGCGGCTGTACCGCGGCCATACCGATCCAATTGTGATTACCGGTCGTACAGTCATTGTGGTGGATGACGGCGTGGCGACGGGTAGCACTGCCAGGGTTGCGCTGTTCGCATTGGCCGAGGCTGCGCCTGCACGTCTGGTATGGGCGGCCCCCGTTGGGCCTGCAGGCGTCGCCGAGGGGCTGAGAACACTGGCCGATGACGTGGTCTGCTTGGCGACGCCCGATGTCGTCAAGCACATCGAGACCTACTATCAGGATTTTTGTCCGGTTTCTGACCAGGACGTCCTATCCCTGCTGGCAAGGTGTCGTTCAGATAGCCGCGTCTGATCATCCATATATCCGGTTGAAGGAATCCTGAAGGGTTTGAAAGGCTCCGATAGGAATAGATGACTATTGGAGCCTTTGATGAAGCCTGTACCCAAGCCGTTACATCAGCAAACGATCGTTATTACCGGCGCCACCAGCGGTATTGGCCTGGCAACTGCCCGAATGGCTGCTCAAAAGGGCGCGAAGCTGATACTGGTCTCACGTGATGAAGCTGCTCTGCAGTCCCTTCAGCATGAGCTCAGTCAGCAGTGGGGCGCACAGGCTATTCATGTTGCAGCCGATGTAGGCAATCGAGCGGATCTGGAGCAAGTGGCAAAAAGAGCAGTCGAGCGGTTTGATGGGTTTGATACCTGGGTCAACAATGCAGGCACGCTGGTATGGGGACGACTGTGGGAGGTAAGTGAGGCCGACCTCAAAAAAGTGTTTGAAACGAACTTCTGGGGCGTGGTCAATGGATCACTAGTGGCTGTCGAGCACTTTAGGCAGCGGGAAGGTGGAACCCTGATCAATCTGGGGAGTGCCTTATCGGAAGCCGTTGCTCCCCTGCAAGGTATCTACACCGCCAGCAAACATGCCGTCAAAGCCTTCACGGATGCTTTGCGCATAGAACTTCGCCACGACAATGTGCCTGTAGCCGTGACCTTGATCAGGCCCTCCTCAACAAACACGCCCATTAACGACAGGGCCAAGAATTACCTGGCCCATACGCCTCACTTGCCAGCCCCGACCTATGTCCCGGAAACCGTCGCCCGGGCAATCCTGCGCGCCGCTGAACGGCCCAAGCGGGATGTATACATCGGGAACAGCAAGCTCATAACTCGGGCGGCTCAACTGACGCCACGGTTATTTGACTGGATAGCTATAAAGACGCTGTTCGCAGCTCAGCAGAGTAAAACAGCCGATGCTTTCCCGTCAGATGCGTTGTACGAACCTGTCACTAGTGGCTCTACAAGGGGACGTAATCCCGGTCCCATGTTTCGCCACAGTCTGTATGCCCAGGCCAGCCAGCAGCCTGCCAAGACAGCGGCTTTGGCTGGCGCGGTGGGATTGGCTCTTTATAGTGGTTGGCGGCTTATGAGGGCCTGCAAGGCTGAGTGATCGCCAACGACTGCTCGTTAATTGGGGACTGGCGCACAGATTTTGTGTGCGCCAGCTAGGTATGAGCAGGAAAAGCCTAAATTTTAGGAATGTTACGAAATATTTTTAGGATTACGTTGTCAGTGCAGCAGCAAAATCACGGACGTTTGATATCTGCTCCGGGAGACTTATACGGGAGCCGGTAAGCCCGTGCTGTGGTATCGAGTCCGAAGCCTGCTGTGTCTTGACTAAATGCCTTGTGTTTCTTGCAAGCGATCGGGCTTGGTATGGATGTAATTTTTCTAGGAAAGAAACATGAAGAAGACCGTAATTATCCTTCTCATCACCGTTGCGAGTTTTCTTCTCGGCTTTCTGCGTGATCTGTTGATCGCCAAGGAGTTCGGGCTTAGCTGGGAAACGGATCTCATCTTCGTTGCGATGATCCTGCCGCTGTTCTTCGAGAATTTTTTCGGCCTCGCGTTACGCGATGCCATGATTCCATACCTGCAACGCATACGATCAGAAAGTGAGGATCAGTTCATCCTGTCCAGTCGGTGGCTCTACTGGCGAGTCATGCTGTTTGGTCTTCTGGTTTCACTGTGTGCAGCCCTGGGCAGCCCTTGGGTACTTAAGGCACTGGCGCCTGGCTGGACGGCTGATCAGGTCAATGCGGGACTGCTGGTATTTTCCGTAGGCGCCTTCCTGATTTTCGTACAGGCCATCCTGTATTGTCAGGGAGCACTGCTGAGTCTTGACCGGATCTTCATCCTGCCGATGGCGCGTACGGTATCGATGAACCTAGGTGCCATCATTGGCATTTATGCGTTCTATCCCAGCGGAATCTACCTGTTTGCAGGCATGCTGATTCCGCAGGTGATACTGATTTTTATCCAGCATCAGCGAATTGGTTATTTGACTGGCCGAGCAGTAAAAGGAAAGCTGGAAAGTCGAGGCTTCGAATTTGTGCTGACGTTTGCGCCCGTGCTGGTGGCCGCAGGTGCACAGCAAGGATGCATGCTAGCTGAGCGCTTCTTCGCTTCCTTCTTGGCTGAAGGGACGATCAGTATGCTGTCGTTCTCTTATCGCATCGTTACCATCCCGCTTACACTTTATGCGCTGTCGGTTTTGGCTGTTATGTTTCCAGACATGGCGAAAAGCTGGGCAGATTCCGAGCACGATCGTTTCAATGCTGTATCCCGCAAGGCTTCACTGGCAACGTTGCTGTTCCTGGTGCCTGCCTCGGTGGTACTGATCGCTTTCCCTGAGCCTGTAGTCAAGGTCTTGCTTGAGCGCGGTGCATTTGGCGCGGCCCAGACACAGGCTACGGCTTCCCTGGTGGTGGCTTACGCTATTGGCCTGCCTTGGATGGGACTCGCTCTGATCTGGGGACGTGCCTTGCTGGCTCAGCAAAGGGGGCGTGCATTCCTCATCATAACCTTGGTCAGTTCCGCTCTGACGGTGCTGCTGGATGCTGTGTTGTACAAGATCTACGGTGCCAATGGCCTTGCGTATTCACTGTCGATTGGCTTTTTCGTGCAAGCACTATGCATGGCCTATTTCCTTTATCAAGCATCACCCAAGGGATTAAGCGTTGCAGTGCTTGCCCGCTGGACGGCTGCTGCCCTGGCCGTTACGTTTGCCACGCTGTATGTAAGCCCTCAGCCTGACGGGTTTGTAGAGTTGGTGGCCTACATAGTGGCCTTGCTGCTGTGCCTGCTGGTCTGTCTGGTCGTTCTGGGTGAGCGTGACCTATTCAAGCGCTCGTACTGGACCGCTGTAAAAACAGCTTAAATCTGACAGGTTAGCTGAGGGACCAGCTAACCTGCGAATTCCTTATCGGTCACTGTCTTGCAATCGTCACAATTTTAAATTTATTCGCTATTTAAATTAAGAATTTGATTTAGGCTGGTTATAGCGCGTTAGACTTAATTTAAAGTGCTTTGCGAGCTTGTGCGGGCAGTAGTTTGATCTAGAGCATTAATTAATCCACTGGAATTATAAGGATTAATTCCATTAGATAAATTGGCGCTTTCTTTTTGACAGTAATTTTTTGAAATAAAACAAGTAACTAGGAACTTTTTAAACTAGCTTTGTGTCCTACAGCACGATTGTGAACGCGTTATGTCTGTAGGCAATCGCCAAGGCCTTGCTGCCAACTAATTCAAACTCCTAGTTACGACATATGCAGCGCTTTCTCTTCTGTTCGCTGCATACCTACCACTTCTGAAAGGATTCGTTCGTATGTCCAACCTCCAAGTAAAACGTGTCGGCGTTGTCGGAACAGGCATGATTTCCCGCTGCTTTGTAAGGTTGATTGCAAAGCATTATAAAGACCTGGTTATTTCCAAGGTCTTTACTCGCCGTAGCCTGAACACCATTTCGGATTTTCCACTTCCTGAGTGCCTGACCAATTCGCTGGATGAGGTGTTGGACAATTCCGACCTTATCGTTGAATGCAGTGGTGATGTCTACCACGGTACAGAGGTCATCGAGCGCGCCTTTCAGGCAGGTTTGCAGGTGGTGACCATCAATGCTGAACTGCAGGTCACCACAGGCTCCTATCTGGCCGGAAAAGGCTTCCTGACAGAGGCTGAAGGAGATCAGCCGGGTTCGTTGGCTGCCTTGCATGAAGATGCCATACAGATGGGTTTCAAACCTCTCGTATACGGCAACATGAAAGGCTATCTGAACCTGGATCCTAAGCCGGAAGACATGGCGTACTGGGCCAAGCGGCAGGGTATCAGTATCGATCAGACAACCTCGTTTACCGATGGCACCAAGGTGCAGATTGAACAGGTAGTCGTAGGCAACGGCTTTGGCGCTACTATTACGCGTCAGGGACTGGAAGGCCTCAAGTCCACCAACCTGAACGAGACGGCCAACGTGCTGGCTCAGATGGCTGAGCAGCTAGGTCAGCCTATCGTCGACTATGTCGTACCGAGCGGTTATCCGGCTGGCGGCGTGTTTGTGGTGTGCCGCCATGATGAAGATCAGGCACCTGCGATTGAATACTTCAAGTTGGGCGCTGGTCCTTACTATGTGCTCGTTCGTCCTTACCATCTCTGCTCGTTGGAGGTCGGCAAGACGATTCGCCGTGTGGTCGCGGGTGGTGGCGTTCTGCTGAATAACTCGACGACTCCCACATTGAGTGTCGCTGCTGTCGTTAAGAACCCGATGAAGGCAGGTGACATCATCGAACGTGGTATTGGTGGCTTCCAGGTGCGCGGTGAGGCCGTCAAGATTGCGGAAAACCCTGATCATCTACCGATCGGCTTGCTGAAGCATTCCGTCCTTAAACGTGCTGTTGCGCCGGGCCAGGTGATTACGTTTGATGACATCGAACTTGTGCCTAGCCGTGCATTGGACATTGTTATTGAACAACATCGAGCCGTTATTCAGGCACAAATGCCGGGCCTGTTGAATACCAACGAACCTCGTAAAGCATTTCCTTTCGGCAAAGGGCTTGATGAAGGTTTTGGAACTATCCCAGTCGTTTAATTAAGCGCTAAAGAAACCCTGTAATGCGGCAAGCATTACAGGGTTTTTTATTGTCTGCGCTTTTACAGTAGTTAGAGGCGGACACATGAAATTACTACTGGTTTTGGTTTGTTAAAGGCCGAAGCAGCGGCTTGGTAAATTATAAGATGCTCTCAAATTCTGTTTATCGGGTTAAAGATATATGCTGGCTTAAAGGCAATAAAAAACCGGCTGTAATAAAGCCGGCTTTTATAAGGATGGAAAGAGATCAGATTGAGCCGTTAGGCAGGGCTTCCGCGGTAACTTCTTTCTTGCGGGTCAAGCGTTTACCTATCGCTACGCCCTTGAGTTCTATGTACTGGTAGGTATACCGGGAAACCAGTACTACAGTAATGAGCTGTGCCAAGACAACCAGATCATCCGTTACAGCGCCACCAGTTGTGATGTATTTGATCAGATCTGCCGGAGTGTCATGCGACGGCAGCATCGTTGTAAGTTCTTTGCCTGTTACTTTGGACAATACGATAGCAGCACTTTTGAATATATAAAGAATGGCTGCGTGAGTCATGTAGATTGAAAAAGACAGGTTACCCAACTTTACAAAGTATTCACCTTGCAGGATGCGTGAGACAGAGCCTTTTTCGAACGAGAAGACCAGAATCAGGCAGCAGAACAATACACTTGCAATAATACCCTTGTACTCAAGGTGAGAGACGATAACGGCATAGGTAATGCCAACGCTGAGTACTTCAAGCACCGTAAAGCTTAATGCGCTGAGTTGAAAATCCTTGATCCTGGTAAAGATGACATATGTGCAGGCGCCGGCAAAAAAGCAGGAGCAGCCCCTGAAAATGCCCGTTTTAAGAGGCGACTCCGGCAAGCACAGGACAATGAACGAGAGTAGGGAAATTAGCGCAAAGATCTTGAGATGGCCTCTGCGAGCCAGAATCAGAATAGCCCCAAAGAGGAGGTACATGTAGTACTCAATACTAATGCTCCAGGAGGGGTAATTGAATGAGCCTGTAATGGTGTTATTGAGCCAGGCCTGAATCAGCAGGAGATTAGGGAGAAACTCGTGAGGCGCCGTTGCGCCGGAAAAGGCACCGTCATTGAAGTGCAGGCCTTTACGCTCAGCCAGGTACTTTCCGCATTCCAGCGCTACATAGACGCCAAGCATGGTGAGATGCAGGGGATAGAGGCGCAGGGTTCTATTGATGAAAAAGTTCTTGTAGTCGGTGAGACTGGAAAGTCTATGACCATAGGTGTGGTAGAGGACAAAGCCGCTAAGCACAAAAAAGAATTCGACAAAAAGGTAAGCGTTGGTAAACAGGCTCATTTCCGCAAAGCTGTTTACAACGTACGTATGAAAAAGAACAACAGCCAAAGCACAAAGGCCACGAAAGCTATCGAGTACGGTAAATCTTCTCATCAGACTGTCTCGTCCTTACCAGTCATAGTCGATATTCATACTTCGGCAAAAGCCGGATGGCCTTTACTTTCCTTGAAGTAAGCTGCGGCCTAGAGCGAAGTGGCGACCCCGCAGGCGTACCGGAAAGCAGCCTGTTTGACGGCGTGGTCACAGCTATCTAGAAGAGGTTATTTCAAGGTAACAAAAGCGAACGTTACGAAGTGATGAATAGAACTCATTGCTTGCGTTTCACGAGGCGGTACAACGTCAATCAATCAGATATGCGACACCGCTAGAATTATTAGGTTAGCCACCTAAGCGTTAGCCTGACTCTTTGATCACTTTGGCCTAGCAAGTTCAGCCGGAAGGGTAAAAAGGCGAAATATTTTTTCGCAATTGAAAGGTTGTTTTTTATGAGTTTTTCGATTTGCCTGGAAATGATGCTTTCCGTTGAGTAAGGCAGCCGACAGTGACCCGCCGGCTGCTGTTGAGTTACAGCATGCGCACTTTGAAAGAGCGTCCCTTTATTTTGCCCTCGCTTAACCGCTTCAGGGCCTGACGTGCTGTGTCACGCTCGATGGCAACATAGGCCTGATAGTCATGAACGGTGATCTTTCCGACCTTGTCTCCGGGAATACCTGCTTCACCTGTCAAAGCGCCCAGGACGTCGCCAGGTCTGACTTTTTCCTTACGGCCGCCAGCAATGCAGAGCGTGACCGTGGGAGGTACCAAAGGAGCAGGGTTCTCCAGCGTCAGCGTATCGATGGACTGCCAATTCAGCGGGGCCTTTTGTTTGTCCTCAATGGCTTGCGCGCGACCGGCCTCTGCAGGTGCTACCAGGGAGAAGGCCATGCCGGTTTCGCCAGCCCGGCCGCTTCGGCCGATTCGATGAATGTGGATATCGGCATCACGGGACAGCTCCACATTGATGACAGCTTCAAGGCCGGCGATATCGATTCCCCGGGCAGCCACGTCAGTTGCTACCAGAACCGTGCAACTGCGATTGGCAAACTGTACAAGAACCTGATCGCGGTCGCGCTGCTCCATATCCCCGTGCAAGGCCAGCGCGGAGATCTTGTTCGCCTTCAGGTAGTCGACAATCTCTTGGCATTGCTGGCGCGTATGACAGAACGCAACGCAAGACTGAGGCCGAAAATGCTGAAGTAGCTGAAGAACCGCCTGAAGTCGCTGGCGCGGGTCTATTTCATAGAAACGTTGCTCGATACGGGTATCATCATGTAACGCTTCGACCTTGATGGTCTTGGGATTGCGTAGAAAGTTACTCGCTAGCTGTTCGATGCCTGAGGGGTAGGTCGCAGAAAACAGCAGGGTTTGGCGTCGTGTCGGGGTCTGGCCAAGGATGTCGGCGATAGCGTCATGAAAGCCCATATCCAGCATCCGGTCCGCTTCATCGAGTACAGCGACATTCAGGCCTTCAAGAGAAAGCGTCCCTTTGCGCAGATGCTCCTGAATACGGCCCGGTGTTCCAACGATCACATGAGCGCCGTGTTCGAGCGAAGCGATTTGTGGTCCGAAAGGGACCCCGCCACATAATGTCAGCACCTTGATGTTGTCGGCTGATCGCGCCAGCCTGCGTATTTCCTGCGCGACCTGATCTGCCAGCTCACGTGTAGGGCAGAGTACCAGTGCCTGACAGCCGAAATATCGGGTATTAAGGCCATTCAGCAGACCCAGGCCAAAGGCGGCCGTCTTACCCGAGCCGGTCTTGGCCTGGGCGATAAGGTCTTCCCCTTTCAGGATAACCGGCAAGCTCAGGGCCTGGATGGGGGTCATCTGCTGATAACCCAGCGACTCCAGGTTGCCGAGCAGTGCATCGGAAAGTGAAAGGGTGGTAAAGGAGGTAGCGGTCACGGAGGGCCTGCAGCATGCAAAATAAAACGTGCAGTGTAACAGGCCGCTCGATGGGGGCTATCGCGGTTGGTCGCAAGAGATAGCCGTCAGGCGTGTCCGCTGGTGGCCGTTTCCCGCAGGGCGGCAACCTGCTGCGGCAGTTGATCCATATGGCTGATCAGCGCTGTCACGCCCAGGCGTCTAAGTGTTTCACCGTGCTCGGGAGGAATGTGGCTTGCACCTGTAAAACCGATCACACGCATGCCGGCAGCCAGCGCTGCGCGAACGCCCGTGGCGCTGTCCTCGATCACCAGGCAGTTTTCCGGTGATACACCCATGGTACGGGCAGCCAGCAGATAGACATCGGGTGCCGGCTTGGGATGCTCCACCATGTCCGCGCTGAAGATATGACCGGCAACGCGCTCGGTCAGTCCTGCACGCGCCACGGAGGATACTACACTGTGGCGTTGACTGTTTGAGGCAACGGCCAATGGCAGGTCAATGCGCTCGAGAGCCTCTTTGACACCGGGTATGGGCTCGACTTGCGTTGCAATCAGCTGCTCGGCGCGAGTACGAATATCCTTGTGAATGCCTTCAGGGAGGGTAATGCCAAAGCGCTCTTCAACCCGCTGGATAATATCGCGCGTTGTCAGTCCGAACGTACCCTCAAGCAGTTTTTCGAGCTCCGTCCTGGGGGCATGACGGCTCAACTCGTCCATGACTATGCGCTCCGACAGGATTTCACTGTCGACAAGTACGCCATCACAGTCGCTGATGAGTAGTTCGATCACGTGTGGTTTCATCAAAGACGTCCTTAGTGCGGCTGACCAGTATGGCCGCAGACAAGAGGAGGGGACACTGAGCCTGTCTGGATGACAGGTCGTTTGCAAACAGCGCTCCGCTGATCATTGGCTTGCACTGCTGGGTTGCCTGCCACGTTGTACATGAGACAGGAGACAAATTATTTAAAGTGAGGCTAGGGTATGGGCAAAAGGCACTGCCTCGACGTAGTGTAATCGCTTCTGCCTTGTTCATGGATTGTGTCTCCACGCGGAGACAGGACTCTCGGCTGTGAAAAACAGGCCGTAATGGCTCTGGAACCGCCTCATTAGAAGGGCTTGCACAGAAAAAGTTTTGCAGCCGCGAGCGTTAGGGCCTTTTGGTGTGGAGCCTTGGGATGAGCCATGATGCGCCGTGCGTATCGGCCTGCAAGCCGGCAGAATTGATTGGAGATGCAACACGGTTGGCGGCGCTGCACAGGACGCAGCTTTTGGATACGCCACCGGAAGAGGGATTTGACCGGCTGACCGCCATGGCGGCTCGCCTGTTAGGCGTGCCCATCGCATTTATATCACTGGTGGATGACCGACGTGCCTTTTTAAAAAGTCAGTATGGCCTGCCGGATTTTCTGGCCAGTCACTGGGAACGATCGGCCTATGCGCTGGGTGAATGTATCCTGGCTGAAAGGGTGCCGCTGATTATCGATGCTGCTGCACAGCATCCTGTTGCTGCATCTTTGACGATGCTTCCCGCTGAAACAGGTGCCTTTTTAGCCGTGCCGCTCAAGGACAGTGATGGAGAGCTGCTGGGCTATTTTGCTGTTGCCGATCAGTGTTCCCGACTCTGGTGTCCCCGCGATTTGGAGCTTTTGAGCGAGCTGGCCTACTCAGCTACACGTGAAATCAAACTGCGTCTGGCGGTTCAGGAGGTGCGTCAGCATGCCCGGTGCGCCCGTATTGCCGTTCGGGCGCGTGAAGAGCTGCTGGCGGTCGTGGCGCACGATCTGCGAACGCCTTTATCGGTGTTGACCATGGCGTTCAGCCTGTTCGACGGGGTCGCCTTGAATAAGCGGCAGCGCGAAGTGGTCAGCCATGCACAAAAAGCCAGTGGTCATATGGGCAAGCTGATCGATGAGCTGCTTGAAATCTCTCAGATGGAGCAAAGCCAGCTGGAGCTTCGGCTCGCCTTGCTCGATCCGCACAAGCTCCTGGAAGACGCCGTTGCGATGCTGCAGCCGTTGGCCGAGCGGAGTGGCATACGCTTGCTGACGTCCTGTGAGCAGGAGCTGCCAACCATAAAAGGAGATTACGAACGCCTGCTGCGCGTCTTTTCCAATCTGGTGAGCAATTCCGTGAAGTTCAGTCAGCCCGGCTCGACGATCTGGGTATCGGTCGTTCGTGAGGCGCAGGGGGTACGCTTTACGGTCAGTGACAACGGGCCCGGTATTGCTGAAAGCGATCTGCCATTTATTTTTGATCGCTACTGGCAGGTTAAAAAGCGTGAACACCAGGGGGTTGGCCTGGGGCTGGCAATCGTGAAAACCATTGTCGAGGCGCATGGTGGTACGATCCAGGCTAGCAGTACTTTGGGTGAGGGCAGCGATTTCTGTTTTCATCTGCCGCTGGCGTAAAGCCGTCTTAGAGACTACATACTTAAGAAGATCCTGTTCATTGCATTGTCATGCCGGTAGGGAGGCTCTATGCGTGTCCTCACCTTTTGTTGCCTGGCTTTGACCTGGTCGTGCTCGCTCCTGGCCTGGGCCAGCCCTTCACTTCGACTGGTTGGAAACCACTGGGAGCCGTATGTTATGACTTCGCCGGCTGGTCAGGGCTTGGCTGTCGATATCGTCAGGACAGCCCTTGGCCGCTCCGGATACGAGACAACGTTTCGTGAGGAGCCCTGGGAGCGGGTGCTGTATGGCATACAAAATGACTCCCATGATGTAATTGTCGACATCTGGTACGCGCCCGAGCGAGAGCGCCTGGGGCAGTTTTCCAAGCCCTTCCTGGTAAACCGCCTACGCTTTATCGCATTGAAAACGCGCGCGATTACCTTTTCCACGCTGGAAGATTTAAGGCCGTACCGGTTGGCCGTCGTACGGGGATATGCCTATTCGAAAGAGTTCGATCAGGATCGAACCCTGGACAAGATCGCGGTTGCCGATTTCGAGCAGGCTTTGAGAATGCTGTTGGCGGGACGTGTCGATCTGGCAATCGAAGAGGAGCATGTGGCCAGGCGTGTAATCGAGCGCGTGGCCAGTGCTCAATCGTCCCGGCTTCAGTTTCTGGACAAGCCGCTGGCGGAAAAGGGCCTGCATATGTTGGTATCGGAAGATCATCCTGAGCAGGAAAAAATCATTGCGCAGTTTGACGATACGATCGAGCGGATGAAGGCAGATGGTACCTATGCCGACATTTTTGCCCGCTACGACCTAGTGTGGCCGCCAACTCAGCAGGTCAGTGACATAGCGTCATGCCACGCCCGCTGCGCTTTGCCTGATAAAGACGCTGGTCGGCCACGTGAAGTGCCGGCTCCAGCGCCTGGGTCTGCAGGTTGGCAACCCCGGCACTAAAGGACAGCAGGGGTGCGTTAGGCAGGTAATTGAGCCGGGTGCAGAGTTTGCGGAAGATATCCAGGCGTCTGGCCAGCTCCTGTTCGCTTGACTGGCTCACCAGTGCGAATTCCTCTCCGCCCAGGCGGCCAATGATGTCTTGCGGAAAATGTGTTCGCAGGGCATGGGCAAACGCTATCAAGGCGGTGTCGCCACCGGCATGTCCCATCTGATCGTTGATGTTCTTGAAGAAATCAATATCGAGCAGGGCAATACTAATGGGTTGCGACTGGGCTTGCGCCAGGCTGATGTGCAGCTCGGCTTTTTCCTGAAAGGCTCGCCGGTTCAGGAGGTTGGTTAGTGAGTCATAACGGGCTGCCTGTTGTAATGCCCTTAGCAAGTCGCGTCGCTCGAGCATGGCCATGACACGGCAGTTGAGTTCTTCCGGGCAGAAGGGTTTGCGTAGGAAGTCGTCGGCGCCGTGCTTGATGAAGCGTGCGCTAAGTATGCCCTGTGGATCAGCCGAAACCCCCAGGATCAGCAAGTCGTGCCGTTTGAGCTGCTGACGAAGGCGCTTGACTAGCTCGAAGCCCAACAGGCCGGGCATGTCATGGTCCAGGATCAGCAGGTCGATATCGTTTTGCGCCTGAAGAACCTTGAGCGTCTCGTTCCCATCCGTACTCTGCAGCGGCTGAAATAGCTGTGATGAGAGCACCCGACACATGTAGTGCCGCGAGACGGAGGAGTCCTCTGCAACCAGTATCTTGACGTTCTGATTCTGGACCAGCCGATGCAGGAGTCGCAGCACATAGTCATAGGAGTACTGACTCTCCTTGATGATGTAGTCGACGACGCCCTTGTTGATGAGCTCATCGCGATGACGCTCATCGTAGCGACCGGTCAGGACAATGCAGGGCACCTTGTGGGCAAGGATGACATCCACGACCTCGCCGTTGGGCGAGTCGGGCAGGTTCAGGTCGGCTATGGCAGCAAAGAACTGACCGGGGCTGGTCTCCAGAAGAAGTTCAGCCTCGGCCAGCGATGCGCAGAATACCGGTTCGAACAAGGGCTCCTGTCGAAAGAGGTGCGACAAAAGCTTGAGGACCAGTTGGCTATCTTCTACGACCAGAATATTACGCACGAAATGGATTCCCGAAGTGGTGCTCATCAAGCATGGCATATGTCCAAAAACACGCTTATTTAGTGTTTCTATAGACATGTCATGCCAAGAGAAGTAAACCTGATGACGGCATTGATTACGCCGTTGATCGCGTCTGAAGTACCGGTTATCCCGTTTGCGACAGGCGGCTTTCGTGTAATCGCTTTCGTAATAAATTTATCGTAGAGTTCAAACCACTGTGTTTGCTTGGGTCGCTGTTGATCGTGACCTGAGGCGGTAGGTTTCCACGTGGCCCCGTCCTGCTCGATTGGTGTTTCTCCTTGCAACGCAGTCCCTGGCGAATGGTCTGATGGCGCATCGTTCAGGGCATTAAAAGCTTTAATAACAAAACCCGATTTACCAAGGAGCAACATCTTCATGTCGAATCGTCAGAACGGCACCGTCAAGTGGTTCAACGAAACCAAAGGCTATGGCTTCATTACTCCTGAAAGCGGTCCCGACGTTTTCGTTCACTTCCGTGCCATCGAAGGCAATGGTTTTAAGACCCTGGCAGAAGGCCAGCGCGTCAGCTTCGAAGTTGTGCAGGGCCAGAAAGGCATGCAGGCTGAGCACGTTCAGGTAGTCTGACCGCTGAGCGCCGAAGCAAAAAACCCGAGAATGCTCTCGGGTTTTTTTATGCTGCTGAATCATCAGGCCTCTGCGCTCTGCGGGCTCTTTTCCGGCTCCTCGACGCGATGCGAAGGCGCCTTGCGGTCAGGATTGCCCGGAAGCTGCCCGAAAATTGCGGCAGCCAGAATAGAGAGCAGCCCAACGCTGAGGTAGGTGGCATGGAAGGCGGACAGCACATCGGTATCGACGTAATCATCCTTGAACCCACCCAGCAAGGCAGCGGCGCAGGCGACGCCAAAGCTCATCGACAGCTGCATGACCACGGACAGAAGACTGTTGCCGCTACTGGCCTGCTCATCGCGTAGATCGATCAGCGTCACGGTGTTCATGGCGGTGAACTGCATCGAATTGACCGCGCCCAGAAGGCCTAGGTGAATCAGCAGCAGTGGATAAGGCGTCTCCGTGGTGATCAGGCTCAGGCTGGCGATCATGCAGCCCAGTAAAATGGTGTTGCCGATCAGTAATCGGCGATAGCCCAGGCGGTCGATGATCGGCTTGGCGATGGGCTTGACCAGCATTGCCGACAGCGCAAGCGGAATCATGGTCATACCTGCCTTGGCCGGTGGAAAATTCATGCCCACTTGAAGCAGCAGAGGCGTCAGAAAGGGCAGCGCGCCACTGCCCAGGCGGGCAAACAGATTACCAAATATGCCAACGGCAAAACTGCGGGTGCGGAACAGTTGCGGCGAGAAGAGCGGACGCTCGATACGTAAGGCTCGCAGCCAGTAGGCGATCATGCAGGCGAGGCCGCCCACCAGCAGCAGAACCACCCGGGCATGGGGCATATGAAGCTCGCCCAAACCCTCCAGGGCAACCGATATCAGGACCATTGCCGCGCCAAACAGCAGAAATCCAAACCCGTCGAAGCGCATGGGAATGGGGCTGCGCAGGTCAGGCATCAGTTTTGAGGTGACATAACAGCCCAACAAGCCTACCGGCAGGTTGATCAGAAAGATCCAGTGCCAGGAGGTTGCTTCCACTAGCCAGCCGCCTAGGGTAGGGCCTGTCAGCGGGCCAATCAGACCCGGCACGGTGACGAAGCTGAGTATTCGCACCAACTCGGTACGAGGGTAAGCCCGCAGGATGACGAGCCGCCCGACTGGCAGCATCAGCGAGCCCCCCAGACCTTGAATGACGCGGGCTGCGATCAACAAGGGGAGCGAGGGAGACAGCGCACATAACAGCGAGCCAAAAGTGAACAAAGCGATGGCGCTGAAAAAGACCCGCCGTGTTCCGAAGCGATCGGCGATCCAGCCTGAGGCCGGAATCAGCAGCGCGACCGTCAGCATGTAGGCGATCACGACGCCCTGCATGCGCAACGGATCTTCATTGAGATCATGTGCCATGCTGGGAAGTGCAGTATTGAGGATCGTGGCGTCGAGCGATTGCATGAAGAATGCAATGGCAACCAGCCAGGGCAAATAGCGAGCGGTACGGGCATCGAGTAGCGAAGCGGACATGAGTGATCTTACTTCCTTTGTGGCCAAAGGGTTGGAACGCAGGACGCCTCAAGCGTTCTGCCCATGTCGCGAAGGGAAATGCCTGAACACCTGGTGGGCCGCCTGACGATGCAGACGACCCACCAGGGTTGTCAACGGGAGGTGTCGATCTGGCTGACAGGCTTGATGGGACTGATCAACTGTAGTTGCTGACGGTACTCATCCGTAATCTGGCTCGCCTGACTGTTGCTGGTGATCACACGTGGCGTGATCAGAACGATCAGCTCCGTACGGTTCTTGCTGCGCGTGGTGTTGCCAAAGAGCCAATGCAGGCCTGGAATACGCCCCAGGTATGGCACGCTGTTGTCGCTTTCCGCGTCGTTCTGCTGGATCAAGCCACCCAACAGGACAGTCTGGCCACTTTGTACAGCGACCTGCGTCGTGACGGCGCGTGTCGAAATCGACGGGTTGCCGTTGCTGTCCGTACGGGTTCCGGTATCACTGCTGACCTGCTGCTGGATATCCATATAGACAAGGCCGCCCGGATTGATACGGGGCACAACATCAAGAATGACACCCGTCTGGATGTACTGAACGCTGTTGAAGGTCAGATCGCTCGTTGTGTTGACCGAGGTCTGGCTGATCGGGATATTGTCACCCACCTGGATCTGGGCTTCCTGGTTGTTCATGACCACCAGCGAGGGTGCAGAAAGCACACGCGTATTGCCGTTGGTCTCGAGCGCATGCAGTGCAACCTGCAGGTTGTTGCTGACAAACGAGTAGAAGAGGGCATCGGTACTGCCGAGTCCTGCGCCGCCTCGTCCCAGCGCTCCTTGGCTGCCGGATGCGTTCACTACACTGTTGGTCACGTTGCCGTTCGAGTCGGTGACCGGTGAATTACCGGCCAGCCGCCCCAGGTACCATTGCACACCCAGGCTCAGGCTGCCGGTCAGGCTGACCTCAAGGATGCGGGTTTCAATCTGGACCTGCATCGGAGGATTGTCCAGGCGGCGAATGGCTGATTGGATCTCGTTCCATTGCGAGGGCCGCGCACGAATCAGGAGCTGGTTGCTGCTCTTCTGCGCAGTGATCCGGACGCCTGTATCGTTATTGCCGTTCTGATTGTTGGTACTGCTTGAGCTGCTGTCTTCACTGTCGTTGTCCGAGCCAGTACCCGTGCCGTTTCCACGGGTGCTACCCAAACCGCCGCCCGTGCCGTTGTTGCCTCCGATACCGCTGTTGCTGTTCAGGCCGCCACCAATGCCGTTGCTCAGGCCCTGGCTGCTACCAATGGTGTTGCCGCCCGTACTATTGCCGCCGATACCGTTGCCAAAGCCATTGCTGGTCGACAGGGTGGTGGTACGCAAACCCGGCGCGACCTTGGCTTCCGGCTCTTCATTAACGGCCTCGTTGCTATAGATCTGACGCAGATACCGCGAGAGGTCGGTCGCTTTCATGTTGCGTACGTCGTACACATACATCTGCGGCTCGTTGCCGCCGCCCTTATCGATGGTCTCGATCCACTGACGAACTTCGTTCAGATATTCAGGCTGTGAAGAAATGGCCACCACCGCATTGGTGCGTTCGATCGGCAGGAAGCGGAGCATACCGGCCAGCGGAGTGCCGCTCTGCGGGCCGAACAGGCGATCCAGCTCCGGCATCAGCTCTGCCACACTGGCGCGCTGCAGGCCGAAGACGCCGATAGACATGCCCTTCAACCAGTTCACATCAAAGGTACTGATGGTTCGCTGGTAATTGGCAAGCTCGTCGGGCGTACCGGCCAGCGCGATGACATTGCGCGAGGGGTCCACCAGCAGGAAAGCATTTTCACGGGCAAAGGGCTTGAGCAGCTTCTGCATTTCCGTGGCGGAGATGTAGTCCAGCTGGAACAGGCGGGCAGACAGGCCACTGCCTGGCTCCGGCATCTGTAGCGCCGGCACCATGCGGCCTGCCACGGCCTGGTTGGCTGGTACAACCATGTAGCGATCGCCTTCACGCACCAGGGCGTTATTGGTCCAGGATAGCAACGTCTCCAGGATCGACAGGGCTTCGGTCTTTGCAACGGGCTTGGACGTGGAGAAAGTGACCTCACCCTTTACGTCTTGCGCGATGGTGTAGTTCACCTGAAGCAGATCGCCCAGGATACTGTTGATCACTGCTCGAATCGGCTGGTTGTTGAAGTTGAATACCACACCGCCGTCCGGCGCCGCTGACGGCTTGGCGGCAGGTGTCACTCGACTGTTGATGAAGCGGTTATCACCACGAATGATCTGACTGCGGGCCGGTGCACGGGGGTTATCGCCCGTTTCGGCCGAGCTGGGAACATTGGGCGAGGGCTCTCTTACCAAGGGGCGTTGGCTGCCTGTTCCGGCCAGACCTTCACGCAGCAGGGCATCGTCCTGCTGCGTATCGGTGGCCGGTGAGATACAACCTGCCAGCAAGGTGGCGGTGGCCATGCAGGCCAAGGGGTAACGCAAGGTCACGATTGTAGTGCTCCATAATAGGGGGCGGCCGCGTCGGCCACTGAATCCGGGTTCCGTATCAATCTTCGCTATCGGAGTCGTCATCCTCTTCTGGGGACGTTTCCGTGGTAGAGCTGGGCGCATCGGCGGCTGGGGCCGACACACCGTCAAGAGGTGCCTTTTCGATCACGAGCGGCAAGCTTTGCTGACGATCACCGGAGACAAATACCGCCTTGTTGGCAGCCACGGACTCCAGCTTCCAGCCGTTGGGTAGTGCCTTGCCCCGGGTAACGCTGAGTGCCTTGCCTGAGTTGTCCTTGAGCAGGGCCAGCTGCAGCGAGTCGGTCAGGATAATGCCGGTCAGCACATAGCCAGTAAGGTAAGTCGGTTGACCCGGCGCGGCCATTTTCTGATCAGACTGGCGGTCCGGACTGAACAAGGGCTGCTGCCAGGTGTTGGCATAGGCATCCAGGGGCGGTGCGTTCGGCAGCTCCGGCGACCTGACGGTTGCAGGCGAGTGCTGTGCTTCAAGGGGAGGCAGCCATTGTACATTACGGCCAATGCCCAGCGCGAACATGACTAGAAGCGCGGCCGATAGTCCCGTAATCAGGACGAGCCAGGGGGTGAGGCGACGCTGATCAGCGGCGTTCATGTCGGGTCATCCGAATCCGTGTTTTCGTTATCGTCCATACCGGCTTTACGCTGCATGTAGCCAGTGACAAGCATCTGGACTTCAAGCCTGCCGGCACCACCCTTGGGCGGAGCATCCTCATGACGCTCGACGCGAAGCTCCTCTACGAAAAGGAAAGGGCGATCGTTTTCAATGTCGTACAGGATGGCTTCCAGCGGCTCGATGGCGCAGCTGAGGTTGAAGCTGACCTTGACCTGGGCATAGGGCTCATCGCCAGGGTTGCCGGCGATGGGCGTGCGGTTGAGCAATTCACAGCCGGCGCCGTCCAGCTTGTGCGACTCGATCAGTTCAGCCGTATGTTGCATCAGGTTGGCTGCTACGGCACTAGGGTCGTCACCGGGCAGCAGGCTGTCACTTCCAGCGTTTCGCTCCTGTGCGGTTTCGAGCTGGCGCTGCAAGGGTTCACGCTGGGCCTGCAGCGCGGCATACCGGCGCTGGGTCTGACGGAGCTGCTCCATTTCGTCGTTCATGGCCTGCTGGGGCGCGACGAACCACCATTCCAGACAAATCCAGTACAGCACATACAACGCGAACGCCAGAACGGCCAGCGCGGCGATGCGACTTTCACGGGGTGTCAGTGACCGGCGCATTGCTGGCTTCCTCCCGACGCAGGTGGGCGAGCAGGTAGAAGCGCTCTTTCTTGGTGTTTTCGTCTGGCTGGATGACGCCTTGGAACTGCGCACCGGTAAGCGAGTGACAATTCTTCATCTCGCCAATCAAGGCGCCAGCCTTCTGGCTTTGGCCGGCCAGATTGACCTGTCCGTCTCCTTCAACGGACAGCTCCGTCAGCCAGGTGTCTTTGGGCAGGCACTGAGTCAGCTCGCTAAGCATCACGCTCAGCGGTGGAGTACCCGCCTTACGCTCCGTCAGGTAGCGAGTGGCGCCCAGGCCATTCTGTATCTGCTGGCGCAGGCTTTCGATCTCCTGGGCGCCGGCACGAAGCTGGCTGACCTCATGACGCATGGCTTCGAGCGCAACGGCGCGGTTATACAACCAGACCTGCATGGCTGCGAATGTCAAAGCGATAGCCAGGACTGCAAGACCAATGTTCAGCTGACGCCTCGGATTCTTGCGACGCTGACGGCGTTCGGCTGGCAACAGGTTAATACCCAGGCGCCCCCCTTCAGGCTGTTGCACATCGATCTCGTCGGGACGAATGCCCTGCGCCTGCAGGCGCTCCAGTAATGGGTCGAGGCGATCCTTCAGTACGGTGGCAACCGTCACGCGGAGCGGCTGCTTGGGCTGGCTTGGCCAGCGGCGGACCGCATAATAGACCTGACTGGCCTTAAAAGGGGTATGGCGATCCATCTCGAAGGCGACAGCCGCCATGACGTCCTGGGCTGCGCCAGCAGGTAGATTGATAGTTCTGACCAGCGCCTGCCGAGGCGATAACAGCAGAACGCAGCGTTCTGTACCCAGCGAATCGGCGCTGGTTAATGGATGCTCGCCCTCCGCCGAGTGAAGCCAGGCTTCTTCATTGTCCCAGCGGATGATCTGTTCATGTTCGCTTCGCTCGAACAGGCTGCGTAGGCGAGGGGGCAGGCAGGCCCGAAGCTCGGTAAACCACCAGTTGAAGAAGCGGGGAAACACGGAGGCGTGCCATTGCGCCTGAAAGGCATTCACGGCAGGGCGCAGGCTATTGGGCCATTCCAGTCGAATTGTTTTCATTCTTGCCAGCGCAGCACGCGGTAAGGTTGCATGTTGCTATCCGTTGGGTTGAGTAAAAGGGTCACGTTCAAGGCAGAGCGGAAACCATTGTCCAGTTCAGCCTGGCTATACACACTCAATACCTGTCCTGGATCTTCTCCCTCCAGGGAAATGATGTTCTTCTGGCCCATGGCTTGGCGTATGGGTGGCGCTGCAAAGCTCACAACCGGCTGATCGTACCCGCTCCAGACGGTGATGTAGGGCTCCAGGCGAGTAAACATCGCATTGTCCATGCCGGGGAGTTGAATCAATTCCTCCAGGGTTCGCATGGGCGTCGGATCCGTCCCGTTCTGACGGGCTTGCAAGGCTGCCGCGACTTGCTTCGCTTGTCCAGCCGGAACGCCCAACGCAGTCGCCACTTTGATGAACAAGGCGGATGAGGTGCTGTTAAGATCCAGCTTTCCCAGCTCGCTGCGCACTTGAATGGTCAGGCGCATGCGGTCGAATTCGAGTTGATAGGGGCGGCCATCCGCAACCCAGCGCTGCTCTCGTTGAAGGCCTGTCAGATGCTGGACAGCCAGGGCCAGACCTGCTTCCGCCGCAAGATGCGCCCTGGCATCCTGAAGCTGATGGACGCTCTGTTTGTTTTCCAGGCGTACTGCGGTTACGACGCCGGCCATGACCAGACTGAGCAGTGCCAATGCCCATAGCGTAATGAGCAGCGCTACCCCGTGCTGCCGCTTCACTGCAGAGACCCCATGCTGTTTGAGTTGCCCAGGTCGAGGCGTACGGCGATCTGTAGAGGCGGCCAGGCAATGGGGCCATCGGCCGTCAGGTCAACCCTGACCCGCTGGGGCAGGTGTTGCGGCCAGGGCCATCGCGGCAGCCAGTCCGTAGGTCGTCCGTTCTGGTCAAGGCCGCTATAGGAAAAGCGCAGGTTTCTGACCTGCCGCAACAAACGCTGGGGATCTCCCCAGGATTCAGTGCGGTTGTTTCCAACAATCTTGGCGAAGTCGACCTGTAGCCATTGATCTCGGCTGTCACCGGCCAAGCGGAGCGTCTGGATATGAATACCGCCGCCGAGATGTGAAGGCAGCGTTGCGATAAAGCGCATCTCCTGTGGCTCGCCGATAAACACCATTCCCTGCCCGGTGGGGGTGCGCTGGATCGACAGCGGAAGGGCTTGCTGCAGTTCGCGACGTAAAAAATTCTGTGTAGAGCGCAGCTCATCCAGTCGGGCGCTGTACTGCTCGCTGCGAGCCAATGTCCGATTGGCGCTGATGAGGGCAGAACCGATCAGGACCAGCAGGATACCCAGCAGGCTGATAGCCAGCAGGACTTCCAGCAAGGTGAAGCCGCGCATTGAGGCTTTCATTGCGAGACCTCGGATACACCCTGCAACCTTAATGTGCTGAAGCGCTCCTGATGCCGACCCGCCGTCAATGACAAGTCCAGGCGATACAGCTGACTAGTCGTTGCGGCGCCCGCTTTACTGATATCCAGCTTCCAACGTGTACCGTCAGGCAATGAACCCTGGCTGGAGCCTGGCCTCAGAGGGCGATGGACCGTGTCGTCCAGTAGCGAGCGGGCTGTCAAGGCCATCTGGGTCGCTCGGCTGTCCTTCAGCAAGGCATGGGTGGCTTGGCCAATGCCTCCCATCAATACGAAAAAGGTGACGGCGAGCAATGCCACGGCTGCCAGCAATTCCAGCAAGGTAAAGCCACCCTCTGAACGGGGCCTGCGCTGTCCCGTCACGGGTTTACCTCTTGCCATTTGACGGTGCCGGTCAGCCAGGCGATATCGACGCGCCAGGCACGTCCATCCTTTTCCAGCCTGACATTTCCACCGGTTGAGCTGCCATCTGGAAAGAAGGCGATGGCGGTCCTGCGACCTGTACTCAGGTCAGCCGCTGTGGTTACCCGCATGCGCATGCCCTTGGGCAGCGACTGAGGACGCCGGCCGGGTTGTTGGTATCGCTGGTTGGCAAGATCGAAATTTAGTGTGGTGGTCTGGCCGGTTGTAATGGCCTGGGTGCGTACGGCACGCAGTGCCAAGGTCAGATCACGACCGGCCTCGCGGGATCGAACGCTGTCGAGTCCTCGGGTAACGCCAAAGGAGACCAGGGTCAGACCAATGGCGACCAGGATGATGACAACGATCAGCTCAAGAAGTGTAAAGCCACGCTGCGATGTCCGGCCCTGTAAGCGCATACCGTTCGAGACGGTGCGTAGGGCACGGGTACAGGAGAGCTGGCGCGGCATGACACTCTTTATTCCCAGTTGCCAACGTCGGCGTTGTAGCCTTCGCCGCCTGGCTGTCCGTCCTGACCATAAAAGATCAGGTCAAACGAACCGTGCTGACCGGGCGAGCGATAGCCGAATTCATGGCCGAACGGGTCCTGCAGGTCCGAGGGCTTGGCATAAGGACCATTCCAGTTACGAGCGTTGGCTGGCTTGGTAGTGAGTTGTTGCAGATTCTTGGGCGGTGCGCCGACATCCAGGGCATAGTTTTCGATCTTCATGCTCAGGCTGGCCAGCTGAGCCTTGCCAGCGCCGTACTTGCCTTTATCGACGTTACCACCGACCTGGCGGACCACAATGGTAGCCACGATACCAAGCAGTACGATAACAGCCAGCATTTCAAGCAGGGTAAAACCGCCGCTGCGGTGGGGGAGGGAGCGCATTTTTCTAGTCATAAACAAGGCTCGTTACGGTTAGATGTTACTGGTGAGGCTCATCAGCGGGAGCATGATGGCCAACATGATGAAGGCCACAAGTACGGCCATGACGATGGTCAGGCTGGGTACCAATGCCGCAAGAAGTCGATCGATACCACGTTTGGCTTCGGCATCAAAGACGTCGGCGACTTTGATCAGCATGGTATCGAGCTGGCCGGATTCTTCGCCGACCTGAATCATTTGCAGTGATAGCTGTGGCAGCAGCTTGCTGGTGCTGAGCGCAGCGGCCAGTGAGCCGCCGTCCTTAACCTGGTCGGCTGCCTGCGAAACGGCGCCCTGCAAGGCATGGTTTGAGCAGACCTGGCGGCCAATCGACAGCGCGGTCAGCAGTGGAACGCCATTAGTCAGCAGGGTGCCGAGTGTTCTGGCCAGCCGCGCGGTCTCCAGCCGCTGTACAAGGGGTCCCATCATCCGAATGCTCAGCATCCGGCGATCCCAGCGGATACGGCGTTCCGGATCACGAAGGCGGGCGCCGGTGAACCAGATGAGCGCAACCAGAACCGCCAGCAGCAATAGGCCATATTGCGAAAGAAACTGGCCCATCCAGAGTACGGACTGTGTCATGAACGGTACAGGAACGCCTAAATCAGCGAAGATCGGCACAAATTGTGGTACGACATACGCCATCAGCAAGGCCAGTGAACCGAGCACACCAACAACCAGGAAGGCGGGGTAGATCAGGGCGTTGATCACTTCGCCACGCAAGGCCTGCGAGCGCTCGAGGTATTGAGCGAGCTGCGCCAGGGTTTCCTCCAGCGAGCCACCGGCTTCGCCTGCACGGACCATGCTGATGTAGAGCTGCGAAAATTGTCCGCCTTCTTCGGAGAGCGCGGCGGAAAGCGGCTTGCCGCCCTTGACGCGCTCACGGATACGCTCGATCAGTCGGCGGGATTTATCTTCCGTTGGCTGGCTGAGCAAAATATTCAAGGCGCGATCGAGCGGCTGCCCTGCACCCAGGAGTGTGGCCAGCTGCTGGGTAAACTGGGCAAGTCCGGCCCCGCTTAACGGGTCTCGATTGAACCAGACACGCCAACCCTGCGAGGCATTGCCTTGCGCGGGCGTGACCTGCAGGACCAGAAGTCCACGATCCTGCAACTGGCTGACAGCTTCATCCTGGCCGGCGGCTTCCAGATGGCCGGTAACGGACTCACCGGCCGCATCCAGTGCGCGATAGCGAAACTGGGCCATGCTCAGTCTCCGCTCGTCACACGCAGGACCTCTTCCAAGGTAGTCGTACCTGCCAGCGCCTGGCGCAGCCCGTCTTCGTACAGGGTATACATGCCTTCTGCGCGAGCGGCCTGTTCCAGTGTCGCGGCATCGGCGCGCTGCATGAGCAGGCTGCGGAGCGTATCGCTCATGACCAGCAGTTCGCTGATGGCACTACGACCACGGTAGCCCTCATTGGGCGGCAAGTCGCGACGTGGCCTGTACAGGCGGATCGGGCGTTCATCCGTGTATTTTTCGAGTTCATATTCCCTAATAACTTCCGGAAGCGGCTCATAGGCTTCTGACAACGCTGGATCCAGGCGGCGTACCAGGCGCTGAGCCAGAATGCCATTGATTGTAGAAGCTAGCAGATAGTCTTCCACTCCCATGTCCAAAAGACGCGTGATGCTGCCCGCCGCACTGTTGGTATGCAGTGTCGAAAGCACCAGGTGACCGGTCAGGGAAGACTGAATGGCGATACGGCAGGTTTCCAGATCGCGCATTTCGCCGATCATGATGACATCCGGGTCCTGGCGCACGATGGAACGCAGGGCGCCGGCGAAATCCAATCCAATAGATGGCTTTACCTGGATCTGATTGATGCCCTCGATCTGGTATTCGACCGGGTCTTCTACGGTAATGATCTTGCGCTCGGCGGTGTTCAGGCGCGACAGCGCGGTATACAGCGTGGTGGTCTTACCCGAGCCTGTGGGGCCGGTGACCAGCAGAATACCGTGGGGTCGCTCCAGCACGTTGAGAAAGTTGTCCAGCGACTTGCCGGCAAAGCCCAAGGTGTCAAAATCGAAACTCACCGATTCGCGATCGAGCAGACGCATTACCACCGACTCGCCAAAGCTGGTCGGAACAGTGGATACCCGCAGGTCCAGCTCCTTGCCCTGGATACGCAGCATAATGCGGCCATCCTGGGGGAGACGGCGCTCGGCAATGTCGAGCTTGGCCATGATCTTGACGCGCGAGATCACCGCGGCCGTTGAGCTGGAAGGCGGTGCTTCGGACTCATGCAGTACGCCATCGATGCGATAACGTACCTTGAGCCGATTCTCGAAGGGCTCAATGTGGATATCCGAAGCGCGGTTTTCTACAGCGCGCTGGATAATCAGGTTTACCAGGCGAATCACGGGCGCCTCTGAGGCCAGGTCCTTCAAGTGCTCGATGTCGTCTTCCGAATTGGCCTGGGCGTCGAGGTTTTCCACGATGGTACCCATGGCCGAGCGGCCTTGACCGTAATAACGCTCGATCAGGTTTTCGATGTCGCTGCGAAGTCCTATGGACAGCCGAGCCGCGCGGCCACAGGCGTACTCAAGCGCCTCGATGGCATAACGCTCGGCGGGATTGGCCACCAATAGGTGAATCTGGCCTGTGCTGTCCTGCCCCAACGGCACAATCTGATGCTGCTTTAGAAAGCGTGTGGAAACGTCAAGTGGGTCTTCCAGGATTTCTGGCGCATCGCTTTCCAGAACCAGCGGAACGTCCAGTAGTGAGGCCCACGCATGCGCCATGTCTCGCTCGGATACCATGCCCAGGCGCAACAGCAGATGGCTGAAGCTTTCTCCAGAGGAGGTTTCGTGAAGACGGCGGGCCCGCTCCAGATCGCCAGGCTTGAGCTTTCCCTGGCTGACCAGCCATTCGCATACATCATCGTCACCCGGCTTGTGGGAATCCACAGACGTGAGCGGTGGCTCGCTCATAGGCACCGAGGGCAGCGAAGCGCTCTGGGAAGGGCTGCGTTCAGCCGTGGTCGACGAGGCGGGTTGGAGTAGGTTCATGGTTATAGGCGGTAGCGTAGAAAGCAGTGGGCGTTGGCTAAACGAGAAAACAAAGCCTAACGGATGATAATCGCACCGTTAAATGAACACTTAGTGTACAGATAGACGCTTAATAATACGTGTTTGCTGCTGTAACCCACCGAAATTGGCTGTGAGCCAAATCGCTTTTTAGCTGCAAAGTTACTTCTATTACCTGTTTTTAGCTGAACAAAAGCTGACAAAAGGGCAAGAGGCGCTTCGTCGGTTTTGTCTCAGAAGGGCATGTCAACGGAAGGGGATATTAGCGAGCATCCAAGCCGCTCTGAATAGAACCTGAGCGCTTAGTCAGCCAATGTCGTTGTATTCGCAAGTCTCGAAGCTGGAGCTGCCTGAAAGCGCCTGCCTCATTTAACGGCAGGCGCTTGAGCGCTGAGCAGTGCTTATTTGGTGCTCAGGGCATTCGGGTTGGACACGCCGTCAGGACGACCACCTTTAGTGTCCTGCTCCTGTTTGGCTTTCTGGGCGGCCTTGCTGTTGTGCTCCTGTTGCATCAAGCCATTGGACGTGCCGGATGCTTGAGTGGCAGTGGCTGAGTCTTCAGCCGCCAGGGCGCATCCTGTTACGGCAAAACCTGCTACCAGGCATAGGCTGGAAATAAACTTTTTCATTACGCTCTCACTCTTCGGATAAATATCTGCCTGAGTTAGGTAGATATATTTAGCTAATTTCTTCTGAAAGAAAAAATCAACTCTAAATTTTCGATTCTTGACTAAGTTCTAATCGATAGATTAAAGCCGAGAGTTTGGCTGGACATCATTTAGGGATAAAAGTTCAAGTTAAATTAGAGAAATGGTTTGCTACTTGCTAAACCGTTTCATTTGACAATTTTTCGTCTTTTTTGCCTTAATCTTTTCGGGTTTTTCGCGCGTTTACGCGATTTTCTGTTGCCATCATTTTGCTACCTTTTGTTCTCGTTTGCTCCCATAACAAAAAAATCTCAACTTGTACAAATAACTTTAATTGATTTTATTGAGGTTATTTGTCGCAGGACGCGGGACGCTGTTAAGTCAGTAAAACTTGATATTCGGCAATATCGAAGTGACTCGTTTTTATTAACTTAAAAGCAGGACTTAATTAATAATGGGAAATATGAAGCTACAGGGAGCTGTGCTTACGGCTTTGGCTCTGGCAGTTGGTCAAGCATATGCGGTAACCCAGGCAAACCCTGCCCAGGTTGAAAAGAAGGTCGAGAGCACGCTGGGACAGATGTCTCTTTCCGAGAAGCTTTCACTGATTGGCGGAACGGGCCCCTGGGATGTCAAGGGGCTGGATAAATTTGGTCTGCCCCAGATTCATGGTGCAGACGGTGGTGTGGGTATCCGCTACACCAGTCAGGACAACAACCAGGGTATCGTTTACCCGGCGGGTCCCAACCTTGCGGCTACCTGGAACGTCGACCGAGCCAAGTCCTTTGGTGAAGCACTGGGCTACGACACACGTGCCGGTGGCTATCAGTTCGTAACAGGTCCGGGTGCCAACCTGTACCGCTCGCCCTATAGCGGCCGTGCATTCGAATACCTTTCTGGCGAAGATCCCTATCTGGGCGCTGTGATGGCGCCTGCGGTCATCAACGGTATCCAGTCCCAGGGCGTCTGGGCCAATGCCAAGCACTTTGTAGCGAACGATCAGGAAACCAACCGCTTTACACTGGACGAGCGGATCGGCGAGCGTACCCTGCGCGAAATGTACCTGCCCGCCTTCGAGTCGGCTGCCAAGAACGGCAACGTTGCGATGATGATGTGCGCGTTCCAGTTGATCAATGGCGTTTACAGCTGTGAGCACCAGCATCTGATCACCGGCGTGCTCAAGAAGGAATGGGGCTGGAAAGGTCTCATGCAGAGCGACTACAACGCTGTCGTTCATGGCTATCTGGCAGCTGATGCCGGTACCGATCTGGACATGATGGGCTATCAGATGAATAGCACCATCCTGACGCCCTATATCCAGGCAGGAAAGCTCTCGACCGAGACCATCAATGACAAGGTTCGCCGGATCCTGCGTCAGATATATGCGTACCGCTTCGACCAGGCCATTCCTGCCGCGTCCAAGGACATGGACAGTGCCAGCAGCCAGCAGGCAGCCCTGGAAGGTGCTCGTGAAGGTATCGTTCTGCTGAAGAACAAGGATCACTTGTTGCCGCTGTCCAGAGACAAGGTCAAGTCCATTGCGGTCATTGGCAACTTGGCCAAGTACGCGCCGCCTACCGGTTTCGGTAGTGCCAATGTCGATGCACGCAATTTCGTCAGTGAGTTGAGTGGCCTGAAGCAAGTGGCTGGTAACGCCAAGGTCGACTTCATCGACTCGCTGTCCCTGGACCCAAATGCGGCCGAATGGACGACCACCGATGCCTCCGGCAATACCGAAAAAGGTTTGAAGGCTGAGTTCTTCAATAATGCCAACTGGTCCGGTACTCCTTCTGACACCCGTATCGATCAGCATGTGAACCTGGACTGGGCCAATGGCAACAAGACCACAACAGTGGACTATGTTTCCAATACCACCAACGGCGCGAACTATCCCGTTACCGGCGACGATCAGAATACGTCCGTTCGCTGGAGCGGATCGGTAACGCCAACCATCTCTGGCGAGCAGATCTTCAAGGTTCGTGCGGATGGCGCTGTGCGTCTGTATGTGAATGGTCAGAAGATCATCGACAATGGCGATGGCAATCCGCTGCCCAACAACAGCATTCCGCCGACCATTCCTGTGTATGGCAAGGTCACGCTGGAAGCAGGTAAGTCCTACGACATCAAGCTTGAATACTCCCGTCGTAAAGGCTACATCTCTACCATGGGTGGCATGGTTGGCGTTCAGATGAGCTGGGCCTCGCTGGCTGCTCCGCAGGACCTCTCCAAGTACGATGCGGTTGTCATGGCTGTGGGTAACAGCAATGAGTATGAAGGCGAAGGTTTCGACCATGGCTTTGATCTGCCTGAGTACCAGAGCCAGTTGATCCAGAACGTTGCCAAGGTCAACCCGAAAACTGTGGTTATTATGCATGGCGGCACCGGTCTGAACATGACCGACTGGATAGACCAGGTCGATGGCGCACTGCATGCCTTCTATCCTGGCCAGTACGGTGGCCAGGCACTGGCGGAAATCCTGTACGGGGTAGTCAACCCGTCCGCGAAAATGCCGTTCAGCATTGAGAAGAAACTGCAGGATAACCCCGTCTATGCAGGTTTCCCCGAGTTCGACAACACCGGCAAGATTACCCGTATGGCCTACAGCGAAGGTCTGTACGTAGGCTACCGTGGCTACGAGATGAGCGGTATCAAGCCGCTGTATCCGTTCGGTTATGGCTTGTCCTACACCAGCTTCAAGTATTCCAACATCAAGGTAACGCCCAAGGTGGTAGTGGGTAACGCGCCTATCAAGGTGTCCTTCGATGTGACCAACACAGGGCAGCGTGCGGGTGCTGAAGTCGCTCAGCTCTATATTGGTCAGAACAAGCCGCAGGTGGCGCGTCCGGTCAAGGAGCTCAAGGGCTTTGGCAAGGTGTTCCTGAATGCGGGTGAGACCAAGCGTGTCACGTTGCAGCTCAACGACCGTTCGTTGGCCTACTTCAATGAAGCCACCAACAACTGGGTTGTGGATGCTGATACGTTCAAGATCTCGGTGGGTGCGGCATCCAACGATATCCGCCTGACGTCCAGCCTGACCAACCCGTATCGCCAGGAATTGTCCAATTCGACCAGCAACCCGCTGTCGAAGGCCGACATCAAGGCGGTAACGGTCAAGGCCGCCAAGCAGTAAACCTGCCCGGGCGCGGATTTCGATCCGTGCCTGTGTACGGTTTCTCCCGATGCGCCAGGATTATTCCTGGCGCATTTCTTTTTGCAGCGCTTCGATCCGCCGATCTTTCTCGGCCCATAATGCGCCGACCCATTGCTGGACCTGCTCACGAAAAACGGGATCATTCTGGTAGTCCCCCTCACACAGTGAAGGCTCCAGAGGAAGAGTGCGGATATCTACAATGACGCGCTTGACCTGGCCACTGAGCAAAGCCCAGAAGCCGGGCGGTTTTCCTTCGGGATAGAGAATCGTGACATCCAGAATGGCATCGAGCTGCTTACCCAGTGAAGCCAGTACAAAGGCAATTCCACCTGCCTTGGGTTTGAGTAGATGATGGTAGGGTGATTGCTGCTGGGCATGTTTGGCTGGCGTGAACCGCGTGCCCTCCAGGTAATTCACGACCGTAACGGGCTGATCGCGAAATTTCTCGCAGGCCCTACGCGTGATTTCCAGGTCGATCCCTTTGAGTTCCGGGCGCTTTTCCAGCGTGGCCTTCGAATAGCGCTTCATGAACGGGTAGTCGAGTGCCCAGAATGCCAGTCCAAGGAAGGGGACCCAGATCAGCTCCTTCTTCAGGAAGAATTTGAAGTAGGGCGACCGACGATTGAAGGTTTGCACGAGAGCTGGAATATCGACCCAGGATTGGTGGTTGGAGATGATCAGGTAAGAGCGGTCCTTACGCAGGTTCTCGGCACCGCGTATGTCCCAGACTGTAGGGGTGCAGAGCGCGAAGATGACCTTGTCGATTTCTGCCCAGGTCTCGGCGATGGTCATGACCCCGCGCGAGCAGGCGTCGCGCCACGGCTTGTAAGGGCAGAGCAGCTTGAGCAGCGCAACCAGCATCAAGGGGCCAATCAAAATGAGGGTATTGATCAAGAGCAAAATGCCGCTAGTCAGTCCGACGATCAGATGACGCATGAAGTCTCCCTGAGTACTATTCTTTTCGTTAGCGCCATAAACATTCTGAGCCTCTACCGGGCCGCTTAGGCAGCAATGGCGTCTATGGATTATCTAGGACACTGATAACGGCTGTAATTGTTCATTATGCTTAAGCGTATTCCCGTTTCGCAGGCCCGTCTGGGCATGTATGTGAGCGAATTTTGCGCACCATGGGTGGATCATCCCTTCTGGAAGGGGCACTTCGTCATTCGCTCGCCGAATGAGTTGCAGCGTATTCTGGACAGCGACATCGACGGGTTGTGGATCGATGTTAGCAAAGGGGCTGATGTAGATCCGGCTCATGTTGGGTGCTCCCTGGAGGCGCATGGGGCCGGGGTTGCCGTTCAGGTCGAGATG
The DNA here is from genome assembly GCF_058536325.1 of Pseudomonas sp. C2.3V. Lineage (NCBI taxonomy): Bacteria > Pseudomonadati > Pseudomonadota > Gammaproteobacteria > Pseudomonadales > Pseudomonadaceae > Pseudomonas > Pseudomonas sp. C2.3V. The sequence continues at coordinate 3,886,492 of NZ_JBZUBN010000001.1, read as the reverse complement.
GCTGAAGAAATAAAGCGGGCCAAGGTGCTCTGCGATAGCGCCAAGACAGCCGTTAAAGGCATGCTGGAAGATGCGCGAATGGGACAGGTCGTTGAGGTGAGCGATGCTGCCAGTCTGGTCGAGGAAATCTCCAATTCGGTGCTGCGCCATCCCAATGCTTTGATCAGCCTGGCGCGACTCAAGACCTCGGATGAATATACCTATCTGCATTCGGTGGCCGTGTCGGCGCTGATGATTGCCGTTACTCGAACGCTTGGCCTGGGTGAGACGGCCGCACGGCAGGCGGGTCTGGCCGGTTTGCTCCATGATGTCGGCAAGATGACGATGCCGCTGGAGGTGCTCAACAAGCCGGGCAAGCTGACGGATGAAGAGTTCATCATCATGCAGGGTCATCCGAAGGCCGGGGAGCGCATTCTCACAGCGTGGCAAGCTGATGAGACAGCCATCGATGTCTGCCTGCATCATCATGAGAAATACGATGGCAGTGGTTATCCGGATAAGCTGTCCGGTGAGCAGATCAGCCTGATGTCCCGCATCGCCACGGTATGTGATGTGTATGACGCGGTAACGTCGGATCGCCCTTACAAAAGAGGCTGGGACCCGGCCGAGTCCGTCAAACGGATGGCTGAATGGAAAGGGCACTTCGATCCGCATGTCTTTCAGGCATTTGTCAAAGCGGTCGGCATTTACCCGGTCGGCTCGCTGGTAAAGCTGGAAAGCGAGCGCCTTGCGGTGGTGGTGGAGCAGAACCCCAAGTCATTGCTGACACCGACCGTAAAGGTCTTTTATGACGCAAGGCACAAGAAGCCGATCGGGCATGAAGTGATCGATTTGCCACGCCTGAAAGGCTACGACCGCATCATTGGACGTGAGTCGCCCGAGGCTTGGGGATTCGATAATCTCAGTACGTTGTGGACATAGCGGCCCTGGCGCGGGAGACTTCTATCCGTGATCCTGCCGGAGTGATTGAGTGAAACGTTTTTTATCCCTGCTGGGCCTTTTGAGCCTGCCTGTGCTAGCGACGGCCGAGCCGACGCTCTACGGCCGCTACGAGACATTCCGTCTACCTGAGCTGGGTGTATCCTTGCCGGCCAAGATGGATACCGGTGCCTGGACCGCCTCGCTGTCGGCCAAGGACATCAAGACGTTCGAGCGTGACGGAGACCAGTGGGTCAGCTTCCGTCTGGCGACGGAGAAGGCGGACGATACGGTATTTGAGCACCGTCTGGCGCGAATCAGCAAGATCAAAAGCCGCTCGGATGAGGGCGATGAAGACGGTGAGGATGATACGCCGTCCAGTGCACAACGCCCTGTCATCGAGATGGAAGTCTGTGTAGGCGATGTGTCCCGTACCATCGAGGTCAATCTGACGGACCGCAGTCACTTCCGCTATCCGCTGCTGATTGGAGCCAAGGCCTTGCGCAAGCTGGATGCCGCGGTTGATCCCAGGGAAAAATACGTGTCCGGGTCGCCTCGCTGCTAAGGCTGGGAGGCGCCAGCCAGGGCTGGCGCCTGGAAACGATTAGCGTGCCTCGGGGCGGGTTGCCTGCATCGAGGGACGCTGATCCGCCTCGGTGTACCAGGCCGCCAGCTTGGGATACTCACCGCGCCAGTGCCAGTTGGATACACGCAGGTCCAGATAGCCCAGCAGGCAGGCCAGGCCAATGCAGGCCATATCGAAGTGGCCTTCAAGCTCGGGCAATGCCGTCTGCTCAAAATAATCCAGCGAACGGGCAATCTTCTCATGCTGGTTATCCAGCCAGAGCTTCCACTGCATGCCCGGTGGCCGCATGAACGTCTCGTAGCGGATCTGTACGGCCGATTCGGTCATGGCATCGGCCAGGGAGGCCAGTGTCATTCGCCGCCAGCGCTCGGGACCCTGCCGAGGAATCATGGGGGTGTGCTGATGCAGCGTATCCAGGTAATCCAGAATGACGCGGCTGTCATGCAGGGTAGTGCCATCTTCCAGGCGCAGCGCCGGAATCTTGCCTGACGGGTTGGCATCGATGACATCACGATTGGGATTGAGGGGCGTCTGCTGGACGATCTCCAGCTCAACCTGCTCGATCAGGTCGGTCTCGTGCAACATCACGACGACCTTGCGGCCGAACGGGGATGCGGGGGTGTGATAGAGGATCATCGACATCACGCACTCTCTTCATCAAAGCTTAACAAAAGCTGAACTGTGATCGTCCGCGATGCATGGGTTGTTATGCAAGCCTTATGCATGCTCAATGCTACTAGTGTCGAATCATCAGGTCCCTTTCTGATGGACAAAAGCCGGCCTGGCACCGGCTTTGTCACAACATTACGCGATTACCACTTGTAGGTAACGTTGGCGATCAAGCTACGCTGGTCACCGTAGTAGCAGTAAAAGCCATCACAGGTAGAAATATAGTCCTTGTTGAACAGGTTGGTAGCATTCACGCCTACAGAAGCGCCCTTCAGACGGCTGTTGAGGCGGCCTAGATCGTAATGTGCGGCAGCGTCATACAGGGTGTAGGAGCCGGCATGGCCCTCCCAAGTGTTGCCTTGATTACCGTAGGTATCACCTACGTAGCGGACGCCAGCGCCTATGCCGAAGCCGTCTAGTACGCCTGTATGCCATGTATAGTCAGCCCAGAGCGAGGCTTGGTGTTCAGGGATGAGCTGCAGGCGCTTGCCTTTATATAGGCCGTCTTGCACCTCCGTATCAGTGTAGGAATAAGAGGCGATCATCTTGAGGTTTTGGGTAAGGTCTGAGGTTGCCTCAAGCTCTACGCCTCGGACTTTGACTTCGCCTGTCTGACTTGTAATGGGATTACCGTCTTCGTTGTAGTTAGTAACCTGAACGTTCTTTTGCGTAAGGTCATATACCGCAGCAGTTAGCAGTGTGTTGGTACCTGCTGGTTGGTATTTCACACCAACTTCATATTGTTTGCCCTCGGTAGGCTTGAATGATTGCGTAGCACTGACGTCGGCACCGCTGCTTGGTTGGAAGGACTCTGAGTAAGAGATGTAAGGAGCCAAGCCAGAGTCGAAGACATAACTGAGGGATATGTTCCCAGTAAAAGCTGAATCACGATCTTTAGGGTGGGCACCGTTTGCTAAGGCATTGTAAAACTCGGTGTCAGTAGTAACCCAGTCTTTACGTCCGCCCAAGGTGAGGCGCCAGTGATCAAGAGCAATCTGATCCTGAGCATAAAGGCCTGTCTGGTGGATTTTCTGATTGTAGTCATACCAGGCGTTTGACCGCGCCGGGCGTTCTATAGGTAAGCCATAAACTGGATTATGGATGTTGCTCGCAGGCGCTGAGCCAAAAATCGACGTGTAGTTTGTATTCGAACGCTGATAATCCAGACCTAGCAATAAGGTGTGCTGCAAGTCGCCAGTATTGAAGTCTGCCTGGAAATTATTGTCGATGGCGAATTGGCTGATGTCTTCATCAGTTGAGGTTGTGCTGCGTTGTACGGTGCCGTCAGGGCTGACTGCAGTAGCGGAGCCGCCAGCTGTAATTGTCTGAAACTCTAAGTCGCTCTTGGTATACCGTGCGTTTTGACGGAACTGCCACACATCATTGATACGATGATCGAACGCGTAGCCTAACGAGTAATAGGTGCGATCGTAGTACTCCCAATCCGGATCGCCCAGATTCTTGTGATGAGAAACCTTGCCCCACGGGCCATCAATCTTGGTGCCTTGAAGAGGTAGGAACTGACTAGTCGCACCCGTATCGTCGCGCGTGTACTGCGAAAGGAACGTCAGGTGCGTGTCGTCATCGATATTCCAGGTCAGGCTGGGAGCGATGTTGTAGCGCTTGTTTTCGATATGATCGATCTGCGTGTCGCTGTCACGCACCACGCCGCTTACGCGATAAAGCACGTTGGCGTTTTCATCGAACGCACCGGTGGTGTCGAAATTGATCTGGCGATGGTTGTCACTGCCAACTTCGGCACGCACTTCATGACTGGTTTCAGCCTGGGGACGCAAGCTGACCATGTCTATTAGGCCACCGGGCGGCGTCTGCCCATAGATGGAGGATGCGGGGCCGCGCAGGAGGGTCAGGCGTTCAAGGTTCCAGGTTTCAGGCTTGGGGTCGACATAGACGCCGTCCGGCAGGCGCAGCCCGTCCAGGAATCGGGTCGGCTCAAAGCCCCGTACCCGCAGCCAGTCGGCCCGGGTATCACTGCCGTAGCTGCTGGCTACGATGCCAGGCATATAACGAACGGCATCATCAATGTTATGCACGGCGCGGTCGCGCATCTGCTCGCGGGTGGCAACCGACATGGAGCGAGCCGTTTCCAGGATTGGCGTATCGGTTTTGGTGCCGGAAGCAGAACGGGTTGCCACATAACCCTCTGCGGGGCCCCAGGCATTTTCCAGCTCACCGGCGGTAATGGTGGTTGATGCCATGCTCAAGGTGTCGCCCGTTGCTGGCAATACGCGTACGGTGTAGACGCCGGGTTCGCGTTCGGTCAGCTCAAGCCCGGTTCCCTGCAGGGCCTCGCGCAGGGCCTCGGTCGCTGCGTAGCGGCCATTGACCGGATTCGACGTACGCCCGGAAGCCACCGAAGGGTCAAGGCTCAGGGTCAGACCCGCTTCGCTGGCGATACGGTTTAGCGTGCTGGCCAGAGGCGCAGCGGGGAGTTGGTAGGTGCGCTCAGCGGTGGTCGTCTGGGCGTGGACTAACGTGACATGGCCTAAAACAAGTGCAGCGGCAAGCAAGGAAGGACGGAACAGCGACGACATGGCTCTCTCCAAGAGGCGAATGCGAATTCGTTTCATTGCCGAATGAGAATGGCAAAGTGATAGAGCCGTCTTGGAATATTTTTGAATAACGAAGATAGAAAAACGCAGAAAACGAACGTGTCGTGCTGAAACCCCGTTGGTTAACGGGGTTTAACGGCCAGCCACCAGCGCGTGTGTTGCTCGATTCGTATCGGTGTATTGAGGGCGAGGGCACGCAGAGCTTGGTCAGCATCGTGCAGAGGAAAGGTGCCCGTTACCCGTAACGTGGCAATGACCGGATCAAGGGTGATGAGTCCGGTGCGCTCGTGACTCAATGCCGCCACGACATCGCTCAGGGGTTGGTTATCGACCACCAGCATGCCGTGAGTCCAGGCGTCGGCATTGGCTGGTGCATTTTTGAGCTCATCCAGCCGGTCCGCCATCATGAGGACCTGCTCGCCCTGGGGAATGACCGCCTCGCCAAGGCCAAAGCGCGGCTGTGCCGCCACAGCCGATTGCAGGACCGTCAAACGCGAGCCGCGTGATTCCTCTTCCACGAGAAAGCGCGTACCCAGCGCCCGCATTCGTCCGGCCTGGGTTTCCACGATGAACGGGCGACTGGCGGTGTCGTGCCCGGTTTCGATAAAGGCTTCTCCTGCCAGGAGAATTACCCGACGCTCCTGCTCATCGAAGCGAACATTCAAGGCACTACGACCCGCCAGCACGATGCGGGTGTGATCAGGCAGCATCAGCGTGCGCTGTTCCCCCGTGGCGGTTACGTTATCAGCCAGGGCGTAACGCACCGGTACATGACGGTTTACCGCAATAAGGCTCAGAAGGCCCGCAAGGGCAATGACTAACGTGCTGCGACCCAGGCGCCGACGCCCATTGGCAGAGGGCTGCAACAGAGCATTTCGCGCAGCGGGTTGTTCTGCAATGCGCAGGCGCTGGTTGATACCGTTCAGCTGCTCCCAGGCACGGCGGTGTTCAGCATGCTCGGCAAGCCAGGTCTGCAGGGCGTTTAGCTGCTCCTGGCTGGTTTCTCCCATTTCCAGGCGTACTTGCCAGTCTATCGCCTGATCCAGAACCTGACGGCTCACAGGTCTTACATTCACACAGGTTCCCCGTAGAGGGCCACATAGCATTGCCGTAGCCCTTGAGCAATATATTGGCGAACCCGTGGAACCGATACGCCCAGGCGCTCGGCAATTTCAGAGTGGGTCAAGCCGTCGAGGCGATTATATAGAAAGGCCGCTCGAGCCTTGCTGGAAAGTTTGCCGAGCAGGCGATCAAGCTCCGCCAAGGCCTCGATAATCGAAGCCAGGGCTTCAGCGGAGGGGTAATGCTCGTCTGCCAGTGTGGATAGAGCCTCAAGATAGCTGCGCTCAAGGCTGGCGCGGCGGTAATGATCAATCAGGAGGCCTTTGGCAATCTGGGTCAGAAAGGCCCGCGGCTCACGCATGGCAGGCAGTTCAGGCTTGGTCAGCAGCCGTACGAAGGTGTCCTGCCGCAGGTCTTCAGCCCGCTGGCTACACCCTGTCTGCCTGCGCAGCCAGCCTGTCAGCCAGTCGCTGTGGTCACGGTACAGCACGTTCAACCCAGGAGCTGCCTTTATTTCGCCTGTTGTCATGAACATTTCCGCAAATGGAAAAATGAGAACCGTTCTCACATATTCTAAAGATCAGGCGAGCTGCGGTAAAGACCAGCGAAAAGCATGGATTTTGCCTTGAACAGGACAATTTAAGTGAGCAATCCATATACAAGGCGCTCATGACGGCCAATTTGGGAGCGGGCAGGGACCTTGACCGGTTTTTCATGGTCGTTGTTTTGAGCGCTTTGGCGATTCCGAGGGACAAAGTGCTGCACACCCACCCAATACAGTAAGGATCTGGTGTGATTGCTTCGAATTTTCCTCCTGTTGATAGCCCCTTTCTGTGCATCGTTCAGCGAGCAGCATCTGCCGGGGAACGCCCATGAAGGCAGAGCGCGAGCTGAGCCTGCGCGCTGTCTTGACCGGTCTGGTGTTAGGCATCGTGCTAACTCCCTCCAATGTCTATGCCGGGCTCAAGATCGGCTGGTCATTCAACATGTCGATCATCGCACTGCTGGTGGGCTTTGGCTTCTGGCAGGGGCTGCTGGTCCGTAACCGGCACTGGCCTGCCTGGACATTGCATGAGAGTAATATCAACCAGACCGTCGCCTCGGCGGCGGCGTCCATTATTTCAGGTGGACTGGTAGCGCCGATTCCAGCCTACACACTGCTGACCGGTGAGCAGCTGGATGCCGTTCCGATGATGGCCTGGGTCTTTTCGGTCAGCTTTCTGGGCATATGGATCGCCTGGTATTTAAGGCCATCACTGATTACCGATGGCAATCTCAAGTTTCCTGAAGGCATGGCCACGCTGGAAACCATGACCCATATCTATACCCACGGCCAGGAAGCCATGCGGCGCCTGTGGGTGCTGTTTGGAACGGCCGTGTTCTCCGGACTTGTCAAGGCTGTCGATACGTTTTACTGGACCTTTCCTCGCTGGTCGCCCACGGCGCATCTGGAGCGACTGACCTTTACCTTCGATCCGTCGCTGCTACTGGTCGGGTTTGGCGGCATCATCGGGCTGCGCGTCGGGTTGACTCTCCTTCTGGGCGCGGCCCTGGCCTGGGGTGGCATAGCGCCGTGGCTGCTGGCGCACGGGTTGGTAGAGCTTGCGCCTGGCAGCGAGGGGCCGCAGTTCGCAACGCTGGTGGAATGGCTGGTGTGGCCTGGGGTAACGATCATGGTGACTTCGACCTTGTCGTCTCTGGCCTTGCGTGTACTGCAGGTAAGGACGTTGGGGAAATCCCGCTCGGCAGAGACCTCCACTGTCTGGCAGCGGCCAAAACCCGGCCCGCTGGCAGGTCTGGCGTTAGCTATCGGATTGATCATCGTGCTACAGGCGGCCCTATTTGGCATTGATTGGTTCATGGCCTTGCTGACCATTCCACTGGCGCTGTGCCTGGCAGCTGTGGCGGCACGTGTCGTGGGAGCAACCGGCATTCCTCCAATCGGTGCCATCGGGCAGCTGTCGCAGCTGAGCTTTGGCATCGTGGCGCCGGGGCAGGTGCCCATCAACCTGATGAGTGCCAACACGGCCGGTGGCGCAGCCGGACAATGCACGGACCTGATGAATGACTTCAAGGTAGGCCATGCCATCGGGGCGACTCCTACCAAGCAGGTGATTGCTCAATGCCTGGGGATTGCGATAGGCAGTGTGGTCGGGGTGCTGGTCTACCAGACGCTTATTCCAGATCCGCAAACCATGTTGCTCACGCAGGAATGGCCTGCTCCGGCCGTGGCGACCTGGAAGGCCGTGGCGCAGACGCTGACCTCAGGCCTGGACTCACTTTCTGCCAGTATTCAGTGGGCCATGCTGATAGCTGCCGCTGCAGGCGTGGCCCTGGGCGTATTGGATGCCTGTGCAAAGGATCGGCTGGCGCGTTACCTTCCCAGTGCCGCGGCGTTGGGGTTGGCGTTTATTCTGCCGGCTTCGATTTCCCTGATGATGGCCCTGGGCGCAATCCTGACCTGGGCTGCCGGACTGCGCTGGCGCGGACTGACCGAGCGGTTTGCCATTGCAGCGGCAGCAGGCCTGATTGCAGGGGAAAGTATTACGGGCATTGGCGCCTCGCTCTGGCAGCTGCTGCACAACCTGTAATACCTGTCGGGCACTGGAGGAGGGTCAGTATCTGGCAGTTTGGACTGCATCGCATTTTTAGTCCGATGGCCCGCACGTTTTGAACTAACGTAACGGTTATCGGTATGTATACAGCGATTGCACGGAACGCTCAGGGAAACGGAGCAGAGAAAGGACGCCAGGGCCAGGCGTGGTGCGATACGGACTTCAAGGTCAACGCTCATGAACAAGAATGCGTGGCTCGTTCTCTGCCTTTCGGGCCTTTTGGCGGCATGGCCTGCCCACGGCGCGCCCAGGCCGGTAGGTTATGTCATGACCGTACAGGGCAGCGTGACCACCACACTCAAGGGAAAGCCTGTCGCGATCAAGGTGGGCACGCCGGTGAATGTAGGCAGTACCTTCGAGGCCGGAGACGACGGCTCCTTCGGGATTACACTCGAGGACGGGTCTGTTATGTCGTTCGGGCCGCAATCGACATTCACGCTCGAGGCCTTTGCGTTTGCTCCAGCCAAGGGGGCCTTGAAGCTGGCTGCAAGACTCAAGCAAGGCACATTGAATTACGTGGCGGGGAGCATTGCCAGGCTCAAGCCCGAGGCGGTCGAGATTCTCACGCCTCACGGAACCATTGCCTCGCGCAGCGCCCAGTTCATGGCCAAGGTTGACCATGAGTAAAGCGTTTCGCCAAGCTGTGTGGTTGTTGGCCGTGTGGCTGGCAGGGTGTAGTTCCAAGTCCTATGTGGTGCTGGTGGATAGCCCTTATGGCCAGACGCGAGATGTCACGGTCACGACGCCCACAGGCACGACCCAGATCGACAGAACCCAGCAGGCTGTCAGCCTCGACAAGGAGGCGCCGGGGCGGACCTTTACCTTGCCGCCCAAGCAGATCCTAATGGACTTTACCCCCGCGCTGGCAGCCCAGCCGACGCTTCCGGTGTATTACACGTTGTATTTTGAGGGTGCCAGCAACCGGCTCACTGATGAGTCACAGGACACGCTGCAGCGTATTGTCGATACGCTGCGTAAACGCACGCCCGCGGCCGTCTCCATTATCGGGCATACCGATACCTTGGGCAGTGCCTCGGTCAATGAAAAGGTGGGCTTGCAGCGTGCCCAGCTGATTGCCCGCCAGTTGCAGGCCCGGCATCTCGACTTGCTGGACCTGACAGTCGCCTCCCATGGCGAGGAGAACCTGCTGATCCAAACGCCGCCCAATACGGCAGAACTGCGCAATCGCCGAGTAGAAGTCATCATCCGATGACCGTCTTCCCGTCCTGAACCGCTTGAGGGTTCGTCAGTCTTAGCTATACGAGTACGGCCGGCCTGACGGGTAATGCTTCCCGGTAGACTATCCTGCCTCCACCCCTGACTTATCAGACCGCACGCCACGCCACCGAAAAGGAGCCGCAGTGAGCATTTACGGCGAGTATAAGATCGACTGTCATACCCACCTGCTAGAGCCCGCCCGTTTTCCCATTGCCGATAATGCTGTGTATACCCCCGTCGCTCAGGAAGTAGGGACCTCGACGCAACTCCAGCATGTGTTCAATGCCTATGGCGTACGTCACGCTGTTGTAGTCACCCCACCGGCCATTTATGGCGAGAACAACCGCTGCCTGCTCGATGGGCTTGCCCTGGGGTTTGGTCGCTGGAAGGGCATTGCCGTGGTTGGGCCTCGCACGAGTACCCGAGAGCTCAAGCGGCTCAAGGAGGCCGGTGTAGCAGGCGTCCTGCTCGATGTGGTCACGAATGGTGTGTCGGCCTGCCTGAAAGCGGAAGAGTTATTCAATCAGTTGGCTGAGCTGGAGATGCTGGCCCAGCTGCACGTCGAAAAGGCGCAGCTAAGCGAACTGATGCCATTGATCGAGCGCACCCGCACCCGGCTCATCATTGATCATTGTGGCAGACCTGATGTGGCGGCAGGCATCGCGCAACCCGGATTCCAGAGCCTGCTGTCGCTGGCAGGAACTGGACGTGTGTACGTCAAGCTATCAGGGCTTTCGCAGTTTTCCGCCGAGGCCTATCCCTACGTTGATACCCACTCCTACGTTCAGGCGCTTCTCGAAACCTTCGGCCCCGAGGCCTGCCTGTGGGGGTCGGACTGGCCTTTTCTAAATTCACCGGAGCGAATCGACTACGGACTGCTCCTCAAGCTGATCGAGAATCTGATCCCAAGTCCGGGTGCAAGGCGGCAAGTGCTCTGGGACACGCCTCGCAGATTGTTTGGTTTCAAGTGGTAGTTGATTGTCCGACTAATGGCTAGCCAGGCAATTAAAGTTGCCCGTCAATGCAGCGATAAGCCCAATAGTAACAATCTATTTCAGGTGCTTTATGGGCTTTCGTTCATTGAATATCGCGCCGCGCTCCGCGATCTGTTTTGCGCTCTTTGCCTTGCTTATCCTCTTTCAAGGCGTCTATTCACTCAAACAATCCGCTTCGATGAATGAAGCGGAAAAAATGGTCGAACTCAATGTCCTGCCAACGCTCAAGGTGCTCGGCCAGATCGATACGACCCTGATGCGCATTCGTCTGGATAACTCCCGGCTGCGTGTGGAAAGCGATCCTGCATCCAAGAAGGCTGATGCCCTGAAGGATATCCAGATCGCCCGTACGGAGCTGCTGGGTTACGTCGACCAACTCGGCAAGGTGATCGTGACCAAGGCAGGCCATGACACGTTCAATGCGCTCTCCAAAGGCCTGAGCGATTACCTCAGTATCCATCAGCGCTATCTGGATCTGTTGACCAACGGCAAGCTGACGGAGGCCGTGGCGCTTTCCAGCGGTGAGATGTTTGCCGCCGCTGAGGCGGTCAAGAACGCCATCACCACGCTCAAGCAGGAAGCTGATGTAAAGGCCGGCAATGCGGGGCGGCATGCCGATGACGTGTACAGCAGCACCCGAACGATGACAGCTATCATCGTAGTGGCCGCGTTGCTGGCTACCGTACTGCTCGCCTGGCGACTCACTCTCAGTCTGGTCGCACCGATTCATCAGTCCCTGCAGGTTGCCCAGCGCATTGCCAACCGGGATTTCAGTGTTGCGATTGAGAGCCATGGTAACGATGAACCGGCCCGTCTGCTCAAGGCATTGGCCGTGATGCAGTCGAATCTGCGTGAAACACTGGGTCATATCAGTGATTCGTCCGCTCAGCTGGCGTCGACTTCCGAGGAGATGTCCGCGGTCACTGAGGAAACGACCCGTGGCGTGATGCGCCAGAATGATGAAATCGAGCAGGCGGCTACGGCGGTCAACCAGATGAGCGCCGCGGTAGATGAGGTCGCTCGCAACGCGGCGTCAGCGTCCGAGGCGGCGTTGAGTTCCAGCCAGGCGGCCACAACCGGGCAGCTGAAGGTGTCCCAAACGCTTGAGGCCATCAACGAGCTGTACGACAGCGTGGAAGCGACGGCTGGAGAGGTTCAGGGTCTGGCCGTTATGACACAGGATATCAGCAAGGTGCTGGACGTGATCCGCGGAGTAGCAGAGCAGACCAACCTGCTGGCACTCAATGCTGCCATCGAGGCGGCGCGTGCGGGGGATGCCGGGCGTGGGTTTGCGGTGGTGGCCGATGAGGTGCGTGGTTTGGCCCATCGGACGCAGGAGTCTACCCGTGAAATCGAGAGCATGATCGGCTCGATTCAGGCGGGTACGGACAAAGCCGTGCAGTCCATGGCCCAGAGCAGCAGCCGCGCTCACGGAACCCTGGACATTGCCCGCGCGGCAGGCGAGGCGCTGACCACGATCAACAGCTCCATTGCCGAGATCAACGAGCGCAACCTCCTGATCGCCACGGCTTCTGAAGAGCAGGCACAGGTGGCGCGGGAAGTGGACCGCAGCCTGGTCAGCATTCGCGATCTATCCATGCAGACAGGCTCTGGCGCCCATCAAACGGCAGCTGCTTCGAATGACTTGTCGCAACTGGCGGTATCGCTTAATGGATTGGCGCAGCAGTTCCGGCTGTAAAGGCCAACCGGTGTACAAAGCCCTTCCTGCCTGACCGGCGAAGGGCTTTTCTCTGCTTAATTCAGGTGCTGTTGGAGTGCTGCCAGCTGCGCGTGAACCTCGCTCAGGCTTGGACGGGACACTACTTGTGTGCTCAGGCAGCGCGCGAGCAGGTCTGACAGCGCCGCATGGGTCGCTTCTTCGCCCGCGGCAGGCTCACAGCGCTCCAGCAGCTCTTCCAGCAGGCAGCCAAACGCCCGGGTTTCAAGGCGCTCCAAGGCCTTCTGTTGCGTCGGATTATCGGTAGGCAGAAAGGACGCGCCGCCAAAGTCACCCAGCAGCACATCGCCCTGTTCAGTCCACAGGATATTGTGGGCGTACAGGTCACCATGCACGATACCGCGCTCATGCAGGTGCTCGGTGGCCGAGGCGATCCCGAGTGCCATGCGCAGCGCGACGGGCAGCGAAAAACGCGTGTCCGCCGGGTATACATCGCGGGTGCAGGTGGCAAAGCTGGGCGGGCCGGCCAGGTTTTGAAATTGTGGATCGATCAGCTGCATGACCAGCCCATCCGTGCCCTCGGGGTGATGCACGACCTGCCCTTCCACATCAATCACGTTCGGGTGTGCCCCTACGGCAATCGAGGCGGCCATTTCGCTCTGAGGTGTACCGTCGCTGGTCATGCTGCCCTTGAACAGCTTGACCGCTACGGTCTTTGACGGGCCGGAAGGCTGTTTCCAATCCGCCTGGTAGATGAGGCCCGAGGCGCCTTCTCCCAGCTTGTGCTGGAGTGCAAGGTCCTTCCAGTCGATTCGGTTGATGGGTGCGCTGGGAGAGACGTTGGCCGCTTCGCGTGCCTCGCTCAGGGGATTGTCGGCGTAGGCAAGCCAGGTCAGCCGCGGCAGCGACAACAGCCAGTCCGGCAGGGCGGCAAAGCGGTTGGAGGAGATGCGGAGCAGTTCCAGCTTATGACAGTCGATCATGGTTTCTGGAAGCGCCTGCAGGCGATTGCCTGCCAGCATAAGCTTTTGCATGCCGCTGCACTGACCCAGCGAGTCGGGCAGGGTTTCGATCTGGTTGTTCGTCAGGATCAGCCAGCGTAGCGAAGGTGACAGCGCTGCTGCCGGCACATGGCGGATCTGATTGGCCTTGAAGCCCACCATGCTCAGCTGAGGGCATTCACTCAGCACTTCGGGCAGATGCGTGAACGGGTTGTCGGAGCAGAACAGGATACGCAGTTTCTTGAACCGTCCCAGATCATCCGGCAAGTGGCTGAGCTGGTTGCCGGAGAGGTTGAGAATCTCCAGGGAGTCGGCCAGTTCGAAGATCTCGCGGGGAAATTCCGTGAGTCCGCACGACAGGTCCAGTCGTGTCGCGCCGGCCAGCTTGCCAGCTCGCAAATCCGAAAGTGTATCCATGACGGTCTTCCAATCCTGAGGTATGAGCTATTTTGACACAGTGCACGGAGCGTCACTGTGCATCCCAGCGCCTTTGGGCCGGGCCGGTTAAGTAAGTGGCTCAAACAGAGGCGCCAAATGTCATTTGGTTCAGGGCGGGCCGCGAAAATGTGATGGTGATTCGCAGCGCGGCTGTATCAGGCACCTACAGACAGTTGAGCATGCTTGTAGGGCAGTTCAGGCGTCTGCATTAAACCGAAGCAGGCCCTGGCGCTTGAGTTTCTGGGCAATCTTGATAAAGGCCTGAGTGGCGGGCGACGCCTGACGCTCATCGAGCAGGGCCAATCCGACACTGCGCTTGACCCGTGGTCGCAGGGGCTTTTTCACGTAGCCCTCGTGGCCGCGTTCCGCCGGCAGCGCCAGTTCCGCCAGGATAGTCACACCATCGCCCCGTTCGACCATGGACAAGGTGCTGAGCAGCTGGGTGCTGTGGTAGCGGGTATTGGGCACCAGCTTGGCGGCATTGAACATGTGCGCTACCAGGTGTGCCGATCCGGCCTCGGTCATGATGAACGGATCGGGACAAAGCTCCTTGAGCGTGACGTCAGCTTTGCTGGCCAGCGCGTGGTGAGTAGGCACCAGGGCGACCATCTGATCTTCGGCGATGGGGAAGGTGTCGAAGCGCTCATCGGGCAGGACGACAAAGCCGATGTCGATACGACGATCCTGCAGCCACTGGACCACTTCCCGGTCCCGACCTTCGTCGATATGCACCTCGATGCCCGGATAGGCCTGGCGATAGGCATCCAGAATGACAGGCAGCAGTTTGACCGAAGAGGTCGGGCCGAAGGAGCCGATGCGCAGCGTGCCTCGCTTCATGCCGCGCGCATCGCCAGCCTCCTGCCGCATCGTTTCGGCCAGCCCGAGAATGCCACGGGCACGTAGTACGAGGCGCTCACCTACCGCAGTCAGCTCCAGGGCCGACTGGTGCCGGTTGATCAGCTCGACACCCAGCTCGGCCTCCAGCGCCTTGATCGCATGGGACACCGCCGACTGTGTGATGGACAGCCGCGAAGCTGCCGAGGTGAACCCTTTCAGCTCTGCCACAAGCACAAAGATTTCAAGCTGGGTAAAGGTCATGGCGCCTCGCTGGCCTCATGAGTAAATACTCATTTTTCTATGAGTAAGGATTAGTGGAATTATACGCATCGTTCAGGACTTACCCACAATGACAACATGTCCTGCGCACTGCCTGATGGGGTTATAGGCGCTTTGGATAGAACGACGGCTTGCCCTGTAACGCACCGGCAGCCGACACCACGCACGATAAGAGCGACAACAGCAGGTGCTATCCGGTTAACGCTATCCAGAGCTTTTTCTTACTCGGCATAGGGATATAGAGGGGCGGGTATGAGTGCTAATGTCAGGTGTTTCAATGGCTGTCTGCTAACCGACGGCTGTTCGTCCATATGGCCCGAAATCAACGTGCCGTTCCTGTCGCTCAAAGGCGTGCCCGAGGCGGTCATTGCCCAAGAGCCTACCCAGGCCATCTTTCGTTCGCTGCTCAAAGGCTTTGATGCCATTACCGGCTGCGAACTCAAGGACATCTACAAGTTTGCCCGTTACCTCAATGCGATCTCGGAGGATATGCCTGCCGAGCTGGTCAATGTGGTGCGCGCCTTCCGCAAATGGGTCGAATTCGACTACGTTGGGGCACGCTCGCTCTTTCAGGCGCACCTTCACGCGTATCCCACGGATGTGCAGGCGCTCTTCTTTATTCACATGCTGGACTTCTGCACCGGCCGAACCGCCGAGTTGAAGCCGCTGTTTGCCTTGTGTGATGAGTACATGGAGGAATCGCATCCGCTGTACTCGTTCTACCTGTCGATCAAGTCATTCGTGCTGTGCGAATGCGGGCTATTCGATGAGTCGCTGGCGACGGGGTTGGAGTCCGTGCGGTACTGCTCCGCGAATATTTACGGCATCCACGCCGTTGCTCATGCCTTGCACGAAAAGGGTATGTGGGTGGAGCTGCGTGACTTCCTGGAAGACTCCAAGGAAGAGTGGATTCGCAACCCGGGCATGCGTATGCACGTGTACTGGCATCTTGCGATTACCTACAAGCAGCTGGGCAATCACGCGGCGGCAAAGATGGCGTTCCTGGAGTTCTATGCACTCAAGAACGACCGCTTTTCCAAGCAGGATCTGGATGCGGTGGGCTTTCTCTGGCGCTTCAAGCTTGAGGATGTCAACAGCCATGAGTTCGATGAGGTCTGGAAGGAGCTGGCCATTCTCTGGTCTGGCAGCATCGCCACCTCGACCTCTCATTTTCACAATATGCACGCGGCCTTTGCCTTTGCCGGCGCCAACCAGCCTCTGCTTATCGAGAAAATGATGGCCGAGAGTGACGGCTTTGGTATCGAGCCTGATGCGCATCTCGCCGGACTGGACATCATTCGAGCTATTGCCCTGTTTGCCCGAGGCCACTACGAAGAGTGTTACTACCTTCTTGCCGCCAGTCGGCATCAATGGACGAGCCTGGGCGGCAGTCGTGCGCAACGGGAGCTGCTCGACCTGACCCTGAACTTCTGTAAGGCCCACGTACAGTCTCAAGCCGAGCTTGAGCGACTGATGTTGATGTAGGCAAAGGTGATTTGAATGTCGGACGCAACAGCCCTGGCGCAGCCAGATGACAAGCTCCTGGTGTACATGAAACTGACGGCGGTCTCGGTGATCTGGGGTGGAACCTTCGTGGCCGGGCGTTACCTGTCGGCCGGGGTGCCGCCGCTGGCATCTGCCGGCCTGCGCTTTCTGCTGGCCAGCCTCACCCTGGTGCTTGTGCTGGCAGTCACCCGACGCCTGTTTGTCAGGCTCAGCGTGAAACAGGTGATTCATCTTTTCTGGCTCGGGTTCTTTGGCATCTTCACATACAACCTGTGCTTTTTTTACGGGTTGCACCTGATCAGCGCCTCACAGGCCTCACTGATTGTGGCACTGAATCCAGCCATGATTGCGTTGACGACCTTCTTTGTTGATCGCGAGCGGTTGGGGCTGGTCAAGACCGGTGGCATTGCGGCCTGCATCCTGGGCGCCGCAACGGTCATCGTCAGCAAAGACGCCTCGGTGCTTGAAGCCGCAGGCGGTAGCTGGTTGGGTAATCTTGTGATCTTTGGCTGTGTGGTCAGCTGGGTGATCTACAGCGTGTTTTCGCGGCCTCTGGTTCGCAAGATCGGCCCGCTGCATACCGTGACCTTCTCGGTGTTGTGCGGGACGGTACTGCTGCTATGTGTGTCGATCGGCACGGGTGATCTGAACTGGGGCGTTGTTGCCAGCCTGACCAAGGCTCAGTGCTTCAGCCTGGCTTATCTGGGCGTGATTGGCTCGGCATTGGCGTATATCTGGTACTACGACGGCATCAAGCGGATCGGGGCTACCCAGTCGGGTGTCTTCATCGCCCTGAATCCGGTGTCTGCTGTCCTGATGGGCGTGGTGATTCTGGGCGAGCAGCTCACCCCTTTGATGATTGTGGGCGGGGGTCTGGTTCTGCTGGGTATCTACTACTGCAACAAACCTCCCAAGACGATTTCTCTCGGCGTAAGCCGTACCGCGTGATCCGGCGCGCTTAACGAGCGCAGGTAGAGAGCTCCACCTCTTACCTGCGCTCAGTCCGGACGTTGGGTAGCCAAGGAAGGCTGCCATTTTTTAAATGCATAGCTGCATGTATCTGGTGCGGTATTGCCTACTCCTGGCGCATGTCTGCATCCCCTCCTTTACGGTATTTTTCACCTTTCTGGCACCAGCCTTGCTCGTGCCCCTGCGCGGTAGGTCGACTAGGACGTGCCTGAGGTCATGGGCATCCCGGTCATTGTCGCCAAGAGCTAAGAGGATGACTAAGCCGTTTGCACCCGAAGCCGTTTTAATCATTGGCGGTCCCTGTGGGGAGTGAGCTGGTTGTCTTGCTAGTGCTCTGGCGGCAGCGCGGCGCTGGTAGCGGCGGCTCGCGTAATGATGTGGTTCTACCTGGCACCGGCCTGGGCATCTGGGTGATCGTCTATTGCTGGGCGAGCCGCTGACAACCATTCGGTGGCCGGGTCGCGAAGAGGCGCAGAGTATAAGACCCGGGTTAAGCGGAGCCGGGCATTGACGCTGGCTGCAGAGCCTCCTAGGCTCCGCTTTTCCGAACCCTGGCGCGTGTTCTTCATGTATCCGAAAGTCGATGCTACCGATTGGCAACTGATCCGTCTGCTTCAGGCCAACGCCCGCGAGTCTACGGCCACGCTGGCCCGCAAGCTCAATCTGGCGAGGACGACAGTGGTTTCACGGCTGGCCCGGCTAGAGCGCGAGGGTGTAATCGCAGGTTATGGCGTGCGCTTGGGAGCCTCGGTGGAGGCGGGTGCGGTCAGGGCCTATTGCAGCATCAGCGTATTGCCCCGGAGCGCGGCGCAGGTGATCAAGGCACTGGCCTCGATGCCGGAAGTAGAGGAGGTGTCGGCCGTGAGCGGCGCGTTCGATTACCTGGCCTTTATCTGCTGTGAACGGCATGAGCAGCTCGATGAGCTGCTCGATCGGATCGGTGCTATTGATGGGGTCAAGCAGACCCAGACCTCCATCATTCTGACCCGCAAGATCGACCGCCGCAGTGAGCCGTCCCGGTAGCCGACGGCCCATGGCGGCAGAGGCTTAGGCCGGTTCGCCGTAAACGCGGCCGAAGCGGTTGCTTAAAAAGACGTTCAGGTCGATTTCTTCCTGGCGGATAAAGCCTGACTGCGGCAGTTTCTTCTCGCGGAACAGATCCAGTGCGGTACAGATACCGGCCGCTGTGGTGATCTGAATGGCACTGGTCAGCTTGCCGCGTTGCTCGGCAGCGAAAATCTTGCGGCTGAATACCTCCTGCACCAGTTTGCCGTCGCGCATGCCATTTACCGTTACGAACACCAGCACCACGTCCTGCATCGTCGTGGGCACCGAGTCGCGCATGATGCGTTTCAGCGTTTCCTGATCACCTGCCAGACGCAGCTCTTCGAGCAGGAATTTCATCAGGTCCCGATGCCCTGGATAGCGGACGGTTTTGTAATCCAGGGTTTCGACGCGACCACTCCAGGTTTCACATAAGGTGCCCAGGCCGCCCGAGGTGTTGAAGGCCTCGTATTCCACGCCGTCCAGCGAGAAATGCTCCAAGCCTTCCAGTGGCTGCACAAGATTCAGCGTGCCATGACGAACCGCCTCACAGGGGTGGCAGTATTCGTTGATCAGCCCGTCCACGCTCCAGGTCAGGTTGTACTTGAGTGAGTTGGTGGGAAACTCGGGCAATGCACCTACGCGCATCTTCACCTCGCGCACGCTGTCGAAGCGCGACGCCAGGGTATGCGCTGCAATGCCGATAAAGCCAGGAGCCAGGCCACACTGCGGCATGAAGGCCGTGGATGAGTCCTCTGCCAGATCACGGATCGTCTTGGTAGCATGGACGTCTTCGGTCAGGTCAAAATAATGGGTGCCTGTGGCCTTGGCGGCACGGGCTACCGGAATGGCCATGTGGTAGGGCAGGGCGTTGAGTACCGCGTCGCTGCCTTCAAGTACCTGCTCCAGGTCATTGCCGTCCGGACTCACTTCCCGTGTCTCGATGCCCAGCGCGGCCAGCCGCGCCAGAGCGTTGGGATCACGGTCAGCCACAATCACCCGGTAATCCCCGGAGTCCTGCAGCAGTTGACTGATGGTGTAGCCGATATGGCCAGCTCCGAGAAGCGTGATGTTCATGACCATTCCTTGTTGTTGTGTGGAGATGGCATCAGCTTAGGGAGGCGCGCTGTTAGTCATAAGGCGCAAAGCGTCTTTTATGAAGGGGCTTTTTCGTCGTTTCGACGAAATGGATAACGAAGCGTCTGTTTTCAAGCATAAGAGGGGTCAGGGTGGCCACTGGGGCACTATCTCATCACTTATTACTCAGTATGAAGTAGTGATCGCTGAGGCTTGAATTCAGGCATGATGGCTACTTGTCTCTTT
This sequence comes from Pseudomonas sp. C2.3V, assembly GCF_058536325.1. Classification (NCBI taxonomy): domain Bacteria; kingdom Pseudomonadati; phylum Pseudomonadota; class Gammaproteobacteria; order Pseudomonadales; family Pseudomonadaceae; genus Pseudomonas; species Pseudomonas sp. C2.3V. The sequence continues at coordinate 3,866,781 of NZ_JBZUBN010000001.1, read as the reverse complement.
TAAAGGTGATACAAGCGATGGATTATCATTTGTCGTCTAAGCTCACCGCCCTGAAATCAACCGTTGAAGAGGTTGTTGATCAGGCTATTGCTCCGCTTGCGAGTCAGGTGGACCAGAATTGCTTGTGGCCTGCTCATTCGATAGACGCCTTGTCCGAAGCTGGCCTCATGGGCCTCCAGGTTCCTGTGGCCCAGGGTGGCCACGGTCAGGGACTCTTGGCCTTAAGCGTGATTACCGAAACCATTGGTAAGGCGTGTCCTTCTTCTGCGCTTTGTTTTGGTATGCACTGTGTCGGGACCGCTGTCATTGCGGCCAAAGCCACTTCATATCAGAAAGAGCATTATCTGGAGGCGATTGCTGCCGGTCGTCACCTCACAACCTTAGCGCTGTCTGAAAGTGGCTCAGGCGCTCATTTTTATCTGCCTGCAACTCAGATCGCCACGGTTGGCGATGAGTTTGTTGTGAATGGCATTAAGCAGTTTGTCACCAATGGTGGTCATGCTGATTCGTACGTAGTTTCTACAGTGGCAAGCGAGGAAGATAACGAGGAAGGCGATTTCAGCTGTTTGATTGTGGACAGCACTGCGCAAGGCCTGGAGTGGCAGGAGCCCTGGAACGGTTTTGGAATGCGTGGCAATTCTTCTCGAGCGTTAGGGTTGAACAACGTGCGTGTGCCTGCCAGAAATCTTCTGGGTGAGCCAGGTGATCAGGTGTGGTACGTCTTCGAAGTGGTTGCCCCGTTTTTTCTGATGGCCATGGCGGGTACCTATCTGGGTATCGCTCAATCCGCGTTGGATGCGGCCGGTGAGCACTTGCGTACGCGCAGTTATGCGCATTCGGGTGAAACGCTGCGGGATATCGAAACCTTGCAGACCCGTTATGGAAACATGTGGATTGCTTTGGAAAAGACCCGATCACTGGTTCGCGAGGCGGCCCGATTAGGCGATCTGGGAGACCCGAATGTCCTGCCTTTCATCCTGGCCTGCAAGGCGGATGCAGGTGATACCGCTGTTATGCTGGCTAACGAAGCGATGACCATCTGCGGCGGCGCGGCTTATCGGGAGAACAGCCGAGTGTCTCAGATGCTCCGTGATGCCCGCGCCAGCCATGTCATGTCACCCACGACAGATCTTTTGAAATTATGGACGGGCAGAAGTCTGCTCGGTCTTCCCTTGCTTTGAGTACCTGTTGTGATATTTCAGACCGCTGTCATCATTGCGCCAGACGAACCCCGTGCTGGTAATGAGTTGTCCATGCTTGGCGCGGCGCTCCAATCGCAGGCATTAGACGTTCGTTACTGCCTGGATACAGACGTTTCAAACGGGCTTATCGCAAGCGATGAGCCCGCTGTTGTCATTCTTATGCCGTCGCTCATCAAACCGGCTGCAGTGGCCAAAGCAGTGAGAGCTGTCTGGTCTCAGTGCGAGCTGATTTTTGTTCGTGCACCTGAACAAGGTGATGCGTTTAGGAAAAACCTGGGGCTGGCACCCATGCTGGGATCACACTGGTCCATTGCCGAGTTGGTTCCAGGGACGCTTGCCCTTCAGGCCGCCCAGGCCGCCAGGCGAGCGCGGCGTCGAATCAAGCTGCGTACTACTCTGGATCAGGCCAATATCAGCTTAAGTGCTACGCGATCCGTAGACGGTCATGAGTATCGTCGCCTGCGAGCTGCTGATTATTACCTAGCTAATTTCATCAATGCGGCGCAGGAAGCCATCATCGGTGTCGATGTGCGGCTGGATGTACTGTATTGGAGCGCAGGTGCTGAAGAGCTGTTTGGTCTGAGTGCCGACGAGACGGTAGGCCGTAATATCCGAGCTCTGCCATTTTGGGCACCCGTATTGGACGAGTCAGTTGAGCAGGTGATGGCAGGCAAAAAGATGCATGTGATCGAGTATCACTGCATGGTATGTGATGCCGAAGCCGTTCTTGAAGTGATGCTGTCGGGTGTTCGCGATGAGTCAGGTACGCTGATTGGCGTATCAGTAACCATTCGCGATGTTTCGGCACTGGTCGCTGAGCGACTGGCCCATGAGGAATTTGGACGCGTCATCCGGCAGGAACGGCAGCATTTACAACAGCTGTTCGAACAGGCGCCGGGGTTTGTAATAGTCACCCAAGGCCCGCAGCATCTGGTTGAACTGGCTAACCGGGCTTTTTATCAACTGGTTGGTCATCGCGATATCATCGGCAAACCCGCTTCGGAGGCATTTCCTCGACTCAAGGATCAAGCCCTCTTGGAGTGGCTGGATCGGGTGTATTCCACCAAGCGGCCCCACACGGGGCGTAGCATGGCAGTCTATGTGCAGCGTGTGCCGGATGCACCGGCAGAAACACGTTACATCGATTTTGTTTTCCAGCCGGTCATTGCTGAGAACGGGCTGGTAAGCGGCATCTTCTTCCAGGGACATGACGTTACGGCTCAAAAGCTCGCCCAGGAGGAATTGCAACGTTCCCGGGAAAACCTGCAGATGCTGGTAGAGGAGCGTACCCGGGAACTGGAGCGGAGCCAGCTGGCGCTGCATCAATCCCAGAAGCTTGAGGCGATCGGCAAGCTGACCGGCGGCGTTGCCCATGACTTCAATAACGTCCTTCAGATTATCGAAGGCAATCTTGAGCTATTAAGACCTGCATTAGGAAACAGTAGCAGCGGCATGGCCAAGCTGGATGCAGCCGTAGCGGCCGTTAGTCGTGGCGCAAAACTATCCTCGCAGCTATTGGCCTTCGCACGTCGACAGCCACTAAAGCCTGTTCCGACCAATCTGAGCCGCTTGCTGCGCAGCATGGACGACCTGCTTCGCCGCGCCCTGGGAGAGAGCGTTCAGATCGAGACAATCATTGCGGGCGGTTTGTGGACGACCATGGTCGACCCTAATCAGCTGGAAAATGTCATTCTCAATCTAGCCATTAATGCCCGTGACGCCATGCAAGGCAATGGCAGGCTTACTCTCGAACTCAGTAATGCCATGCTGGATGACCATTACGCCCAGTCACAGGCTGACGTTGCGCCAGGGCAGTACGTCATGCTGGCGGTATCCGATACGGGATCAGGCATGTCGCCTGATGTGATGGAGCATGCCTTCGAGCCTTTCTTCACGACCAAACCTGAGGGCCAGGGAACCGGACTGGGCTTGAGTATGGCGTATGGCTTTGCCAAGCAGAGTGGTGGTCATATCCGCATTTACAGCGAGCTGGGCAGTGGCACGACAATCAAGCTATACCTGCCCCGGACTCATGAGATCGAGATTGCTTCGCCTGCAGCGGTTGGCGGCACGGTTATCGGCGGCGATGAAACGATTCTGGTGGTTGAGGACGATCTGGCTGTTCAAGCCACGGTCATCGACCTGCTAAGCGGGCTTGGCTACAAGGTACTACGCGCCAATGATGCACAAAGTGCGCTCAGCATCTTGCAGAGCGGGCTGCATATCGATCTGCTGTTTACCGATGTTGTAATGCCAGGTCCTCTGCGCAGCCCTGAGCTTGCACGTCAGGCCAAGCAGTTGTTGCCTGACATTGCCGTGCTGTTTACGTCAGGCTACACCCAGAACGCCATCGTTCACGGAGGGCGGCTTGATCCCGGTGTCGAGCTGTTGAGCAAACCCTATCGGCTGCATGATCTGGCACGCAAGATTAGACAGCTACTGGCCAGCCATAAGCCGGTACGGATAGATGATAACGTTCTGGTGCCTGCGCCTATCGAAAAAGCTGTCGGTACACAGCAGGTTTTGATACTGGACGACCAGACCGACCTGCTTTCCATGACCTGTGAGATGGTCGAAATGCTGGGATACACCGCCAAAGGTTGTGAAACTGCTGAAAAAGCACTTGAGGTCTTGGGACGATTGAGGTTTGACATCCTGCTGGCGGACGTCAACTTGCCGGGTATGTCTGGAATCGATCTTGCGTATGAAGCTGTACGCCAGCAACCTGGGCTGCGAGTCATTTTCATGTCAGGGGAAGGGACTGTATCCGCAAACATACAATCAATGTCATTGCCTAAACCCTTCAACCTGCAGCAATTAGAGGAGGCATTAGGGGCTTCCTGATAAGTACAAGCCGCTCTTGGGGTTCATGCAAGACTGCTTTCGCCTGTAACGCTTTATGCAAAAGGGCAGCAGTGAACACTAATCCTGCAAGGTCCTGGCAGGCAGTATATAGAACGAGGCGCTCCAATATTTATTCCCATGGCGCGTCTCGCTCTTCCAGCCGTGAGCGAGTAATTGCCTGGCAATAAGGCGGTTCATGATGCCATGACCCAGCAACAGTACCGTCCCTTCTTCGGCCAGCGAGATGAGTCGCTGAGCAGCTCGCTGGGCCCGCTCGCGTGCTTCTGAAAACGACTCGACGCCATGTGAATAACCGCAGAGCCAAAGCATTCGAAAAACAAATGCCCACGTAAGAGGAGAAAGCCTGGGGCCAGGCCAGTGCAGGAAAGGAAGCTCCGCTTCGCTAAATAGCGTATCGGTTTGAAAGGGTTTCAGCCCTAGCCTGTCGAGTGAAGTCAGTGCCCTGGGCATTGTGCTGCTGATGATATATTTCGCCTGAGCTGTCAGCTCACGCGTTGTTGGCGGAGCAGGATCATCCATGACCTCGGACAGGTTGTAATCACTGATCCAACGGTGCATATCAGAGGGCGAGACTTTGCCTGGACATGGTTTCAATGTTGGCTGTCCATGTCGCATAAGTATGATCTTCATCCCTGTCTTCCTGAAACTGTAGCCAGACTCTATTGATGAGCAAGCGATTAGCGCTTGAGTGACAACGCAGAGGATAGTGGGCGCCTTTGGAGTGCGCTCCGTTTCATGTTTCAGCTACGTGACGGTAAAGCCTGTTCAGACGTGCCGACCATAGCACAAGGGACAGGTTTGGAAGACGTTATGCTGGCCCGTGAAATCGACGCCTAGCATAAGGAATTGCCCATGAAATGCCCGCACTGCTCCGCCTCCATTAGTTTCTTCTCACCTGCAATCCTAGGGCCTGCCAAGCCCGGTGGTGCTCGGTATTGCAAGGCATGCCGTAACGCCTTCAAGATCACCAGAGGCTTCGGCCCAGGGCTTCTAATTGCCTTGGCGGTTGCTGTGGCAGGCTTTTTCCTGTTGCGCCCTATTCCTACAATAGGGCCTGTCCTATGGGGCGTGGTGACAACCGCTGCGGTTTTTATAGCCATTGCCCGTTTAGAAAAGCATTAAGGCAAGTGCCTGGGCTGCTTAGAGCAGCCCAGGCACGGTGGCCTACTTACTTGGCCGCGGTTACTCGCCAGATAACGTTACCCACATCATCCGCAACCAGCAGATCACCCTGCTTGTCATTGATGACCCCAACCGGGCGGCCCTGGGCTTCTTCCTTCTGATTCAAAAAGCCGGTCAGTACATCCTGGGGTGCGCCGTTGGGCTTACCGTCCTGGAAGGGGATGAAGACCACCTTGTAGCCGCTCTTGGGTTTGCGGTTCCAGGAGCCGTGCTGGCCGATGAACATCCCATAACGGTACTGCTCCGGCAAGGCATCGCCCTTGGAGAAGGTTAGGCCCAGTGAGGCGGTGTGGGTGCCAAGGGCATAGTCAGGCACTATGGCTTTGGCGACCAGGTCCGGGCGCTGCGGTTTGACGCGCTCGTCTACATGCTGGCCGTAATAGCTGTAGGGCCAGCCATAGAAACCGCCGTCCTGAACCGAGGTGGCATAGTCAGGTACGAGGTCACTGCCAATCTCGTCACGCTCGTTTACTGTTGTCCAGAGCTTGCCGGTTTGCGGCTCCCAATCCATGCCATTGGGATTACGCAGACCTGTGCCGTACAGCCGCATTTTGCTGGTGGCGCGGTCCAGCTCCCAGATGGCCGCACGGCCTTCCTCGATGTCCATACCGTTCTCACCGACGTTGCTGTTGGAGCCAACCGTGATGTACAGCTTGCTGCCATCCTGGCTTGCAATCACGTTCTTGGTCCAGTGGTGGTTGATGCCGGCAGGCAGGTCGACCACCTTGGTGCCCTTGTCCTGGATAGTCGTATCGCCTTCCTTGTAAGGGAAGCGCACCAGTGCATCGGCATTGGCCACGTAGAAGTCATTGCCGACCAGGGTCATGCCAAAGGGCGAGTGCAGGCCCTCCAGAAAGGTCGTTCGGGTTTCGGCCACGCCATCGTGGTCAGCATCGCGCAGCAGGGTGATGCGGTTAGCGCTGGGCACGCCGGCTCCGGCCTTGCTCATCATCATGCCCTGGACCTGCTTGCGGATATTGAAGCCCGCCGGCTCTTGTGTGGGCTTGTTCGATTCGGCGACCAGAACGTCACCGTTGGGCAATACATAGATCCAGCGGGGATGATCAAGGCCGGTGGCAAAGGCGTTGACTTGAAGGCCCTGGGCAGCAGTGGGTTTACCGCCTTCCGGCCAGCCGGTGGCGGGCGCTACGTTGACCAGAGGGATAAGGCTGGTCTTGGGCTCGGGAAGTTGCGGCTTGGGGCCATAGGCGGCATCTGGGCCAAGCTTGGACGGCTCGCCACATCCGGCCAGGGCAATAGCAAGCGCTGAAGCGTACAGGGGACGAAGATTGGTCATGGGTAACGCCTTTTATATAGTTGATGGTGCGTTCCATAGGTCCCGTCAGCCGCTACTTCAAAGGCGTATCAGCGAGACCTGTTCATTGCCTCCGCGCCTTGGCCTCACGACGTCTACGATGCAGGATCGGCTCGGTATAGCCGCTGGGCTGCTTCGCTCCCTCCAGAACGAGGTCCAGGGCAGCCCGAAAAGCGATATTGCTATCGAAATCAGGCTCCATGGCGCGGTAATGGGGATCGCCTGCATTTTGCTGATCCACCACTAGAGCCATGCGACGGAAAGCTTCGATCGTTTGTTCCCTATTAATCACACCATGATGTAACCAATTCGCAAGCAATTGGCTCGAAATACGCAGTGTGGCACGGTCTTCCATGAGTCCCACATCATCGAGGTCCGGCACCTTGGAGCAGCCGATCCCCTGATCAATCCACCGCACCACATAGCTCAGGATGCTCTGGACATTACTGTCCATCTCTTCCTGGATCTCTTCAGCGTTGAGTTCGGTGACATCAACCAGCGGAATGCTCAATAGATCCTCTCGTGAGGCCGGCGTGCGCTTGGCCAGCTCAATCTGCCGTGCAGCCACATCGACCTGATGGTAGTGGATGGCATGGAGCGTAGCGGCCGTAGGCGAGGGTACCCAGGCCGTACTGGCTCCGCTCTGGGGGTGGGCGATTTTTTGTTCGAGCATGGCGGCCATCATGTCCGGCATGGCCCACATGCCCTTGCCAATCTGCGCACGGCCACGCAGACCGCAGGCCAGCCCGACGTCCACGTTGTTGTCCTCATAAGCTCTGAACCAGGTGGCACGCTTCATGAGAGCCTTGCGGATGAGAGGGCCGGCCTCCATTGAGGTATGGATCTCATCACCGGTGCGATCAAGAAAGCCGGTGTTGATAAACACGATCCGTTCCTTCACCGCAGCAATACAGGCCTTGAGGTTGACGCTGGTCCGCCGCTCCTCGTCCATGATACCGATCTTGAGCGTATGGCGCGGTAGGCCAAGGAGGTCCTCGACCTGCCCGAACAGCGCGCCGGTAAAGGCTACCTCTTCCGGGCCGTGCAGCTTGGGCTTGACGATATACACCGAGCCCGTGCGCGAGTTGGGGCGCGACGTGTTGCCGTTCAGGTTGTGCAGGGCGCACAGGCTGGTAAAGACGGCGTCCAGTATGCCTTCGGGAACCTCGTTGCCGTCGCGGTCCAGGATGGCGTCTGTCGTCATCAAAAGGCCGACATTGCGGACAAACAGCAGTGAACGGCCCGGCAGGGCTAACTCGCTGCCATCAGCAGCGATGTAGGGTCGATCCGGGTTCATGATCCGGGTAAAGGCCTTGTCGTTCTTGGTGATGTCTTGGGAGAGGTCACCTTTCATCAAGCCCAGCCAGTTGCGGTAGACCTGTACCTTGTCTTCGGCGTCTACCGCTGCGACGGAGTCTTCGCAGTCCATGATGGTCGTCAGAGCCGCTTCGAGCAGAATATCGCTCACGCCTGCCGCATCGGCTTGGCCGATCGGGTTGTTGCGGTCAATCTGGACTTCGATATGCAGCCCATGGTGCCTGAGCAGAATGGCCTCCGGCTGCGAAGCCTGCCCGCGATAGCCGACAAAGGCGTCCGGCTCGGCCAGGCAAACGTAGCGACTGTCGCCAATCTCGGCCATGAGTTCGCCACGCTGGACACTGTAGCCTCTGACATTGCCATGGGAGTATTCAGCAAGCGGCACGGCTTCGTCGAGGAATCCCCGGGCATAGGCCACAACCTTTTCGCCCCGGAGCGGGTTATAGCTATCGCAGATTTCAACCGTGCTGTCTTCGGGGATTGCGTCACTGCCATAGAGCGCATCGTAGAGCGAACCCCAGCGTGCGTTGGCCGCGTTGAGCGCAAAGCGGGCATTCGTGACCGGCACGACCAGTTGCGGCCCGGCGAGCTGGGCAATTTCTGGGTCGACATTGGCTGTCGTGACGCGGACTTCGTCCGGCTCGGGGAGCAGGTAGCCGATCTCTTCAAGAAAGGTGTGGTAGGCGTGCGCATCGTGTGGCTGTCCGGCATGCGCCAGATGCCATTGATCGATACGGGCCTGGAGCTGGCTGCGGGTTTCCAGAAGCGCTCGATTCCGCGGGGCGAACTCATCCAGCAGCCTTTCCAGACCACGCCAGAAATGGTCCATATCGATGCCTGTGCCTGGAATCGCCTGAGTCTTCACAAACTCATGAAGCACGGCGGCTATCTGCAGGCCGCCGATGGTTTTTCTTTTACTCATTGTTCGCCTCGCTTGGCTGCACGACGCGCCGACATTCGGTGGCTATCTGGCCATGTGACTAGGCCTCGCTGGAAAAGTGTCTGCCACAGGCAAAACGATGGCAGGTCCGTTCATGAAAAGTGGGTCGGCAAGGTTGGCTGGCTGTTCTACGCTGGAGAGATGATCAACCAAAAGGAGCGCTATCGTGGATGTCCTGGTCCTTACCATCATTGCCCCGGATCAGCCGGGTCTGGTCGAACAGCTGGCCGACTGTGTTGCCGAGCGGGGCGGCAACTGGCTGGAAAGCCGCATGTCACGTATGGCAGGTCAGTTCGCCGGAATCCTGAGCGTCAGTGTCGCGCCGGAACAACGCGAAGCCCTGGTTGCCCAGCTGAAAGGGCTGGATGTGAGGGGCATGCGTGTGCTGGTAGCGGAAAGCCAGATAGAGCAGGCACCCAAGCCTCAGCTCATCCAGCTGGATCTGCTGGGCAATGACCGTCCCGGGATCGTTCGGGACATTACCCGTCAGCTCACCCGGCTAGGCGTTAATGTCGAGCGGCTCAGTACCGATGTGCGGGCGGCGCCGATGAGCAGCGAACAGTTGTTCCACACTACGGCGCTGCTGGCCCTGCCGCCCGCCCTTGAGCTGGATACGCTCCGCCAGAGTCTGGAGACCCTGGCGGACGATCTGATGGTCGAACTGGTTGTCTACCGCGACAACCACGACGGTCAGGTGCGGGCAGCAGGCGCTGCGTAACGACGCAGGGAGCGCCAGGCGTCAAAGCTGAACACGGCAAGGCCTGCCCAGATACACAGGAAGGCGGCCATCCGCTCCATGGGGAAGGGCTCGTGGAACAGGAAGACTGCCTGTATCAGCACCAGCGTAGGGGCCAGGTACTGCAGGAAGCCCAATGTCGAATAGGGCAGTTTGCGCGCCGCTGCGTTGAAGCAGAGCAGGGGAACCAGCGTAACGGGGCCAGACAGGATCAGTACGATGGCCATCGGCGACTGCCAGAGTGCCGGTTCCAGGCTGACCTGCTGGGTCAACAAGGGTAGTGCAATTGCAGCCAGCGGGACCAGTAGCCAGGTTTCGACCACCATGCCTGGTAGGGCAGCCACCTGGGTGCCCTTGCGCACCAGTCCGTAAAAAGCAAAGCTGAAGGCCAGCACCAGGGATACCCAGGGCAGCTGGCCAAGCGTCCAGATCTGCTGGGCAACGCCTAGGGCAGCCATTCCCACGGCCAGCCACTGCAGGGGCCTTAACCGCTCGCCCAGCACCACCATGCCCAACAGCACATTGATGAGCGGGTTGATGTAATACCCAAGGCTGGCTTCGATTACATGGTTACTGTTGACCGCCCAGATGTAGGTCAGCCAGTTGCCGCCCACCAGCAGGCCACTCAGCCATAACCGGGCAATCCGGGAGGGATTGGCACGCAAATCGCGCCACCAGCCCTGATGTTTCCAGATCAAAAGCAGCAAGACCCCGATCAGGGCCGACCAGAAGATACGCTGGATCAGGATCTCGACGGGAGGAATGCTGGCAAGCAGTTTGAAGTACAACGGAAATAGTCCCCAGAGCGCATAGGCGGTAAGGCCTAGTACGTAACCCTGGCGCGGGGATGTGGACATGATGTGTCTCTAGTATTCGTAAGGCCCCTAATCATAGCTCGCAAGCAAAGAAAAGGCCGCTTTTCCCATGGGCTCGATCGATTTGTCCAATGACAAAGGGCCTTTAGTTCTTCTGTGGCGGGTCGACATCCTGATACACCACATATTCGTGCTGCTGAGGACGGCGGCCCATCATCCTGGGTAGTGCTGTTCTTCAACGCTGCGGGTGGGCGTACGTCTGGCATTCTTTTTTATCAGGTAAATTTCATGATGAACTTGTTTTCCCGGCTCAAGCCCGCCAGTGCCCAGTCCGGCGGCGTAATGAGCGTACTGAGCTCTTCCGGGCAGTTGCAGAGCCACCTGAAAACCCTGCGATTCGAACCGACCTATATCGCCGGTTTCGTTTCGCCCCATGTTGATCTGGACAAGGTGGCTCGCCAGGTAGCCGAACGTTTCCCTGGCGCCGCCCTTACCCTGTGCACGACCTCCGGCGAGCTGTGCAGCCAGAACGATCAGCTCTACTGCGCCACAGGTAGCCAGTGGGATCGGGTTGTGCTGCAGCTGTTTGATGCCAGCATCATCGCTTCGGCCGAAACCGTTTATGTGCCGTTGGAAAGCCAGGACATCCGCGCCCGAGGGCCACGTATGTCCATGCAGCAGCGAATCGCCAAGCTGATCGAGTCGCCAAGCTGATCGAGTCGATTAAGCGGCTGCGTGTCAACACGACTATCGACCATCGCGATACTTTGGCTTACGTCACGTTTGACGGCCTGTCGGCATCCGAATCGTTCTTCATGGAAGCCCTTTACGAGTCGGGCCGTTTTCCCTGCCTATTCGTAGGCGGCTCTGCTGGTGGCAAGACCGACTTCGTTAAAACCTTGATCCATGACGGCAAGCGCAGCTACGAAAACCACGTACAGATCGTATTTCTGAAATGCGCCCGTAATGCCCGCTTCGGTGTGTTCAAAAGCCAGAACTTCGAGCCGACATCAGTTAGCCTGAGCGTGCTCACCGCGTCGCTGGAAGAGCGCTACATCAGTCAGGTGATCGACTCCAAGGGCAATGTCCGCTCGATGGTAGCCGCCCTGTGCGAATCGCTGAACTGCGAGCCCAAGGACCTGGAAAAGCGTCTGGCCAATTACTCGTTTGCTATTCGTGTGGGTGAGGAGCTGTTTGTTCGCTCCATTGCCCAGATCGATTATGACAAGGAGCGTATCCACCTTTTCTGTGACGTGGCGCCGGGTGAAGAGCTGGTGATGGTCAAGCGTACGCCTATTCTTGAGGCCACCCGTAAAGACCTTCAACGTTTCCTGCAAGGCAAGTCCGGCAAACCGGTAGGCGGGCTACTCAACGACTGCATTCTGCGTCGCTTGAACAATGGCAACGACCTGAGCCGCATGAACGAAGCGTTTGATGATATTCCTGTGGTGGGCTTTTCTACCTTTGGCGAGATCCTGGGCCTCAACCTGAACCAGACGCTGACGGCGGTATTTTTCTTCCGTACACCGGAAGGGGCGCCGTTCCGTGATGAATACATCGATAACTTCACGGCGCATTATGGCGAGTTCAAGGCCTTTTTCCTGCGTCGGCAGATCAAGAAGCTGGCGGGCTTGAGCCAGGTTGTGGTCAAGCAGATCGATGAATTCAAGCGCAAGAACTTTGCCAGCTACATCGACAGCAACGGCCTGGATGACCACATCAAACCGGTTTTCCGTGGTCTTGAAGATTTGGGTGCAGTGCTGCATCAGGCGGATCAAAGCCAGGAGCAGATTGCTCAGCAGTTAAATCACTATGCCGGTGAATTGCACGTATCGATGGATGATCTTAGCTCAACCATCAATCAGCAGGGCAGCGTGATCGATCAGGCGGGTGGCACCGTCAAGAGTCTGTCCAGTCAGGCTGAAAGTGTGGTGCGCAGTGCTAATGATTTGGCGCAATCGAGCCTGAAGATCCAGTCCATTGTGCAGATGATTCAGCAGATCGCCGGGCAGACCAACCTGCTGGCACTCAACGCTGCCATCGAAGCTGCTCGTGCGGGTGAGCAGGGGCGTGGGTTTGCTGTAGTAGCAGACGAGGTACGCAAGCTGGCGGAAAAGACTCAGCAGAACGCTGGCGAAATCGGCACGGATATCGACAAGCTGGCTGAGGAAATCCGTCAGGTTGCACAGCAGATCGAAGTACAGTCTCAGGATGTAAATGCCCTGACTGAGCTGTTGGGTGCGCTGGAAGGCTCCAGCAGCGCAACAGCAAGCACTTCACGGCGGACCAAGGATGTCGCCGATACACTGATCGGCTTGACCCGTAACGGTCATTGAGCCTTAGCACCAGGGCCGCCCGGTTTGTGGCGGCCCTGGTGTCTTTAGGGATCAAAACAGCCGCAGCGGTTCTTCATCAAGCGCTGACAGTTGCTCGCGCAACATCAGAACCTGGTCGCCCCAATAGCGCTCGGTCCCGAAAAAGGAAAAGCTCTTCGGGAAGGCCGGATCATCCCAGCGGCGGGCCAGCCAGGCGCTGTATTGCAACAGACGCAGGGAGCGCAGCCCCTCGATCAACGCCAGTTCACGGGGTGCAAAGTCATGGAACTCCTGATACCCGTCCATCAACTCGGAAAGCTGCGACAGGCGTTCTTGCCGATCACCGGCCAGCATCATCCACAGGTCCTGTACCGCCGGTGCCATGCGGCAGTCGTCGAGATCCACCATGTGGAAGGTCTCGTCACGGTAGAGCAGATTGCCCGGATGGCAGTCTCCATGGACGCGGATGGTGGTGTAGTTGACCGAGTTGAAGAGCGTATCCAGTTTCTTGATCAGGTCACGTGCCACCGATTCATACGCAGGCAGCAAACTCTTGGGAATGAAACCGCCGCTCAGCAGCGTATCCAGCGAGGCATGGCCAAAGCTCTGTACATCAAGCGTCTCGCGGTGCTCGAATGGGCGACTGGCGCCAATGGCATGCAGGCGACCCAGGAGCTGACCCAGGCGGTACAGCTGCTCAAGGTTACCAGGCTCGGGCGCCCGGCCGCCGCGGCGGGGAAACAGGGCAAAGCGAAAGCCGGCATGCTCGAACAGGGTTTCACCGTCACGCGACAGGGGCGCCACGACAGGTACTTCATGCTCCACCAGCTCAAAAGAGAAGGTGTGCTCCTCGCGAATCGCGGCATCCGTCCAACGCTGTGGGCGGTAGAACTTGGCAATCAAGGGCTGTTCGTCTTCGATGCCCACCTGATAAACCCGGTTTTCATAACTGTTAAGCGCCAAGATACGCGCATCGCTGAGATAGCCGAGGCTTTCCACGGCGTCGATCACCACGTCAGGGCTGAGTGTATCGAACGGGTGTGACATGGATATCCTCCTACAACGCATCTGGAAGCGGCCATATGCCGGTTCTGAATCGGAATGCTAGCAGGTTGGATGCCTGGGCGTGACGAAGGTGCGATGCCACGCGCGCTGGAACGCCTGACGGTGCAGAGAAAAAAGACCCTGGTACAGCGAGCGTCGTGCTACGCGGATACTGCCTCAAGGGCCGTACCCGCGTATTAGAGCCTTGTCATCAGGCGCCGATCACGCCACCGTCATCACGAGTGATGACCATGACGGAGGAACGTGGCCGACCGTCGGGCAGGTGTTCCGGAAAGGTCGAGCCGCCTTCTTCGCCAGGGTGCTGAATATTGACGAACAGGCTGCGCTGATCCGGTGAGAAGGTAATGCCGGTGACCTCGCAACCGATCGGTCCCACCATGAAGCGGCGGATCTCGCCGGTATTCGGGTCGGCGCACAGCATCTGGTTGTTACCCATGCCAGCGAAATCACCCTTGTTGCTGTAATCCCCGTCGGTCAGGATCCACAGGCGACCGGCATCATCAAACCCGAGGCCGTCGGGACTGTTGAACATATTGTGGGCGTTGATGTTGTGCGAGCCGCCGTTGGCAGTCTCCTTGTGCACCTCAGGATTGCCGGCAATGACAAACAGGTCCCAGTCAAAGGCCATGGCCGCGGCATCATTGCCGTGCTCGCTCCAGCGCAGGATCTGACCATAGATGTTGTTGGCGCGAGGGTTTGGCCCGCCTACGGGCTGGCCTTCGCTGCCGCGTTTACTGTTGTTGGTCAACGTGCAATACACTTGACCATCCTTGGGACTGACGGCAATCCACTCAGGGCGGTCCATGCGCGTCGCACCAACCTGGGTTCCGGCCAGGCGGGCATGGATGAGCACTTCGGCCTGATTGTTGAAGCCGTTCTCGGTGGTCAGGCCGTTCTTGCCATGGGTCAGCTCGATCCACTGGCCACGTCCCTTGGGATGATCGGGATTGCCGTCACCGTCATCAAATTTCGCCACGTACAGCGTGCCGTGGTCCAGCAGCTCGCGGTTGGCCTTGGGATTGGCGGCATCATAGCGATCGCGGCTGATGAACTTGTAGATGAATTCGCCACGTTCGTCGTCGCCCATGTACACCACGACATGGTTGTCCGCAGTGAGGGCCAGCGCAGCGTTCTCATGTTTGAAACGACCTAGCGCGGTGCGCTTGACGGGTTCTGACTTGGGATCGAACGGATCGATCTCGACTACCCAGCCGTGCCGGTTCAGCTCGTTGGGGTTCTTGGCCATGTCAAAGCGCGGATTGTATTTGTGCCAATCGTTGCCCTTGCTTTCGACGGTCACACCATAACGTTTCTGGGCAGCGTCGAATTTGATTGTTGCATCAGTACTGCCAAAGCAATCCGTAAAATTCTCTTCGCAGGTCAGGTAAGTGCCCCAGGGCGTCTTGCCGTTCGCACAGTTCTGGAAGGTGCCCAGTACATGCGTGCCGCTTGAATCGGCTTCGGTCTTGAGCAGGTCATGTCCAGCCGCCGGGCCGCTGAATCGAATCGGCGCGTTGCCGTGGATACGACGGTTGAACTCGGAATCACGTGCAAAATGCCATTGTCCGTCAATACGGCGCACCTCGATAACCGAGACCCCCTCAGCGGCCAGGGCCTTGTGCACGTCCTCGGCCGATTGAGGCACCTTGCCCTGGGCCAGCAGGTAGCGATAGTTAGTGTATTCGTTATTGATGGCCATGAGCGCCCGGTTCGGATCGTTCGGGAACGGGAAAAAGCTCATGCCGTCGTTGTTGTCGCCAAACTGGCGCTCCTGGGCTTCTGCTGTGCCGGTGCCGTCATGCTTGAAAGCCGGTACATCTGAAAACAGTGGTTCACCCCAGCTGATAAGTACCGACGCCCTATAACCCGGTGGGACGATTACGGTATCGGCTGTGGAAATCGGAATGCTCTCAAAGCCCAGCAGGGCACTGCCGGTGGCTTGCGACACGCTTTGTGCCAGTACGCTCCGCGGAATGAGCTGGCCGCCAAGAAAGAGGGCAGCACCGCACAGCGCACCAGCCCCAATGAAGCGGCGACGGGTCAGGCCGGCCAGACGTTCCAGATCGGTAGGGGTATCAGGATGCATAACAGACTCCTTGTATGCGATGGCGCGACGCTAGCGCGCTTGTATGACGAAATCATGTCAATGCATGTGCCAGTGATCATCAATCAACAGGCATAAAAAAACCGGCAGGGTTAGCTGCCGGTTTTATGCGGGGAGATGTTATTCCCCAATGATCCCGCCGTCCTTACGAGTAATGGCAATGACGGTGGAGCGAGGACGCCCGTTAGGCAGATAGTCCGGGAAGCCGCCGGTGGGATGTTGGAAGCCGACGAACATCGTCCGATAGTCCGGCGCAAAGGACAGGCCTGTGACCTCACACCCAGTCGGCCCTACCAGGAAACGGCGGATCTCACCGGTGTTCGGGTCGGCGCACAGCATCTGGTTGTTACCCATGCCGGCATAATCACCTTCGTTGCTGTCTTCACCATCGGTCTGAATCCACAAACGACCGGCTTCGTCAAAGCCCAGGCCGTCGGGGCTGTTGAACATATTGTCGGCGTTGATGTTTTCCGAACCATCGTATGGATCTTCCGGATGCACAACCGGGTTGCCCGCCACGATGAACAGGTCCCAGTCAAAGGTCAGTGCGGCCGGGTTTGGCTCTTCCCAACGCAGGATCTGGCCGTAGATGTTATTGGCGCGCGGGTTCGGCCCGTTGACCGGCATGTCGGCGCTGCCACGCTTGCTGTTGTTGGTCAGGGTGCAGAAGACCTGTCCGTTGATGGGGCTCACCGCGATCCATTCCGGGCGATCCATACGGGTAGCGCCAACTTGCGAGCCTGCCAGACGAGCATGGATCAGGATTTCGGCCTGGCTGTTAAAGCCGTTGGCCTTGGTCAACCCGTTCTTGCCATAGGTCAGCTCGATCCACTGGCCGCGGCCTTTGGGATGATTCACATCACCGTCGCCATCGTCGAACTTAGCTACGTACAGCGTACCGTGGTCGAGAATGTCACGGTTCGCCAGCGGCGTGTTTGGGTTGTAACGACGGTCGCTGACAAACTTGTAGATGAACTCGCCACGCTCGTCATCGCCCATGTACACCACAACACGGCCATCCTGGGTCGTGGTTACGGCAGCGTTTTCATGCTTGAAGCGGCCCAGCGCGGTGCGCTTGACCGGTGTGGAGTCCGGGTTGAACGGGTCGATCTCCACGATCCAGCCAAAGTGGTTGGCTTCATTCGGATGCTTGGCGAGATCGAAGCGCTCGTTATAGGGGTACCAGTTGTTATCACTATTGGCCGACAAGCCGTAACGCTTCTGCGCGGCGTTGAGCTTGATGCTCTTGTCGGTGCTGCCAAAGCAGCCATTGAAGTTTTCTTCACACGTCAGGTAAGTGCCCCATGGCGTCTGCCCGCTGGAGCAGTTCTGGAAGGTGCCACGGGCACGTTTGCCACTCAGCTCGATGGAGGTGCGCAGCAGGTCATGGCCGGCAGCCGGCCCCTTGATATCCATCATCACGTTGCCATGCACGCGACGGTTGTAACGGGAGTCGCGCTTGAAGACCCAACGGCCCGCGCGACGGCGAACTTCGATCACCGAGACGCCTTCTGCAGCCAGCGCCTTGCGTACATCGTCCGGGGAGGACGGTTGACGGCCATCGGAGAACAGATACTCGTAGTTGGTGTATTCGTTGTTAATGGCGATCAGGGCGCGATCAGGGTCAATCCGGCCGAACTTGTTGTAGAACGGGAAGAAGCACATGCCATCGTTGTTATCCCCGAACTGCAGCTCCTGGTCTTCGGAGGTGTTCGTACCGTCATGCTTGAAGTCCGGTACGTTGGAAAACAGCGGCTCGCCCCAGCTGATCAGCGTACGGAACTCATAGCCGGGCGGCAGAATGACTTGGTCAGCCGTTGAAGCTGGCACGTTCTTGAAGCCCAACAGCGGACGTGAAGGACGTCCAGCGCTACCCCAGCGAGCCGCTTCGGATACCGGACCCGCCAGTGCGTTGTTGGACAGCAGGTTGCCGCCCAGGAAGAAGGCCGCGCCACATAGCGCACCGGCACCAATAAAGCTGCGGCGCTTCAGATTGACGATGCGTTCCAGGTCAGTAGGGGTATCGTCATCAAGCAGATCACTATTCAGGTGTTGTTCGTTTTGCAGGCTCATCAAGGCGCTCCTCACAGGATGTGGCAGGCGCAAAACCCCAGGCGAGAGCGAGTACAACGAACCCCGCAGACCTTGTTTTAAAATAATCAGGCTGCCGGCTCACGTCGCGTCGTCGAAACAGGTTTCGTGGCTGGTTTGGACGGTCGTGGCGAAGGTAGTGAGGCATTGTGACGGCGGTGTTGCAGGTTACATTTGGTAACAAATGCTGCTCTGTCGGTTCGGGAACGTTTCGTGTCAGAAGCGATTCGGCCGCCAGCCGCGATTAGCGGCGGCTGGTGACGCGCAGGGCCGAATAAGACCGTGTATCGCCATTGCCGTAGACGAACAGCAGGATCAGGAACGACAGCACCAGAAGAAAGCCGGCCAGCCGGTGGGCCTCGGCATAGTGAAGGGCTTCCACGTGCTGGAAGATGGCAATGGAAACCACTTGGGTCTGCCCCGGAATACTACCGCCCAGCATGAGCACCACGCCAAACTCGCCCAGGGTATGGGCGAATGCAAGGCTTGCAGCCACCAGCAGGCCGCGCTTGAGCAAGGGCAGGGTAACGCGAAAAAAGCGCTCGATACGGCCGCATCCCAACGTTGCTGCGGCCTCGAACAGGCGTGGATTCAGCTCGCGGAAGGCAACCGTAAGAGGCTGCACCACGAAGGGGATCGAGTAGATCATGGACCCCATGACCAGGCCCGCAAAGCTGAAGGGCAGCGGGTGACCGAACACTGTTTCCCAGGCGCTGCCCAGCATCGAGTCTGGCGCAAACACCACCAGCAGGTAAAAGCCCAGCACGGTGGGTGGGAGCACCAGGGGGAGTGCGATCACGGCATCCAGGATCTGGCGCAGGCGGGTCTGCTTACGCACTCGCCAGGCTGCCAGCGGCAGACCGATCAGCAGAAGCAGGGCCGTGGATAGCACGGCCAGCTTGAGCGTCAGCGCCAGGGCCTGCCAGTCTCCTTCACTGAGCAGCACAGCCCGTCTCGCCTGGAAGAGAATAACCTGCCTGGTGCAACGTCTCTTTCTGGTTATCGAAGAACGCCACGAAGCGCTTGGCGGTGTCGAGTTGCTCGCCTTCCGCCAGGATAACGCGCTTTTGCGTCAGAGGATCGTACAGCGTGGCATCGACAATCGTGTATTGCGCGGGCGGCACATTCCCCGCTTTGACCTGACTGAGAGCTACAAAGCCAGCGGGTGAATTGCCGGTTTTGACGAAGTTGTAGGTTTGTCCAATGTCCTGTCCATACGCCAGGCGCGGCTTGACGGTTTCCAATACACCGCTGCGGTCCAGCGCCTGCAGGGCTGCGGCGCCATAAGGTGCCGTATCGGGATTCGCCAGCACTACACGCTTGAACGGCAGATTGTGAATATCGGGCTTGCCGCTGGTTTGCCAGAGCGCCAGCTGGCCGCACGCATAAGTCCGGCTTTCGGTGCCCTTACCGGCAGCTGCCAGTTTGTCCGGGCGGATCGCGTCTGCCGAGTAGAACAGATCGAACGGTGCGCCACGTTGAATCTGCTCGAAAAATGCACCACTGGAGCCGCCAGCCAGTTCCACCTTGGCGCCGGTCTGCTTTTCGTAATCGTTGGCGATGGTCTGCATAACAGGCAGCAGATTGGCCGCCACAGCGATGCGCAGGTGGTCAGCTGCTTGGACGGTGGCGCTGGTAAAGAGCGTGGCAAGCGCCGCAGCAGTCAAAAGCCGTTTGTTCATCAAGGATTCCTTCTTCACAGGGGCGCCCCCAGCAAGACCTGGTCGGGTTCAAAGCAGGCGAATACGGTCTGACCGGGAGCAGGAGACAGCTCGGCTTCTGCTGGCAGCAGCACGCAGAGCGTTTGCCCATTGGGCAGGCTCAGGCGAATGTCGGCAGGTCCGGAGGGGGCGGGGGTAACGGTGTCGACTCGGCCTTCAAGTGCATTGGCCGCATCCACAGGAGCGTGTTCATGGAGGCTTAGCCACGATGCTTTGATCAGCACGATAACGCTGCGACCCGGTGCAAGGCCCAATCGCTCGGTGCTTTCACGGGTGATTTGTGCCAGCACCTGAAGGCCACCGGGCAGCCGGATCGTGATCAGATCGCTATGCCCTTTGGGTTCTACAGCAACAACCTCCCCATGCAGCTGATTCCGCGCGCTGGTTTGCAGCATCAACCGCTCCAGTCGCTCCAGGTCCTCGACGTGTTCAGCGCTTTCGATCACCTTTTCGCGAAGCGCTTCAAGGCGGTGATACAAGGCCAGCAACCGTGCGCCTTCCTGGGTCAGGCGTGCGCCGCCTCCGCCTTTGCCACCGACACTACGCTCGACGAGGGGTTGGCCGGCAAGGTTGTTGAGTTCATCGATGGCATCCCAGGCGGCCTTGTAGCTCAGCCCTGCAGCCTTGGCAGCCTTTGTAATGGAGCCCTGGGCGGCGACCTGCTCCAGCAGCGCAAACCGCTGGGGACGGCGGGTCATGTGATGAGTCAGGTGACTGAGCATAGGTCGGAGTATAAAAAAGTATATAACGATAGATCAGTGTACGAGCCGGCCCGTTCCCATGGCAAGGTGAAAAGAGCGTTTAGTCGCCAGGCCTAGGCGTGCGAGCCAAGCAGTACACATCGACACGCAGGGCGCCTGCACGCTTGAGCAGGCTGGCAAGGGCCTCGGCAGTTGCACCGGTGGTCAGGACGTCATCGATGAGCGCTATCGAGCGACCGCGTACGACCTTGGCAGTGGTGAGGGCAAAGGCGTTGCGCAGGTTCTTGTGACGCTGGGCGGCATCCAGGCCTTGTTGCGCCGGGGTTTCCAGCACTCGTTGAATGACATCGTCTGCTACAGTCAGCGTGAGCGACTTTCCTAGCCAGCGCGCCAGCATGGCAGCCTGATTGTAGCCACGCTCGCGTTGGCGCTTCTGCGCCATCGGGACAGGAAGCAGAAGGTCAGGCCGAGGCAATCCCTCGTCAAAGGCATGCATCAAATGGCGAGCCTGCAGATCCGCCATCAGTCGCCCCAGCGGCCACTGCTTTTGATGCTTGAACCGATTGATGGCGCTACCAATGGGGAATCCGTAACGCCAGAGCGCTACGACATGATCAAAAGACGGAGGCCTTTTCAGGCACGCCCCGCAGATTAGCCCCTCGTCAGGCAGCGGAATCGCACAATGAAGGCAATGCCCCATGAGCCAGGGCAGGTCAGTCTCGCAGCCAAGGCATAGCGGCAGGCTGGACTCTACACCTGAGCCGCAGAACCCGCAGTTCGTGTGAGGTTTAAGCCAGACAGGACGGTAAGCAAGCAGGGTAGTCAGGCGATTCATAGGCATCCTTGCCGATATCGATCAGTTGGGATCAGGCACGCCGCTCCCTGGCGTGCAAGAGGCTCAGCGAATCAGCCAGCTCATGACCATCAGGCCCAATACCAGCCAGATGATGCCGCCAATGATGGAGCTGCGCATAAAAGCACGAACCGCGGCATAGAGCAGAATCAGTCCGACGATCAGTACCACGAAGCTGATGTAGGAGTCATCCATGCCGATGGCGCGAGCCATGCCTTGCAGGAAGTCATGGACGGCATCGCCAATGCCATTGAGTACGGTGCTGAACAGATCGATGATGAAGCGGATGACCTGACCAAGGGCTTGGCCAAGCCAGTCGAAGAACCCTTCTGTACGCATGTTTCTTTCCTTGTCCTCATGTTGTCGCTTGGAACCTGTAAATGCCGTTGGGTTCGTTACCAGCGATGGGTTCAATCAAGCGAGCGATCCTGCTCACAGTTTCATGCTCTGCCGTAGTCTCTCTCTTATTGAAGGAGTCAGTCATCAAAAAACCTTAAATAAATAAGGCTATTGATTGTTTTTTGATCAGATGTAAACCTTCGTATCGAATAAAGTTGACGGCAATTATTCATGTGCTGCCTGAGCAGCCGTCTTTTTATACCGAAGGATTGAGCCATGAGCGCTACCGCTACGCGTCACGACTGGACCCTTGCCGATGTCCGTGCCCTGTTTGAACTGCCGTTCAATGACCTGCTGTTCCAGGCACAGACGGTTCACCGTCAGCATTTCGACCCCAACCGCGTTCAGGTCTCGACGTTGCTTTCCATCAAGACCGGTGCCTGCCCTGAGGACTGCAAATACTGCCCTCAGTCCGGCCACTACAACACGGGTCTTGAAAAAGAAAAGCTGATGGAAGTGGAGAAGGTGCTCAAGGCGGCTGCCGAGGCCAAGGCCATTGGTTCGACCCGCTTCTGTATGGGCGCGGCGTGGAAGCATCCGTCCGCCAAGGACATGCCCTACGTGCTGCAGATGGTCAAAGGCGTAAAGGCCCTGGGCCTGGAAACATGCATGACACTGGGCAAGCTCGACCGTGACCAGACACAGGCGTTGGCCGAAGCCGGTCTGGACTACTACAACCACAACCTGGACACCTCGCCGGAGTACTACGGCAACATCATCACGACGCGTACCTATGCAGACCGTCTGGAGACGTTGTCCTACGTGCGTGACGCGGGCATGAAGATCTGCTCTGGCGGTATCCTGGGCATGGGTGAGTCCGTGGATGATCGTGCCGGTCTGTTGATTCAACTGGCCAACCTGCCGGAGCATCCGGAGTCCGTCCCGATCAATATGCTGGTCAAGGTGAAGGGCACGCCGCTGGAGCAGGAGAAGGACGTCGATCCGTTCGACTTCATCCGTACCCTTGCTGTTGCCCGGATCATGATGCCCAAGTCCCATGTGCGCCTGTCTGCTGGTCGTGAGCAGATGAACGAGCAGATGCAATCCCTGGCCTTCTTTGCCGGTGCGAACTCCATCTTCTACGGCGAGAAGCTGCTGACGACCACTAACCCCCAGGCCGAGAAGGATATGCTTCTGTTCAAGCGTCTGGGCATCAAGCCGGAAGAGCGCGAAGAGCACGATGATGAAGTGCATCAGGCCGCGATTGAGCAGGCTTTGATTGAGCAGAAGAACTCTGCACTGTTCTACGACGCTGCTTCTGCCTGATCATGCCGTTCGACCTGGCCAGACGCCTCGCCGAGCGCCGCGAGCAAGCCCTGTACCGTCAGCGACCATTGCTGGAAGGCCCGCAAGGACCTGAAGTAGTGGTCGACGGCCAGCCGCTCCTGGCGTTCTGCAACAACGACTACCTTGGCCTCGCCAATCATCCGGACGTCATCGCGGCACTGCAAAAGGGTGCCGAGCGTTGGGGCGTAGGCGGGGGCGCTTCGCATCTGGTGATCGGCCATAGCGGTCCCCATCATGCCTTGGAAGAGGCGCTGGCTGAGTTTACCGGGCGCCCTCGGGCACTGCTGTTCTCCACGGGCTACATGGCCAACCTTGCGGCCGTGACAGCCCTGGTTGGCCGAGGCGATACGGTCCTTGAGGACCGGCTCAACCATGCCTCTCTGCTGGATGCAGGACTGCTGTCCGGCGCGCGCTTCTCCCGCTATCTGCATAACGATGCGGCAAGCTTGGCCAGCCGGCTCGACAAGGCTGAAGGTAATACGCTGGTCGTAACGGACGGTGTATTCAGCATGGACGGTAATGTGGCCGACCTGCCGGCCCTGGTTGAAGTGACACGTAACCGGGGCGCCTGGCTGATGGTCGATGACGCCCACGGCTTTGGCCCGTTGGGCAGGCAGGGAGGCGGCGTAGCTGAGTATTTCGGACTGGGCATGGATGAGGTTCCGGTACTGGTCGGTACGCTGGGCAAGGCTTTTGGTACTGCAGGCGCCTTTGTAGCAGGCAGCGATGAGCTGATCGAAACCTTGATCCAGTTCGCACGTCCTTACATTTATACCACCAGCCAGCCGCCAGCAGTGGCCTGCGCCACCTTGAAGGCACTAGAGCTGCTCCAGGCAGAGTCCTGGCGGCGCGAGCATTTGAATGCACTGATCCAGCGATTCCGCTCTGGTGCGCAGGTTATCGGCCTTTCGCTGATGGACAGCTTTACCCCGATCCAACCGATCCTGGTCGGCAGTAGCGAGCAGGCATTGGCTTTTTCGGCTGCCCTGAAACGCCATGGAATTCTCGTCACGGCGATCCGTCCCCCTACGGTTCCGAACAATAGTGCCCGGTTGCGGGTTACTCTGTCGGCCGCACACAGCGAGCAGCACGTCGATCGTCTGCTCGCCGCACTTGCCGAAGCTTGGTCGGAATTGAAAGGAACGGAACATGCGTGACACTTTAGTGCTGCTGCCCGGGTGGGGTCTGGGCACGGCCCCCTTGGAGCCGCTGCGTGATGAGCTCCTCGAAATAGCACCATATCTGGATGTACTGATCGAACCCTTGCCGGACATGGCCGATGCCAGTGGCTGGTTCGATGATATTGACGCCCGGCTGCCGGATAACGTCTGGTTGGGTGGCTGGTCATTGGGTGGCATGATCGCCAGTGAGCTTACCCGGCGGCGGGGCGACCGTACCCTGGGGTTGATCACTATGGCCAGCAATCCCTGCTTTGTTGCCCGTCATGGTTGGCAAAGCGCAATGTCACGCAGTGTCTTCACCGATTTTTACGAGGCCTGCACGCTCGATGCGGAGCTGACGCTCAAACGCTTTACCCATCTGGTCAGCCAGGGGGCTCGGGACCGCAAGACGCTTGCGCGCCTGCTGCAGGTGGCCTTGCCGGAGACGTCCGGTGAAGTTGCAGTGGCCGGGCTTGAGCTGCTGGCGCAACTGGACACACGCGAGGCGCTTCAGGCGTATAGCGGTCCGCAACTTCACCTGTTTGCGTCAAACGATGCACTGGTACCGGTATCGGCTGCGCAAGCCTTGATGGATGAGATACCCGACATCGAAGTTCATGTCTTCGAGCCGGCCAGCCATGGCCTGCCGCTGGAGCGTCCGGACGAGATTGCCGCAGCGATTGAACGTTTCATTTATGAGGGCCGTGATGGCTGATGCTTTACCTGTAACCACGCAGGAGGGCGCCTCCTTGCCGGATAAAAGGCAAGTGGCGGCTTCGTTCTCCCGGGCGGCGGCCAGCTATGACGGCGTTGCCAGCCTGCAACGTGATGTCGGCGAAGCGCTTCTGGCGCGTATGCCCGAGCAGGCTGTAGAGCGCTGGGTCGACTTGGGCTGCGGTACAGGCTACTTCACCCGGGCGCTAGCGGCCCGTTATCCCGACGCGCAAGGTATCGCCGTTGACCTGGCGGAAGGCATGCTGCGCCATGCACGTCCACTCGGCGGGGCCGAGCACTTTGTGGCGGGTGATGCCGAACGGCTGCCGCTCAAGGACCAGGCGTGCGATCTGCTGTTTACCAGCCTTGCCATTCAATGGTGTGGCGACCTTTCGGCGGTATTATCCGAGGCCCAGCGTATCCTGCGGCCCGGTGGGCTGTTTGCATTCACCAGCCTGTGTACCGGTACACTGCAGGAGTTGCGGGACAGCTGGCAGGCAGTGGATGGTTTCGTTCACGTTAACCGTTTCCGCCAGTTTGAAGACTATCAGCGGGTCTGTGCGGCCAGTGGACTCAAGCAGAAGGTGCTGGACGTCGAAACACGCGTTCTGCATTTTCCGGATGTCCGCAGCCTGACCCATGAACTCAAGGCGCTCGGCGCCCATAACGTGAACCCTGGCCGCGCTACTGGCTTGACCGGACGCGCCCGCCTGAATGCCCTGGCGCAAGCGTATGAGCGCTTCCGCCAGCCCCAAGGTCTCCCGGCCTGCTATCGCGTGGTTTACGGCATTTTCCAGAAAGAATCCTGATCTTATGTCTGCTTACTTCATTACCGGCACCGATACCGAAATCGGCAAGACCACCATTGCTTCCGGCCTGCTGCATGTAGCCCGCCTTGCGGGGCTTTCCACGGCAGCGGTCAAACCTGTGGCGTCTGGTTGCGAGATGACGCCCGAGGGGCTGCGTAACAGCGACGCGTTGTCGCTCTGGGGCGAGTGTTCG
This sequence comes from Pseudomonas sp. C2.3V, assembly GCF_058536325.1. Taxonomy (NCBI): domain Bacteria; kingdom Pseudomonadati; phylum Pseudomonadota; class Gammaproteobacteria; order Pseudomonadales; family Pseudomonadaceae; genus Pseudomonas; species Pseudomonas sp. C2.3V. Next base: position 3,840,997 of record NZ_JBZUBN010000001.1, on the reverse strand, counting down.
TTGCCGTTGAGTTACGCCGAGGTCAATCCGCTGGCCTTTACGCCTGCTATTGCTCCACATCTGGCGGCCCGTGAGGTAGGAACATCCTTGACAGTCGATGCCTTGGTCGCGCCCATTCAGGCCATGCGGGCCAAACAGGCCGACTTCATGCTGGTCGAAGGTGCAGGTGGCTGGCGCGTGCCGCTGGAAGGGCAGGCGAACCTGTCAGATGTAGCCAGGGCCGTTGGTTTTCCCGTCATCCTGGTGGTGGGTGTACGGTTGGGCTGCATCAACCACGCGGTGCTGACTGCTGAAGCCATTGCGCAGGATGGGCTCAACCTGGCCGGCTGGGTTGCCAATATTGTCGATCCGCAGACATCACGCCTGGAGGATAACCTCGCCACGCTTCATGAGCGCCTGCCTGCACCTTGCCTGGGCACTGTTCCTTATTTGGCTGAAGCCACGCCGGGGGCCGTTGCGGATTATCTGGATTTAAGCCAATTGGCGCGTTAATGCCCCTTTGGTATCTGACTGCTCGTGATAAGGCACTTTAATATCAGAATAGACGTTATTTATTACAAAGTTTTTCAGCGATTACTTTAATTTTGCGCAGCTTTTTCCGGCTTCGCATATAGTCCATTTGCCTCGATTGATCTCTTTCCCGCCTTATCTAAAAGAGATGTTCTCGTCGCGGTTATGAGTGCTTTCTGTTTGTTCGCTATGCCTGTCAATCACTTCTTAATGATTGATTGCGGCATGGCGCGTGACTGTATGCCTTTAATATTTATTGCTATACGACTTACCGATAGTTGCTCATGGTGTTCAGACGTTGGTGGTAGTTCCAGTTTTATAACAATATCAAGAATGGAAAAAGGATTTTGTATGCCTGTCTTCAAGCGTATTGATGCTCAAGACGTTTCTCGGCTCGTGCTCGACATCGAGAGGCAAGGCTATGCCGTTATTGAACACTTTCTTTCAGCGGAACAACTTGAAAGTGCACGTGACTATGTTCTGCGGGAAACTCACAAACATAACTCCGAATATTTTGCGCTACATGGCATAAAGTCGGTAACCGGCAGTCTTTTCGAGGCGCTGAGCACCTCGGTGAGGTTCAGGAAAATGCTGGCGGATATTCAGGAAGCCGGTCTGGGCAGGCGGGTACCGGAAGAGGAAGAGATCTTTCCGGCCGTGCGTTGCCTGCAAGGTAAAACCGGTCTTAAAGAGTCCAACTATTTTCATTATGACGCCACGGCATTAACGGCGCTTGTGCCTGTTTTCATTCCAAATGATACTGACCAGTGTGGCGATTTTATTATGTTTCCCAATACCCGCCGTATTAGGAGCAGTGTGGCCATCAATATTATAGAGAAAGCACTTATTCAAAATCCATTAAGCCAGAAGTTCATAGCGTTATTGATCAAGTACAATCTGCTCAAGCCCATCAAAATAAAACTTGTTCCTGGCAATCTTTATATCTTCTGGGGATATAGAAGCATACATGCCAATGAGCCTTGTGATCCTAATACACTGCGCGCAACGGTCTTGCTGCATTATGGTGACCCACACAGTCACCAGTGGATGTCCAGGCTTTTCCTCGGCGCCAACCAGAGGCGGGCGCGCAAGATTAACAAGAAGGCATTGCCTGGCTGATACCGTTCCCTGGTTATTCGAACTGACGCTAAGCGAAGCGGCAAGCATGACGTTTTAATCATAGGGTTCGATGCCGGAATCTGCTTCAATGGCCAAACGCCTCAAGCAGTTAAAGGGAGCGGCTTATGAATATTTCCGGAAACAGTTTCACTTACGGGGTGGCGGCCTATCAGGCGGGCCAGTCCCGTGTCGATCAGGCCGGTGCAGCCATTGCGGCCAGCAGCCTGCCGAATGATGCGCAGACACGTGTCGATCAGGTTCGCAGCGTCGATGGAGCTTCTCAGAATCAGGCAGATAAGGCCGCACAGCTGGTCGAGTTGCAAGCGGGTAAGCGCGAGGCCCTGGCGGGCTCTCGAGTTATCCAGGCAGCCAGTGCAACATTGGGAAGCCTTATCGATACCTACGCCTGACCTCTGTTCCCTCCAGGGGGAGAAGGTGTAATACAAGCGCCGCGGGTGGATAACCACTCGCGGCGTTTTTGTATCCAGGCGTCGCCTGTGGTCAGACACGCTTGACAGGCCTCAGAGGAAAACATAAGTTTCAAACAACTGTTTAACGCCGGTCAGGAGATACCTGCGGCGCCTTCCCATAAAAATGCATTCCAGAGGTAACAGTCATGCCTGACTACAAGGCTCCCTTGCGTGATATCCGCTTTGTCCGTGACGAACTGCTGGGTTATGACGCGCATTACCAGAGCTTGCCCGGCTGCCAGGATGCTACCCCGGATATGGTTGCCGCTATTCTTGAGGAAGGCGCCAAGTTCTGCGAGCAGGTCCTGTCGCCGCTGAACCGTGTCGGTGACAAGGAAGGCTGCGTATGGAGCGAGTCGGGCGTGAAGACGCCGACAGGCTTCAAGCAGGCCTATCAGCAATTCGTAGAAGGTGGCTGGCCGAGTCTGCCGCATGATCCTGCTCATGGCGGCCAAGGTCTGCCTGAGTCACTGGGTATTGCCTTGTCGGAAATGATCGGCCAGGCCAACTGGTCCTGGGGCATGTATCCAGGCCTTTCCCATGGTGCGATGAACACCATTGAAAGCCATGGTACCGACGAGCAAAAGCACACCTACCTGACCAAACTGGTTTCCGGCGAATGGACAGGCACCATGTGTCTGACCGAGCCTCATTGCGGCTCCGATCTGGGTATGCTGCGTACCCGTGCCGAGCCGCAGGCTGACGGTAGCTACGCGATCAGCGGAACCAAGATCTTTATCTCTGCCGGTGAACATGACCTGACCGACAACATCGTGCATATCGTGTTGGCCCGCCTACCTGACGCACCGGCGGGTACCAAGGGTATCTCACTGTTCATCGTACCCAAGTTCCTGCCCAATGCCGAAGGTGGCATAGGCGAGCGCAACGGTGTGACCTGCGGCTCCATCGAGCACAAGATGGGTATCCACGGTAACGCCACTTGTGTCATGAACTTCGATAGTGCCAAAGGCTTCCTGATCGGCCCGCCCAACAAGGGCCTGAACTGCATGTTCACCTTTATGAACACGGCGCGTGTTGGGACGGCCTTGCAAGGTCTGGCCCATGCGGAGATCGCCTTCCAGGGCGGTATCCGGTATGCCCGTGAACGCCTGCAGATGCGCTCCCTGACCGGGCCAAAAGCGCCCGAGAAGGCTGCTGACCCGATCATTGTCCACCCGGACGTCCGCCGCATGTTGCTGACCATGAAGGCGTTCGCTGAAGGCAACCGTGCCATGATCTACTTTGCTGCCAAGCTGGTAGATGTGACCCGTTACAGCCAGGATGAGGAAGAGCGAAAGAAAGCCGATGCGCTGCTGGCCTTCATCACGCCGATTGCCAAGGCCTTCATGACTGAAGTGGGCTTCGAAGCGGCTAGCCATGGCATGCAGATCTATGGCGGTCATGGTTACATTTCTGAATGGGGCATGGAGCAGAACCTGCGCGACAGCCGTATTGCCATGATGTACGAAGGTACTACCGGTATTCAGGCCATTGACCTGTTAGGCCGTAAGGTACTGATGACTCAGGGTGAGTCGCTCAAGGGCTTTACCAAGATCGTTCACAAGTTCTGCCAAGCGCAGGAAGGCAATGCTGATCTCAAGGAGTTCATCGAGCCACTGGCCAAGCTGAACAAGGAATGGGGCGAAATCACACTGAAGGTCGGCATGGCCGCCATGAAGGACCGTGAGGAGGTAGGCGCTGCCGCAGTGGACTACCTGATGTACTCTGGTTATGCCTGCCTAGCCTATTTCTGGGCCGATATGGCGCGTGTAGCCAGCGAGAAGCTTGCTGCCGGAACCGATGAGGCTGCGTTCTACAAGGCCAAGCTGCAGACCGCGCGTTTCTATTATCAGCGTCTGCTGCCACGTACCCGCATGCATGTCGAAGCGATGCTGGCAGGGGCTGGCAGCCTGATGGATGTGGCGGAAGAGGATTTCGCTCTGGGTTATTGATTAGTCGGGCTAAAGCAAATAGAGGGGCTGCGTCGTTAGGCGCAGCCCCTTTTTATTGGCTGATCGGTAACGCACACTGACTCGGGTATGCGCGTTCAGCCGGTGCGAGTCGGAAGTATCACTCTATGGAGTGCATTACGCAGAGGGCTCGTACCAAGATCAGTCGGCAAAGCCCAGCCAGTTGTGGTGATCATGACCGGTGCCGTCATCCAACACGACCGTGCAGGTGGTGCCTGCCGACAGCTCCATCCCCTCGGGCACTTCATCGATGGCAATGCGCACCGGAATTCGCTGCGCCAGGCGCACCCAGTTGAATACCGGGTTCACATCGGCGATCAGCTCGCGGCTCTGCGGGTTGTCCCGATCATAGATACCCCGGGCAATGCTCTCCACATGGCCCTTGAGCACCATGCCGCTCATCATTCGCATTTCGGCGGGTGCGCCGATCTTCACGTGGGGCAGTTTGGTTTCTTCAAAGTAGCCATAAACCCAGTAGGAGTTCTTGTCGATGATCGCAAGCTTGGGTGCACCGGCCGAAGCATAATCGCCACGGTAGACCAGGAGGTTGGTGACATAACCATCCACCGGCGCCACCACGCGGGTGCGGGACAGGTTCAGGCGGGCCGCTTCAAGCTGAGCCTGGGCCTGCTTGTAGTCTGCCTCAGCTGAGGAAGCGATGCTGCTGGCATCTTCACGGCTCTCCTTGGAAACGACCAAGCTGTCGATATCGGCACGGCGCTTGGCGTTTTGCAGGCGCATGTCCAGCGTTGCCTTGCGCGAAGCGACCAGGGCTTCGGCCTGATGCACGGCAATCTCGTAATGAGACGGATCGATCTGCAGGAGCAGGTCGCCTTTTTTGACCAGCTGGTTGTCATGCACCGGCACGTTGACCACAAGGCCCGACACATCCGGTGCGATGTTGATGACATCGGCGCGCACGCGTCCGTCCCGCGTCCACGGATCGTTCATGTAATGCACCCAGAGCAGCCGGCCTATCACCAGTGCGGCTACCACGACGATCAGGGTCGCCAATACGCTAAAAAGGTTCTTCAAGGTCATAGAACAAGGCTCTCAACGATAGACGGTCAGCGCCATGACGCCATAGATGCAGGCGAACAGGCTCAGGCGGAACAGGGAGGGGTGCCAGGTAAAGCGATACAGCCCAATGCTGGCGAACAGGCGATCAACGACCCACATCACCAGCAGGCCAACAATGAACAGCACGGTAACGGTGGGCAGGTACACACCGTGGAAAGCAATCTCACGAGGCATGGGCGATTCCTGTGACGGGCTCGCTCGGCGCAGCGTACTGCGCCAGGGGCGCGTGCGGGTCGAGCAGGGAGGTTCGAATGAAATGCAGGAAGCTCTGGATGCGACGCAGCGGCGACTCATCGAAATGCTGGCTATAGGGCTCACGCTGCGCTTCAACGCAGGCAATGGCCTGGTCCACCGCGGTGAGCGCACGTTGCAGATTGGTCTGGCTTGGCTTCAGGAACAGGCGGGCCAGGGCACGTCCCATGGCGCGGATCGACTGACGCCAAGGGGACGCTTCGGCAAATCGAGGCTCGGCCGGTAGGCGCTCCTGCTCCTGACGCAGCTCAATGATGGCCTGACCGACTTCCTGGACCGTAAAGGTCCAGCCCAACAGCGCCTTCTGCACCTGCGGACGGCCATTGGCCAAACCGTAGGCCTGATTGAGCAGGTCGCGCGTGGCGCTTTCGAACCGGCTCGAAAGCCCTGGCAGCGGGTCACTCGTTACACGAACGACCTGACGGCGCAGGTCACGCTCCAGGCGTCGCCAGAGCCAAGCGCTGTTGGGGGGGAGCAGGATCGAGGAAATCGCGGCTGTGGTCGCCATGGACAGCAGTACGGCGATACCGTTGTTGATGAAGTTTGACGGGTCATACACCGGTGGGTTGTCGGGAATCGAGGTAAAGCAGAAAAACACCATGCTACCCAGCCCGTAACCCATGTAACCCGGACGCAGGGCCACAAAGCTGCCCAGCATGAAGACGGGTGCCAGGGCGAACATGAGCATCCAGTATCCATCCAGTTGGGTGAAGACGAAGAAGTTCATGAAAAAGCCCACGGTAACGCCGAAAAATGCACCGATGGCCATTTGTTGGGCGGTCTTGTGGGGCATCGGACTGGACGAGGCGAGGGCGGCCACGGCAGCCGCGTTGGAGGCGAACATGCCGCCATAGGGCCAGGCTGTCATGATCCAGAACAGGCTGAGCAGCAGCACCATGAGGGCAGTTCGTACACCTGCCACGGTTGCTGCCATGGCATTGGCCTTGGCCACGAAGCGTGCCTTCCATTGCTCGCGTACATGGTGCGGAGCGGCCAGGGACGCGTGGGTCTGGACGTAGTTGTGCAGATCGTCTACCAAACGGAAGAGCAGCTCGGCAGCCGTCTCGAAGTCCAGCCGATCTTCTTCGGAGGGCGCGTTGGCAAGTAGCGAAGCACGGGCTTCCCGAATGCGTACGCGGGTATGGTCGCTCAAGGCCGAGAGACGTTCAGCGACTGCTGCCGCGTCCGGTGGTGTCAGCGGCTGACCACGCACGCTATCCAGGAGCTCCAGAAATGCAGCCTGCGCCATGTCGAATGCCGACAGTACAACGTCAGCCTGACGCTGGCGCAACCGTAGAAGCAGTCGACTCAAGGCATGCAGACGGGTCGTCATGGTCATGAACTCACTGTTCAGCCGCGAGAGACGACCGCTGCGCATGCGCATGTGCGGATCTTCAAAGGCTGTGGCGCTGCGCATGTTTTCAAGCCCGACGGCCTCGGCGGCATAGCGCACTCCACCGCTCTCCACGACATGCCGCTCCAGCTTGCCACGCAGCACATCGGCTACGTAGCCTGCAAAGGTGCCAAAGCGGTTGTATAAGGCGTTGCGCATGGCTGCGCCTGTGGTCTGCGGAAAAAGGGCTGCCGAGACGATACCGCTGCAGATAATGGCCAACGAAATCGCCAGCACCCGCATAACCGCTGACATAAAAGCACCTTCAGGGCTCATGACAGCGGGAATACCGATCAGCGCTGCGGTATAGCCTGCCAGCACACAGCCGTAGCTGCGCATATCGCGATAGCGCATGGCGCCGGCCGTGCACAGGCCAATCCAGACTGACATGCAGATCAGGAAGGGCACCCGCTCCTGGGCAAACAGGGCAACCAGCGCCAGCATGGCGATCAGGCCTGCTACCGTGCCCAGCAACCGATAGACGCTTTTGGCAAATACCTGGCCGCTCTGCGGCTGCATCACGATGAAAACGGTGATGACCGCCGAGGATGGGTGCGGCAACTGGAGGCGCATGGCAAGCCAGAGGGTCAGGCCGGCTGCGATCAGTACCTTGAACAGGTAGATCCACATGACACCGTCGCTTCTCGCCCAGGCGTTAAGCGCCTGGCGAAACGCGCTGGTGGTGGGGGTGGAAGTCGTTTCTGCTTTCATGAGGGCCTTAGGGCTTTTTGGCAATATCGACACGTGCCGGTTTCAGGTCCTTTTCGTCCGGGCCGTCTTCAGGCGCGATGGCACCGCCACCCAGAGCGGTAATCAAGCCGGCCTGGGCGCTCAGACGCATGGCCTGGACCTGTTGCTCCACCCGCTGCTGGGCAAACAGACGGGTCTGGGCGTCCAGTACATGCAGGTAATCGGTCAGGCCGCGCTCGAAGGCCTTGCGGGCAATGTCGTAGGTGCGCTGCGCCGCTTCCACGGACTCACGGGCCATGTCGGCCTGCTTGTTGGCCGAGTCGAGACGAATCAGGTTATCGGAGATGTCCTTCAGCGCTTCGATAATGGTCTGGTTGTAATGTGCAACCGCAGCGTCGTAGCCTGCCGATGCGATACCAAGCTGCGAGCGGCGCTCACCGCCATCGAAGATGGGCAGCGAGATAGCCGGTCCAAAGGAGTAACCCGTCTTTTTGGCCGTGAACAATTCCTTGAAGGTGCCCATGGTCATCGACTGACCAATGCTCGCCATCAGATCAATGTTGGGGTAGAAGTCGGCGCGGGCTACATCGACACCCTTGGCGTTCATGGCAACCTGCCAACGGCTGGCAACCACGTCGGGACGATGACCCACCAGCTCCAGTGGCAAGCGGGAGGGCAGGGTTGGCATGGCGCCCAGTTGCAGCTGCGGACGTGTCAGCGAGGCGGCGTCGCCAGGGCCTTTGCCGGCCAATGCGGCCAACTGATTACGCGAAAGCGCAATGGCTTCGTCCAGGGCTTCGATCTGTCGATGCGTTTCCGGCAACAATGCTTCGGCCTGGCTGACCTCGAACTGGGTGCCGATACCGCCTTCCAGCTGACGCTTCGCCAGTTTGGCGATCTGCTCCTGCTGATCCAGGGTCGCTTGGGCTACATCACGTTGCGCATATTGCAATGATAACTGGATGTAGGCTCGCACGATGTTGGTTGTCAGCTCGAGCACCGCAACACGTTCTTCGGCAGCTGCCTGGTGGGCACGATCCAGGGCACGCTCGCTGTCATCATGCTCGCGTCCCCAGAAGTCGAGCTTATAGCTGAGTCCCAGGGAGGCGGTATTGTTCCAGGTGGTACGGTCGGCCAGCTCGCCTGGGCCATAGAAGTTATCCGTAGGCCATGTGTAACGGCGCAGGTCAACGCTGCCGTTTACGTGGGGCGCCTCGGCGGATTCCACCAGTCCGGCCATTGCCTTGGCCGAGCGTACCCGTGCCGCTGCGGCTGCCAGTGACGGATTGCTGGTCAGGGCTTCAGCGATCCACCGGTCCAGCTGGGGATCACGGTAGGCGCGCCACCACTGGCTGGCCGGCCATTGGGCGTCCAGCTTGGCCGCACGGATGGCATCGTCCGTAGCCAGGGTGTCGGCATCGATACGTTGAGCCTCCGGCGCGATACCGTGGGTGCTGATACAGCCGGAGATTGTTGAAGTCAGAACAAAAAAGCTTATGCCAAGCAGCGAATTCTTACAGGGGAATGACACAGAAGGCGTCCAGATATTCGAGGGGAGAGTCGCTCAAACCTACGTGAATTCTAGGAAACCCCTTGTCTTGAGATAAGCCGGCTGGTTTGTGAATGTTTATCTCACATTTTGTAATAATGGCCCTCTTGCGTTCATGGCAAAATTTATTTGCTAACTAATGAGGGGCATCATGGACACATTGCACAATATGCGCGTTTTCGCCTGTGTTGCCGAAAGCGGCAGCTTTACCAGCGCGGCGCAAGTGCTGAGCACCACCACCGCACATGTTTCCCGGGCCGTTGCGAGCCTGGAAGCGCATCTGCGTACCCGCCTGCTCCATCGAACCACCCGCCGGATCGCCCTGACCGAGGCGGGGCAGCGTTACCTGCTGCGTTGCGAGCAGATCCTGGCCTATGTTGAAGAGGCCGAAGCCGAAGCCAGCGATGCTCATGCGCGGCCGGCCGGCAAGCTGCGTATCCATTCCATGACCGGGATCGGTCAGCATTACATGATCAAGGCGATTGCGGGCTATCGTCAGCAGTTTCCCGAGGTCAACTTTGACCTCACCATGGCTAACCGGATGCCGGACCTGCTCGATGAAGGCTACGATGTGGCGATTGTGGTCGCGACGGAGCTGCCGGATTCCGGCTTTGTTTCCCAGAATATCGGCCATACCTACAGCATCCTGTGTGCGTCGCCTGCCTATGTCGAAGCGCGTGGCCTGCCTCGCAGCCCATCGGATCTGCCAAGTCATGACTGCATGAGACTGGTGAGTCCGGTCGTGCCGCTGGAAAAGTGGGTTTTCGACGGACCCAACGGGCAGGAAATGGTCACCATCGGCACAACCTCGTTCCAGGTCAACGTGGGCGATGCCATGACTGAAGCGATCCAGGCGGGCCTGGGCATTGGAATCCTGCCGATTTACTCCGCCATCGAAGGGTTGCGTGACGGTTCGCTGGTTCGCGTCCTGCCGCAGTATCAACTGCAACAATTGAACGTGTACGCCTTGTATCCGTCCCGTCAGTACCTGGATGCCAAGATCAAGACGTTCGTGGCGTTCCTGCGTGAGCGACTGCCCGGCGTTCTGGAAGCTGAAGAGCACGAGCTGCGTGAGTTCAGCCTGCGCAATGCCTGTGGTGGCGCCCGTCAGGTGCAGCTGGCCTGATTCCCTTAGGCCCTGGTTATGCTTGCCCAGGGCTGTTTCTGCTTTTCTTTCCCGGCTCATCTGTTCAATACTGGACTTACCCATGCGGGCCAGGCCTTTATGCGATCAAGTGCTTAGCCTGCTAATCAGTAGTGCTCAATCAGGACAATAAATGAGCCTTCAGTCGTCTTCCGGCCTTGCCGAGCAACCGCTCAAGGGCATCGGGCTGATTTGTCTCGCGATACTCTTGTTTGCCAGCCATGACACGATGTCCAAATACCTGTCGGGTTTCTACCCGATCGTGATGGTGGTCTGGGCCCGTTACGTTTCGCATACGGTGTTGATGCTGGGCGTCTTCGGGCCTCGCATGGGGATGGGAGTGATCCGCACACGGCGGCCCGGACTGCAGATCGCCAGGGCGTTGTGCCTGATCGGGACTAGCCTGTTCTTTACGGCCGGGCTGCGTTATCTACCGCTGGCAGAAGCCACGGCGGTCAACTTCCTCGCTCCGCTGATCGTAACGGCCCTGTCAGTGCCCCTGCTGAAAGAGCGGGTGACCCGGCCGCAGTGGATCGCTGTGGTGACCGGCTTTGTTGGTGTTCTGATCATCATTCGCCCAGGTAGCTCGCTGTTTACGCCAGCTGTTCTGCTACCGCTGGGGTCCGCAGTGATGTTTGGTATCTACCAGATCCTGACCCGCATTCTTTCCTCGACTGACAGCCCCACCACCAGCAATTTCATCGCCGGACTGGTGAACAGCTTGATCATGACATCACTGTTGCCCTTCTTCTGGGAGCCGCCGAGCTGGGCGCATGCCATTTTGATGATAGGGTTAGGCGCATGTGGAATGGGCGGACACTTGCTGCTGACCCAGGCATTCCGCTATGCGCCGCCCGCGTTGCTCGCACCCTTCAGCTACGGACAGATTATCTGTGCAGGGTTGATGGGATTCATTTTCTTTGGTCATGTACCTGACGAAGGTGCCCTTGTCGGCATGACGATCATCAGCCTCAGCGGGCTGGCTGTCGCCTGGCAACAGCGGCGTGCACGCAAACCCACCACCGTATCAAGGAGACCGACTATGGCATCGTCTGAGTCCCGTATCGCCACGGCCAATCCAGGCCGCTACATCACACGGTTATGCAAGCACTGGGGACATAAATTTCAGGTAGAGTTCGACGAGGGAAAGGGCTTTATTCAGTTTCCGGCGGGAACCTGCCACTTGGAAGCGCAAGGCGACGTGCTGCTGGCAAAGATCGAGTTTCCTGTTGAAGAGTTGGAGCGGATGGAAGGGGTGGTCGCTGATCATTTGCAGCGGATGGGAAGCGGTGAAACACTGCAGATTGATTGGGTCAGGGTCTCATCAAGCCCGACTGAGTGATCGCCTGTGCCAGGGAGGCGGTAAGCGAGTCATTCGTGAAAGCCGCCGTAAAGTCACCAGAACCGCTTGTTTCGGTATCCAACAGGCGCTGCGCCTTGGCTTCACGTTCTCTGTAAGTGTGCAGAGAACGTGAAGCGCCGAAGGCATGGGAAAAAGCTGAAGCCGCCTGATCAGCGCACCAAATAATCCACCACAATCCCTATCCAGATTGCCAAGCCTGCCCAGTGATTATGCAAAAAAGCCTTGAAGCATTTCATGGGGTCCCGGTCCCGTGTACTCAGAAATTCCCAGACAAAACACCCTAGCGCCACCACAAGGCCCAGATAGAACCACGCGCCCATGTGAAAGCGCGCACCGGCAAGGAGCAGGCAGAGCAGGGTAAGGCCCTGCAGCGTCGCGATGATGATGCGGTCTGCGTCGCCAAACAGGATGGCAGTGGATTTCACGCCGATCTTCAGATCGTCTTCCCGATCCGCCATGGCGTAATAGGTGTCGTATCCCACCGTCCAGATCACGTTGGCGATGAATAATAGCCAGGCCTCAGGCGGAAGCGAGCCGGTTTCGGCGGTAAAGGCCATCGGTATTCCCCAGGAGAAAGCTGCGCCCAGCACCACCTGTGGGTAATAGGTGTAGCGCTTCATGAAGGGATACAGCGCAGCGATACCCAGGGCGCCAAAGGACATCCAGATGGTGATGGCGTTGGTAAACAGCACCAGCACGAAGCTGAGCCCAACCAGCACGGCAAAGGCAATCAGAGCTTCCTTGGTTGTTATCCTGCCGGTCGCCAGCGGGCGCGCCTTGGTACGACTGACATGACCGTCGAAGTTTCGATCGGCAAAGTCGTTGATTACACACCCCGCCGAGCGCATCAGGGCGACACCCAGCACGAAAATGATGACGTTCTTCACGCTCGGGCGGCCTTCGCCCGCAATCCACAAGGCCCAGAGTGTTGGCCAGAGCAACAGGTAGATGCCGATAGGCTTGTCCAGTCGCGTCAGTTGGACGAAGTCTTTGATGCGGCTGCTAGGCCGGGTGGTCCCGATGATTTTCTGCGGGGCGGCGGTAGCGAGCGAGGCAGCTGGCTGTGGCTTTTTACGGGAGCGGTTCTTTTTCATTGCGGCGCCGTATCGGAATGAACGAAAGCCCGAGCCGTTTTACGGCGGGCTGGCCGATTATAGCCTCTGATCTTTCAGGAACTGCCAGAACGCCGGCAGAAACACCTCGGCAACCAATACGCCAAGGCCGTCACGGCGAAAGACCGAACGCCGAGCCCAGAGCGGCTTCTGATCCTGCACTTCTTCCTGTGGAAGCCAGCCAGCAAGGTAACGCGTGGCCTCCAGCGGGCCGCGGTTAAACGCGTTATCGCTGAACAGCAGAGCGCCTAGTGGGCGTTGGCCCAGTTGAGCCAGCTCAAACCCTGAGGCCTCGAGCGCCTCGCGCGTTGCCACGCTGCGGGCAAACACCCAGCGGGTCTGCGTACCTAACAGGAAAACCTCGCGTACCCAGCCGAGCGTCTCCGACGGCGCGTCCAGGGCCTTGCATTCATCTGCCCTTAGCAGCTGCCATCCTTCAGTAATGACGTCCACCGCAAAGCGGTTACCGCTGAGCTGCGTCAGGCGCTGGGTCAAGGAGCCTTCATCTTCAAACAGCCACTTGCGGGGAGCGTCGCCGTCGAGCTGCGCAGCGTTTTGCCAGAAGGGTATGCGTGGGGTCATATCAAGTGATCTATCCGTTAGAGGCCCATAGCTTAACAGTCAGGCTTATGGCCTGAGTCCGAGATCATTGGCGCGTCGGCGCAAGAGTTGCAGAAAGGCTTCCAGCTCTTGGCTCAGGGGCTCGTTCTTGCGCAGCAGCACGCCATAGGGCGCCATCTCTTCCTCGATTTCGAGTGGAAGCGGCACGACGAGCCCGGTCCGCAGATAGTCGGAGACCACCGTTTCGGACAGCACCAGAATCGCCTCGGTCATCTGCACCAGCTGCAGCATGGCAAAGACCGAACTGCATTCAATCACGTCTCGCGGTGAGGGCAGTGAAAGCCGCTCGAAGGCGCGCTCCAGTGCCATGCGGGCCGGACTGGAGGACGGCTGTAAGATCCAGGGCCATTGGCTGACCAGCTCGCTCAGGTCGATCCGGTCGCGCCCCGCCAAGGGATGATCGGCCCGTACGGCTACGACCAGATGTTCGTTGCCCAGCGGCTCGAACTGGTAACGGCTCCGATCGCTTTCGGCGCTTTGCCGGGCGACCGCCAGGTCGATGCTGCCTTGGTCCAGTAATTCAATGAGCTGATCGCTGGTGTCGCCCATGATGCGTAACTTGAGCCGGGGATGCTGACGCTTCATGTCGGCGATGGACTGAACGACCAGATCGGGCGCTGCGCCCATGATAGTGCCGATGGAGAGATACCCATAGCCGCCTTGCTGGCGATCGGTGAGGTCTTCGGCGCAGCGGTCGAGCTGCGTTAGGGCGGTGCGGGCAAAGCGAAGGACTTCTTCGCCCAGCGCATTAGGCTTCATACCTCGCGTCTGGCGCTCAAACAGCTCGCAGCCAAAGGCATCTTCGATTTCCTGCAGCATGCGAGTGGTCGCCGGTTGCGACATGTTCAGGGCCTGCGCGGCGCGATGCAGGTTCTGGCTATTGCCCAACGTGACCAGCATGAGCAGGTGCTTGTAACGCAGCCGATTGAACAGGGCGCGCGCGGATGCGGATACGTTCATTGTTGTTCTTCCTTAGCGAACGATGCCGCCTGGGTATCGGTGTTGACCTAATTATTATTGGTAATCACGCGCCATCACAGCTAAAGAGTGGACTCCAACAATAAAAAAGGAATTCACCATGCACACCTCCTTTCTCTCACCTGCCGGCTACGTCATCTATCCGTTGTAGCTACGACGCACACTAACGCTTCGTTATGCGAAGACGACCCTTTCTGATTGGAGGCTTGGCAGCCATGGCGGCACCTGCTCTACAGGCATTCGCACAGGCTCGCGAAACCCTTGCGGTTTACCAGGGACCACGACTTGATGCCCACATTCATCTGTTCGATCCGCACCGCCCGGAGGGTATTCCGTGGCCTGAACCAGGCGATACTATCTATCGCCGCATATTGCCGGACGAATATTTCGCCCAGGCAGCCCCATTGGGCGTCGTGGGTGCGATTGCCGTAGAGGCCAGCCCCTGGCGAAAGGATAACGATTGGCTGCTTGAGGCCGTACGGCACCATACTGGCATGGTGGGCTTTGTCGGCAATCTGGTGCCAAACGATCAACGCTTTGCGGCTGACCTCGACCGGCTGGCAGCCGAGCCCCTATTTCTGGGGATGCGCTACGGCAACCTATGGGATCGTGATTTAACAGAAGACCTTCGAAAGCCTGGCTTTATCGAGGGGTTGCGCCTTCTGGCTCAGAGCGGCAGAGCACTGGACAGTGCCAACCCGACGCGATCCCTGATCGCTGCGCTGCTGGAGGTAAGTGATGCTGTCCCAGACCTTCGTATCGTGGCGGATCACTTGCCTAATGCCCAGGTCCCTCCTGCTGAAGAGCGCGCGTACTGGCGAGACCTGGAGACGTTCGCTGCCCGACCAACGGCCTTCATGAAACTCTCCGAGGTGCCGCAGCGCACACAGGGAACAGTGGGGCTGGACGTTGCGTATTACCAGGAGCACCTGGACCGCTTGTGGTCGCTATTCGGCGAAGATCGCATCCTGTTTGGCAGTGACTGGCCTAACAGCGATCACCTCGTCTCGCTGGATAAAACCATTGGCCTGACGCAGGCCTTCTTGGCTACGAAAACATCGGTAGCTCAGGAGAAAGTGTTTTATCTCAATTCCAGGCAGGCCTATCGCTGGAAGTCACGACAGGCACAGCAATCATGACCGATGCATAAAGGGTATCGGATGTAAGTTTATTTCGATTAGTCAGGCATCGCTTCTGCGCTTAGATTCAAGGCGCCTACAACAAAAACAAGGTGACCGTCATGCTCCGCTTGCCTCATGCCGCCCCTACATTCAGATGCCCTCACGCCTGTTTCGACCTTTCTTCCTCTGGCGCTAAACGTCATCGAGAGAGACTGCCCACACGCTAGTGCTTGCCGTCTCGTACGTCGCTCCACGCCCTATAACAATTCCAAGAGGAAACTGGCGTGAACACATTGTCTCCGCACATCATCAAGAAGGTCTCCTGGCGGCTTTTGCCGTTTCTCCTGCTCATGTATGTCCTGGCGTTTCTGGACCGCGCCAACGTAGGGTTCGCCAAGGCTGCCTTTCAGGCAGACACTGGCCTTTCGGATGCGGCATTTGCCTTTGGCGCCGGGATCTTCTTTCTCGGTTATGCCTTTCTGGAGGTGCCCAGTAACTTGATCATGCACAAGGTCGGTGCCCGGCTTTGGATGTGCCGAATCATGGTGACATGGGGCCTAATCTCCGCCGCTATGATGTTCGCTCACAACGAGACGACCTTTTACGTGCTGCGGTTCCTGTTGGGCGTGGCCGAGGCCGGATTCTTTCCGGGCGTCATTCTTTACCTCACATACTGGTTTCCCCAAGGTGCCCGCGCCAGGGCCATGGGGTTCTTTTATTTCGGCGCACCGCTGGCATTTATCTTCGGAAGCCCACTCTCCGGTCTCTTGCTTGAGTTCGACGGGCTGGGCGGGTTGCATGGTTGGCAATGGCTGTTCATGGTGGAAGGACTCTTGGCAACCGTTGTAGGCGTCTGGGCCTACTGGTACCTGGATAATCGTCCGGGTGATGCCAAATGGCTAACCGTCGAGGAGCGCCGGGCGCTGCAAGAGACGCTTGACCGTGAGGACCGCGAAAAGCTCGCCCACGGCAAGAGCCTGCTCAAAGTGCTGACACATCCCGGCGTTCTCTATCTGTGCTTGATCTATTTCCTGATCCAGACCAGCGTCTATGGCGTGGTGTTTTACCTGCCCACGCACGTGGCGGGGCTACTGGGGCAGAAGGTCGGCTTTATGGTTGGACTGGTGACCTCCGTTCCCTGGGTGTGCGCTCTTGCAGCTGCCTACCTGATTCCGGCCTATTCAGATCGCACCGGCAATCGCCGTGCAACCGCGGCGCTTACCGTCGCCATGGGCGGATTGGGTATTGCCGCCTCGGTAGCGTTCGGCTCGCCGCTGCTGGCGCTGGTCGCTCTATGTTTTGCCGCCTCTGGGTTCATTGCCGTCCAGCCGATCTTCTGGACATTTCCCTCAGCCTACCTCGCCGGAAGCGCGGCGGCGGGCAGCATCGCCCTGATCAACTCTATCGGCGCGCTGGGCGGCTTCATGGCACCCAACCTCAAGCGCTGGGCCGAGACGGCCTTTGACTCCACCGCGGCCGGCCTCTACTTCCTTGCCGGCGCCAGCCTTCTGGCCGGTTTGCTGATTCTTGCTGTTCACCGCTTCAGTCCTTCGACGCCCATCAAGCGCGCCGCTACGCCTCTTAATACGCTGCCAGGAGACGCCCATGAGCATGCCCACCATTAAACACGTTCGTGCCTTCACTCTACGGGGCGGCGGTGCGGATTATCACGACCAAGGCGATGGTCATTGGATCGACGACCATATCTCCACGCCCATGGCAAAGTATCCCGAGTACCGGCAGAGCCGCCGCAGCTTTGGCATTAACGTACTAGGCACCCTGGTGGTGGAAGTGGAGGCCAGCGACGGGACGGTAGGCTTTGCTGTTACCACGGGTGGTGAGTTGGGCGCCTTTATCGTCGAGAAGCACTTGGCGCGCTTCATCGAAGGCGCCAAGGTAACGGACATCGAAAAGATCTGGGACCAGATGTTCAACGCGACCCTCTACTACGGGCGCAAGGGCATTGTCCTCAATACCATTTCGGGCGTGGACTTGGCCTTGTGGGACCTGCTCGGCAAGATTCGCCAGGAGCCGGTCCATCAGCTCCTGGGCGGTCCCGTGCGGGACGAGCTTCAGTTCTATGCCACCGGCGCACGGCCCGATCTGGCCAAGGAAATGGGTTTTATCGGCGGCAAGCTGGCGCTTCAGCACGGCCCCGCTGAGGGTGAAGAAGGGCTGCGCAAGAACATCGAAACGCTGGCCACCATGCGTGAGCGGGTGGGAGACGATTTCTGGCTGATGTTCGACTGCTGGATGAGCCTTGACCTCAACTACGCTACCCGTCTTGCCAATGCGGCAAGCGAGTTTGGCCTCAAGTGGATCGAAGAGGCGCTGCCGCCGGATGATTACTGGGGCTACGCCGCCCTCCGTCAGCAAGTGCCGAGCGGGATGCTGGTCACTACGGGAGAACACGAGGCGACCCGCTGGGGCTTCCGTATGCTCTTGGAGATGGGCTGTTGCGACATTATCCAGCCGGACGTGGGCTGGTGCGGTGGTATCACCGAGTTGATCAAGATCTCGGCGCTGGCTGATGCCCATAATGCGCTGGTCGTGCCCCATGGGTCCTCCGTCTACAGCTACCACTTCGTCATTACCCGCACCAACAGCCCCTTCTCGGAATTCCTGATGATGGCGCCCAAGGCGGACAAGGTCGTGCCGATGTTCAACCCACAGCTTCTGGACGAGCCGATCCCGGTCAATGGCCACATGAAGGCCTCCGTGCTAGACAAGCCCGGCTTTGGCGTTCGGCTCAACCCTGAGTGCCAGCTGCATCGGCCCTACGATCACTGATAAAGGAGCGCGGCGCGGAGAACCGCGCCGCCAGACAAGGAACCGCCATAATGCCAACAAAAGCGTTCCGTATGACCTTGCATCCCGGGCAGGCTGAAGAGTATCAACGCCGGCACGATGAGATCTGGCCTGAGCTGGTCGACGCGCTGCTAGCCGCCGGTGTCGAGGATTACCGAATCTTTCTGGACCCTGAGACGCATGCACTCTACGCCGTACTGACGCACCGCAGTGAGCACGCCTTGGATGAGTTGCCCCGCTTGCCGGTGATGAAGCGCTGGTGGCATCACATGGCTGAGATCATGGCGACCAATCCGGACGAGTCGCCGGTGAGCGTACCGCTCTTGCCAGTCTTTACACTGACGGCAGGAGACGCGTGATGGAGGTCATCCTGCTGGGTGTCATCCTGCATTTTATCGGCGGCTTTGCTTCCGGCAGCTTTTACATCCCTTACAAGAAAGTGCAGGGCTGGGCCTGGGAAAGCTACTGGATCATTGGCGGCCTGTTCTCCTGGTTGTTCGTACCACTGGTGGCGGCCGTGCTGACTGTCCCCAACTTCACGCACATCATCGGCGAGGCCGATACGTCCACGTTGCTCTGGACCTATACCTTCGGTGTGCTGTGGGGGATTGGCGGTCTGACGTTTGGCTTGACCATGCGCTACCTGGGCCTTTCGCTGGGCATGTCCATCATTATGGGCCTGACCTCCGCCCTTGGGGCGCTGATGCCTGCAATCTACAAGGACCTGTTTACCGACGAAACCCGAGGCTCCTTTACTGAGCTGGCCGCCAGCGCTGGCGGGCATTGGGTGCTGGCGGGCGTTGCCATTTCGCTTGTAGGCATTGCTATCTGTGGGCGGGCCGGTGTGATCAAGGAGCGGGAAGTCTCCGAGGCGACCAAGCAGGCGAGTGTGGCGGAGTTTTCCCTGGCCAAGGGGTGGGCGGTCGCTATCATTTCCGGCGTTCTCAGTGCCTGTTTCAGCTACGGAATCTCGGCCGGTCGACCTCTCGCCGAGGCGGCTGTGACGCAGGGCACCAACAGCCTGTTCCAGAACAACGTCACCTTCATGCTGATCATGTGGGGCGGGCTGACCACCAATGCCATCTGGTGCTTGCTGCTCAATCGGCGTAACCGCTCGTTCCACAACTACACCGACTCGCGTACGCCGCTCCTGCGCAATTACCTCTTGGCAGCCAGCGCCGGTACGATCTGGTTTCTGCAATTTTTCTTCTATGGCATGGGTGAGAGTCGGCTCAACAACGACGCCAGCTCCTGGGTACTGCACATGTCTTTCATCATTGTCGTGTCGAACCTGTGGGGGCTGTATTTCCGTGAATGGCACGGCACCTCGGCACGTAACAAACGCATCCTGCTGACAGGCATCGTGGTCATCCTGGCTTCGATTGCTATGGTGGGGTATGGCAACTATTTGAAGTAGAGACGACTCGGCCCTGATGTTATCGAACCCAAGGAGACAACCATGCTGCTCGCAGACAAGACCGTCATCATCACCGGCGCCTCCCGTGGCATAGGCCGGGCTATTGCCCTGGAGTGCGCCCGACAGGGCGGCAAGGTCGTCATCGGGCACAGCGGTAGCGATTCCAGCAAACCGCAGGTGGCCTCGTTGATTCAGGAAATCGAGCAGGCCGGTAGCCGTGCGGTCGACGTAGGGGCTGATGCTGCCGATCCGGACACCGGCAGCACGCTCGTCAAGGCGGCAGTGGAGGCGTTTGGCAGTGTGGATGTATTCGTCAACAACGCGGGCATTTGTCCCTTTCACGCTTTTCTCGATATGCCACGCGAGGTCTATTACAAGACCGTAGACACCAATCTTAATGGTGCCTATTTCGCCGTACAGGCCGCGGCCAATCAAATGAAGGAGCAAGGAAGGGGAGGCTCGATCATTGCCGTCAGCTCGATCAGCGCATTGGTGGGCGGCGCGATGCAGACGCACTACACACCCACCAAGGCCGGGCTGCTGTCACTCATGCAGTCCTGTGCCATTGCCCTTGGCCCGTACGGCATACGCTGCAATGCCGTACTGCCGGGTACTATCGAGACCGATATCAACAAGGACGACCTGGCCGATCAGGAAAAACGCGACTACATGATTAAACGGACACCCCTGGGACGCCTGGGAGAGCCGGATGACCTGGCCGGCCCGGTCGTATTCCTCGCATCGGACATGGCCAGGTACGTCACTGGTGCATCCCTACTGGTAGACGGGGGAATGTTCGTGAACTTGCAATAGCGTTTCCGGTTCCGGGTTTATTCGGAACACCGCTCCATTTCGATTCCTGGAGAGCCTTGATGAATAACAACAATATGCAGGCAACAACGGGTGTAACAGCGAGTGCAACAACGGGGACTGCGTCTACCTCGCGGGAAACCGTGATCCTGGTCAAGAGTGCCCGGCTCAAGCGTATTCAATGGGTAGCGCTGACACTGCTGGTGCTGGCGGGGTTCGTCAATTACCTGGACCGCAGCACCCTGGCCATCGCTAACCACACCATCAGCCAGGAGCTGTCTTTCACGCCGACCGAAATGGGGCTTTTGCTCTCCGTCTTTTCCTGGGCGTATGCCGTAGCGCAGCTGCCGATCGGCGGCATTCTCGACCGTTTTGGTGCCCGTCTGACCCTGGGCCTGGGGATCTCCTCTGGTCGATTGCCCAAGGCATGCTGGGATTACTCAGTAGCCTGAACCATATGATCCTGGCGCGTATCGGTCTGGGCGTCGGCGAGGCCCCTCAATTTCCGGCCGGCGCCAAGGTTGTCAGCGAGTGGTTCAACATTAAGGAGCGAGGGCTGCCGTCTGGCATCTTCAACATGGCGTCCTCCCTCGGGCCGGCAATTGCCCAGCCGATTCTCGCCGCACTGCTTCTGGGCCTGGGCTGGCGGGCAATGTTCATAGCCATGGGAGTAATGGGTGTAGGCGTGGCGATTGTCTGGTACGCCGTCTACCGCAACCGTGATGAGGTCAGCCTTACCGTACAGGAACAACACTATCTTGACGAAGGCATGGCCAAGGGTGACAGCACGGGCCGTATGACCTTTGCTGAGTGGCGTGGACTCTTCAAGCTGCGTGTGACCTGGGGCATCGTCTTTGGCTACGTCGGCATCATCTACATGTTGTCCTTATACCTGACATGGCTGCCTGCGTATCTGGAGCGGACCCATCATCTGTCCCTTGCCAGCGCAGGCTGGGTCGCCAGTATTCCGTTCCTGGCCGGAGCGGCGGGCGTGATCAGCGGAGGGCTCCTGGTTGACCGCGTGATCCGTGGCGGCGCCAGCGTCAGCCGCAGCCGTAAATGGCCGATCTGCGGCGGCCTGATCTGTGCAGGCTTTTTCACGGTCCTCGGTGCATACGCCCAGGGCGTCGTCCCGGTCATGGCATTATTCAGTGCGGCACTGTTCTGCCTGAATGTAGCGGTAGCCGGCACATGGTCCCTCGTCAGCGTGGCAGTACCGTCACGCATGGTGGCCTCCCTCGCCAGCATCCAGAACTTTGGCGGCTATTTCGGCGGTGCCTTTGCTCCAGTCGTGACCGGTATGGTCGTGCAGCAGACCGGCTCGTTCACACTCGCCCTGGCCATCGCAGCCCTGATCGCACTGCTCGGCGCTGCGAGCTACTTCTTCGTCGTCAAGCTTCCTGAAAAAGGAGGCCATCTGGCTTCTCACTGATCCCTTAACGTTCAACACAACAGGACTTCTTATGCAGATGCCACACAACGCCTTCAAGGCAGCGCTCAAGCAGGACCAGACCACCTACGGCATCTGGGCCGGCTTTGCTACAGGCTACGCGGCGGAAATCATTGCCAGCCTTGGCTACGACTGGATGCTCATTGACGGTGAGCACGCACCTAATACCGTGCCGACGATTCTGGCCCAGCTCCAGGCGGTCGCACCCTATGCCACCCAACCCGTAGTGCGGGCTGTAACCGGGGATAGCGTGCTGATCAAACAGCTACTCGATATCGGCGTCCAGACCCTGATGGTGCCTATGGTGGAAACAGCCGAGCAGGCGCGTGAGCTGGTCCGGGCCATGCGCTATCCACCCCATGGTATTCGTGGGGTTGGCGGTGGGTTGGCCCGTGCAACCCGTTGGGATGGTGTGCCGGATTACCTGGCTACTGCCCATGAGGAGCTCTGCCTGATCGTACAGGTTGAGTCGGCCAAAGGGGTCGAGAACGTCGAAGCGATTGCTGCGGTAGAGGGCGTCGACGCGGTCTTCGTCGGTCCAGCGGACCTGTCCTCTGGGTTGGGCTATCCCGGCAATCCAGGTCATCCCGACGTGCAAGCCAAGATCCGGCACGCCATCGATGCCACCCGCGCCGCGGGCAAAGTCAGCGGTATTCTTGCCCCTCAAGAGGATGACGCTCGCCGCTACCAGAGCTGGGGCTGCCAGTTCATTGCCGTGGGCATTGATATCAGCCTGATGCGTCAGGCAGCCCTGGATAATCTGCGTCGCTACAAGGAAGGCCCGGCCGTCAGCGCGCCTTCGCGAACCTACTAAAACAAGAGGAACCGGCCATGACCCAACCGTATCAGAACTTCATCAATGGCGCATTTCAGCCCAGCAGCGAGCACCTTGGTGTTTTCAACCCGGCCACTGGTGTGCGATTGACCGACGTGCCTGCTTCCAACAGCGATGACGTAAACCGCGCCATCGAGGCTGCACGTGCCGCCCAGAAAGCCTGGGCAAAAAAGCCCGCTATAGAGCGCGCTGGGTACTTGCGCAAAATCTCCGCCAAGATCCGCGAGCATGCGCCTCGGCTGGCGCGCATCATCACTGAGGAGCAGGGCAAGGTCAGCGGCTTGGCTGAAGTCGAAGTCAACTTCACGGCTGATTACATTGACTACATGGCAGAGTGGGCGCGCCGCATCGAAGGCGAAATCATTACCAGCGACCGGCCTAACGAAAACATCTTTCTGTTCCGTAAGCCCCTGGGGGTGGTCGCCGGCATCCTGCCCTGGAATTTTCCGTTCTTCCTCATTGCCCGCAAGATGGCTCCAGCTTTAGTAACGGGCAATACCATTGTCATCAAACCCAGCGAAGAAACGCCGATCAATTGCTTCGAATTTGCCAAACTGGTCGCCGAAACGGACTTACCACCTGGCGTGTTCAACGTCGTCAGTGGGGCAGGGGAGGTCGGGGGAACGCTCAGCGCCCATGCTGGTGTCGACATGATCAGCTTTACTGGCAGTGTGGCTACGGGTGCCCGCATCATGGCGTCGGCTGCACCCAACCTCACCAAGCTCAACCTTGAACTCGGCGGCAAGGCACCGGCCATCGTGCTGGCTGACGCTGATCTCGACCTTGCCGTCCGCGCCATTCGCGGCTCACGCATCATTAATACCGGACAGGTCTGTAACTGTGCCGAGCGCGTATACGTCGAGCGTGGCGTAGCCGATGAATTCATCTCACGTGTCAGTGCCGCCATGAGTGAAACGCGCTACGGAGATCCGCTTGCCGACCCCTCGGTAGAAATGGGCCCGCTAATCAACCAGGCCGGGCTCGATAAAGTTGCCGAACGTGTGCGTACGGCAGTCAGTCAGGGCGCTACAGTCATCTCTGGTGGCAAGGTCGCAGACCTCCCCCAAGGGTTTCATTACGAACCCACCGTGCTGGCTGGCTGCCGCGAAGACATGACCATCATGCGTGAGGAAATTTTTGGTCCCGTCCTACCAATCCAGATCGTTGACAGTCTGGATGAAGCAATCGCCTTGGCAAACAACTCCGAATACGGCCTGACCTCATCTGTCTATACCCGCAGCCTGAGCAAAGCCATGCAAGCCTGCCGCGAAATCGATTTTGGCGAAACCTACATCAATCGCGAAAACTTCGAAGCCATGCAAGGCTTCCACGCGGGTGTACGCAAGTCAGGGGTTGGAGGGGCGGATGGAAAGCATGGGTTGTATGAATACACCCATACGCAGGTGGTATATATGGAGTGCTAATAAAGATGCCCACCTAAATGGGTGGGCATCTTTGATTTGAACAACTTAATTTTTCATTTGTGTGTTCAAAAATTTTATTTACCAAGAGTCATAAGGTACACTGTGTGTCTACATACTTCTTGGATATCTCGGATAGGGGGCTGTATTTACCGCCAGATGTGCCTTCTTACGGTCCTGCTTTAGCTATAGCGATTTTTCCTAAAATAATTTATCAGATCGTTGCCTCTGTTTGATACTTTAATAGTTAGGCGGAAACCTTATAATGAGTTTGCCTAGTATTAAAGATTAAGAGTCTGGTCAGAAGAAAGTTTCTCCTGCATAAGACTTGAATTATGGGTCATTGAGCTATTTTTTGGTTGCGAGCATAATTGACCAAGTCTTTGGGATACACCATGTGACTGATTTGGCTGTCATCTATGCCATAAAGATAGGCTACAGCGCCGGCTTCGAAAGCCCAGTAACCGAAGTAAGCACCTTCGGTTGAGGTCATACTAAGATGGCTATTATGCCACGTTGTATGTTTGAATGACGGATACCATTCTTTACAATACTGATTTAGAAGTTTTGAGGCCTCATATTTAGTTTCGGCATACATTGCATGTATCAAGGTAGTGTAAGGCTTATCATGGTACCATTCATCAATTTCTGCACGATTGGGTAGTACACTTCCTACAAGCTCTTCATAAAGCGTATCTTCAGCTGCATATCCTAGATCAACAATTTTAGTAATACGCTCTAGGAGATCCTTGCGATTAAGTAATACAGCTATTCCGATCAGTTGGAGGCAGTCTTCATAATCTTCAAGTTGGTCAAGACCTAGAGGCGACATCCTGGGTTCATTTTCATAACGCCCGAGAGCTAGTTGATAGTTTTCGTAGGCAGAAATTACTTTTTCGAAAGAGTCTTCGATCTGCTGTATTGGCTGTCCAGCTGTATAATCAAGAATCCAGGCCATAAACTCATTTCGAGCTATTAGCATAGTTGCAACTGACTCGGCTTCTTCAGGCGTATCCGCTTGCGGTTTGGTGATTTTTAAGAGTTCGATATCTTCTAATAAATAATTTCTCATGTTTTCGTAATATGGTGAGATCAAGAAAATTTGTCGAGCTTGCATTTGCTACGGCTCCGAAAAGATTAGTTGGGTTTCCATATCTTTTCGCTAATGCTATTTAGTAAAGTCCTGACTCCATTTCATCTATAATTAGATGCGGCATTCATGTGACTTTTAGGAGCGTATTTTTAGTAGCAGGCCTCACATGGCGTATTGGTAGGCTGCTCGAATGATCGAGAGGAGCATAAGGATTATGAATCTATCAAATTTTTATTTAAGCTATGAGAGAAGTAAATTTTGATGTAGATGGTTGGTTGTAATTTCGCCTATAGTTAATTTCATGTAAGTATTTAGATGCAAATTATTTTATCGTTTGTCGGTTAGAAATATTTAAATTGCCTGATTTTTGATCTTTAAGTTTTACATTAAGTTGGTGTTTTGATGTTTTTGATGTTTTTGATGTTAGAGATATGTCTTCTAAGAAATTGGCCGCTAACCGCACTTATGAAGCGGTTAGCTTAAGCCTTTTGTAGGTCAACTAGACGTAACTGGGTTTATATGTTCTAGGTATAGAGGCTAGTTGAGGTGTTTTGGACAGTAGGTTTTCATCGTGTTGTTGCCATCGGCTTATTAGGCTTAAAAGCATAGGATTGTTTATTTGAGATCCGTATACATTTTCAAGCGAAATAGGCTTTTGAGCTAGCTCCCTGATACGGCCTAAGGTACGGGGTAAGCGTCTCCTTTCGGCAGCGGCGAAGCTAATAGCTTGTTCGAATTGCTGCCTGCGTAGACTTAAGGAAACTTCTTGGTGTCGGTGTAGGGCGTCATATTTTTGCCAGGCTTGCTTTTCCCATAACTCTAAGTTTTTTTGATAACTATAGATTTCCTTTTCTAACCATTCTTGCTCGCGTTTGGTCAAGCTTTGACCTCCCTGCGCAGCGCTAGCTTTCCAGCGTAACAGCGTTGCATGACAAGCCGGAACATATCCAGCCACTGTAAAGTGTTGCGACATGGAAGCTAGCTGTGCAACGAATAGCGCTCTGTCAGGCATGTCATTTTTAATGTTGGCTGCATAATAAGTACACGCCGCTTCTTCAATTCCTGAACATTCCGGTTGCCAAAGTACTGAGGTAGTTTCCCCTCTGCCAATAGGGAGCGGTAGAAAGTGATGAAGTGTCCCGTGATGCTGATAATTATCACCTTTTAAATTGACAATACCTGCCAAGAATGCTGCGCCGCCTATTCCAGTTGCTCCTGTAATAAGTGCCGCTATTCCAGGTATAAATATTCGCTGGTCTGTGTCCATCCATGTTGCAGGTAAACTTGGAATAGGATCGTTATGGTTAACAAGCCGATGATGGATTAGTTCGGATGCTCCTTCGACGAACTTTTTATCGCCAGCGCGAGGTGCACCGTAGGTGTACAGTAATACATCATAATTACGTTCCTCTCGACGTAGCCATTCAGCTAATAAAAGTGCAATGGCCCCCCCTAAACTATGGCCGTTTACGACAATCTTTTGACCAGAGTAAAAGTTAAATAGGTAAGGCTTTACAAATTCTTTAACTGCAAGGAAAGCCTTATAAAATCCGCGGTGTGCCTGCCCTGTGCCTTCTTCATAAGGGACTTGTTTAGCATCTATATCGCGCGCGAAGTCTGGCCACTCTTGCGTACCCCTGATACCAATTAAAATCATTCGATCATCATGGCTAATATATGCTTGGGTATTAGTGTTAGTGTCGTTTAGACTGTGCAACTGCCAAGGTTTTTTTTGTTCATTCTCTTTTGTGTAGTAGAGTGGGTCGAAGGGAATGATTTCTAACCTTTTGGAGTAAGGAACTTCTTCTAAAATAAGATGGTAAGGAGTAACGTCTTTAAAGCGTGCAGGCTCTTCATTTAATGCGCCAGTTTCGATGTGTGCCAGTCTGCTGTTTAAGATATAGCCAATGCTGCCAGGGAAGGGATAAGTTGGAGGTATATCTTGGCCTTCAGCATATTTCTCTCCAAAATCTGAGTAAGCTAGAGTAGTAAGTAATGAGAGTTGATAGGCATCAAGCGCTGAAAATTCTGATGTTAGAGAGAGTAATGGTCGCCAAGCTGTTAAGGCTTTGATTTCTAATAAATGATGTTTATTGGGTGCAAGGCCAATGCCAAAAGATTTACCGTCATGCTGATTTGAATTGGATGCAAGTCTGATTGAGGGGCGTGGTGCTAATATATTTGATGCGGGGGGGAGATGACTAGTAAGCTCCACTAGATCACGTACCTCTACTCGATAAAAATCAGCATTCTCCTTGGCTGCTAGTTTCGGATTTGAGCTTAATTGGTTACTGTTTCGTCTTTGGGTCTGCTCAGCTGCAGCTTGTAGTTGTGTGATAGGAAGGGCAAAGCCTTGGCGGTGGGTTAAATCATCGTACCAAACATCTATATTTCCTTTATATTTTTCATGGAATCTAAGGATGGATGGGCCGCAATAAATAGGTTCAACTTTGGCATATCCTTTCTCGTCAAGAGTTCCTGTGTGCTCGCTGCCTTGGCTATCTATTAAGGAGTAAGATAAGTTTGCATAAGGCTCGCTTTGACCAAGCTCATCAACTAATCTGAAACTAACCCAGGCCTTTTTTAATGGACAATTTTGGTCCGGGCTGGAAATTAATTTTGCAAATGATTCATCCATGTTTTTATTCCGTGCAGTTTGGGTAGACCGTGCACTCCCGGCCATCCATGCGAAACTTTCTAAATGTAGGCGGGGTTTGGCATTGAGCGTATTTTGATGTTCTAATGCAAGGCTTCCAACCAGACTCTGCTCTTAACCAAGTACCCCGGAAGTAAGGGCGTTCTTCTTTAGAGTTTTGGAACTCAACATTAATGATTTTTCCGTCAAGCTCATCGCGTCTTACCGAAGTGCCTACGCCGTCACGTTTGTCATAGTCGTCAGGTACTTGCCAGTTTTCGTCAGCGCCATGACATACAAGGCCTTTAGTGAATACATCGTTTTTACCCATTAGCCGAAATAGCCACATACACTTTCCCTTTAAACTCAGTCTTCCGCTGGCAGGAAAATGCTTAGCTGTTTCAGGTAAATTTGTATAAATACCTATTCGGCCACCATCGCGACCAAAATCCCCATCTTTAGGGCTATATTTGGCGAATACGGTTAGATCTACATTCACTAACTTCATTTCGCATCCGGCCTCATGATACGACAGCGGTATTCGATAGCTAAAGTCCTGTGGCTTGTCTTTGTAGTCCGCTCGATGCTGCTCAATATGAGTGCGAGGAACATAGCCGCCCGTCCCTACACTATAAAAAGTGCAGACAGCTGGTTCGCTCTGTTGGTAGTAAGCAGTGGTTTGAAAAGAGTAGTTCTCAGGAATTTTCCCTGTTAGATCAAAGTGTTTGCCACTAGAATAGCTGACACTGCTAATAGCGCTTTCCTTTATGAAAGTGCCAACCCAAGAACAAGATGTAAGGGTTGATAGAAGTAAAAGCAAAATAAAATTTTTCATTTTTCCTGAGGCCTAAAGAAACTTTGGCAGCGATTAAAGTGTGCTAAGGGAGGCTCGTCTGGTAGGGGCGCCCATGCTGGATGATTGAGTTGGTTTAATCTGTTATGCATAAGCAGAAAAAATAGCTGATATGCATCTTTCCATTGGTAAATTTCAGCTTTAGCTAAACAGTCTTTCAGCCACGTGCGTATATGTAACTGCTTGGCCAGCTCAGTTGTTTCGGCTGGTTGCTTTTCCCATAGCCACTGTTCCAAGTTTAGGATTTTAATTTCTTGCTTTATCTCGTCTGGTTCGGAGTAGAGCCAAGGGAAAGGCGGCTCTGGTAACTGAGAGAGGCTAGGGGTTGGATTGTTATATTCTTTCCATTTTTCCGCGTGCCAATATAAAACACTTTCAAAGGGTCCTAGAAGATAAGGAGCTTGTTCACGTTTCAAATAGGCGAGGCTTCTAGCTATTACGCGGGGGTCTTGAAAACGGTAAAGAGATATTTGCTCATCTTCAGGTATTTCTATCCTGTCCTGTAAGTGTTTTTTTATAGCAGAAAATTCATGAAATTCTGTACAGGCTAACCAACCCCAGTCCCTTTCTGGATGTTGAATTAGACGTTGAATAGCTACGTTGTCCATGTCTTTAATTCTGATTAGCCAAGGTGCGATGGCAGAAAGCTCTTCATAGGAGGTCCCTTGGTAAAGATTGGCGTATTCCTTGATGGCTCCTGAGCCGAATAGCTCCGGTATAGGGTTAGGTTCGGCTAATGAGTCAATAATTAAATAAAGCGATCGCTGCTTATTTGTTTGGGTTTGGATCCACGAGTAGACAGGGCTCATCTTGCTAAATGTCCTATATCACACACACCTTCACGACATGCCTCGCATATTGGGCAACGGCTTGCACCTAACTGCCGGGCCCTTATAGCCATTTGCAGTTGTACATTGGCTAGTGCTAGCTTGGGTGGTTTCCCCGCCTTATCACTATCCGCTGCCCATGGAACAAGCGGCCCCAGGATCTGAATGCCGGAGCCAACACCAGGGCTTCCGCCTGAGTTGATGTTTACCGCTGCCCCCACCAACGTAACGCCGCTGGGGTCGAGCTTGATGAAGGCGCCGCCTGCCTTGGCGGTCAGTTCAAGGCCTGCTTCGATAACGACTTTGCTTCCGGCATACAGGTGGATCTCATTACCGGTCTCGATGTATTGCCCATTACCCAGCTTGATGTGCTGATTCTGGCCCACTGTAAGGTGGTCATTGGCCTTGATCTCGGTTTTACGGTCCAGGTCTGTGGTGTGGTGCTCTTCGGCCTTGAACTCCGTGTAGCTGTTTGCCTCGATACGGTCATGGCGCTCGTGACCGACACGGATTTTCTGGTCGTGCTCGATGTTCTCGTCCCAGTCCCGCTGGGCATGGATATAAATCTGTTCCTGACCTTTCTTGTCTTCGATGCGCAGCTCGTTGTAGCCGCCACCGCCTGGAGTGCTCAAGGTCTTGAAGACGGTACGCGTCTTGTTGGCGGGCAGGTCGTATGGGACTACGTTCTCCTTGTGATACAGGCAGCCGGTGATTAGAGGTTGGTCAGGGTCAGCCTCGAGAAACGTCACCAGTACTTCCATCCCGATACGGGGAATGGCGATGCCACCGTAGCGGTCACCGGCCCAATTACTGGCTACACGGAGCCAGCAACTGGTCTGTTCATTGGCCTGGCCTGCACGATCCCAGTGAAACTGGACCTTTACGCGACCGTATTCATCGCAATGGATTTCTTCGCCCTGGGGGCCGGTCACGACTGCCGTCTGACTTCCCAAAACAGCAGGCTTGGGATGCTCAAGAGCCGGGCGGTAGGGGACGTCCCATGGGGTAGCGGTAAAGCGGTTGCGGTAGCCCTGGGTGAAACCATCCTCTTTAGAGACGTCACTGGTGACGGACTCTTCCAACACCTGAGGCTGTCTTCCTTCATGGAAGACTTCCTGGATAAGCCAGAGCGCATTCCAGGACGTGCGGGGGTGGCTGGTCAACGGTAGAAAGTGCCCGCTGACCAGATCCGCGTCGCTTTGTCCCTCTGCGAGTTGTGAATCAGCCTGATGGCGCTCCAATGCGCGTTGGGCAAGGTGTTTGCCCCGGGTACGATCGGTAAAGCGGCCCGGATAGTCATAGTCCTCCAGATCAGGGGAGGATGGACCCTGGTAGGCTGCCTCCATCAACAGGCGTGGCTTCTCGAAGTTGTAATCGCGGCGTGTAACCCGACTGGTTCGCGTCGCCAGGCGCACACCGAAACGGCGAACGACTTCATGTTGAGCCGCTAAGCCGGAGTCTTGCTGATAAGGCACAGATGAGAGCTTGGGGAAGACCGTCTGATCGTCTCCAAAAACGAGCACATGACCGCGGCTGCTGTGCTGAAAGTGGTAGCTCAGGCCTTCTTCTTCACAGAGACGCTGGATGAAATGTAGGTCGCTCTCATCGTATTGAACACAGTAGTCCCTCGGTGGATAGACCGTCTTGCCGAGCTGGAAGCGATAAGCTCCTTCGAACAGACCATGCTCCTTGAGGATCGCTTCGATGATCTTGGGGACGGTAAGCTGCTGAAAGATACGCTGATTGACGCGGTGCGCCAGGTAGGCCAGTTGAGGCACAAGGCTGACACGGTAGCGCGTCAGGCGCTTGCCCGAGTCGCCTTGAGCGGCACGGTAAATAAGTCCGTGAACACCGCAGCCGCTAGGGCCAAAAGCAAGGTAGGCCGGCTTGTGCAGCAGGCTTTCCAGATCGAGATCAGGCTGTTCGCTGACAAGCTCAATATCGAAACGATACGTTTGATTGAGGGCTTCGTGGCCTTCAAAGCTCAGGACCTGCAGGTCTGTCGACAGGCCTTCGAGCGAAAGGGTGATATGGCTTTCATTTGCGTCCAGCATCCTGCTGAGCCTTCTTTCCTTGAAGAACAGGGCGCGGAGAGTGCCGAACTAGACCGCACATTACCGTGAACTGTGTCGCAATAATGGCTATAGGGCAATAAACCTGCCCGAATGGTTAGACCCATCCCTCCAGCCGCATTGTTGCGCGAACCAGACGTTGCTCTTCCTGTTCGATCTCCCGCAGATTGTCACGAATGCTGTGGATATGGTCGAGCGCCGCGCGGCGGGCCTGATCGGGCAAACGTTGGGTAACAGTCTGATAGAGGCGGGTGTGCTGGCGGTCGATCTGCCTGCGTTGCGGCGGGCGGTGATAGAGGTTGGCTATACAGGCAAACACCGATCCGAGCAGCAGATCATTCAACGACTGGAGGGTATGCACCAGGACGGGATTGTGTGACGCCTCGCTGATGGCGAGATGAAACGCATGGTCCAATCGGGCATGGGTATCTGCGTCCAACGCTTCCGGGTTTTCACAAGCCTCGCACAGCGCCTGATAACGCCGGCCAATCAACACAAAGTCCGCCTCTGTACCGCGCAAGGCTGCCAACCGGGCGGCTTCTCCTTCGAGCAGGGCGCGCACTTCGAGCAGATCGAAGAGCGTACGGGGTTGACTGCCAAACAGGTGCAGCAGTGGGCTGGTGTCATTCGAGGCGCTGAGGCGAGCTACAAAGGAGCCGCGGCCCTGGCTGGTTTCAATGATGCCCCTTGCTCTCAGCACACCGAGTCCTTCACGCAGGGCCGCCCGCGAAACCCCCAGCTTGTCGCACAGGCGACGCTCGGAGGGCAGGGCTTGCCCGACCTTTAATACGCCATCAACGATCAGCCGTTCGATCTGCTCGCTTACAGCATCGGCAACCTGTCTTCGCTTGGTGACTTCAAGAGTGCTCATGGCTCTGGTCTGACCAGTTGGTAAAGGCTTAGTGGGCATGAGTGCATGGTCTTTCGTCAAGGTGCATGGCGCCTGTGGGGCTAAGACTTTCGGCTAAGGCTGAGTATTAAAAAACTGGTCTGACCAGCTTTTAGTGGCATAGACGTCTTGGCAAACGGGGAGTAAAAGAAAAGCACGTAGCCTTGAAAGGCCCAGGCCCTCCGGCACAAAAACAACAAGATCGGTACTCTGGCAATGAATATCCTGTATGACGAACGCGTCGATGGCGTACTGCCCAAGGTCGACAAGGCTAGTCTGATTAAGGCACTGGAGGCCGCGTTGCCCGGCGTTCAGCTCCTCCACGCACGCGAAGACCTGAAACCCTACGAGTGTGATGGCCTGTCGGCATACCGTACGACACCCATGGCCGTCGTGCTCCCAAGCACTATTGAGCAAGTGCAGACCCTAATGCGGCTTTGTTATGAGCGTAACGTCCCGGTCGTCGCCCGAGGGGCGGGAACGGGGCTTTCCGGTGGCGCTCTGCCGCTGGAGCAGGGCGTGCTACTGGTCATGGCGAAATTCAATCGGATCCTTGAAGTTGACCCGGATGCGCGCCGTGCACGGGTTCAGCCCGGCGTGCGCAACCTGGCGATTTCCCAGGCAGCCAATCCTTACGGGCTGTATTACGCCCCGGACCCGTCCTCCCAGATCGCCTGTTCCATTGGCGGCAATGTGGCTGAGAACGCAGGGGGCGTGCACTGCCTGAAATATGGCCTTACGGTTCACAACATCCTGAAGGTCGACATTGTGACCATTGAGGGAGAACGTTTGACCCTGGGTAGTGAGGCGCTCGACACGCCCGGGTTTGATCTGCTGGCCTTGTTCACAGGTTCGGAGGGGCTTCTAGGCGTGGTGGTGGAGGTGACCGTCAAGCTTCTGCCCAAGCCACAAACGGCCAAGGTGTTGATGGCCAGCTTCGACAATATTGAAAAAGCCGGTCGAGCAGTCGGCGATATCATCGCTGCAGGCATCATTCCTGGCGGTCTGGAAATGATGGATAACCTTTCCATTCGAGCGGCGGAAGATTTCATCCATGCAGGCTATCCGGTGGACGCCGAGGCTATCCTCCTGTGTGAGCTGGATGGGGTGGAGTCTGACGTTCATGCTGACTGCGATTGCGTTCGTGATGTCCTGGCTCGGGCCGGAGCCACCGAGATTCGGCTAGCCCGGGACGAGGCCGAGCGGCAGAAATTCTGGGCAGGCCGCAAAAACGCATTCCCGGCAGTAGGCCGGATTTCTCCCGATTACTACTGCATGGACGGCACCATTCCCCGCCGTGCATTGCCGGGCGTTCTCAAGGGAATTGCGGATCTGTCCGAGCACTACGGCCTGCGGGTTGCCAATGTCTTCCATGCCGGGGACGGCAACATGCATCCGCTGATCCTGTTTGATGCCAATCAGCCGGGCGAACTTGAGCGCGCAGAAGAGCTGGGCGGCAAGATCCTCGACCTGTGTGTGGAGGTAGGTGGCAGCATCACCGGTGAGCACGGCGTAGGGCGAGAAAAGATCAACTCCATGTGTACGCAGTTCAAGCCTGATGAATTGACGTTATTTCACGCCGTCAAGAAAGCCTTTGATGAGAAGGGATTGCTCAACCCGGGCAAGAACGTGCCGACGCTGCACCGCTGCGCTGAGTTTGGCGGCATGCATGTACATCACGGCAAGCTGCCTTTTCCTGAATTGGAGCGCTTTTGATGGACGCCATGACTGCTTCCCATGATGCTTCTCAGACGCTTCTGGACGAAGTGCTGCAGGCTATTGAACAACGTCAGCCGCTGCGCATCCGGGGCGGCGACAGCAAGCGTCACCTGGGCCGACCGGTAGACGGTATGGAAATCGATGTGCGCGCCCACCGAGGCATCGTTACCTATGATCCTACTGAGCTTGTAGTAACGGTGCGGGCGGGCACTCCACTGGCTGAGTTGGAGGCTGCATTGGAAGCCAACGGCCAGATGCTGCCCTGCGAGCCGCCGCATTTTGGCCCGGGCGCGACGGTAGGCGGCATGATTGCGACGGGCTTTTCCGGCCCGCGTCGGCCTTGGGTAGGCTCGGTACGGGATTTCGTTCTGGGGACCCGGGTCATCACAGGCGAGGGCAAGCACCTGCGCTTTGGCGGTGAAGTCATGAAGAACGTGGCGGGCTATGACCTGTCTCGTCTGCTGGCTGGGAGCTTTGGTTGTCTGGGACTGATCACCGAGGTGTCTCTCAAGGTTCTGCCCAAGCCGCGGACGTGTACCCGTCTAAGGTTGGAGCTGGATGCCCCGCGCGCGCTGAGCAAGCTGGCCGAGTGGGAGCGCCAGGCCATTCCGCTGGCAGGGGCCTGCCATGATGGCCGCGCATTACATATTCGTCTGGAGGGCGGTGAGGGTTCTGTCGCGGCCGCTCGGGATCGCATTGGAGGTGAAGACCTGTCCGTTGCGTACTGGACGGATCTGCGCGAGCACCGACTGGAATTTTTCGCTGATCCACGTCCACTGTGGCGCCTGTCGCTACCCAATCACATCCCTGTATTGGAGCTGCCGGGCTCGGTCCTGATGGATTGGGGCGGTGCCCAGCGGTGGCTGAAAAGCGATATGGATGCCGCCACGCTCAGGCCTCTTGTCGAGCAGGTCGGGGGGCATGCCACCTGTTTCACGCCTGATATCACGCGCGAGCCATTCCACCCACTGGCACCTGCGCTTCTCAAATATCAGCGTCAGCTCAAGCAGCAAATGGACCCGCATGGGCTGTTCAATCCTGGTCGACTGTATGCGGAGCTGTAATGCAAACAATACTAAGTGAAGAAGCACGTCGCCTACCGCAGGCAGCGGAGGCCGAACGCGTACTGCGTAGCTGCGTACACTGCGGCTTCTGCAACGCGACCTGCCCGACCTATCAACTGTTGGGCGATGAGCTGGATGGGCCACGCGGACGTATCTACCTGATCAAGCAGATGCTGGAAGGCGGACCCGTAACAACGAAAACACAACTGCACCTGGACCGCTGTCTTACCTGTCGCAACTGTGAGACGACCTGTCCATCCGGCGTGACTTACCACAATCTCCTGGATATCGGCCGTGCCGAACTGGAGCGCCGCGTGCCTCGCCCCATGGGGGAGCGCCTTCTGCGTGCCGGCTTGCGCACCGTGCTGCCGCGTCCTGCGTTATTCAAGGCACTGGCGGACGCAGGGCAAACACTGCGTCCACTCTTACCGGATGCGCTAAAGAGCAAACTTCCTGCCGATCCGCTCCCCGCGGGAGAGCGACCTGCGGTACGTCATGAGCGACACGTGTTGATGCTGGAGGGCTGTGTTCAACCAGGACTATCGCCCAACACCAACGCTGCAACGGCGCGGGTGCTGGATCGCTTGGGGATTAGCGTGGTCGATGCGCCGCGAGCAGGATGCTGCGGCGCCGTTGAGTTTCACCTTAATGCCCAGCATGACGGACTTGACCGTGCCCGCCGCAATATCGATGCCTGGTGGCCTGCCGTGGAAGCAGGCGCGGAGGCAATTGTGCAGACGGCCAGCGGTTGCGGCGCATTCGTCAAGGATTACGGTCATCTGCTGAAGGATGATTCCGCCTATGCCGCCAAGGCCCGCCGGGTATCCGAACTGGCAAAGGATATCGTCGAGGTGGTTCGTGCCGAGCCGTTGGAGCGGCTGGTGGTGAGTGCGGATCACCGGTTGGCCTTTCATTGCCCCTGTACCCTACAACATGCCCAGAAGCTGGGCGGCGCTGTAGAGGAGGTCTTGCAGCGTCTAGGCTATACGCTGGCGCCAGTGCCGGACGCACATCTGTGCTGCGGCTCTGCCGGCACCTATTCGCTCACCCAGCCGGAGCTGTCTCGTCAGTTGCGAGACAACAAGCTCGCCGCGCTTGAGAGCGGGCAGCCCGATCTGATCGTTACCGCCAATATCGGTTGCCAGACCCATCTGGGCGGTGTTAGTCGTACACCGGTCCGACATTGGATCGAGATTGTCGATGCCGCTCTGAATTCCGAACCCTACCATCCTCACGTGGAGAATCTGCATGCAAAGCAAAGCCGTCCTGACCGTCACTGAAGTGAATCGCATCCTGGAGGCCGCACGCGCTGAGGCCGAGCGCAACCAGTGGGCCGTCTCCATTGCGGTAGTGGACGATGGCGGACATCCGCTGGCGCTGCTCAGGCTCGACAATGCCGCGCCAACCAGCGGCTACATCTCTATGGAAAAAGCCCGGACCGCAGCCCTGGGGCGCCGTGAGTCTAAAGGGTTTGAAGACATGATCAATGGCGGACGCACCGCTTTTCTGTCCGCGCCGGTGTTGGCTGGCATGCTGGAGGGTGGTGTACCGGTCATGGTCGAGGGACAGGTTGTCGGCGCGGTAGGCGTTTCAGGCGTCAAGGCCGATCAGGATGCACAGGTGGCCAAAGCGGGTGCTGCGGCTGTTTTGGGTTGAACCGATAAGAAGAACACAGGGATTACGACATGACTCAACGCACTTCTTGCCATCGCTTACAGGTAGCCACCTCCTTGCATCGCTTTGTCGAGGAGCAAGTGTTACCCGGTACGGGAATCGATAGCGCTGCTTTCTGGCAGGGCTTCGATGCTCTGGTGCATGACCTGGCACCGCGTAACCAGGCACTGCTAGCCGAGCGTGATCAGATCCAGGCAAAGCTGGATGACTGGCATCTTACCAATCCCGGCCCGATCAAGGACATGGCGACCTACCGCCGCTTTCTGGAGTCGATTGGCTACCTGCTGCCGCAGCCGGAGAAGGTCCAGGCGACCACAGCCAATGTCGATACTGAAATCGCGCAGCAGGCTGGTCCGCAGCTGGTTGTACCGGTGCTCAATGCGCGTTATGCCCTGAACGCTGCGAATGCGCGCTGGGGCTCGCTTTACGATGCACTCTACGGCACCGATGCCATTCCAGAGGACGACGGCGCCGAGAAGGCCAAGGGCTACAACCCCGCTCGCGGAGCCAAGGTTATCGCGTACGCCCGCGACTTCCTGGACCGAACCGTTCCGTTGGCCAAAGGCTCCCATAAAGAGGCAACGCGCTACCGGGTCGACGGCGGCCGTCTCGTGGTAGACATGAAGAGTGGGGCCTGCGAGTTGGCCGATCCGTCAGCCTTTATCGGCTATCAGGGCGATGCATCCGAACCATCGGCCATTTTGCTCAAGCACAACGGTCTGCATTTTGAAATTCAGATCGATCGTCACTCCCAGATCGGCCAGACCGACTGTGCTGGTGTGAAGGACATCCTGATGGAGTCGGCCGTCAGCACCATCATGGATCTGGAGGACTCGATTACTGCTGTGGATGCACAGGACAAGGTCCTGGCTTACCGTAACTGGCTGGGCCTGATGAAGGGTGATCTGGCCGAAGAGGTGACCAAGGGTGACAAGCGTTTCACGCGTACGCTCAACCCGGACCGTGAGTATACGGCGGCCAACGGTGAGAGCCTGTCGCTGCACGGCCGCTCGCTTCTGTTCGTACGTAATGTCGGTCACCTGATGACCAACCCGGCCATTCTGTATGCCGATGGTCAGGAGATTCCTGAAGGCATCATGGATGCGGTGATGACCGTGACCATCGCCCTGCATGATCTGGCGCGCCGTGGCAACTCCCGTACCGGCTCCATTTATATCGTGAAGCCAAAGATGCACGGGCCGAAGGAAGTGGCTTTTGCGGCTGAATTGTTTGGACGGGTCGAGTCCATGCTGGGACTGCCTGCCGACACGATCAAGATGGGTATCATGGATGAGGAGCGCCGTACCAGCGTCAACCTCAAGGCCTGTATTGCCGAGGCGGCTTCCCGCGTGGCCTTTATCAATACCGGTTTCCTGGATCGCACCGGTGACGAGATGCACACCAGCATGGAAGCGGGCGCGATGTTGCGCAAGGGCGACATGAAAGGAAGCAAGTGGATCGCCGCCTACGAGCGCAACAACGTCCTGGTTGGTTTGTCCTGCGGGCTGCGTGGCCGCGCCCAAATCGGTAAGGGCATGTGGGCCATGCCTGACCTCATGGCCGCCATGCTAGAGCAAAAGATTGGTCATCCTAAAGCTGGCGCCAATACCGCCTGGGTGCCATCGCCTACGGCTGCGACCCTGCATGCGCTGCACTACCATCAGGTCGATGTGCAGGCGATCCAGCAAGAACTGGAGCAGGTCGATGTCAACGCCGCCCGTGACAGCATTCTGAACGATTTGCTGACCATTCCAGTTGTCGAGTCTGCCAACTGGTCTGCCGAAGAGATTCAGCAGGAGCTGGACAACAACGCCCAGGGCATTCTGGGTTATGTCGTGCGCTGGGTAGACCAGGGCGTCGGCTGTTCCAAGGTGCCGGATATCCATAACGTCGGCCTGATGGAAGACCGCGCCACACTGCGTATCTCCAGTCAGCATATTGCCAATTGGTTGCGCCACGGCGTAACCAATCAGGCACAGGTGATCGAAACGTTGCAGCGGATGGCCCGTATCGTGGATGAGCAAAACGCAGGTGACTCCCTGTATCGTCCCATGGCGCCCAACTTCGAAACGTCCTATGCCTTCCGGGCCGCCCGGGACTTGGTTCTAAAGGGACGCGAACAGCCTAACGGTTACACCGAGCCGCTGCTTCACGAGTGGCGATTGAAAGCCAAGGCAGGCTTGTAAAAGCCTTGAAAAGGGACGCTAACAGCGTCCCTTTTTCGTTGGCTCAAGCAAGGATCAGGTGGGTGACCGAAGCTGACTGTCTGGTCGCATCATGAACCTATGGCCCTTTTAGCGTGTTCGCTACACTCAGGGAATACTCACAAAAAAGCGCCGGATACCCTGCGCCTCTGCTGGAGGATTGCCCCATGGCTGACTACCAAGCTCCCCTACGTGATATCCGTTTCCTGCTCAATGATGTGTTCAGGGTGCAGGAGGCATGGCAGCAGTTACCTGAGCTGGCGGAACGGGTCGATACCGAGACGGCCGACGCTATTCTGGAAGAGGCGGCCAAGGTGGCTGCCCGCACTCTGTCTCCACTCAACCGCAATGGGGATGAAGAGGGCTGCCGTTGGGATGGGGGCAAGGTGATTACGCCAAAAGGCTTCCGGGAGGCGTATACCGTCTATGCCGAAGGCGGTTGGGTAGGCGTAGGTGGTGATCCTGAGTACGGCGGTATGGGCATGCCCAAGGTGATTTCTGCTCAGGTCGAGGAAATGGTCCATGCGGCCAATCTATCCTTTGGCCTGTACCCCATGCTCACGGCAGGCGGTTGCCTGGCCATCCATGCCCATGCCAGCGAAGAGCTGAAAACGCGGTATCTGCCCAACCTCTATTCCGGTGTATGGGCAGGCTCCATGTGCCTGACCGAGCCCCATGCCGGCACAGACCTGGGCATCATCCGCACCCGTGCCGAACCGCAGGCGGATGGCAGTTATGCCATTACCGGTACGAAGATCTTTATTACAGCCGGTGAGCATGATCTGACGGAAAACATCATCCACCTGGTGCTCGCAAAGCTTCCGGACGCGCCTGCCGGCTCCAAAGGCATTTCACTTTTCCTGGTTCCAAAGGTCCTGGTCAATGAGGATGGCAGCCTTGGCGAGCGCAATACCCTGGCGTGCGGCTCCATCGAGCACAAGATGGGTATTCACGGCTCCAGTACCTGCGTGATGAACTTTGATGGTGCCAAGGGTTATCTGGTCGGTGAGCTCAATAAAGGGCTGGCTGCCATGTTCACTATGATGAATTACGAACGCCTGGGTGTAGGTATTCAAGGGCTGGGAGCAGGGGAGCGTTCCTATCAGAGTGCCGTTGAGTACGCCCGTGAGCGCCTGCAAAGCCGCGCGGCGACCGGCCCGTCTGCGCCCGATAAGGCGGCTGACCCTATCATCGTTCATCCTGATGTGCGTCGCATGCTATTGACCATGAAGGCTCTGAACGAAGGCGGTCGTGCATTTTCTACCTATGTTGCGATGCAGCTCGATATCGCCAAGTTCAGCAACGATGCTCAGGCGCGCTCACGTGCCGAAGGCATGGTGGCGCTATTGACTCCTGTAGCCAAGGCTTTCCTGACAGATCTGGGGCTCGAGATTTGCGTGCATGGCCAGCAGATCTTTGGTGGGCATGGGTACATTCGTGAATGGGGACAGGAGCAGTTGGTACGAGACGTTCGTATTACCCAGATATACGAGGGCACCAACGGTATCCAGGCGCTGGATCTGATGGGGCGCAAGGTTGTAGGTTCGGCGGGAAGCCTGTATCGGCCTTTCTCGGAAGAGGTCAGAGCCTATATCGAAACACTGAATAGCAAATCGTCCGAGTTTGCCGAACCGTTGCGAGCAGCGCTGGATAACCTGGACGCCCTGACCGAGTGGGTCATGAACGAGGCCAAAACCAATCCGAACGAGATAGGTGCAGCATCGGTGGAGTACCTGCATGTGTTGGGTTATACCGCCTATGCCTACCTGTGGGCGCGCATGGCTGAAGCCGCATTGCAAAACGATCATGCCGAGCTGTGCAGTAGCAAGCTCGCAACGGCACGGTTCTACTTTGCCCGACTGCTACCTCGCATTCATTCGTTGACGGCTTCGGTAAAGGCAGGCAGCGGTGTGTTGTATGAGCTGGAGGCTGAGCAATTCTGATGTAAGCAAATACTTACAGAATGTTGCATGACTTGGCTCTATTAACCCTACATTTATAGGGAATATCATTCAGCTATCGAGTTCAGCGCAGGAAGCGCCCCAGTTAAAACAGGGAGTTAGAGGACTGCACCAGGACGGTGCCCGATACGGAAATCCTCCATAGTCTGCAAAGCCCCGCTACAGCGGGGTTTTTTCTGCCTGGCATTCGAGGAACCGACTCCCGTGCAATAGGTCCTATAGCTGTTTCGACGGCCTGTTACGAGGAGCTTGCAAATGGACCTGATCAGAATCATCTGCGCCATCATCCTTCCGCCCCTAGGCGTTTTCCTCCAGGTTGGTCTCGGAGGCGCTTTCTGGTTGAACATCCTGCTGACCCTTTTGGGCTATATTCCAGGCATTATTCATGCTGTCTGGATCATCGCTCGGCGCTAGTCCAGGCAATGGATAATTCGGCCCGCGATTGAATTAATTTAACGCGGGCCGCTTCGCTTTTCGTTTTTTCGTGCATGCTTGCCGTACTGCGGCTGCCTTGCAGCAGGTGGCCGCTTTTTCATTCATGACTGATATTGAGTAACGCATGAATCGTGAGTCGCCTGTCGATCAGCAAAGCTTTCGTCGAATCCTGAGCCGTAACCTGACTCTGCCATTAGGGATCGGTTTTCTTACTTCGGCGTTCTTTGTTGCTGTCGTTTATTACCTTCTTTCCGTAAACCAGTGGATCGAGCATACCGATCGGGTTATCAGTAGCAGTAACAATGTATTCAGGCTCGCGGTAGATCTGGAAACAGGTATGCGGGGTTATCTGCTAAGTGATGATCAATCCTTTCTTGAGCCCTACCAGCGTGCACAGGCTACGTTTCAGCCTCAGTTGGATGAGCTGAAAAGTCTGGTTTCAGATAACGAGGTCCAGCTACGTCGGCTTGAGCGCATTGAAAGCTTGCATCGTTCCTGGCGTGAATATGCGTCTCGAATGATCGCGTTGAATCAGCAGAACGGCGACTTCATGAAGCACGTACGCGACGGCGAAGGCAAAGACTTGATTGATGCTATCCGTCGCGACTTCAATGATTTCATTGCATTGGAGCAGCAGCAACGAGCCGAGCGTAGTTCAACGGCCAGTCAGGCCACCATCATCATTGTTGCGTCATTTCTGTGTGTCAGCCTCTTGCTGAGCGGCCTGCTGGCCTTCCTGGGGCGCCGTGAACTGACGCGCTTGTCTAATACCTACACCACCGCGCTGGATCAGCAGCTCGATCATGCCGAGCAAATGCAACGGCAAGCTTGGTACCGTGCCGGACAGATGCAGCTCTCCGAACAGGTGATTGGCCAGCAGACGTTGCCACTGCTGGGGCAAAGTATCCTGCAGTTCCTGGCCCGCTACCTGGGTGCTTCTGCAGGGGCGATCTATATCGTCCAGGACGATAACCGCAAGCTGGAGCGCGTAGCCGAATATGCGTTGAGCGAAGAGAACCTCTCCACGAGACGCACGCTGGCCTTGGGTGAAAGCCTGGTGGGACAGGCGGCTCTGGAGTCGCGCATCATTGAGCTGAAGGATCTGCCACGTGATTATCTGAAGGTCAGCTCGGCCGTCGGCGAGACCACTGCCGCAGCGGCCCTCATCGTACCGATTGAAAGCGATGGCATGGTCAATGGCGTGGTGGAGCTCGGCTTTACCCGCAGTCTGGAAGCGCGGGATACCGAGTTGCTCAAGCTTGTCTCCTCAGCGATTGGTTCTTCCATCGAGGCCGGCAAGTATCGCCAGCGTCTGCAAAAGCTGTTGGCCGAGACCCAGCAGCTCAACGAAGAACTGCAGGTACAGCAGGAAGAACTCCGCACCGCCAACGAAGAACTCGAAGAGCAGTCCCGTGCGCTCAAGGAGTCTCAGGCGCACCTCGAGCAGCAGCAGGCCGAGCTTGAGCAGACCAACGAGCAGCTCTCCGAGCAGACCCATGAGCTGCAACAGCAGCGCGACATGCTCGACGAGCGCAACAACCTGCTCAACGCAGCGCAGACTGAACTGGAAGATCGGGCTCGCGAGCTTGAGCGGGCTAGCCAGTACAAGTCCGAATTCCTGGCCAACATGTCCCATGAACTACGGACACCGCTCAACAGCTCGCTTATCCTGGCCAAGCTGCTGGCCGATAACACGGATGCGAACCTTACTGCCGAGCAGGTCCGTTTTGCAGAGTCCATCTATTCTGCTGGCAATGACCTGCTCAACCTGATCAACGATATCCTCGACATTTCCAAGGTCGAGGCCGGCATGCTGGAAATCAGGCCTGAGCAAGTGTCCGTCAAGCGTGTCGTCGACACCCTGAAAAACGCGTTCAATCCCGTGGCCGATAGCCGTGAGCTGTCTTTCACGGTGGATCTTGCCGACGATCTGCCTGGCTTTGTGTACTCGGATCGGCAGCGTATCGAGCAGATTCTCAAAAACCTGCTTTCCAATGCATTCAAGTTTACCGAACGAGGCGGCGTTACGCTCAAGGTGACGCTCGACCAGAACCAGGTCGCGTTCGCGGTCACCGACTCGGGCATTGGTATTGCGCCAGATCAGCAGGAGGTCATCTTTGAAGCCTTCCGTCAGGCCGATGGCGCAACGACCCGTCGTTACGGCGGTACCGGTCTGGGACTTTCTATTTCCCGCGACCTGGCCAAGCTGCTGGGGGGCTCCATTGAAGTGCAGAGCGTTCCGCAGCAGGGCAGTACCTTCACCTTGCGCCTACCCCTGCAATATGAGCAGCCACTCATTGCCGACGCACCTGCTTCCCGTGTTCAGGCCGCTCCTGCGCCACGTCCTACCAACGAGGCGCCAGCTCCAGTCGCGGTTGCTGCATCCGTTGCTGCCGCGCCGTCATCGGTGCCAGTAGTAACGGCTGACGAAATAAGCCCGGCCCGCCCGAGACCGTTCCCGGACGACCGTGAAAGCTTCCCTTTCCCGGATCGCAAGGTACTGGTGATTGAGGACGAGCCACAATTCGCGCGTATTCTTTACGATCTGGCCCATGAGCTGAAGTACAGCTGCCTAGTGGCGCACGGGGCTGATGAAGGTTTTGATGTCGCAACCGAGTTCACGCCGGATGCCATCCTGCTGGACATGCGCCTACCTGACCATTCAGGCC
This sequence comes from Pseudomonas sp. C2.3V, assembly GCF_058536325.1. NCBI lineage: Bacteria > Pseudomonadati > Pseudomonadota > Gammaproteobacteria > Pseudomonadales > Pseudomonadaceae > Pseudomonas > Pseudomonas sp. C2.3V. The sequence goes on along the minus strand of NZ_JBZUBN010000001.1, from coordinate 3,796,789 downwards.
TTACCGTGCTTGAGCGGCTCAAGGAGAATCCCCATACACGGCATATTCCGGTGCATGTGGTATCGGTTGAGGATCGGGTCGAGGCAGCTATGCACATGGGGGCCGTTGGCTATGCCATGAAGCCCACCACCCGTGATGAACTCAAGACTGTCTTCAGTCGACTCGAAGCCAAGTTTTCGCAGAAGATGAAGCGCATTCTCCTGGTCGAAGACGATGCGCTGCAGCGCGACAGCATCACCAAGCTCATCGGTGATTCGGATGTGGAAATTACCGCGGTAGAGCTTGGCCAAGAAGCGCTTGAGCTGCTGCGCAACAATATCTATGACTGCATGGTAATCGACCTCAAGCTGCCCGATATGGAAGGCAACGAGCTGCTTGAGCGCATGGCCAATGAGGAAATCTGCTCTTTCCCGCCGGTCATTGTCTATACCGGGCGCAGTCTGACCCGTGACGAAGAAGCGAACCTGATGAAGTACTCGCGTTCGATCATCATCAAGGGAGCCCGTTCGCCCGAGCGTCTGCTGGATGAAGTCACACTCTTCCTGCACAAGATCGAAGCCGACATGCCACCTGAGCGTCAGAAAATGCTCAAGACTGCCCGCAGCCGCGACAAGGCATTCGAAGGTCGCAAGCTCCTGTTGGTAGATGACGACGTACGCAATATCTTCGCCCTGACCAGTGCGCTCGAGCAGAAGGGAGCAATCGTCGAAATCGCCCGCAATGGTCTTGAGGCGGTGGAGAAGGTACAAACAATCGAGGGTATCGACCTTGTACTCATGGACATCATGATGCCAATGATGGACGGCTATCAGGCCATGCAGGAAATTCGCAAGATTCCTTACCTGCAAAAATTACCCATTATTGCCATTACTGCCAAGGCCATGAAGGACGACCAGGAGCGTTGTCTGCGTGCCGGTGCCAATGACTATCTGGCCAAGCCTGTCGATCTGAACCGGCTGTTCTCATTAATCAGGGTATGGATGCCGTCACTGGAGAAGCTGTAACCATGTGTCCCGACCGTACCCTGGATATTGAGCTGCGCTTGCTCATCGAGGGTATCTATTTCAAATACAGCTACGACTTTCGGGACTATTCCGGCGCTTCGCTCAAGCGCCGAGTGCTCCATGCGCTGTCGAAGTTTGAATGCGAAACCATTTCAGAGCTGCAGGCTCGCGTGCTGCATGATCCGCAGCTGTTCAGCGAGCTGCTCCAGTTTCTGACGATTCCGGTCAGCGAGATGTTTCGTGACCCCACCTATTATCTGGCCATTCGAGAGCACGTAGTCCCTGTGCTCAAGACCTATCCATCGCTCAAGATCTGGATTGCCGGTTGCAGTACGGGGGAAGAAGTCTATTCCATGGCCATCCTCTTCAAGGAAGAGGGGCTGCTGGACCGTACGTTGATTTACGCTACCGATATCAACCCACAATCGCTGGATCGTGCCCGGCAGGGCGTCTTTCCGCTGGAGCGGGTGCGTAAATACACACAAAGCTATCAGCAGGCCGGCGGCAAGAGCTCCTTTTCCGACTATTACACAGCCGCCTATGATGGGGCGCTGTTTGATAAGTCACTGATGGCCAATGTCACCTTTGCCGACCATAGCCTGGCTACGGACATGGTGTTTTCTGAGACGCACTTCATCTCCTGCCGAAATGTTCTGATCTATTTCAACAAAGGCTTACAGAATCGCGCGTTCGGTTTGTTTCATGAGTCGCTGTGCCACCGGGGCTTTCTCGGGCTCGGCAGCAAGGAGTCGCTCGATTTCTCTGCCTATGCGGGTCATTTCGAACCGGTCGTCAAAAAAGAACGACTTTTCAGGCGGTTATAATCGTCATGAAACAAGGGCCGGATACCCTCTTTTCGCTGCCGCAGCGGCAAATTGAAGCAATTGTTGTAGGCGCTTCCGCGGGTGGGCTACAAGCACTTAGTGTACTATTGGTCGGCTTGGTCGAAACTTTTCGCCTGCCTATCGTCGTGGTAGTACACATGCCCGAGGACAAGGACAGTAAACTAGCGGAAATTTTCCGGCTGCGTCTGGAGATAGACGTCAAGGAAGCAGATGAAAAGGAACCGCTGCACCCTGGCACGCTGTACTTTGCGCCGCCTGGGTACCATCTGCTGATCGAACAGGACAAAACGCTCTCCCTGAGCCGGGAAGAGCGTGTGCACTTTTCGCGGCCTTCAATCGACGTATTGTTCGAAAGTGCTGCAGACGTATTTGGCGAGCACCTTTGTGGTGTTCTACTGACCGGAGCCAATGAGGACGGCGCGGCAGGCTTGAGAGCGATCCACCGTGCCGGTGGGTTGACCGTTGTTCAGGATCCGGCTGAAGCCTTCGTGCCTACGATGCCGGAAGCGGCTCTCAAGTTGTTTACTCCTGATTTCATTTTGCCTGTCAGAGACATTAATACATTGCTCGTCGAGCTGGAACAGAACAATGCTTAAAGAAGTGAATACAGCAAAGATTCTCATCGTTGACGATCTTCCAGAGAATCTTTTGGCACTTGAGGCGTTGTTGAAACACGAGGACCTCTCTGTATTCAAGGCAGGTTCTGCCGAGGCTGCGCTTGAGCTATTGCTCGTGCACGAATTTGCGCTTGCCATTCTGGACGTGCAGATGCCGGTCATGAACGGCTTCGAGCTTGCCGAAATGATGCGAAGTACCGAGAAGACCAAACATATTCCAATCGTCTTTGTCAGTGCTGCCGGTCATGACCGCAACTATGCCTTCAAAGGCTATGAGAGCGGAGCTGTAGACTTTCTTTACAAGCCGCTCGACATCCATGCGGTCAAGAGTAAGGTCAGCGTATTCGTGGACCTGTACCGGCACCGCAAGGGCATGCGGCGTCAGCTTGAGGCGCTTGAGCGTAGCCGTCAGGAGCAGGAGGTGCTGCTGGCCGAGCTGCGCCAGACGCAAGTTGAGTTGCAGCATGCGGTGCGGATGCGCGACGACTTCATGTCTATCGTTTCCCATGAGCTGAAGACCCCGCTCAATACCCTGATTCTTGAAGCCCAGCTGCGCAAGATCTACCTGGGCAAGAATAATATGGCAGCTTTTACGCCTGAAAAGCTGATGGAGATGGTCGAGAGGGACGAGCGTCAGGTACAGAAGTTGGTACGTCTGATCGATGACATGCTCGACGTATCCCGTATCCGGACGGGCAAGTTGTCTATCCGACCTTCCCGTTTCGATCTGGTGAAACTGGTTTCCAGTATCGTCGAAAATTTCATGCCGCAACTCAACGCGACTGGCTGTGACGTCACGGTAGAGCTTCCCGAATACATCGAAGGGGAGTGGGACGAATTCCGAATCGAGCAGGTTGTTGCCAATCTGCTTACCAATGCCATGCGCTACGGTGCAGGCAAGCCCGTTCATGTGAAACTGGATGTCAAGGACGGCTGCGCTGTACTTAGCGTACGCGACTTTGGTATCGGTATCTCGCCTGAGAATCAGGAGCGTATTTTCCGCCAGTTTGAGCGCGCTAGTGGAAGCGAAGGCGTTGCAGGGCTGGGCTTGGGGCTTTATATCGCCGATCAGATCGTCAAGGCGCACCGTGGCACGATAGGTGTCTGCAGCATCGAAGGACAGGGGGCTACGTTCAGCGTGACGCTTCCTCTCGGCGAGTCGACGGCGACTGAATCGGCTAAGCCGAGGTTGACCCTGGTAGAGACAGGTATGCATTCCGCGCAGGGCTCGGCCTCCGGATCGTCAGGTCTGAAGGCGTAAGGAGAGCAGAAATAAAAAAGGCTTACCGAGGTAAGCCTTTTTTATTACGCGCTTGGCGCTGAGATATGGCAGGGGCGGCTGGATTCGAACCAACGCATGGCAGGATCAAAACCTGCTGCCTTACCGCTTGGCGACGCCCCTGTGATACTTTCGAATTTCTGGTGGGCCCGGAGAGACTCGAACTCTCGACCAAAGGATTATGAGTCCTCTGCTCTAACCGACTGAGCTACAGGCCCTACGAGAGGGGCGCATTATACCCATATAGAAGCAAATGGCAAAATAAAGCGCATAAAAAACCGGAGCGTTTGCTCCGGTTTTTCATTTACTCGTCGAGGAACGAGCGAAGATGCTCGCTACGAGACGGATGACGCAGCTTACGCAAGGCCTTGGCTTCGATCTGGCGAATACGCTCGCGTGTCACATCGAACTGCTTACCGACCTCTTCAAGTGTATGGTCAGTATTCATATCGATGCCGAAACGCATGCGCAGTACCTTGGCTTCACGAGCCGTCAGTCCTGCCAGTACATCGCGAGTCGCTTCCTTCAGGCTTTCGCTGGTCGCTACCTCGATCGGAGACTGCATGGTGGAGTCTTCGATGAAATCACCCAGGTGCGAATCTTCATCATCACCAATCGGTGTTTCCATGGAGATTGGCTCTTTAGCGATCTTCAATACCTTGCGGATCTTGTCCTCAGGCATATCCATACGCTCACCCAGCTCTTCCGGCGTCGGCTCGCGACCCATTTCCTGCAACATCTGGCGGGAAATACGATTGAGCTTGTTGATCGTCTCGATCATGTGAACCGGAATACGGATGGTCCGTGCCTGGTCCGCAATGGAGCGGGTAATCGCCTGACGAATCCACCAGGTCGCATAGGTGGAGAACTTGTAGCCGCGGCGGTATTCGAACTTGTCTACCGCCTTCATCAGGCCGATATTGCCTTCCTGGATCAGATCAAGGAACTGCAAACCACGGTTTGTGTACTTCTTGGCGATCGAAATCACGAGACGCAGGTTGGCCTCAACCATCTCTTTTTTCGCCCGACGAGCCTTGGCTTCGCCGATGGACATGTTGCGGTTGATCTCCTTGATCTCGGCAACTGTCAGATCAAGCTCCTTTTGCAGGGCAATCAGCTTTTCCTGGTTGCGCTGGATATCAGGACGCAGGCGCTCAATCGCTTCGGCATACTTGGGCTTGTTCTTGAGAACCTTGTCTACCCACTCAAGGTTGGTTTCGTTGCTCGGGAACGAACGCAGGAAATCAGCACGGGGCATACGTGCATCACGTACACACAGCTGCATGATGGCGCGTTCCTGGGCACGAACACGATCCAGCGACTCGCGAACGCGGCCTACCAGTATCTCGTACTGCTTGGGTACCAGCTTGATCGGCATGAACAGCGTGGCCAGGGCCACCAGCTCTTCAATGGCCTGATCGCTGCTACGGCCATGCTTCTGGAGCGCCTTTTGGGTTTTCTCCAGTTGTTCGGCTACGGCTGCGAAGCGCTGACGAGCTTCTTCCGGGTCCGGACCGCTTTCGGTCTCTTCCTCGGAATCATCGCTCTCGCTTTCTTCTTCGTCGTCGCTCTGGGCTGCAGCGGCATCCTTGGCCTTGGGCACAGGAATGTCATCGCTTTCGCTCTCAGGCAGCGTGCCGTCATCGGGATCGATGTAGCCGCTGAGAACGTCAGACAGGCGACCGCCTTCGGACGTAACCCGATCATATTCGCTGAGAATGTATTCAACCGAGCCCGGGAAGTGAGCGATAGCGCTCATGACTTCACGGATACCTTCCTCGATACGCTTGGCGATTTCGATTTCGCCTTCACGGGTCAAGAGTTCAACGGTACCCATCTCACGCATGTACATGCGCACGGGGTCGGTGGTACGACCAACATCGCTTTCAACTGCTGCCAGTGCGGCGGCGGCTTCTTCAGCGGCGGCTTCATCGGTATCCGCTTCTGCGAGCAGTAGGGTATCCGCATCCGGAGCTGTTTCGAATACGTTGATCCCCATGTCGTTGATCATGCGGATGATGTCTTCCACCTGTTCTGGATCGGAGATATCCTCCGGCAGGTGATCGTTGACTTCCGAGTACGTCAGGTAACCCTGCTCGCGACCGCGGGCGATCAACTCTTTAAGACGAGATTGCTGTTGCGCTTTTCCGGACATAAACACCCTTCCACGAAGGCATAGGCGGGCAAAAATAAGCTGAGTATTATAGCCGATCAGGCGGCTTTCTTGCCAGAATCAGGTTGATGGCACAGCTGGGCGGCTAAGAAGCTCGCGCAGACGGTCCTTCTCTTCAATGCTGAGTTCGCTTTGGCGCGCCTTGCGGAGCAGCTGTTCAAGGCTGCGTTCACGCTGGCTTGCTGCAAGCCTAGTAATGGTGTCGAAAAACTGTTGTTCAAGGTTATCACCTGAAATCAACCACTCTTTTTCGGCTAAAACACGTAATAGTTTGCCTTGTTCAGTGCCGTGCCAGCGTGCCAGCAGCTGCAACGTGCTCTGTTCGGGCTTCTTCTGCAAGGCATCAACCAGGGCAACAAGAAGCTGTGCGTACTGGTCATTTTCTTCGGCAATGTTCTTTGCATCCTGAACCTGCAAGGCCAGCGAAGGGCGGTGTACCAGGCTGCGTAATGCGGCAAGCGTAGGCGGTTCAACCTTTACCGGCTCGCGTGGGGCACGCATGGCAGGGTCACCTTTGAAGCCGAACGACTTCTTGCCGCGGAACCCGTTTTTCCCGCCATACGAGGGCTTGCCTGTGCGAGTGCTCGGGTAGGGCGCAGCAGGCGCAGGTGAGTCATAGCCGCTGTCGTAGTAGGCATCCTGCTCGTAGTAAGGCTCGTCCGTAGGCCGTGGTGTCGCGGCTGGTGCGCTGGCAAACTGATTGAGCGACTCGTTGTTGAGCCCGGTCAGCTCGGTCAGGCGCAGGCGCATGAGCGCTTTCAGGTTATTTCCCGGAACCTTTTCAATCAGCGGTATGGCCAATGTCGCCAGGTGCGCCTTTCCCTCCAGAGTAGACGGGTCAGCCTCGGCTGCCAGTTGCTGGAAGAAATACTCGGCCAGTGGCAGCGCCTGCTGGACGAAACGTGCCTGAAACGCGTCCGGGCCCTCTGATCTGACGAGAGAATCTGGATCTTCGCCTTCGGGAAGAAAGAGAAAGCGGATCTTGCGACCGTCCTGTAGGGTGGGGAGCGCTGATTCCAGCGCGCGCCATGCTGCGCTACGACCGGCCTTGTCGCCATCAAAGCAGAACAGAATTTGAGGCACCAGACGAAACAAGCGCTTGATGTGCTCCTCGCTAGTAGACGTACCCAGGGTGGCAACAGCATTTCGTATGCCTTGCTGCGCCAGGGCAATCACGTCCATATAGCCTTCCACGACAATGATCTCGTCAAGATCGCGGTTGGCTCGGCGAGCCTCGAACAGCCCGTACAGCTCTTGACCCTTATGGAAAACAGGCGTTTCCGGAGAGTTCAGGTACTTGGGTTTCTCATCGCCCAGTACCCGACCGCCAAACGCGATAACGCGTCCACGGCTGTCCTTGATCGGAAAAATGACCCGATCACGGAAGCGATCGTAGCGTTTGCCGTTTTCAGTATTTTCGATCAGCAGGCCGGCCTCGATCATGGCTTTTTGCTGAAGCTCGTCACCTGCCAGATGCTTGAGCAGATTGTCCCAGCCAGGCGGTGCGAATCCCAGGCCATAATCACGCGCGATCTCGCCGGTCAGGCCGCGTTTCTTCAGGTAATCCACTGCGGCTTTACGCTGGGGGTGACTCTTGAGCAACTGACGATAGAACGTGGCTGCATCGGCCAGCAGCGCATACAGCGGAGAGTCCACCATCTGCCGCGGCTTGCGTGGGCCGCCACTGGTGCTTTCTTCCCGGGGAACGTCAAGACCGGCTTTTCTGGCCAGCTCTTCAACAGCTTCGGGAAACTCCAGATTGTCATGGTCCATGACAAAGCCGAGGGCATTTCCGCCTGCGCCGCAGCCGAAGCAGTAATAGAACTGCTTGTCTGGACTTACGCTGAACGAAGGGCTCTTTTCGTTATGAAAAGGACAGAGCGCACTAAAATTCTTGCCGGTTTTTTTTAGCTTGATGCGTGACCCTACCACTTCGACAATGTCGGTGCGGTTGAGCAGGTCGTCGATAAAGCTCTGGGGGATCAATCCGGCCATGGTGCATTCGGCTCAGGGAGGGCCATTAGCATACGCGATGAAAAACGGTTGCTTCCATGCGCAGGTCGCTTGGTTGAATTATAAATTCGACTATCGAAACTTGAGCATACTAACGCACGTTGCGAAAGGATGTTCAAAAGGAATGCGCCAGGCATGGGACATGCTTGACAGGTGGTGCGGATTAGCAGATCACATACGTTCAGCCCGACCAGTGGTCGGGCGGAGCCGTTAGCCTTGCAGGCGTCTGATCAGTACAGACGCTCGCGGCGGCGCTGTTCGCGCTGCACTTTCTTGGCATGACGCTTAACAGCAGCAGCTGCCTTGCGCTTACGCTCGGAAGTAGGCTTCTCGTAGAACTCGCGGCTGCGAACTTCAGCCAGAACACCGGCTTTTTCGCAAGAGCGCTTGAAACGACGCAGGGCTACGTCGAAGGGTTCGTTTTCTTTGACTTTGACGGCGGGCATCCAGGTCGTACCTTCAATGTTTTACCGGGGGTTGATTCAACGCTTGAGGCCTTGGCCATGTAAAGCGTCGGTTTTTAAGGGTTGCGGATAGTAACGCTTCGCCGGGGTAAATGCAAAGCTTCCGGACGAAAGCACTGGTCTGAGCAAATGGGTGGGATTATCATGCCTTCCTTCATTCATCGTCAGGCCGAAGGCCATCTGCCCATGCGTGTTCTGGGACTCGAAACGTCCTGCGACGAAACAGGTGTCGCACTCTTTGACAGCGAACGTGGACTTTTGTCCGATGCGCTATTCAGTCAAATCGATTTGCATCGTGTTTATGGTGGGGTAGTGCCTGAATTGGCCTCCCGTGACCATGTAAAACGAATGCTTCCTCTTATTAATCAGGTATTGGCTGAGGCAGGCAGCAAGCCGGCCGATGTCGATGCCATTGCCTATACGGCCGGTCCGGGCCTGGTCGGTGCGCTGCTGGTAGGCGCCTCCTTTGCCCAGGCGCTGAGTCTGGCATGGGGTGTTCCGGCGTTGGGGGTTCATCACATGGAAGGCCATTTGTTGGCGCCCATGCTGGAGGAGCAGCCGCCGGAATTTCCGTTCGTCGCCTTGTTGGTGTCTGGTGGCCATACGCAGCTTGTACGGGTGGACGGTATCGGCCGTTATCAGCTTCTGGGCGAGTCGGTAGACGATGCTGCGGGGGAAGCCTTTGACAAGACTGCCAAGCTCCTGGGGCTCGGTTATCCAGGCGGGCCGGAGATTGCTCGACTTGCGCTCAATGGCAATCCTGATCGCTTTGTCTTTCCGCGTCCGATGACAGACCGGCCTGGTCTGGATTTCAGCTTCAGCGGTTTAAAGACTTTTGCTCTCAACACTTGGCAGCAATGCGAGGCGGCAGGGGATAACAGTGAGCAGACGCGTTGCGATATCGCCTTGGCCTTTCAGCGTGCGGTCGTCGAGACGCTGACGATCAAGTGCAAGCGTGCCCTTAAGCAAACAGGCCTCAAGTCTCTGGTAATTGCTGGCGGTGTCAGCGCCAATACTGCGCTGAGAACTTCGTTGGAGACCATGCTCAAGGAGCTACGTGGGCATGTCTTTTATGCCCGCCCACGTTTCTGTACGGACAACGGCGCCATGATTGCGTATGCCGGTTGCCAGCGTCTGCTGGCCGGTCAGCAGGATGGTCCCGCCATTCAGGTGCAGGCGCGTTGGCCAATGGAGCAGTTGCCGGCGGTCTGAGTAACGTCAAGGGCGTGGTCTGGCAAATCTTTTGGGACAAAAGCTGTCACGCTCTCTAGAAGTGACGTTCTCGTCCTGCCAGCAAGGCTTTGAGATTGGCACGGTGGCGAAGCACGATAAGGATGGTCAGCGCGAGCAGAGGCAATAACGCGGCATGTTGTTGCCAGGCGATAAGCGGCAGGCACAGCAACGTGGCGGCCAGTGCAGCCAGGGAGCTGATACGGGTCATTGCGAAGACGATTCCCCAGATGCCAGCCGCCAGCAATGCAGCCCAGGGATACAGGCCTAGCAGCATACCGGCCGCTGTGGCGACGCCTTTGCCGCCGCGAAACTGAAAGTAGAGCGGATAGACATGGCCCAGTACTGCTGCCAGACCGATCCAGGCCTGCTCGACCTCTGACAGGCCCAGGGTACGTGCCAGGAGAATAGAGACGAGGCTTTTGCTCAGGTCGCCTAGTAATGTCAGGATGGCAAGGCGCTTGCCACCAAGACGAAACATGTTGGTTGCACCGGGATTGCCTGATCCACTGGTTCTGGGATCGTTAAGGCCAAAGGCGCGGCTGAGCAGGACGGCAAACGATACGGAGCCGAGCAGGTAGGCAAAAGTGGCCAGCAACCAAACCATGATGATGTTCCCGGAGGGGCAGTCCCTTCAGATTCTAATGGGAATCTTCGTCTGACCGCGATACGGTGGCTGGGCTTTTCAAATAATGCGCATATGGGCGCTGGAGAGGGTCGTGGACAAGGTATTCATCGAGGGACTGGAAGTTGACACCGTTATTGGTGTGTATGACTGGGAGCGCGAAATTCGTCAATGCTTGCGTCTGGATGTCACCATGGCTTGGGACATTCGTCCTTCCGCCGAGAGCGATGAACTGGACAAGACGTTGAATTACGCCGCGGTGGCAGAACGTATTACAGCGTTCGCCCAGCAGTCGAGCTTCCAGTTGGTCGAGACGTTTGCCGAGCGTCTGGCCAGTCTCTTGATGCAGGAGTTTCAATTGCCCGGGTTGCGGCTGAAGATTACCAAGCCGGGTGCCGTACCGACGGCGGCAGGGGTTGGTGTGGAGATCGAGCGCGGATGTCTCTGACCACGGTATACCTGGGCCTTGGCAGCAATACCGCGCGTGAGCAGCATCTGACGGCGGCACTGGAGGCCTTGTCCGCCTTATGCGGAGAGCTGGCATGTTCTCCCGTTTTTGAAAGCGAGGCCGTGGGTATCAAGAGCGAGCCGTTCTTCAACATGGTCGTCAAGGCCCAGACAGAATTGTCCCTGGCTGACTTGAGTGTTCGCTTAAAGCACATCGAGGCTGATAATGGCCGATACGCGGCAGATCGTACCGGTTTGCCGCTTGATATCGACATTCTGACCTATGGCGATCTCGTAGGAAACCTGGATGGGCTGATTCTGCCGCGGGCAGAAATTCTCAAGAATGCCTTCGTGCTTTGGCCGCTCTCGTTATTAGCCGCCACAGTCAGGCATCCTGTCGATGGCCGTGATTACGCTTCTCTTTGGGCTGCGATGCCCAAGGTCCAGCGTTTATGGCCGGTACCGTTTACATGGCGTGGACAGGCATTGACGCCAGCCACGCTGTGTCAGGCCTTTCCAGCTGAATAGTCACGGCAATACGCCTCGATGGCCTCGAGGCGCGACTGCTTCAAAGCCTCCCCAAGTTCGGCGCCTTTAAGTCCTTTCTCCAGTAAAGGTTGTACTGTTACTGCGCGTGCAGCCTGCGCAACCGAGCGCATGTAATTTGCCTGCGTATAGGGGAGTGCTGCGTCATAGTGGTCCATTTCACAGGCTTGAAGGAACTCCTCGAAGCGAGCCGGCCGACGGAACAGGTCGAAGCACTGGAATAGCGCCAGAAGCGCTGTTGAGCTCAGCTCGGCTGCACGCTGGACGTGCGGGTGATACTGGCTGACCAATAACGCCAGCTCACTGCAGTCACGCGGCAACTTGAAGCGGTTATTGATGGCTTCGATCGTGTCGGTAACCTGGTTTGGCTCGTGTTGATCGCTCTTCACCTGCATGAGTAGACATGACCAGCGTATGGGAAGGGGTTGCTTATGACTGGCGCATTGGCGCAGTACCCGCAAGGTATGGCTGGTAGACGGATCGGCATCGGCTTTGAGCAGGGAGTCGATCTCGGGTATCAGTACAGCCAGCGCACCACAGACATGCAGGGTCTGAATGAAAACATCCGGCCTTGACTCCATCAGCGCCCGGGAGATTTCTTTCCACATGCGCTCGGGTGTCAGGGCGTCCAGTTCACCGCTGGTCGCCATGCGCTGCATCAGCTCAAGGGTCTCCGGAGCGACATTGAACCCAAGCGGAGCATAGCGGGCTGCAAAACGAGCTACGCGCAGCACCCGCAATGGGTCCTCCATGAACGCTGGGGACACATGGCGCAGCAGACGTGCGTGTAGATCCTTCAGGCCGCCATAGGGATCTATCACGTGGCCCGCTTCGTCTTCTGCCATTGCGTTGATAGTCAGATCGCGGCGGATGAGATCGTCTTCCAGGGTGACGTCCGGGTCTGCAAAAAAGGTGAAGCCGCCATAGCCACGACCGCTTTTACGTTCAGTGCGCGCCAAGGCGTATTCCTCACCGGTCTTGGGATGAAGGAAGACGGGAAAGTCCGCACCGACGGGGCGAAAACCCTGAGCGGTAAGCTCTTCAGCGGTACCTCCGACAACAACCCAATCGACTTCCGTAACGGGCTGTCCTAGCAATCGATCCCGGACCGCGCCACCCACCTTGTATATCTGCATGCTTCACCTCCTGAAGGCAGCAGGATAACGATGAAGTAGGTAAACGCCAAAAAGGATGTAAAGAAACAAGGCCTCACAGGAGGCCTTGGGTTTAGATGGGCGAGATGGCGATGTCGGTACGCCGAGGGTCAAGGTCCCGGTGGCCGTTCCGGGGCGGAACGTGCTGGGTGCTGACGATCTGATCGCCCTGAGCGGTTTCAAGGTGAATGTCAAAGCCCCATAAGCGATGCAAGTGCTTGAGTACCTCTTCGGTAGAATCGCCCAGGGGTTTGCGATCATGCTGGGTGTGCCGCAACGTGAGCGAGCGATCACCGCGACGGTTGATATTCCAGATCTGGATATTAGGCTCACGATTGCCCAGGTTGTACTGGGCTGCCAGCTGCTCACGGATCAGGCGATAACCCCGATCATCATGAATTGCCGCGACTTCCAGCTCATCACGGTGATCATCGTCCAGAATGCTGAACAGCTTGAGATCCCGGATAACCTTGGGCGACAGAAACTGAAGGATAAAGCTTTCGTCCTTGAAGCTCTTCATCGCGAACGTAACGGTAGAGAGCCAGTCGCTGCCTGCGATATCCGGGAACCAGCGCTTGTCTTCTTCGGTGGGATTCTCACAGATCCGACGAATATCGCGGAACATGGAAAAGCCCAAGGTGTAAGGGTTGATGCCGCTGTAATAGGGGCTGTCGAAGCTTGGCTGGTAGATCACGCCTGAGTGAGACTGCAGGAACTCGAACATGAAGCCATCGGTTACGAGGCCTTCATCGTAGAGATCGTTGAGCAAGGTGTAATGCCAGAAGGTTGCCCAGCCTTCATTCATTACCTGCGTTTGCCGCTGCGGATAGAAGTACTGAGCGATCTTGCGCACGATCCGGATAACTTCACGCTGCCAGGGCTCTAGCAACGGGGCATGTTTCTCAAGGAAATAAAGAATATTTTCCTGAGGCTCAGAGGGGAAGCGCGCATCCTCTTCGTGTTTATCCTTGTCACCCATCTTGGGGATGGTGCGCCAGAGATCGTTTACCTGTCGCTGCAGGAGCTCCTCACGCTCCTTTTGCCGACGGCGCTCCTCTTCAGCGGAAATGGGATAGGGCCGCTTGTAGCGATCCACGCCATAATTCATCAGTGCATGGCAGGAATCGAGGAGGTCCTCTACCGCATCAATGCCATGGCGTTCTTCGCATTGCGTGATGTACTGCTTGGCGAACACCAAGTAATCGATGATGGAGCTGGCGTCTGTCCAGGTCCGGAACAAGTAATTGCCCTTGAAGAAGCTGTTATGCCCATAACAGGCGTGGGCAATTACGAGGGCCTGCATCGTGATGGTGTTTTCCTCCATCAGATAGGCGATGCAAGGATCCGAATTGATCACGATTTCATAGGCCAAGCCCATCTGCCCGCGCTTGTAATGTTTTTCGGTATGCAGGAAGTGCTTGCCGTAGGACCAGTGGTTATAGCCGATGGGCATCCCAACGGACGCGTAGGCGTCCATCATCTGCTCGGCTGTGATGATTTCAATTTGGTTGGGATAGGTATCCAGGGCATAGCGCTTAGCGATACGACCGATTTCCCGGTCGTAGGCCTGTACGAGCTCGAATGTCCATTCCGAGCCGGTGGAAATAGGCTGACGCTTCATGACACAAGCCTCCGCTGGAACAGTTCACGAAACACCGGGTAAATATCGGCAGCCGATACGATCTGCTGTTGCGAAAAGGACTCGGGAAACGCCCCGCGCACCTGTTCGTATTCGTACCACAAGGCCTGATGTTCCCGTGGCGTGATCTCTACATAGGTGTAGTACTGCATGAACGGCAGTATCTGGCGGACCAGGATATCCTTGCAGATAGGCGAGTCGTCGTTCCAGTTATCACCGTCCGAAGCCTGCGCGGCATACAGGTTCCACTCGTTGATGGGGTACCGCTCCGCCATGATTTCCTGCATGAGCTTCAATGCACTGGACACAATCGTGCCGCCCGTTTCACGGGAATAGAAAAACTCTTCTTCATCCACTTCACGTGCGCTGGTGTGGTGGCGAATGAACACCACATCGATTCGCTCGTAATTACGCTTGAGAAACAGATAGAGCAGGATGAAAAAGCGCTTGGCGATGTCCTTGGTCGCCTGGGTCATCGAGCCGGAAACGTCCATCAGACAGAACATCACTGCCTTTGAACTTGGCGTAGGCTGTTTGCTCAACAGGTTGTACTTGAGGTCAAAGGTATCCAGGAACGGGACCTTATCGATCCGGGCGCGCAGACGCACAATCTCGGCTTCGAGCGCCTGGATATCAGTGATGTTGTCCGGCTCCTCGACACGCAGGCGTGCAAGCTCTGCCTTAACTTCGCGCAGCTTGTTGCGGCTCCCGCCCGACAGAGCAATTCGCCGGGCATGAGCGGAGCGTAAAGTCCGGATGATATTGATGCGCGACGGGTTCCCTTCGCTGCTGATACCAGCACGTACTGTCTTGAACGTGTCGCTGCCGGTCAGCTGTTTTTTCACCAGATTCGGCAGTTCAAGATCCTCGAACATGAAGTCGAGAAATTCGTCTTGGGTAATCTGGAACACGAAGTCATCCATGCCTTCGCCACTGTTGCTGGCCTTGCCTTGGCCTGCGCCGCCACCACCGCCTCCTTGGGGGCGCGGAATGCGGTCTCCTGAAGAAAACTCCTTGTTACCGGGATGAACGGTCGTTTGCTTGCCGCCACGACCGTGATGCAGCACGGGCTCATCAATGTCGCGGCCGGGAATACTGATTTGCTCGCCATGCTCCATATCGGTAATGGAACGGCGGCTCACGGCCTCTTCGACCGCCTTCTTGATGTGCTCGCGGTAACGCCGCAGAAAACGTGTACGGTTTACCGTGCTCTTATTCTTGCCATTCAAACGCCGGTCGATGACATAACTCATAGACGCCCTCCGGGCTCGGAAATGGAGCAGTCCGCGGTCCTACGATAGGCTTGGCATATTGCGATTTGCCTACCGCCGGACAGGTCACGGCAGAGCACGGTCACGCCGCCTCTGCCTGTGACGATACGACTGCGTTCTTTACTGCGATTTCCGTACCCGCAGATACCACTCGGACAGCAACCGCACTTGCTTCTCGGTATAGCCACGCTCGACCATGCGAGTCACGAAGTCGTTGTGTTTTTGTTGGTCCTCCTTGCTTGCCTTGGCGTTGAAGCTGATAACCGGCAGGAGATCCTCGGTGTTCGAGAACATCTTCTTCTCGATGACCGTGCGCAGCTTCTCGTAAGAAAGCCAGCTGGGATTCTTGCCATTGTTATTGGCACGCGCGCGCAGCACAAAGTTGACGATCTCGTTGCGGAAGTCTTTCGGGTTGCTGATGCCTGCCGGCTTCTCGATCTTCTCCAGCTCCTCGTTCAGCGCCGCGCGATTGAGAATTTCACCTGTTTCCGGGTCACGGTATTCCTGATCCTGAATCCAGAAATCGGCGTACAACACGTAGCGGTCAAAAATGTTCTGTCCGTATTCGCTGTACGATTCAAGGTAGGCGGTTTGAATCTCTTTGCCGATGAACTCGACATAACGAGGTGCCAAGTATTCCTTGATAAAGCGCATGTAGCGCTCGCGGACTTCTGCCGGAAACTGCTCCTGCTCGATCTGCTGCTCAAGCACATACAGCAAATGAACAGGGTTGGCTGCAATCTCGTTGGCATCGAAGTTGAAGACACGTGAAAGAATCTTAAAGGCAAAACGGGTCGACAAACCGTTCATGCCTTCATCGACACCTGCTGTGTCGCGATACTCCTGAATCGATTTGGCCTTGGGGTCGGTGTCCTTCAGGTTTTCACCGTCGTACACTCGCATCTTGGAGTAGATATTCGAGTTTTCAGGCTCTTTCAGGCGTGAAAGTACAGAAAACTGCGCCAACATTTTGAGCGTATCGGGCGCGCAATGAGCCTTGGATAGAGAGCTGTTAATGAGGAGCTTATCGTAGATCTTCATTTCATCCGAAACACGCAGGCAATACGGGACCTTGACGATGTAGATACGGTCGATGAAGGCCTCGTTATTCTTATTGTTACGGAAGGTATGCCATTCTGATTCGTTAGAGTGAGCCAGGATGATCCCGCTGTAGGGCAGGGCACCCAGACCTTCGGTACTGTTGTAGTTGCCTTCCTGAGTCGCGGTCAGGAGTGGGTGCAGCACCTTGATAGGTGCCTTGAACATTTCCACAAATTCCATCAAGCCTTGGTTGGCTCGGCATAAAGCGCCTGAGTAGCTATAGGCGTCTGCATCGTTTTGCGGATATTCCTCAAGCTTACGAATGTCGACCTTGCCGACAAGCGCGGAAATGTCCTGGTTGTTCTCATCGCCTGGCTCGGTCTTGGCGATAGCGATCTGGTTGAGGATGGAGGGGTGCAGCTTTACAACACGGAACTTGCTGATATCTCCGCCGAACTCCTGCAATCGCTTGGCTGCCCAAGGCGACATGATGCTACGCAGATAGTGGCGAGGAATGCCATAGTCCTCTTCAAGAATCTGGCCATCTTCATCAGGATTGAATAGGCCCAGCGGAGATTCAAAGACCGGAGAGTCCTTGATGGCATAGAACGGAATACGCTCGATCAGCTGCTTGAGCTTTTCCGCCAATGACGATTTACCGCCCCCTACAGGACCCAGGAGATAAAGAATTTGCTTTTTCTCTTCGAGGCCTTGGGCTGCGTGCCGAAAATACGAAACGATCTGCTCGATGCAATCTTCCATCCCGTGGAAGTCTGCAAAAGCAGGGTAACGACGGATCACCTTGTTGGAAAAGATGCGCGAAAGGCGCGGGTCGCTGGCGGTATCTACCAGCTCCGGTTCACCAATAGCCATGAGCATGCGCTCAGCGGCACTGGCATAGGCAGTACGGTCCTTCTTGCAGATCTCAAGATATTCCTGAAGGGAATATTCTTCCTGACGAGTCGCTTCGAAACGCCCCTGGAAGTGACTGAAAATGCTCATGACGTCTCCTCGCTGGATACCCTCGAGCCGGCTGGGATCGGTCGTACGCGTGCACGGAAAACAGCAACAGTCGACGGAGCAACCGTTTGGAATTCCCCCGAACACCTAATGGTCGTACCGATGGCCCGCCGGAAATCCGGCTCCCTGAATGGGAAGGCCTAATCCAAGAATAGTCCGATTATGGAGATGTGGAAGCCCCTCTTTGGACTTATGTGTAACGGGATCGTCAAAAGCGTGTGCTAAGCACTTGAAGGATCAATCAAAACGAGCCGCTTTCCGTCTCGTCGGGATATACGCTTCGCCAGACTTCGAAGCCGCCATCTAGGCTGTAGACTTCACTGAAGCCCTGCTGGGAAAAAAAGGCGGCAGCGCTCTGGCTTGAATGACCGTGATAGCACACGACAACCAGCGGCTGATCCATATCGGCCTGGGCCATGAAGTCGGGCAGGGTCTGGTTATCGATCCGCTGAGAGCCCGCAATATGCAGGGTGGCGTAGCTATGAGGGTCGCGGATATCCACAACTGTTGCGCCACGCTGGCGCAGCTCCAGCGCCTGTTCAGGATCAATGCAGTGAAACTCGCTCATCTTTAGCCTCCTTCCTGGCAGGCGCAACTGTGGCACTCGCCGGTATCGACATTCATTAAGGTCATTTTGTTGCCCCAGACACAGCCGGTATCCAGCGCAAACACGCCCGGCTCATCGCAGCGGCCTTCGAGTGCCGCCCAATGGCCAAAGATCAGCCGATGCTGACGCGTCAGACGACCAGGATGGCTGAACCAGGGGGCATAGCCGTCAGGCGCACTGCCGGAGGCTTCCTTGGTTTTCAGCTCCAGCGTGCCGTCCGGTGCGCAGAAACGCATGCGCGTCAGGTAGTTGGTAATAACGCGCCAGCGAGTAGCACCCTCCAGGCTCTCCTCCCAGAGTGCCGGCTCATTGCCGTACATACCGTCTATGAACTGTGGAAAGTGCTCATCATCCCGCAGAACAGTTTCTACTTCCTTGGCCAGGGAGAGTGCCTTCTCCAGCGTCCACTGCGGCGGCAGACCAGCATGAACCAGAATCGTATCGCGCGGCTCATCGTAATGAAGAAGCGGCTGCTGGCGAAGCCAGGAGAGCAGCTCGTCGCAGTCTGACGCCTTGAGGATCTTGCGCAGCGTATCGCTTTTCTTCATGCGTTCGGGATGGAGCGAAACCGCCAGAAGATGAAGGTCATGGTTGCCCAGTACGGTGACGATGGATTCCCGCATGTCATACAGGAAACGCAGCGTTTCCAGTGATTGCGGGCCACGGTTGACCAGGTCACCAACCAGCCAGAGACGGTCCTGCGCAGGATCGAAGTCTACTTCTTCGAGCAGGCACTTGAGCGGGTCAAGGCAACCTTGCAAGTCGCCAACGGCATAAAGCGTCATCAGTGTAAGGAACCTGGAACAGCGAGGCGGAAGGGCGCAATAACGGCATCGAAGGTATGGCCGTCACTGGCCTCCATCTGATAACTGCCACGCATACTGCCTACGCGGGTTTCGAGCACCGTACCGCTGCTGTATTGGTGCGTTGCTCCTGGTGCGAGTACAGGCTGTTCGCCTACCACGCCAGCACCGCGCACCTCCTGGGTCCGACCATTGCCATCGGTAATGATCCAGTGGCGTGCATGCAGCTGTGCCGGCAGGCTGCCCTCATTGGTAATGGTGACGTCATAGGCGAAGGCGAAGCGATTCTGCGCCTCCTGAGACTGCTCCGGCAGGTAGCGTGTGGAAACAGCCACTTTAATGGAATAGCGTGGGTCGGACACTGAGGCTGACCTCTTAAATATTCAGGTTATTCAGATGACCTTAGTTGCTCTGTGGCTGATCTGCCAAGGCATTGGCCAAGCGGACAAAGGCTGCGATATCGAGTTGCTCGGGGCGTAGACCCGGCTCAACGCCGGCAGCCTCGATGGCATCACTGTTCATGAGACTCTTGAGTGTATTGCGCAGAGTCTTGCGGCGCTGATTGAACGCTTCACGTACGACTCGCTCAAGCATCTTTGGATTTTTAGCGGTATACGGACGTTCGGTATGTGGAACAAGGCGCACAATGGCCGAATCCACCTTGGGTGGAGGATTGAATGCACCAGGGCCTACATTGAACAGGTGCTCAACGCGGCAATGGTATTGAACCATGATTGACAGACGTCCCCAATCGCCGCCGCCTGGCTCTGCTGCCAGCCGCTCGACGACTTCCTTCTGCAGCATGAAGTGCATGTCGGAGATAACGTCTGCATGGTCCAAAAGATGGAAGATCAATGGAGTGGAAATGTTGTAGGGCAGGTTGCCCACGACACGCAGCTTCTCGCCACTAACCAGTTCGGCAAAATTGAACTTGAGGGCATCACCCTGATGGAGGATGAACTGAGGGTTCAGGCCAAACTTTAGCTTGAGCAGGGGGATAAGATCCTGGTCAAGTTCTATGACATCTAGCGTTGCGCCACTGGACAGCAGTCCTTCCGTGAGCGCTCCTTGGCCAGGGCCGATTTCCAGCAGATGTTCACCTGCCTTTCCATTGATGGCGCGCAGAATGCGGTGGATGACGCCGGCATCATGAAGAAAATTCTGTCCAAAACGCTTGCGCGCCTTGTGTTGATAAAGCTCAGTCATTGATATGTGTTTCGGCCATTTGATAGGCCGTCTCCAGGGCAACGCTCAGGCTGCCGGTATCGACTTGGCCCGTTCCAGCCAGATCTAGGGCAGTACCATGGTCGACCGATGTACGAATGATCGGTAGGCCTAAGGTAATATTGACCGCGGCACCAAAGCCTTTGTGCTTGAGCACAGGCAGGCCCTGGTCGTGATACATGGCGAGCACGGCGTCGCAGTGATCGAGGTATTTGGGTGTGAATAGTGTATCAGCTGGCAAAGGGCCTATCAGTTCAAGACCTTCTTCACGCAACTGCTCAAGTGCAGGCTCGATGATCTCGATCTCTTCCCGGCCCAGGTGTCCGCCTTCGCCGGCGTGGGGATTGAGGCCACAGACCAGAATTCGCGGCTTCGGAATACCGAATTTCTCTTGCAGGTCGGCCTGAAGTATCCGTGCTACACCCTGGACACGCTCGCCAGTGATGGCGTCCGCCACTTCACGTAAGGGCAAGTGCGTAGTGACAAGCGCTACGCGCAGGCCCCTCGTTGCCAGCATCATGACAACCTGCGGAGTATGGGTCAGGTCGGCAAGAAATTCGGTATGTCCGGAGAACGCAACGCCTGCTTCATTGATCACGCCCTTGTGAACCGGTGCGGTAATCATGCCGGCAAAGTGGCCATTGAGGCAGCCCTGCGCGGCCCGAGTCAGGGTTTCCAGAACATAGTGACCATTGGCAGGGCTCAATTGGCCAGCCACCACGGGTGCGCCTAGTGGTGTGTCCCATACATAAAGCGCCCCGGCGTTAGTGGGCTGCACAGGCCAGTCAGATGGCGTAACGCTGATAAGGGAAATTGAGAGGCCGAGCTGCTGGGCTCGCTCGGCCAGTAGAGACTGGCTGGCAATAGCAATAAGAGGGTAGGGCTGAGGATGCTGGGCAAGCAGCAGGCAAAGGTCCGGACCAATGCCTGCTGGCTCCCCGGGCGTCAAAGCAAAGCGCTTTGGCCCTGTCACTTTTTGATTTCCACGTAAGCCTCGTCGCGGATCTGGCGCAGCCACAGCTGCAGCTCCTGATCGTACTTGCGGTTACGCAGAAGGTTGAGGGCTTGCTGTTGACGAACCTGCTCGCTGTTGTCCGTAGCACGACGACCCAGGACTTCCAGAATGTGCCAGCCATATTGCGTACGGAAAGGCTGAGACAGCTGGCCTGCAGAGGTGCTGTTCATGACCTCGCGGAACTCAGGTACCAGAGACTCCGGGTTGATCCAGTTCAGGTCGCCACCGTTAAGTGCCGAACCGGGATCTTCCGAAAAGCTCTTGGCCAGTTCGGCAAAGTCTTCACCACCCTCGATGCGCTCACGCAGGCGTTCCGCTAGACGACGTGTCTCCTCGTCACTGCGAATTTCGTTTGGCTTTAGCAGGATATGGCGAACATGAACTTCGTCAACCACCGAGCTTTCGCCGCCACGCTTGTCCTCAACCTTGAGGATGATAATACCGCCTGGTACACGAGCAGGCTCAGTGACGTCACCTGGCTTCATCGAGCTGATCATCTGATCGAAGGGAGGTGGAAGCTGGGCGGCTTTCCGCCAGCCTATCTCACCGCCATCCAAGGCGTTATCGCCAGCCGAGTTGGCAATGGCAAGCTCGCCAAAGTCAGCACCCTGACGAGCCTTGTTATAGATCTGCATGGCCTTTTGGCCAGCAGCCTGGATTTCACTGGAAGAAGCGCTATCCGCGACAGGAATCAGAATATTGGCCAGGCGGTATTCTTCTGATAGCTGGATGCGGCCCAAATCGGAGTTCAGGAAGTTCTGCACTTCCTGCTGACTGATTTGGATGCGCTGGGCCACCTGACGCTGCCGTACGCGACTGATAGTTAACTCACGACGTACCTGGTCGCGAACATCGTCATAGGTCAGGCCATCCTGAGCCAGCGCCTGACGAAACTGAGCCACGCTCAGTCCGTTGCGCTGAGCGATTGTGGCAACCGCCTGGTTTAGCTCGTCTTCCGAGATACGAATGCCGCTACGTTCAGCGATCTGCAGCTGTATGTCTTCCAGAATCAGCCGTTCCAGTACCTGATTTTCTACAGCACTGTCGGGCGGTACTTCGCCGCCCCGCTTGGCAATGTTCTGCTTCACCTCGGTCAGGCGCTGTCTGAGCTGACTCTCCATCACCACATCGTTGTCTACGATGGCAACCACTCGGTCCAGCGGTACCACGGCAGCATGGGCCATTGAGCTGATAGTCAGCGCCACACCTAAAGCAAGTGGGCGCATGGCGTTACATAGCTTGGTCTTCACGTTCACGATAGCCTTGAATGCCTTTATCCAGGAAGCCTTCGGTCTTGCCACCGAAGACGTTGCCGAGCCCTTTCAGGACGATCTGCAGGAAGACGCCGCGGTCAGACTTGGACGTTTGTGAGCTGTAGAAAGCATCATCATCCGTATCGACCCAGTAGCGGTTGATCAGACGCAGCTTCCAACAGCAGTTGTCATATTCGAAGCCGCCAAAGGCCTCGAGCGTACGGCTCTTGTTATAGTCGAATTGCCAGCGGGCAATAGCGGACCATTGCGGAACGATCGGCCAGATCACGGAGAAATCATGCTGATTGATTTTGTAATCATCGCTACTGTAAGCAAAACGGCCTAAATTAGGATCATAGACACGGGTGTTATTGCGGTAGCGATAGCCTGCGTTGACGATCTTCCGAGGATCGTTTTCCGGCTGGTAATGGAACATTACGCTGCCAGAGTCCGTGTGGTTAATGGTCGGATCCCAATTGAATTCACCATTGACGCGCCAGTCGCGATTAAAGCGGTACATACCGGCCAATGCATAAGGCGAGCGCCAGGAGTCAGCCTGAGGATTGTCGACGTCCTGGCCAAGGCTGCGGGCGTAAGCAATATCATCTTCCGTCAAACCTGGCAGCTGTACGCGGCGATCGCGGAAATAGAACAGCTGGCCAAAGCTGACATTGGCTCGTTCGAATCCACTTGGCTCAATGAATCGAGAGGTTGCGCCCAGTGCTAACTGATTGGCATCGCCAATCCGGTCCTTACCGGTAAAGCGATTGTCACGCCACAGGTAATCATAGCTGAAGGTGTACTCGCTGGTATCAAATACTGGGATGTCGTCCTGATCCTTGTACGGAACGTACAAGTATTTGGCTCGAGGCTCCAAGGTTTGCTTGCCACCCTCACCAAACAGATTGGACTCACGATCAAAATAAAGACCACTATCGATGCTTATGATCGGGACGGAGCGGCTTGGGCTGTCATTAAAGCTTTGTAGGCTGGAGCCAGAAAATTGCCGGCGCCCAGCTGATAATGGAGAGTTCAAATCGCTTTTGCCTTGGGCGTCAAGGTCCAAGTCGTAACGGGTGTAAGCATACCGAACAGATGGCGTCAGATAGCCCCAGCTGGCATTCATAGGTAAAGAAATACCAGGCTCAGCATGGATACGATCACCTTCAGCCCGCGTCAAACCAAACAGGTTTACATCTGGGCGTCGCCTAGTACCGATTTGCTCGTCATTATCATTAAATACAGGATATTCATCATCATCTAAGCTGCGCTCGAAGCGAACAAACTCGGTACCATAGGTAAATTGCAAGCCGCCTGGGTTGTAAGGCAAGCGTCCATCCAGCGTGACTTGAGGTAGGCGGTTATATGGTGTCACGTCGGATACCGTAGCCAGCTGGTAGGCCTGAGCGTTCAGGCGAGCCGTGTAAGTGTCGCCACGGTATGTCAGTTGGCCCTGCTGGTTGACGTAGGTGGGTTTGCTGATGCCTAGGTCGGTATCCAGATCCTGGAAGTAATACGGATCACTAATCTTGGTGTAATCGATTTCTGCCAGCCAACGCGAGTCCAGGCCTGTGCGGTTTTTCCAACCGTACAGCCAGCGCCTGTCCGTTGCTTCCGGCATGCCTTCATGATCATTTTCCTGATCGTTCAGGTACGCCGCGCTGATCTGACCTTCGCTGCTATGCGTCAGATAACGGAACTCACCTTCCATCATCAGGCCGCGCTTGGCCATGTAGCGTGGGTACAGAGTCGCGTCGTAATTGGGCGCCAGGTTGAAGTAATAGGGCGTTACGACGGTCAGACCGTTATCGCTCGACGAGGCAATAGTCGGCGGCAGGAAGCCTGACTGACGACGATTGTCGATCGGGAAATAAATGAACGGTGTATAGAGGACTGGAAAGTCCTTGACGCGCAAGGTCGCGTTAGTGGCATAGCCCAGGCCGGTCGCCGGGTTCAACGTGACGTTGTTGCCCTTGACGGTCCATGAGTTGCTGCCCGGCTCGCATGTTGTATAGGTACCGTCTTTCAGACGGATAATGGCGTCTTCGCCGCGCTTGACATACAGCGCGCTGCCCCGAATGCGGTTCTGGTGCACAACGTATTCGGCGTTATCCACCTGAACGGCGCCGTTGTCGAGTTGCACTTGAGCATTGTCGCCCACCACGAGCATGCCATTGTCACGGAACTTGACGTTACCGTTCAGCTCGCCCCGGTTTTCAGTTCGATGCAGGTTGGCCTCATTCGCCTCGACCTGCATATGACCTTGCCGCAGGATTACATCACCTGCGAGGGTGGCGGTTTGAGTCTCTTCCTGATAGCGAGACACCTTGGCGGTGACGTACGTCGGCGATTCGCTCATCGGCGTTTTGTCATTCATGCCGGGGCGCTGTGGCTCGACATAGGCGCCCGAGCAGTAGGGGCCTGTTTCCGCCAGCTGCGCAGGGGTCAGCTTTTCACGCGGCACCCAATCCAGATGGCTATAGTCCGCGCTTCGGGAAGCAAGGCCTCGGCCTTCGCTCTCGGTGACCAGCGTCTTCTCCGGCTCGCGGGCGGCTGCGTTCTGCGGGCCATCGCCTGCACTGACAGCCGACTCTGTATGAGCTGGGCGGGGAGGCACATTACTCGTGGCCTCGGTAGTATTACACGCCCAGCCGCCTGTGGCGGAAGGAGCGCAGTTGAACTGCTGGGCTGCCGGGGCAGCAAGAACGGAGGTCAGCGGCTGAAAAGCCAGCAGACTGCCAGTAACCAGCAAGGGAAACTTTCTGCGAAACGCGGGGGATTTCACGGCCATCCTTAAAGTTATCCTGCGCGCCATCGGCCCGGAAACGGACCGCAGGCCTCTCGATGGGCTCAAAAAGATATCGGATAATAAAGCATGACCTGCGCAACGGCTAGGGCCGAGGGAAACCGTTATAAATGTCTGAAGATGTTCGCTTTACCCAACTCTGTCAGTGGCTGGACGCGTGTCTGCCTGAATTGTTCAATAAAAAAGGCTGGGGAGCGCCTGGAGAAGGCGAGCTGACCCCCGCCAGTAGCGATGCAAGTTTTCGTCGTTATTTTCGCTGGGAATGTGACGGCCGTACCCTGATCGTTATGGATGCACCACCTCCACAGGAAGACTGCCGGCCGTTTGTGCATGTGGCCGCGCTACTGGCCAAGGCCGGTGTGCATGTGCCGGAAATCCTGGCTCAGGATATAGAACAGGGCTTTTTACTGCTGGATGATCTAGGGCGGCAAACATACCTTGACGTCCTGACATCCAATAATGCCGACGCGCTTTTTAATGACGCTTTGAGTGCGTTATTGACCTATCAGGTTCTTCCGACGGAAGGTCGTCTGCCAGAGTACAACCGCGCCCTGTTGGCACGTGAGCTACAGCTATTTCCTGACTGGTATGTCCGCTACGTTCTTGATCATCGCTTCGATGCGGCGCAACAGGACGCGTGGGAGTCGGTCTGTGAGCTGCTGATTGACAGCGCACTGGCGCAGCCGCGCGTCTTGGTACATCGCGATTACATGCCGCGCAACTTGATGGCCAGTATGCCAAATCCGGGTGTCCTGGATTTTCAGGATGCGGTATACGGCCCGATTACCTATGACGTGACCTGCCTTTTCAAGGATGCCTTCCTGAGTTGGCCGGAGGAGCGTGTCAGAGGGTGGCTCGAAACTTACTGGACCCGTGCCCGGCAGCAAGGCTTGCCGGTTGGCGAGGATTTTGAAGATTTTTACCGAGCCAGCGACCTGATGGGCGTACAACGACACCTCAAGGTCATCGGGATCTTTGCGCGCATTTGCCATCGAGACGGCAAGCCCAAGTATTTGGCTGACGTGCCGCGTTTCTTCGCCTATATAGAGGCGGTTATCGCGCGGCGCCCTGAACTCGCGCCTTTGAGGGCCTTGCTCGCCGAGCTTCGGGAGGCCTCTACCATATGAAAGCTATGATTCTTGCAGCAGGGCGTGGGGAGCGGCTTCGCCCGCTTACCTTGCATACCCCGAAGCCTTTGGTTAAAGCATGCGGAGTGCCGTTGATCGAATATCAGATTCGGGCTTTGAAAACGGCTGGCTTCAACGATTTCGTCATCAACCATGCGTGGATGGGGCAGCAGATAGAAGACTACCTGCAAGATGGCTCGCGGTTAGGCGTCAGCATCGTGTATTCGTCTGAAGGTGAGCCGCTGGAAACCGGCGGCGGCATCTTCAAGGCGCTTCCTCTGTTAGGCAAAGAGCCTTTCTTGGTGGCTAATGGCGATATCTGGACGGATTACGACTATCGGCCGTTACAGCTGACCGCCGGCGATTTAGCGCATCTGATTTTGGTCGATAACCCTCTTCACCACCCTGAAGGGGATTTCTTTTTGAGTAATGGACGCGTGGTTGAAGCTGGCGAGGCTTGCGACAGGTTTACCTACAGCGGTATTGCAATACTGCATCCCGATCTATTTCGCACCTGCGAGGCAGGCGCCTTCAAGTTGGCGCCTGTACTGCGCGCAGCCATTGCAGAGGGGCGCGTCAGCGGGACGCTGCATACCGGTCGTTGGGTCGATGTAGGAACCCATGAGCGGCTGGCAGAAGTCGAGCAACTGATCGAGGCGAGCGCCTAGTGTTCTGGCCATGGCCTTTAACGCTGTCCGGGGCGCTTACCGGCTGGGCGGCAGCCGATCTTTCTGGGGCATTGCTGGGTGCAATGTTAGGGCATGCGGCCGAGCGTAAGCTGGGACTCACCTCCTGGTCTGCGCTGCGCCTGCGGCTGGGGCAGGTTGGTTTTGAGCATCAGCTCTTGTTTGAACTGCTCGGCCATCTGGCCAAGGCAGGGGGGCAAGTGTCGACGGCACATATTCGCCAGGCTGAAGGTGAAATTAAGCGATTGGGTTTGGACGTTGAGGGCCGCCGCCGTGCAATCGCTGCGTTCAATCAGGGTAAAACGGCAGTTCGCTCGGCTCGTACCCGGCTGGCTGCAGCGGAAAGTCAGGCTGAAATTATCATTCGTGCCTGTTGGCGAATGGTATGGGTGAACGGCAGCGTCCGGCCTGGTGAGCGGGACCTGATCCGGCAATGGGGATTGTGGGCCGGGCTCTCACAAACGCGAGTAGATGAACTGCAGCCCATGCGGTCAGCGAAGAAGCCGCGGGCAAACAATGGCTATAAAGAGGCCTTGGCGCTGCTAGGGGTAAGCGAGAGCAGCGATAGCAAAAGTATCAAGCAAGCCTATCGGCGATTGCTCAGCAGGCATCATCCCGACAAGGTTCAAGGTGCCGGCGCCAATAAATATGTGGTTCAGGAGGCAGCGGAAAAAACCGCTGCCTTGCACGCAGCCTATCGGCTTATCAAAGAACGGCATGGCTTTCGTTAGGGCGCAGGCTGCTCTCCGCCGCCTGCCGCTATGTGTGTGCTAAGCCAGCCTCGCACACGACGATACAACTGTTCCTGCTCATCGGAGGGGTCGCCGGGAATCGTCTTTAGGGCAACCTGGGTGTAATCGCTGGCCTGTTCCCGCTTGGCAGCCTGGCGGCGCTGCTGGGCTGAGGCTTGAGCGATCGAAGACTGGTTATGATAGAAGTCGCCTGTTGCTACCTTGAGCTTGGGCACGATCGCATCCAGATTTGAGCCCGAATTAACCGGTGCCTTGCCATCAATGATAATCAAGTGATGAAGCTCGCTGGGCTCTCGTTCAGCGAGGTAGCGAGCTGCCCAATAGGCTCCGGTACCGTGACCGAGCAGAATCACCTGCTTGGAGCCTCGCTGTAGCGCAAAGTCGATTCCGGCCGCCAGTCTAGCCATGACGCCCTCCGCATAGGCATCCTGCAATGCTTTGGCATCCGAGGGTGCCTTGCCTGCCTGTGCGGGTTCGCCACTACCTATTTCAGCTTGGGTTTCAGGTGTTGGTGCGGTGCCGGTCACACCTTCTACGGGTGTGGGGGACGCACCCTCTGCAGTGGATGCATCGGCATCGGCAGGAGCAGAAGTCGCCCCATTGGCGTTACGCGGCAGTGGAGCCTGGTTTTGCGGGTCGGGCAGGGTCAGACTAAGTGTCTGCCAACCTTCGTCGGGCAATTTTTGCCTGAGTGGGCTGATGGTGTTGGGCCAGTCAGCGGACTCGCCATCGCCCGGTATCAGGACGATCGTTCCCTGAGGCTGGGCAGTATTGGCAGGTTTCCATAACGCCAGGAATTGCTCGTTGTCCGCCGTCAGGGTCTGCTGCTCGCTTTTGGGGAGCGTGCGCTCCAGCGCCTGCGCAGTATCCTGACTGCGTCCAATCGGAGCTGCTCGTTCGGCAGCAGGGGCTGGCGGGGTAGTAGCTTCTTCGGCAGAGGCATTGTTGGCCATGCCAAGAGCAATCAGCAGCAGGGTCTTGTTGAACACACCGGGTCGGCTAAACATGAAGTGCACTTCGTCCTGTCCAGAATGGGCGGAAGACTAATCACCTTTGGTCATGCTGTCATGGGCGATGTCTACCGCGGCACGCAAATAAGAGGCATCTACTTGCACTGACCGCCACAAGCGGCAAGTGTGCCCTGCAAGATGTGCTGTGCAAGACAGCAGCGGGGAGAAATGCCGGTTGTCAGCTCTCTAATGCATGAATGCCCAGCCGCTGCATTGGGTACAATGCCGCTTTCCGCTGACTTGCCTTGAGGCTTTTCCATGCAACCTTATGCTATCGCTCCGTCGATCCTCTCCGCTGACTTTGCCCGTCTGGGTGAAGATGTAGACAAGGTGCTCGCAGCGGGCGCCGATATCGTCCATTTCGATGTTATGGACAACCACTATGTGCCCAATCTCACGATTGGCCCCATGGTCTGTTCGGCGCTACGCAAGTATGGCGTGACGGCGCCTATCGATGTGCATCTGATGGTCAAGCCAGTGGATCGTATTATCGGTGATTTCATCGAGGCGGGCGCCTCGTTCATCACCTTTCACCCCGAGGCCTCAGAGCATATCGACCGCTCACTGCAGCTCATTAAGGCAGGTGGTTGTAAAGCAGGGCTGGTCTTTAACCCGGCGACGTCCCTGGACTGCCTGAAATATGTCATGGACAAGATCGACATGGTGTTGCTGATGAGTGTGAATCCGGGCTTTGGTGGCCAGAAGTTCATTCCGAAAACACTCGACAAGCTGCGCGAGGCACGTGAGCTGATTGATGCCTCCGGCCTGCCGATTCGTCTGGAAATTGATGGCGGCGTCAACGTTTCCAACATCGGTGAAATCGCACGTGCCGGTGCCGATACGTTTGTTGCGGGCTCCGCCATCTTTAATGCGCCGGATTATGCAGAGGTCATCAAGACCATGCGTAATGAGCTGGCCAAGGCACGTGCGGTATGAGTCAAGGCGTGCTGGAAACCTTGTTTGATGGAGAGCAGCCACGGCTGATCATGTTTGATCTGGACGGCACGCTTCTCGATTCAGCCCCAGATCTGGCCGCAGCGGTTGATGCCATGCTTGAAACGCTAGGTCGACCCCCTGCAGGGCTGGATAAGGTCAGGCTGTGGATTGGCAATGGAGCCCGTGTGCTGGTTCGTCGTGCCTTGGCGGATCAGATGGAGCACAGCCACATCACGGAGGCTGAGGCAGATGAGGCACTGAGCCTTTTCATGTCTCTTTATGGGGGCAGCCACGAGCTCACGGTCGTGTACCCCGGCGTTCAGGAAGCGCTGGCGACGCTCAAGGCCAAAGGGATTGCGATGGCCGTCATTACCAACAAGCCGGAGCGCTTTGTTGGCCCACTTCTGGATGACATGCAGTTGGGCGATTTTTTCTCATGGATCGTAGGAGGGGATACGTTACCTCAACAAAAGCCTGATCCTGCCGGGCTTCTCTATGTCATGGGCAAGGCGGGTGCCAAGCCTGACGACGCCCTGTTCATTGGCGACTCACGTAACGATATCCGCGCCGCACGGGCTGCCGGAGTGCGCTGCGTCGCGATGACCTATGGCTACAATCATGGTCAGCCCATAGCTGATGAGTCACCTGACTGGCTACTGGACGACCTTAGGCAGTTACTGGCTTAGCGATAAAATGCCACACTCGCTATGGCAAAGAGGTTGATTCAGCGAGTTGCCTGAGCTAGTGTGGCCGTATTCCTATCTACCCGGCGAAGAGATCGAATCGTGGTGGTCACCTGCAAACTGTGGATGAAGGTCATCAAGGCCCTGGCGCGTTGGCGCTGGCGCGCCTGACTCATTCCTGGCCGGCATGCCCGGCGCGTTTTGCACCTGACCTTTACCCTCCACGAGGCTGATCATGACCCGCGAAGAATTCCTGCATTTGGCCGCTGCCGGCTATAACCGTATTCCCCTGACATTCGAAACCCTGGCTGATTTCGACACGCCGCTGTCGCTTTATCTCAAGTTGGCCGATACCACCAATACGTACCTGCTTGAGTCTGTCCAAGGTGGTGAAAAATGGGGTCGCTACTCCATTATCGGGCTGCCCAGTCGCACCGTACTGCGAGTCTATGGCCACCAGGCCACGATTCATGAGGGCGATGAGGTCGTCGAAACCGTTGAGGTCGAAGACCCGCTAGCGTTTGTCGAAGCATTCCAGCAGCGCTATCGCGTGCCCACACTGCCTAACCTTCCGCGCTTCAATGGTGGCTTGGTCGGCTATTTCGGCTACGACTGTGTCCGCTACGTTGAAAAGCGCCTGGGTGCCTGCCCCAATCCTGACCCGCTGGGCAATCCCGATATCCTGCTGATGGTATCTGATGCTGTCGTGGTGTTCGATAATCTATCTACCAAGATGCATGCCATCGTGCTGGTCGACCCGGCCGATGAAAATGCCTACGACCAAGGCAAAGCGCGCCTGGATGAATTACTGGAGCGCCTGCGTCAGCCTATTATGCCGCGCCGTGGGCTCGATTTCAGTGCACCTCAGGCGCAGGAGCCCAAGTTTCGAGCCAGCTTTACTCAAGCGGATTACGAACAGGCGGTTGTCAAGATCAAGGACTATATCCTGGCTGGGGACTGCATGCAGGTCGTGCCTTCCCAGCGGATGTCCATCGATTTCAAGGCCGCCCCCATCGACCTCTATCGCGCGCTACGCTGCTTCAACCCAACGCCCTACATGTACTTCTTCAACTTCGGTGATTTCCATGTCGTAGGCAGTTCGCCGGAAGTCCTTGTTCGAGTAGAGGAAGGGCTGGTAACGGTTAGACCTATCGCCGGAACGCGTCCACGAGGAGCGTCTGAGGAGCAGGATCTTGAACTCGAAAAAGATCTGCTCAGTGATGAAAAGGAAATTGCCGAGCATCTGATGCTGATCGATCTAGGTCGTAATGATGTTGGCCGCGTATCGTCGACCGGCTCGGTCAAGCTGACCGAAAAAATGGTGATCGAGCGTTATTCCAATGTCATGCACATCGTGTCCAACGTGACCGGCCAGCTCAAGGACGGTCTCAATGCCATGGATGCCCTGCGTGCCATCCTGCCGGCAGGTACGCTGTCCGGCGCGCCGAAGATCCGCGCCATGGAAATCATCGACGAGCTGGAGCCTGTCAAGCGAGGTGTCTACGGCGGTGCCGTAGGATATCTGGCCTGGAATGGCAATATGGATACTGCCATCGCGATTCGTACTGCCGTCATCAAAAACGGTGAGCTTCATGTTCAGGCCGGTGGGGGCATCGTTGCAGACTCTCAACCTGCTGCGGAATGGGAAGAAACGATCAATAAACGTCGTGCGATGTTCCGCGCGGTTGCACTGGCTGAACAAACTTCTACGACTTCGCGTACCTGAAGGAGCGCTACCATGTTACTGATGCTGGATAACTACGACTCCTTCACCTATAACCTCGTGCAATACCTGGGCGAGTTAGGGGCAGACGTAAAAGTCGTACGCAACGATGAAACGACCGTAAACGAAATCGATGCGCTGGCGCCGGAGCGCATTGTCGTTTCCCCAGGCCCCTGCACACCGAATGAGGCAGGCGTCTCGCTCGAACTGCTGAAACATTTCGCAGGCAAAGTGCCTACTTTGGGTGTGTGCCTTGGTCATCAGAGCCTGGGGCAGGCATTTGGAGGTGAGGTGGTCAGAGCGCGTGAGCCGATGCATGGCAAAACGAGCCTGGTTTATCACAAGGGTGAGGGTGTATTTGCCGGATTGCCCAACCCCTTTACGGTCACGCGCTACCATTCGCTTGTGGTGAAACGAGAAACGCTGCCGGACTGTCTGGAAATTACTGCCTGGACTCAACACGAAGATGGAACCATGGATGAAATCATGGGGCTCCGTCACCGCGAGTACATGCTGGAAGGTGTCCAGTTTCACCCCGAGTCGATTCTTACCGAATACGGTCATGACCTGCTGGCCAATTTCCTCAAGCAGACCGGAGGCGCACGCTAGTCATGGATATCAAGGAAGCGCTCGGCAAAATCGTCAGTCAACTCGACCTGACCACAAGCGAAATGCAGGACGTCATGCGCCAGATCATGACCGGGCAATGTGATGATGCCCAGATCGGCGCTTTTCTCATGGGCATGCGTATCAAGAGCGAAACCATCGATGAAATCTGTGGTGCCGTAAGCGTGATGCGCGAGCTGGCTACCAAGGTTGAATTGCCCAGCCTTGAGCACGTTGTGGACATTGTGGGAACAGGAGGGGATGGGGCCAATATCTTCAACGTATCATCGGCTTCTGTCTTTGTTGTCGCGGCTGCTGGGGGAAAAGTAGCCAAGCACGGCAACCGTGCTGTTTCAGGTAAAAGCGGCAGTGCCGACCTGCTTGAAGCGGCGGGGATTTATCTCAACCTGACGCCCGAACAAATAGCCCGTTGCGTTAACGAGATAGGGGTAGGCTTTATGTTTGCCCAATCGCACCACAGTGCGATGCGCCATGCTGCAGGCCCTCGAAAGTCTCTGGGGCTGCGTACGTTATTCAACATGCTAGGTCCGTTGACCAGTCCAGCCGGTGTCTTGCATCAAGTAGTAGGGGTATTCACGCCTGCACTGTGCCGTCCCCTTGCCGAAGTGCTGCAGCGGCTAGGCAGCAAGCATGTGCTGGTTGTTCACTCCAGGGATGGGCTTGACGAGTTCAGCCTGGCGGCGCCTACACGTGTTGCTGAACTCAAGGATGGACAAATTCAAGAGTATGAAGTCCTTCCGGAGGATGTTGGTATCAAGAGTCAGAGCTTGATCGGGCTTACAGTCGACAGCCCGGAGGCTTCATTAAGTCTGATCCGGGATGCCCTGGGGCGTCGGAAAACCGAGGCTGGGCAAAAGGCCGCTGACATGATTGTGCTTAATGCGGGAGCCGCATTGTATGCAGCTGATCTAGCTTCAAGTTTGCAAGAAGGTGTCAATCTGGCGCATGACGCGTTGTACAGCGGCCTTGCCCGGGAAAAAATGGATGAGTTGGCCAGCTTTACAGCGGTATACAAAGTGGAGAATCAAGCGTGAGCGTACCTACCGTTCTGCAAAAAATCCTGGCCCGCAAAGCTGAAGAAGTAGCACAGCGTAAGTCAGCGCTTCCACTGGCCGATCTGGAGGCCTTGGCGCAGGCCTCTGAATCACCAAGGGGATTTGCCCAGGCCCTGATAGATCGCGTGGCACGCAGAGAACCAGCGGTCATTGCTGAGGTCAAGAAGGCCTCGCCCAGTAAGGGTGTCCTACGTGAGGAGTTCGTACCGGCAGATATTGCACGAAGCTATGAAGCAGGCGGCGCGACCTGTCTTTCGGTCCTGACGGATATCGATTTCTTTCAGGGCAGCGATGCCTATTTGAAGGAAGCCCGGGCAGCCTGCTCGTTACCTATCATTCGTAAAGACTTCATGATCGATCCATATCAGGTCGTTGAAGCCCGTGTGATTGGTGCTGATTGCATTCTTCTCATCGTGTCCGCCCTGGACGATACCTTGATGGCAGAGCTAGCCGCTACGGCAAAGTCGGTTGGCCTCGATGTGCTTGTTGAAGTTCACGATGCAAATGAGTTGGAGCGAGCGCTGAAAACGCTCGATACGCCGCTGATCGGTATCAATAACCGTAACCTGCATACATTTGAAGTGAGCTTGGAAACAACACTGGACCTTTTGCCGTCTATTCCACGAG
Organism: Pseudomonas sp. C2.3V; assembly: GCF_058536325.1. Classification (NCBI taxonomy): domain Bacteria; kingdom Pseudomonadati; phylum Pseudomonadota; class Gammaproteobacteria; order Pseudomonadales; family Pseudomonadaceae; genus Pseudomonas; species Pseudomonas sp. C2.3V. The sequence continues at coordinate 3,762,487 of NZ_JBZUBN010000001.1, read as the reverse complement.
AACGTCTGGTGGTAACCGAGAGTGGCATTCTGAACAGGGCTGACGTTGAGCTGATGCAAGTCAGCGATGTGCATGCCTTTTTAGTAGGTGAAGCATTCATGCGTGCAGAGGATCCCGGACACGAGCTGCACCGGCTGTTCTTTCCTGAAAGACGCACGGGGATCTCCTCTCTCGACGTAGAGTGATTAATAAAAAAGCCGGCGCGAGCCGGCTTTTTTGTCAGAGCATGGTGTGTTTAGCGAGTACCAAACACAACCATCGTCTTGCCTTTCACATGGACAAGGCCCTGTTCTTCCAGAGACTTGAGTACGCGACCGACCATTTCACGTGAGCATCCAACGATGCGGCCAATTTCTTGGCGCGTGATTTTGATCTGCATACCGTCCGGATGCGTCATGGCGTCGGGCTGTTTGCACAAGTCAAGCAGCGTACGAGCGACACGACCAGTCACGTCCAGGAAGGCAAGATCACCTACCTTACGCGTAGTCTGGCGCAGACGCTCGGCCATCTGGCGGCCCAGCGAGAAGAGCATGTCGGGATCTTGCTGGCTCAGTTCTCTGAACTGGCTGTAGCTGATCTCGGCAACCTCGCACTCCGTGCGTGCACGAACCCAGGCGCTGCGTTCGGGTTCGCTTCCTTCCTTGGCAAATAGCCCCATCTCGCCGAAAAAGTCGCCCGCATTCAAATAGGCGATGATCATTTCGCGACCTTCGTCGTCCTCAATCAGAATCGTTACCGACCCTTTGAGGATGAAGAACAGGCTTTCACTGTTATCACCCGCATAAATGATAGTCGTCTTGGCGGTATAGCGGCGACGCGAGCAATGCGCGAGCAGTTTATCGAGATGTTGAAGTTTTGCAGGAGGAATAATAGCGGCCATGCTGGTTCCTGAAGTTGAGACAAGCCTTGTCTACAGGGATTTGAACATATCGGCAAGTTTGCCACTAAATTAAAGTGAATTTTTACTCTGCAGATCACGACTTGTGAAGTGTGCGACGTGACTAACAGTTTAATGGCAGTTTGATGGCATTCCATCACATTTATGGGGCTGTGGTACTCTATTTTTTTACTTGCTGTGGAGTCTCATGGTGAAAGCACGAATTCAATGGGCCGGTGAGGCCATGTTTCTGGGCGAGTCGGGCAGTGGCCATGTGGTTGTCATGGATGGCCCTCCTGATCATGGCGGTCGTAACCTGGGCGTCCGCCCAATGGAGGCTCTGCTAATCGGCTTGGGTGGCTGCACCAGCTTTGATGTGATGAGTATCTTAAAGAAATCTCGCCAGGCTGTAGAGAACTGTGAGGCCTTTCTTGAGGCTGAGCGGGCTGAATCCGAACCCAAGGTATTTACCAAGATACACATCCGCTTTGTGGTCAAGGGCCGTGACCTGAAGGAAGCGCAGGTCAAGCGCGCCATTGAGCTATCTGCAGAAAAGTATTGTTCAGCTTCCATCATGCTGGAGCGTGCGGGCGTCGAGATTTCGCACGGATACGAGATCATAGAGCTTAATTAAGCCCTGACTGTCATCAATTCATCGTCTTTCGGGCGCAACCTCTGGCGGATAGCCCTCAGGCTCTGCATAATGCGCCCCTTTTCAGGGCAAGGCCCGACAAGCACAGCCACAATCGCCAATGCGAAGAGGTATGAAACGGCCCTACGCACCTGCGCTTTATGCAGATGACGGGCATTCACGACCACGGTCAGAGACCGTACCTATGGGAGTTCCCTACGGTGAAAAGTAAACTCAGGCTCCATGGTTTCAACAACCTGACGAAGACCTTGAGCTTCAATATCTATGACATCTGCTATGCAGAGACGTCAGAAGATCAGCAAGCCTATGTACAGTACATTGATGAAGAGTATGACGCCGAGCGTCTGACTCAGATCCTGACAGACGTCGTGGATATCATCGGTGCCAATATTCTGAATATCGCTCGCCAGGATTATGACCCTCAGGGCGCCAGCGTGACCATTCTCATTTCGGAGCAGCCTGTTGAGCCTACCGAAAGCCAGATCGAGGAATCACCCGGTCCGCTACGCGAAACAATTCTAGGGCATCTGGATAAAAGCCATATTACGGTTCATACCTACCCGGAAATTCATCCAGTTGACGGCATCGCCACATTCCGTGTCGATATCGATGTGTCTACCTGTGGCGTCATCTCACCGCTAAAGGCATTGAATTATCTGATTCATCAGTTTGATTCGGATATTGTGACTGTCGATTATCGCGTTCGTGGTTTTACCCGCGATGTGGAAGGACGCAAGCACTTTATCGATCATGAGATCAATTCCATCCAGAACTACCTGTCTGAAGACACGCGTTCGGCCTATCAGATGACGGATGTAAACGTCTATCAGGACAATCTGTTCCACACCAAGATGCTATTGAAAGAGTTCGAGCTAGAAAATTACCTGTTTGGTGATGCTACTCAGAATCTTTCGCGTGAGCAGCGTGAGCAGGTAACGCAACGCCTCAAGCATGAGATGCGTGAGATATTTTCTGGTCGTAACCTGCCTCGTTAAGCAGCAGGTTGAAATTAAAAGGGCGCTTTGAGCGCCCTTTTTGTTGTCTTAAATGCGGTATGTGCTTTTGGTCATGACCTTTGAAAGAAGCGTCATGCCAAGTTTGATAGGCGTAGCGAAGCGTAGCCCGCCTGCATCCAGGGCATGATCCGCATGTTGCTCCTCGTCAATGCGCATCTGCTCAAGAATCGCTCGGGAGCGCTTGTCTTCCGAAGGAAGTTGCATCAGGTGCTCATCAAGATGCTTACAGACTTGCTCTTCTGTCGCGGCGACAAAGCCAAGGCTGAGACGATCGCTGATCAGGCCAGCAGTCGCGCCGATGCTAAATGATAGGCCATAGAACAAGGGATTAAGTACGCTGGTATGGCTTCCCAACTCTTTAATTCGCTGTTCGCACCAGGCGAGGTGATCAATTTCCTCGTCAGCGGCTTCTTCCATGGCGCTTCGAACTTCAGGCAGCTTGGCTGTCAAGGCCTGTCCCTGATAGAGCGCTTGTGCGCACACTTCTCCGGTGTGGTTGATGCGCATCAGTCCAGCCACGTGCCGGGTGCTGGGCTCATCCAGCTCGGCTTCCGAATGACTCAGCGCAGGAGAGGCCCTATTAGGGTGTCCATTGAAGGGCAGTAGTGTTTTTAATGCAGCATCAACCTGCATGAACAGGTGATCTGCAGGGGAATAGTGACGATCGTTAGCCATTCCAGTCTCCAGGTTCAAATCAGGGGAGGGTAAAGGAACGCTTAACCCGGCGGCCACGTCATTTGCCGTTGGCCAAGTACATGCATATGGATGTGGTAAACCGTTTGTCCACCCATTGGATTACAGTTCATGACCACCCGGAAGCCTTCATCGCAACCTTGTTCCTGGGCCAGGCGTTGTGCCGTAAGCAGGATATGACCTGCTAGCGTCTTGTCATCGGTTTCGCTCAGGTCATGAAGCGTGGCGATATGCTTCTTGGGAATGACAAGAAAATGAACGGGGGCCTGAGGCGATATGTCATGGAAGGCAATGACATGATCGTCCTCATAAAGCTTGCGGGCTGGAATCTCTCCCGCCACGATTTTACAGAACAGGCAGTCCATGGATGTCTCCTGTGTATTTGAAGATCGAAGTGTAGCGAGGGTTATCTTTTGCGCACAGACGCAAGTCAAGGTGATGTCAGCATGCGGCCTATTCTGGCGGTAACTTTTCTTACAAGTGAGCGTGGCAAAAAACGAGGTACCATCGTCGTCAGGCGGTTTCGCCATCCGCAATGAATGATGGCCTTGCGCTTGGCGAGGCCATGCATGGCGATCAATGCAACCTCCTCGGCGCCCATCATGGTTTTGCCTTTCTCCATTGAGGCAGTCTGCATGCCGGCTTTTCGGAAAAAGCTTGTACGCGTTGGGCCGGGGCATAACACCGAGACGGAAATGCCTCGGCTTTTTAGCTCTTCACGCAGCCCTTCGGAAAAATGCAGGACATACGCCTTGCTGGCGGCATAGCTGCTCATAAGCGGAATGGGCTGGAAGGCGGCCGTCGAAGCCACGTTGAGAATCTGTCCGCCGCCCTGTTGAGCCATGTGCTCACCTAGGGCATGGCAGAGGCGAGTCAAGGCCAGCACATTCAATTCAATAAGGTGCTGCTCGCGTGACCAGTCGGAGGAAAGAAAGGGGCCGCCAGTCCCCATGCCTGCACAGTTCACAAGCAGGTCGATAACCTTCTCGCTCTGCTCAAGCTCGTGCAGAAGCCCTGTCACATGCAGCGGCTCCGACAGATCGCAAACGCGATAAAGTACTTCCACGCCAAATCGCTGGGCCAGTTCACTGGCAATGCTTTCAAGTGCCTCCCGCTTTCGGGCAAGTAAGATCAAGGGATGACCGCGGCGCGCCAGTGCTTCAGCAAGCGCAAGGCCTATTCCACTAGAGGCGCCAGTAATTAATGCATAGCGAGGCATGATGCTCCCTCAGAAGTACGGCATGGAGTTGGACCGCTCCGGCGTGGCAGGGTGCCCTTAGCTAGGGCGCACAAGGGAGGCCAGAATCACAGCGATCACAATAAATAGCCAGACACCCGCTAAAAGCTTGACCGCTATGCTGTTAGGTGGAGGCGGTGCACCATAGCGATTGGCTGTACGTGATCCTGGTAAGACCATCAGCACGAAAGTAAACAGGCCTCCTATGAGCGGAACGATGCTCAAAAGCCAGAGCCAGCCTGACCAGCCTAAATCATGCAAGCGTTGAACACCTATGCTCAGGTTAATAAATAGCATTGCAAGACCAAGCAGCGCACTAAGCCCAAGCCCTGTAAGGATTGAGGGATGCGACGTCATGAGCCTTGCGATCCCTACCGTTGTCAGTAGTGCAAAAAAGGCGGCAAAAAAAGCGGCAGATGCTACAAGCGACCAAGCTAAAAAGCGCAGGCGTCCTATTCGACCTTTGAGGCTGAAGACCTTCAGGGTACCGTATTCATGTTCGCCATGGGTATAAAGGTCTGCTTGAGGCGGAGCATAAGGAGACGCGGCCATGACTGGCGCAGTTGACGGTGCGGGCGGCTCTGACGCTAGCTCAGCCTGACGTGCCAGGTACTTTTCAACAATAATGCCGCACTGCTCGCATTCGTCGCGCTTGGTCTGCTCATGTCCACATTTTGGACAAGTCATTAACCGTGTGCTTTCTTTTGCTGGTGTTTCTTTGTCCTCAACCAGCGTAAGCATGGAGGCCAAGTCCTGTTCTTTCCTGGCTTGAGCGCCAGCTTGTCTCAAGGCTGCCAGATAACGATCAGCTTCAGGTTCCGAAAGGTCCCTTTTTAATGTAACGGGACCGCGAAACAGCTGGGCTATTTTCTGCGTATCACTTTTGAAAAGTTTCGCAAGATTCTCCAGTACATCATCTCGACTGACACCGGGGATCAATTGCCCATCAAAAGTAATCTTGTAACGCGTATCGGACATGGCGAGCTTCCTTGTCGCACAATAGAAGAGGCACGCAGCATATTGTCAGGATATGCTGCGTCTGGAAATTTAGTAGGGTTTGATGACAACCAGGATCACGATCGCAATCAGGATCAGGACAGGAGCTTCATTAAACCAGCGGTAGAATACATGACTGTGTTTGTTTTCACCTCGCGCAAAGCGTTTCAGCATGGCACCGCACATGTGGTGATAGCCGACCAGCAAAAAGACAAGTGCAAGCTTGGTATGCATCCAGCCCTGACTCAGCCAGCCTGGATTCAGGACCAGTAATACAATGCCGAAAACAAGCGTAGCCAACATTGAAGGCAGCATGATTCCTCGATACAGCTTTCGCTCCATCAGAATGAAGCGCTCACGGCTAACGGTGTCTTCACTTTGCGCGTGGTAGACAAACAGTCGGGGCAAATAGAACAGACCGGCAAACCAGCAGACTAAAGCTATGATGTGTAACGCTTTGATCCATAGATAGAGCATCAAGTATCTCCGGCAATATAAAACCAGAGATAGTAGATGCCCGTGTTACAGGCGTCACCTTATAAGCGATTTAAGTTTTAATTATCGGTCGGTCGCAGAATAGTTGACCATTTTTCTGGGTTAAGCGGATAATGTTGCATATTGCAGTTGGTATCGGCGAAAGCCGGGAGATTCAAGCATGACCATCGAAACCTTCATTCCGACTCCCTTATTGTTCTCCCCCGGTGCAGCCAATAAGGTAAAGAACTTAATCTATGAGGAGGGCAACCCTCGTCTTAAGCTGCGCGTGTTTGTGACGGGGGGAGGGTGTTCTGGCTTCCAGTACGGCTTTACATTTGATGAAGATACGGCTGAAGACGACACCATTGTAGAGCGTGACGGCGTAAGTCTGGTTGTCGATCCCATGAGCTTCCAGTATCTGGCTGGCGCTGAAGTCGATTATCAGGAGGGGCTGGAGGGTTCGCGTTTCGTCATTAAGAACCCTAATGCGGCAACTACATGTGGCTGCGGTCAGTCTTTCTCAATCTAAGAAGGCTTTACTGAGGCGCCGCGTTTAAACGCGGCGCTTTCGCTTAGGCAGGATACAGCGCGCCTAAGATTCTAGGCCCCTTAGCCGCTGTTACGTCCGGGCAGTTACCCGGTATGCGCTCAACAAAACAATGTGCCAGCCAGGCAAATGCCATTGCTTCTACCCAGTCTGGCGAAACGCCAAGTGCGTCTGTGGTTGTAACGAGCGTTTCTGGTAAATGAGCAGAGAGTCGCTTAAGCAGAAACTCATTGTGAGCACCGCCGCCGCAGATAAATAGCTCGGCACATGTGGGTTGAGCCAGTCGCAGCGAATCACAGACAGAAATGGCGGTAAGCTCGGCCAGGGTTGCTTGAACATCGGCTACCGGTATCGCAGGAAGCACTGAGAGCTTTTGTTTTAACCAGCTTAAATTGAATAGCTCTCGCCCAGTACTTTTAGGCCCCTGTTTGGCAAAAAAAGAATCAGACAAAAAGGCATTAAGAAGCGTGGATGAAATGGAGCCACTGGCAGCCCAGGCACCAAACTGGTCATAAGGCTCGCCTTTGTGCTCATTTATCCATGCATCCATCAATACATTACCTGGGCCGCAGTCGAAGCCCTCTATAGGGTGGCTAGGTGATAGCAATGTAATATTAGTAAAACCACCGATGTTAAGAATGGCTCGCTCTTTCGCCGGATCTCCAAAGATGGCCGCGTGAAAAGCGGGGACGAGGGGAGCGCCTTGTCCACCAGCAGCCACATCCCGTCGACGAAAATCTGCAACAACATCAATCCTTGTCAGCTCTGCAAGAAGTGCCGGGTTGCCAATCTGAATCGTGTAGCCATCAGATGGACTATGCCTGACTGTCTGCCCGTGACTACCAATCGCTCTGATATGCGAGGTCGATAGCTGCGCTTCGCTGAGGAGTTGCTCAATACCTTGAGCAGCCAAATGGACCCAATCCTGCTCAGCCAGTGCGGCACGTTCCAGTTCGTTGTCGCCAGCACTGCACAGTTCAAGAAGCTTATGTTTGAGGCTCGATGGCATCGGCACATAATGAGAGCCGATAAGCGTGCATCTATTAGCCGTTTGATCAATAAGGGCAATGTCCAGTCCGTCCAAGCTGGTACCAGACATTAGCCCTATATAAAGCGTCATACCTGTCAACGCTTGTTCATGGCAAGAAGGGTGGACTTTTCCTGGTCCATGCGGGCCATTAAAGGCTGGCTTTGGCTCAAGAAACGTTTCACCTCATTTTTTGCGATAGGATCAGCCATAGGTAGCTTTACGCCGAGCGGATCGACATGCGTACCATTGATGCGGAATTCATAGTGCAAATGAGGTCCCGTTGCGAGTCCTGTCATGCCTACATATCCAATAACCTGTCCTTGCTTAACCTGTACGCCTGGTCGAATGCCTTGACCGAATTTGCTCATATGTCCATAAACAGTGCTGTAGCGCTGTCCGTGCTGAATTACTACAGCGTTTCCGTAACCACCCTTGCGCCCAGCTTCTACCACTTTGCCATCCCCTGTCGCATGGATAGGCGTACCGGTTGGTGCTGCGTAGTCCACACCCTTATGCGCACGAATCTTGCTCAGGACAGGATGGTAACGACCCAGGGAAAAACGAGAGCTGATACGGGTAAACTCTACTGGGGTACGAATAAATGCCCTACGCATGCTGCTACCGTCAGCCGTGTAGTAATTCGTAGTGCCTTGCTTGCTGGTATAGCGGACCGCGGTAAAGGTTTTACCGCGGTTGGTGAAGCGCGCCGCTAAAATGTTGCCGTTGCCGACACGCTTTCCATCGACCACCTTCTTTTCGTAGATGACCTCGAATTCGTCGCCTTCTCGTATATCCAATGCGAAGTCAATATCATAGGCGAACACGTTGGCCAGTGACATGATCATGTCGTGGGACAGGCCGGCGCGCCGGCCAGCTGTAAATAGAGAGCTATCAATAACGCCGCGTGCATAAGCCTTTTCAACGTCAGGCTGTGCTATTTCACGCTTAAAGTCATAACCACTTTCAGCTTTGGAGATCGTGATGGTTTCCAAGGCGTTTGGCTTGCTTCGGAAGCCGAGCAGGTCACCGGTCTGAGATACCTTGAATTCGAGCTTTTGGCCTATATGAATTCGGCTAAGGGCTTTGGCTTCTTTGTCACTATTTAAAACGTCTTGCAGAACGTTTGCTGACAAACCGGCTGCCGAGAATAATGTGGAAAGCGTGTCGCCATTTTTAACAGTTTCGACTTTCCACTGAGGGTCAACTGAGGCAAGGCTTTCGGTAGAAGAGGGTTCAGCTGAGTTGGGTTCTTGAGCCGTTTCGGTTGACTCAGGAATACTGGCGAACGGACTTTCAGTTGTGGACGCTTCAGGCTCTGAGAGAGTGCTTAGCTGTTGAAGGTCATCCTTTTCTTGAATAATGCGCTCAGCACTATTCTGAATATCCATATTAACGAGCGTTTTCTTTGCCTCGACATCGCGAGAAGGAAACACCAGCAGAGCCAAACTCAGAAGCGCAGCGACCCCACTAGCAGCCAGGATATGGCTTTTAGGATACAACGGGCTTTTTGGAGTTGGTTGTGTCATGACGTAGCGGTGCTTTTGAGCATGAATAACTGCCTAAAATATAATCAAATAAAGTTCCGAACAACCCTTAATAATTTTCAATATGTGCCTGATAGGTAGAGGTTTCTGGAAATCTTGTTTTTATCAGGTGATCTTGTATGGTTGCGCCATTAATTTAAGCGGGATTGGCTAATGAAATCAGTAAAAGAACAGTTAGCGCTGATCAAGCGTGGAGCTGACGAGCTTTTGGTTGAATCTGAGCTCATTACAAAGCTTGAGAAAGGGACTCCGTTGCGTATCAAAGCAGGCTTTGATCCTACAGCTCCAGACCTTCATTTAGGCCATACCGTTCTGATCAATAAGCTACGTCAATTCCAGGAGCTGGGTCATCAGGTCATTTTCCTGATTGGTGACTTCACAGGCATGATTGGCGATCCCAGTGGTAAAAGCACGACTCGTCCACCATTGACGCGTGACCAGGTTCTTGAAAACGCCGAAACCTATAAAGCTCAGGTATTCAAGATATTGGATCCGGCGAAGACTGAAGTGGCGTTTAATTCTGCTTGGATGGACAAGCTTACACCGGCTGACTTTATCCGCTTGGCGTCTCAGTACACGGTCGCACGTATGCTTGAACGTGACGATTTCAGTAAGCGGTACGCGACTAATCAACCCATTGCTATTCATGAGTTCTTGTACCCCTTGGTTCAGGGATATGACTCGGTTGCATTGAAAGCAGATGTCGAGCTTGGTGGAACTGATCAGAAATTCAATTTGTTAATGGGCCGCGAGTTGCAGCGTGCCTATGGCCAAGAGGCGCAGTCCATTCTCACCATGCCTTTGCTTGAGGGGCTGGATGGCGTCAAGAAGATGTCCAAGTCGCTTGGCAACTATATAGGTATCCAGGAAGCGCCTGGCGTTATGTACAATAAGATCGTTTCAATGCCTGACTCGCTG